>NZ_JACYXK010000022.1 GCF_014842975.1 Rhodanobacter sp. DHB23 | reverse complement strand
TTTCCAAACCGTTCGGCTAAAACACTAGAAACTTTTGGGCTAGTCCGCGTTCGCTCGTCGCTACTGACGGAATCTCGGTTGATTTCTTTTCCTCCGGGTACTTAGATATTTCAGTTCCCCGGGTTCGCTTCCGCAACCTATGAATTCAGTTACGGATACCGCTTGCGCGGTGGGTTTCCCCATTCGGACATTGCCGGATCAAAGCTTGTTGCCAGCTCCCCGACACTTTTCGCAGGCTGCCACGTCCTTCATCGCCTCTGACTGCCAAGGCATCCACCGTATACGCTTGGTCGCTTGACCATATAACCCCAAGTCGCCTCAGGGCCATACTCTCAAACCACCTGTTCGTGCCTCAACACGTGTCTCGGTTCGGTTCGAACCAAGACGCTTGTCACTCGTTTGCCAGTTTTCAAAGAACACAAGAACGGCCTCAACGCCGCCTCGCTTCAAAATCTTTTCGTGTGCTTGTCTTCACGTCGTCCACCGTGGTGGAGCCAGTCGGGATCGAACCGACGACCCCCTGCTTGCAAAGCAGGTGCTCTCCCAGCTGAGCTATGGCCCCATGCTTGGTAGAGGTGCACAGGTTGGTGGGTCTGGGAGGACTCGAACCACCGGCCTCACCCTTATCAGGGGTGCGCTCTAACCACCTGAGCTACAGACCCGCAAAGCTTTCTTGCCGGGACGCTACGTGAATACAGGTGTCTTGTGTGGACGTCTTGCGCGACGGATCGCGCTGTCGTTCTCGAAAGGAGGTGATCCAGCCGCACCTTCCGATACGGCTACCTTGTTACGACTTCACCCCAGTCATGAACCACTCCGTGGTCGTCGTCCCCCTTGCGGTTAGACTAACGGCTTCTGGAGCAACTCACTCCCATGGTGTGACGGGCGGTGTGTACAAGGCCCGGGAACGTATTCACCGCAGCATAGCTGATCTGCGATTACTAGCGATTCCGACTTCATGGAGTCGAGTTGCAGACTCCAATCCGGACTGGGATCGGCTTTCTGGGATTGGCTCCACCTCGCGGTATTGCAACCCTCTGTACCGACCATTGTAGTACGTGTGTAGCCCTGGCCGTAAGGGCCATGAGGACTTGACGTCATCCCCACCTTCCTCCGGTTTGTCACCGGCAGTCTCCTTAGAGTTCCCACCTTTACGTGCTGGCAACTAAGGACAAGGGTTGCGCTCGTTGCGGGACTTAACCCAACATCTCACGACACGAGCTGACGACAGCCATGCAGCACCTGTGTTCCGATTCCCGAAGGCACTCCCGCATCTCTGCAGGATTCCGGACATGTCAAGGCCAGGTAAGGTTCTTCGCGTTGCATCGAATTAAACCACATACTCCACCGCTTGTGCGGGCCCCCGTCAATTCCTTTGAGTTTCAGTCTTGCGACCGTACTCCCCAGGCGGCGAACTTAACGCGTTTGCTTCGACACTGATCTCCGAGTTGAGACCAACATCCAGTTCGCATCGTTTAGGGCGTGGACTACCAGGGTATCTAATCCTGTTTGCTCCCCACGCTTTCGTGCTTCAGCGTCAGTGTTGTCCCAGATGGCCGCCTTCGCCACTGATGTTCCTCCCGATCTCTACGCATTTCACCGCTACACCGGGAATTCCACCATCCTCTGACACACTCTAGCTCGCCAGTATCCATCGCCATTCCCAGGTTGAGCCCGGGGATTTCACGACAGACTTAACGAACCGCCTACGCACCCTTTACGCCCAGTAATTCCGATTAACGCTTGCACCCTTCGTATTACCGCGGCTGCTGGCACGAAGTTAGCCGGTGCTTATTCCTCAGGTACCGTCAGCTCCACGGGGTATTGGCCCATGGCATTTCGCTCCTGATAAAAGTGCTTTACAACCCGAAGGCCTTCTTCACACACGCGGCATTGCTGGATCAGGCTTGCGCCCATTGTCCAATATTCCCCACTGCTGCCTCCCGTAGGAGTCTGGGCCGTGTCTCAGTCCCAGTGTGGCTGATCATCCTCTCAGACCAGCTAGCGATCGTCGCCTTGGTAGGCCATTACCCTACCAACTAGCTAATCGCACATCGGTTCGTCCAACCGCGCGAGGTCTTGCGAGCCCCCGCTTTCTCCCTTGGGACGTATGCGGTATTAGCGTAAGTTTCCCTACGTTATCCCCCACGTTTGGGTAGATCCCGATGCATTACTCACCCGTCCGCCACTCGCCACCCACAGTATTGCTACTGCTGTGCTGCCGTTCGACTTGCATGTGTTAGGCATGCCGCCAGCGTTCAATCTGAGCCAGGATCAAACTCTTCACTTAAGTTTTCGATGGCCGAAGCCATCTATCTTTCTGAAGCGTGACCCCAACCAATCAAAACTCATTACTGACTTTCTTTTGGGTGGGACGCTTNGAACCCTTCGAAGCAAGGCGACTCGTCGAAGGGGCGAGAATCATAGCGCCGCCATGCATCGCTGGGAAGGGGGCGGCGCAAAATTTCCAACACGAAAGTGACACTGCACGGACATACACTCGCCGCCCATCGCACCTCAGCAAGCGCCGCACCATGCCAAAACCACTGATCTCCATCTCGTTGCTTGCCCTGTGTTGCAGCGCCTGCGCACCAACGCACGATGCCGCACCCATCACCGTAATCTTGCACGACCAACGCTTCACGGCGGAACTGGCCACCCATGCAGCCGCCCGCGAACACGGCCTGATGATGCGCACGTCGCTGGCCGCTGATCGCGGCATGCTGTTCGTGTTTCCCGATACGGCGCCGCGCGGGTTCTGGATGAAGAACACGCTGATCCCGCTCGACATCCTGTACTTCGATGCCGATCGCAAGCTGGTGTCGGTGCAGCCGGGTGTACCGCCATGCAAGGCTGATCCTTGCTCCATCTACCCCAGCGCAGGGCCCGCGCGTTACGTGCTGGAGCTGCCGGCGGGCACGGCCAGGCGGATCGGCGTGCGCGACGGCGACACGCTGGCGATCGGGGGCGAAATGGGGTCGGTGGACTGAGCGACGACGAGGCCGACGCGGTAGGGGATCAATGCTTCCATGCAAATCGCATCGAGCATGTCCCACTCGTCTTCAAACGGGATGAACTGCTGCATGGTGGTGCTTCCGGCGAATCGCGCGTGGCTTGCGCGTGGAAGCATCTCAGCGGATCGGCGGGCCCGTTCGCAGGCGGCGAGATGGCGAAATCGGGCCGCCTGCTGACGGGAATCGGCGATTAATCGACCTCGATCATCTCGAAGTCGCTCTTGGTGGCACCGCAGTCCGGGCAAGTCCAAGTCTCGGGCACGTCTTCCCAGCGCGTACCGGGTTCGATGCCTTCTTCCGGCACGCCCAGCGCCTCATCGTAGATGTAACCGCAGACCACGCACATCCACTTGCGCTGACCGGGGATCTGGCTTGCACTGTCGCTCATCGTCGGGCTTCTTTGTTCGAGGGTGAATGGTGCATTCTCGCAACTCGCCTGCCGTTGCGGAAGCTTCGCACCATGCCCCAACCCCGATTCCCCGCCCGCGGCCTGTACGCGATCACCGATGGCCCGCGCGCCGACCTGCCGGATGTCGTCGCGCAAGCACTGGCCGGTGGCGTGCGCCTGCTGCAATACCGCGACAAGACCTCCGATGCGGCACGGCGCCACGCCGAAGCCGCCGCGCTCAAGCAATTGTGCGATGCGCATGCCGTGCCGCTGATCATCAACGATGACGTTGCGCTCGCCGCCGCCATCGGCGCCGGTGGCGTGCACCTGGGGCGCGACGATGGCGATGTCGCGGCCGCGCGTGCCGCGCTCGGCAACGGCGCGATCATCGGCGTGTCGTGCTACGACTCGCTGGAACTCGCCCGTGCCGCCGCGACGGCTGGCGCGGACTACGTGGCCTTCGGCGCCTTCTTCCCTTCACCCACCAAGCCGCATGCGGTGCGCGCTTCGCCTGACCTGCTGCGACAGAGCGCCGCGCTGGGCGTGCCGCGGGTGGCGATCGGCGGCATCACGCCGGACAATGCGCCCTCGCTGGTCGAAGCCGGTGCCGATTTCCTCGCCGTGATCTCGTCGGTGTTCGCCGCAGCCGACGTGCGCGCCACCGCGCAACGCTTCGCCCGCCTCTATCCATTCGATTGATCGAGAACCGACCCGATGAGCACCAACCACGAATTGTTCCAGCGTGCCCGCAAGCTGATGCCCGGCGGCGTGAACTCGCCGGTGCGCGCGTTCAAGTCGGTGGGCGGCGAGCCGTTTTTCACCGCGCGCGCCGACGGCGCGTACCTGTGGGACGTGGAAGGCACGCGCTACATCGACTACGTGGGCTCGTGGGGCCCGATGATCGTAGGCCACAACCATCCCGCGGTGCGCGAGGCGGTAGAACGCGCGGCGAAGGACGGCCTGTCCTTCGGTACGCCCTGCCCGGCCGAGGTGACGATGGCCGAGACCATCGTGCGGCTGGTGCCTTCGGTGGAAATGGTGCGCATGGTGAACTCGGGCACCGAAGCCACCATGTCGGCGATCCGCCTCGCGCGCGGCACCACCGGCCGCGCGAAGATCGTGAAGTTCGAGGGCTGCTACCACGGCCACGGCGACAGTTTCCTGGTGAAGGCCGGCTCCGGCGCGCTCACCTTCGGTGTGCCCACCTCGCCCGGCGTGCCCAAGGCGAATGCCGATCTCACGCTCACCCTGCCCTACAACGATCTGGCTGCCGCCAAGGCGCTGTTCGCCGAACACGGCAACGACATTGCCGGCCTGATCATCGAGCCCGTCGCCGGCAACATGAACTGCATCCCGCCGGTGGACGGCTACCTGCAGGGCCTGCGCGAGCTGTGCACGCAGCACGGCGCGCTGCTGATCTTCGACGAGGTGATGACCGGCTTCCGCGTGGCGCTGGGCGGCGCGCAAGCCCTGTACGGCGTGACGCCCGACCTCACCACCTTCGGCAAGATCATCGGCGGCGGCATGCCGGTGGGCGCCTACGGCGGACGACGCGAACTGATGGAGCAGATCGCGCCCAGCGGCCCGATCTACCAGGCCGGCACGCTCAGCGGCAACCCGGTCGCGATGGCTGCTGGCCTGGCGATGCTGAAACTGATCCAGGCTCCGGGTTTCTACGACACGCTGGCCGCGCGCACACGCCTGCTCTGCGACGGCTTCCAGTCGGTGGCCGATGGCGCGGGCGTGCCGTTCAGCAGCAACCGCGTGGGCGGCATGTTCGGCCTGTTCTTCTGCGCCGAGAAGGTCACCAGCTACGCGCAGGCCACCACGGCGGACACCGCGCTGTTCAACCGCTTCTTCCACGGCATGCTGAAGCGCGGCGTCTACCTCGCGCCCAGCGCGTTCGAAGCCGGCTTCCTGTCCAGCGCGCATTCGGACCAGGACATCGCTGACACCCTGCAGGCCGCACGCGAAGCACTGACCGAAGCGAAAAGGTGAGACACGCGTCGCCCGTTCAAGGGCGACGCGAAAAATTCCTCACCAACTGCCGGTGTTCGGCATCGATGCCCACGGTTCCTGCGGCGGCAGGTGACCGTCCTGCAGCAGTTCGACGGAGATCAGGTCCGGCGAGCGCACGAAGGCCATGTGGCCGTCGCGCGGTGGCCGATGGATGGTGTAACCCATGTCCAGCAGGCGCTGGCAGGTGGCGTAGATGTCCTCCACGCGGAACGCGAGGTGGCCGAAGTTGCGCGCGCTGCCGTAATCCTCGGTGGAGCCCCAGTTCCAGGTCAGCTCGATTTCCGCCTCGGGGCTGTCCCGCGCGGCAAGGAAGACCAGGGTGAACTTGCCCTGGGCGTTTTCCATGCGGCGCACTTCGCGCAGTCCCAGACCTTCACAGTAGAAGCGCAGCGAGGCATCGATGTCACGTACGCGAACCATGGTGTGCAGGTATTTCATGGGGACTCATCTCATCGTTGCAAAAGATCGAAACAGCTCGGTCGAGCCCAGGCAATGCAGCGCGATCACCATGTCATGCGGCCAGCCACCGGCAACCCGGTCAGGCCAGATGCTTACGCAAAGCCAGGGCCATCGCTTCTCGCTGCACCGCCTCACCGGGCTGCGGTGGGCCGTGCGGATAGAGCCCGAGCAAGCCATCGCCGGCCTGGCGCGGATGCAAGTGCAGATGGAAGTGCATCACTTCCTGACCGCCGGCTTCGCCATTGGACTGCCACAGATTCAAGCCCGGCGGATCGTATTCCGCACGCAGCGCATGCGCGATGCGCAACGCGGCCCGCATCACCGTCGCCGCCTCTTCGGTTTCGAGCCCATAGATGTCCACGACGTGCCGGCGCGGAATCACCAGGACGTGCCCCGGAACGGCTTGGCGCAGGTCCATGAAAGCCAATATCCCGCCCTCGTCCAGGATCACGCTTGCCGGCAGCTCGCCACGAACGATCGCGCAGAACGGGCAGTCGGCGGAACTCATATCCCGGCGTATGCGATCAAGGCCCGCCGCAACCGCTGCAAGCCTTCGGCCAGCTCCTCGTCGCTGATCGTCAGCGGCGGCACGAAGCGCAGCACGTCCGGACCGGCCTGCAGCAGCAGCAGGCCATGCGCGGCAGCGTGGTCGAGGATCTCGCCGGCCTTGCCCTTGTTCGCCGCATTCAACACCGCGCCGATCATCAGGCCACGGCCGCGCACTTCGTCGAACAGCTGCAGTTCGCCGTTGATCCGCGCCAGGCCGGCGCGCAGCGCATCCGCCTGGCGCGCCACGTTCGCCAGCACCTCGGTCGAGCCCAGCTTGCGCAATGCCACGCGCGCCACCGCGGCAGCCATCGGATTGCCGCCGAAGGTGGTGCCGTGCGCGCCGTACTGCATCACCTCGGCCACCTTCGCGCCGGCCAGCATCGCACCGATCGGGAAGCCGCAGCCCAGCGCCTTGGCCAGGGTCACGATGTCCGGCTGCACATGATCGTGCGTGTGTGCGAACAGCGCGCCGGTGCGGCCCATGCCGCACTGGATCTCGTCCAGCACCAGCAACGCACCGTGCGCATCGCACAGCTCGCGCACGCGCTGGAGGAAACCCGGCGCGGCCGGCACCACGCCGCCTTCGCCCTGCACCGGCTCCAGCATCACCGCAGCCACGTCGCCGGCGGCAAAGGCGGCCTCCAGCGCGGCGGCGTCATTGAAGTCGAGGTAGCGGAAACCGCCCGGCAACGGCTCGTAGCCTTCCTGGTACTTGGGCTGCGCGGTGGCGGTGACCGTGGCCAGGGTACGGCCGTGGAACGAACCCTTGAAGGTGACGATGACACGCCGCTCCGGCGCGCGCCCCTGCGCGGCCGCCCATTTGCGCACCAGCTTGATCGCCGCCTCGTTCGCCTCGGCGCCGGAGTTGCACAGGAACACGCGCTCGGCGAAGCCGCTGGCCTGTACCAGTTCCTCGGCCAGGCGCAACGGCGGCTCGGTCCAGAACACGTTGCTGGCGTGCCACAGCTTGCCGGCCTGCGTGGTGAGCGCGACGAGCAGGTCGGGTTCGCCATGGCCCAGCGCGTTCACCGCGATGCCGGCGCCAAGGTCGATGAAGTCGCGCCCTTCGGCATCCCACACGCGCGCGCCCTTGCCGTGGTCGAGCACCACGTCGCGCGGCTTGTACACCGGCAGCCAGTAGCGCTTGCCGAGGTCGATCAGGGATTGGGGCGAGTCGTGTTGCGGCATGTGGGGCACTCCAGGGCGGAGCTTCCATTATCCACGCCAGCCCGGTGCCCATGCATCGGGCGCCGCCCGTGCGCTCCGGGTCATGCCTTCTGGAATCGCGGCAGGATGTCGCGCAGTTCAGCCAGGCGCTGCAGCGGGTCAGTCAGTTCCAGCAGCCGCTGGCGTTCGCCGCCGCCCAGTGGCAGCAGCTCGGCCAGGCGGAAGCCCAGCCAGCGTGCGTCGTCGTAGCACGCGCGCGGCGCCTGCTTCCACTGCGGCGCCATCGCATCGACCAGTCGCTCGGCAATCGTCTGCAGCAGAGCCAGTTCCACCGGCACCGATGCAGGCGCCTCTTCCGGCCACCATTCCACCTCGCCGTGCAATTGGCCATCCGAGCGCGCCCGCGTGCGCCGCACCCGGAAGCGCTGCCCGCCCTCCGCCACGATGCCGAGCAGGCCGTCGGCGCCGTAATGGAAATCCACGATGCGCGCCAGCGTACCCACCGCCGCAGGCAGGGCAGGCTCGCCGGTTTCCCGCCCCGCGAGGATCAGGCAGACGCCGAAGCCGTGGTCGTCGCGCGAGCATTCGCGCACCAGGTCCAGATAACGCGGCTCGAAGACGCGCAGCTCCAGCCGCCCGCCGGGATACAGCACGGTGGACAGCGGGAACAGCGGCAACTCGGTACGGGATGATCGGCCAGCCATGCGTGATGCGGGAGCTCAGCCGAGGAAGAGATCAGGCAAAAGCGGCTGGCCCGGCTGCACCGCGTAACGGTCGAAATCGGTCATCCCGCCCTCGCGCAACACGGCTTCGTCGATGGCGAACTGGCCGGTGTAATCACGCGCAGGGCGGACCAGGATGTTGTGCGCGGCATCGGCGACGATTTCCGGCGTACGGCAGTGTTCGGGCTTCACGCCGTCTATCATCGCGATGGCCGCGGTAGCGATCACCGTGCGCGGCCACAGCGCGTTCACCGCGATGCCCATCGGCGCCAGTTCCGCGCTCATGCCCAGCACGCACAGGCTCATGCCCATCTTGGCGATGGTGTAGGCGGTGTGCGGCGCGAACCATTTCGGCTCCAGCGTGGGCGGCGGCGCCAGCATCAGCACGTGCGGGTTCGCGGCCTTCTCCAGGTACGGCAGGCAGACCTGCGTGACGAGGAAGGTGCCGCGCGTGTTGACCTGGTGCATCAGGTCGAAGCGCTTCATCGGCGTGCCTTCCACGCCGGCCAGCCAGATCGCGCTGGCGTTGTTCACCACGATGTCGATGCCGCCGAAACGCTCGGCCGCCTGCGCCGCCGCAGCGCGCACCTCGGCCTCCTCGCGGATATCGCACTGGATCGCCAACGCGCGGCCACCGGCTTGCTCGACCGCGGCGGCGGCGGTGTGGATGGTGCCGGGCAACCTGGGGTTCGGCACGCCGCTCTTGGCGGCGATCACGACGTTGGCCCCATCACGCGCGGCGCGCAGCGCGATCGCCAGGCCGATGCCGCGCGAGGCGCCGGTGATGAACAGGGTCTTGCCGGAGAGGTTGCTCATGGCGGAATCAGGATGGCTGGAATCCCGGCAGGATATCGCGTCCGGCACCGCGTCCACTGGACGGCCCCGCCATGCGACGGCACATTAGCCGCTACGCCAACGGGGAGCTTGCGCAAGGATGTCCACCCTCATCACCCTGCCGCCTTTCGCCGACGGGCGGACCGGGCCCGTGCTGCGCGTGGCTGGGCTGCGCAAATCCTTCAAACAGCGGGAAGTGCTGCGCGGCATCGACTGGGAAGTACCGTCCGGCCGCGTGATCGGCCTGCTCGGCCGCAACGGCGCGGGCAAGACCACCCTGCTGCGCTGCCTGCTCGGCCTCTCGCCCATCGACGCCGGCACGGTGGAGCTGTTCGGCGAGGCGATGATCGAGCCCGGCGGCGAGCGCATGCACCGCATCGGCTTCGTACCGCAGACCTTCGACCTGTTCCCGTGGATGAAGGTGCGCGCCTACCTCGACTTCACCGCCGCGTTCTACGCGCGCTGGAACCACGCGCTGGCCGCCCGCCTGCTCGGCGACTGGGAGCTCGACCCGAAGCAGAAGATCGGCGAGCTGTCGCAGGGCCAGCGGCAGAAGCTGGCCATCGTGCGCGCCATCGCGCCCGGGCCCGACCTGCTGGTGCTGGACGAGCCGGTGGCCAGCCTCGACCCGCAGGCGCGCCGCGCCTTCATGGCCGAACTGCTGGCGCTGATGAAGGCGCCGGGCAAGACGGTGATCTTCTCCACCCACATCACCGCCGACCTCGAGCGCGCCGACGCCGACATCACCCTGCTGCGCGACGGCGCGATCCAGTTCACCCGCCCGCTGGCCGAGCTGCGGGAGCGCCTGCACCGCGCCGTGCTCGTGCGCGATGGCGGCTGGCCCCACGCACCGGTGGTCGCCGGACTGCTGAAGGCCACGCTCAAGGACGACGAGGCGCAATTGCTGGTGGAGGACGCGGACCCGCAGAGCCTGCAGGCGCTGGCCGCGCGCGAAGGCGCCACGCTGCGCATCGAGACACCCACGCTGGAAGACCTGTTCGTGGAACTGGCGTGAGGGCGGTGTGGCAGTTGTGGCTGCAGCCCTGCCGGCAGTTGCTGGTCGGCGCGCTGCTGCTGCAGCTGATGTGGCTGGTCGCGGCGATCCTGCTCGGCTGCGTCCCCGCCGTGGGCGCGGGGATCGCCGGCGTGGCCGCCATGCTGCTCGGTTTCGGCGCGTGGTTCTGGTTCACCATGCTGGGCATGTGCCTGCGCGGGCTGTGCCGGCCGGAGAGCTTCCTGCTGCCCGATTTCCGCAAACGGCTCGCCACCGCGGGTGCGCTGCAGGCCGCGCAATGGGCAGGGCTGCCCGCGCTGGCCGCACTGCTGATGGGCGTGCCGCATGCCGTGGCGGGCGGCGCAGGCATCCTGCTGCTGGCATCCGTCGGGCTGGCCGCCAGCTCCGCGCGCTACATCAACCTGCTGGTGTGGGGCCTGTTCGTGCTGGCCGGCTGGCAGCCGGGACTGGCCAGCCAGCTCGCCAACGCGCTGCTCGCCTCGCCCTGGGTCGTGCCGCTGGCGCTGTTGCTGGCGGCGCTGATCGTGCGGCTCAGCCTGCGCGCGATGCTGCGCATCGAGGACCAGGAACCCGGCGCCTCGCCGCTGGAGAACGTCCAGCTTGGTCGTTCGCGGGCCCGCGCCCTCGACGGCACGCCCGTGCGCCGCGGCAAGCTCGCCAGGTACATCGCCGCGCTCTTCGACAACACCTCGCAGCGCGCGATGGAGCGCGCACTGGCGTGCTACCGCGCGAAGCCCACGTGGCGGCTGCGCATGGTGCTGGTGCGCCGCCTGCTGTTGCCACACGACAACCCGCAGGCGATCGCGCTGCGCCTCGTGCTGGTGGCGGCCATCGTGGCGTTCTACGTGCTGGCGGTGATGCATCGCCAGCATTTCAACGCAGTGGCGGTGGGCGCCTACGCGATCCTGCTGGGCCTCGCACGCTTCCCCCAGCTGGGCCGCGGCATGCGGCAGATGCGGCCGAACCTCGCCGACCTCTACCTCACGCTGGCGCCATCCACCCGCGCCGATTACCAGCAGACGCTGATCGACGCGCTGGTGGTGCTGGTGCCGATCACCGTGCTCGGCACGGTGGCCTATACCGGGCTGGGCATCGTGCTCACCCATGCCGCGGAACCGGTGCGCATGCTGGTCGACGCGGCCATCGTGAGCATGGGCGCCAGCCTCACCGCGCTCGCGGTGCACCTGATCGGCCCGGAGGGCGGCTTCGGGCGCGGCATGGTCGACCTGCTCGTGACGCTCGGCGGCATGGCGGTGTACTGGGGCGGCTATTGGCTGCTCGGCACGCTGGGCCTCGCCTTCGGCGGCGCCATCCTGCTGCTGGTCACGCTGGGTTTCGGGCTGGGCGTCTGGACATCCGCACGGCGGGAATACCTGCGCCGGCCGCCCAGCTTCGACGCGCCACTGGCCTGATCGGGCGAATGATCGTCCCGGAGCGGGTCGCCAGGGCCGCTTCCAACGCGCGCCGCCGACTCCGAATTCCGGGCGTGCGCCTCCATGGTTCGAGTCGATCGCCTCCGATTCCGTAAACTTGCCCGTACCCCCTCGGCGCCCGTCTCCAGGCCATGCACAGCTCCCCACACCCGCAACCACTGATCTCCGTGGCGATCAGCGTCTACAACGGCGCGAGGTTCCTGCCGTTGCAAATGGATTCCATCCTGACGCAGCAGGACGTGCGGCTCGAAGTGGTCGCGGTGGACGACGGTTCCAGCGACGAAAGCCTCGCCATCCTCAACGCCTACGCGGCGCGGGATCCGCGCGTCCGCGTCCACGCCAATCCCGGCAACCTCGGGCTGACGCGCAGCTTCGAACGCGCCATGTCGCTCTGCCGCGGGGAATACCTCGCGCCCAGCGACCAGGACGACATCTGGCACCCGGCAAAGCTGTCCCGGCTGCTGGCCGCCATCGGCGATCGCGCCATGGCCTACTGCGACTCGTGCTACATCGACGAGGCCGGCACGCCCACGGGCCGGCGCGTTTCCGACGACGTCGAGATGCTGCACGGCACGAATCCCATGCAGTTCGTTTTCGCCAATTCGGCCTCCGGCCATGCGATGTTGCTGCGGCGCGAACTGTTCGAACGCGCATGCCCGCTGGAACCGGCCCTCTATTACGACTGGCAGCTGGCCTTGTACGCCGCCGCCAGCGCGGGCGTCGTCCTCGTCGACGAACCGCTGGTGCAGTTCCGCCGGCACGCGCAGGCCTTTTCCGCCATAGGCAAGGCATCGCCCACCCGGGTGGCCAATCGCAACCTGGTCTGGTTCGACGAGCGCGGGCTCCTGCTGCGTGCATGGATGGCCAGCAACCTCGGCGATTCCAGGCGCGCCGGCCGCATGCTGCAAGCGATCGAAGGCGCCTACCGGGGAGCGGGCAACCTGCCGCTGTTTGCCGCCGTCTGGAGGGAGCGGCGGGCCATGCATCCGGGCCGGAAATGGCCGGTCTTCGCTGCGATCAAGCTGTACAGCCGGCTGCTCCGCAAGCTGCGCAGGGCCCACGCCGAGGCAGGCAATCCGGCGGCAAACCCACGCCGGGCCTGACGAGCCCGGGGGCAACGCAGGGAACGCCCGCTCAGCGCGCGAGCGATTCGACGAAACGCCGCGGCGCGCCCTCGAACCCCCCGTTGGACATGAACACCACGTGGTCGCCGGGCCGGGTCTTCGCGCGCAGGTCCGCCAGCAGTGCGTCGACGCTGGGCGCGGTGCTGCCGCGACCTTGCAGCGCACCGGTGACGCGCTGCGCATCCCAGGCCAGCTCGGGCCGATGCAGGAACAGCACGCCGTCGGCATCGGCCAGCGAAGGCGCCAGCGCTTCGGCGTGGGCGCCGAGGCGCATCGAGTTGGAGCGCGGCTCCAGCGCCACCAGGATGCGCGCCTCGCCCACCTTCGCGCGCAGGCCCGCCAGCGTGGTGGCGATGGCCGTGGGGTGATGCGCGAAATCGTCGTAGACGCGCACGCCATCCACCTCGCCCACCAGCTCCATACGCCGCTTCACGCTGTCGAAGCCGGCGAAGGCGGGCAGCAACGCGCGCGGATCGGCGCCTGCCGCACTGGCTGCGGCCAACGCGGCCAGCGCGTTCATCACGCTGTGGTTGCCCAGCAGCGACCAATGCACCTCGCCCAGCAACTCGTCCCCACGCATCACGCGGAACGCGCTGCCGTCGGCCTCGACCAGCTCGGCCCGCCAGTCGCCATGGCCGATGCCGAACGTCTCCACCGGCGTCCAGCAGCCCATCGCCAGCACTTCGGCCAGGCGTTCGTCGTGCGCATTGACGATCAAGCGGCCATTGCCCGGCACCGTGCGCACCAGGTGGTGGAACTGGCGCTGGATCGCCGCCACGTCGGGAAAGATGTCCGCGTGGTCGTATTCGAGGTTGTTGAGGATGGCGATGCGGGGACGGTAGTGCACGAACTTCGAGCGCTTGTCGAAGAACGCGGTGTCGTATTCGTCCGCCTCGATCACGAACGGGATTCGGGATGACCAGACATTCGTCTGTTGAGAGCCTGGATTCGGGATTCGGCCCGGGCCACCCAACCGCGCGGAGACGCCGAAGTTGCCCGGCACTCCGCCGATCAAAAAGCCCGGCGCCATGCCCGCGCCTTCGAGCAGGTACGCGAGCAGGCTGGTGGTGGTGGTCTTGCCGTGGGTTCCGGCCACGGCCAGCACCTCGCGTCCCGCCAGCACCGTCTCGCCCAGCCATTGCGGGCCGGACACGTAGCGCAACTGCGCGTCAAGCATGTATTCGACGGCGGGATTGCCGCGCGTCATCGCATTGCCCACCACCACGAGGTCGGGCGCGGGTTGCAGATGCCCGGCCGCATAACCGTCCATCAGGCGGATGCCCAGCGCCTCGAGCTGGGTGCTCATCGGCGGGTAGACGTTGGCGTCGGAACCTTCGACCTCGTGCCCCAGTTCGCGCGCCAGTGCGGCCACGCCGCCCATGAAGGTGCCGCAGATGCCGAGGATGTGCAGTTTCATGTCGTCCAAGTCAATACGTTTCGCGTGCGGGGAATTGCCAGCCCGTCAGCGCAAGGAAAGCCAGCCCCAACGCGCGCGCAGGGCCATTCTTTGGAGAAAATCGATCGATGACATGGTAACGATCGCCATCGCGCAGCTCGATTATCCACTGCGCGCCATCCGCAGCGATCACAACGTTGCCGTTACTGTTGTAGGTGCTGTTGGTCGGCACAGACCAGGCATCGGACAATTCGATCTGTTTCCGCATGTATTCAATCTGCCTGGCATTGAGTGCGATGTGTGCCGTGCGCAAGGCCGCGCCTTGCCGAAGGCCACCAGCAACGTTCAACTCCGTGGCGTCCAGCACCCAGCCGGTCGTGCCCCGTACGATGCTGACGCTGACAGGGGCATCGAACGATCTGAGCCAGACAAAGCGATAGCCCTGGCCAAACCCGCCACACGACCAGGAGCGCAATCCCAGCGCATTGAAGCTGTCCGAATACCGCTCGCGCTGGTAACTGTCACCGGACCGCAGTCGATCCATATCCGTCGGCGCAACACTTTCCACCCCAAACCCCACGAAGGTATTGGCCGGGAAGTAATAGTCCGCCGCAGACGGCGCAGGACATGCACGCACGCCCTGCGCCCACCCAAGCGTGGGAGCCACGAACAGCCAGAGGCCAAGGATGTGCAGACGCATGGGGATTCCTTGACGGACTCCCCTCACCCGCTTGCCGACGCGGGGAAGGGCCATGGATGGCTCTGCTTTGAGGAGCGAGGAAGAGGGCTGGATGGCGTGGCTTTGAGGCATCCGCAATGCGGTGGGAAACGCTATGCCCACACCCCGACCTCTCTCCCCGCCATGGAGTGGGAGAAAATCAGGTGGCCGCTTCTTCCGCCTTGAGCGCGCGCTTCACGCGCGCGGTGACTTCGTCCAGCTCGCCCACGCCATCCACCACCTGCAGCTTGCCGCGCCTGGCGTAGAAGTCGGCCACCGGCGCGGTCTGCTCGGCATAGACCTTGAGGCGGTCGCGCACCACGACGGGATCGTCGTCCTTGCGGTGCTCGGCGGCGTAGCGGATCTCGCAGCGGCCGATGATCGCCTCGTTCGGCACGTCCAGCTTCACCACCGCGTCCAGCGGCTGCTGGATACGGGTCAGCAGGTGGTCGAGCGCATCGGCCTGCGCGAGGTTGCGCGGGTAGCCGTCGAGGATGAAGCCGTTCTTCGCGTCGGGCTGGGCCAGGCGTTCTTCCAGCATGGCGAGCAGGATGTCGTCGGAGACCAGCTTGCCGGCGTCCATCACGGCCTTGGCCTTGAGGCCGATGGGCGTGCCCGCGGCCACGGCCGCGCGCAGCATGTCGCCGGTGGAGATGTGCGGCACGGCCAGGTCAGTCTTCAGCCGGGCGGCCTGGGTGCCCTTGCCTGAGCCGGGCGCGCCGAGTAGCACGAGTCGCATATCGCTCCACAATGGCGGCGAGCAGCCGCCGATTCGTCTGGAAATGGGTTCCACGTTAGCGTTTGCGGCCAGTTATAGTCAAACAAGACCGCGACGCGCAGCGCTTCGCGCCCACCACCGGAGACCTCGCCATGCCGATCCGTCGCCCTGTCCAAGGCAAGCTGCTCTACGCCCAGTCCGGCGGCGTCACCGCCGTCATCAACGCCACGGCGGCCGGCGTGATCGAGACTGCCCGGGCCAAGGGGGTAAAAGCCTACGCCGCACGCAACGGCATCCTCGGCGCCTTGCGCGAGGACCTGATCGACACCGGCAGGGAGTCGAAGGCCGCCATCGCGGCATTGCGCCACACCCCGGGCGGCGCGTTCGGCAGCTGCCGCTACAAGCTGAAATCGCTGGAAGCCAACCGCGCCGAATACGAACGGCTGATCGAGGTGTTCCGCGCGCACGACATCCGCTGGTTCCTCTACAACGGCGGCAACGATTCGGCCGATACCGCGCTCAAGCTCTCGCAGATCGGCAAGGCGATGGGCTACGACCTGCGCTGCATCGGCGTGCCCAAGACGGTGGACAACGACCTCGCCGTCACCGACTGCTGCCCCGGCTTCGGCTCGGTGGCGAAATACACGGCGATCTCCACGCTGGAAGCCAGCCTCGACGTGGCTTCGATGGCCGAGACCTCGACCAAGGTGTTCATCCTCGAGGTGATGGGCCGCCACGCCGGCTGGATCGCCGCCGCCGCCGGCCTCGCCGGCAACGGCCCGGACGAGGCGCCGCACATCATCCTGTTCCCCGAGAACGTGTTCGACGAAGCCGCCTTCCTCGCGAGAGTGAAGGCCACGGTGGAACGCGTGGGCTGGTGCACCGTGGTCGCCTCCGAGGGCATCCGCAACGCGGCGGGTCAGTTCCTCGCCGACGCCGGCACGCGCGACGCCTTCGGCCACGTGCAGCTTGGCGGCGTGGCGCCCACGCTGGCCGCGCTGGTGAAGCAGAAGCTCGGCTACAAGTACCACTGGGCGCTGCCCGACTACCTGCAGCGCTCCGCGCGGCACGCCGCCGCGAAGGTCGACGTCGAGCAGGCCCATGCCGTGGGCAAGGCCGCGGTGGACTACGCGCTGGCCGGCATGAACGCGGTGATGCCGGTGATCGTCCGCGGCAGCGACGCGCCCTATCGCTGGAAGATCGAACCCGCGCCGCTGGCGAAGATCGCCAATCGCGAAAAGAAGATGCCCAAGGGCTTCATCACCCGCGACGGCTTCGGCATCACTGCCGCCGCGCGCCGCTATCTCGCACCGCTGATCGCCGGCGAAGCCCCGCCGCCTGCGAAGAACGGCTTGCCCGTCTATGTGCGGTTGAAGAACCTGCCGGTGGCCAGGAAGCTGGCCCCGTGGACCCCTGCATGATTACCGGCGCCGCCATGCACTGAAGGCAGCGCCCGCGATGCGCATCGATTGCACATCGATGCAGCAACGGCACGCATCCCTCAGAACAGGCCATTCAACTCCGCGTGCGTGGCGTTGTCGGCGAAGCCGTCGAAACGCCCCTCGGCCAGGCCCTGCGCGGCGCGCAGGAAGCCTCCCCACGCCGCCCCCGCCAAGGCGCCACCCACGCTGATCCGGCGCACGCCGAGTTTCGCGAGGTCAGCCTGCGTGAACGGCGCGGCGTACCCCACCAGCACGTTGACCGGCTTCGGCGCGACGGCACGCACCACTGCCTCGACCTGCTCGCTGGTGCGCAGGCCTGGCGCGTACAGGCAATCCGCACCGGCCTCGGCATAGGCGCACAGGCGCCTCAGCGATTCGCCCAGGGGATCGGGGTGGCCGACCAGGAAACATTCGGCGCGGCCGACCAGCATCACGTCCTGGCCGGAGGCGTCGATCGCCGCACGGGCGGCGCGCATGCGCGCCACGGCCTCGTCGAACTCGTACAACGGTCGCGCGGCGTCGCCGGTGGCATCCTCGATCGACAGGCCCGCCACGCCGGTATCGATGCAACGGCGCACGTTGTCCGCCAGCTCCCCGAGGTCGCGGGCATGCCCGTCCTCGAAATCGGCGTTCACCGGCAAGCCGGTGGCCGTCACGATCGCGCGGCAGTGCGCCAGCACCGCTTCCACACCCATCGCGTTGTCCGCATGCGCGCGCGACCACGCGAAACCCGAGCTGGTGGTCGCCAATGCCTTGAAGCCGAGCTGCTGCAAGGCCCGGGCTGAACCAGGATCCCACGGATTGGGAAGCATGAAGCAGCCGCTTTCGTGCAGCTTGCGGAAGGCGGCACGGCGTGCAGCGAAGTCGATGGATTCCATTCCCGCAGCCTACTACGCCGGGCTTCACTGCCGATTGCGACGGCGCTTGCCTGGGCGGGACGCGTCGAGGCCTGCCACTGGCCGGCACGCCAAAGCGGCGCGGCGTCGACATATCTTTCGTTCAGGCGCAATTTCATACGCTCCATTCCGCGCCGCCTGTCGGCACGACCGGAGACATTGCAATGAAGACCCTCTGCAGCCTGATGTTCGTCCTGCCCCTGCTCGCCGGCAGCGGCGTGGCGCTGGCCGATCACGACCATGGACATGATCGCGGGCACGACCGCCACGACTGGCAGGATCGCCATGGACGCGGACACCACGACGACCGCCGCTACGTGGTCGTCCCCCGGCATGGCCACGACCGCCACTGGGAGCGCGGCCACCGCTACGGCGGCCCGATCTACGTGGTGCAGGACTACGGCCGCTATCGCCTGCGCCCGCCGCCGCACGGCTATGGCTGGGTGCGTGCGGAGAACAACGACTACCTGCTGGTCGCGCTGGCCACCGGCATCATCCTCGACGTCGCCATGCACTGATCCAGGGCGGAGCCAGCGAGGGCCGCGCAACGATGCGCGGCCCTCGCATTTTTCCCATCGATGCATCTGGCCGCCGCGATCAGCGCGGTTTGACCGGAAGGTATTGGCCCCGCTCACCATAACGCGCGTGCCTGCCATCCACGTTGGCACACAACAGGCCATCACCGCACAGCACGACATCGGCGCCGTTGTAGGCCTTCATGAGCTCGGCGGACAACTGCTCGTCATGGATCACGCGGGTGTAATGCATCGACAACCACGCGCCGCCGCCGAGCAGCAACGCCAGGGTGACTACGGCCGCAGCGGTCACCTTCCAGATCAATCGTCGATGCAGGCTTCGCAGTTGGTCGATCTGCCCGGCCAACGCACGTGCGGCCCTAGTGATATCGGCACCCGCAGCGTCCATGTTCTGCCTGTACATGCCCATCGATTGGCCCAGTCCGGCGCGCACCGTGTCGGCCATTTCGCCCGGCAAGGTCTGCAACAGCCCCTTGGCCGAGTCCCTGACCACCGCGGGCAACATCTGCGTCAGGCCCTGCAATGCCTCGCCAAGCGACTGGAGCCGCGCATCGATCTGCGCGCCACGGCGTTCGTACTGCACCATCAAGGTCGCCGTCTTGTCGATCAACGCGTTCAGTTCTTCCATCTGCATGGCACGACTTCCCTGGCTGGCGGTCACGATGGCGTGATTCAGAACGACATGGCCGGACCGCCCGGTTGCGCCGCCTGCTGCTGGAAGAGCTGCGGAACCGCTTGCTGTTCGAGCCAATTGGCCTGGACCGTGGCGTGGTCCAGCATGCCGCGGCCAGCCTCGCCAAAGGCCAGCGCCTGGTTCTCCCGGCTGAAGGCTCCCCAATCGTTCGACTGTCCTGCCACCAGCAAGCGGTCGAGTCGCGCCGACAAATCGCTGGTCGGGGCTTGCTGCGGTTGATCCGGCAGGGCCGGTTGCATGCCCGTGTCTATGCGCTGCCGCTGGAACTGCCGGTTCAACGATTCGTCGCGCGGCTCGGCATTGAACGGATCGGCCACCCGCTTCGCTTCCGACCTGGGTACCAGCAATTCGTTGTAGCCATCGGGACTGAGTCGATCGATCTTCGGCGCAAGCCGGTACAAGAGCATGCCGTCTTCCGAGCGGTGCACCACATCCAGCCGCGGATCGTCCGGCTCCGCCTGGCGCTGCAGGAAGGGTTTGTCGCTCAACCCGTTGAGATAACCCACCATCAGATTTTCGCTGCGGATGGCCAGGCCGTCGCGGTGGTAGCTGCCGCCGACATCGGAGTGCGCACCGGCCACGGTCACGCCAAGGAAGCGCCCATCCGGCGTCATGTCGGGATCGATGATGTGGTCGGACTTGAACAGGCCGCGCCGTTCGTCCGCGGCATTGATCTGAAAACCGGAAATCACCGACGGCGGCAGGCGCCGGTCGTGATGCTTCACCGGATCGCCGGTGCCCACTGGATCGAACAAACCCACCGCCTGCGCCACCTGGCCCGGCTCGACCAGCGGCGGGCGGGTGTACTCCACATGGGTTATGCGGTGGTGGCTGTCGTAGGTGTAGTGCGCGCCCATCGGATCCTGGATGCCGCGTTCTTGCACGATGCGGGCAAATCCAGCGGCCTGCTCGCCGCCACGGCTGAAGCCGATGTCGGCCAAACGGATCTGGGCATCCGGATCCGCTTGTTTCCAACGCCACGCCTGATCGATGAACTTTTTGTACATCTCTTCGACGCGCACGTCGTAGGTATGGCCATCCATGCCATCCCGCGTACGCGCAAGAAAGCCATCCTCCGTACCGGGACCTGGAACATAGCCATGACCAATGCGCTCGCTTCCCGCGAGCTTCAATGCCTCGACTTGATCATCGATCTTGGCAACATTGGTTTCGTGCGCGGGATCCTTGGATTTATCGTTCCCGGTACCGTCGAAAGACGCGACATACAAATATTCACGGGGATTGTTTGCATGCATGAACAGCGGCGCATCAAACCGTGACAGTTCCGCACGAGCATTCACGTAACTCTGCAACCGTTGCGCATCCGCCTCATAGTACGGCACACCATCATTGCGAATTCCATCCGGATCGAGTTTGTCCTCGTGGCTCACTCCATGCCCTCCGATCAATAGGTGTGCGTCCAGACTAGAAATCTGTCATCCCGCCCGTAGCTGAGCTTGTTCCCCGGCACTTGTTCCGTCTTGGTGGGAATCAACATCCACATGAACACGTTGATGGCGTGGTCGTTCACTTCCAGGAAAATGTCCGGCTCGCCTGCCACCGGGCCACTATAAAAATCAGCCATGTCGGACTTGGGCACCTTGTGCCAGATCAACTGCTCCTTGAAGATCTTGGCCATGTCCACCTTGGACTCGTGCTTTGCGCCGTCCAACGACGTCCACTGCACAATGGCGGGAGACGGAAAGTTTTCGATCCCGATGAAGCCCGCATCCCAATTTTTCCGATAGTCGGGCGAAGGCGGTGGTGGTGATGGCTTGTCGATGCTGAAAGGTGCGAACTGCTTGTGGTTGTACACCACGCTGCAACTCAAGGTGTTGTAACAAGCCGCCCCGAAGTTATGCACTGCAAACTTCAACGGCACGGCAAGCGTTTCGGGCGGCGGCTGGATGGTGTCGGTCTGAGTGGACATGGCGGTTTGGCATCCTGTCGTCAGCAAGACGAATGCAAGCGGAAGCATGGCGCTGCGGAAGCGTGGCATCGGACTCTCCATCGTCGATCCTGCATGGCTTGACCTGTTCAGTCAGGGCAACCCGCCCGCCTCGGTCTGCACTGAACGAAAGTATGCCGCGTCACCCGCGCGAACCGATATCACCGCATCACACTTCGTGTGTAGGGACAATCCGACATTGCGACTTCCAGCCCTGACGCAAGCACGGCAAGCACCGCGCGTTGCGCCGCACAACAGGTTGGACACACGGCTCTGCCTATACTCCCCTCGACCGCCCGCTCCGGACGGCCAACAACTCATGGGGAGGCTCCGATGCTGCAGCAGTATGGCTGGTGGATCGTGCTCGCTTGTGCGGTGGTGGCAGTTTTGTATGGCGCCTTGTCGGCGCGCTGGGTTCTGGCGCAGTCGCCGGGCAATGCACGGATGCAGGAGATCGCCGCGGCGATCCAGGAAGGCGCACGCGCCTACCTCAACCGCCAGTACGGCACGATTGCCATCGTCGGCGCGCTGTTGTTCCTGCTGATCGGTTTCTTTCTCTCCTGGGCCACCGCGATAGGCTTTCTGATCGGTGCGGTGTTGTCCGGTGCGGCCGGCTACATCGGCATGAACGTGTCGGTGCGTGCGAACGTGCGCACCGCCGAAGCGGCACGGCAGGGCCTGGGTCCGGCGATGGACGTGGCGTTCCGCGGCGGCGCGATCACCGGCATGCTGGTGGTGGGCCTGGCGCTGCTCGGCGTGGCCGGCTACTGGTTGATCCTCGATCGCAGCGGCGTCGCGAGTGAGGATGCACTGCATGCGCTGGTGGGCCTGGCTTTCGGCAGCTCGCTGATCTCGATCTTCGCGCGCCTCGGCGGCGGCATCTTCACCAAGGGCGCCGACGTGGGCGCCGACCTGGTCGGCAAGGTGGAAGCCGGCATCCCCGAGGACGACCCGCGCAACCCGGCGGTGATCGCCGACAACGTGGGCGACAACGTGGGCGACTGCGCGGGCATGGCCGCCGACCTGTTCGAAACCTACGCGGTGACGGTGATCGCCACCATGCTGCTGGGTGGCCTCACGCTGACCAACGCGGGCAGCACCGCGGTGCTGTATCCGCTGCTGCTGGGCGCGGTGTCGATCATCGCCTCGATCATCGGCACGCTGTTCGTGCGCGTGAAGCCCGGCGGCTCGATCATGGGCGCGCTGTACAAGGGCGTGGCAGTGTCGGGCGTGCTGGCGGCGGCGGCGTTCTGGCCGATCACCATGCAGCTGATGGGCGGCTTCAGCTACGGCGCACTGAACCTGTGGTTCTGCGCGCTGATCGGCCTCCTGCTCACCGGCGCGATCGTGTGGATCACCGAGTACTACACCGGCACCGGCTACAAGCCGGTGAAGCACATCGCGCAGGCCTCGACCACCGGCCATGGCACCAACATCATCGCCGGCCTCGGCATCTCGATGAAGGCCACCGGCCTGCCGGTGGTGGCGATCTGCATCGCGATCTGGGGCGCCTACGAGCACGGCGGCCTGTACGGCATCGCCATCGCGGCGACCTCGATGCTGTCGATGGCCGGCATGATCGTGGCGCTGGATGCCTATGGCCCGATCACCGACAACGCCGGCGGCATCGCCGAGATGGCCGACCTGCCGCCGGAAGTGCGCGGCGTCACCGACCCGCTGGACGCCGTGGGCAACACCACCAAGGCGGTGACCAAGGGCTACGCGATCGGTTCGGCCGCCCTTGCCGCGCTGGTGCTGTTCGCCGACTACACGCACAACCTCGCGGTGAACCATCCGGACATCACCTACAGCTTCGACCTCTCCGACCACATGGTGATCATCGGCCTCTTGATCGGCGGCCTGATCCCCTACCTGTTCGGCGCGATGGCGATGGAGGCGGTGGGCCGCGCCGCGGGCGCCGTGGTGGAGGAAGTGCGCCGCCAGTTCCGCGACATCATCGGCATCATGGACGGCACCGGCAAACCGCAGTACGACAAGGCGGTGGACATGCTCACCCGCTCGGCGATCCGGGAGATGATCGTGCCCTCGCTGCTGCCGGTGATCGTGCCCATCGTGGTCGGCCTGCTGCTGGGGCCGAAGGCGCTGGGCGGCGTGCTGATCGGCACCATCGTCACCGGCCTGTTCGTGGCGATCTCGATGACCACCGGCGGCGGCGCGTGGGACAACGCCAAGAAGTACATCGAGGACGGCCACCATGGCGGCAAGGGTTCGGAAGCGCACAAGGCCGCCGTCACCGGCGACACCGTGGGCGACCCGTACAAGGACACCGCCGGCCCCGCGGTGAACCCGCTGATCAAGATCATCAACATCGTGGCGCTGCTGATCATCCCGCTGCTGCATTGAGCGGTTCGGCAAGACGACAGGCCCCGTTCGCGGGGCCTGTCGCTTTTGCAGGCTCTGCTCCCCTCTCCCGCTTGCGGACGCGGGGAAGGGCCATGGATGGCCCTGCCTTGAGGAGCGAGGAAGAGGGGTTGGGGGAGAGGGTACGCTCCGCCCGCGCCCTCTCCCGCCCTGCGGGCACCCTCTCCCGCAAGCGGGAGAGGGATTCACCAGTTAGTACGCGTCGACTACCTGACTTCAGCCACAGGCACGCACCGCATCGCATCGCGCCATCACACTCGGGCTTTCGTCGCAATCCAAGGAGCTTCCATGACTTCCAAGACCTCCCTCTGGCTCGCGCTTGCGCTGGGCATCACACTGGTTGGCATGAACACCACTCACGCCGCGACCACCGACCAGACCTCCACCAGCGATGATCCCTACCTGTGGCTGGAAGCCACCCACGACGCGCGCGCGATGGACTGGGTGAAGGCGCAGAACGCGATCACGGAGAAGGCCTTCGCCAGCTCCGCCGGGTTCGACCACACGCGCAACCAGATCCTCGAAGTGCTGGACTCCAATGCGCGCATCCCCATGGTCGGCCGCATGGGTGACTGGCTCTACAACTTCTGGCAGGACAAGGAGCATCCGCGCGGCCTCTGGCGCCGCACCACGCTGGACGAATACCGCAAGGCCGATCCCAGGTGGGAGGTCGTGCTGGACGTGGACGCGCTCAACAAGGCCGAAGGCAAGCGCTGGGTGTTCAAGGGCGCGCAATGCCTGAAACCCGCGTATACGCGTTGCCTGCTCTCGCTGTCGCCCGACGGCGGCGACGCGGTGGCGGTGCGCGAGTTCGACACCGGCACCAAGTCCTTCGTGAAAGGCGGCTTCGAGCTGCCGATCGCCAAGACCCAGGTGGGCTGGATCGACCAGGACCACATCTACGTCGGCACCGACTTCGGCGCCGGCTCGATGACCAAGTCCAGCTACCCGCGCATCGCCAAGGAATGGACGCGCGGCACGCCGCTCGCCAGCGCGACCGAAGTGTACGAGGGCAAGCCCGACGACCTCGCGGTGAGCGCCTACCGCGACCTCACGCCCGGCTTCGAGCGCGACTTCGTGCAGGTGGCCACCGACTTCTTCCACAGCGAAATCTACCTGCGCAAGGACGGCAAGCTGGTGAAGCTGGACATCCCCAGCGACGCCAGCGCCGACGCGCACCGCGAATGGCTGCTGGTGACGCTGCGCTCGCCTTGGACGGTGGGCGGCGCCACCTATCCCAACGGCGCGCTGGTCGCCATCAAGTTCGACGACTTCATGGCCGGCAAGCGCGCCTTCACCGTGCTGTTCAAGCCCGATGCGCACACCGCGCTCTCCAACTATGCCTGGACGCAGCACCACCTGATCCTCGACGTGCTGGACGACGTGAAGAGCCGGCTGGAGGTGCTGACGCCGCAAGCCGGCGACTGGCAGCACCAGGCCATGCCGGGCGCGCCGGCGATGAGCACGGTGGAAGTGGTCGATACCGACCCCGACCACAGCGACGAATACTGGCTCGCCATCACCGGTTTCCTCACCCCGACGACGCTGGAGCGCGGCGTGCTGGGCCAGGGCGAGGCCGAGGCGATCAAGCACCAGCCTGCCTTCTTCGACGCTTCCAGGTTCAGCGTGAGCCAGCACTTCGTCGCCTCGAAGGACGGCACCCGCGTGCCCTATTTCGAGATCGCGCCGAAGGACATGAAACTCGACGGCTCGAACCGCACCCTGCTGTACGGCTACGGCGGCTTCGAGGTTTCGCTGCAGCCGTTCTACAGCGGCAGCATCGGCCGCGCATGGCTGGACCGCGGCGGCGTCTACGTGATCGCCAACATCCGCGGTGGCGGCGAATACGGTCCCGCCTGGCACCAGGCCGCATTGCAGGCCAACCGCCCCAAGGCCTACCAGGACTTCGCCGCGGTGGCCGAGGACCTGGTGAAGCGCGGCGTCACCACCGCCAGGCACCTCGGCGCCGAAGGCGGCAGCAACGGCGGCCTGCTGATGGGCAACATGCTCACCCAGTACCCGCAGTTGTTCGGCGCCATCGCCTGCGAAGTGCCGCTGCTGGACATGAAGCGCTACATCCACCTCGACGCCGGATCGTCGTGGATCGCCGAATACGGCAATCCCGACGACCCGAAGCAGTGGGACTTCATCAAGGCCTTCTCGCCCTACCAGAACCTGCACAAGGAAACGCACTACCCGCCGGTGCTGTTCTACACCACCACCAGCGACGACCGCGTGGGCCCCGCGCAGGCACGCAAGATGGCCGCGAAAATGGAAGGCATGGGCATCCCCAACGTGTGGTTCTACGAGAACCTGGAAGGCGGCCACGGCGCCGGCGCGGACAACAAGCAGTCCGCGCACATGCACGCGATGGTGTACGACTTCCTGTGGGACAAGTTGAAGTAAGCCGCTCCGACGAGGAACAACGCTGGCTGGCCTTGTGCCAGCCAGCGTTGTTCCAGTGTGCAATCATTTGCTCATCCTCCCACGAACCATACAGCCCGCTTCAGACCCTGGCCGACATGTTCGATCTCGCCACCTTGCAGGAAGATGGTTACGCTCTCGCACACAACGCGCTTGACGATGCCGGCCTGACTGAGCTGCACTCCGCACTCGCCGATATTCGTCTCGCCGCGGGCCGGGGCGGCATTCGACGAATTGATCAGCGCACCGAGAGCGTCTACAAGCTTGCCCGTACAGGCGTGGGTATGGCTCTGGCGCGTAATGCACTGGGCGCTTCAACGCACTTCGTACGGGCCATCTACTTCGACAAATCCCCCGATAACGACTGGCTGGTGAGCTGGCACCAGGATCGTGCAATCACCGTAGCCGAGCGCGCGGATTTGCCGGGCTGGGGGCCATGGTCGAACAAAGCAGGAGCTTGGCAGGTACAACCACCTGCAGAATGGCTGGAGCGCATGGTGGCTGTACGCATGCATCTGGATAGTTGTGACGAAACAAATGGTGGACTCAAGCTCATCGCTGGTTCGCACCGTCAGGGGTTGCTTTCAGCGGAACGCATGCATGACCTCGCAGCATCCCTCGGTTACGACTGCCCGAGCCTCGCCGCAGGCGATGCCCTTGTCATGCGCCCCCTGACCGTGCATGCATCTTCCAGGATGATCAATCCCAAGTTGCGCCGGGTTCTGCATTTCGAATACTGCTGTGCGGAGTTGCCAACAGTTTTGCGATGGGCCGACTGAATCACGCGCTCGTCCACATCGCCCTGAATCGCGTGAAGTAAGCTTGAGCGGCGCCCCAACCTTTCCCATGCGATGAAGGCACAGACCGCCATCACCCCCGAACTGCGCGAGTGGATCCTCGCCACCAGCCGCGCCGGGCACGCTCCGCAGAGCGTGGTCGAGCTGATGCGGTCGCATGGCTACGATCCGCAGCGCAGCCGCGCCGCCGTGGCCGAGGTGCTGAAGCTGCCGCCGGCCACCCTGCTTGCCGATGTCGGCGCGCCGCTCGAACGCCGTACGAAGCACCCCGAGGCGCCGCTGGCGAAGGCGGGCGACCGCGAGGTGCGCGTTTCGATGAGCCTGGACAAGCCAGCGCTGCGCGTGCTCGACGGCCTGCTGACGGGCGAGGAATGCGACGAACTGATCGCGCTGGCGCGCCCGCGCCTGCAGCGCGCGCTCACCGTGGATGCCGACGGCAAGCACCAGGTGGACCGCCGCCGCACCAGCGTGGGCATGTTCTTCATGCCGGGCGAACTGCCGCTGGTGGCGCAACTCGAACAGCGCATCGCGACGCTGTTCGACATTCCCGCGAGCCACGGTGAAGGCCTGCAGATCCTGCATTACCAGCCCGGGCAGGAATACACGCCGCATTTCGACTGGTTCGATCCCGGCCAGCCTGGCTACTCCACCCTCACCGCGCGCGGAGGCCAGCGCATCGCCAGCGTGGTGATGTACCTCAACACGCCCGAGGCCGGCGGCGGCACCGCCTTCCCCACGGCCGGCCTCACCGTCACCGCACTGCGCGGTTCGGCCGTCTATTTCGCCTACGAGGGCGGCGACGCCAGCTCGCTGCACGCCGGCCTGCCGGTGCTGCGCGGCGAGAAGTGGATCGCCACCAAGTGGCTGCGCGAGCGGCCGTATTGATCCAGCCACGCGGCGGTTCCTTCCGCGTAGGAGCACGCTGTGCGCGATTGCCTTGATGCTCAACCGGAGCAAAAGCAGTCGCGCACAGGGTGCGCATACCGGACGATACGAGGGGGCCAGCCGTTCCGCACCGGCATTCAACGTCCGCTGCTGCATCGCAGCAGCCAGTGGCGTATCCTTGCGGGCTTTCTCCCTCCAAAATCGCGCAAGGACATCCCATGGGTCTGCATCTGGTGCCCGCCGGCCGCAACGTGCCGGACGAAATCAACGTCATCATCGAAATCCCCAAGGATGCCGAGCCGGTCAAGTACGAGGTGGACAAGGAGTCGGGCGCGATCTTCGTCGACCGCATCCTGTCCACGCCGATGCGCTACCCCTGCAACTACGGCTACGTGCCGGGCACGCTGGGCGGCGACGGCGATCCGCTGGACGTGCTGGTGATCCTGCCGCTGCCGCTGACCGTAGGCTCGGTGATCCGCTGCCACCCGGTCGGCATGCTGAAGATGACCGACGAGGCCGGCAGCGACGAGAAGCTGCTGGCGATCCCCTCGCCCAAGGTGTTCCCCGGCTACGCCCACATCAACGACATCAAGGGTGTCTCGCCGCATTGGCTGGAGCGCATCGGCCACTTCTTCGAGCACTACAAGGACCTCGAGAAGGGCAAGTGGGTGAAGGTGGAAGGCTGGGAAGGCGCCGACGCGGCGAAGGCCGAGATCGTCGCCGGCGTGGAGCGCTACAAGGCGTCCAAGGCCTGATTGCATGCAATGGAACGGCGCGCCGCTGCGAAGCGGCGCGCCGTTTTTCATGCCTGCCGCCAGCCATCGCGGGGCGCGCCCTGCGCTTCGCGGACAGCCACGCCGCGCACACGGCACGGGCTTATCCTTGCTTCGTTCCCACGGAGCCATGCCATGAAAGCCGTCGCCCTCACCCGCTACCTGCCCATCGACGACCCCGAATCCCTGGTCGACGTGGAGTTGCCGAAACCCGCGCCCGGCGCGCACGACCTGCTGGTGCGCGTGGAGGCCGTGTCGGTGAACCCGGTCGACACCAAAATCCGCGCACCCAGGCCGCAGGTGGAAGCACAGCCGAAGGTGCTGGGCTACGACGCCGCAGGCGTGGTCGAAGCGGCGGGCAGCGAAGCGCAAGGATTCGAGCCCGGCGACCGCGTGTACTACGCCGGCGACGTCACCCGCGCAGGCAGCAATGCCGAGTACCAGCTGGTCGACGCGCGGCTCGCCGCGGCGATGCCGCGCTCGCTGGACTTCGCCGACGCCGCCGCGCTGCCGCTGGTGGCGATCACTGCATGGGAGCTGCTGTTCCAGCGCATGCCGTTCGACAGCGAGCGCGGTGGCGTGGGCAAGTCGCTGCTGGTGATCGCGGGCGCGGGCGGCGTGGGCTCCATCGCCACCCAGCTCGCGCACCGCGCGGGCTTCGACGTGATCGCCACCGCCTCGCGCCCGGAAAGCACGGACTGGTGCCGCGCCATGGGCGCGCAGCACGTCGTCGATCATCGCGAACCATTGGCGCCGCAGCTGGCCGCGCTGGGTCTCACGCACGTCGACGCCGCGCTCAACCTCGCCGACACCGACCGCTACTGGGACGCGCTGAGCGAACTGCTGGCGCCACAGGGCCACGTTGGCCTGATCGTGGAACCGAAGGGCGCACTCAGGATCGGCGACCCGTACAAGGCCAAGTGCATCGGCATCCACTGGGAATTCATGTTCGCGCGCCCGCGCTTCCGCACGCCGGACATGGCCGAGCAGGGCCGCATCCTTGCCCGTGTGGCGCAACTGGTCGACGCCGGCGAATTGAAGGGCATCCGCCACGACACGCTTTCGCCGATCAGCGCCGCCAACCTGCGCGAGGCGCATCGGCGGCTGGAATCGGGCAGCGGCATCGGCAAGCTGGTCCTGGGTGGTTGGTGACGCGACGCCATCCGCGAAACAGCCATGCTCGCGTCGAGCGTGGCTGGAGGATGGGCGACCCGATCAAGTATCGTCTGATAGACAGGCCTGGCGCCTGGCGATTGTCGGATGGCGTCACAGGGGGCGTTATGTGGGGGTATTACGTCACGTTGGCGTTGCGGAGCAGCGCGCGAAGCAAGGCTTTGACGGCGCTGGTGATCGTGCTGCTGGCGTTCGGCGTATCGGCCTGCATGGTGAGCTATGCCGTGTTCCGGGCGACCACGAGCGACCCGCTTCCCGGCAAGTCTTCCCAGCTTTACGTGCCACTCGTCGACAATGTCGGCCCGTCCTACAACAACCAGGGCGAACCAATCGAGACGCTGAGCTACATCGATGCGGTGGCGCTGTGGCAAGCACACCAGGCGAACCGCCAGACGTTGATCTATTCCACGACATGGCAAGTGGAATCGGGAAATTCATTGGTTCCAGCCATGTCGCTGGGTGGCGATGCGGTGACCACCGATTTCTTCCCGATGTTCGATGTGCCTTTCCGCTATGGCGGCGGGTGGACGGCGGATGACGATGCACGACACGCCACGGTGGCGGTCATCAGTCGGCACTTGAACGAAGTGCTATTCGGCGGGCAAAACAGTGTCGGGCATGAGATCCGGCTGGACAACCAACTCTTCCGGATCGACGGCGTGCTGGAGGACTGGAACCCAAGACCGCGCTATTTCGATGCCGGCAGTCACGGAACCGTGTATGCGTTCAATGACGCGGGGGATATCTACATCCCGTTCGCCCGCGCGACCGATATGAAGAAGGACAGCACCTTCGCTTATTGCCCGACAGCATCACGGCAATCGGATACATCCCACTGGGATGCCTACCTGCACAGCGAATGCGACCGGATCGATGCCTGGGTGGAGCTCGACACGCCCGCCGACGCGGATCGCTTCCGCGAATATCTGCGCAACTACGCAGCAGAGCAGCAACGGCTCGGACGCTTTTCGTGGGCGCCCAACATACGTTTGCGCAACCTGACGGACTGGCTGGCGTTTCTGGATGTCACTCCGGCAGCGTCCACCTTGTCCATGCTGGTATCTGCCAGCTTCCTGCTGATTGTCCTGGTCAATGTCGTCGGGCTCATGCTGGCCCGCTTCATGCGACGGGCACCGGAAATCGGCGTTCGCCGCGCCCTGGGGGCTTCGCGAGCAGCCATCTACCGGCAGTTTCTGATCGAGGCGGCCACCATGGGTTTCGTCGGTGGCCTGCTCGGCGTAGCACTGACATTGCTGGGCGTATGGGGCGCCGGGGGACTCTTCGAGCCGAATATTGCACGCCTGGTGCAGGCCGATTCTTCGCTGGTCACGCTGACCGTGCTGCTCGCCATGGCTGCCACGGTGGTTTCCGCCCTGTACCCAACCTGGCGCGCGGCACAAACCCAGCCTGCCTGGCAAATCAAGATCGGTTGAGGTTGCCACCATGGTACTGACCAGGACATTCATGCAGCTTCGCCCGATCATCACGGCGCTGCGCCGGCACAAGGTAGCCACCCTGCTCATCGTCTTGCAGGTGGCGCTGACGCTGGCGGTGGCATCCAACGCCCTGCTTATCGTGGCCACGCGCATCGTCCATCTGTCCCGCCCCACCAGCACGGACGAAGCCCATCTCTTCGTTATCCGCAACGGCTGGAAGCTGGGTCAGAATGCAGCCCAGATCAACGCGAACATTGCCGCCGACTTGGACACCCTGCGCCATGTCGCGGGCGTGCGCGACGCGTTTTCCAGCCAGGGGTTTCCATTGGCTGGATACAGCGCCAATATCATTGCAAGACTGAAGCTCGAACCGGACCAGAAAACGCACGCGCAACTGATAACATTCTACGCCGCCGACGAGCACGCGATCGATACGCTTGGCCTGACGCTGGTCTCCGGGCGCAATTTCCGTCCCGACGAAATCGCCGCCATCGGCCCCAGCGACAAGATGTCTCCTCCGGGCATCATCGTCACCCGCAGTCTCGCCGACAAACTGTTCCCCGACGGCTCGGCCCTGGGCAAGACGGTTTACCTGCCGGACGGGCCCACCGCCATCTTCGGCATCATCGCCAGCTTGCAGGGGCCTCTGAAAAACAGCGGAGCCGTGGACGGCTATACGGCGCTGGTTCCGGCGCGTTACCTCGATCCCGCAGGAATCGAGTATCTGGTGCGCACCGATTCCACCGCCATGAAGCCGGTGATCGCGGCAACACTGAAAGCGCTGCAAGAACGCAGCGACGCACGCATCATCGATCAAAAGCAAGACGTCGTTACCATGGCCCAAGTGCGCAAGCATGCCTATGCGAGCGACCACAGCGTGGCGATGCTGATGAGCATCGTCTGCGGCTTGCTGCTGCTCGCCACCGCGGGTGGCATCGTGGGATTGAGCAGTTTCTGGGTCGGCCAACGGCGGCGACAGATCGGCATCCGCCGCTCGCTGGGCGCGACGTCCGGTGACATCCTGCGCTACTTCCACGCCGAGAATTTCCTGATCGTCAGCGGAGGTGTCGCGCTCGGCGCCTTGCTGGCGTTCCTCGCGAATCTCGGCCTGATGCAGCTCTACGAATTGCCGCGCATCCCGCTCTACGCTCCCTTGCTGGGTGCGCTGGTGCTGTGGCTGCTCGGCCAGCTCGCCGTCTGGGGGCCGGCGCGCTCGGCCGCCAGGGTTCCGCCGGTGGTCGCGATCCGCACGGAGTAACTGGCCATCGACGTCCGGGCGACTTTTGTTTGCCAACCAAATGAAGCATCCTCCTTTACCGGGTCGGCGGGCCACGTATCCACCGATTATCAGGTGAGGTCACAGGGGGCGTCATGTGGAGGTATTACGTCGCGCTGGCGTTGCGAAGCAGCGCACGCAGCAAGGCTTTGACGGCACTGGTGATCGCGCTGCTGGCTTTCGGGGTATCGGCCTGCATGGTGTCCTATGCCGTGTTCCGCGCGACCACGAGCGACCCCTTGCCCGGCAAGTCTTCCCGGCTTTACGCGGTGCAGATCGACAACGTGGGGCCGTCCTACACGTGGCATGGCGAACCGCCCGACATGCTGAGCTACACCGATGCGGTCGCACTGTGGCAGGCGCACAAGGCCGACCGGCAGACGCTGCTCTATCCCGCGTCATGGCAGGTGGAATCGGACGACCCGACGATTCCTGCCATGCCGATGAGCGGCGACGCCGTGACCGCCGACTTTTTCCCGATGTTCGACGTGCCCTTCCGCTTCGGTGCCAGTTGGAGCGCGAACGAGGATGCGCAGCACGCCAACGTGGTGGTCATCAGTCGCCGCCTGAACGAAAAACTCTTTGGCGGACAGAACAGCGTCGGGCACGAGATTCGACTGGATGGAAAAGCCTTTCGTGTCGCAGGCGTGCTGGACGACTGGAACCCGAGGCCCCGCTTCTTCGACATCGGTGAGCTCAGCCGCGATCAGGCATTCGATAACGTGGGGGACATCTACATCCCATTCACCCGCGCCACCGACATGCAGAAGAACAGCCGGTACGCCAACTGTCCAACAGCAACAGGAGAAACCGACACCTCCAACTGGGGTGCCTATCTGCACGGCGAATGTGGCCGCATCGGCGCATGGGTGGGACTGGCGACACCCGCCGACGCGGAACGCTACCGCGAATACCTGCGCAACTATGCCAAGGAGCAGCAGCGTCTCGGTCGCTTCGCCTGGCCGCCCAACGTGCGACTGAACAGCCTGATGGACTGGCTGGCGTATCTCAACATAGCCCCCAAAGCATCCAGCTTTTCCATGTTGATCTCCGGCAGTTTTCTGCTGATTGTCATGGTCAACGTGGTCGGACTCATGCTGGCCCGATTCATGCGACGCGCACCGGAAATCGGCATACGCCGTGCCTTGGGCGCATCGCGTGCGGACATCTACCAGCAGTTCCTGATCGAAGGGGCAGCCATCGGTTTTACCGGTGGGCTGCTCGGCTTGGCGCTGACACTGCTGGGCCTGTGGGGCATCGGCCGGTTGTTCGAGCCGAAGATCGCACGGCTCGTGCACGTGGATGCACCACTGGTGCTTCTGACCTTGCTGCTTGCAGTGATCGCCACCGTGGTTTCCGCCCTCTATCCGACGTGGCGCGCGGCGCAAACCCGGCCCGCATGGCAGATCAAGATCAACCACTGAGCTCCCTTCATGACACTCGCCCGAGCCTTCATGCAGTTGCCGCCCATCGTCACGGCGCTGCGTCGCCACAAGGCAGCCACCCTGCTCATCGTCCTGCAAGTGGCGCTGACGCTGGCAGTGACCTCCAACGCGCTGTTCATGGTCGCCACGCGCATCATCCATCTGTCCCGCCCCACCGGAACGGATGAATCCCATATCTTCGTCATCCGCAACGGCTGGATGATCGGTCAGAACCCCACCCAGATCGACGCGAACATTCGCACCGACCTTGATGCCCTGCGCCATGTGGCGGGCGTGCGCGATGCGTTTGCGAGCAACGACTCGCCGCTGGCCTATGAGGAGAGCGTTGCCCCGATTTCGACACGGATAAAACTCAAACCCGACCAGACCACCATGTCTCGGTTCGCCATGCTCTCCGTGGCTGACGAACACGCGATCGACACGCTTGGCGCATCGCTGATCGCTGGCCGCAATTTCCGCCCCGAAGAAATCGCTACCGTTGACTCCAACCTCAAACTGCCCTCGCCCGGCATCATCATCACGCGCAGCCTTGCCGACAAACTGTTTCCCGATGGCTCGGCTCTCGGCAAAACGGTGTACCTGCCAAATGGGCCAACCGTCATCATCGGCATCCTCGCCAACCTGCAAGGGCCGATCAGCTGGTCGCAATCCGCCGATGGTGACAACGTGCTTGCTCCGGGACGCTATATCGATCCTGATGGCGTTGACTATCTGGTGCGCACCGACGCCACCGACATGAAACCGGCGATCGCGGCGGCGCTGAAAGCATTGCAGGAACGCAGCGGTATCCGCGTCATCGATCCGACGGACGGCGCGGCAACCTTGCTGCAAGCGCGCGAACAGACTTATGCAACCGATCGCAGCGTGGCGGTGTTGCTGAGCATCGTCTGCGGCATGTTGCTGCTGGCGACCGCCGGCGGCATCGTGGGATTGAGCAGTTTCTGGGTAGGCCAGCGGCGGCGGCAGATCGGCATCCGCCGTTCACTCGGCGCGACGAAGGGCGACATCCTGTATTACTTCCATACCGAGAATCTGCTGATCGTCGGCGGCGGCATCGTGCTGGGCATCCCGCTCGCGGTCCTGGCGAACCTCGGCCTGATGAAGGCCTTCTACCCGCTGCAGCACATGCCGCTTTACGTGCCGCTGCTGGGCACGCTGCTGTTGTGGCTGCTCGGCCAAGTGGCCGTGTGGGGTCCAGCCCACCATGCCGCCAAGGTGCCTCCCGTGGTCGCGATCCGCACGGAGTGAATGGCGCGGCACTCGCCGCCGCCATGAAAAAGCCGGGCAGGAAACCCGCCCGGCTTTCGTCGCCGCAGGACGCCGTCAGGCCTTGCGATACACCTCGGCTCCCTGCGCGCGGAACTCGGCAGCCTTCTCGGCCATGCCTTCGACCAGCGCCTCGGTTTCGCCGGTGCCGTGCTCGGCGGCGTAGTCGCGCACGTCCTGGGTGATCTTCATCGAGCAAAACTTGGGGCCGCACATCGAGCAGAAGTGCGCGCTCTTGTGCGCATCCTTGGGCAGGGTCTCGTCGTGGAATTCCTTGGCCTTCTCCGGATCGAGGCCGAGGTTGAACTGGTCTTCCCAGCGGAACTCGAAACGCGCCTTCGACAATGCGTTGTCGCGCACCTGCGCACCGGGATGCCCCTTCGCGAGGTCCGCCGCGTGCGCGGCGATCTTGTAGGCGATGATGCCGTCGCGCACATCCTGTTTGTTCGGCAGGCCCAGATGCTCCTTCGGCGTGACGTAGCAGAGCATGGCGGTGCCAAACCAGCCGATCATCGCCGCGCCGATCGCGCTGGTGATGTGGTCATAGCCCGGCGCGATGTCGGTGGTGAGCGGCCCCAGCGTGTAGAACGGCGCTTCGCCGCACTTCTCCAGCTGGCGGTCCATGTTCTCCTTGATCAGCTGCATCGGCACGTGGCCGGGGCCTTCGATCATGGTCTGCACGTCGTGCTTCCAGGCGATCTGCGTGAGCTCGCCCAGCGTGTCCAGCTCGCCGAATTGCGCGGCGTCGTTCGCATCGGCCACGCAGCCGGGACGCAGGCCGTCGCCTAGGCTGAAGGACACGTCGTACGCCTTCATGATCTCGCAGATGTCCTCGAAGTGCGTGTAGAGGAAGTTTTCCCTGTGGTGCGCCAGGCACCACTTCGCCATGATCGAGCCGCCGCGCGAGACGATGCCGGTGACGCGCCTGGCGGTGAGCGGCACGAAGCGCAGCAGCACGCCGGCGTGGATGGTGAAGTAATCCACGCCCTGCTCGGCCTGCTCGATGAGCGTGTCGCGGAACAGCTCCCAGGTCAGCTCCTCGGCCACGCCGCCGACCTTCTCCAGCGCCTGGTAGATCGGCACCGTGCCGATTGGTACCGGCGAATTGCGCAGGATCCATTCGCGCGTCTCGTGGATGTGTTTGCCGGTGGAGAGGTCCATCACCGTGTCACCGCCCCAGCGGATCGACCACACCATCTTCTCGACTTCTTCCGCGATCGACGACGTGACCGCGGAATTGCCGATGTTCGCGTTGATCTTGGTGAGGAAGTTGCGGCCGATGATCATCGGCTCGCTTTCCGGGTGGTTGATGTTGGCGGGGATGATGGCGCGGCCGCGCGCCACTTCGTCGCGCACGAATTCCGGCGTGATGATGCGCGGGATCGCCGCGCCGAACGACTGCCCCGGGTGCTGCACGCGCAGCGCGCTGTCGCCCAGCGCTTCGATGCGCTGGTTCTCGCGGATCGCGATGTACTCCATTTCCGGCGTCACGATGCCTTTGCGCGCGTAGTGCATCTGCGTGACGTTGGCGCCGACCTTCGCGCGGCGCGGCACGGGCAGCTGCGGGAAGCGGATCGCGGCCAGTTCCGGCGCATTCGCGTGGCGGCGGCCGAACTCGGAGCTGCGGTCGCCCAGCGCCTCGGTGTCGCCGCGTTCGGCGATCCACGCCGCGCGCAGCGCGGGCAGGCCGGCGGCCAGGTCCACCGCGTAGTCCGGGTCGGTGTACGGGCCGGAGGTGTCGTAGACGGTGATCGCGGGATTCTTCTCCACGCCGAACATCGCCGGCGTGTCGGCCTGTGCGATCTCGCGCAGCGGCACGCGCAGGTCGGCGCGGCTGCCCGTTGCATGGATCTTGCGCGATCCGGGAATCGGCCGCGTCACGGCAGCGGAGAGTTCCTGCGCGGCGCGCGCGAGGTCGGACGGCAAGGCATTCATGGGTGGCTCCGGGCTAGGCTTTTTTGAATAGTCCGCACACGGATGTGCGGTCCTTCGCGAGGGATTCGCAAATGTCCGCATAAATGATGTGCGGGCTCTTGCGAATGGATTCGCATGGAGTAGTAACCAAAGCGACGGCGCCAAGCGCACGACAGGACAGGCACCGCGTCGTGCGACGAAGCTCCCTCCACCGGTGCTAACCGGATCAGGTTCGAAGGGACTCTCTCAGCCGACCGTTGCGCCGGCACCCCCGCTTCTGGAGCGGCTATTCAAGCACGAAGCGGGTACGGGCCGCGAGTGCGGTCAACGCGGCAGGTAGGCGCGCAGGAAGGTAGCCACGCCGGCGCGGGCAGAGGCTTCGATCTCCGCGGCATAGCTCTCGCTGCAATCCACGCAGCCGAACATGCGGCGCATGAACAGGTCGCCCTTGATGAGCGCGAAGAACTGCACGCAGGCGCGCGGCACGTCGTCGATGGCGAGCTGGCCGGCATCGACCGCGTGCTGCAGCAGGCGTTCCATCAGCCCATGCGTGCGCAACGTGCCTTCTTCCCACAGCATGCGGCCGAAACGCGGGTTGCCCTGGCGGCAATCGCCGAGGATGGCGCGAAAAGTACCCACCGTCTCGGCGTCGCAGTCGAGCCGCGCATGGATCAGCGCCACGCGCAGCAGGGTCTGCTCGATCGGGGCCTGCGCGTCGTAGTCGTAGGTGTTTTCCGGCAGCAGGTCCTCGACGCGCGCGCGGATCACCTCGCGGAACAGGTTGTCCTTGTCGCCGAAATGGCTGTAGACGGTGAGCTTGGAGACGCCGGCCTCGGCCGCGATGGCATCCATGCTGGTGCCCGCGAAGGCGTTGCGGATGAACAGCGCCTTGGCCGCGGCGAGGATCGCCGCGCGCTTCTCCAGATCTTTCGGGCGCCCGGGCCCCTGTGACCTGACCGGCGAAATGCTGCTCATGTCGAACGCCTTCCCAAAGCCATGCAAGGACTTTATTATACGCCCTGGTTCACTTATTTCCAGCCATTTGGCAACCGAAGTGTCCGCGGACACTGCCCGGGGCATGACTTGCGTCAGCACATCGCGGTGACTTCCGGCACTTCGTGATGCGGCGTGCGGGCCGCAGTCTAGCCGTTGTCGAGGCGAGGCCAAGCCCTTATCCTTTCAGGTCTTTTTTCGACTCACACGGAACCCGGCAGACATGGCGATGAACTTCGAGCAGGCACGGACGAACATGGTGGAAAACCAGGTGCGCCCCTGGGAAGTGCTGAACGGCCGCGTGCTCGACACGCTGGTCCGCGTGCGGCGCGAGGATTTCGTCGCCACCGAGCACCGCCAGCTGGCCTTCGCCGACCTGTGCCTGCCGCTGGGCCACGGCGAAATCATGATGAAGCCGGTGCTGGAAGGCCGCGTCCTGCAGGCGCTGGACCTGCAGCCGGCCGAACGCGTGCTGGAAATCGGCACCGGTTCGGGCTTCCTCACCGCCTGCCTCGCCAACCTCGCCGCCGAGGTGGTCAGCGTGGACATCCATGCCGACTTCACCGCCACCGCGGGCCAGCGCCTGCAGGCCGCCGGCGTGACCAACGCAAAGCTGCACACCGGCGAAGCCGTGAACGGTTGGCAGCCGGAAGGCCAGTTCGACGTGGTGGTCGCCACCGGCGCCGTGACCGAAGTGCCGTCGCGCTGGATGGGCTGGCTGAAGCCCGGCGGCCGCCTGCTGGCGATCCGCGGCGAGTCGCCCGTGCAACAGCTCGTGCTGATCACCCGCGACGGCGAAGAAAGCCTGCTCGAAACCGACCTGCCCTACCTCGTCAACGCCGCGCCTGCGCCGCGTTTCGTGCTCTGAAAGCCCCACACCCCCGCTGATCCCCACGAGGCAATCCATGCGTTTGAAGCTGCTCACCCTGGCTCTGGCCCTGGCCGCCGTCTCGCTGCCCAGCCATGGCGAAGACCTGCTCGACGCCTACCGCCAGGCGCGCGCCAACGACCCGACGCTGGCCCAGGCCGACGCCACCCGCCTCGCCACCGGCGAGGGCGTGGACCAGGCGCGCGCCCTGCTGTTGCCGCAGATCAGCGGCTCGCTCTCGCTGAACCAGACCACCGGCGGCGGCGGCGGCGAAGTGCAGGATCCGAGCAACCCGAACCAGTTCATCAGCACCAGCGCGTTCGGCCACAGCCGCACGCGCAGCCTCGGCCTCGACCTCAGCCAGACCGTGTTCGATTTCAGCAAGTACGCCAACCTGAAGGCGGCGCACGCCTCGGCGAGCGCCCAGGACGAAACCTACGAAGCCGCGCTGCAGAACCTCTACGTGCGCGTCGCCTCGGCCTATTTCACCGTGCTTACCGACGAAGACCAGCTCACCTTCGCCAAGGCCAACGAGGACGCGTACAAGCAGCAGTACGACCAGGCGGTCGCGCGCTTCAAGGCCGGCCTGTCGGCGATCACCGACGAATACCAGGCCAAGAGCTACTACGAAGGCGCCAAGGCGACCACCATCGCCGCGCAGAACACGCTGGACAACGACCGCGAGGCGCTCAGCCAGATCACCGGCCAGCCCACCGGCAACCTGAAGAAGCTGCGCGACGACCTGCCGATGAACTCGCCCGAGCCGGCCGATCCCGACGCCTGGGTGAAGCAGGCGCTGATCAACAACCCCAGCCTGCTGGCGCAGCAGCAGAACGTGCGGGCCGCCGACGCGAACGTCACTTCGGCACGCGCGGGCCACCTGCCCACGATCACCGCCAGCGTGAGCTACGGCAAGAGCGCGAGCTGGTACGAGGACGCGGCGATCCACTCCAACACCCCGTCGCAGACCACGATCGGCCTCACCCTCAACGTGCCGATCTTCTCAGGCGGACTCACCCAGTCGCAGGTGCGCCAGTCCATCTACAACCGCGACGCCGCGCAGGACTCGATGGAGATCGAGCGCCGCTCGGTGAAGGCGAACACGCTGAACTACTACCGCTCGGTGCTGGCCGGCGTCAGCCAGGTGCAGTCGGGCAAGGCGGCGGTCGATTCCGCGCAGAAGGCGCTGGACGCCACCCGCGCCGGCTTCAACGTGGGCACGCAGACCATGGTCAACGTGCTGCTGGCGATCCAGACCCTGACCCAGGCGGAAAGCACCTACTCGCAGTCGCGCCACCAGTTGGTGCTGGACCGCCTGCTGCTGAAGCAGAGCGCCGGCACCGTCAGCCTCGACGACCTGCAGAACACCAATTCGCTCTTGCAGTGATCCGCATGCAGCAATCCATGAAAAGGCCGGCATTGCCGGCCTTTTCATTGGGTATCATTTCCGTAGTTTCGCGGCTATCAGCTCCATCAACCGACCCACGGCGCCACGTTCGCGCTCGAACACCTGCCTGGCCGCCTGCCCCATGGCGTGGCGGCGCCCGTCGTCGCGCAACAGGCGCAGCACCGCGTCGCCCAACGATTCGCGATCCGGCACGCGCAGCGCGCCGCCGTCCTCGATCAGGCTTGCGGTGATTTCCTCGAAATTGAAGGTCTGCGGTCCGACCAGCACCGGCGTGCCCAGCGATGCCGGCTCCAGCACGTTGTGGCCGCCGATCGGCACCAGGCTGCCGCCCACGAAGGCCAGGCTGGCCGCGGCATAGAACGGCATCAGCTGGCCCATCGCATCGATCACGAATACCTGATGCGACGGCGCAGGCATGCCGTCGCCGCCGTAGCTGCCGGCAGCGAACCCCAGGCTGCGCACGGCGTTCTCCACCGGGCGGAAGCGTTCGGGATGGCGCGGCGCGATCAGCAGCAACGCATCGGGCAGGTGCCTGAGTACAGCGAGGTGCGCTTCCAGCACGGCCTGCTCCTCGCCCTCGTGCGTACTGGCGGCGATCCAGACCGGCCGGCCGGCGCCCCAGTGCTCGCGCAGGCGTGCGCCAGCCGCCGCCGCATCCTGCGGCACCGGCATGTCGTATTTCAGGTTGCCGCAAACCATGACGCGCTCGGCCGGCGCGCCGATCAGGCGGTAGCGCGCCGCGTCGCTGCGCGACTGCGCGGCGACCAGGTCCACGCAGCCCAGCGCAGCGCGCACCATCCCGCGCAGCGGCCGCGGCCGGTAGCCGCGCAGCGAGCGCTCGGACAGCCGCGCGTTGACGATCATCAGCGGGATGCCGCGGCGCCGGCAGGCGAAGTACAGGTTTGGCCAGATCTCGGTTTCCACGATCAGCGCCAGCCGCGGCCGCACGCCGGCAAGGAAGCGGTTCACCGCGTACGGCAGGTCGTAGGGCAGGTAGACGTGGAACACGCTGTCGCCGAACAGCTGCCGCACGCGCGCCGTGCCGGTGGGCGTCACCGTGGTCACCACCAGCGGTGCATCGGGATGGTCGCGCTTCAATGCCTTGACCAGCGGCTCGGCCGCGTTCACCTCGCCTACCGACACCGCATGCACCCACAGGCTGTCGCGCAGGTTCAGCGGCGCCTTGAAGAAACCGAAGCGCTCGGCCCAGCGCCAGTAGTACGGCCGCGAGCGGAAGCCGCGCAGCGCCAGCCGGAAAACGATCAGCGGCGTCACCAGGTACATCGCGAGGGTGTAGAGAAAGCGCAAGGCAGGCTCCGGGGATGGTGGCCGAGTATACGGGGCACGAGGAGCGGTCCATTACAATTCGCGGATGCCAGGCACCCCGCGTCCCGACTTCCACCGCTCGTTGCTGTCGCCCCGCCACTGGCCGGCGTGGCTGGGTATCGGCGTCATCAAGCTGGTGGCCTTGCTGCCCTGGCGCGCGCGGATGGCGCTCGGGCGCGGACTGGGCAAGCTGATCGGGATCGTGCCCAATGCGCGCCGCCCCGTGGCCACGACCAACATCGCGCTGTGCTTCCCCGGACTCGATGCCAAGGCGCAAGCCGCGCTGGTCGACGCCCACCTGCGCGACCTCGGCCTGATGCTGATGGAATTCGCGTTGGGCTGGCTGGGCACCGATCGCGCCATCGGGCGCGTCCCGCTGACGATCGAGGGCATCGAGCACCTCGAAGCCGCCCGCGCGCAGGGCCGCGGCGTGCTGCTGGTGGGCGGCCACTTCTCGCATCTCGAACTGTGCGCCCGGCTGGTGTCGCAACGCATCCGCATCGCCGGCATGTACCGCAGGATGGATTCGGCGGTGTTCGAGTGGGTGGTGCTGCGCGCGCGCCTCGGCTATGCCGATGCGATGTTCGACAAGGACGACATCCGCGGCACGGTGAAATACCTGCGCAACGGCGGCACGTTGTGGTACGCGCCCGACCAGGACATGCGCAGCAAGGACAACGTGTTCGTGCCGTTCTTCGGCGTGCCTGCGGCCACCATCACCGCCACGCACCACCTGGCGCGGCTGTCCGGCGCCGTGGTGATCCCGTTCTTCCATCGCCGCCTGCCCGGCGGCCAGGGCTACGCGCTGCGCCTGGCCGCGCCGCTGGACGACTTCCCCGGCGCCAGCGCGGAAGACGACACCGCGCGCGTCAACGCCTGCATCGAGCAGATGGTGCGCGAGGCGCCCGAGCAATACCTGTGGGTGCACAAGCGCTTCAAGACCCGCCCGCCCGGCATGCCGCCCGTGTACTGACTCGCTGAACGCCGGTTCAACGAGGTCGAAACCGGCGTGATGGCCGCGCATGGCTGAAAGCTGGCGCAAAGGCGGCGTTCGCACCATCCGCGCCATGCCCGTCCCCATCCTGATGTACCACGACATCGCGCCGGTTCCGCGCGAGCTGAAGCGCTGGCGCAGCCTCTATGTGCATCCGCGCTCGTTCGCTCGGCAGATGGCGCTGCTGAAGCGTCTCGGTTACGCCGGCCTGTCGATGACCGCGGCGATGCCCTACCTGCGTGGCGAGCGGCGCGGCCGCGTCGCGGTGATCACGCTGGACGACGGCTATGCCGACAACCTCGCGAACGCATTGCCGGTGCTGCAACAGCACGGTTTCAGCGCCACCTGCTACACGGTGAGCGGCGCCCTGGGCCGCTACAACGACTGGGACGACGCCAAGCTCGGCGTGCGCAAGCCGATCATGGACGCGACGCAGCTGCGCGCCTGGCACGCCGGCGGCATGGAAGTGGGGGCGCACACCCGCACGCATCCGCGCCTCCGCCAGTGCGGCGACCCGCAACTGCGCGACGAGGTCACCGGCACCAAGGCCGATCTGGAGGATGTGATCGGCGCCGCTGTGACGCAGTTCTGCTACCCCTACGGCGACCACGACGAGCGCGTGGTCGCGGCCACCCGCGAAGCCGGCTACGTGGCCGCGACCACGGTCCGGCGCGGCCGCGCGCAAGCGGGCGGCGACCTGTGGCGGTTGCCGCGCGTGGCTGTGGCGCGCAGCCACATCCTGCCGCAATTCGCCTGGCGCGCACTCACCGGCTACGAGGATAGGCACGGATGAAGTTCCTGTTTGCAGCCACCAGCCATGAGTATGGCGGCGCCGAAGTCCATTTCATCACCCTGACCCAGGCGCTGGCCGCGGCCGGCCACACGGTCGAGGCCGTGGTGCGTCCGGATACCCCGATCGCGCGGGCGCTGGCCGGATCAGCGGTGCGCCTGCACCCAGGCCGCTTCCGCAACGTGCTCGACCTGCGCGGTTACCGCGCGACGATCGCCGCCGCACGCCGGTTGCGGCCGGACTGGCTGATCGCCGATTTCGGCAAGGAATACTGGCCGCTGATCCTGGTCGGCCGCCTGCTCGGCATCCCGGTGGCGTTGTTCCGCCATCGCTTCAAGCCGATGAACCCGGTCTCCGGGCGGCTGGTGGCGCGTTGCGCCCAGCGTTTTTTCGCGGTCTCGGAATCCGCCTACCGCGACTATGTCGAACACGGCATGCCTGCCGACCGCGTGCAGGTCCTGTTCAACCCGGTGGACCTGGCGCTGTGCCGGCCGGATCCGGCGCAACGCCCCGCGCTGCTGCAGCAGCTGGGGATGGACGAAAGCGCGATCGTGCTGGGCTGTTTCGGCCGCATGCACGGGGGCAAGGGCATCTTCACCCTGCTCGAGGCCGCCAACGCGGCGATGGCGCAGGAACCGAGGCTGCACTGCCTGTGGCTGGGCGACGGCGCCGAGGCGCAGATCCTGCGCGAACGCATTGCGGCCTCGCCGTTCGCCGCGCGCCATCGCCAGCTCGGCTGGATCGCCGACGTGCACCCGTACTACAGCGTGCTGTCGATGCTGGCCTTCCCCTCGACCATACCGGAAGTCTTCGGCCGCAGCTCGGTGGAAGCGCAGGCTTGCAGCGTGCCGGTGCTGACCAGCGACATCGGCGGCATTCCCGAAACCCTGCACCCCGGCGTCACCGGCCTCGCGCTGCCGGCCGGCGACGTGCCAGCCTGGCGCGACGCGATCCTCGCCCTGTGCGATGACGCGATCCGCCTGCCGATGGCCGCCGCCGCCCGCGGCTTCGTGGAACAGCGCTTCGGCGCAACGATGGTCGCCGCGGAATTCGTGCGCCTGCTCGGCGAGGCCCGGCGCTGAGCCGCCAGGCGCGCCGGCCGCCTCAGCGCAGCCGGCGCCGTGCCTCGTACAGCTTGGCGTATTTCAGGAACACGTAGTTCGCGCCCACCACGCTGGCGATGAAACCCGCCCAGCCGTTGAGGAAGTAGCGCTTGAGCAGGTACTGGCGCAGGAAGAACAGCGGCGGATAAGCCACCATGCGCAGGCCGGTGAAGCGCTGGCGGCGGCGCAGCTTGTTGGCCACCAGCGCGCTGCTGTAGCGGTTGATCCGGTCGATGCGGCTGGCGATGTCGGGATCGCTGTCGTTGATGAAATCGGCGCGCCACAGCGTCTTCACCGGGCCGTCCACCTCCATCGCCGAGTGCACTTCCACGTCGTTCATGCGGCCATGCCGGCGGTCGTACAGGCGCAGGTGCGCATTGCGCCAGCTCCACGGATGCTGCACGGTCCAGAACATGCGCTCGCGCCGCGGCAGGCGGAAGCCCGCGTATTCCGGTTGCGTCAACGCCCGCTCGATCACCGCGCGGCTGGCCGGCGAAAGCACTTCGTCAGCGTCGAGGTTGAGGATCCAGTCGTGGCTGGCCATGTCGATCGCGCGCTGCTTCTGCGGGCCGAACTCGTCGAACGGGTGCGTGGCCACGCGCGCGCCGTGGCGCCGCGCGATCGCCAGCGTGTCGTCGGTGGAACCGGAATCCAGCACCACGATCTCGTCGGCCCAGTCCACGCCAGCCAGGCAGGCGTCCAGCGTGGCCGCGTTGTCCAGGGTGATCACCACCACCGACAGCGGTTCACGCTGCATCGCGACTCTCCGAAGAAAGTGCTTTTGTGAAGAGTCCGGCAGGGACGCCGGCCTTGGTTACGTCGGCATGGATGCCGGGCTCTGCTCTGCCGGCAGGGATGCCGGCAGCAAATACCGCCGAACACCATAATCCGAGCAGCCAGGCGAACAGCAGCCCCCACCACGCCGAATAGAAGGCCAGATGGGTATTCAGCGGAAACAGCATCACGCCCAGCGCCAGCGTGGCGGGAAATGCGCGTTCACGTGCCGCCGCTCCCGCGCGCCGCCACGCACGCCACGCCAGCACCACGCCGGCCAGCCACAGCACCAGGCCGATGCCGCCGGTCTCGGTGAGGACCTCCAGCACGACCTGGTGCGCATGGCAGGCACCCTCGCCCACGCCGCAGGACTCCGCCACCATGAAGTGGTCGTTCGCCGGGGCGAACTGCGGGTAGGCGTAGCGGAAGGCGCGCACGCCCACGCCGCCAACCGGGTGCGCCGCGATCATCTTCACGCTGTCGTGCCAGATCTCCAGGCGCCCGGTGAGCGCCTCGTCCATGCCCTGCGGCGTGCCATGCAATGCATCCAGCGTCCGCTGCATGCGCGCATCGAAACGCGTGGACGTGCGCCAAGCCACGCCGCCGGCCAGCGCCAGCGCCAGCACGCCCAACCCGCAATACAACGCGAAGCGGCGCCACGAGCGCGCCTCGCGCCACGCAAAACCCAGCGCGACCAGCCCGTAGCACAGCCAGGCCGCGCGCGAACCGGCCAGCAACACCGGCCCGAGCACCAGCAGGAAGGCGATGACCAGCCCGGCGAATCCCCAGTGTCGCCGCGCCGCCCACAGCGCGAACGGCGACAGCACCGCCAGCGTGGGCCCGAACTTGAGGTTGCGCGCGCCGAAGATGCCCGAGATGCGCTCGGCCTCGGCGTGCCCGGCGAGGCTCCAGCCGGTGAACGCCTGCATCCACGCATCGAGCACCCACCACGCCAGCACGCAGGCAATCGCCACGTACAAGGCGCGCAGGCGACGCTCGCCACGGATCACGAAGCAGGCATACCAGCCCAGCGGCAGGTAGCGCAGCAGCGCGGCCACGGTGCTCCAGCTCTTGCCGGGCGCCAGCGAACCGAAGCACGACACCAGCGCCGCGCCGATGTAGGCGCCGAGCAGGCAGGACAGCAGCTGCGCTCCCGGCGCTCCACGCAGGGCATGCGGCGTGCGCACGAGCAGCACGAGCGCGCCGGCCGCGCACAGGAACGTGCCGAATTCGCTGCTGCGTCCGAACGGCAGCAACGCGACCACCAGCCAGTACGGCAGCAGCGGCGAGCGCAGGGCGGACTTCAGGGATTCCATCGGGAACGTCATGCGGGAGCCGTGGTGGCGACGAGCCCGCATTGTATAGAGCCCGCTCCCTATCTCCGCGTGCCCGTGCCGCCAGCCGCCGCTGTCCCCGCAAGCTGGCGCGGGGGATACCGGCCCATGACCGGAGGGCGACGCAAGGAGGCCGGAAACGGCCAGCGGATCCTGCCGCGACCGCCACCCGCGGCGGCAGGGGATACGGGCACGGACCTAGCCGGCGACCACTTCGCCGTACAGCGCCAACGTGGCCTGCTGCATGTCGGCCAGGCGGTAGGACTGCAGCATCGGGATCGGCGGCGCCACGCGCAGCAGTTCGGCGGCGCGCTCCACCAGCCGCTCGCGGTCGCCCGGCGGCACGCGGCCAGCCGGATACAGCTCGGCCAGCAGTTCGCCCACGCCACCGTGCGCATAGCCCAGCACCGGGCGGCACAGCGACAGGGCCTCGATCACGGTGCGGCCGAACGACTCGGGCTTGTTCGACAGCTGCAGGATCAGGCTGGAGATCGCATAGATGTCGCGCACGTCGCCGCGCGGCGGGGTGAGCACCACCTGCGATTCCACGCCACGCATGCGGATCAGCGCGCGCAATTCCTCCACGTAGGCCTCGCGGCCCGGCTCGATCACGCCCAGCAGCAGCAGGCGCGCGTCGATGCCGCGGCGCTTGAGGTCGGCCAGCAGCTCGATGGCGTCATGGTGCCCCTTGAGCCGCGTACCGCGGCCCGGGAGCGTGAGCAGCGGCGCACCGGCCAGCGCGGGGTATTCGGCGAAAAACGCACGCGTCCACGCCTCGTCCGGGCGATGGCCATAGGGGAAGGCATCGGGATCGATGCCGCGCGGGATCACCCGCACGCGGCCCGGCTCCAGCCAGCGGTAGTGGCCCAGCACGTAGTCGCGCAGGGTTTGCGAAACCACGATCACGCGCTCGCCGCGCAGCAGGATCGCGCTGTAGCGGCCAGGCGAGTTGAGTCCGTGCACGGTGGTGACGAAATGCGGCCGCGGCCCGAGCCCCTTCAACGCCCACCAGCCCAGCCATGCCGGCAGGCGCGAGCGCGCATGGACGATGTCGGGCCGGATGTCGCGCAGATGCCGGTGCAGCGCACCGATCCGCCACAGCGAAGCCAGCGACTTGCGGCCGATGTCCAGCGTGATGTGCTCGCTGCCCTCGGCCACCAGCTGTTCCACCAGCCGGCCACCGGCCGAAATCACCACCGAGCGATGCCCCGCCTGCACCAGTGCCCGGGCGACTTCCAGCGCGGAACGCTCCGCGCCGCCGGACTGCAACGCGGGGATAAGCTGGACGACGGTCAGTCGCGGTGTGGTGCCGACGCTGCCGGACATGGTTCCTGCCTGCGGGCCTGCATCCTGGTGCATGAGTTTCATCCGTCAATTCATGCAAGAAAAATGCCGCCACCAGGCTGAACGACGCCCCGGCTCAGTCGCGCAGGACGTAATGCGCCCCGCAGTAAGGACAAACCGACTCGCCACCGTCGTCGACGATGGGCAGGTACACCTTGGGATGCGAGTTCCACAGCGCCATGCCCGGCATCGGGCAGGACAACGGCAGGTCGGAACGCGTCACTTCGTAACGATTTTCGGCATTCGAGGGGATCGGCGTGACGGCCGCGGAAGAGGCAGGCATGGGGAGGGCTCCGAACAGGACGCGAGGCCGTGCATGGTAACAGGCCCTCCCGGGGCCTGTTCACGCCCCTGCAGGCGCCCCGCGCCGGAAACGACGACCCGCATCCCGCCGGCACGGCCCGAACAACGTCCACAAAAAAGCCCGCGCCGTCGCCGGCGCGGGCTTCGCACTTCCGCGGGGGAATTACTGCTTCGGCACTTCGGCCTCGGTGGTGATGCGCACCTGGATCTCGTCGCTCACCATCGGCACGTAGGCACCCATGCCGAAGTCCGAACGCTTCAGCGTGGCGGTGGCGTCGAAGCCGATCGCCTGCACCTTCATCATCGGATGCGGGCCGACCTTGTTCAGCGTCGCGTCCAGCGTCACCGGCTTGGTCACGCCGTGCACGGTGAGGTCGCCGGTCACCTTGAAATGGGTGCCGTCCACCGGCACCACGCTGGTGCTCTTGAAGGTCACCGTCGGGTACTTGGCGGCGTCGAAGAAATCCGCCTCCTTCAGGTGCTTGTCCAGCGCCGGCACGTGGGTGTCGAGGTCGCTCAGCGGCAAGGTCACGTCCACCGAGGACTTGGCCGGGTCCTGCTGGTCGAACACCAGCGTGCCCGCGCCCAGGCCGAGGTTGGCGGTGGGGTTGGAATAACCGAAGTGGTTCCAGCTGAACAGCACCATGGTGTGGCCGGGATCCATCTTGTAGCTGACCGGGTCGGCCTGGGCGGTAACCGCGGCGCCAAGCAGGCCCACGATCAGGAGATGACGAAACATGCGCATGTGGTGTCTCCGCGGCAGTAGGGGAAAGAAGGCGACGGCCGGAAGCCGACCGTTCGCCGTTATGCTGCGCCAGTTTATGAGCAAGCCGCCCGACGATAAATGCGGACCAGCGCAACGCAGCGTGTACGCAAGGGAAACAATCGCCGCATGTCGCCGCCGAGAAACGAATGCTGGGCCATCACCGACGCCGCCGCCGGCAACCAGCGGCAGGCGCTGGCGCTGGCCGAGCTGATGGGCATGCCGGTGCGCCACCTGGTGCTGGAACCGCGCGCGCCGTGGTCGTGGCTGGCGCCGCGGTTCGCGCTGGGCGGCGCGCTGGCGTTGCCGGCAGGCCAGCACGCGCAGTTCGCGCCGCCGTGGCCGCGGCTGGCGATCGGCTGCGGACGTGCCGCGGCGCTGTTCACCCGCATGCTGCGGCGGTTGTCGCATGGGCAATGCCACACCGTGCAGATCCTCGATCCGCGCATCGACCCCGCGCATTGGGACGTGGTGATCGCGCCGCGCCACGATCAGCTGAATGCCCCCAACGTGCTGGCGCCGATCGGCTCGTTGAGCCCGGTGAACGATGCGTGGCTGGCCGATGGCCGCGATGCCTGCCCCGCCTTCGGGGAACTGCCGCGGCCGCGCGTGGGCGTGCTGCTGGGCGGCCCGCGCAAGCAGTTGGCGCTTGGCACGGACTACGCGCGCGGACTCGCCGCAGGATTGCTGGCACGCCGCCAGCGCGAAGGCGGAAGCCTGCTGGTGCTGGCTTCGCGGCGCACGCCGCCGGAGGCGCTGGATGTCTTCCGCCATGCGCTGGCCGGTGCGCCGGGACTGGTCTGGGCCGGACCCGACGATGGCCGCAACCCCTACCCCGGCGTGCTGGGCTGGGCCGACCGGCTGGTGGTCACGCCGGACTCGGTGAACATGCTCAGCGAGGCCTGCGCGGTGGGCTGCGCCGTGCACACCCATGTCGCCGCGCCGCTGCCGGGCAGGCTCGCGCGCTTCCACCACGCGCTGCGCGAGCGCGGCCTGCTGCACGATCTGGACGAAGACGCCCCCGCCCGCCAACCGCCGCTGCGCGAAACCGCTGCGATCGCCGCGCAGCTGCGCGAACGCATGTCCGGTCGCCGCGGCGACGACTGACGGGCACTAGGGCGACGAGCGCACCCAGCGCAAGCGCCCCTCCGCGACCAGTGCGCCGATCTGCGGCGCGATGGGATGGAGCAGGATTTCCGGCGGCAACGGGTCGCTGGCGACCAGCCCGACGCAGGTATTGCGACCATCCTGCTTGGCGCGGTACAGCGCGAAGTCGGCCAATTCGAGCACGGTGTCGAAGCTGTCGCCGTCCGGGTGCGCGGCCAGCGGGTACCGGCTGAAGCCGACGGAGCCGGTCAGGCGGATATTGCCGCCACGGCCATCGGCGAAATCCTGCCCGGCGATGTCACGGCACAGGCGCTCCGCGACCTCCAGCAAGGCGTTGGTCGTATCGACACCCGGCAACAGCAGCAGGAACTCCTCGCCGCCCCAGCGCACCGCCACGTCGCCCACGCGCCGCGACTTCGACAGCAGCCCGCCCAGCGCGCGCAGCACGGCGTCGCCCACCGCGTGGCCGTAGTTGTCGTTGACCTGCTTGAAGTAGTCGATGTCGATCTGCAGCACGCCGATGCACGGGTGATTCGCCAGCAGCCCGGGCAGCAGCTGCAACAGGTAGCGACGGTTGTGCAGCTTGGTCAACGCGTCGGTATGGCTCTCTTCGGCCAGCGCCAGGTTGGCCACGCGCAGGCGTTCCACCGCGCGCGCGAGCTGGGCGGTACGGCGTTCGACCTCCGCCTCCAGCCACGCGCTGCGGCGGCGCTGCGTGCGCTGGTTCCATGCCAGCAGCAGGGCAATCGCCAGCAACGCGAGCAGCACCGCCGCAACGCGCACCACGATGCGTTCGTACCAGCGCGGCTCGATCCGTATCGCCACGCTGGCCTCGCGGCCGAAACCCGCTGCGCCGGGAAGCGACACGGCGACGCGGAAGCGGTACTTCCCCGGCGGCAGGTGCGTGTAGAACGCCACGCGACGCGCGCCCACGTCCTGCCACTCCGTGTCGTAGCCTTCCAGCCGGTAGCGGAAATGCAGGTCGCCCACGTGCAGGTACGGGGCGGTGTACTGGATGGCCAGGTCGCGCGACCCGCTGCGCAGGTCGACCTCGCCGCCGGAAAAGCGATGGCCATCGCGTTCGACGGATTCGATCTTCGCCTCCGGCGGCTTCGGCGACTCGACCAGGGCACGCGTGTCGATACCGAGTATGCCGTCCGTGGTGCTGTACCAGACGGTGTCGCCGACCAGCAGGCTGCGCGCGCCGCCGCCGCCATTGCAGCAATGCGAGCTGCGCAGCCGGGTGAGGCGTTGTTCTCCGGCGAGCTGTTGCGGCATCACGTCACCGTCCCCGGGCGAGCCGGGCAGCGGCAGCTGCGCCAGCGGCAACCGCCATACGCCGTTGATCGTGCCGGCGTAGAGGTTCCCGCCGAGCACGTCGAGCGTCCATGCGTTGTCGCTGGGCAGGCCGTCCTTCCCGCTGGTCATGCGCAGCGAGCCGTTGACCACGACGCCGGCGCCGGCATCGGTGGTGGCGATGCCGAGCATGCCCGGCCCCAGCAGGGCCACGCGCGATACGAAATGCCCGCGCAGCGGCCCGGCCCACGCCGGCTGCGTCAGCTTCCCATCGCGCCATTCGCGCACGCCGTCCTCGGTGCCGAGATACAGGTGGCCGGGCGCCAGCGGCAGGATCGAACGGATGATCGATGCCGATGCCGACGCGCCGGGATCGAGGCGGTCGAGACGGCCCGCGTGCCAGCGGTACAGGCCGCCGGACGTGCCGATCCACACGTCGTCGGCGGCGACTTCGCGCACGTCGTCGATCTGCAGGCTGGCCAGCGCGGACATGGCCGGCGGGGTGACGTCGCGGTCGCCGTCGAAAACCGCTATGCCGCTGCGGGTGCCCACCCACAACCGTCCCTGGCGGTCGTAGTACAGCTCGTAGGCGGAAGGGTTGGGCAGCCGCTTGCCGGCAATCAGGGGCTGCACGTCATGGCCGTCGTAGACCTCGACGTCGGAGTTGGTGCCGATCACGATCCTGCCGTCCGGCGCGCGCGCCACGCTCCATACCAGCGGATCGGCCAGCCCGTCGCGTGACGACACGCGATGCGTCCAGCCGTTCCAGATCCGGTACAGGCCGTTGGTGTGCGTGCCCAGCCACAGGTTGCCGGCGCGATCCTCGTACAACGCCTGCACCCAGGGCTTGGGGGCGATGTCGTCGTCGGCCGCCTTTTCGAGCGCACCGTCGGGCAGCAAGCGGTACAGGCCCGGCACGGTGCCTATCCAGAGGTTGCCGTCGCGGTCGGCGAGCAGGCTTTCGATCGACGTGGAGTCGAGGTCCTCGCCCAGACCGGCGGCAACGATATGGCCATCGTCCAGCCGCATCAGGCCGGTACGCGTGCCCAGCCACAACTGGCCCCGGTTGAAAGCCAGCTGCACGACCTCCACCGGCGCATGGCCGGCGGCCAGCGCGATGCAGGTCGGGGCGGACGGATCGTGCGCGGCCACGAAACGGCACACGCGCCCCAACCCGCCCACCCACAAGCTCGTGCCCTCGCGCAGCAGGCTGAAGGCGGGCCCGCGGTAACCCGGCACGGCGACGATGCGCCCGTCGCGCACGCGGGCCAGGCCGTTCGCGGTGGCCAGCAGCGGCGTGCCGTCGCCGGCGTCGATGATCGCGTTGACGGCATCGCCGCCCAGCGCAGTGAAGCGCTCCTGCTGCTCGCGCAACAGGCCGCGCGAGCCGCCGAACCAGACCTGCCCCCGCGGGTCGGCCCAGATCGCCGACAGCATGCTGGTATCGACGCCGGTGGCGGTGCGGTCGAACGCGACGAACTGCTTGCCGTCGAAGCGCACCACGGTGGTCTGGGTGTTGACCCACAGGAAGCCGGCGCGGTCCTCGGCGATGCCCGTCACGGTGATCTGCGGCAGGCCCTGCTCGACGTTCCAGTGGTCGGTGGTCATGGCGTGGATCGGCATGCGCGGGCTCAATGCCGTGGCCGGCCGCATACCGGATATGCAGCCCAGCACCGCGAGCAACACCGCGTACGACACCCGTGCCATGCAACCCCTTCGCCCGGCAAGACCATCCCCTTGGATGACATTGCCGACCCGGTTGCGATATTGCCCTGCCGGCGCGGCCCCAGACAAGCGCCGCCAGGGGGCGGCCGGGCCTAGCCGGCGGCCCCGGAGAACGCGAAACCCAGCGCCTGGGCGACCGCATCCACGCTGGCCCGCACCTGTTCGAGCTCCGCGTCGCGCGGCGCGATGCGCGGGCGCAGGTCGAGCGTGCAGGCCAAGGCGCGGCGCAGCAGTTCGGCATGCGCCACGACGAGGATCGCGGCCTGGCCGGCATCCAGCAGGCCCGCGGCACGGCAGGCCTCGATCAGGGCCGTGCTGGAGGTGACGCCGAGCAGGTCGGGCCGGCTCGATGCGTGCGCCAGCACCAGTCCCTGCAGCACGAACTCGATGTCGAGCAGGGCGCCGTGGCCCTGCTTGAGGTCGAGGCTGCTCGCGTCGGAACGGTCGCGTTCGGCACGCCAGCGGCGACGCATCCCGCTCACCTCGGCCAGCACGTGCGACGCCTCGCGCGGCACGCCGAGGACGTCGCGGCGCACCGCCGCCAGCGCCGCGCCCAGCGCGGCATCCCCGGCCACCGGGCGGGCCCGCAGCAGGGCCTGGTGCTCCCAGGTCCATGCGCGGCTCTGCTGGTAAGCGACGAAGGCGTCGAGGCTGCCGACCAGCAGGCCCTTGGAACCGTCGGGACGCAGGCGCGTGTCCACTTCGTACAGGCGGCCGGCGCGGGTGGGCACGGTGAGCCAGTTCATCACGCGCTGGGCCAGGCGCTGGTACCAGCGCGCACCCTCGATCGGGCGGGCGCCATCGCTCACCGCCTGCGCACGCCTGCCGTCGTACACGAACACCAGGTCGAGGTCGGAGGCGAATCCCAGTTCCCCGCCGCCGAGGCTGCCGTAGCCCAGCACCGCGAAGCCTGAGCCCTCGCCCGGCAGGCGGCCGTGCTGGGCGATCAGCTCGCGCTCGGCCAGGGTGGTGACCGCACCCACCACCGATTCGGCCAGCGCCGCGAGGCGGCGCGCGGTGGCCGCCGCGTCGGCGCGGCCGTCGTTGAAGGCCAAGCCAAGCCGGAACGCGGTGGAGGACTGGAATTCGTTGATGCGCTCCAGCTCGGCCTCGGCCTCGCGCTCCTCCAGCGTCGCCAGCACGCGGGCGATCTCGGCGGCGATGTCGGCGCGCTTGAACGGCAACTGGTCGATGCGCGGATCGAACACGTCGTCAAGCAGCAACGGCTGGGCGATGGCCTGCTCCGCGAGCAGGGCGCTGTCGGCGAACAGCGCCACCAGCCGCTTGCGCGCGGCAGGCTGCTCCTCGAGCAGCGCCAGATACGACGAGCGCCGCGCCACCGCCTGCGTGAGCCGGCACAGGCGCAACAGGCAAGGCACCGGCGCCTTGCTGCCGCGCGCGGCGGCGATCAGCTGCGGCATCAGGTGGTCCAGCCGCTCGCGCGAGCGCGCCGACATCGCGCGCACCGCGCCGCCCTGCGGCAGCTTGGCGAGCGCATCGGCCACTTCCGCGCCAGGCACGAAGCCGCTGGCTTCCAGCAGGCCGGCGTCCAGCGTGCCGGCGCAGGCGGCCTGCCACAGCGCGGCGTCCGCCGCGGGTACGCGCGAACTGCGGCCGCCTTGCGGCATCAGCACGGCGGCGAATTCGTTGGCGACGATCTCGCGATGTCTCGCCAGTTCTTCCGCCAGCGGTTCCCATGCCTGCCAGCCCAGCCCGAACGCGATGCGCTCGCGGCTCAATGCGTCGTCCGGAATGTCGTGCGTCTGCGCATCGCGCAGCATCTGCACGCGGTTCTCCAGCTGGCGCAGGAACACGTAGGCCTCGCGCAGCGCCTTCGCGCGCACGGCGGGGATGTGGCCGCGCGCCTCGCACGCGGCCAGCGCGGGCAGCAGGCCGCGCACGCGCAGGGACGGTTCGCGGCCGCCGCGGATCAGCTGCACCAGCTGCACGATGAACTCGATCTCGCGGATGCCGCCGGAGCCGAGCTTGAGGTTGTCGGCGAGGTCCTTGCGCGCCACCTCGGCGTCGATCAGCGCCTTCATCTCGCGCAGGCCGGCGAACGCGGTGTAGTCGAGGTACTTGCGGTAGATGAAGGGCCGCAGCAGCTCCGACAACTGCTTGCCGGCGGTGCGGTCGCCGGCCACCGGGCGCGCCTTGATCCACGCGTAGCGCTCCCAGTCGCGGCCTTCGCGCTGGTAGTACTGCTCCATCGCCGAGAACGACAACGCCAGCCGCCCCGCATTGCCAAACGGCCGCAGGCGCAGGTCGACGCGCGCGCAGATGCCGTCCACGGTGGGCTCGTTGAGCAGGCGCACCAGTTGCCGCCCCAGCCGCACGAAGTACTCGCCGTTGTCCAGCACGCGCGCGCCGTCGCTCTCGCCACCGTGCGGGTAGGCCAGCACCAGGTCGATGTCGGAGGAGAAGTTGAGCTCCGCCCCGCCCAGCTTGCCGAAGCCCACCACCACCAGCCGCTGCCGTTCGCCTTCGCGGCTGCGCGCGTGGCCGTAACGTTCGGCCAGCGCGCGTTCGCTCCAGCCCAGCGCCACTTCCAGCAGCGCTTCGTACAGCACGCTGGTGGCGGAAAGGATGTCCGGCAACTCGTCCAGGCCGTTGACGTCGCGGAACACCAGCCGCAATGCCTCGGCGTGGCGGAAGCGGCGCAACGCGGCCAGCGTCGGCGTTTCGTCCGCGGGCAGCTTCAGCGCCTCGATGCGCGCCGCGGCATCGGCATTCGAGCGCAGGCGCTCCAGCCCCGCGGGCGACAGCAGTGCAGGCTGGGCACGCCACGCCTCGAACGCGAAGTCGCTGGCCGCCAGCGTGCGGCGGATGCGCTCGGCCACGCCGGCGTCGTCGTGCAGGGGCACGCCGGCGGCGCGGCAGCGCGCGGCCAGCTCGGCATAGCGGTCGTCGATCAGGGCGCGCAGCGCAGGGGATTCGTGAGGCATCCCTGAATTGTGCCGCAGCTGCGCCAGCCGCGCCCGGTGCACCGTTCCCGCGCCAACCCGTTGCCAAGGCACGCCGGAGCAACAATCGATTCATGTCATCCTGATTACTGTTCCTTTGCGATCATCCTTAGATCGTCAAGATCAAACGGGCAGCCATCCATGGCTGCACTCTTTAAACCCTTTGCGATCATCCTTGATCGCCAAGATCAAATGGGCAGCCATCCATGGCTGCACTCTTCAACAAACCGGTTCCTCCATGGCCCCAGCCCCCGCCCTCCGCAGCACGACCCCGCGCATCGCCATGGTGCTGGTTATGGTGCTGCTGTTCGTGCTGTTCACCGGCCTGCTCGATGGCGGACAGGGCGTGCAGCCGCTGCGCATGCTGGACCAGCCGCGCTTCCTGCTTGCCAATGCCTGGCCCGGCCTGCTGTTCGCCGGCTTGCTGCTGGTCGCGACGCGCCGCCTGCTGCTGTCGTTCGGGCTGGCCTGCCTGCTGGAAGTGCTGGTCTACGGCATCAACACGCTGAAGATGGCGAACCTCGGCACGCCGCTGCTGCCGGCGGATTTCCGCATGGTGGGCCAGTTGCGCAAGGGCGGCACGCACCTGCTGGCCGGCTACCTGCCGCACAGCCCGTGGCCGTACCTGGCGCTGGTCGCGGGCGTGCTGGTACTGGTGACGGCATGGCGGCTGGAGCCACCGCTGTTCCAGCACCGCACCGGCGGCAGGCGCCTCGCGGCTGGCGGCGCGCTGGCACTGTTGCTCGGCAGCCTGTTCGCCGGCTGGAGCGGCTGGGCGAAGGTCTACAACGGGCACGTGTTGTGGCTGGAGCCGTGGTCGGCCGCGTCCACCCGCGAGCACGCCGGCCTGCTCAGCGAACTGGTGATGTTCGACCTGCAGTACAACCTGCACAAACCCAAGCCCAACAGCGTGGTGGCCGAGCAATTGATCAACCAGTCCGCCGATGCGCTGCGCCGGCGCACCGGCACGCCGAACGCCAGCGTGCTGCCCGACATCGTGGTGATCCAGAGCGAGTCGTTCTTCGATCCCGGCATCACCAACGGCTACGCGCACAGCGACCTCACGCCCAACCTGCGCCGCCTCGCCGCACACGGCACCAGCGGCGCGCTGCACGTGCCCACCTTCGGCGGCGGCACCATCCGTACCGAGTTCGAGATGCTCACCGGGCTGTCGCTGCGTTATTTCGACAACCTGCAGTTCCCCTACCTGCAGATGGGCCGCAAGGAAGTACCCAGCCTCGTCCACGTGCTGGACGCGCACGGCTACGCAACGGTGGCGGTGCACGGCAACGACCCCACGTTCTGGAACCGCAACACCGCGTTCAAGGCGCTGGGCTTCCAGCGCTTCGTGTCGCAGGCGGATTTCCCGCGCGACGCGCCGAACGACGGCAAGTACATGGCCGACAGCGCGATGACCGACGAGATCCTGAGCCAGCTCAAGGACAACGGGCCGCCGCAATTCATCTTCGCCATCAGCATCGAGGCGCACGGCCCCTATGACGTGGAGCCGAAGGACACCGCCGCGCGAGACGCCATCGCGGTGCCCGCGGGCATCGACGGCAAGGACAAGGTGGAGGTGCAGAACTACCTCTACCACATGCAGCACGCCGACCAGGAACTGGGCCGCCTCGCCGATGCGCTCGCCAGGCGCCAGCGCCCCACCCTGCTGCTGTTCTACGGCGACCACCTGCCCGCGCTCACCGAGTTCTATCGCAGCAACGGCTTCGTCGACGGCGGCGACATGCTCGCCCAGCCCGGCACGTGGTTGCTGGTCGATCCGCGCAGCACCGCGCAACCGGTGCACGAGGACACCGCCGCATGGCTGATGCCCGGCGAGCTGCTCGCCGCCGCGGGCATCCACGACGACGCCTATTACGCACTCACCCAGCAGCTCGGCCCGAAGCTCGCCGCGCTCACCCGAGCCCCCGGCGCACCGCAACCCGACGAAAGCGACGCCACCCGCCAACTCGACCAGTCCATGGCCAGTGTCGAGCAGTTGCGCATGAACCGGAAGCTGCAACCGCTGCTGGCGAAGGTGCTGGGAAAACCCGCCGCGCCAACGCCGGCCGCGACGACCAGCGCGGCATCCGTGGCGACAACACCATCCAGCATGGTGCACGCCCCCGCTTCCACGCCGGTGACCGCACGCCCCTGAGCCACATCGGCGATGCGGCGGCATTGAACGGGTTCCGGGGCCATCCACGGCGAATTCAGGCGACACCCGGCGCATCGCACGCCAGGTAGTCGGCGACACCACGAAGTGCCAGGATGCAGGCTTGCTGCCAAGGAAGTCGCCATGCCTGACACCATCAAGTTTTCGCCCGGCGCGTTTTCCAACAAGGGCAATTGGACGCCCGAGCAACTCAAGCTCGCGTTCGTCTACTACTGCCAGACGCCATTCGGCAAGCTGCACAGCAAGAACCCGCAGATCATCGAACTGGCCAAGCTGATCGGTCGCACGCCGAGTGCGCTGGCGATGAAGCTGGTCAACTTCGCCAGCCTCGACCCATCGATCACCGGCACGGGACGCAAGGGACTGAGCGGCGCATCCACGCTGGATCGCGAGATCTGGGATGAGTTCCACGCCGATTGGGAACGCCTCGCCATCGAGTGCGAACAACTCCGCCAGCACCTGTTGCGCGAACATGGCTTGCACAGCGAGGCTCCTCGCGAAGCCGACGACGCTTTCGCGCTCGACGACTACACCGGCGCTACTCGACAAGCCCTCGTGCAGCAGCGCATCAAGCAAAACTTCTTCCGCCGCGCCGTGCTCGCCAGCTATCGCGGACGATGCTGCATCTCGGGTGTCAGCAACACGCGCCTGCTCGTCGCCAGCCACATCGTGCCGTGGCGCGAGGACAAGGCGAATCGCTTGAATCCCAGCAACGGGCTATGCCTCTCGGCGATCCACGACAAGGCGTTCGACCAACACCTGTTCTCGCTAACCGACGAAAACCGAATCGTGCTGTCCGACCAACTGAAGGCAAGCAAGGATGCGTTCCTACAGGAAGTGTTCTGGCCACTCGATGGCCGTCCGATCGAATTGCCGGAACGGTTCAGGCCAGACCCTGCTTTCACCCACAGTCACCGAGCAACCATGCTGGGAGGCCAGACATGAAGAACATCACCATTGGCCCTGTCGGCCCAAACTGGCGTGCTGCGGCGAGCGCCCACTACTACGCTGAAAGAGGTGATGGCGAGGAATACGCCTTCGGAACGACACCTGCCGACGCACTAGCGAAGCTGGAAAAGCGCGAGGCAGCAAGCTCCGCCAAGTTCGATGAATCCCTTGCCGAGGAAATCGCCTTCCTCGCATTGGGAGCCGCCGATACTCTCAAGGAGCATCATGGCGAGTCCCTTGATGCATACGATGGCTACATGGGCTTCATCGACGAAGTGATCCGTCACGCACCGATGCTATCCGAGCGTTGGCGCCGCATGGATGCGGAGGAATTCAGTGGTGTTTGGCTCTACGACATCACCGAAAGGTTTGGTCGCGAATGGGCAGAAGAACTCTTGAACGGAACCGGCGTGAGCCCTGAAGAGCAACTCGAATACATCATCGTAGACGAGATGGAAAAGTGGCAGTGATGCTGCAGACGTCTGCACTGAGATAACGACAACGCAGCCAAAGAAAAACCCCGCCATGGCGGGGTTTTTCGACTTGCGTGCAGCGGTGGGCCGGATCAGAAATCCATGCCGCCCATGCCGCCCATGCCACCGGGGGCGCCGCCGTGGTTGTGCTCTTCCTTCTTCGGCAGCTCGGCCACCATCGCTTCGGTGGTGATGGCGAGGCCGGCCACGGAGGAGGCGTACTGCAGGGCCGAACGGGTGACCTTGGTCGGGTCCAGGATGCCGAACTCGATCATGTCGCCGAACTCGCCGGTGGCCGCGTTGTAGCCGTAGTTGCCCTTGCCTTCCTTGACCTGGTTGACGATCACGGACGGCTCGGCGCCGGCGTTGAACACGATCTCGCGCAGCGGGGCTTCCAGCGCGCGGCGGGTGATGGCGATGCCGAGGTTCTGGTCCTCGTTGTCGCCCTTCAGGTTCTCGACCGCCTTCAGCGAACGGATCAGCGCCACGCCGCCGCCCGGCACCACGCCTTCTTCCACCGCCGCACGGGTGGCGTGCAGGGCGTCTTCGACGCGGGCCTTCTTTTCCTTCATCTCGACTTCCGTCGCGGCACCGACCTTGATGACGGCCACGCCGCCAGCCAGCTTGGCCACGCGCTCCTGCAGCTTCTCGCGGTCGTAGTCGGAGGAGGTCTCCTCGATCTGCGCCTTGATCTGCTTGATGCGGGCCTGGATCTTCTCGGCTTCGCCGGCGCCGTCGATGATGGTGGTGTTTTCCTTGGTGACCACGATCTTCTTGGCGCGGCCCAGATCCTGCACCGTGGCCTTCTCGAGCTGCAGGCCCACTTCCTCGGAGATCACCTGGCCGTTGGTCAGGATGGCCATGTCTTCCAGCATCGCCTTGCGACGGTCACCGAAGCCCGGCGCCTTGACGGCGGCGACCTTGACGATGCCGCGGATGGTGTTGACCACCAGGGTCGCCAGCGCCTCGCCTTCCACTTCCTCGGCGACGATCAGCAGCGGCTTGCCGGCCTTGGCCACGCCCTCGAGTACGGGCAGCAGCTCGCGCACGTTGGAGATCTTCTTGTCGTACAGCAGGATGAACGGGTCTTCCAGCTCGACCTGCTGGCTCTGCTGGTTGTTGATGAAGTACGGCGACAGGTAACCGCGGTCGAACTGCATGCCTTCGACCACGTCCAGCTCGTTGTCCAGGCCCGAGCCTTCCTCGACGGTGATCACGCCTTCCTTGCCGACCTTCTTCATCGCGGTGGCGATGATGTCGCCGATGGCACTGTCGGAGTTGGCGGAGATGGTGCCGACCTGGGCGATCGCCTTGTCGTCGGCGGTGGGCTTGCTGAGGCTCTTCAGCTCGGCCACGGCGGCGATCACGGCCTTGTCGATGCCGCGCTTCAGGTCCATCGGGTTGATGCCGGCGGCGACGGCCTTCATGCCCTCGCGGATGAACGCCTGCGCCAGCACGGTGGCGGTGGTGGTGCCGTCACCGGCATTGTCGGAGGTCTTCGAGGCGGCTTCCTTGACGATCTGCGCGCCCATGTTCTCGTAGGCGTCGGCCAGCTCGATTTCCTTCGCCACGGACACGCCGTCCTTGGTGACGGTCGGGGCACCGAAGCTCTTCTGCAGCACGACGTTGCGGCCCTTCGGGCCCAGGGTGACCTTGACGGCGTTGGCGAGCGTGTTCACGCCCTTGAGGATGCGCGAGCGGGCGTCTTCGCCGAAGCGGACTTCTTTAGCGGCCATAAAATTTTTGCCTCAAAAATTTTGAAATAAGGAAAGGGGTCTGTCGTTTCGAAAGCATTGCCGGAGCAAGCTTCCGGCGACGGGCGGGCGCGGGTGGCGCGCTCAGCCCTCGATCACCGCCACGATGTCGTCTTCCTTCAGGAAGACCAGCTCTTCGCCGTCGATCTTGATTTCCTGGCCGGCGTACTTGCCGAACAGCACCACGTCGCCTTCCTTCAGCGACATCGGGCGGACGTTGCCGTCTTCCAGGATGCGGCCGGTACCGGCGGCGATCACCTTGCCGCGGGTGGGCTTCTCGGTGGCGCTGTCGGGGATGACGATGCCGCCGGCGGAGACGCGCTCCTCTTCCAGGCGCTTGACGATGACGCGGTCGTGCAGCGGACGCAGTTTGCTCATGGGTGGCTCCCAAGCTTCGGTGATGAAAAAGGTCGAGGGCTGACAGGCCGGCGCGCGGGCCGCTGTTAGCACTCGGCAAAGATGAGTGCCAATTCTGGCGATTCAAGGCCCCCGACTGCAAGTGACGACGAGCCCGGTCCGGCGGGTTCGGGGCCAGCCCGGAGCGGCGGATGGATCCGGCGGGAGAGGCTTTCAAGAGGCCTCTGCTACCGTGGATCGCCCAATCCGGTCGTCGCCGCCATGTCCACCCCCGCCATCCTGCTGTGCCTGTGCACCTGCCCTGACGCCGCCAGCGCGCAAAAGCTGGCCGAAACGTTGGTAGGAGAACGACTCGCTGCCTGCGTCAACCGCCTGCCGGGCGTGCTTTCCACCTATCGCTGGCAGGGGGAAGTGCATGCCGAGGGCGAGGAGCTGCTGCTGATCAAGACCACGACCCCACGCTTCGAGGTGCTCAAGGCGCGCCTGCTGGAACTGCACCCCTATGAACTGCCCGAGCTGATCGCGCTGCCGATCGAGCATGGGCATGCGGCCTATCTGGACTGAGTGCGCGGCGCGGCCGAAGACTGCTGACAGCCCTTGTCAGTGGCACCGCGGCAAACTGTGTGCTCCCGTTGCCGCCCCAATCAAGATGAAGAAGACCGACTACGCCGTGCTGCTGTCGCTGGGCGCCCTGTGGGGCGGCTCGTTCCTGTTCATGCGGATGGGCGCCGGTGCCTTCGGCGCGCTGCCGCTGGCCGGCCTGCGCGCGATCGGCGCGGCACTCTGCTTCCTGCCGCTGCTGGCCTCGCGCCAGCGCCGGGCCGAATGGCGCGCGCACTGGTGGCCGATCGCCGTGGTCGGATTGACCAATTCGGCGCTGCCCTTCGCGCTGTTCACCTTTGCCTCGCGCAGCCTGCCAGCCGGACTGGCTTCGATCATCGACGGCATAACGCCGATGTTCGCCGCCCTGGTCGGCTGGCTCTGGCTGGGCCAGCGGCTGGATGCCTGGCGCAGTGCCGGCTTGGTGGTCGGCTTTGCCGGTGTGGTCTGGCTGGCCGAAGGCAGTCTCGCACTGGGGCCGGGCGCCGGTTTGGCACTGCTCGCCGGCGTGACCGCCACCGCGCTGTACGGCTACGTGGTGCACTACACGCACCTGCGCCTGGCCCACGTGACGCCGCTGGTGGTGACGGTCGGCAGCCATATGGTCGCCGCGCTGCTGCTGTTGCCGCCGACCCTGCTGTTCTGGCCGGCGCAGACCCCGCCGCCGCAGGCCTGGCTGGCGGCAGCGGGGCTGGCCGTGCTGTGCACGGCGCTGGCCTACGTACTGTTCTTCCAGGTGCTGGCGCGGGTCGGCGCGGCTCGGATCATGGTGATCCCCTACCTGATACCGGCCTTCGGCGTGCTTTGGGGGGCATTGCTGTTGGGCGAGCCGGTGAGTGCGCGCATGCTCGGCGGTTGCGCGGTGATCCTGCTGGGCACGGCGCTCACCACCGGCCTGATCCACGCGCGCCGCAAGGCACCGTCGCTGGCGACCGGAGAAACATGAAGCCGCAGCACACGGAAGCCAGTGCAGCATGATCCATAATGGCTTTCCCCGCTGCACCACTGGAACCGCGATGCGCCTCATCACCGGCCGTGTGGCCGCCCGCCTGCCCGGACTGGCCTTCCTGCTGCTTGGCCTGTGCTGCCTGCTGGCACCCGCCGCGTTCGCCCAGACGCAGGACGACAACATCCTGCCGGTGACCGAGGCCTACAAGCTCAGTGCCGATGCCGGCACGCCAGGCACGCTCAAGCTGCACTGGGTGATCGCGCAGGACTACTACCTCTACCGTGGCCGCATGAAGTTCACCGCCGGCCCCGGCGTCACGCTGGGCGAGGCGCAACTGCCGGCCGGCGAGAAACACGTCGATCCCTACCTCGGCCCGGTCGAGACCTACCACCACTCCGTCGACGCCAGCATTCCCTACACCGTGGCGCCCGGCACCACGCATCCCGTGCTCAGCGTGCAGTACCAGGGCTGCCACGAGGTGGAGCCGAAGATCTGCTATCCGCCGCATACCGAACAGCTCGACCTGCCGCTGCCTGCCGCCGCCGCAACGCCCGCTGCAGGCAACAACCTGGGCAATGCGTTGCAGCAGTTGGGCGGTAGCGGAAACAGCGCATCGTCCGAGCCGTTGCCGCAGGAGCAGGCCTTCCAGTTCTCCGCGCTCGCACAGGACGCACAGCACCTGCTGCTGCGCTGGACGATGCCGAAGGACTACTACGTCTATCGCAACCACATCACGCTCAAGCTGAAGGATGCCGATGGCCTGAAGCTCGGCGCACCCGCGTGGCCGGCGGGTGGCGTGCAGCATCCGGATGCGCAGTTCGGCACGGTGACGGTGTACTTCGGCGATCTCGAACTGCCCGTCGCGATCGAAGGCAACACCGCGGGCCGCCGGCAAGTGACGCTGGAAGCAAGCTTCCTCGGCTGCAAGGACGGCGGCGTGTGCTACCCGCCGATGACGCGCGACGCCATCATCGATCTCGCCGGCGGCGCGGCGGCCCAAGGCGTTGTCGCATCGGGCACGGGCGCGGCCACGCCCACCGGCCCGCTGCAGACCAGCCTGCTCGCCGCGTTGCTGCTGGCGCTGGGCGGCGGGCTGATCCTCAACCTGATGCCCTGCGTGCTGCCGGTGCTCTCGCTGAAGGCGGTTAGCCTGCTGGAAAGCGGCGAGAACCCCGCGCGCCGGCGCCTCCATGCGCTGGCCTATACCGCCGGCGTGCTGGCGAGCTTCCTGGCGCTGGGTATCGGTATCCTCGCGTTGCGTTCGGCCGGCCATGCGCTGGGCTGGGGCACGCAGTTGCAGCAGCCGCTGCTGGTGGCGGTGCTGGCCTGCGTGATCTTCGCGCTGGGCCTGTCGATGTCTGGCGTGGTGCAGTTCGGCGCCTCGCTGGGCAACGCCGGCAGCTCGCTGGCCAATCGCGGCGGCGTGGCCGGCGACTTCTTCACCGGCGTGCTCGCCGTCGTGGTGGCCAGCCCCTGCACCGCCCCCTTCATGGGCGGCGCGCTGGCCTATGCCTTCGCCGCGCCGGCCGTGCACGCGTTGCTGGTCTTCATCATGCTGGGCGTGGGCCTGGCCTTGCCCTTCCTCGCCATCGCCTATGTCCCCGCGCTGGCGCGCTGGCTGCCGAAACCCGGGCGCTGGATGGAAACGCTGAAGCAGGTGCTGGCGTTCCCGATGTATCTCACGGCGGCCTGGCTGGCCTGGGTGCTGGCCAACCAGCGCGGCGCCGATGCGGTGGGCCTGCTGCTGGTAGCACTGGTGCTGCTGGCGCTGGCGCTGTGGTGGTTCGAGCGCAGCCGTGGCCGCAGCCCGCTGCACCACGTACTGACCGCGCTGCTGGCACTGGCCACGCTGGCGCCGCTGTACCTGCTGGCACAGTTGCCGGCCACGGTGAACACCGCGACGGCGCAAGAAGGCACCGTGCCGTACAGCCCGGCGAAGCTCGCCGAACTGCGCGCCGCCAACACGCCCGTGTTCGTGGACATGACCGCCGACTGGTGCATCACCTGCAAGGCCAACGAGCACGCCGTGCTGGATGGCGCCGCCTTCCATGACGCGCTCAAGCGCGACGGCGCGGTCTACATGAAGGGCGACTGGACCAACGAGGATCCGGCGATCACCGCCTTCCTGCAGCACTACCACTCGCCGGGCGTGCCGCTGTACGTGGTGTTCCCGAAGGGCGGTGGCGAGGGCCGCCAACTGCCCACGGTACTGACCACGGCACTGGTGGAGCGGGCGCTGGATGAGGCGGCGCATTGAGCCGCGACAACCTCGTCATCCTGGTCGCGGCGGTGCTGGCCGCGACACTGGGCGGCTGGTTGCAACACGAGAGCCGGCTGGCGCATGTGCCGGCCGGGGTGACGGTGGCACAGGTTGGTGAGCCAGCACCCCTCCTTGAATTGCCGGACCTGCAAGGCCGCACGCATGGCCTGGCGGATTACCGCGGCCGTCGCGTGCTGCTGAATTTCTGGGCAAGCTGGTGCGGACCCTGTCTGGACGAACTGCCCGCGCTGGATCGCGCCCAAGCCAAGTTCGGCGAAAACGGCAGTATCGTGCTCGGAATCGCGATGGATGATCCCGCACGTGTTCGTACCTTTCTGGCCGATCATCCCGTGCATTACCCCATCCTGCTCGGCCGCATGGCGTCTCCAAGCACGTCGCTGTTGTGGGGTGATGGCGACGAGATACTCCCGTACAGCGTGCTGATCGACACCGATGGGCGCGTGATCGCCACGCACCGCGGCCCGCTGGACGCCACCACGCTCGATCGATGGCTTATGTAAAAAGTGCGGCCATGGATGGCCGCCCATGTGATCTTCGCGATCAGGGATGATCGCAAGAGCCAAGTGAAAAGTGCGGCCACGGATGGCCGCCCGTGTGATCTTCGCGATCACGGATGATCGCAAGGACTAATGAAAAGTGCGGTCATGAACAGTCACCCGCTTGATCTCCGCGATCTGGGATGATCGCAAGAGTCACACCCACACATACGCCGACGCACGGCTTCTCCATCGAACATCGCCGATCTGCGCCGAACTGGACAACATCGGCAACAGCGCGCACACTGCGCCCCGTTCCGGGTCGTCCGGACGTCGTCGAAGGCATGGCGTGGCCAAGATCCTGGTTCTGCACGGACCCAATCTCAACCTGCTGGGCGCACGCGAGCCGACCATCTACGGCAGCGACACACTGGCCGACATCAACGGCCGGCTGGCCGCGCAAGCGCAAGCCGCCGGGCATGAACTGGCATGGTTCCAGTCCAATGCCGAGCACGAGCTGATCGGCCGCGTGCACCAGGCACGCGACGAACAGGTGGCGATGATCCTGTGCAACGCCGGCGCACTCACCCACACCAGCATCGCGCTGCGCGACGCGTTCTCGGCGGTGGCGATTCCGTTGATCGAGGTGCACCTGTCCAACGTGCACGCCCGCGAACCGTTCCGGCACCACTCGTATCTGGCCGACATCGCGGTCGGCGTGATCTGCGGTTTCGGCGCCGACAGCTACCGCCTGGCATTGGACGCCGCCGTCGCCCGGCTGGCGCCACGCTGAACCACCCCTTTTCCTTTCCGGCCGCCCAAGGCGGCCCATGACATGAAGGCCATCCCATGGATCTGCGCAAGATCAAGAAGCTGATCGACCTGCTCGAGGAATCCAACCTCGCCGAACTGGAAATCAAGGAAGGCGAGGAAGTGGTGCGCCTGTCACGCGTACCCAAGGGCGGCGTGGCCGTCGCCGCGCCCGCACCGGTCGCCGTGGTCCCCGCGCCGGTGGCGGCAGCACCCGCACCGGTCGCCGCTGTCGAAGCCGCCCCTGCCGTCAGCGGCCTGCCCGCCGGCCACGTGGTGAAGGCGCCGATGGTCGGCACTTTCTATGCCTCCGCCACGCCTGGCGCCCCTGCGCTGGCCAAGGTGGGCCAGCAGGTGAAGGCCGGCGACACGCTGGGCATCATCGAGGCGATGAAGATGTTCAACCAGATCGAGGCCGACGTGTCCGGCACGATCCAGGCGATCCTGGTCGACAACAGCCAGTCGGTCGAATTCGACCAGCCGATGTTCGTGATTGCCTGAGAGCCGGGATTCGGGAATGGGGATTCGGGATTCGGCAAAGCGGCCACACCAGCAGCTTGAGGTGTGGCGCGATGCGATGGATCTCGTCGAAGCGATTTACCGGCTGAGTCATGGCTTCCCGGACGATGAACGCTTCGCCCTCACCGCCCAACTGCGTCGCGCCGCAATCAGCGTACCCTCGAACATCGCCGAGGGTGTCGCGCGAAAATCGACGCCGGAGTACCTGCGCTTCCTTTCCATTGCCCGTGGCTCGCTTTCCGAACTGGACACGCAATTGCATATCGCCGAGCGCCTCGACTACGCCAAGGTTCCGCCTGAAACAGCGGATCTGCTGGATCGCGTCTTCGCCAAGTTGAACGCACTCATCCGCTCCGTTCAATCCCGCGAGGAATGACCGATGCCACGCCAGTGCCCGCTTTTTCGAATCCCGAATCCCGAATCCCGAATCCCATGCCTCTAGAAAAAGTCGTCATCGCCAATCGCGGCGAAATCGCCCTGCGCGTGCTGCGCGCCTGCCACAGTCTCGGCATCAAGACCGTGGCGGTGCACTCCACCGCGGACCGCAACCTCAAGCACGTCGGCCTCGCCGACGAAGCCATCTGCATCGGCCCGGCGCCGTCGGCGGAGAGCTACCTCAACATCCCGCGCATCATCGCTGCAGCGGAAATCTCCGACGCCCAGGCCATCCATCCGGGCTACGGCTTCCTGTCCGAGCGCGCCGACTTCGCCGAGCAGGTGGAGAAATCGGGCTTCATCTTCATCGGCCCCACCGCCGACGTGATCCGCCTGATGGGCGACAAGGTGGAGGCGATCAAGGCGATGAAGGCCGCGGGCGTGCCCTGCGTGCCCGGCTCCGGCGGCCCGCTGGGCGACGACATCGAGGAAAACCTGCGCATCGCCCGCGAGATCGGCTACCCGGTCATCATCAAGGCGGCCGGTGGCGGCGGCGGCCGCGGCATGCGCGTGGTGCGCACCGAGGCGCACCTCGGCAACTCCATCGTGATGACCAAGCAGGAGGCCAAGGCGGCCTTCGGCAACGACATGGTCTACATGGAGAAATTCCTGGAAAACCCGCGCCACGTGGAGATCCAGGTGCTGGCCGACGGCCAGGGCAATGCCATCCACCTCGGCGAGCGCGACTGCTCGATGCAGCGCCGCCACCAGAAGGTGGTCGAGGAAGCGCCCGCGCCCGGCATCACGCCGGAACTGCGCGCCGAGATCGGCAAGGTCTGCGTGGACGCCTGCATCCGCATCGGCTACCGCGGCGCCGGCACCTTCGAGTTCCTGTTCGAGAACGGTCGCTTCTACTTCATCGAGATGAACACGCGCATCCAGGTCGAGCACCCGGTAACCGAGCTGATCACCGGCGTGGACCTGGTGCGCGAGCAGCTGCTGATCGCAGGCGGCGAGAAGTTGTCGATCAAGCAGGAAGACATCGTGATCCGCGGCCATGCGATCGAATGTCGCATCAATGCCGAGGATCCCGACACCTTCATGCCCAGCCCCGGCACGGTGAAGCGTTTCGAGGCACCCGGCGGCCCCGGCGTGCGCGTGGACACGCACCTGTACGACGGCTACAAGATCCCGCCGAACTACGACTCGATGATCGGCAAGCTGATCGTGCACGGCCCCGACCGCGCCACCGCCATCGCGCGCATGCGCCTCGCACTCGCCGAGACGGTGATCGAGGGCGTGAAGTGCAACATCCCGCTGCAGCAGCGCATCATGGTCGACGTGGGCTTCCAGCACGGCGGCCAGAACATCCACTACCTCGAGAAGCGGATGGCGGAGCAGAAGGAAAAGGCCGGCGGCGGTCATTGAGTACCGCGCTGTTCGCGTTCGCCTCCTCTCCCCTCTGGGGGGAGGATTGAGGAGAGGGGACGGGGCTTGCGACAGGCCCAGAACAAAGCCCGCTCATTCAAACTCCATCGCCAGAACACCCCTCACCCCAACCCTCTCCCCGCAGGGGAGAGGGAGTGAAGCCGACGCCATGCCCTTCCTCGAACTCTCCCTCACCACCCGCCTCGAACAGCAGCCTCGCGCCGAGGAGGCATTGGAGGATCTCGGCGCGCTGTCGATCACGCTGCGCGACGCCGATGCGGAGACGCCGGACGAGCAGGCGATCTTCGAGCCGGGCGTGGGCGAGCTGCCGCTGTGGCCCACGATCACCTTGAACGCGCTGTTCGACGAACACGCGGATCGACGCGGCCTCGCCGCCGCGCTGGGCGAACTGCTGCCGTGGCTGGAGCCCGATCAGCTGGGCTTCCGCGAAGTGGAAGACCAGGACTGGGAGCGCGTGTGGATGGATCAGTACCAGCCGATGTCGTTCGGACGGCGGCTGTGGATCTACCCGTGGAACATCGAGCCACCCATGGACGACACATGCGTGGTAGTGCGCCTCGATCCCGGCCTCGCCTTCGGCAGTGGCACGCACCCCACCACCGCGCTGTGCCTGGAATGGCTGGACGGGCTCGAGCTCGCCGGCAAGTCGGTGATCGACTACGGCTGCGGTTCGGGCATCCTCGCCATCGCCGCACTCAAGCTCGGCGCCGCGCATGCCGTCGGCGTGGACAACGATCCGCAGGCGCTGCTCGCCTCGCGCGACAACGCCGGGCGCAACGGCGTGGCGGAACGCCTCGACGTCCACCTGCCGGGTGACGAACCCAGGGCCGCCGCCGACGTGTTCGTGGCGAACATCCTCGCCGGCCCGCTGGGCGAACTCGCGCCGGTGTTCGCGGCGGCGGCGAAGCCCGGCGCACCGTTCGCGATCTCCGGCATCCTCGACGGCCAGCAGGACGAACTGCTGGCGCGCTACGCCGAATGGTTCGACGCATTGCGCGTGGACATCCACGACGGCTGGGTGCGCATCAGCGGGCATCGCCACGGCTAAACGCCGGTTCACCGCCATATCCATGCGGCCCGCAGGGAGAGTGAACTGGCTCCCGCACATCCCCTGCTAAGCTTGCGGCTCGTTCAACGCGACGCACCGCATGTACGCGCAATGTCCTGAGTGCCTGTCCGTATTCTCGCTCGGCGCGCAAGCGCTGGTGCAGGCGCACGGCTACGTGTTGTGCGGGCATTGCGGCGCCGGCTTCGACAGCCTCGCCACGCTCAGCGAACAGTTGCCGCCGGAGCCGTTCCGGGAAATGCCGCTGAACGAGCAGGCGCTGGCGCCGCCGCGCATCGAGCTGGTGGTGTATCGCCCGCAACGCCCCGCACCCGAACCTGTCGTGGTGGCGGAAGCGGCGCCTGCCGCGGCGGCGGAAGACTTCTCGCAACTGGTATTCGCGCCACGCTTCGCGATGAAATCGCGCAAGCACAAGCCGCCGCGAACCGGACGCAGGCCCCGTGCGGCACGCGATGCCGACCGGCAACGGCGTTGGCCCTGGGTACTGGTCTGCGTCGCGCTGGCCATCGCACTCGCCGGCGAAGTGGCGTGGATCGATCGCGACGACCTGGTCCGTACCCCGCTCGCCGGCGGCTTGCTGCGCGGCGCCTGCGACGCGCTGGGCTGCCGCCTGCCGCTGGTCGCCGCGCCGAAGCAGTTGCGCCTGCTCGCCAGCAACGTCGAAACGCATCCGAACGCCGCGAATGCGCTGATGATCAGCCTCAGTCTGCGCAACGACGCGGCGTTCGCCCAGCCCTGGCCGGTGGTGGTGGTCACCCTGTCGGATGCACAGGGCCATCGGCTGTCGATGCGCCGCCTGCTGCCCACCGACTATCTCGACGATCCCGTCGTGCTGAGCCACGGGCTCGCGCCCGGCGCCACCACGGCATTGCTGCTGGAAGTGCAGGATCCCGGCGAGGCGGCGGTTGCCTACCAGTTCGATTTCGAATAGCGCGCCGCAGGCTGCCTGCGATACGCGCCGGACAGACGCGGCACTTAAAATCCGCGACCCACACGGGTAGACTCACCCGTCCCGCGCACCGCCAGCAGCATGCACGGGACGATCGCCGATGCGGTCGCGCAGGACCATCAGAACAGCGGCCCACGCAGCCGCACGAGACGCGCCGAGGGAAATGTCAGTGAACGCCGTGAGATTGCCAACCGCCGAGGCCAACCGCCCGGTCGCGTCGCAGAGTGCGCTTGGCGAATGCGTCAGCCGCACCGTGCGCCGCTACCTCGCCGACCTCGGCGACGCGGACTGCGGCGAAGGCCTGCACGCGCTGGTGATCCACGAGGTGGAAGGCCCGCTGCTGCGCGAGGTCCTGGCGTTCCATGACGGCAACCAGAGCCGCGCCGCCGTGGCGCTGGGCATCAACCGCGCCACCCTGCGCAAGAAGCTGGCCGCGCACGGCCTGCTGTAATCCGCCGCGTTTGGCCGTCCAAAAGACGGCCGCGCCGCCGACTGGGCTATAATTCGCGGCTTTCCCGTCAGGAAGCCGCCATGCCCGCCCCCGCCGTCGTCCCCGTCCGCCGCGCCCTGCTCAGCGTTTCCGACAAGACCGGCCTGATCGAGCTGGGCCAACGCCTCGCCGCCCGGGGCGTGGAGCTGCTCTCCACCGGCGGCAGTGCAAAGGCGCTGCGCGACGCCGGCATCGCGGTGAAGGACGTCAGCGACGTCACCGGCTTCCCCGAGATCATGGACGGCCGCGTGAAGACCCTGCACCCCAAGGTGCACGGCGGCCTGCTCGGCCGGCGTGGCACCGACGACGCGGTGATGGCGGAGCTGGGCATCCAGCCCATCGACCTGCTGGTGCTCAACCTCTACCCGTTCGAGGCCACCGTCGCCAGGCCGGGCTGCACGCTGGAGGACGCCATCGAGAACATCGACATCGGTGGCCCGGCGATGCTGCGCTCGGCGGCAAAGAACTGGAACGACGTGGGCGTGCTCACCTCCCCGGACCAGTACGCGGCCGCGCTCGCCGAGATCGAGCAGCACGGCGGGCTTTCGCGCGCCACGCGCTTCCAGCTGTCGGTCGCCGCGTTCAACAACGTGGCCAACTACGACGGCGCGATCAGCGACTACCTCTCGGGCCTCAAGCTGGACGAAGCGCAGGAGGCCATCGCCGGCCACGAGGCCTTCCCCGCACAGGCCAACGGTCGCTTCGTCAAGGTGATGGACCTGCGCTACGGCGAGAACCCGCACCAGGCCGCCGCTTTCTATCGCGACCTGTACCCCGCGCCGGGCACGCTGGCCACCTTCGTGCAATTGCAGGGCAAGGAGCTCTCGTTCAACAACATCGCCGATGCCGACGCCGCGTGGGAGTGCGTGCGCAGCTTCACCAAGCCCGCCTGCGTGATCGTCAAGCACGCCAACCCCTGCGGCGTGGCGGTGAGCCTGGACGGCATCGGCAAGGCCTACGACCTCGCCTACCAGACCGACCCCACCTCGGCCTTCGGCGGCATCATCGCGTTCAACCGCGAGCTCGACGGCGCCACCGCGCAGGCCATCGTGTCGCGGCAGTTCGTCGAGGTGGTGCTGGCGCCCGCGTACAGCGACGATGCGCTGAAGGCGTTCGCCAGGAAAGGCAATGTGCGCGTGCTGGAAATCCCGGTGCCGCCGGGCACCGACCTGGTCGCCGCGCACCCCGGCAACAACGTCAAGCGCGTGGGCTCCGGCCTGCTGATCCAGGGCGCCGACACCGGCATGGTGAAGGCCGAGGACCTGAAGGTCGTGACCAGGGTGGCGCCCACGCCCGCGCAGATCGACGACCTGATCTTCGCGTGGAAGGTGGCGAAGTTCGTGAAGTCCAATGCCATCGTCTATGCGAAGGACCGCCAGACCATCGGCATCGGCGCCGGGCAGATGAGCCGCGTGTACAGCGCGAAGATCGCCGGCATCAAGGCCGCCGACGAAAAACTGGAGGTGCGCGGCTCGGTGATGGCGAGCGACGCCTTCTTCCCGTTCCGCGACGGCATCGATGCCGCGGCGGCGGCGGGCATCGCCGCGGTGATCCAGCCCGGCGGCTCGATGCGCGACGCCGAGGTGATCGCCGCCGCCGACGAACACGGCATGGCGATGGTGTTCACCGGGATGCGGCATTTCAGGCACTGAAAGTGCCTGAAACAAATTTGGCACTCCATCACTGAAGGCGGCGAAGCCGCCTTCAAACCCCCTATCGCCAGCCCCTCTTCCCAGCAGGAAAGGAGGACGCGGGAGAGCCATTCCGCTCACCCGCACGACGCATCAATGCGCGCCGTCCTGCGAGCCGCTGTCCTGGGACTCGTCCCCGGACTCGGCCGGCTTGCTCTTGCCCCACTCCAGGATCTTGTACATCACCGGCCGCACCGGCGGCGCGCCATCGGTGGCGCGCATCGTGCCGTCGCTGTCCACCATGTAGGTATAGGACAGACCGCTCTTCTGCGTGACCACCACCATGTAGACGCGGCCACCCCGGCGGTATTCCTGGTACACCGCATCGCCCTCGGTGCGCACGCTGACATCGTCCGCCGGCGAATCGCCCCTGGCCATCTTCGGCGCGCCCTTGTCGCCCGGCATCGCAGGCAGGGGAATCGGCTTGCCGGGAACCGGGGTGGCGGTGACTTCGGCCGGCGTGCTGCCGCTGGTACTCGACGGCGCGGGCTGGGCAGGCGGCGCCACCGCCTTCACGCCCGGATCGTTCATGCCCGGCGGCGGCGGTACCGGGGCGAACTGCGGCGACTGGCTGCTGGTGGATTGCGCCCAGACCGGCAGCGCGACGAAGGCAGAGATAGCAAGCAGGCAGGTGGCGGTTTTCATGGCAGCAACCTCGAAAGAGGCACGAAGCATAACAGCGCGACCACTGCCTTCCCGTGAACCGCGCCCGCACGCGCCACATGCAAGAATGCGCGCATGCCCAAGCTCATCCTGATCGACGGATCCTCGTATCTCTACCGCGCCTTCCACGCGCTGCCGCCGCTGACCAACGCGCAGGGCGAACCCACCGGCGCGCTGTTCGGCGTGGTCAACATGCTGCGCTCCACGCTGAAGGCCAGGCCCGACTACGTCGCCTTCGTCAGCGACGCCTCCGGCCCCACCTTCCGCGACGAGATGTACGAGCACTACAAGGCGAACCGTCCGCCGATGCCGGCCGACCTGCGCGCGCAGGTCGAGCCGATGCTGGCGATCGTGGGCGCGCTGGGCTTCCCGATCCTGCGCGTGGGCGGCGTGGAAGCCGACGACGTGATCGGCACGCTCGCCGTGCAGGCGCAGCAGGCCGGCATCGAGGTGGAGATCTCCACCGGCGACAAGGACATGGCGCAACTGGTCGGCCCCGGCGTCACCCTGGTCAACACCATGACCAACACCACGATGGACCGCGCCGGCGTCGAGGAAAAATTCGGCGTGCCGCCGGAACGCATCGTCGACTACCTCACCCTGGTCGGCGACAGCGTGGACAACGTGCCCGGCGTGCCCAAGTGCGGCCCCAAGACCGCCGCGAAATGGATCGCCGAATATGGCTCGCTGGACGGCGTGATCACGAATGCGGACAAGGTCGGCGGCAAGATCGGCGAGAGCCTGCGCGAAGCCCTGCCGCAGCTGCCGCTGTCGCGTGCGCTGGTGACGATCAAGACCGATGTGGCGCTGGATCAGAAGCCTGCTGACCTCGCGATGCGCGATGCCGATACCGATGCACTGCGTGAGCTGTACGCGCGCTACGAATTCAAGGCAGCGCTGAAGGATCTCGAAAATCCGCTCCCCCCTCCCCCCGGGAGAGGGGCCGGGGGTGAGGGTGCGACCGAAGCGCGAGGCGACACCGAACCCTCACCCCACCCCCTCTCCCGGGGGGAGAGGGGCTTCGACCTCGCGGCGTCAGGCGAATACGAACTCGTCACCACGCAACCGCAGCTCGACGCATGGCTGGAAAAGCTGCGCGACGCCCCGCTGATCGCCTTCGACACCGAGACCACGGCACTGGATCCGATGCTGGCCGACATCGTCGGCCTCAGCCTCGCGGTGGAACCGGGCAAGGCCTGCTACATCCCGCTGGCGCACGATTACCCCGGCGCGCCCGCGCAGCTTCCCCGCGATGCGGTGCTGTCCGCGCTCAAGCCCGTGTTCGAGGACGCGAGCCGCCCCAAGCTTGGCCAGCACGCGAAGTACGACATCAACATCCTGTCGCACTACGGCATCGCCGTGCAGGGCGTGCGCCACGACACCATGCTGGAATCCTACGTGTGGAACGCGACCGCCACGCGCCACGACATGGATTCGCTGGCGAAACGCTACCTCGGCTACGACACCGTGAAGTACGAGGAAGTGGCCGGCAAGGGCGCGAAGCAGATCTCGTTCTCGCAGGTGGACCTGGACACCGCCTGCCGCTACGCCGCCGAGGACGCCGACGTCACCCTGCGCCTGCACCACGCGCTGTGGCCGCAGCTGGAGAGAGTACCCAGCCTGCGTTCGGTGTACGAGGACATCGAGATCCCGCTGATACCCGTGCTGGCAGGCATGGAGCAGCGCGGCGTGCTGATCGACGTGGACGAACTGCGCAAGCAAAGCCAGCAGCTGGGCAAGCGCATGCTGGAACTGCAGCAACTGGCGTACCGCGAAGCCGGACGCGAATTCAACCTCGACTCGCCCAAGCAACTGCAGGCGATCCTGTTCGACGAGCTGGGCCTGCCCGCGAAACTCAAGACGCCCACCGGTCAGCCCTCGACCAATGAGGAGGCGCTCGAGGCGATCGCCGATGCACACGCCTTGCCCAGGCTGATCCTCGACTACCGCGGACTGGCCAAGCTGCGCTCCACGTATACCGACAAGCTGGCCGGCACGGTGAACCCGCGCACCGGCCGCGTGCACACCAGCTACCATCAGGGCGCGGTAGCCACCGGACGCATTTCCTCCACCGACCCGAATCTGCAGAACATCCCGGTGCGCACCGAGGAAGGCCGGCGCATCCGCCAAGCCTTCATCGCGCCGCCGGGCTGGAAGGTGATGGCGGCCGACTACTCGCAGATCGAACTGCGCATCATGGCCCACCTGTCCGGCGACGAAGGCCTGCTCAAGGCCTTCCACGAAGGCGGCGACGTGCATCGCGCCACCGCCGCCGAGGTGTTCGGCGTCGCCCTGGACGAAGTGAGCAAGGAACAGCGCCGCGCCGCCAAGGCGATCAATTTCGGCCTGATGTACGGCATGAGCGCGTTCGGCCTCGCCCGCCAGCTCGGCATCGACCGCGGCGAGGCCAGCGACTACATGGCGCGCTACTTCGCGCGCTATCCCGGCGTGCATGCCTTCATGGAAGCCACCCGCGCGCAGGCGCACCGCGACGGCTACGTGGAGACCATCTTCGGCCGCCGCCTGTACCTGGAGAACCTGCAGTCCCGCAACCAGGCCCACCGTGCCGGCGCCGAACGCGCCGCGGTGAACGCGCCGATGCAGGGCAGCGCGGCCGACATCATCAAGCGGGCGATGATCGCCGTGGCCACATGGCTCAAGGAGCGCGACGACGCCCACATGCTGATGCAGGTGCACGACGAACTGGTATTCGAGGTGCGTGCCGACGCGGTCGACGAGGTACGCGAAGCGGTGCGCGAACGCATGCAGGGCGCCGCGCAGCTGGCCGTGCCGCTGCTGGTCGAAGTGGGGACAGGCGCAAACTGGGACGAGGCGCATTAGACGTCCATTTGTTGTTTTCCCGTGAAATGAACGGATCCTGACTTTTCTTCGCGTGCGCCGTAGAACTTTTCCCCCGCGGCGCGTTCTCAATCATCGGGTGTACGCAACGGCACCCATGGCTGGTCACCTCCCTGGACAGCCACCCGGACGCGGAGCCTCTCCCCTGGGCTTCCGCCTCCACCGGCCCCGAAGGCACCCCCTGGCCTTCGGGGCCATTTTTTTTATGTGTTCCTCCATGAACACGAAGATCAAACGGGCGGCCATCCATGGCCGCACTTTTCAGAGAAGCGATGCTCCGGATTGACTTCAGAGCCGCTCCGGACGGAAGTCTCAAAGACTCCGCTCGCGCTCAGCGCGAACAATGGAAGGACTGTCGCCCTGCACTTCATCCACATGCCCATCACCGGCATACTCACCACCACCCACCGCACCGGAAGAACCCATGCGCTTCGCACTAATCGTCGTCGGCCTCGTCTTGCTCGTGGCGGGCGTGTGGGTGGTGTTCGGCCACGGCAGCTACCAGACCACCGACACCCTGTTCCAGCTCGGCTCGGCCAAGCTCACCGCCACGCACGACAAGGCCTTTCCGCAATGGCTGGGCATCACCGGCATTGCGGTAGGCGCATTGCTGGTACTCGGCGGCATCCTCCGCAAGGGCTGAGCGCCGCAACCGTTACAATCGGCGCGATGGATGTCTCGCACCTGATCGATTCGCTCAACGACGCGCAACGCGAAGCCGTTTGCGCACCGCCCGGCCCCTACCTCGTCCTCGCTGGCGCCGGCTCCGGCAAGACCAGCGTGCTCACCCGCCGCATCGGCTGGCTCACCCAGGTGGAGCGCGTGCCGCCGTGGGCGATCCTCGCCGTCACCTTCACCAACAAGGCCGCGGGCGAGATGCGCTCGCGCCTGGAATCGCTGATCCCCGGCGGCACGCAAGGGCTCACCGTGGGCACCTTCCACGGCATCGCCCACCGCCTGCTGCGCCGCCATTGGCGCGAGGCCGGGCTGCCGGAAGGTTTCCAGATCCTCGACGCCGACGACCAGCAACGGCTGGTGAAGCGCGTGGTCGCCGGCCTGGGCCTGGACGAGGCGCGCTTCCCGCCACGCCAGGCCACCTGGACGATCAACGGCTGGAAGGACGAGGGCAAGCGCCCCGACGCCATCGAGCATCGCGACCATCCGGTCACCGCGACGCTGGTGCGCATCTACCAGGCCTACGAGGATGCCTGCCGCCGCGCCGGCCTGGTGGACTTCGCCGAACTGCTGCTGCGCGCGCACGAGCTGTGGCTGAAGAACCCCGCCGTGCTGGAGCATTACCAGAACCGTTGGCGCCACCTGCTGGTCGACGAGTTCCAGGACACCAATGCACTGCAGTACGCGTGGATCCGCGTGCTTGCCGGCGCGAGCACGGGATTCGGGATTCGGGATTCGGGATTCGGAAAAGCTGGCCACGCCGAGTTACCCGGCGCCCTGCCCAATCCCGAATCCCGGCTCTCAACAGACGAATGTCTGGTCATCCCGAATCCCGCCGCCGTTTTCGCCGTGGGCGACGACGACCAGAGCATCTACGGCTGGCGCGGCGCCAGGGTGGAGAACATGCAGCAGTTCCTGCGCGACTTCCCCGGTGCGCGCACGATCAAGCTGGAACAGAACTACCGCTCCACCGCCACCATCCTCAAGGCCGCCAACAGCGTGATCGCGCGCAACGGCGGCCGCCTCGGCAAGGAGCTGTGGACGGCGGGCGGCGAAGGCGAGCGCATCGCGCTGTACGCCGCGTACAACGAGCAGGACGAGGCGCGCTTCGTGATCGAGCGCATCCGCGAATACGTCGCCGAACACGGCAACGCGCGCGACTGCGCCATCCTCTACCGCTCCAACGCGCAGTCGCGCAACTTCGAGGAACAGCTCACCCAGCGCAGCATCCCCTACCGCGTCTACGGCGGCCAGCGCTTCTTCGAGCGCGCCGAGATCAAGGACGCGCTGGCCTACCTGCGCCTCACCGCCAGCCGCCACGACGACGCCTCGTTCGAGCGCGCCGTGAACACGCCCCCGCGCGGCATCGGCGACCGCACGCTGGACGTGCTGCGCCGCCGCGCCCGCCACGACGGCAACTCGCTGTGGGAGGCTGCCCTCGCCGAGCTCGCGGGCAGCGAACTGGCGGGGCGCGCGAAGAACGCCGTGAAGAACTTTCTCGCGCTGATCGACGGGATGAGCCGTGACTTCAAGCCCCCCTCCCCCCGGGAGAGGGGTTGGGGTGAGGGTTCGGACTTGCCGAACGCCTCCACTTCGCCCGAACCCTCACCCCCACTCCCTCTCCCGGAGGGAGTGGGGAGCAGCGATGCGCTGCCCCTCGCCGAACGGATCGACCACGTGCTCGTCCACACCGGCCTGCGCGACCACTACGAAAAGGACAGCCGCGGCAACGGCGAGGCGCGCATCGAGAACCTCGACGAACTGGTCAACGTGGCCAGCCGCTTCGAGCGCACTCAGGAAGACATCGACGCCGGCCTGGACGAGTTGTCCGCCTTCCTCTCGCACGCCGCGCTGGAGGCAGGCGAAGGCCAGGGCGAGGCCTGGGACGACTGCGTGCAGCTGATGACGCTGCACTCCGCCAAGGGCCTGGAGTTCCCGCTGGTGTTCCTGGTGGGGCTGGAGGAAGGCCTGTTCCCCAGCCAGCGTTCCACCGAGGACGAGGGCCGGCTGGAGGAGGAGCGCCGCCTCGCCTACGTGGGCATCACCCGCGCCCGCGAGCGCCTGGTCATCAGCTACGCCGAATCGCGCCGCATGCACGGCACCGAGATGCTGGCGCGCCCCTCGCGCTTCCTCGCGGAGATTCCGGCCGCGCTGGTGGACGAGGTGCGCCCCCGCGTGCAGGTCACGCGCCCGCTCTACGCCGGCGCCGGCCGCCACGTCGACCACCCGCCCCTGCAGGAAGAGCCGCCCGTGAAACTCGGCCAGCGCGTCAGCCATCCCAGCTTCGGCGAAGGCGTGGTGGTCAGTGCCGAAGGCAGCGGTGCGCACACGCGGCTGCAGGTGAACTTCGAAGACGCGGGCAGCAAATGGCTGGTGGCGGCCTACGCCAACCTCACGCCGCTGTAAATCGCCTCGGCCATGCCGAACACCATCACCCGACCGGTCGACTGCCAGACCCCATGAACCTGCCCGACATCATCGTCACCGATGCACCGGATGCCACGGATCTCGCCGTGGTCTCGAATGGCCTTGACCAGTTCAATGCCGAGGCCTGCGGCATCGCCGACCGGCGCCCGCTCGCCGTGCTGGCCAGGGATCCCCTGACCGGCCGGACCCTGGGCGGGATCACCGGCCGCACTTCCCTGGGCCTGCTCTTCCTCGACGTGTTCTTCCTGCCGGAAGCGCTGCGCGGATCCGGCCTCGGCAGCCGGATGCTCCGGCTGGCCGAGCAGGAAGGCCGGCGGCGCGGCTGCCGCAGCGCCGTGCTCTACACGATCAGCTTCCAGGCCCCGGAGTTCTACCGGAAACAAGGCTGGCGCGAGTTCGGGGCGATTCCCTGCGACCCGCCGGGAACCAGCCGCATCTTCCTCACCAAGGACCTGCAACCGGCCGCCTGAGTTGCCGATGCCCGGGAACCCGGCCGGCGGCGCGCCTCACCCCGAACGGAGGCAGCGCCATGGCCGGATCGCCACCGCTTTCATGGGCGTCCAGACTCATGGACCGCCCCTTGCCAAGGCGCCGGATTGCGGGGAGGATGCGGAAAATCGCGCATTCCTGCGTTCTGGCTGAGAGGAGGATTGCATGGATGTCGTGATCGTCGACGATCAGGCTTCGGCACGCACGATGCTCCGGCATATCGTGCAGGGCATCGGGCCGCAGCTCGTCGTGCATGATTTCGGCGTACCCCAGGAGGCGCTGGACTGGTGCGAGGGCAACCGGCCGGACCTGCTGCTGCTGGACTACCGCATGCCGGGCATGGACGGCCTGGAACTGGCCAAGGCCTTCCGCAAGCCGCTGCGCAACCGGGACGTGCCCATCGTGCTGGTCACCGTGGTGGGCGACGAGCCGATACGGCAGGCGGCACTGGATGCCGGCGTGATCGATTTCCTGGTCAAGCCGGTCCACCCGCGCGAACTGCGCGCGCGTTGCCGCAACCTGCTGCAGTTGCGCCAGCAGTCGGAGTCGATCAAGCAACGCTCGCTGTCGCTGGAGCAGCGGCTGCTGGCCAGCATGCACGAGGTCGAGGAGCGCGAGCGCGAGACGCTGTCGCGGCTTGCGCGCGCCATCGAACTCCGCGACGCCGGCACCAGCGCCTACCTCGAGCGCATGTCCCACATCGCCGGGCTGATCGCCGAGGGCATGGGGCTGCCGGAGGAGCAGGCCCGCACGATCGAGCTGGCTGCGCCGCTGCACGACATCGGCAAGATCGCCATCCCCGACGCGATCCTGATGAAGCCGGGCCCGTTGAACGCGGAGGAGCGCCTGCACATGCAGCAGCACCCGCGCATCGGCTACGAGCTGCTGCAGGACAGCCAGAACCGCTTCATCCAGACCGGGGCGCAGATCGCGCTGCGCCACCACGAGCACTGGAACGGCAAGGGCTATCCCGACGGGCTGGCGGGCGAGGAGATCCCGATCGAGGCGCGGGTGACGACCACGGCCGACGTGCTGGACGCCCTGCTCTCGCCACGCCCGTACAAGGAAGCCTGGAGCATCGAGCGTTCGCTCGAATTCGTCGACACGCAGAGCGGCGCCATGCTGGACCCGGCCTGCGTGCGCGCCCTGATGGACAACCTGCCGCGGCTGCATGGCATCTGCGAGCGCTACTCCCATGTTCCGCTCCGTCGCGACTGGCGTTGAACGCATGCATCCGGCGCTGGCCTGGATGCGCCGGCGGCTGCATGGCCGCGCGGACAGCGAGCATGCGCAGGTGTTCGTGCGCATCGCGATCACCCTGCTGTTCTCCCTCTACCTCGGCTGGAAGGTCGACTGGGGCGACCGCAGCCCGGCGCTGTTCTCGACCTGGCTGATCCTGCTCGGCGAGCTGGCGCTGTCGATCGGCCTGCTGGCCGCCATCCTCGTTGCGCCGCAGCCCTCGCGGGCACGGCGCTGGCTGGGGATGCTGGCCGACTACGCGGCGATCGGCGGGGTCATGCTGCTGCAGGGCGAACCGGCGTCCCCGCTGTACGCGGCCTACCTGTGGGTCACGATCGGCAACGGCATGCGCTACGGACCGCGCTACCTGTACGCCTCCACCGCACTGGCCGCGCTGTCGTTCGCGGCGATGATGACGTTCACGCCCTACTGGCTGCAGAACCGCTACCTGTCCTGGGGCCTGCTGCTGGGCCTGATCGCGGTCCCCCTGTACTTCGCCTCCCTGCTCAGGGCGCTGACCGCCGCGATCGAGGAGGCCCGCCGCGCCAACCTGGCCAAGAGCCGCTTCCTCGCCAACATGAGCCACGAGTTCCGCACGCCGCTGAACGGGCTGTCGGGCATGTCGGAGCTGCTGGCGAGCACCCGGCTGGATACCGAGCAGCGCGGCTACCTGGAAACCATCCAGGCCGCCAGCCGCTCGCTGCTGGCGCTGGTGGAGGACGTGCTGGACATCTCGGCGATCGAGGCCGGCAAGCTGCGGCTGAAGCAGGAGACCTTCAACCTCAATGCCCTGCTGGAGCAGATCAACCTGATGCTGCGCCCCGAGGCGCGTTCGAAGCGGCTGGACTACGCGGTGACGGTATTGCCGGAAGTGCCGGAGCAACTGCGCGGCGATCCGCACCACCTGCAGCAGGTGCTGGTGAACCTGCTGAGCAACGCGATCAAGTTCACCGCATCGGGCGAAGTCCGCATGACGGTGGCGAAATCGGCCGAAGGCGGTGCGGGCCAGGTGCGCCTGCGCTTCACGGTTTCGGATACGGGCATCGGCATCCCCGCGTCGGCGCGCGCGAAGCTGTTCGAGGCCTTCGAACAGGTCGACAGCAGCCTTGCCCGCAAGCACCAGGGCAGCGGGCTGGGCACCACCATCGCCAAGGGCCTGACCGAGGCCATGGGCGGCTCGATCGGGTTCGAAAGCAGCGAGAACGTCGGCAGCCGCTTCTGGGTCGAGCTGCCGTTCGAGTCCGCCGTCGAACCCGCGCGCGCGCGCGCCGCCGGCAAGCCGCAAGCCGCGGACGCGCGCATACCGCCAGCGCCGACCGCGCACAACATCATCGCGTTCGCCGATCCGTTCTCGCGCCATCGTGCGCGGATCAAGTCGGCGCGCGTCCTGGTCGCCGACGACCATGCCGCCAACCGCCTGCTCCTGCAGGGCGTGCTGCAGAAGGCCGGGCACCGGGTGATGACGGTGGGGGACGGCGAAGCCGCGCTGGACGCGCTGGCCGGCGGCGGATTCGACCTGGCGCTGCTGGACCTGCACATGCCCTCGTTGAGCGGCATCGACCTGCTGCGTCAGCTGCGCGTGATGGAAGCCGGCACGCGCGGCCGTACCCCGGTGGTGATCATCAGCGCCGACGCCACCCCCGAATCGGCGCGGGTGTGCCGCGAGGCCGGCGCACGCGCGTTCATCACCAAGCCGTTCGTCGCCGTCAGGCTGCTCGATGCCATCGCGGCGATCCTCACGGGCGCAGGCAGCGAGGAGCCGGAAAGCCCCCACCCCGTCGTGCACGCCTCCGCCGGGCAGGTGCTGGACACCTCCGTGCTGGACGAATTCGCGGCGCTCGGCATGGGCAAGGCGTTCGAAGCCGACTTCATCGGCCAGTGCATCGCCGATGCGCGGGTGGCGCTGGCAAAGATGCGCCAGGCCGGAGCGGAAGCCGACTGGGAACGCTTCCGCGATCACGCCCATGCCATGAAGGGGATCGCCGGCAATCTTGGCCTGGTGCAGTGCGCCGAGTTGAGCGGCGGCCTGATGCGGATGACCGTCTTCGAGCTCGAACGCGACTGGCAGCGCCACTGCGAAAGCCTGGCGCAGCGCCTGCACGACGGCGAGCAGGTGCTGCAGACGCGCGGGAGCTGGATACCCGCGCGCGAGGACAGTCCATTGGCGCCATGATCAGGCCTGCGCGGCGGACGGTTCACCGTGCCGGCGGTACTGCGCGCGCACCAGCCGCTCCATGGTCCGCAGCGACTTCTCGCCGAGCTGCAGCGCGGTATCCACCCAGATCTCGGTGATCGCCATCATCTCCTCCAGCGTCACCGGTTGCGCCAGCGCCCGTACCCGATGCATGGCCATGCGCGCATGCGGGATGCGGCGGTTGCCGCGGATGACTTCCTCGACCGCCTGCACGCCCTGCCCGCGCGGGGCCAGCACGTCCACCAGCCCCATCTTGTAGAGCTCTTCGCTGGACAGGATGTCGCCGCCCAGCATCAGCCGCTCGGCCTGCAGCGGCGGGATGCGCTTGCACAGGAAGGAGTAGGCGCCCATCCCCGGGAACAGGTCGAACAGCACCTCCGGCAATCCCATGCCGACGCCTTCTTCCGCCACGATGGTGTGGCAGCTCAACGCGGCTTCGAAGCCGCCGCCCAGGGCATCGCCCTGCACCAGCGCGATGCTGTGCACGTCGGCATCGAGCCCGGCATGGAAGGCGTGCACGCCACGCACGCACTGCCGCGCGTAGGTCAGCAGGGCGGGACGGTTCTGCTGGCGGATCGCCTCACAGAAGTACTCCAGGTCGCCGCCGAGGTTGAACGCATCGCAGTCGGAGGCGAGCACCACATGGCGCAACCCGGCTTCGCCGAACATGCGTTCGCGGCGCAGGCGGTCGCCCAGGACGTTCTGGTATTGCAGGATGTCGGCGACCAGGGCCGGCTTGAAGCAGGCGCGGCCGGGCGAGGCGGCCAGGTCGGCATGCATGTGGCACCAGTGCACGGCGGCATCCGCGCTCTCGGTGACGCGCAGGGTGGGATAACGGGGGGCAGAAGCAAGCTTCTCGAGGATCGCGGTAGCCATGGTCGCTCCAGACAGTTGATGCCAGCCCGGGCCGTGACCGGCGGGGCACGGAAGGTACATCGGAGAGGCCCGAGGGCCTCTATGCACCCAAACGACCGGAAGTGCAAGGAAAAGCCCCGCACCTCGAGCTGCCTGCCGCGAATGGCGGGAAAGCCGCAAATCCGGCGGCGCGACCACCCGGGCGATCCTCCGCCACCCGGCGCCGGCGTACCGCGGGACGGCGTCAGGAAGGCCTAGCTGCGCAGCCTGGGCACGCCATGCTCATCGCGTTCCTCGACCGCGATGGCGCTGGTGTCGATCACGCCGGCCCTGGCCGGAGACGTGAACTGCACGCGCTCGCCGCGGGCCATCGCCAGCGCGTTGCGGTAGCAGCGCTGCGCCTCCCCGGCGTCGCCCTGGCCGGCATGCGCATCGCCCAGCGCCTCCCATGCGCCGCTGCCCGGCTCCAGCGCCAGCGAACGCCCGAGGTATTGGCGCGCCTTGCCCCAGAGCCTGGAGCGCACGCAGATGCGGCCGGCGGCGAGCAGCAGGACGGGATCGTTGGGATGGTCGGACAGCCAGCCTTCGACGCGACCGAGGCGCGCGGCCAGGTCGCCGCCGGCGAGCACGCCATAGGCTTCCACCAGTTCCGGCGACCATTCGCGGCGCAGCGCGGATTCGAGTTCGTCCATCGCCGGCAGCACCAGGCCGAAGCCGGCGGCGCGGCGCGCGTAGGCATCGACCGCGGCGGTGGCGCGGCGCTGGGTCTTGGGCAATTGCGACCACAGCGTGTTGAGCGCGGCGCCGTCGGGCGCGGCGTCGATGGCGGCGGCGAGCACCCTGGCTTCCAGCATGGCGTAGCCGCGGGTGCCCAGTGCGCCGCTTTTCTGCAGGGGATCGAGTGCCGCCAGGGCGCGGCGCACATCGCCCGCGGCCAGCGCGGAGAGCGCGAGTTCGCGCCAGCCGCCGGGCGGCAGCGCGGCCTTGTCGGCATCCGGTGCGAGCAGGGCCACGGCCTCGCCCGCCTTGCCGTCGCGACGCAGCATGCGTGCACGCAGCACGCGCGCGGCCTGCGGCGCGGCCTGCGAGGCTTCGGCCAGGATTTCCAGCCCGCGCGCATGCTCGCCGCGTCGCGACGCCGCCTCGGCCGAGGCGAGCAAGGCCACGCCGCGCAGCGAGCCCAGTCGCGAGGCACGGTTCAAGTCGCGCTCGGCATCGCCATGGCGGCCCTCCATCAGCGCGATCAGGCCCTCGCCCAGCCGCTTGCGGCTCAGCCGGCGATGCCGCCGCGACAGCGCGCCGAACGGCCAGCGCAGCAGCCGCCATGCCGCGACGAGCACGGCCCAGGCCAGCAGCAGGATGAGCACGGCGGCGACCACCGTGGTCTGCACGCGCCAGCCGCGCAGGCGCACCAGCACGTAGCCGGGATCGACCGCCACCCAGTGCCAGCCGAACGCGGCCAGCGCGGCGACGACCACCAGCAGCAGGATCCAGCGCCACAGGTTCATCGCACGGCCCCCGCAGCGTGCGCCGGCGCGGACGTGCTGGCCGCAGGTGCGGGGCTGTTCGACAACGCGTGCACCGCGCGCAGGTTGCGCAGTTCGGCCAGCGCCGCGCCAAGCTGCACGCTCGTGTCGTTCGGCACGGCCGCGGCGAGTTGCTTCAGCGTGCCGCGTGCCTGCCGCACGGCATCGGCGCTGCCATCGAACTGGCCGGCAAGCCCGGCGTCGGCACGCTGCAGCGCGGACGCGTAGGCCCTGGGATCGTGCGCCAGCAGCGCGGCCTGCGCCTGCGCGAGATCCAGCGCCACCAGCTCGCGCGCGAAGCGCGCATCGGCCACCGCCAGCGGCGCGCCGTCGTCGCGCTGCACGCTGAGCACGCCGGTCAGCGCGTTGGCCACGCGCGTCCACGCGCCGGTCGACGCCGCGCTCGCCGGCGTGTCCAGCGGTTTCAGCGGCAGGCCGGGAACGGCATCGCGCAAGGCGGTGAGCTTTGCCGATGCATCGGCCTGGGCGGTCGGCTGGCTGGCGAGCAAGGCCAGCCGTTCGGCATCGACGTTCTGGCGCAGGCCGGCGAACGCACCGTCATTCACCGCCGCCAGGGTCTGCGCGGCCAGCGCATAGGCGGCGGCCGCGCCTTGCGCGTCGTGGAACAGCTCGTAGCGCTCCCTGGCCATGCGCAACAGCGATTCGGTTTCGTCGAGCAGGGTGCCGTCGTGCGCGGAGAGCGTGCTTTCGGAGAGCTTGCCCACCGCCGCTTCCAGCTCGCGCAGGCGATCGCCCTGCGCCTGCTGCGCGGCCTGCAGGGCGCGGTCGAGCTGGTCGGAGGCATCCAGTCGTTGCGCAAGGTTGGCGCGACCGCCGCTGCCGCTGGCCAGCGCGGATTCCAGCGCGGCCACCCGCTGCTGCATGGCATCCAGCGCATGCGCATCGGCGACGCGGGACTGGCGCTGCTGCCACTGCCGCCAGCCCACGTAGCCGGAAGCCAGCAGGGCGAGCAAGGCCAGCAACAAGGCCAGCGCGATGCTGCCGCCGCGCGGCGCGGCATCACGCGGCGCGGATTTGCCGGGGCGCTGCGCAGTGAGCGGCGCGGAGGACTGCGTGGAGTCGTTTTCGTTCATGCCCGCATGCTAACAGGCAGGCTGCGGGCGTTCGTTGCAAGCTCGTGAAACGGTCAGCGCCGTGCCGCGGCATCGAGCAGATCGGCGGCGAGTGCGGACTCCGCCTGCACGATGCGCGCGAAACCCGCTGCATGCGTCGCCTGCGCCAGTCGCCCGCTGCTGACCACGGCCACCGCCGTGCGCAAACGCGTCCATGCCGATGCCGGCAACCGCTGCGACAGGTTGTGCAAGGCCTCGGCGCTGGAAACCAGCACGCGCGCCGAACGCGGCAGCGCCTGCACCGCCTCGACATGCCGCCGGTCCAATCGCGGCGGCACGCGCTGGTACACATGCAGCTCGCGCAACTGCGCCCCTCGCACAACCAGTTGCTCGCGCAACAGGCCGCGACCACCAGGCGCACCGATCAAGGTCACGCGCTTGCCGTGCAGCTCCTGCAGCGCAGGCAGGTCGAGCAGGCCCTCGCTGTCCTGCCGCGACGGGGCTTGCGCCGGCACGCCATGGCGGCGCAGCGCCTGTGCCGTGCCCTGTCCCACCGCGAACACCGTGGCCCTGCTGCGCAAGGACGACAGCGCGGCAGCGAAGCGCACGGCGGCAGGGCTGGTGAACAGCAGGCAGTCGTCCTTCAACGCGGCGCGCATCTGCGCAGGCAGTTGCGGATCGTCGATCGCGCGCAACGACAGGCCCGGCAACAGCAGCGGCACGCCAGCGCCGGCACGCACACGCCGCGCCAGCGCGGCGGCAGTGCCGGCCGGCCGGGTGATCACCACCACGCGGCCATGCAACGACGGAATGTGCGGCTTGCGACCCATGCGGCGCCCGGCTGGCCAGCCCGCATCGCGCGGGCAACGGAGCACGAGTATAGCCATGCCCATCGCCGCCACCGCCGGCGTCGCCGCACCCCTTCGTGCTGCAAAGCAATGTTGTATGGACGGCCAGATCATCGCAGAATTGACAAATTGTCGGACATTATTCCGACTTCGGCTGCGCACGCCGCGAAATCCGCCGGATGCGTTGTTCCGCACGTTTCCACATGCCGGGGAGAAGTCGATGCGCTGGATGGTCCTGTCGGGTTTCATGCTGTTGTCGTGGCTCGCCTGCGCCACATCACCCGCTTACGCCGGGGGGCAACCGCCGCTGCCACCACGGCAACCGAACGGGTTGGCGCTCACTCCGCCGATGGGCTGGAACTCGTGGAACCATTTCGGCTGCAACATCGACGAGCAGACCATCCGCGCCGCCGCCGATGCGATGGTCAGTTCCGGCATGAAGGATGCCGGCTACCAGTACGTGGTGATCGACGATTGCTGGCACGGCCCGCGCGACGCCGAAGGCAACATCACCGCCGATGCCAAGCGCTTCCTGTCCGGCATCAAGGCGCTGGCCGACTACATCCACGCCAAGGGACTGAAGTTCGGCATCTACTCCGACGCGGGCACGCAGACCTGCGCCGGCCGCCCCGGCAGCCGCGGGCACGAATACCAGGACGCACGCACCTACGCCTCCTGGGGCGTCGATTATCTGAAATACGACTGGTGCCACACCAGCACGGAAAACGGCCAGTCCGTCTACACGCTGATGAGCGACGCGCTGCGCGCCAGCGGCCGTCCCATCGTGTTCAGCCTGTGCGACTGGGGCAGCAACAAGGACTGGTTGTGGGCGCAGAGCGTCGGCAACCTGTGGCGCACCACCGGCGACATCTACGACGGCTGGGAAAGCCGCGACGGCCACTACAACGGCATGACCAACATCGTGGACATGCAGGCCGACCTCGCGCACTACGCCGGCCCCGGCCACTGGAACGACCCCGACATGCTGGAAATCGGCAACGGCGGCATGAGCAACGAGGAATACAAGTCGCAGTTCAGCCTGTGGGCCGAGATGGCCGCGCCGCTGATCGCCGGCAACGACCTCGCCCACATGGATGCGGCCACGAAGGCCATCCTCACCAACCGTGAAGTGATCGCGGTGGACCAGGACGCGCTGGGCGTGCAGGGGCAACGCGTGTTCAAGGACGGCGACCGCGAGGTGTGGTCCAGGCCGCTCAAGGGCGGTGGCCGCGCCGTGGTGCTGTTCAACCGGGGCGCACAGGCCAGCCGCATCACCGCGGACTGGGACATGCTCGGCTATCCCAGGGGCACGCCCATGCACGTGCGCGACCTGTGGCAACACAAGGATCTTCCGCCAGCGCGTGACAGCTTCGCCGCCGAGGTTCCCTCGCACGGCGTGGTGATGGTTCGCATCGACAATTGATTGAGGGACGACTGGTGAAACGACTGCATACGCTGTTGATGGTGCTTGCCTGCGTGTTGATGGCGGGCACGTTGCACGCCGCGGAAACCACACCACCGCGCACGCCGAACGGGCTGGCGCCGACGCCGCCGATGGGCTGGAACACCTGGAACAAGTTCGGCTGCAACGTCAGCGAGAAGCTGATCAGGCAGGCCGCGGACACCATGGTCAGTTCCGGCATGCGCGATGCCGGCTATACCTACATCGTCATCGACGATTGCTGGCAGGTGCAGCGCGATGCGCAGGGCAACATCCAGGCCGACCCGCAGCGCTTCCCCTCCGGCATGAAGGCGCTGGGCGACTACATCCACGCCAGGGGGCTGAAGTTCGGCATCTACTCCGACGCCGGCGCGAAGACCTGCGGCGGCCGCCCCGGCAGCTGGGGCCACGAGTACCAGGACGCGCGCACCTACGCCTCGTGGGGCGTCGATTACCTGAAATACGACTGGTGCTCCACCTATACGCAGGACGCACAGTCCACCTACACCACGATGAGCGACGCCTTGCGCGCCACCGGCCGCCCCATCGTGTTCAGCATCTGCGAATGGGGTGTCAACAAGCCGTGGCTGTGGGCGAAGAACGTCGGCAACCTCTGGCGCACCACCGACGACATCTACGACCACTGGTCGGGCCAGGACGGCTACCAGCACAGCGTGCTGGCCATCCTCGACCTGCAGGTGGGGCTGGACGGCTTTGCCGGGCCCGGCCACTGGAACGATCCGGACATGCTGGAAGTGGGCAACGGCGGCATGAGCAACACGGAATACCAGTCCCACTTCAGCCTGTGGGCGATGCTGGCCGCACCGCTGATGGCCGGCAACGACCTCGCCAGCATGAGCGCCGAGACCAAGGCCATCCTCACCAACCGCGAGGTGATCGCGGTGGACCAGGACCCGCTGGGCATCGAGGCCAGGCGTGTCGCCAAGCACGACGATTACGAAGTCTGGGCGCGCCCGCTCAAGGGCGGTGGCCGCGCCGTGCTGCTGCTCAACCGCGGCGCCAGCGCCCACGCGATCACTGTGAATTGGGCTGACCTGGACCTGCCAGCATCGCTGCGCCTGAAGGTGCGCGACCTGTGGACGCACAGGAACCTGCCGGACGCACATGGCAGCTTCACTGCGAACGTGGCTTCGCATGGCGTGGTGATGCTGCGGATGGAGTGAGTGCGCCCTGCTCCCCTCTCCCTTCGGGAGGGTTCGGCCGAAGCGCGTTACCGGCGCCCTGCGCAAGTCACCAACATTTCGCTCCGCCCGAACCCCCACCCGCCCTTCGGGAACCCTCTCCCGAAGGGAGAGGGACTCACTGGCAAGGTTCTCGAGAAATCCACTTACCTGTTCCATTGGCCAACACGGAAACCTGCAAGGCTTGCAGCCTTATCGCGTTACGCGACGCCCCCGGCCATCGCCAGCATCTCGCGATAAAGCCCCGCCGGCACCGTCACGCCTTCGCGCAGGCTGCGCTCGCGCGCCTCGAAGCGGCGTTGCGAAGGCAGCCGTGCGCCTTGCGCGGTGATCGCATCGAACATGTCCTCCGCGCGCCGCTGGCCATCGACAGAGTCCGCCCCACCGAGACGCACGGGATCGAAGGCGAGGATCAGTTCGCCGTGGCAGGGCGCGGCACCCGCACCGGCATCGAAGTCCAGCGACTCGCGGCTGGTCCAGTCGCCGATCAGCGCGCCCGCCATCAGCTCCACCATCATCGCCAACGCCGAACCCTTGTGGCCGCCGAAGGCGCGCATCGCGCCGCTCGCGACCGCGACAGGGTCGGTGGACGGATGGCCTGCCGCATCCACGCCGCAATCGGGCGGCAGCGGCGTGCCGGTGCGGCGGTGCAACTCCAGGTCGCCACGCGCGATCGCGCTGGTGGCGAAGTCGAACACCAGCGGAGTCGGGCCGGGGCGCGGCCAGCCGAAGGCGATCGGGTTGGTGCCGAACACCGGCTTGTGGCCGCCGGCAGGCGCAACCCAGGCATGGCTGGGCGTCATCGCCAGTGCGGCGAGGCCGTGCGCGGTGATCATCTCGATCTCCGGCCACAACGCGGAGAAGTGGAAGCAGTGGCGTATCGCCAGCGCGCCAACGCCGTGCCTGCGTGTCACCTCGGCCAGCATCGGCAGGCCGCGCTCGAAGGCCAGCGGCGAGAACGCATGGCGCGCATCCACGCGCACCACGGCACTGCCGTCGGCCTCGACCACGGGCTCGGCGTGCAGATCGACCTTGCCGGCACGCACGGTCCGCGCGCAGGTCAGCACGCGGTAGATGCCGTGCGACTGGCAGGCGTCGCGCTGGCCGGCGGCGATCACGCGCGCCATCGCCTGCACGTGCGCTTCGGCCAGGCCCAAGCCGCGCAGGGCCGCGCGAATCCGCCCGGCGAGTTCGTCCAGCGGCACGCGCAGGGCGCCGGCAGTCGTGGCGCTCATCGCAGGAAGAACCCTTGCGGGAATGGGTCGTCGCGTTCCAGCACCCACTGGTTGAAGCCCATGATGTGCGCGTCGCCGGTCACTTCGGTGATGGCACCATCGAATGGACCGACCGGCACGGTTTCCACCACGCGCGCTTCGAAGCGGCTGCCGACGATGCTGGCATTGACGTAGGGCTGGCCCAGGCCAAGCCGGTCGCGCAGGAACAGTTGCGCGGCGCGGCCCGAGCTGCCGGTGCCGGTGGGCGAACGATCCACTTCGCGGTCGGCGAAGATGCAGACGTTGCTCTGGTCGGCGCCGGCGCCCGCCGCGTTCGATGGGCCGTCGATGATGCTGCCGTAGAGCGTGTTCAAGCCGGGCTCCAGCGGGTGCCGGATTTTCACCTGCGCGACCACGGCGGCCTTCGCCTGCGCACCGAGTTCGATCAGCGGGCGCACGTTCTCGGGCTCGATGGCCAGCCCGTCCGGCGCGCTGAAGTAGTAGTAGAACGCCCCGCCGAACACGATGTCGCCGGTGATCGCGCCGAAGTCGCGTGTCTGCACGGCGACATCGCGCCGGTAGATGAAGCCGGGCACGTTGCGGAACGTGGTGCGCCCGGCGCGCCGGCCGTCCCATTCCACCCACGCCTCGATGAAGCCGGCGGGCGCGTCGAACGCGATGCGCGTGCGCGGCGCTTGCCGCTCGACCATGCCCAGCTCCACCAGCAGCTTGCCGAGCGCGATGATGCCGTGCCCGCACATGTCGCTGTAGCCCTCGTTGTGCAGGAAGACCACGCCGAAGTCCGCGCCGGGCGTGACCGGCGGGAACAGGTAGGCGCCGTACATGTCGGCATGGCCGCGCGGCTCCAGCATCAGGAAGCGGCGGACGTCGTCGTGGCGTTCGCGCAGCCAGGCGCGCTTTTCCAGCATGGTGCCCGCCGGCAATGGCGGCAATCCGGAAAGCACGACGCGCAGCGGCTCGCCGCCGGTGTGCAGGTCGACGGTGTGGAGTTGGCGGATGTAGTCGCCCATCTGCGTGATCGTTCCGGCAAAGGCACTGGCGCCAAGCATGGCAGCGCGCGGCCGCCTTGCGTCGTTCCCGTGCAAATTCCGCACGCCTCCCGGACGAATCCGATCAAGACGCCACCGGCGATGGTTTCAATACTGCGACCCGTCAGCGCATGAGGGGCTCTGGCTGATGTTCGGCCCGACGTATCCAGCCATCGTCCGATGGACTGGCCCATGACCAATGCGGGGAGAGAACCAATGATCCGGAAAACGAAGTTGTCCGCGGCAATGAGGATTGCCGTGTGCGGTTTGGCATGCACCAGCGCGACGGGGGGCGCGCTGGCGACCGGCAGTCCGCCGGCAGGCAGTGCCGCGACAGGCGGCACGAACGTGGCCCTTGCGCAGGGCGTCGCGCTGCAATCCACCGACAAGGCGAGCCTGATGGGCGCGTTCGAGCCGGTGCGCGTCAACGTGGTGCTGAAGATGCACGACACGGACGATCTCAAGCAGATGGCCGACCTCGTGCGCACGCATGCGCACACGCCACTGACCAACAGCGACCTCGCGGCGCGCTACCTGCCGCACGGCGACGATGTGACGCGCGTCGTCGACTTCCTGCGCGCCAATGGCTTCAACAAGATTCAGGTGTCGAAGGACAACACCATGGTCACCGCCACGGGCACGGCGGCCAGCGTGCAGTCGGCTTTCGGCACGCGCCTGTACAAGGTGACCAATGCCAATGGCTCGGGCATAGCCAATGCCGATACGGTGCGGATCCCGGCTTCGTTGGGCGGGGTAGTCGGCGCAGTGCTGGGCTTGCGCTCGTACAGCGAGCGTGGCCTGTCGGCCGCGAAGGCGGCCACGGTGGGCAAGAACGGGCCGAAGCTCACGGCCAAGGTTCCCGCGAAGGGCAAGAAGGCGCCGGCCACGCAGGCGGCCTCCGGCGACACCACCGTGGCCTGCCGCGAATGCGTGCATGCGCCCACGGACTTTCCGCAGCTCTACAGCGCCAGCAGCCTGGCGCCCGCATCGAACCAGTCAGTGGCGATCATCGGCGTGGGCGACCAGGGCCAGACCCCCACGCTGTACCAGACCTGGGCCAACGCCTATGGCATCACGCCGATTCCGCTCGACATCACCTATCCCACCGGATACACCACTGGCGATTACGAGGCACAGACCGAGGCAGTACTCGACATCGATGCCGTCACGGCCATGAGCGGCGGCCTGCAGCAGATCGCGTTCTACTCGGCACCGTCGACCGACCTGGGCGACGAGCTGACCGCGGTTGCCGCCGCCGTCAACGACGACCACACCACCATCTCGCTGTCGTTCGCGGCCTCGTGCGACTCGGACATCCCGCAGGACCTGCGCGACAGCTGGGACCAGGAACTGTACGCGGCGATCGCCAAGGGCCTCACCGTGTTCGCCGTCACCCAGGACGACGGCGGCTATCCGGGCTGCTCCGACAACGCCAGCTCCACCGGCTTCCCGGCCAGTTCGCCCTACGTCGTCTCGGTGGGCGCGTCCACCCTCGTCAACACGGCCGACTCGTACAGCACCTACGACCACGAGACGCTGTGGGTGGACAGCGAAAGCGGCCCGGCCGCGACCGAACCGCGTCCCTGGTACCAGGACGCCGTGGCGAACGTCGTCGGCAGCATGCGCGGCACGCCGGACTTCGTGATGGACGGCGACCCCAACACCGGCCTGTGGGTGGTCACCGGCTACGTCGACAGCACCGGCACGCTGCAGCAGGAATGGGCCGTCTATGGCGGCACCAGCCTTGCGGCGCCGCTGCTGGCCGGCACGTATGCGCGGATCCTGCAGAGCGGCATCCCGCCGTATTTCTGGCCGCAGACCTTCTACGACATCGGCACGGCGCAAGTGAAAAAGACCAGGGGCGATTGCCTCGACTGCTACAACTTCCTCACCGGCGGCAGCAACGGGGCGTACTCGGTGGTGCCGGGCCGGTACAACCAGGCATCCGGCTGGGGTTCGTGGAATGCCGCCGCGGTGGCGAACGGCATGTTGTACCAGCGCTAACCCGTCGCCACTGCGGCACCGGCGCATGCCGGTGCCGCAGTGGCGATTCCGCATCCGTGGAACCGCTGGCATCGAAGCAGACCATTCGTCGGAACGACGAGTCCGGCCAGCCGCCGCGAAACCATGTTTATGCCGACTTCGACGGGAAAATGTCGTATTAAATCCTTTATGCCATCTTCCGCATTCCCGACGCAGCATCGCGCCGCGACAGATCCACGAATCGTGATCCACCATGCCTGACATGCGAAACGGAATTCGCAGGCTTTCGGCCTGATTCGGCTGAAACGGTTGCATTCGCCACGGCGGCTGGAAGTCCGCCTTGCTTTGGTTCGAAACAATCCTTTTTCTTCCGAATGCCGCGACCGACGTCGCGCTGGCATGGGGATGCCACGTTTCGTGCATTCGGGGAAAACCAGTCTTTCACGGGGAGTTCTCACAGCTCATGAACGTCATGAAATCCGATCGCGTACGCGCCTCGGCATTGCGCCGCACGGCCTTGGCCATGGCCATCGTCGCCGCCACCGGCGTGACCGGCCAGGCATTCGCACAGGCCACCACCGGCACCATCTTCGGCAACGCGCCCGCGTCCGGCGCCACCGTGCAGGTCACCGGCGGCTCGGGCTTCAACCGCACCGTGCCGGTGGACAACACCGGCCACTACTCGATCACCGTTCCGGTCGGCGACTACACGGTCAGCCTGATCCAGGGCGGTGCGGTAGTGGAATCGCACGACCACGTCAGCCCCGCCGCCGGCGGCGCGTCCGAAGCGGACTTCGTGCAGCACGGTGACGCCAAGTCGCTGAGCACGGTCACGGTGACGGCGAACGCCTTGCCCCCGATCGACGTGACCTCCACCACGCAGAACACCACCATCACGGCCAAGCAGCTGACCCAGCTGCCGGTGGCGCGCAACTCCGCGGCCATCGCCCTGCTGGCGCCGGGCACCATCGCCGGCTCGGAGTATTGGAGCGGCCCCACGGGTGAGCCGGTGATCTCGGTCAACGGCGCATCCATCGTCGAGAACGCGTACTACATCAACGGCTTCAACACCTCCGACCCGCTCAGCAACACCGGCGGCATCACGCTGCCGTATGGATCCATCGACCAGCAACAGACGCTGACCAGCGGCTACGGCGCGATGTACGGCCGCTCGGCCGGCGGCGTGATCAGCCAGATCGGCAAGAGCGGCACCAACGACTGGCACTTCGGCGGTCAGGCGCTGTGGGAACCATCGTTCCTTGAAGGCTCCAAGGACAACCTCTATTACGCCAACCCGGCCAACATCTACCCCTACCAGAAGCCGGGGCAGATCTACGGGTACTACCGCCGCAACAGCAGCTGGAACACGGTGTATGACGCCTACATCAGCGGCCCGCTGATCAAGGACACGCTCTTCATGTTCGTGTCGTACGAGGCGAACAAGTCGCAAAGCCACGGCGTCGGCGCCCTCAGCTATCCGGGTACCCCGAGCACCGTGTCCTACAACAAGGACAGCGACCCGAAGCTCTACGCCAAGCTGGACTGGAACATCAACGACAGCAACATCCTGTCGTTCACGGGCGTGCGCAACCAGACCTCCAACGATCCGTCGCAGACCTACGTCTACGACTACGGCACGCACACCAATGGCGACTTCCTGTACCAGGGCTGGCGCTACAAGACCACGTTCGACATCGACATCCTGAAGTACACCTCGTACATCACCGACAACCTGACGTTGAACGCCATGTTCGGCAAGATGACTGGCGAGTACTACTACCAGATTCCGGCGGCTTCGCCGGCGGCGGCGCAAGGCATGACCTTGCCGTCGATCTACGACATCAACAACGAAAACCCGGCCTACCTGCCGGCCAGCGGCACGCCCTACGAGAACCTTTACGGCACCGGCAGCCTGAGCAACCCCCAGCACAGCTCCGAAGTGCGCAACCTGCGCATCGACCTCGACTGGAAGCTGGGCGACCACGACCTCCTGTTCGGCATCGACAACGACAACGACGTCGACCGGCAGGACGGCTCCATCACGGGCGGCCCCGGCTACACGTGGGACTACCAGGCCTACCAGCCCGGCGCGAATGCCCTGAACGCCAACGGCTACTACGTGGGGCCGGGCACGCCTTGCACCATCTCGGGCGTGGCCTTCAGCTGCTTCGCGGTCAAGGGATCGTATTCGCAGGATTCCACCGTATCCGTGAAGCAGCGTGCGCAGTACATCCAGGACAACTGGCAGGTCACGCCCAACCTGTTGCTGAACCTCGGCCTGCGCAACGACCAGTTCACCAACTACAACCCCGCTGGCGCGGCGTTCCTGCGCCTGACCAAGCCGCAGTGGGCACCTCGCCTCGGCGTCAGCTGGGACGTGTTCGGCGACTCCAGCATGAAGGTGTACGGCAATGCCGGCCGCTACTACCTCGCCATGCCCACATCGGTGGCCCTGACGATGGGCGGCGCCCCGCTGGATACGCAGCAGTACTACCTCTACAACGGCATCGGGCCCACCGGCATCCCGCTGTGGAACGGCTCGCCGACCACCCAGCAGATCACCCCCAATACCTTGCCGGGCGGCATCTATTACCCCAACGGCTGGAACGGCCAGATGGCCAACCCCAAGACGGCCGATGCGCAGAGCCTCAAGGCCGAGTACGTGGATCAGTTCGTGCTGGGCCTGCAGCAGCAGTTCCACATGCTCGACCAGAGCTGGGTGTACGGCGTGAGCGGCACCGTGAACCGCATGGGCCGCGCCATCGACGACTGGGACAGCGGCCAGAACGTGCAGGACATGCCCATCCTGCTGCAGGCGGCTGCGGCGCAAGGCGTTACCGTCAGCAGCAACCCGAACGACTACGTCGGCACCGTCCTGATCAATCCGGGCGTTGCCAACACGATCACCGTGCCGAACGGCAGCGGCGGCTACAGCCAGGTGAAGATTCCGTGGGCCGATTTCCTGATGCCGCAGCTCAAGCGCCGCTATTACGCGCTGGACATGTACCTGGAGCATCCGTTCGACGGCAAGTGGTGGGGCAAGATCGACTACATCTTTGCGCGCAGCTACGGCAACTACGAGGGCCCGACATCGACCACGACGTTCCGGGGCGGCCAGTCGCAATCCGGCACCGCCGCATGGGACTTCCCGCAGATCATGCAGTACGCCAACGGCGACCAGGCCAACAGCCAGCGCCACCACCTGCGCATCTACGGCTCGTACCAGATCACGCCGGAATGGAGCGTGGGCGGCACCTACGACATCGCCTCCGGCACGCCACTGACCTGCCTCGGCTACTACGGACCGCTCTCCGGCTACGGCACGGCCGCCGACGACCCGGGTGGCTACGGCAGCAGCTACCACTGGTGCAACGGCGTCCCCTCGCCGCCGGGCGCCAACGGCAGCACGCCGTGGACGCACCAGTTGAACCTGCAACTGGACTACCGCCCGGCCTTCGCCGCCCACAAGCTGGATTTCCAGTTCCAGGTACACAACGTGTTCAACGAACAGAAGTCCGTCATGGACCAGTCCGCAGTCAACTGGGGACCAGGCGTACCCAACCCGTGGTACCTGATGCCTTACCGGCTGGAAGCTCCGCGCTGGGTGCAACTGGGCGTGACCTACGACTACTGATGCAGACCCGTGCAGGCGGAAACGGAACTTCCGCCGCACACACCACTTTCCCCATCCGCCACCCGTCCCGGGTGGCTTTTTTTACACGCAACCCTGCGTCTGCTTTTCGATACGGGAAACGACGATGCGCAAGATTTCCACGGCACTTTTCCTGGCGATGCTGGCGGCGGGCGCCGCATCGGCGGCTACCGGAACCACGACGAACGCGATGCCCGCGTCCGTTTACGCCAGGGCCGAGGCCGTGTTGCCGCAGCACATCGGCGAGCTGGTTTTCGACCTGAGCGTGCGTCCGACATGGATAGGCGACGGCGCACGCTTCTGGTTCGTGAAGCACACGCGCCATGGGCGCGAATACGTCTATGTCGATCCAGCGCGTGGCGTCATGCGTCCGCTGTTCGATCAGGCGAAGTTGTCCGATGCGCTGGGCAAGGCCAGGGTGAAGGCCGTTTCGCGCAAGGATTTCCGCCTGGGCGGTTTGCAGGTGGACGAGCACACGGGCGAACTGCGCTTCGATGCCGGCGGCAGGCACTGGCGCTACGCGCCGACGACCAACGCACTGGCCAGCGTCACGGAGGAAGACGGCGTGGCATCGCCCGATGGCCGATGGCGCGCCGTCGTACGCGACGGCAACCTGTTCGTGATCGACGGCAAGGACGGCAGCACCAGGGCGCTGACCGCCGACGGCACGCCCGATGCGCCGTATGCCACGCCGGTGATCGACCCCAGCCTGATGATCGCCGCGGACAGCGAGCATCCCGCGCTGCCGGCGGACATCGCGTGGTCGCCCGATTCCAGGCGCATCGCCACCTACCGGCTCGACACTCAGGGCGCGCGCCGGATGGCGCTGGTGCAATCCACGCCGCCCGGCGACGGCAAGCCGCGCGTATTCGATTACGTGTACCCGATGGCCGGCGACACGATCGTGCCGCGCGCGCAGGGCATGGTCTTCGACGTGGCTTCCGGCAAGCGCATCGCCATGCAGCTGCCGCCCGAACCCGTGCTGTATTACGGCGGCCCCGGCTTCGCATGGAGCCGCGACGGCACGACGCTGTTCGAGCGCGTGCCCATGCGCGGCGACAAGGCCATGGACCTGTACCGCATCGACGCCGCCACGGGCGCGGCAAGTTCCATCGCGGAAAACCGTTCGGATACCTACGTCGATACCTACGCCCATTCCTGGTACTACGACGACAAGACCGGCACGAACTACTGGAGCGACGACGCCACCGGCTGGAAGCAGCTGTACGCCATCGACGGCAACGGCGATTCGCATCGACGCGCCATCACCTCGGGCCAATGGCGCGCGTGGGGCGTGGAAGGCATCGACCATGCGGATGGCCGCCTGCTGATCGCCGGCAGTGGCCGCGAGCCGGGCCTCGACCCCTACCTGTGCGCGCTGTATTCGACGGCGATGGACGGCAGCCACCTGCGGCTGCTCACGCCCGAGCCGCTGAACCACGACGTCTCGGTATCGCCGGACGGCCGCTACTTCGTGGACAACATGTCGCTGGTCAACCGGCCCACGCGCTCCGTGCTGCGCAGCACCCGCGACGGCCGCATCGTGATGCAACTGGACCACGCCGATGCCAGCGCCTTCCTCGCCGCCGGCTACCGTTTCCCGCAGCCGTTCGAGGCGACCGCGGCGGACGGCAAGACGCGCATCTACGGCGCGTACTACCTGCCGGCGGATTTCGATCCGGCGAAGCGCTATCCGGTGATCGAGGACGTGTACACCGGCCCGCATTACGTGATGACGCCCAAGTCCTTCGAGGCGGCGCTGGCCGCGCGCAACGACGAGGCGATGGCGCAGCTCGGTGCCGTCGCGCTGATGATCGACGGGCGCGGCACCGCCGGGCGCTCGCGCGCCTTCCAGCAACCGGCCTACCGCAACCTGCACGCCGTGGGCCTGGACGACCACGTCGCCGGCATCCGCGAAATGGCGGCCAGCCATCCGTGGATCGATGCCGGTCGCGTCGGCATCTACGGCTTCTCCGCAGGCGGTTACGACGTGGTGCGCGCGCTGGAGGACTACCCTGATTTCTACACGGTCGGCGTCGCCGCCTCCGGCAACCACGACAACCGCATCGACAAGGCGGACTGGAACGAACAGTGGCTGGGCAGCACGCTGGACGCCAGCTACGCGGCCAATTCCAACATCCGCCAGGTGGACAGGATCCGCGGCAGGCTGATGGTCGCGTTCGGCGAAGTGGACAACAACGTGCCGCCGTCCGAATCGCTGCGGCTGGTGGACGCCTTGATGAAGGCGAACAAGGATTTCCAGATGCTGACCGTGCCCAACGCCGACCACTTCCTGGACAACGTGCCCTACTACCAGCGCCGCCGCTGGGACTTCCTGGTGGAAAACCTGCTGCGCGAGCAGCCGCCGGAGGATTACCGGATGCGGCCGTTCGATTGATGGTTGATGCAGGTGCGTGCCAGGGTTCCCTTCCGGCCGCCCTTCGTGGGCGGCCTTTTTTGCCCGCCATCCCGGCCAGGCCGGACAAGTGCATGGTGCGCAGAGCAGCTCCGGAAGCTCTGATTTTGCTCGTCGATTTTGCTCGTCATCCCAGCGAAAGCTGGGATCCAGTGCCTGTATCTCCTTGAAAGCAGAGGCACTGGATTCCGGCTTGACCAGCCTTCGGCTGTTGTGAAGCTCCTCGCCAGAATGACGAGCAGAAAACCGGTTATTCAGATCTTCCTTAGCGTCGAGTCCCAGTCGTGCCATGTGCTGTCTCCCTCCCCTGCGTGCAGGGGAGGGCTGGGGGTGGGGTCAGGCGCTTGCGAAAGCAATCCATGAGCGTCTTTCGCAAGGTTTCACCCCCTCCCAACCTCCCCCTGCAAGCAGGGGGAGGAGCAAACCTGCTCACCCATGCAAGCTGCGGAACTCGCGCGGCGTCATGCCCACGGTGGCCTTGAACTGGCGCGCGAACGCGCTCTGGTCGGTGAAGCCGCAGGCCAGGCCGATGTCGGCCACGCTGCCCGCGCCGCGCAGCAGGCGCATCCCGGCGTCGATGCGCAGCTTGGTCAGCGCCTGCTGCGGGGTGAGCTGGAAGACGTTGCGAAAATGGCGTTCCAGCTGCGCCACCGACACCTCGGCCAGCGCCGCCAGCTGGGCCACGCGCACGCCTTCGGCGTAGTGCGACTGCAGGTATTCCATCGCGCGCACCAGGCGCGGGTAGGTCGGGTGGCGTCCGTCGGGATGGCGCAGGTCGCGCGAGATGCCGAGCACGCCGCACACTTCGCCGCGCTGGCGCTGCGGGTATTTGCAGGTGATGCACCAGCCCGGCGCGCGATTGGGCAGCAAATGCACTTCGAGCTGGTTGGCGATGGTCTCGCCCGCCAGCACGCGCCGGTCCTGCGCGGCATAGGAACTGCCCAGCGTGCTGGGAAACAGCTCGGCGACGCTGCGGCCGATCACCTCCTCGCGCCGCTTCAGCCGCAACCGGCGCACCAGGGTGAGGTTGGCGTGCGTGTAGCGGCCGGCGCGGTCCTTCACGAAGAACACGACGTCGGGCAACGCGTCGAACAGCGTCTGCATGTCCTCGGCCGAAAGCTTCACGTCCATGGCAAATCCGGCGAATGGAAGTGGGGAGGCACGCTAGCAAAGGCTCGCGGCGGCGGCGGCCATTATGCCGAATTCCGCATCTTCCGGCGGCAGGCCGACCTAGCGGCCGACGCGTCGAGGCACCGATCATGTCGGCATGGACACTCCCTCTTCCCGACAGGTCGGCGGCCTCGACCGCGCCGCCGCGCGTGCGATGTTCGCGCCATGGCCCGGTCGCGCCGCGCCGATCGGCGCCGACGAACACCAGGCCCGCATCGAACGCGCCCGTGCGCTGCTGCGCGCCGCCGGCATCGACGCGCTGCTGGTCACCGCCGGCGCCTCGCTGCGCTACTTCACCGGCGTGCCCTGGGGCGCCAGCGAGCGGCTGGTGGCCCTGCTGCTCACCGCGCACGGCCAGCCCATCGTGGTGTGCCCCGCGTTCGAAACCGGCTCGCTGGCCGCCGTGCTGCGCATCCCGGCCGACGTGCGCACATGGGAGGAGCACGAGGATCCGCAAGCGCTGGTGGCCGCCGCGCTGCGCGAACGCCGGGCGCACAGCCTGGCGCTCGACCCCGCCGCACCCTACACGGTGACGACGAAATTGCGCGACGCGATGGCCGGCCAATCGCCGGCTGATGCCAGCGCCATCATCGACGGCTGCCGCATGTGCAAGTCACCGGCCGAATTGGCGCTGATGCGGCAGGCCACCGCGATGACCCTGCACGTGCACAGGCTGGCCGCACGCATCCTGCATGCCGGCATCGGCAACCGCGAACTGGTGCGCTTCATCGACGAGGCACATCGCGCACTGGGCGCGGACAACGGCTCCACCTTCTGCATCGTGCAGTTCGGCCACGCCACCGCCTATCCGCACGGCCTGCCCGGCGAGCAGCACCTGGACGAGGACCAGCTGGTGCTGATCGACACCGGCTGCACCGTGCAGGGCTACCACTCCGACATCACCCGCTGCTACGCCTTCGGCCGCGTGGACGGCGAGGTGGAGCGCATCTGGGAGCTGGAGCAGGCCGCGCAACGCGCTGCCTTCGAGGCCGTACGCCCCGGCGTGCGCTGCGAAACCGTGGACGCCGCCGCCCGCGCGGTGGTGGAACGCGCCGGCCTGGGCCCGGGCTACCGCCTGCCCGGCATCCCGCACCGCACCGGCCACGGCTGCGGCCTCGCCATCCACGAGACGCCCTACCTAGTGCGCGGCAACGCCACGCCGCTGGCGCCCGGCATGTGCGCCAGCGACGAGCCGATGATCGTGGTGCCGGAACGCTTCGGCGTGCGGCTGGAAGACCATTTCCACGTCACCGAAGATGGCGCACGATGGTTCACCGAGCCCTCGCCCGCCATCGACCAGCCGTTCGCCTGACATGCCACACGCCCGCCACGACGAAAGCGCCCGCCGCCTGCGCGCGATCTGCGCGCGCGAATGGGCGTGGCGCCGGCGCGAGTTCGCCGGCGCCGACGAGGAAGACAACGACGCCCTGCCCGCCGACCACCTGCCACGCGTCGATCCGGATGCGCAGGCGACGCGCGAACGGCGCTGGGCCGACACGCTGCACGCGCTGGATCGCCTCGACGCCGACGCGCTGGAGGCCGAGGACAAGATCAACCTCGCCGTCCATCGCCACCAGGTCGAAAGCCTGCACGACGACCAGCGCTTCCGCAGCTGGCAGATGCCGCTGACCAGCGACAGCGCGTTCTGGAGCAACCTCGGCTACACCGCGCGCAGGCCACTGCACGACCTCGCCGACGCGGAGCGCTACCTCGGCCTGCTCGACGACATCCCGCGCTGGTTCGCCGGGAACATCGCCAACATGCGCGCCGGCCTCGCGCGCGGCTTCAGCTTGCCGCGCACTTCGCTGGGCGGCCACGAGACCTCAATCGCTGCGATCGTCCACGCGGGCGACGAGAGCAACCTGCTGTTCACGCCGCTGCGCCGGTTGCCGTCGAACATCGCGCCCGCCGCGCAGGCACGCCTGCGCGAAGCGGCCCTGCGCACGATCCGCGACGCGGTGATTCCGGCGCATGCGCGCCTGCTCGACTTCATGCGCGGGGAATACATCCCGCAGGCCCGTTCCAGTTTTGCCGCGGGCGCGCTGCCCGATGGCGCGGACTACTACCGCGCGCAGATCCGCAAGTTCACCACGCTGGACCTCGGCCCCGAGGCGATCCACGCGCTGGGCCGCGACGAGGTGGCGAAGCTCCACGCGGAGATGGACCGCTGCATCCGCGACACCGGCTTCAAGGGCGACTTCGCCGCGTTCCAGCACTACCTGCGCAGCGATCCGCGCTTCTACGCCAAGAGCGCCGACGAACTGCTCAAGCAGGCCGCGTGGATCGCCAACCGCGTCAACGGCGTGCTCGGGCAATGGATCGGCCGGCTGCCGCGCCGGCGCTTCGAGATCATGCCGGTGCCGGACGAACTGGCGCCCAGCAGCACCTTCGGCCGCGGCGGCGCGGGCTACTACCTCGTCAACACCTGGAACCTGCCGGCGCGACCGCTCTACGCACTCACTGCCTTGACCCTGCACGAAGCCGCGCCCGGCCACGCGCTGCAGATGCCGCTGGCCGCCGAACGCGAGGACCTGCCGCCGTTCCGCCGCCAGGCGCAGAACTCCGCCTACACCGAAGGCTGGGCGCTGTACTCGGAGCGCCTCGGCGTGGAGATGGGCCTGTACGAAACGCCGTGGGACCATTTCGGCTACCTCGGCTTCCAGATGTGGCGCGCCTGCCGGCTGGTGGTGGACACCGGCCTGCACCACGGCGGCTGGAGCCGCGACGAAGCCTGCGCGTACCTGCGCGAGCACACCACGCTGGCCGAACACGAGATCGGCACCGAGGTGGACCGCTACATCGCGTGGCCCGGGCAGGCGCTGTCCTACTACCTCGGCCAACTGGCCTTCCTCGACGCGCGCGCGCAGGCCGAACGCGCGCTGGGCGGGCGCTTCGACATCCGCGCCTTCCATGACGCCGTGCTCGCGCCCGGTCCCGTGCCACTGCCGGTGCTGGGGCTCGTGACCGAACGCTTCGTCGCCGGCGGCGGACGCTCGCCCTGGCCGGCGACGCGCTGAAACGACCTGGCCGCGGCATGCACCGCACTACAATCCGGCGCATGACCGACCACGACGCTTCCGACCTGATCCGCTTCATCCGCGACAAGATCCCGCTGGCACGGGCGATGGAGCTCGAACTGCTGGCCCACGACGAGGACCGGCTGGCCCTGCGCGCGCCGCTGGCGCCAAACGTCAACGACAAGGGCTGCGCCTTCGGCGGCAGCCTGGTGAGCCTGATGACGCTGACCGGCTGGGGCCTGGCGGAACTCGCGCTGCGCGCGCGCGGCCACCACTGCGACGTCTTCGTGGGCGAGTCCACCGTGCGCTACCTGCAACCGGTGTGGGCGGACTTCCACGCCGAGGCGCGGCTCGCCGCGGGCGCGGACTGGGCCAGCTTCTTCGACACCCTGCAAGCCCGCGGCAAGGCGCGCATCGAGGTGGCATGCAGCGTGCCCGGCGCGGACGGCAAGCCCGCCGCCACGCTGTCCGCGCGCTTCGTGGCCAAGGAACCCGGGCGATAGCAGCCCCGGACTCCGGATACCGCGATTGAAGCGGCGCTCCCGCCACCGCAGAATGCACGGGTCTCCGGGGAGAACGTCCATGCGCCGCATCCTGCCTACACTCGCCATCGCCGTCGTGCTGCTCGCCGGCTGCACGCAGAACGTCCGCAACGACAGCCTGGTCACCACGCTCAACGGCTACGCCGGCGCGGTGCGCTGGAGCGGCCTGCAGAGCGCGCTGCAGTTCGTCGACCCCGACGTGCTCAAGGCGCACCCGCCCACCGACTTCGACCTGCAGCGCTACCAGCAGGTGCGCGTGAGCGACTACGACGACGGCTCCGGCCCGGTGGCGCTGAACGACCACGAGGTGAAGCAGACGGTGCGCATCAGCTTCATCAACAACCACACCCAGGCCGAGCGCAGCATCGTCGTGCACCAGCTCTGGCGCTACGACGAGAAGGCCAAGCACTGGTGGCTGGAGAGCGGGCCGCCGGACCTGGACCAGGACTGAGCCTGCCGGGGCGGGACAGGCGCCCGGATCGCCTATAATCGCCGGTTTGAACGCAACGGCGCGGCTGTCGCGCCCGTGGAACCGACATGCAAGATTTCCTGCACAAGCTGCCCCAGTTCATCGGCAACCACGTGGCGCTGGCCGCGCTGTTCGCGGTCCTGCTGGCCGCCCTGATCGTGGTGCAGCTCGGCGAGCTGTTCAGCAAGACCAAGGTGCTGACGCCGGCCGGCCTCACCCAGATCATCAACCGCGACAACCCGCTGCTGATCGACCTCTCGGCCATCACCGACTTCGAGAAGATGCATGTGCCCGGCGCGCGCCACGTGTCGATGAGCCAGTTCGACCCCGAGAACAAGGACCTGGCCAAGGCCAGGGAACTGCCGGTGGTGGTGATGGACAAGGACGGCAACGGCAACTCGGCCAAGGCCGCGCAGCGGCTGGTCAAGGCCGGCTTCCAGAAGGTCTATACCCTGGGCGGCGGCGTGCTGTCCTGGCAGCAGGCGCAACTGCCGGTGGCCAAGGGCAACAAATGAGGAATGCGGTAGGAGCGCACCCTGTGCGCGATGGCTTTGGCTCTGATCGGGCATCAGAGCCATCGCGCACAGGGTGCTCCTACGGGTGGAAACCCGCCCGCGCGGCGATGATCTGCGCCAGCACGTCCGGCGCGTACTCGAACGAGTCGTAGTACAGCCGCTCTTCCGGCAGGCCCGCCGCCACGAAGCGATGGCGCGCCACGTCGATCATTGCGGGCGGCCCGCTCATGTAGACATCGTGCGCCGAGAGGTCGGCATGGTCGGCCAGCACCGCCTCGTGCGCCAGCCCCACGCGCAGGCCCGACGCCAGCCCTTCCTCCGACAGCACCGCGTGGAAGCGCAACTGCCGCGCGCGCCGCTGCCATTGCTCGATCTGCGGCAGCAGGTACAGGTCCGCCGCGCGGCGCACGCCCCAGTACACGTCCATCGCGCGGCGCGTGCCGAGCTCGATGAAGTGCTCGACGATGGCCTTCACCGGCGCGATGCCGGTGCCGCCGGCCACGAAGACCATCGGCCGCTCCGAATCCTCGCGCGCCACGAAGGTGCCCAGCGGCGCCTCGATGCGCAGCGCGTCACCCACGGCCAGCGCACCGGCCACCTGCGAGGTGAAGCCACCGCCCGCGACATGGCGCACGTGCAGCTCGATGCTGCCGTCCGCCTGCGGCCCGCCGGCGATGGAAAACGAGCGGCGCCGGCCATCCTCCAGCAGCACGTCGAGGTATTGCCCCGGCAGCCACTGCAGGCGCGGCTCGCCGTCCGCGGGTTGCAGGTAGAGGCCGGTGACGTCGGGCGCCAGCAGCCGCTTGCTGGCCACCTGCACGGTGAGCCGGCGGCGCGCGACGTCCTCCACCGAGGCCACCTCGCGCGCCTCCAGCAGCAGGTCACTGGCCGGCACCGCCTGGCACAGCAGCACGGCGCGATGGGCGCGCTCGTCCGCATCCAGCGCCAGCGGCGGGTTGCGCGGGTACTCGCAGCGGCCGGCCAGCAGGGTGGCCTTGCAGCTGCCGCAGACGCCCGCGCGGCACGAATACGGCAAGGCGATGCCGGCGCGCTGCGCGGCCTCCAGCACGGTTTCGCCCGCGGCCACGTCGAAGCGACGGCCGCTGCTTTGCAGGGTGACGGTGAACACGCGCACATTGTCGCCGCGATGCTCCCCGGCCGACAATGCATGCCTGTCCACGAGGAATGACCATGGCCATCTGGCAGCAGGAAACCGACCTTTCGCGCATCAACGCATGGAGCGCCGACACGCTGATGCAGGTGCTGGGCATCCGCATCACCGACATCGGCGAGGACTGGCTGCGCGGCACCATGCCGGTGGACGCCCGCACCCACCAGCCCTACGGCCTGCTGCACGGCGGCGCCTCGGTGGCACTGGCCGAAACGCTGGGCAGCACCGCCGCCATGCTCACGCTGGACCCGGCGCAGTTCCGCGCGGTGGGGCTGGAGATCAACGCCAACCACGTGCGCGGCGTGCGCGAAGGCCTCGTCACCGGCACCGCGAAGGCCCTGCACCTCGGCCGCAGCACCCAGGTGTGGGAAATCCGCATCGAGGACGAACGCGGGAAGCTGGTGTGCATGTCGCGCATCACCATGGCGGTGGTGCCGGCCGGGGCAGTGGCATCGCGTTGAACACCGCCCCTTACGCCCGGCTCACGCCCGACCTCGTGCTGGACGCCGCCAGCGCCTGCGGCCTGTGGCCGGACGGCCGCCTGCTCGCGCTCAACAGCTACGAGAACCGCGTGTGGCAGGTGGGCATCGAGGATGCGCCGCCGGTGATCGCGAAGTTCTACCGCCCCGGCCGCTGGAGCGACGCGGCCATCCTCGAGGAGCACGCGTTTGCGCAGGAGCTGGCCGGCGACGAGGTGCCGATGGTGGCGCCGCTGCTGTTCGACGGCCGCAGCCTGCTGCACCACGGCGGCTTCCGTTACGCGCTGGCGCCGCGCCATGGCGGCCGCGCGCCGGCGCTGGAGTCGCGCGAGCAGCTGGAATGGCTGGGCCGCCTGCTCGCGCGCCTGCATGCAGTGGGCGCGCGCCGCCCGTTCGCGCATCGCGGCACGCTGGACCGCGCCGCGATGGTCGCGCAGCCGATGCAGGCCGTGCTGGCCTCGTCGCTGCTGCCCGTGCACCTGCAGGGCGCCTACCGCAACGCGGCGCAACGACTGGACGACGCCGTTGCCGCGCGCCTGGCCGCCGTCGGCCCGGTGCGCAGCCTGCGCCTGCACGGCGACTGCCACCCCGGCAACATCCTGTGGACCGACGCCGGTCCGCATTTCGTCGACCTCGACGACGCGCGCACGGGCCCCGCGGTGCAGGACCTGTGGATGCTCGCCAGCGACGACGCGGCGATGCACGCGCTGCTGGACGGCTACGCCCAGCTGCGCGACTTCGATCCTGCGGAGCTCGCGCTGGTGCCCGCGCTGCGCGCGATGCGCCAGCTGCACTACGCGGGATGGATCGCCCAGCGCTGGCACGACCCCGCCTTCCCGGCGGCGTTCCCGTTCGCGGCCGAGGCACGCTGGTGGGACGAGCACATCGCCGACCTGCACGAGCTTGCCGACGCGCTGGAATGACCGGCATCGCGCAAGACAGCGCGCGTTTCGCGCCGATGGCCTAAGCTCCCCCTTTTTTCGAGCGAGACAAACGCGTGCGCCCCATCCTGTTCCGCCTGATCGGCATCCTCGAAGTGGCCGGTGGTTGCTACGGCATGATCCTGATGCTGTACCGCCTGCTGCCATTCCGCGCCGGCGACAGCGTGGTCGCATTGATCGGGCTGGCGCTGTACGCCTTCGTGCTGGTAGCGGGCGTGTCGCTGCTGGAGAACAGCGAGCGCGGCGTGCGCTGGTCGGGCTGGGCGCAGCTGCTGCAGTTGCCGCTGGTCGCCACGCCGGTCTTCACCTATGCGCTGCATTGCGGCGGCTACGTCAACGTGTTCGCCACGCTGCACCTGCCCCCGCATCTTGGACTGGCTTCGCATTTCGCCAGCCAGGGCTTCGTGCTCGCCGTCGGCGGGCCCGCGGCCTCGCACATCGGCATCAACCTGCTCGCGCTGCTCTCGTGGCTGGTCTTGAAGCTGCGCTGACCACGTGCAGGAGCACACCCTGTGCGCGAATGCTCTGATACTTCGATCAGAGCCAGGAGCATTCGCGCACAGGGTGCGCTCCTGCGGAAGCCTCAGCCGAACACGATGCTGGCGATCGCACCGTTGGCGTCGCTGCGCGGGCGCATGGCCACCTGCCAGCCGTAGAGCTCGCACAGCCGGCGCACGATGGCGAGACCGAGGCCCGCGCCGCTGCCGCCCGCACCCTCGCCGCGCACGCCGCGCTGGAACAGCTTCTCGGCGTCCTCGGGCTTGATGCCGGGGCCGGTGTCGATCACCTCGATGCGGCCCGCGCCCACTTCGACGCGCACCGTGCCTTCCAGCGTGTACTTGATCGCGTTGCCGATCAGGTTGGTGAGCGCCACCGACAACACCGAGGCCGGCGCATTGACGCTGAGCGGCTCGCGCGCTGCCAGCTCGATCTCGATCGGCTTGCCGCGCACCTGCGGGCGCTGGCTCTCGATCACGTCGGCGGCGACCTTGGCCACCTCGGTGGTTTCGCCGCGCGTGGGGCCGCGGCGCTCGGCGCGCGACAGCAGCAGCAGCGCCTCGATCAGCTCGGTGGCCTGGCGCGAGGCGCGCTCGATGCGCTTCAGGCGTTCGGCCAGCTTGGGCGTGAGGTCGGGCGAACCCTGCAGCAGTTCGGTGGTGCTGGCGATCACCGCCAGCGGCGTGCGCAGCTCGTGGCTGACGTCGGAGTTGAACTCGCGGTCGCGCTCCACCATCGCGGTGAGGCGGGCCGAATAATCGTCCAGCGCCCGCGCCAACTCGCCCACCTCGTCGTCGGCGAAATGCTGCGACAGCGGCTCGGCCTTGCCGGCCTTGCGGAAATCGCGGATGCGCTGCGCGAGCTGGGTCACCGGCTTCAGCACCTTGCGCGATAGCCACAGGCCGATGGCCAGCGAGAGCAGGCTGAACATCACCACCACGGCGATCAGCGCGGTGATCAGCTGGCGTTTGCCAAGGTCCTCGCGGCTGATGTCGTAGCGGGTGAAGCCGATGATTCCGTCCTTGCGCCGCACCGCCAGCTTGTAGTGCCTGGCCCGGCCCTTGGTGTCGGTCTCATAGATGTCATGCACGCCGCTGCCGAGGTTCTGCCAGGCCAGGGGCATCTTGTAGAGCGTGCGATCGCTCTTCACCCACCCCTCGATCAACTCGGAATGGAAGTCCTGGTCGGGATGGTAGATCGCGTTGTCCACCGCCTGGTCCACGTCGTTCTGCAGACTGGCGTTGACCAGTTGGTCCTCCACCTTGGCACGCACGTACAACGAAGCCACGGCGAACAACGCGCTGAGGCCGAAGCCGAACAGCGCGAAGGAGAGGACGAGGCGGAAACGGAGCTTGCGGCGTGATTGCATCAGGCTGGGACTGCGTCAAGCCTGCACTGCATCCGGCTCGACCATGCGGTAGCCGATGCCGTGCCGCGTGTGGATCAGCGGCTTGTCGAAGGGCTTGTCGATCGCCGCGCGCAGGCCGTGGATGTGCACGCGCAGCGAATCGGAGTCGGGCAGCTCCTCGCCCCACACCTTCTGCTCCAGGTCCTGCCGCGTCACCACCGAGGGGCTGGCTTCCATCAGCGCCTGCAGCAGCTTGAGGCCGATCGGGTTGAGCTGGATCGCCTTGCCCGCGCGGCTCACGGTGAGCGTGTCGAGGTTGAAGGTAAGGTCGGCCACCTTGAGTACGCGGCTCTGCGGGCCCTTGCCGCGGCGCGCCAGCACTTCGAGGCGCGCGGAAAGCTCCTGCAGCGCGAACGGCTTGGTCATGTAGTCGTCGGCGCCGGACTCGAAGCCGGTGAGTTTCTGCTCCAGCGCATCGCGCGCGGTGAGCATCAGGATCGGCGTCTGCTTGTGCGCCTCGTGGCGCAGCTTCTTCGCCACCTCCAGGCCGTCGAGGCCAGGCAGCGTGAGGTCCAGCACGATCACGTCGAAATCGTGCACCACCGCCAGGTGCAGGCCGGTGACGCCGTCGCCGGCGAAGTCCACCACGTGGCCGCGGTCTTCCAGATAATCGCCGATGTTGGTCGCGATATCGCTGTTGTCTTCGATCACCAGTACGCGCATGCGTCACTCCGCCATGCCGCCGGCGTGGCCGGCCCGAGCGGCAAGCTTAACATTCGCGCCGAACGAAACCCGTGGGAAACCCGCCACAGCCTGAATGTCACGGCTTTCCCTTGTTCCGGATGACTCGCTGCACGCGCCCCTGCGGGCGTTCCGCGCGCCATGCGTTTGTCCGGCCTTCGCCGGAATGATGAATAAAATCAGGGCTTCCTTGAACCCCATAAAAAAACGGATGTGGCGCCTGGCGCCACATCCGGATTCAGGGCTCGTCCCGTATTACCGCCATGCACCGCTGCAGACCTTGCGGCACGCATCGGGCAGCGACAGCACCGTCGTTATAGAGGTCCGGGGGTTAGGACCCGGTTAACCACGCATGCGGCGTTCATGCCGCGTTCGCCCTGCCGTCGCACGCTTCGCGCTGCCCACCTGCGCCTCGAGCAGCTCGACGATCGCGCCGGCCACGTCCACGCCGGTGGCGGCCTCGATGCCTTCCAGCCCGGGCGAGGCGTTCACCTCCAGCACCAGCGGACCGCGGTCGGAGCGCAGCAGGTCGACGCCGGCGACGCCCAGCCCCAGCGCATCGGCGGCCTGCACGGCGATGCGTTGCTCCGCTGCGCTCAGCTTCACCGCCACCGCGCTGCCGCCGCGATGCAGGTTGGCGCGGAAGTCACCCGCGTTGGCCTCGCGCTGCATCGCCGCCACCACCTTGCCGCCGACCACGAAGCAGCGCAGGTCGCAGCCCTTCGCCTCGGCGATGAACTCCTGCACCAGGAAGTTCGCGTACAGGCCGCGGAAGGCCTCGATCACGCTGCGCGAGGCGCTGCGCTTTTCCGCCAGCACCACGCCGGTGCCCTGGCTGCCCTCGTTGAGCTTGATGACGTGCGGTGGCTCGCCCAGCATCGCGAGCAGGTCCTCGGTGTCGTCGGGGTTGTCGCCGAACACGGTGACCGGCATGGCGATGCCCTGCGCCGCGAGGATCTGCAGGCTGCGCAGCTTGTCGCGCGCGCGCAGCACGGCGTCGGAGCCGTTGGGCGTGTACACGCCCATCATCTCCAACTGGCGCAGCACCGCGGTGCCGTAGAACGTGCTTTGCGTGCCTATGCGCGGGATCGCCGCGTCGAGCTCGCGCACCGGCTTGCCCTTGTAGCGGATCGCCACGTCGCCGGGCGCGATGCGCACGTAGCAGCGCAGCGGATCGAGCACGCGCACCACGTGGCCGCGCGCGCGCGCCGCCTCCACCAGCCGCTGGGTCGAGTACAGGCGCGCGTTGCGCGAGAGGATGGCGATCTTCATGGGCGGTCCGTGGCCGCTGGCGGCCATCTTGGCTGGGTGTAGGCGTTCGCGGGATCGACCACGAAGCGCCCGTGCAGGGCGCTGCGGCCGAGCAGCATGGGAAACAGCATGTGCCGCCGATCGGTCAGGTTGATGTCGGCCTCGAAGCGGCGCCCCGCCAGCAGGATCTCGCTGCGGATGAACCAGCGCTCGGTGCGGTGGCCGCCGGTGTCGGTCACCATGCGCCGGTCCAGCGCCTGCGCCTCGCAGCTCACCGCGGGCGACGCCTGCCGGCCGGCACGCACGGTGAAACGCAGCCACACCGCGCCATCGCGCAGGAAGCTGTCCAGCGTCTCCACGTGCAATGCGCTGCTGCGCGCGCCGGTATCGAGCTTGGCCTTGAGCTGGGCGATGCCCAGTTGCGGCAACGCCAGTCGTTCACGCCAGCCCAGCACGATCGGACTCGAGGTAGCCGGATCGGTCATCGGTGTGGTCGCGCTCGCTGGGGTGGCGATGGGTCGGACCGATGCCGCGCCTGGATGGCTGGAGCGGGTGAAGGGAATCGAACCCTCGTCAGTAGCTTGGGAAGCTACAGCTCTACCATTGAGCTACACCCGCGCATCGGTCCGCGGATGGTAACCCGGGAAACGCCGCGGTGGGAATCGCCGAGCCGCGGCCCGCGCATGAACCGTCGCCCGACGATCGGTATCCGTCCGCTGAATCGCCACCGTTGCAGTCGCGGAAACTAAGCCGGCCCTAATCCCTGCCGTAGGCATAATCGCGCCACCGATGCACGCCGCGCGGCGTGCCTGGCATCCGTGCCATGCTGGTCCGCGCTACACAGGAAACAGGAGAATCCAATGCGTGTGCTTGCCCCTCTGCTTGCTTCATGGCGCCCCGGCTGGCGGCCGCTGGCCGTACTGCTCCTGTGCGCCGCGGCCACGCTGGCCCAGGCGCAATCCGCCGACGATGGCGACGGCACCGCGCCGCCGGACCGCGTGGCGCGCCTGTCCTACAGCGCCGGCGACCTCGGCTTCCTGCCGGCGGGCAGCCAGGACTGGGCCGCCGCCGACCTCAACCGGCCGCTGGCCACCGGCGACCGCCTCGCCACCGGCGACGGCGCGCGCGCGGAACTGGAACTGGGCGGCGCCAGCCTGCGCATGGACGGCGGCACCGACTTCGGCATGCTCAACCTCAACGACAACCTCGCGCAGGTGGAGCTCACCCAGGGCACGTTGAACCTCAGCGTGCGCAACCTCGACCAGGGCCAGAGCTACGAGATCGACACGCCCACGCTGGCGCTGGTGGTGAACCAGCCCGGCACCTACCGCATCGACGTGGACAACGGCGGCAACGGCACGCGTGTCGTCGTGTTCGACGGCCAGGCCACGGTGTACGGCGAGAACAACGCGCAGCGCGACGTGTTCGCGGGCCGCAGCTACCAGTTCGACGACCCCACGCTGGCGACGCTCTCGATCGGCGACTACGGCGGCGGCGACGACTTCGACGCCTGGTGCAGCCAGCGCGACCAGCGCTATGCGCAGTCCGACGCCACGCGCTACGTGTCCGCCGACGTGGTGGGCTACCAGGATTTGGACCAGTACGGCAACTGGCAGGACTCGCCCGATTACGGCGCGGTCTGGTACCCCAGCCAGGTGCCCGCGGGCTGGGCGCCGTACCGCAACGGCCACTGGACCTGGATCGCGCCGTGGGGCTGGACCTGGGTGGACGATTCGCCGTGGGGCTTCGCGCCGTACCACTACGGGCGCTGGGCCTATATCCGCGGCGCCTGGGGCTGGATCCCCGGCCCCCGGGCGACCCGCCCGGTGTACGCGCCTGCGCTGGTGGCCTTCGTGGGCGGTGGCGGCTGGAGCGTGTCCGCCGGCATCGGCGGCGGCGCGCCGGTGGGCTGGTTCCCGCTGGGCCCGGGCGAGGTCTACAACCCCTGGTACCGCTGCGACCGCGCGTACTACCAGCGCGTCAACACCGCCAACATCTACGTGCACAACGGCATGTACCGCAACACGGTGATCGGCAACATCGACAACCAGTACAACGCCTACCGCGCAGGCCGCGCGCCGCAGGGCATCAACTACGCGAACCGCGGCGCGCCGCGTGGCTTCACCGCGATGCCCGGCGCGGCCTTCGCGGGCGGCCAGCGCGTGCAGCGCGACATGCTGCGCGTCGATCCACGCCAGCTCGCCGCCGCACCGGTGATGGCCGCCGGCGTGACCGCGTTGCGCCCGACCCCGCGCGGCGTGGCGCAACCGCTCAACCCGCGGATGCGCCCGCTGCCCACCGCCGACTTCCGCCGCAACGTGGTGGCGCGCACGCCGCCGCCGGCCTCGCTGCCGTCGGCACGGGCGAACCCGGCGCCCGCGTTCGGCAACGTGCGCGTGCTGGGCACGCAAGCCGGTGCAAACCGCGCGTCCATGCAGCCACGCCCAGTGCCCGGCCCGAACGCCAACCTGCCGAACGCACGCGGCATGGAACCTGCGGCGCCGCCGGCCAATGCCCTGCCCTCGTCCCGCTTCGTGCGTCCGGACACGAACGCGGGCGGGCGCAGCCTGCCCAGCGTCGAGCCGATCCGCCGCGCCTCGCCCGCCGAGACCCAGCCGCGCCCGGGCGTGAGCTACATCTCCGGCCCGGAACAGGCGCCGCGCCCGCAGCCCGACTATCGCGACCAGCGACCGGCCAACACCCTGCCGCAGCCACCGCGGCTCGAACCCGCGCCGCAACGCTACGTGCCCGCCGGGAACAACAACGCGCCGGCCAGCATGCAGTCGCGCCAACCGGCCTACCAGCCGCAGAACCAGGCCCCGCAGCGTTTCGAACAGCCGCGGCCGGCCTACCAGCCGCCAAGCGAACTCGTCCGGCCGTACCAGCCGCAGCAACAGCAGCGCTATGAAGCCCCGCGTCCCGCCGCGCAGCCGCAGCATTCGCAAAAGCACGTCGAGTCGTCGGACAAGGCGCCGCCGCGCAACTACGAGCAACAGCACTGAGGCTCGAAGGCTCCCGCCCTGCATGCAGGGCGGGAGCAGGTCGCCGCCAGCGGCTACAATGGCCGCATGCAGATCACGCTCAACGGCCAACCGCGCGATTGCGCCCCTTCCACCACCGTCGCCCAGTTGCTGGAGGCCGCCGGCTACGGCGGCCGGCGCGTGGCGGTGGAGCTGAACCGCGAAATCGTGCCGCGCAGCCAGCACGCCAGCCATGCGCTCGCCGAAGGCGACCAGGTCGAGATCGTCCACGCCATTGGCGGCGGGTGATCGCGCGCGTCCGTTTCCCGCATCCCCGCGACGTACCCGCCTGGCGTCGCCCCTGCAAGGCATCCCCATGAACCTCAAGACCCTAGACGTCACCGATCCGCTGGTCATCGCCGGCACCAGCTACGCTTCGCGCCTGCTCACCGGCACCGGCAAGTACAGGGATTTCGACGAGACACGCGCGGCCTCGCAGGCCGCCGGCGCGGAAATCGTCACGGTGGCGATCCGCCGCGTGAACATCGGCCAGGACGCCAACGCGCCCAGCCTGCTCGACGCGCTGCCGCCCGACGAATTCACCCTGCTGCCGAACACCGCCGGCTGCTACAACGCGGTGGACGCGGTGCGCACCTGCAAGCTGGCGCGCGAGCTGCTGGACGGCCACAAGCTGGTGAAGCTGGAAGTGCTGGGCGACCAGAAGACCCTGTTCCCCGACGTGGTGGAAACGCTGAAGGCCGCCGAGATCCTCGTCGCCGACGGTTTCGACGTGATGGTCTACACCAGCGACGACCCGATCCTGGCGAAGAAGCTGGAGGAGATCGGTTGCGTGGCGGTGATGCCGCTGGCCGCGCCGATCGGCTCGGGCCTGGGCATCCAGAACCGCTACAACCTGCTGGAAATCGTCGAGAACGCCAAGGTGCCGATCATCGTCGATGCCGGCGTGGGCACCGCCTCCGACGCAGCCGTGGCGATGGAACTGGGCTGCGACGGCGTGTTGATGAACACCGCCATCGCCGGCGCGAAGGACCCGGTGCTGATGGCGCATGCGATGAAGCTGGCGATCCAGGCCGGCCGCGCTGCATTCAAGGCCGGCCGCATCCCGCGCAAGCGCTACGCCTCGGCCTCCAGCCCGATCGACGGCACCATAGCCTGATCCGCAACAAGACTCCCCTCTCCCTCCGGACGCGGAGAAGGGCCATGGATGGCCCTGCTTTGAGGAGCGAGGAAGAGGGGGCTGGGGGAGAGGGTTCGGCCGGAGCGCGCTGCTGAAGTCTTGCGCAAGTCACCAACGATTCGCTCCGCCCGAACCCTCTCCCGCCCTTCGGGCACCCTCTCCCGGAGGGAGAGGGATTCACTCGACAGTGTTACGCCAGCCATGACCAACGCCACGCCCCCCGACCACCTCCGCCGCATCCGCAGCTTCGTGCTGCGCGAAGGCCGCATGACGCCGGCGCAGCAGCGCGCCTTCGACGAACACTGGGCTCGCTTCGGCATCGACTACGGTGGCAACGCGCAGGACTACGCCACGCGCTTCGCCCGCAAGGCACCGCTGGTGATGGAGATCGGCTTCGGCAACGGCGAGGCCCTGGCGTGGGCCAGCGAGCACGACCCCGCGCGCGACTATCTCGGCATCGAGGTCCACGGCCCCGGCGTGGGCCGGCTGATGAACGCGCTGGCCGCACGCGATGCGCGCAACGTGCGCCTGTACAAGCACGACGCGGTGGAGGTGCTGGAGAACGAGATCCCCCCCGGCACCTTGGCCGAGGCGCGCATCTGGTTCCCCGACCCCTGGCACAAGAAGCGCCACAACAAGCGCCGCATCATCCAGCCCGGCTTCGTCGCCCTGCTCGCCTCGCGCATGGCGCCCGACGGCCTGCTGCACCTGGCCACCGACTGGCAGCCCTACGCCGAGCACATGCTCGAGGTGATGGAGGCCTCGCCCGACTGGCGCAATGCCATCGCGCCCGGGCAATACGCCGAGAAGCCGGCATGGCGCATCGAGACCCACTTCGAGCGGCGCGGCCTGAAACTGGGGCACGGCGTGTGGGACCTGCTCTACCGCCGCAACGCGAGCCACCCATAGGAGCGCACCCTGTGCGCGATGGCTTTCGGCTCTGACCGCACATCCAGAGCCATCGCGCACAAGGCGCTCCTACAAAAAACGCGCCGCGCATGGGCCGCAATTCACCAGCCCTTGCACCTCGCCACCTATACTTGCCCGACCCAGCCAGGGACGAGCGCCGCAGCGTGAATTCGCCACTGCCACCCCACGATTCGACGCCCCGCCGGGGAGCGTGCTGATGCCGCTCGCGCTCACCCCCGAAATGATCCTGGTGCTCGGGCTGGTGGGCTTCACCATGCTGATGCTGGTGCTGGAATGGATCCGGGCCGACATGGTGGCCCTGCTGGTGGTGGTGGTGATCGGCCTCACCGGCGTGATCCCTTCCGACCGCGTGTTCAACGGCTTCGCCGGCAACGCGGTGATCGCGATCATCGCGATCATGATCATGGGCGAAGGGCTGGACCGCGCCGGCGTGCTCAACCTCACCGCGCACATGGTGATGAAGCTGGCCAAGGGCATGGAGTCGCGCCTCGGCCTGGTCATCAACATCATGGCCAGCCTGTTCAGCGCGGTGATCCCCAGCCAGGCGCTGGCCGCGCTGATGATCCCGGTATCCAGCCGCCTGTCCGCGCGCACCGGCGTACCGCTGTCGAAGCTGCTGCTGCCGATGGCGTTCTGCATCCTCACCGCCACCAACACCACGCTGATCGCCAACTCGCCGCTGATCGTGCTGAACGACCTGATCGCCAGCGCGAACGCGAACCTGCTGCCCGGCGCGCACACCATTCCCAAGTTCGGCCTGTTCAGCGTGACCCCGGCCGGCCTCGCGCTGGCGGCGGTGGGCATCGGCTACTTCTACTTCTTCGGCCGCAAGCTGCTGCCCGGCCACGAGGACGAACGCCTCAAGGTGACCCCCGGCCGCACCGAGAGCTACTTCGCCGACACCTACGGCATCGCCGGCGAAACCGCCGAGCTCACCGTCACCGCCGAAAGCCCGCTGGTGGGCATGAGTATCGGCGAGGCCGAACAGCTGCACGACGCGCCATTGATCCTCGCCATCAAGAGCGGCAACGAATCGCGCATGGCCCCTCCGGCCGACCTGGTGATCTGGGTGGGCTCGGTGCTGGGCGTGCTGGGCCCGCGCGAACAGCTCAACCGCTTCGCCAACAACCAGCTGTGCAAGCTGTCCACGCGCATGCGCCAGCTGGGCGAGCTGTTCAACCCGACGCGCGCGGGCATTTCCGAGGTGGTGATCCCGCCGGTGTCGCGCTTCATCAAGCAGACCGTGGGCGACCTGCGCCTGCGCAAGCGCTTCGGCATCTCGGTGCTGGCGGTGAACCGCGGCGACCAGGTGCTGAGCGACGACGTGCGCGCGGTGACCCTGCGCGCGGGCGACACCGTGGTGGTGCACAGCACCTGGCGCGACCTCTCGCTGGCGGCGGAAGACCGCGACCTGGTGGTGGTCACCGACATCCCGAAGGAAGAACAGCGCCCCGGCAAGATCTGGCAGGCGGTGGGCTTCTTCGTGCTCGCCAAGTGCCTCGCCCTGTTCACCAACCTCGACCTCTCGGTGGCGATGATGTGCGGCGCCATCGGCATGCTGCTGTCGGGCGTGCTGAACATGGACGAGGCGTACAAGGCGATCAACTGGAAGACGATCTTCGTCACCGCCTGCCTGATCCCGCTGGGCTGGTCGATGGACGCCACCGGCACCGCCGCGTGGCTGGCGCAGTACGTGCTGCACTACCTCGGCCATGCCTCGCCATGGGTGCTGCAGCTCACCCTCGCCGTGCTGACCCTGCTGTTCTCGCAGGTGATGTCCAACGTGGGCGCCACGGTGATGATGGTGCCCATCGCGATCTCGGTGGCGGTGGCCACCGGCGGCAACCCGTCGGCCTACGCGCTGATCGTGGCCGTGTCCTCGTCCAACACCTTCCTGCTCAGCTCCGGCCACCCTGCGCTGATGATGGTCACCGGCCCCGGCGGCTACCGTGGCAAGGACTTCCTGCGCGTGGGCGCGCCGCTGACACTGGTGATGCTGATCGTCACCCTGGTGTCGATCAACCTGTTGTTCCGCTGAACGCCATCCAGCAACAATGGTCTGGCATGAGGGCAGGCAACCGCACTGCGGCTCAGGCTGCGCACGCGATTCTTCAAGGCTCTGCTGTTTTGGATAGGTACAGGGAAATGAGCAGAATCCGACACAAATCAGTAGTTAAATCAAGAAAAACTGTCCTGCCGCACTCGCCCTGAATGTCCATCTCCACCGCTGGTGACGGATGCACGGTTCATGTGACAATGCTAAGGGTTCAGGGGACCAATTCGCGCCAATTACTTAAGGGGCGAGCGCGCACGGGTCACAAGGAGTCACGCACCATGTTGGACACCGGAATGCTTGTCGCTTCTCTGGCGGCGACCGTTGCTTCGCTCGTAGCTATCCTCGTGTTGCGTAGATACGCGGAGCCGCTGGGGCTGCTCGACCACCCTGGCCACCGTAAGTTGCATGCAGGCGCCGTACCGTTGGTCGGCGGCCTAGCTATCTTCGCAGGCGTCTTGGCGGGTGCACTTGTCGCCCACCAACTCCACTTCTTCACAAAGGTTTTGCTTGCCACGTCTGCCATACTGGTTCTGGTCGGGGCACTCGACGATAGGCATGATCTCAGTGTTCGCGCGCGCCTAGTGGCACAAACCACGGCCATCCTCATCATGATCGGCGCCACGGGTGTCTATATCCATAGCCTAGGGCGACTGTTCAACCATGATTTGGCCTTGGGCTGGCTTGGCATTCCTCTTACCGTGGTCGCCGTAATCGGCTTGGTTAATGCCTTCAATATGATGGACGGTATTGATGGCCTCGCTGGCGGCC
>NZ_JACYXK010000020.1 GCF_014842975.1 Rhodanobacter sp. DHB23 | reverse complement strand
TATCGCTTCAACCGGCGCTTCGATTTGCCGGCCATGGTGCTCGATTTGGCCCATGCGCTGCTCGGAACCCGCCCGCAAGCAGAGCGGGCTCTTCGAGATCCAGCTGACATTCGACGCTAATCAGGCCTCCGGGAGAGGGTGCCGACAGGCGGGAGAGGGTTCGGGCGGAGCGAAATGTCGAGGCAAGTCCGCCCTCTCCCCCGGCCCCTCTCCCGCTAGCGGGGGAGGGGAGGGCAAGCACGTCAGCGCCCCCCGACTACCACCGGTTCCGGTTCCAGCCGCACGCCGAACTTCGCCTGCACGGTGGCGATCACGTGTTGCGCGAAGGCCCATAGTTCGCCGCCGCTGGCATGTCCATGGTTCACCAGCACCAGGGCATGGCGGTTGGAGATGCCGGCATCGCCTTCGCGCTGGCCCTTGAGGCCGGCGGCCTCGATCAGCCACGCGGCGGAGAGCTTGCTGCGGCCATCGGCCTGCGGCCACGCGGGCAGTTCCGGGTGTTCGCGCTTGAGCGCTTCGGCCCGCGCGGCATCGACCACTGGATTCTTGAAAAAGCTGCCGGCGTTGCCGATCACCGCAGGATCCGGCAGCTTGCGCGTGCGCAGGTGCACCACCGCTTCGGCGACGTGGAACGGCGCGGGCCTGGCCACGCCCATGCGCGCGAGTTCCTCGCGGATGCCGGCGTAGTCGAGGCGCAGCTCGCGCGAGCGGGGCAGGGCAAAGCGCACGGCGGTGACGATGTAGCGGCCGGGCTCGCGCTTGAACAGCGAGTCGCGGTAGCCGAACGCGCAGGTGGCGCGGTCGAGCTGGGCCACGCGATGTTCGCGGGTATCCCAGGCTTCCACGCTCTCGATGAACTCGGCGACCTCGGTGCCGTAGGCGCCGATGTTCTGGATCGGCGCGGCGCCCACCGTGCCGGGGATCAGGATCAGGTTTTCCAGTCCCGCATAGCCCTGGCCCAGCGACCAGCGCACGAAGTCGTCCCAGCGCTCGCCCGCGGCCACCGCGATGCGCGCGATGTCGCCGTCCTGCTCCACCTGCACGCCGCGGGTTTCCATCGCCAGCACGGTGCCGTCGAAATCACCGGCGAGCAGCAGGTTGCTGCCTTCGCCCAGCACCAGCAGCGGCGCGTTGCGCACGGCGGGGAAGTCCAGCAGCTCGGGCAGCTTGCTGGCGTCGCGCAGCTCGGCCAGCAGCTTCGCACGTGCGTTGACGCGCAGCGTGTTGCGCGTGGCGAGCGGGGCGTTTTCGGTGAGCGTGTAGCCGCCCATGTCGATCCTTTCAGGCGGCATGCGGGGCTTCCTGTTGGCGGCGGATCTCGTCCACGCACTCGGCGATCAGCCGCGGGCCGCGGTAGATCAGGCCGGAATAGAGCTGCACCAGGGTGGCGCCGGCGTCGAGTTTCTCGGCGGCGTCGCTGCCGTCGAGGATGCCGCCCACGCCCACGATGGGCACGCGCTCGCCGAGGCGGCGGCGCATGCCGCGCAATACGTCGGTGGAGAGCGCGAGCAGCGGCTTGCCGGACAGTCCGCCGGTCTCGCTGCCGCGCGGATCGTCCGCCACGAGGGAGTGGTCGATCGTGGTGTTGGTGCAGATCACGCCGTCGATGCCGGTGGCGAGCAGGGTTTCGGCGATGCCGTCCTGCTCGTGTTCGGAGAGGTCGGGCGCGATCTTCAGCAGCATCGGCTTGCGCTTGCCGCCCTGCGAGCCGAGCTGCTCTTGCCGCTCGCGCAACGTGGCGATGAAGCGGCGCAATGTGGCTTCTTCCTGCAGGTCGCGCAGCCCCTGCGTGTTCGGCGAGGAGATGTTCACCGTGATGTAGGTGGCGCGGTCGTACACGCGCTCCAGGCACAGCAGGTAATCGTCCACCGCGTTCTCGTTCGGCGTGTCCTTGTTCTTGCCGATGTTGATGCCGAGCACGCCGCGGTAGCCGGCCTTGTCCACGTTGCGCACCAGCGCGTCGACGCCCGCGTTGTTGAAGCCCATGCGGTTGATGATGGCCTCGTGCTGCGGCAGGCGGAACAGCCGCGGCTTCGGGTTGCCCAGTTGCGGCCGTGGCGTCACCGTGCCCACTTCGACGAAACCGAAACCCAGCGCGCCCAGAGCGTCGAGGTGGTCGGCGTTCTTGTCCAGGCCTGCGGCAAGGCCGACGGGATTCGGGAAGCGGATGCCGAAGGCTTCCACCGGCAGTTCGTCGGCAGGCCTGGCGACGAAGCGCATCAGCTCGCTGCGATGGGCCACGTCCAGGCCATAGAGGGTGAGGCCGTGTGCGGTCTCGGCGTCCAGCGCGAACAGCAGCGGGCGGAGCAGGTCGTACATGAAGAATCTCGGTAGAAAAGGTCTGGCCGACCGGTTTTTTGCTCGTCATTCCCGCGAAAGCAGGAATCCAGTGACTCTGGTCTTCAGGGAATTACAGTCGCTGGATCCCAGCTTTCGCTGGGATGACGAGCTAAAGCTGAAACGATCCCGCGATGATGCGCGTGTCGTAGTCGAAGCTGATGCGTCCGTTCTGCTGGCAGCGCTCGAACAGCTCGCGCAGCGCAGCGATCATCGGCGCGTGCTGCGAATGGCCTTCCTTCGGCGCGTAGGAGGATGACATCAGGCGGCCGCGCAACGCGTCGAAATCCAGCGACTGCTTGTGCTCGAAACGCACCGTGCCGCGCCAGCCGGCGCCGAACCACGCGCGCATGCTGTCGTCGTCGGCGTAGCGTTCCGCCACGCTGGTGTAGTCGGTGCCGTAACGCAGCAGCAGCGCCTCGTAGCCTTCGAGGAAGGGCGTGCCGGTGAGCCGACGCGAGTTCCAGAAGATCGCGGCGAGGCCGCCGGGACGCAGGATGCGCGTGAATTCGCGCCGCGTGGAAGCGGGGTCGAACCAGTGGAAGGCCTGCGCCACCGTCACCAGGTCGACGCTGCCGTCGGGCAGGTGGGTGGCGTCGGACGTGCCGTCGACGGCGCGGAAACGCGGGTTGTCGCCCAGCCAGGCGAGCGCCGCGTCGCGCATCGCCGCGTTCGGTTCCACCGCGGTCACGTCGTGGCCGGCGTCGAGGAGCAGCTTGCAGGAGATGCCGGTGCCCGCGCCCACGTCGGCCACCTTCCACGCAGGCGTGACGCCCTGTTCGCGGTGCAGCCAGTCGAGCATCGCGACGGGGTAGTCGGGGCGATAGCGCACGTAATCGGCGACGCGGTCGCTGAAGCGTTCGGTGGAATGCAGTTGGCTCATGGCATCAACCCGAGAGGTTCTGGCCGCCATCCACGCACAGTGTCTGGCCGGTGATCCAGCCGGCCCACGGCGAGGCGAGGAACAGCGCGGCGTGGGCGATTTCCTCCGGCTTGCCGTAACGGCCGAACGGAATTTTCGCGAGCGTGGCAGCGTACAACTCGGGTTCTTCGCGCTTGCGCCGGTCCCACAATCCGTCGGCGAATTCGATCGAGCCCGGCGCGATGGCGTTGACGCGGATGCGTTGCCCGGCGAGCTGCATCGCCTGCGAGGTGGTGTAGTGGCTGAGCGCGGCCTTCATCGCGGCATAGGCGGAGCCGTTGCGGCGCGGATGGAAGGCGGCGATGGAACTGGTGTGCAGGATGCTGGCGTGCGGCGAGCGCTGCAGGTACGGCAACGCGCAGCGCGAGGCGCGCACGGCGGCCATCAGGTCGACGTTGAAGTTCGCCAGCCAGGCCTCGTCGTCTTCGCTGAAGCCGTAGCCCGAGGCGTTGTTCACCAGCACGTCGATGCCGCCCAGCGTGTCGGCGGCGGCATCGACGTAGCCGGCGATGGCGTTTGCATCGCCCAGGTCGCAACTGGCCGCGTGCGTCGCGTGGCCGAAGACGGCGAGTTCGTCGTGCGCGGCCTTGAGCGCCTCCGCGCCGCGTGCGCAGATGGAGACCGCCGCGCCGGCTTCCGCGAAGGCCAGCGCGATGCTGCGGCCGATGCCCTTGCTGCCGCCGGCGACGGCGATGCGCCAGCCGCGGAAATCGAAAAGCGGAGTGGCGGACGGATCAGGCATCAGTGCCAATGCGCGAAGCCAAAACCAAAGACCAGCATCGCGATGACGAAGACCACCACCAGCACGCTGAAGGCCAATTGCACGTAACCCAGCACCAGCCCGGCGACGGCCATGCCGTCGCCCTCGATGCGCTGGTCGATGGGTGCACGGCGGATCTCGCCGCGCGCCAGGTGGCCGCAGATCACCGCGATCAACGCGCCGATGAAGGGCAGCATGAACCAGGTGAGGATGCCGAACACCAGGCTCACGATGGCCATGGAGCTGGTGGTGCTGCGTTGGGGCGGCTGGTAGCTCATGGTGATGATCCCTGGATTGCAGAGTGCGGAAAACCTTCTCCCTCCCCTGCGTGCAGGGGAGGGTTGGGGTGGGGTGCTTTTGTCTCCACGCAAGCGTGAGAGCCACCCCCTCCCAACCTGCATTCGGGCCATCCATGGTCCTCACCCTACGGGCGGCTTGCGCCGTGCAAATCGGCAATCCTGCCGATTTGTCCCCTGCAAGCAGGGGGAGGGGCACAGCAACTTACAAGTCGAACTTGATGCCCTGCGCCAGCGGCAGCGAATCGGAGTAGTTGATGGTGTTGGTCTGGCGGCGCATGTAGGCCTGCCACGCGGTCGAGCCCGACTCGCGGCCGCCGCCGGTTTCCTTTTCGCCGCCGAACGCGCCGCCGATCTCCGCGCCGCTGGTGCCGATGTTGACGTTGGCGATGCCGCAGTCGCTGCCGGCGGCGGACAGGAAGGCTTCCGCGCGCTTCAGGTTGGTGGTGAAGATCGAGGACGACAGGCCCTGCGGCACCGCGTTCTGCATCTCGATGGCGTCCGCGATGTCGCGGTACTTCATCACGTACAGGATCGGCGCGAAGGTCTCGTGCTGCACGATCTCGGCGTCATTGGTGAGGCCGGTGACGATGGCCGGCAGCACGAAGTTGCCGGGGCGCTCGATGGCGGCGCCGCCGGTTTCCACCTTGCCGCCCGCGGCCTTGGCCTTGGCGATGGCATCGAGGTAGGCGGCCACGCCTTCCTTGCTGTTGAGCGGGCCCATCAGGTTGGCCGGGTCGGTGGGGTCGCCGATCTTGCCTTCCACCTGCTTGTACGCGGTGATCAGCTTGGCCAGCACCTCGTCGTACACCGACTCCTGCACGATCAGGCGGCGCGTGGTGGTGCAGCGCTGGCCGGCGGTACCCACCGCGCCGAACACGATGGCCGGGATCGCCAGCTTCAGGTCGGCGGTTTCGTCCACGATGATGCAGTTGTTGCCGCCCAGCTCCAGCAGCGAGCGGCCCATGCGCTGCGCCACGCGCTCGCCGACCTGGCGGCCGACCTTGGTGCTGCCGGTGAACGAGATCAGCCCCACGCGCTTGTCGTCCACGAACTGCTGCGCCAGCGCGCTGCCGGCGTCGTTGAACAGGAAGAACAGGTCGGGGAAGCCGGCCTTGTTCAGCGCCTCGTTGCAGATCTTCATCGAGGCGATGGCGGACAGCGGGGTCTTGGGCGAGGGCTTCCAGATGCTGATGTCGCCGCAGATCGCGGCGATGAAGCTGTTCCACGCCCACACCGCCACCGGGAAGTTGAACGCGCTGATGATGCCGACCAGGCCGATCGGGTGCCACTGCTCGTACATGCGGTGGCCGGGGCGCTCGCTGTGCATGGTCAGGCCGTACAACTGGCGCGACAGGCCCACGGCAAAATCGCCGATGTCGATCATCTCCTGCACTTCGCCGTCGCCTTCCGGCTTGGACTTGCCCATCTCCAGCGCCACCAGCGAACCCAGCGCATCCTTGTGCGCGCGCAGCGCGTCGGCGCACAGGCGGATCGCCTCGCCGCGGCGCGGCGCCGGCGTGGTGCGCCACACCTTGAAGGCGGCCTGGGCGCGCTCGACGATGGCGTCGTAGTCGGCCTGCGAGGAGGCATTCACGCGGCCCAGCACCTCGCCGGTGGTCGGGTTCACCGGCTCCAGCACGCCGGCGTCGCTGGTCTTCGACCACTCGCCGTTGCCGAGGTAGGTGCCGGAATTCGTCTCGGCCAGGCCGAGCGCGGAGAGGATGCTGTGGGACATGCGGACTCCAGTGCCGGACGCGTGCGTGCGCCCCGTTTCAAAAGGGGGATTCTAGCAGGGGCGGCCCCGCGGCCGGTTCCGGAGGGGCGCGTTCCATGCCAGAATCCGCGCCTCGGCCCCGTAGCTCAGCTGGATAGAGCATCCCCCTCCTAAGGGGAAGGTCGCGCGTTCGAATCGCGCCGGGGTCACCAGATGCGCAAAGGCCGGCGAAAGCCGGCCTTTGGCGTTGCTGTGGTGGGTGTTTCGAGGCGATAAGTAACGTTTGAATTTAATGATCTGCGAGCTTTTGCGCAGGTCTGGTAAGGTGCGGCGACGGGCTCGATATCATGCGGGGATGCCCTTTCGATTTGGATCGGCGAGCCAGTTTTTCAGTTGTTGCATAAACACCCAAACATCGTTGTCCGATGGTTTTAAGTAATTCGCGGCGTTCGGATCTTCCCCCATTTTTTCGAAGACGCTTATCAGCCATGATGGCCCGTGGCCTGATGCACCCAAGTGTTTCAGCCATGATTCCAACTCACCACCAGATATTATAAATACGCCGTAGTCTCCGAGTTGAGATAGAAGATTCTTCGCCGCTTCTTGCTCGGTAGGACTGAGGATTGTGATGCCACCATCGCGTTTCATGTCGCGCCCAGTGGCATCCATCGCTTGTTTAATGGCCGCGCGCATTGTCGCCAACGATCCGTGGGAGATATTTGGAACATTCGCTCCAGAAAGCAAATTCGTCCACGTTGTACCTCCATCTTTAAGTATGTCAACGTCAATAATGCCGGCGGCTGGAATGCCTAATTTACGCAGGGGGCGAAGTATTGTCTGGACGGTCTGCTTGTTCTGCGCGTTGATGAATAGACAGTTGGGAATTCCCCATTCGGGCTTGAATCGCAGCAAACGTTCATTAATTTCTTGGTAGAAAGCTCTGTCTGCATCGGACTCAGTTACAACTACAAATTCATAAAACAGGCCGCTAAGAACGCCGGTTGATCGAAGTAGTGGATTTCGCATCAGCTCGAGGATTTCGTCACTAGGGAGTACTCTTGCCGTGGCGGTACCTCCTCGATAAGTTAGTCGGACAATATTAAGTGGGGCTCCGGATTGAATGCAGCCCATGACGAATGTAGGGCTATGGGTGGAAACAAATATTCTTTTTTCAGCTGAAAGAGCGGCACGGGAAACCTCGTGGCCAAGTTTGGAGGCGAGCGAAGGATGGAGAAATGCTTCCGGCTCATCAATGAGTAGTATTTGTGGGTCGCCAGCCATTACTTCGGTAATGATGCCGGCAAAGGCTTTCACTCCATCACTTGCCAGATCGATAAGCTGAGCTTCCGAGTGAAATTTAACCGCTTCGGCGTGAATTCCGCGCTCTTCTAAGTCATTGGCTGGTGCACGCTGAGACAGCCGAATGCGCAGATATCCCAAGCTGGTGGGGTCAATTACGAAATAAGAGCCAAACGCTTCATTGACGATTCGACGAACCTCGTGACGCTTTTTGTCGTCTCGGAATAAGACTTGAAAGCTCGATTGTGGCGGCATTTGTAAATCGCCGGCGCTTTGCTGATTAACTAAATTGATTCTGTTCCGGCCGTCAAGTATTAGTGTGCTGTGTTGCAAAAACCACTGACAGAAAGCTTGAATGTTGGTGTCTGGTTTCTCTATAAATTGGGTAAGAGAGCTTATGGGCACCTGTTGCCGGCCATATCGGCTGCCGACGATGATGTGGTCTATGTTGATTGCCTCTCCTTGGCCTGGCACCTGCTTAATGCTCTCGATTGCTTGTGGTGTTTTATCGGCGGCAAGGCCGGTAAAGGTGAGGTCGTCAAGAATTACTGCTGAGGCATCTTTCGACCCTCTTCGACAGTACTGTTCAATTTCAGAAAGCACCTTGCTCTTGCCAGAATTATTTGGTCCAACGAACACAGTAACTGGCGTCGCAGTAATGTTTTCTGGGTTGAGGCCGGGGGCGCGACCGAATTTGAGCTTGAAATTGGAAATCACGCTAAAGGCTCCAGGGGGGCATTTTTGATGATGCTGAGCTCAAATTCGCTTGTCTTATAAAGCCTGTTAATTAATTTAAATTTACAATATGGATTCAGGTCATTGGCATTTCATGTAAATTGAAAGGTTTAATTTTTTTCTTAATTTATGTTGCTTAATTTTGTGGTCTTTCCAAAGGGCGGCGAGCATATGGTGATTCTCTCGCCATGGACTGGCGTCGACAAGTTGAGCATGCGTGATTGGCGCCGTCCTTGGCGCCTTCTATGACCACGATCAGTGCGATTTCCTCAACATCGCCGTGAGCCGTTCAAGCTGCAGGCGATACCCATCCAGCACCTTGGCCGTAACGACCGCATAGCGATCCGCTTCATCCCACCGCCGCGCCTCCAGCGCCTCACGCACACCAGGCACGGTCTTCACGCCATAACCCGTGAGCATCCCGGGCGCATAGATCATGTGCCGGAACCAGGTGCGCCCGGGCAGGCCGTCGGGGCTGGTGAGCGACTGTTCCATGCGGCCCATCAGCGTGTTCAGGGCTTTGCGCTGGGCATCGGTGAGGTCGAGTCCGCTGGCGGCGCGGGCGTGGTAGGCGGTTTCGTAGGCCTGCGCGCTCTGCTTCAGTTTCTGCGCGGCCTGGTCCAGCGGGGCGAGGTCGATGGCTGGCACGTCGGAGTCCCGTGCGGGCGGGGCCACGGGGTGGCTGGGGTCGTCGGCGAGGGCGAAGGCATGCTGGTCGAGCAGGCGGTGCTGTTCGTCGGTGGCCTTGCGCGTGGCGTCGACCAGTTCGTGCAGTTGTTTCACGTAGCGGTCCAGCGTGTCGCTGAAGTCGCCGAGGCGCAGCGGCAGCACGCTGGCGTCGGCAGTGCGCAGCACGATGTGGCCGGCGACCTTGGACAGCGCCACGCCGTATTCGAAGCTGGGGTCGCCGAAGCGCGCGTAGTGCTCGAAGGTGTCGTAGGCGGAGTGGTACACGGCTTCGTTTTCGTCCTCGCCGCCGAAGCCGAGGTCGAGCGAGGCGATGCCCAGGTGTTCGAGGAAGGCGCTGTAGTCGGAGCCGGAGCCCAGCGCCTCGATCGGCAGGTCGCCGCCGCCGGCCGCGAGCTTGGCGTCGTCCTTCGCGCGTGGGCTTGCACCCTTGGCCGCACCTTGCACCTGCATGCGCGCGCGCAGGCGTTGCTGCACGCTCACGTGGGTTTCCGGGTCGGTGACGCCGGAGGCGACCTGGTTCACCAGGTGCTGCAGCGAGTGGCTGCCGCCCGCGCCGAGGAAGCCGCGGCCGTTGGTGTCGGAGTTGACGTAGAGCACGGCTTTGGCCTGCAGCTCCTGTGCGTGCGTCTCGGCCCATTCGGTGGAGCCGAGCAGGCCGGGTTCCTCGCCGTCCCAACTGGCGTAGACCAGGGTGCGCTGCGGGCGCCAGCCCTGCTTGACCAGGGTGCCGATGGCCTTGGCCTCGGCCAGCAGCGCCACGTTGCCGGCCAGCGGATCGAAGGCGCCGAACACCCAGCCGTCGTGGTGGTTGCCGCGGACGATCCACTGGTCGGGTTCGCTGGAACCCTTGAGCGTGGCGATCACGTCGTAGACGGGCTGGCGGCCCCAGTTCGATTCGACCACGAGATGCGCTTTCGTGGTGCCGGGGCCGATGTGATAGGTGAAGGGCAGCGCGCCGCGCCAGTCGGCGGGCGCCACCGGGCCGCCCAGCGATTGCAGCAGCGGCGTGGCGTCGGCGTAGGAGATCGGCAGCACCGGGATCTTCATCAGTGTCCTGGCGTCTTTCAGCGCCAGGTGCTTGGCGCCGGGCACCGAGCCGTAGCCGGGCGTGGTGGGGTCGCCGGGGTACACCTGCATGTCGGCCACCGAGCCGCGCTGTACACCGTCGGCGGGACGCCAGCCGCCGTCGGGGTAGGTGTCGCCCTGGTAATAGCCGTCGTCGCGCGGGTCGGAATAGATCAGGCAACCCAGCGCGCCGTGCTCCTGCGCGAGCTTGGGCTTGAGGCCGCGCCAGCCGCCGCCGTAGCGCACGATCACGATCTTGCCCTTCACGTCGATGCCGCGGCGGGCCAGCGCCGTGTAGTCGTCGGGCATGCCGTAGTTGACGTAGACCAGCGGCGCGGTGACGTCGCCGTCGGCGCCGTAGACGTTGTACGGCGGCAGCGCGCCTTGCTGGATGGACGAGGTGGCGTCGCCGGGCAGCGGCGGCTCGTCGAGCTTGGCGGTGAAGGGCTTGGGGCCAAGCAGTTGCAGCGATTCCTTCTTCGGCGTGGGGTAGAGCACGTCGAAGGTTTCGATATGCGCGTCCCAGCCCCATTCGCGGAACTTCGCCAGCATGAAGTCGGCGTTCGCCTTGTCGTGCGGGGAGCCCACCTGGTTGGGCTGCGAGGCCATCTGCTTCAGCCACTCGCGCTGGTCGGCTGGGTCGAGCAGGGCGTCGAAGCGTTGTTCGAGGGTTTGTTCCTGCGTGGCGCCAGTGCGGGTGAAGCCGAGCATGCTGGTGCTGGCCTGATCGCTGGCGGGCGTGGCGGCCGACGTGGCGAAGGTCGCCAGCAGGCAGGCCAGGGCGCAGGCCGGGCGGATGTTCGGGTGTGGCATGTGGAACTCCCCTTGGCGTGGTTGCCGCGTGATGTGCAGTAGCGGGCTTGTTCAAGATTTCCGAAGCAGGGCGGACATGAAGCCCTCCCCTTCAAGGGGAGGGGGAGGCGGATCGTGCCGAGGTGCTTATTGCAGGCCTTGCCACACCGCATGCAGCAATTCGTCGGTGGGGTCGCTGCTCTGTTCCCAGTACATCAGCCCACCGAGGTGCTGCGCCTTCACGTAGGCGCCCTTGGCGGCGATGGATTGCGGGTCGTCGTAGGTGATGAAGCGGTGCGTCTGTTCGTTCCACAGGAACGGCGCATCGGCCTTCGCGTCCCAGTAGCGCACGTAGCCGTCGTGGTTGATGAAGTCGGCCTTGAGCTCCGGCCAGTCGTGGCCGCCCTGGTAGTGGCCGTATTTCTGGAACATGCCGTGATGGGCCGCATCGACATCGGCAAACTCGCGGCCATAGAACGCCACGCCGGGCACCAGCTTGGCGGCCGGCACGCCCGCGGCGAGGAACTGCCGCACCGCGCGCGACAGCGTGCGTGCATCGGCGGGAGCGAGTTCGGACGCGTGCAGGCCGGTGTGGTTGCAGGTGGTCGGCGTCATCACGTTGCAGAAGTCGTAGGTCATCATGTTGAACCAGTCCAGCGACGGCGCGACGGCGGCGAGGTCGATGCCGTCCACGAACGGGCCGTCGGCGGCGGCGATGGTCAACAGGTAGTGCTTGCCGTGGCCGGCCTTGTCCAATGCGGCGCGCAGCGCCTTCAGCAGCGCGGTGAAGTGTTCGCGGTCCTGCGGGTTGGAGGCGATGCCGGATTCGTGGTGGCCGGGGTATTCCCAGTCCACGTCGAGGCCGTCGGCATGCGTGTCCACCAGCAGCGCGGCGGCGCTGTCGGCGAAGCGCTGTCGTGTTTCCGCGGTCATCGCCGCTTCGGAGAAGCCGCCCACGCTCCAGCCGCCCACCGAGATCATCACCTTGAGCCTGGGATGCGTGGCTTTCAGCGCGATGCGCTGTTCCAGCAGCGTGCGGTCGTTGGGGGCGAGCGTCACGCGGCCATCGGCCGGGTGCGCGAATGCGAAGATCAGGGTGTCGATGCGGTCCACGTCGGCCGCGGGAATCGGGTGGTGTGCGGTGTCGTAGGCCACCACGCGATAGTGTTCGGAAGCTGCGTGTGCGAGCGGTGCGCAGGCGAGCATCGCCAGCAAGGGGAGCAGGGAAAGGCGGCGCAACGTCATCAGGGGGATTCCGCAACGGGGGAGTCCCGATCATCGCAGCGCTTCGATGGCGCCACCAGTGCGAATTACACTGCGAACCGGATTTGCCCGAGTGTCCTGCGTGAACCCAGCCGACAGCCCCGACGACCCGCGCCCCCAGCCGCCGCCCGAACCCGATCCCGGCGAGTGCTGCGGCAACGGCTGCGATCCGTGCATCTACGACTTGTACAACGACCAGGTGGCGTATTACCGCACTGCGCTGGCGGCGTGGCAGGCGCGGCATCCCGACGCGTGAGTCTTGCAGCCCTCAAGGGCATCTTGAATGACCGCATTTCTGCTCGTCATTCCCGCGAAAGCGGGATGAGCTTCACAACAGCGAAGCTGGTCATCCATTTCGACCTTGCGAAACATCCACTTGGATTCCCGCTTTCGCGGGAATGACGTCGGCGGGAGTTTTCGAGATCCCTTCAAGGGCTCCCTTGCTACTCCTGGCCGTTCGCCTTGAGCCGCATTGGCAAGCGCGCTTGCCGCCCCCAGATCAGCAGGCATCGTGCCCTTGGATGCCGCCATGATCCCGTTCTCCGTACTTGACCTTGCGCCGATCACCGCAGGCAGTGATGCCGCGCAGGCGTTCCGCAACACGCTGGACCTGGCGCAGCTCGCCGAACGGCTGGGCTACACGCGCTACTGGCTGGCCGAGCACCACAACATGCCGGGCATCGCCAGCGCGGCGACGGCGGTGCTGATCGGCCACGTGGCGGCCGGCACCTCGACCATCCGCGTGGGCGCAGGCGGCATCATGCTGCCGAACCACGCGCCGCTGCAGGTGGCCGAGGCGTTCGGCACGCTGGCGGCGCTGCATCCGGGGCGGATCGATCTCGGTCTCGGACGCGCGCCCGGCACCGACCAGGCCACCGCACGGGCGTTGCGCCGCTATTACGAAGGTGCCGACGAGTTTCCGCAGGACGTGGTGGAGCTGCTGGGTTATCTCGAACCGGCCGCGCCGGGGCAGGCGGTGCGTGCCGTGCCTGGTGCGGGCAGCGAGGTGCCGGTGTGGATACTCGGTTCCAGCCTGTTCGGCGCGCGGCTGGCTGCGCAGCTCGGCTTGCCGTATGCGTTCGCTTCGCACTTCGCGCCCGACGCGATGGACGAGGCGCTGGCGTTGTACCGGCGCGACTTCAAGCCTTCGGCACGGCTGGCGCGGCCTTACGCCATGCTGGGCATCAACGTGGTGGCCGCCGACAGCGATGCCGAGGCTCGGCGTTTGTTCACCACGCAGCAGCAGAGTTTCATCAATTTGCGGCGTGGGCAGCCGGGGCTGATTCCGCCGCCGATTGACGATATCGAGGCGTATTGGACGCCGGCGGAAAAGTTGATGGTGGAGCGGGCGCTGGCCTGTGCCGTGGTGGGCGATGCCGCCAGCGTGAAGCAGGGCCTCGCCGACTTCATCGCCCGCCACAAGCCGGACGAACTGATGATCACCAGCAACGTGTTCGACCATGCGTTGCGGCGGCGGTCGTATGAGTTGGTGGCCGCTGCGCGCGGGTAGCTCGCTGGGTGCTTCCAAGTTGTGACTCCCCTCGCCAGCTTGCGGGAGAGGGGTTGGGGGGAGAGGGTGCTTTTGCTTTAGCTGTGTTATCGCAAGCGACGAAGCGGTTTCGTGCGCCTGTCGGCGCCCGAGTTACTTTTCTCTTGCGTGGCCAAGAGAAAAGTAACCAAAAGAGAAGGCCACCCCGCGGCGGCGCTCTCCGGGCATCCTGCCCTCCGAGTCCGTGAGGCGTGGCCGGGCTTTTCGGCCGGGCTCCTGCCCGGTCGAAAAGGCGAGTCCATCCATGGACTCGCCCGCTGCGCGGCCTGATCGTCCACGCCTCACCGCCGCCGAGGGGCCCCGGGTAAAGCGGGCGCGCATCGTGCGCGCCAGAAGCATCGGCCAGAGCAAAGCGGCACGTGCATCGTGGGCCTTTGTGCCTCAGCTCCCAGATACGGCGAGGCATGGCGGCGGCAATGGGCGTGTCGCGAGATGTAGTTCCAGCATCCTCGAAACAGCAGGCTTGTAATCCCGGCGGATCAAGCAAGGCCATTTCTCTTGGTTACTTCTCTTTGGGCCAGCAAAGAGAAGTAACTCGAGCGCCGGCAGGCGATCGAAAGCCCGCCGCAGGCGAGCCAAGGTGCAGAAGTACAGGATTGTCGCCTGCGAAAGCAAAGCATTGCGCGGTAGCGTCCGCGGAGATCCGCTTACTGCTGCCCCACGCCCACCAATTTCACATCGAACACCAACGAGGTGTTGGGCGGGATCACGTCGCTGGCGCCGCGGGCGCCATAGCCGAGTTCGGCGGGGATCAGCAGGGTGCGTTCGCCGCCCACGTGCATGCCGGCCACGCCCTGGTCCCAGCCCTTGATGACCTGGCCCTGGCCCAGCGGGAAGGCGAACGGTTCGCCGCCGTGGTCGTCGGTGCTGTCGAACTTGCTGCCGTGCTTGTCCTTGGCGCGGTCGTCGTACAGCCAGCCGGTGTAGAGCACCTGCACCGTCATGCCCGGTTTCGCCTCGGGGCCGGTGCCCACCTTGGTATCCACTTCGGTGAGCTTGTCCACCTGGCCGTGGCCGGCCGGTTCGGGTGACGGCGGGATGCGGTTGCAGGCGGCGAGGGCGAGGGTGGAGACGGCGGCGAGCAGGGCGAGGCGATGGCGCATGGTGGGTATCCGCGATGACGATTCGCCATCATCGCAGATCGCCCGTGCTTCAGGCCGCCAGCGCCTGCCGCCATGCGTGCGCGGGGTAGTAGAAGCGCATCATGCGCGCCACGTAGGCGACGAGGTTCGGATGGCGTTCGGCGGCCGCGCGCAGCGGGGTGTCGAAGAACGGGGTGAGGATGGCGGCGAGCACGGCGAAGCCGATCGCGTCCACGCCATGCGGCCGGTCGCCGAACAGGTAGTCGTGCCCGCCGAGCAGTACGGCCAGCGCGTCGATGGAGCGCGTGCCCAGCTCCGCGATCTGGTCGCGCGAGTGGCGGCCGAGGCCGTGGGCGTGCAGTTCGTTCTGCTTGGCGGCCTGCAGGTTGTCGCGCAGTTGCTGGCGCACTTCTTCCGGTGCGCGGTCGACGAAATGCGCCGGGCCCTTGGCGAAGTTCTCGGCGTCGATCCAGCGGAACCACACCATCGCCCAGTACAGGTGGTCCTCCAGCAGGCGCTCGACGGCCCACGCCTCGGCGCGCTGGCGCGCATCGAGGCCGGCGTCCAGGTCCAGCGCGTATTTGTGCTCCAGGTGGGCGCGGATGAAGCTGGAGTCGCAGACGATCTCGCCCGCGTCGTCGATGTACGGCAGCTTGCCCTTGGGCGCTTCCGGCGGGATGGCGAACACCTTGCGGTAGGGCAGGCCGGCCATCTGCAGCTGCACTTCGGTCTTGGTGACGAAGGGGCTGGGGTCGGGCAGGCCGAAGGCGGGGGCGCAACCGTACAGGGTGATCTGGGACGTGCTCATCGCGGGGCTCCTCGTGTGGATGGAGCGCAGTCTGCCGGGGGGCTGCTGACAGCCTGTTGTCAGCAGTCGCCGTCGCGCCGGCGTCGCCGCGACCGGGCCCTACGGCGGTCGGAGGCCGGCCGCAAGATGGGCAGGGAGGGCCAATCCACGCTATCTTGCGCGGCAGCATCCAACGGGGAGTCCCATCGTGAACCCATCCGCACCCAGCGCGTCCACGCGCGCCGAACTGACCCTGCGCGGCCTGGTCATCGGCATCGTCATCACGGTGGTGTTCACCGCGGCCAATGTGTTCTTCGGCCTGAAGGCGGGCCTGACTTTCGCCACCTCGATCCCGGCGGCGGTGATCTCGATGGCGATCCTGCGGGCGATGAAGAACTCCACGATCCAGGAGAACAACATCGTGCAGACGGTGGCCTCGGCCGCCGGCACGCTGTCCTCGATCATCTTCGTGCTGCCGGGCATGATCATGATCGGCTGGTGGGCCGACTTCCCGTTCTGGACCTCGTTCGCCATCTGCGCGCTGGGCGGCATCCTGGGTGTGATGTATTCCATCCCGCTGCGTCGCGCGCTGGTGACCGATACCGACCTGCCGTATCCGGAAGGCCTGGCCTGCGCCGAGGTGCTCAAGGTGGGCACCGGCGACGACGCGGATGCCGGCAGCGAGGAAGAAAGCCGCGCCGGCCTGCTCGCCGTGCTGTGGGGCTCCATCGTCTCGGCCGTGTTCGCCGTGGTGGTCGCCACGCAGGTGTTCGCGTCGGATTTCGTGCGCAATTTCCGCGTGAACGACAAGGGCGCGGTCAGCGGTTTCGATTTCAATCTTTCCTTCGCGCTGTTCGCCATTGGCCATCTGGTGGGCCTGTCGGTGGGTATCGCGATGCTGATCGGCGCCGTCATCGGCTGGGGCTGGGGCGTGCCGCACTACTCGGTGCTGGGCGACATGAGCCAGTCGGTGGCGGACCTCGCCAACGGCACCTGGAGCCACAAGGTGCGTTTCGTCGGTGCCGGCGCGATCGGCGTATCGGCGATCTGGACGCTGGCCAAGCTGGTGAAGCCGGTGGTCAGCGGCCTGGCTTCGGCGATGGCGGCTTCGCGTGTGCGCAAGGCCGGCAACGCCGACTCGCTGCCGCGCACCGAGCGCGACATCCCGATCGGCATCGTGGGGTTGGTCACGCTGGCGTGTTTCGTGCCGATCGCGTGGCTGCTCGGCTACTTCGGTTCGATCAGTGGCCTGGGCAACCAGGTCGCCGTGCTCGCCATCGGCGGCGTGGCCTTCGTGGTGCTGATGGGCTTCTTCGTGTCCACCGTGTGCGGCTACATGGCCGGCCTGATCGGTTCGTCCAACAGCCCGCTGTCGGGCGTGGGCATTCTCGTGGTGATCGCCGCCGCGCTGCTGCTGGTGGCGTTCGTGAAGCCGCATGTCGGCCCGGAAGAAGGCAAGGCGCTGGTGGCGTTCGCGCTGTTCATCACCTCGGTGGTGTTCACGGTGGCGGCCATCGCCAACAACAACCTGCAGGATCTCAAGACCGGCCAGCTCGTCGACGCCACGCCGTGGCGCCAGCAGGTGGCGCTGGTCATCGGCGTGATCGCCGGCGCCGCGGTGATCCCGCCGGTGCTGAACCTGCTCAACAAGGCCTACGGCTTCGTGGGCGTGGCCGGCGTCGGCGCGCATGCGCTGCCGGCGCCGCAGGCGGGCCTGATTTCCGCGCTGGCGCAGGGCGTGATCACCAACAACATCGACTGGAGCCTGATCATCACGGGCATCTGGATCGGCGTCGGCATCATCGTGATCGACGAAATCCTCGCGCGCACCACCCGGAACATGCGCGTGCCGCCGCTGGCGGTGGGCCTGGGCATCTACCTGCCGACCGTCAGCACCTTGATGGTGGTGGTGGGTTCGGTGGTGGGCTGGTTCTTCGATCGCCGCGCGGATCGTCGTTCGAAGAAGCCGGAGGCCACCAAGCAGCTCGGCGTCCTGCTGGCCTCGGGCCTGATCGTGGGCGAGAGCGTGATGGGCGTGGTCATCGCCTTCATCGTCGGCTTCTCCGGCAAGCCGGCGCCGCTGGCGCTGGTGGGCGAGAGCTTCGGCGCGGCGGCGCAGTGGATCGGCGGCATCGTGTTCGTGGCCCTGGTGGTGGTGCTGTACCGCTGGATCGCCCGCATGGGGCAGGGCACGTCCGCGCGCTGATCGCGCGGACGTCGTTCACCGCCTGCAACATGGCGTGCCTTAAAATCGGGCGTCCCCAGGGAAAACGAGCATCGCGTGGAGCAGCAGGAAAAAGTCGAGCAGGCGCCACGCGCGGATGATGTCCTGAGCACGGTCGGCACGCGGGTGGCGGTGCTGCGCCGCGTGGCCGGGCCGCTGCTGTCGATGGGCATGCTGGTGCTGGCGATGTGGGGGCTGCGCCAGTTCGCGCGCCACGTCACCTACCAGGAGATCCGCGAATACGTGGCCAGCGTGTCGCGCCTGCGGCTGCTGCTGGCGATCGTGCTGACCACGCTGGGCTTCGGCGTGATGTCGCTGTACGACCGTTTCGGCCTCGAGTCCATCCACAAGTCGCTGCCGTGGCGGCGGGTCACCCTGATCTCCTTCATCAGCTACGCCTTCAGCAATGCGGTGGGCATGTCGTTCCTGGTGTCGGGCTCGATCCGCTACCGCTTCTACGTGCAGAACGGCCTCTCCACCGGCGAGATCGCCAGGCTGGTGCTGTACTGCACGCTGAGCTTCTGGCTGGGCCTGCTGGCGCTGACCGGCGTGACCCTGCTGGCGGTGCCGTTGCCCGCGGGCCTGCCGCTTAGCGACTGGCGGATCCCGCTGGCGCTCGTGTTGGCGGCGGTGCCGCTGGCCTGGGTGCTCGGTGGCTTCGTCCGCAAGCCGCTCCAGTTGTGGCGCTGGCGCGTGCTGCTGCCGCGGCCGCTGCCGGCGCTGCGCCAGGTGCTGGTGGGCGCGCTGGACTGGTGGCTGGCGGCGGCGGTGATGTACGTGCTGATGCCGGACAGCCTGCACGCCACCTTCGGGCACTTCCTGGCGATCTTCGTGATCGCGCAGATCGTGGGCCTGATCAGCCACGTGCCGGGCGGGCTGGGCGTGTTCGAGACGGTGATGCTGGCCGGCTTCCACGCCACCGACGACAAGCACCTGGCCGCGCCCATCCTCGGCGCGCTGGCGATGTTCCGGGTCGTCTACTACCTGATGCCGCTGTGCGCGGCGACCATGCTGGTGCTGCAGCGCGAGGCGCGCGGCCTGCGCCAGCAGTCGCTGTGGTCGCCGTGGTTCACCGGCCTGCTGCCCTCGTTCTTCGCGGGGCTGACCCTGGTGTCGGGCGCGGTGCTGCTGTTCTCCGGCGCCACGCGGGCGCTGCCGGAGCGCATGGAGATCCTGCGCGACGTGCTGCCGCTGTCGGTGCTGGAGGTGTCGCACTTCATGGCCAGCGTGATCGGCATGATGCTGCTGATCCTGGCGCGCGGCCTGCAGCGGCGGCTGGACGTGGCCTACTGGGCGACCCTGGTGCTGCTGGTGGTGGGTGCGGTGTTCTCGCTGCTCAAGGGCATCGACTACGAGGAGGCGACCCTGCTGGCCCTGCTGGCGATGGCGCTGGCGCCGGCGCACCGGCTGTTCTACCGGCGCGCCTCGCTGTTCGGCGGCCGTTTCTCGTGGGGCTGGATCGTGGCGATCCTGGCCGTGTTCGGCTGCGCCGCGTGGCTGGTGATGTTCAGCTACAAGCACGTGGAGTACAGCAACAGCCTGTGGTGGGAATTCAGCTTCCACCAGGGCGCCTCGCGCGCGCTGCGCGCGCTGGTGGGCGCGGCGGCGGCCGGCCTGCTGTTCGCGCTGGCCAGCCTGATCAAGCCGCAGCGCCTGCGCCGCGCGCCGCCCAGCGAGGCGGAGCTGGAGCGCGCGCTGCCGCTGATCCGCAACTTCCATTCCGCGCAGGCGCACCTGGCGCTGATGGGCGACAAGCACCTGCTGTTCGACGCCGACGGCAAGGCCTTCCTGATGTACGACACCGAGGGCCGCAGCTGGGTGACCATGGGCGACCCGGTGGGCGAGGACGAGGACGCGCGGCGCGAGCTGGTGTGGAGCTTCATGGAGCAGTGCGAGCGCGCGGGCGGCTGGCCGGTGTTCTACCAGGTCTGCCCGGCCGACCTGGACATGTACCTCGAAGTGGGCATGAACCTGCTGAAGATCGGCGAGGAAGCGCGCGTGCGGCTGGAGGACTTCAACCTCGACGGCAAGTCGAAGAAGACCCTGCGCGGCACCGTCAACAAGCTCAGCCGCGACGGCCTGCGGCTGGAGATCGTGCCGGCCGACGCGGTGGCGCCGCTGCTGCCGCGGCTGAAGCAGATTTCCGACGCCTGGCTGGGCGACAAGAACGCGCGCGAAAAGCGCTTCTCGCTGGGTTCGTTCGATCCGCGCTACCTGGTGCGCACGCCGATGGCGCTGATATGGCAGGGCGAGCAGTTGCTGGCCTTCGCCAACCTGTTCCTCACCGAGACGCGCGAAGAGGCCTCGCTGGACCTGATGCGCTTCGCGCCCGAGGGCCCGTCCGGCATCATGGATTTCCTGTTCATCGAACTGATGCAGTGGGCCAGGCAGCACGGCTACCGCTGGTTCAACCTCGGCATGGCGCCGCTGGCCGGCCTCACCAGCCGGCGCCAGGCGCCGCTGTGGAACCGCTTCGGCGCGCTGGTGTTCGGGCGCGGCGAGCGCTTCTACAATTTCCAGGGCCTGCAGCGCTACAAGGACAAGTTCGACCCCGAGTGGGAGCCGCGCTACATGGCCGTGCCCGGCGGCATCGCGCTGCCGGTGATCCTTACCAACGTGGCCAGCCTCATTTCCGGCGGCATCACCGGGGTCGTGCGTCGATGAGCAAGTCGAAGAGAGGCAAGTGGATCATGGGGTCAGGCGTGGGTGCGTGCGTGCTGGGCCTGGCCCTGCTGGTGTGGACACCGTTCTCCAGGCCCAGCCTGGAGGATTCCACCATCGTGCTGGCGCCCGCGGCCGGCGCGCAGGCGCCGGCGGGCAAGGGCGACGTGCTCACCATCCTGTATTCCGGCGACGGCGGCTGGGCCGACCTCGACAAGCAGCTCGGCAACGCCTTCGCGGCGGACGGCATCCCGGTGCTGGGCATCAACGCGTTCAAGTATTTCTGGCGCAACCGCACGCCCGACGAATCCGCCGCGCAACTCGACGCGCTGATGAGCAAGTACGTCGACCAGTGGCACAAGCCGCGCGTGTGGCTGGTGGGTTTCTCCTTCGGCGCCGACGTGCTGCCCACCATCATCGACAAGCTGAGCCCCGCCAACCGCGCGCGCATCACCCAGCTGGTGCTGCTGTCGCCCAGCCACGACACCAGCTTCGAGATCCAGTTCGAGGGCTACATGATCACGCAGGGCCGCTTCAAGGCCTTCGTGAAGACCGTGCTGGAGAAGTTCAACAAGGTGGAGCACTACGACGCGCTGCCGCCGCTGGTCGCGCTCCACAACCAGTTCCCCGTGATCTGCTACTACGGCAAGGATGAAGCCGACGATGCGCTGTGCACCGATCCAAAACTGCCCACGTGGGTGACGGTGCACGCCAAGAACGGCGACCATCACTTCGAAGGCGGCTACCAGCCGCTGGCGGCGCAGATGGTGGACGAGTTGCCGGCAGCGAGCGCATCGGCGCCGACGCCGCCTTGACGACGCGCGGGCGATACTGCCCGTCCTTCACGCGCAAGGGGGAGACTTCCATGCTCGACTGGCTCGGATACCGCAAGGAACTGCTCGCCCGCATCGGCGAGATCGGCAAGCTCAGCCCCGGCACGCTGGCCGGCTACCAGACCCTGTCCAAGGCCGGCGCCGAGACCGGCCACCTGGACGCCAAGACCCGCGAGCTGATCTCGCTGGCGGTGGCGGTCACCACCCGCTGCGACGGCTGCATCACCGTGCACACGGGCGAGGCGCTGAAGCATGGCGCGACGCGCGAGGAGATCGCCGAGGCGCTGGGCGTGGCCGTGGCGATGAACGCCGGCGCCGCGCTGGTGTACTCGGCGCGCGTGATGGACGCGGTGGCCACGCACAGCGGGGCGTGACCGCTTGCCGCGGGATGTCCGGGCGGGTCGCGACCATCGCATAATGCTCGCCGCGATTCACCGGACAGCCCGCACCATGCCCAGCCCGAAGATCCCCGACGACAGCAGGCTCGACCGCATCGTGGCCGAGGCGCGTCGCGCGGCCGAGCAGCGCGAGCTGGGCTATCGCGAGCGCGCGTTGAAGATGTACCCGTGGGTCTGCGGCCGTTGCGGCCGCGAGTTCACCCGCGCGAACGTGCGCGAGCTCACCGTGCACCACCGCAACCACAACCACGACGACAACCCCGCCGACGGCAGCAACTGGGAGCTGCTCTGCGTGTATTGCCACGACAACGAGCATTCGCGCCACATCGACCATGTGCGCGGCGCCGGCTACGACCTTGCCGCGCCCGAACAGGCGCCCGCCACCGGCAACCCGTTCGCCGACCTCAAGGCGATGCTGGAAGCGAAGGGCGGGCGCTGAACGCCGTCGCCTCGCGCGGGCACCGTACAATGGCCGCCCGTTTCCATCCGATATCACCGTGACTGCAGCCGGTTTCTCCGCGGCCGCGCCCGAGGCGGCGCTGGATGCCTTGTTCGTAGCGTTCGCCAGCGGCGGCTTGCCGCTGCCGACGGACGGCCGCGCGCTGTTCCTGCGTGCCCGCGCCGGCGTGCGTCTGCGCGAGCTGGCGCAGCCGGGCTGGCTGTGCGAGCAGAGCTTCCTGCCGTTCGCCGACGAGCTGGCGCGCTGCGGCCTGCGCGTGGGCGAAGCGGGCGAGGGGGAAACCTTTCCGCTGGTGCTGCTGCTGCCGCCGCGCCAGCGCGACGAGGCGCGCGCGCTGTTCACCCGTGCGCTGGACCATCTCGCACCGGGCGGCACGCTGGTGGCGAGCATGCCGAACGCCGAAGGTGCGAAGTCCAGCGAGGCCGACCTGAAGCGACTCGCCGGTGCGGTGGGCAGTCTGTCCAAGCATCATTGCCGGGTGTTCTGGACCACCCCGCGGCCGGGTGCCATCGACCGTGCCCTGCAGGACGCATGGCGCGCGCTGGACGCGCCGCGCGAAACCGCCGAGGGCTGGTGGAGCCGGCCCGGCCTGTTCGCGTGGGATCGCGTGGATCGTGCCTCAGCCTTGCTCGCCGAGCATTTCCCCGAAGATCTGCACGGTCGCATGGCCGATCTTGGCGCCGGCTACGGCTATCTCTCGACACAGCTGATCGAGCGCTGCCCTCGTCTCGCGGCGCTGGATTTGTACGAGGCGGAAGGGCGTGCCCTGGAGCCTTTGCACCGTAACGTGGCCAACGCCGTGGCCAAGTCAGGCCATGGGTTGCATATGAACGTGCATTGGCACGATGTCACCCGCGGGCTGCTGGACCGTTACGACGTCATCGTCAGCAACCCGCCGTTCCATCTCGGTCGAGCGGACTTGCCCGAACTCGGCCGCGCGTTCATCACCAGCGCCGCCGATGCGCTCACGTCGCAGGGGCGCCTGCTGATCGTGGCGAACCGCCATCTGCCGTACGAGGACTTGCTCGCCGCGCGCTTCGCCGAGGTGCGCCAGCTCGCGCTGCAGGACGGCTTCAAGGTGATCGAGGCAAGGAGCCTGCGCGCATGAAACTGGTCAAGCTGATCGCCAACCTCGGCTACGGCAGCCGCAAGGACGTGGCGTGGATGTTCCGCGAGGGCCGCATCACCGACGGCGACGGCGAAGTGCTGTACGCCGACGACAAGGTGGAACCCGCGCGTATCCACGTCGACGGCGAGCCGCTCGACCCGCCGCCCGGCCTGGTGCTGGCGATGCACAAGCCGCTGGGCGTCACCTGCTCGCGCAAGGACCCCGGCCGCGTGGTCTACGACCTGCTGCCGCCGCGCTACCGCGTGCGCGAACCCGCGCTCTCCAGCGTGGGCCGGCTCGACCGCGACACTTCGGGCCTGCTGTTGTTCACCGACGACGGCGCGCTGCTGCACCGGATCATCTCGCCCAGGGCCGAGGTGACCAAGGTCTACGAGGCCACGCTGGCGCAGGACCTGCGCGGCGACGAAGCCGCGCTGTTCGCCAGCGGCACGCTGCTGCTGGAATCCGAGACCACGCCGCTGGCCCCCGCCATGCTGGAGGCGCTCGGTCCGCGCCACGCGCGCCTCACCGTCACCGAAGGCCGCTACCACCAGGTGCGCCGCATGTTCGCCGCCACCGGCAACCATGTCGAAACGCTGGAGCGCGTGGCCGTGGGAGCCCTCACGCTGGGCGACCTGGCTGCGGGCGCGTGGCGCGCGCTTGGCGCGGACGACGTCGCGCGCATCTTCGTGGCGACGCAGGACGCACTGGCGAAAGCTCCGCAGGCATGAGCCCTCCGCGCATGTCGCCGAGGGGGCATGCGCCAACCTTGCTTGCGAACGAGCCCCGGCCCTTCCCGTGAAGGCGACGGGAGGCGACGTTCCCCGGCAAGATGAGTTAAAACGGCAACGCACCCCACGGCCGGTTCGAGGCCTCGCCCCAACACACCCAGAGGATCGTTGAACGTGTCTTCCGTCAATTCGCAACCCTTGACCGCCAAGCTCACGCAGGCGGCCATTTTCCTGGTGGTGACCCTGGATCCGGGCGCCGGGCCCGAGACGGCGGTGAAGGGGCTTTGCGCCGACCTTTCCTCGCTGCTGCGCGGCGTCGGGTTCCGCGTCCAGGACGGGCGCCTGTCGTGCGTCATGGGGGTCGGCTCGGCGGCCTGGGACCGGCTGTTCGGCAAGCCCAGGCCCGCGGAACTGCATCCGTTCCGCGAGATCCGCGGCGTCCACCATGCCGTCTCCACGCCGGGCGACCTGCTGTTCCATATCCGCGCCGACCGGATGGACCTGTGCTTCGAGATGGCCGGCGCCATCATGGAGCGGATCGGCGGCGTGGCGAAGGTGGTCGACGAGGTGCACGGCTTCAAGTACTTCGACGAGCGCGACCTGCTGGGCTTCGTCGACGGCACGGAGAACCCGGTCGGGCAGGCGGCCATGGACGCGGCGGCGATCGGCGACGAGGACCCGGCCTTCGCGGGCGGCAGCTACGTGATCACGCAGAAGTACCTGCACGACCTGCAGGCCTGGAACGCCATGCCGGTCGAGTACCAGGAGGGCGTGATAGGCCGCAGGAAACTGTCCGACATCGAGCTGGCGGAGCATGCCAAGCAGGCCTATGCGCACAACGTGCTGACCAACATCGAGGAGAACGGGCAGCAACTGCAGATCGTGCGGGCGAACATGCCGTTCGGCGAGATCGGCAAGGGCGAGTTCGGCACGTATTTCATCGGCTACGCGCGCTCGCCCAGCCGCATCGAACGCATGCTCGAGAACATGTTCGTGGGCCTGCCGCCCGGCAACTACGACCGGCTGCTGGACGTGAGCAGGGCGGTGACCGGCACGCTGTTCTTCGTGCCGACCGCGGCGTTCCTGGACGGCGTGTCCGATGACGCGCCGGATGCTGCGGCAGGCGGCGCGCACTAGGCTGGGTCGTGCGGCTCATCTCCGTGCGGGGAGGGATCGCCCCGGCCGTCCATGAAAAATGCCGCCCATGGGAACTCCGCAACGTCCCGACCGGGCTGGTGAAGACAGCGCCGCAGTCGCGCCCGACGCCGAGGCGGGTAAGATGACCCCATGCTCCCCAAGACCATCCCGATCAAACGCTACCCCGAACTGCGCTTGGCCGCCCGGCATCTCCCGGAGACCGCCCGGGTCACGCCAGCGGAGGCGTTGGGATTGTATGAGCGGGACGCACGCCGTCTGGATCGGCAGCACATGAACGACGCCGAGCGGACGCTGCTCAATACCCTGATCAGGGAAGTCGGTCATGGCGTCTTCAACGGCTGACCGTCCGCACCACCAACGCGTCATGACGGCGCTCTCCGCGTTCGACCCGGAGGCGCTGGCCGCGTGTTCATGCTATTTCGCTGGCGGCACCGCGATCGCCCTTCTGGTGGGCGAACACCGCGAGTCGGTCGATATCGATTTCCTGTGCGCCACCCGCGATGGGATGCGCGCGCTGCGGGAGACCGTGACCAGCCACAGTCTGGGCGCGCTCCTGAAACCAGACATTCAACTGGTGTTGCAGCGGGAGGTGCTCTCCGACCGATACGGCGTGCGCACCGTGGTGAACGTCGACGGCGTCAACATCAAACTTGAACTGGTTCACGAAGATCGCATCGATGTGTCCGGCGGTGCGGTCGCATCGCTCCCCGTGCCGGTGCTCAACCGTACCGATCTCTACGCCGAGAAACTCCTGGCGAATGCGGATCGGGGTACCGACGGGGCGATTCTGTACCGGGACATGATTGATCTGGCGGCCATGATCGCTACCTGGGGTCCCATTCCGGACGCCGCTTGGCAGAAGGCTCGCGTGGCCTACGGCACACACGTTGATCGGGCATTCGCCACGGTCCGTGACACGCTGCGCAATCACCCTGCCAAATGGGCCGAGGCATGCCAGCGCATGCACATCGATACCCACTGGCGCGAAAGACTGGCCGCTGCCATCGGTATGGCATAAGCGCCTGTCCCATATCTCCGCGTGCGCCTGTGCGATTGGCGCATGAGCTCGCCCGGCCACGCAAGGTGCCCGGATTCAAAACGCCCCTCGAAGTCTTCTCCGGGGAATCCATCAACACCGTTGCGAATCAGCCTTGAAGCCGTCAAGCAACAGGTAAGAAAAAAGGCCGTAAACCATTGGTCTACGGCCTCTTATTGGTGGAGTCAGGGAGGATCGAACTCCCGACCTCGTCATTGCGAACGACGCGCTCTCCCAGCTGAGCTATGACCCCGAAAGGGAAGGCGCATGATAGCCGCTCGAACTGGGGCGGGCAAGCCTGGCCACGGCCATGTAATCGTAGGAACGCACCCTGTGCGCGATGCCCTGGTGCCCGGTCGAAGCGAGAGCCATCGAGCACAGGGTGCTCCTACAGGGGCCGCATGGACTTGTGTGCTCGTTGCGGAAGGCTCTCAGGCCGGCAGCAGGGTGGGCAGGTGCTCGCGCAGCACCTCGCCGCGCCAGCCGTCGAGGAAGTCCGGCCATTCGGCGGTGACCACGTATTCCTCCAGCACCTTGCGCGGGCAGAGCAGGCCGGGGGGCAGGTCGAGTTCGGCGGCGCGTTTGTCGATCAGCTCCTTCATCGCGCCCAGCGCCTTTTTTGCCTCGCCCTGCGGATGGGCCGGGATGGGGCGGGTGGCTGTGATCTCGTCGGCTTCGACGGGTTCGCGCAGCAGGGCGAACAGTTCGCCGCGCTGGGCGCTGCGCAGGGCGCGCTGGCCGCGGCCGCGTTGTTCGAGCTCGGCGAGGCTGGCGGGTGGCTGCTGGGCCAGGCTCAGGGCGAGCGCGTCGTCGAGCAGCCACGGCCGCGGACGGTCCAGCATGCGTGCGCTGCGGTCGCGCCACAGCAGGACGCGGCGCAGCAGGGCCTGCCGTTCCGCCGGCCACTCGGCGGCGCCGCGCAGCGCGCGCTGCGGTTGCGGGTCGCCGTCGCGATGGCTGGCGCGGCGCTTCAGGCGTTCGCAGTCTTCGGCGAACCAGTCGCCGCGGCCGCGCTGGTGCAGGCGCCCGGCAAGCTGGGCGTGGATGGATTCGAGGTACACCACGTCCAGCGCGGCGTAGCTGCGCTGCGAGGCGGTGAGCGGGCGCTGCATCCAGTCCGAGCGCGTCTCGCCCTTGTCCAGTTCGTCGCCGCAGAGTTCCGCCACCAGCGCGCGGTAGCTGATGCCCAGCCCCATGCCGACGAAGGCGGCGGCGATCTGGGTATCGAACAGCACGCGCGGGCCGTCGGGCAGCAGCGGCGCCAGCGTCTCCAGGTCCTCGCCGGCACTGTGCATCACGGTGATGGCGTCGCCGCTGCCCAGCCTGGGCCGCAGCGTGTCGTCGATCGCGAAGGCCAGCGGATCGACCAGCGCATGGCGGCCGCGGCAACCCAGCTGCAGCAGGGCGAGCTGCGGATGGAAGCTGTCGCGGCGCATGAACTCGGTGTCCATGCCGACCACGGCGTCCGCCGGCACCTCGTCCAGCCAGGCTTGCAGCGTGGCGCGATCGGCGATCCAGTCGGCGGTGGCGTCGGATGGGGGCATGCGGATTCCTTGGAAAGGGCGGGGCGTGCATTGCCCCGTCATCGGTCGTGGCATAAGGTGGGCGGACGACGATAACAGGCCGATCCGGGAACGCCCAAGCATGCCGAGCAACAGCACGCTGCAACGTCAACGCACGCTGGGCGGCGTGGTCGGCATCATTGTGTTGGCCTTCGGCCTGGGCTACCACTTCTTCCCGGGCCTGTTCCACGCCGAACCGGTCGAGGTCGCGCGCCCCAACGTGCCGGCGCCGCCGGTGGCGCCCGGCCATGCGGCGGCGGCGGACGAACTGGCCGACGACCAGTTGAACGCGGGGCCGCCGATCACCCTTGCGCCCACCGCCGTGATCGCCGCGCGGCTGAACCACGAACACGCGAAGCTGCCGCGCCAGCTGACGCCCGACACGCCGCAGGTGCGCGCGTTGCTGGAGCGGGCCGACAAGGCGCTTGCCGCCGACCACCTGGCGGGCGACCAGGACAGCGCCGCCACGCTCTTCCTGCAGGCGGCGAAGGACAAGCCCGACAGCCGCCGCGCCGCGCAGGGCCTGATCGACGTGCGTTCCCGCCTGGTGGCGCAGGCCGAGCGCGACATCGCGCTGGGCAACGCCGAGGATGCTGGCGACCTGCTGGCGGCGCTGCAGCAGCTGCCCGACAGCATGGACGACGCGGCGCGCCTGACGGCCGCGCTCAAGACGCTCACCGAAGTGCGCCCGCTGCTGGCCAAGGCGGCGGGCCTGCTGCAGCAGGGCAAGGCGGACCAGCCCGCCGGACGCAGCGCGCTGGACATCTACCGCCAGGTGCAGCAGCTCGACCCGCAGAACGCGGTGGCGGAGCAGGGCATCCTCGACGTGCAGCACGCGGTGCTGGATCGCGCGCTGGCCGCCCTGGCGCAGAACGACTTCGCCAGCGCCGACAAGGTGCTGGCCGAGGCGCAGCTGATCCGCCCTGGCTCGCAGCAGCTGTACGACGTGCGCCAGCGCGTGGGCGACATGCGCGCGACGCGCGCCGGCGGCCTGCTGGACCAGGCGCGTTCCGCGCTGGATGCCGGCAACCTCGCGGTGGCGAGGCAGCTTGCCGGGCAGGCGCGCGCCACCTGGCCGCAACTGGACGACCTCGCCGCGTTCGACCAGCAACTGCTCAACGCGCAGGTCTACGACAGCCACAAGCCGGGCCAGGTGTTCAGCGACCGCTACGTGGACGTGGCCGGACAGTCGCCGGCGATGGTGGTGGTCCCCACCGGCAGTTTCCTGATGGGCGCGTCCGGCGCCGACAACGGCCGCAACGCGGACGAGCAGCCGCAGCACAAGGTCGACATGGCGCAGGGTTTCGCGATGTCGCGCAGCGCGATCACCGTGGGCCAGTTCCGCGAGTTCGTGCGCCTGAGCGGCTACGTGCCGGACTCGGTGAAGCATGGCGGAGCCAGCGTCTACGACGAGCGCAGCGGGACCATGCACGACGACGGCAACGCCAGCTGGCAGGACGACTATGCCGGCCGCAAGGCGGCCGACAGCCTGCCGGTGGTCAACGTTTCCTGGGGCGACGCCAAGGCCTATGCCGACTGGCTGGGCAAGCGCACCGGCAAGACCTATCGCCTGCCCAGCGAGGCCGAGTTCGCCTATGCGTTGCGCGCCGGCACCACCACGCGCTACTGGTGGGGCGACGGCACGCCCAGGGGCAAGCCGGAAAACCTCACCGGTTCGCGCGACCGCTCGCCCAGCGGCCGGCGCTGGAACAACGCGTTCCGCGACTACGGCGACGGCTACTGGGGGCCGGCGCCGGTGATGAGCTTCGCGCCCAATCCGTTCGGCCTGTACGACATGGGCGGCAACGTCACCGAGTGGACGGCCGACTGCTGGCACGACAACTACATCCGCGCGCCCGTCGACGGCAGCGCGTGGCTCAATCCCGGTTGCAGCATGCGCGTGCTGCGCGGCGGATCGTGGGGCAGTTCGCCCGACCAGGCGCGCTCGGCATGGCGGCAGGGTGCCGATGCCGGCCTGCGCAGCGGGCGCGTCGGTTTCCGCGTGGTGCGGGAACTTTAAATTTGTCGCGTTGCAACTACACCAAACGCCTTAAATTCGCGTAGATTGTGCATGCCGAATGGCCGTCGCCTCGTTGGAGGCGGTGCCTCAATCACCATAGATGGATGCCCATGGCTACCAAGACCACTGCCAAGAAAGCCCCCGCCAAGGCCGCCAAGCCGGCGCCGAAGGCCCCCGCCGCCGTCAAGCCGATCAGCGACGCGCTGAGCAAGTCCGGCCTGATCGCCCACATCGCCCAGCACGCCGGCGTCGAAGCCAAGCACGTCAAGGCCGTGCTCGCCTCGCTGGAGCACGTCGTGCTCGGTTCGCTGCACAAGAAGGGCGTCGGCCAGTTCACCCTGCCGGGCCTGTTCAAGGTCAACGCGGTGAAGGTGCCGGCCAAGCCGAAGCGCACCGGCATCAACCCGTTCACCAAGCAGGAACAGGTGTTCGCCGCCAAGCCGGCCACCGTGAAGGTGAAGGTGCGCCCGCTGAAGAAGCTGAAGGACGCCGCGGTCTGAGCGCCTTCGCGCCGCCCGCGATGCGGGTGGCGCGAATCCCGATACGACAAAGGCCGCGCAAGCGGCCTTTGTTGTTTTTGGATGGTCATCGTGACGCAGGCTCGCTGCTGTCCGGAATATTTTCGTGGCGGCTCGTCTCCCTTCTCCCTTCGGACGCGGGGAAGGGCCATGGATGGCCCTGCTTTGAGGAGCGAGGAAGAGGGGTTGGGGGAGAGGGTTCGGTCGGAGCGCGTTGCCGACATCTTTCGCAAGTCACCATCGCCGCGCTTCGACCGAATCCTTTCCCGCCCTGCGGGCACCCTCTCCCGGAGGGAGAGGGATTCACCCGCAGTGCTCACGCGGATTGCGTTGCTTACACGATCGGCACCTGGTTGACGTTGTTCTTCGGCTCCAGCCAGAACGCCTCGTTCGCGAAGCGGCCGAAGACCTCGCGCGGCAGGATGGGCGCCTGCTCGACCGCCGCCACCTTGCGGCGCACGGTATGCAGGCCCGGCATGCCCACGCGCGCATCGAACTCGTCGGCGTGGTATTCGACGTTGTCGAAGTCGTGTTCGAACCACGGCTCGTCGAGGAAGCGGTAGACCGCGCGCATCGCCGTGGCAGGGTCGCGCACCAGGGTCTCGTAGGTCAGCAGCAGCAGGTGGTCCCGTGCGTGCTGGCCGTAGAACGCGTCCTTGGTGGCCTGGTAGGCGAAGCCCACCATGCCGCGCGGATCGGTCAGCGCCTCGACGCGCGAGTACACCGTGGTGTTGGTGTCGAAGCGGAACACCTTGCTGACGCTGACCGGCTGCCGGCGTACCAGCCGCTCCATGCTGTCCAGCACCCAGGCCAGCTGGCGCACGCAGGCGATCACCTTCACGCCGGGGAACAGCACGTCGAGCAGCTGCATGCGGCTGCACCACAGGCGGCTGGTGTCGAACACCACGCCGGCGCCGGCCTGCACGGAGTAGAAGTTCTCGACCAGCCCGCGCAGCAGCGCGACGCGCTGTTCGTCGGAAACGTCGAACGAGAAATCGTTCTTGCTGCTCGCCTCCGCGATCACCACGCCCATGATGTCGGCCAGCGGGCTGGTCATGCCGGCGCGGAAGCGCGGGTTCTGGTTGAGGATGGCGGCCAGCAGGGTGGTGCCGGAGCGCGGCAGGCCGGAGATGAAATGGAACTTCCGTGACGACTGGCTGGCATCAGGCATGTGGACACTCTCCGCGGGTCAGGTGGCGTCGGTTGCAGGATAGCGTCCGGTTCATGGCGCGGGCGCCGTCGAGGCGCGGATGCGCATTTCGTAGCCGACCTCGACCATCGTGGCCTCGCCCTTGCCCTGCACGCGCAGCAGCAGTTCCTCGGTGGCGCGCCGGCCCATCTCGTGCACGGGCTGGCGGATGGTGGTCAGCGGCGGCCACACCTGGGTGGCGATGGGGGTGTCGTCGAAGCCGCAGACGGAGATTTCGCCGGGCACCGACACGCCGGCTTCGGCGGCGGCCCAGATCACGCCGGTGGCCATGTCGTCGTCCGCCGCGAAGATGGCGGTGGGGCGCTGCTTCAGCGCCAGCAGCTTGCGCGCGGCCGCCACGCCCGACTCGAAGGAGAACTCGCCCTGCACCATGTACTTCGGGTTTTCCTTCAGTCCGGCGCGCTGCATGCCGTCGCGGAAGCCGGCGAGGCGCCAGACGCCGCCGCCATGCTTGGGGTCGCCGATGATGTGCGCGATGCGGCGATGTCCAAGCGCCACCAGGTGCGCCACCATGGCCGCGGCGGCCTCGCGCTCGCGCAGCATCACGCCGATGCAATCCTTGGGGTGCAGCGGGGCGATGGAGGCGAACGGCAGGTCGTTCCTGCGCAGGTGCTCCAGCAACTGCGGATGGTCGGTGATCGGCGGCGTGAGGATCAGCCCGTCGGGCCGGTGCCGCGACAGGATGTCCTCGACGCGCCCGACCAGGTCCGGCGCGCTCGACACCAGCGGCTGCACCATCATGCTGTAGTGCTGCGCCTCGCAGGCCTCGAGCACGCCGGCCTGCACTTCCATGATGTAGCTGGGTGACAGGTTGTCGTACAGCAGGCCGATCATGAAGGAGCGGTTGGTCGCCAGGCTGCGCGCCGAGGTGAGCGGGCGGTAGTTGAGTTCGGCCATGGCCGCCAGCACGCGGTCGCGCACCGTGTCGCGCACGTTCGGCTCGCTGTTGAGCACCCGCGACACGGTCTTTTTCGAGGTGCCCGAGGCGCGGGCGACATCGTTGATGGTCACGCGCGACATGGGGTGCTGTCCGTGTTCAATGGGTGGTTTCCTGTGAGGCGGCGGCCGGGACGCCTTGTGCCGGAACGTTCCAGCCATCCACTTCGACGACCGGCGCCGCGCCGCCCTGTGATGCGTAGTGCGCGACCAGCACGATGGACTCGCCGGGCCACAGCGTGACGTCATTGTCGTTCCACACGATAGGCAGCGCGAGGTCGCCGTGCGCGCCGCGCCGGATCGACACGTGCTGGAACAGGGCCACGGCCCTGGACGACGCGGGCACTGTCAGGGTGACGGTGGTGACGTCCTCGTTGCCTTCGCGCCGCGTCGTCGCATGGGCCTCGCTGGTCGCGGTCGGCAGGGACTTCAGCGCGGTGAGGTCCGCGTACTGCGTCAGCGGAGTGAGGTACCAGTTCGACTTTGCCCAGTCGAGCACATCTGCCCGGGTGGAAAGCCAGTAGACGTTGCGGCTGACGGGCTTGCCATCGGAAGCGGAAAGATCGAGCTCGACGAAATACGTGGGCGACAGGCCCGCCAGCGTCGGCAGCGTCGCCACTTGCTGCGTGTGGTTGCCCGCGAGGGCGATGCCCTGCAAGTGTTTCTCGTAGCGTACGCTGCCATCGAGGTTGCGCACTCGGATGTTCGCCTGCAGGCCGTGCGCATCGTCCAGCGTGTGGTTCACCAGCACGATGGCGTTCGCGTCGTACGAATACTGGATGTGCAGCGGCTCGTTCGCCTTCTTCGCGCCGAAGTAGGCGCCGGCCGGATTCATGTACCAGTCGTACAGGTGCCAGTGCAGCGAGGGCCAGGCGTTGTTGAGCATCCAGTAGATCACGCCGGTGGACGGGTTGGCCGCATCCATGTGCGCGTTGAACGCCTCGAATTCCGCGCGCACGTTGTCGTAGTTGTCGAGTTGGGCCTTGGCGGCGTAGTCGGCGAGATCGGTGGGGGCGCCGTAGCGGTGGGCGAGGGCGTTGTCGAACGGCGTCAGCACCGCGAACGGCGACCACGCGGCGGAGGCGTGGTACTGGCGCAGCTCCGGGTACTTCCACAGCGCCTCCTGCTCCTGCGGCGACAGCATGCGCTGCAGGTCTTCCAGCCGCGGGATGGTGGCGCCCGCGCTGACCTCGGAGTCGAAGCCGAACGCGCCGCCCAGCTTGTCGGCATACCAGTACGCGGGCGGGATCCAGTCGTACGGCCCGGCCATCTTCATGCCGGAAGGGCCGGTTTCCGCGGTCGCTTGGTCGGAGGCGGCCGAGACGATCGGCAACGGCCAGTCCGCGGCGCGCAGCGTGTCCGCGTACATCTTCGCTATGGCCGGCGGCGGCGCGTTGTCGCTGCCGATCAGGAAGCCGATCACCGAGGGATGGTTGCGCAGCAGGCGGGCTTCGCTGGCCATCGAATCCGCGGCCACCTTTTCGTCGGCGGCGTTCCACGGTTCACCGCCGGTCTTCGCGGCGGACTCCCATTTGTCGCAGCACTCCCAGCCCGCGAGTATCAGGATGCCGTCGCGGTCGGCGAGCTCGTAGAAGCGCTGGTCCTCCAGCTTGCCCTCGCTGCGGATGGTGTTGAGGCCGAGGTTGCGCACGTAGCCGAACTCGGCCTCCATGCGTGCGGGATCGTCGCGCAGGAACATGTCCGGCGCCCAGCCCGCACCGCGGATCAGCAGCGGTTTGCCGTTGACGAAGAACTGGCGGTAACCCTGCTTGGTGAGGCTGGAGCTGACACTGCGTATGCCGAACGTGGTGCCGGCCTTGTCGGAAGTCGCGCCGTCGACCGCGGCAGTCATGTCGAGCTGGTACAGCGGATGCGCGCCCATGCCGACCGGCCACCAGATCCTCGGGTGATCCAGTGCGAGGCCCGGCGTGGTCTTTGGTGAGAACGCAACCACCAGTGTCTGCCCGGGGGCGAGGTGGATGGTCTGTTGCAGCGGCACGCCGGCCACCGTGCCGGTGATCGTCGCGTCATGCGCCACCTTGTCGAGGTTCCTCGCCTCCACCTGCACGCCCAGGTCAGCATGCGAGAGATCGGGAGACAGCGACGAGCCAACCTGCGGCCAGCGCAGTTCGACCGGCCCGGCCTGCACGATGTCCACGCCGCGCCACGGCCCCATGTTGTTGTCCGGCGGTGTTGGGTTCCAGTCCACCCAGCTCGTCGTCAATGCCATGCGCGGATCGGCCGGATGCACGCGCAGGGCGACGGTGTTCTCACCGGCATGCACCCAGCGCGTCACGTCGAATTCGTTGACGGGGTAGGCGCCGGCGATGGCCACGTGGTCGGCGACCAAGTGGCCGTTCACCCACAGGTCGGCGCTGGCGATCATGCCGTTGGTGCGCAACAGCGTGTGCATGCCCTGTGCGCTTCTCGTCAGGGTGAATCCGCTGCGGTACCACCACGGCGTCACGAACAGGTCGCCGCTGGAGTCGGGCACCTCTACCGCGCGCAGGTTGTCGCTGTGGAACACGTCCTTGTACACGTCGTTCTCCAGCAGGCCGGCCATGACCGTCGCGCGGCCGCTGACCGGATACCAGCCCTTGGTGGAGTAGCCGCTCGCGGAGATTTCGTCGCCGCCTTGCTGCGCCTTCGCGCTGTCCTGGATCTGCCAGTGGCCGATGGTGGTGATCGAGCCCGCGTCGCCGTCCGCCCGTGTGGGCGCGTAAGCCGTCTGGGCGCAGGCGAGCGGTGCGGCCAGCATCAGCGTGGCGATCGTCGAGCAGGCATGTTGGGTCGAAATGCGCATGGCGTCAGTGCTTCCTTAGAGCCTGTTCATGGTCTCCGCATGGCCCGCGCCGGGAGCTGTTTGCGCGCAGGCCAAGGAAGAAGGGGGGAGTGGACGTCCGTCCACGACCGAGTGATGACGCCGGCATGCGGGCAAACAGACCCGGCCCTGCGGGTTGCCATCGAGTGGCCGCCATGCGGCAGCACGCGGCTTGACCTGACCGCCAGTCAGGCGCTGCGCCACGCGCTACCACCTGGCGACCCATGCAAGGCAACGCGGGCCATGTGGAGATCATGAACAGGCTCTTGAATAGGCTTCATGTATTTCGACCGGCGCGAACGGCCACGAGCGGCTGGCCCTGGCCCAGATCGCGAACACTGCCAGCCCGGCGAGTATCCACACGCCGGACAGGATCAGCGACAAGGCGGATGCGGAGACGTAGACGTAGATCCAGCCCGCCAGCGCGATCACGCATGGCACGGGGTAAAGCCACTGCTTGTACGGTCGTTCCAGTTGCGGCTGGCGCTTGCGCAACACCACCAGCGCGGCGATCTGCGCCACCGACTGCACGATGATGGTCGCGGCCAGCAGCATGTTGATGACTTCGGTGAGGTCGAAGAACGTGCCGATCGCCGTCGCCACGCCCATCGTGAGCAGGGCCACGTGCGGGAAACCGAGCCTGGCGTGCAGGCGCCCGAACACGGACAGGAACACCTTCTCCTGCGCCGCCTGGAACGGCACGCGCGAACCGCCCAGCAGGCCGGTGAACACCGAGGCGAACGCGGTCACGATGATGAGCACGGTCATCACCGCTGCGGCCGCATGCCCCCAGCTGCGTTCCACCACCAGCGAGGCCACGGATTTCGATTGCGCGATTTCCTGCCACGGCGCCACGCCGAGCACGCTGATGTTGAGCGCGAGGTAGACGAACATCATCGCGATCACCGAGATGATGATCGAGCCGGGCATCGTGCGGCCCGGGTTGCGCAGCTCGTCGCCGATGTAGGCGGTGGTGTTGTAGCCGAGGTAGTCGTAGATGCCGATCACTAGCCCCGCGCCCAGTCCCATGAAGAACTTGCTGCCGAACGCGCCGGCCGGCCAGGCGAAGGCGTAGCCCGCGTTGAAATGCGAGAAGCCCGCCGCGGCCACGCCGACGACCGAGACCAGCATGATCACCCACAGCGCGACGGTGATCGCGCGCACCGACTCGATGCGCCGATACAGCAGCCAGGTGACTAGCGCGGTCGCCGCCACGCCGATGAGGTGCACCGGCCACCAGCCGAGGCCGGGGAAGAAGAACTCCAGGTACTCCACCATGCCGATGATGCCGGTGGACATCAGCAACGGAATCGCCAGCAGCATCGTCCAGATGAACAGGAACGGCATCAGCTTGCCGGTGCGGTACTGGAACGCTTCGCGCAGGTAGACGTAGGTGCCGCCGGAGCCGGGCATGGCCGCGCCCAGCTCGGCCCAGACCAGGCCGTCGGCCATCGCGAGGATGGCGCCGGCGATCCAGCCGATCACCGCCTGCGGGCCGCCCATCGCGGCGACCATGATGGGGATGGTGATGAACGGCCCGATGCCGCACATCTGCGTCATGTTGATCGCGGTGCCCGAGAACAGGCCGATGGAGCGGTGGAAGCCGTTGCCGCGGACGGGCTGGGGCGCGCTGGAATCCTGCATGGTGGCCTTGTTGTCGTGTGTGTCCCGGTGAATCCCTCTCCCTCCGGGAGAGGGTGCCCGAAGGGCGGGAGAGGGTCCGGGCGGAGCGAAGTGTCGATGGCTTGCGCGAGACTTCAGTATCGCGCTTCAGCCGGACCCTCTCCCCAAACTCCTCCCCCGGAGGTCTGATCAGCGTCGAGTCTCGGTCGTGCCATGTTCTGTCTCCCTCCCCTGCGTGCAGGGGAGGGCTGGGGTGGGGTCAAGCGCTTGCGAAGGCAATCCATGAGCGTCTTTCGCAAGGTTTCACCCCCTCCCAACCTCCCCCCTGCAAGCAGGGGGAGGAGCAAATCGGCTCACCGCTGAGACTCGACGCCGAATCAAGCCCCCGGAGGGGGAGGGGAGGACGATCCGGGCAGCGAGGGGAACCGTCCGGCTCACCATTGCCCGCGTATGCCCAGCATGACCATGCGCTCGGAGTACTGCGAGTGCGCGGCCTGGTCGGGCCATACGAGGTAATACTTCTGGTACTCGTTGGTGAGGTTGGTGCCGTCGAGGAAGATCGTGGCGTACTTGTTGAGCTTGTACGACACCGATGCGTCCAGATACTTCTGCGGCGCTTCGTACATCTCCAGGCCGGTGATGTTGCCCACGTCCTGCTCCACCGCGCGGCGCGAGCGATAGTTGTAGGCAAGGCGCGCCTCGAAGCGGTTGTCCTGGTACCACACGATGAAGTTGCCGGACTTGGTGGAGTTGTCCTGGAACGGAATCTTCGCGCCGGACAGGTCCCGCAGGCCCGTGTTGCTGGGCGCGTAGGTGGCGTTCACCTCGATACCGGTCTTGGACAGGAAGCCCGGCAGGAAGGTGAAGCCCTGGCGGTAGTCGTATTCCGCGCCCTGGATGCTGTTGCCGCTGCCCTGCACAGGCTCCTGGATCGTGATGCAGTGGTCGCGCACCACGCCGTCCTCGTCCGGGTAGCCGCAGTTGGTCACGTTGCCGTTGACGATGAAGCTCTCCATGTCGATGCGGAACAGCGCGAGGCTCATCATGCTGGTGGGGTTGATGTACCACTCCAGCGACGCGCCGTAGTTGGTGGAGCGCCACGGGTTGAGGTTCGGGTTGCCCGCGGACTGCCCGCTGGAGACGCGATAGAGCGGCCCCTGCGGCGTTTCCATCAACGAGTAGTTCAACTGCAGGCCGCCGGACCACTGGCTCAGATCCAGCGGCATCATGTTCTTGGAAGCGGCGAGGCGGAACTTCAGGGTGTCGGTGATATCCAGCGAGAAGTTGGCCGAGGGCAGCACGTCCTGGTAGCTGCGGTTGGTGATGGCCGTGCCGTTGGGTTGCGACACGTCGCCGTACGCGCCCGGCGCGCCGACCAGGTGCTGGGTCACGTTGAGGTCGGTGTGGATCATGCGCACGCCGACGTTGCCGCTGTACGGCATGTCGCCGATGGTGCCGCTGAAATCCCCTTGCATGTAGCCGGTCAGCTCGCGCAGGCCCACGCCCCAGGTGGTGCTGGGATCGTCCGCGATGACGGTGTCGGGATAGAGCGACTTCCAGTACGAAATGGGGTTGACCAGTGCGTTCGGGTTGACCGCCCAGAAGTTGATGCCCGAGCCGAGCAGGTTGGTGTATTCCTTCCAGTTGCCCGACAGCGGCGCGGCCGTGTCCGGCATCGAGATCGCGGACAACGGCCCCGCGCGGTAGTAGCCCTCGGCGTTGCCGGCGGTGCACGAACCGGTATTCATCACCACGTCGGCGCCGACGTAGCGCACCAGGCAGCCGTTCGGATCGGTGGCGCCCATGCCGGCATACACCGGCGTTTCCAGGGTCCAGCCGACGTTGTTGGCGCTGCGGATGCTGTCGCGCAGGCCGAATTCGAGCTGGATGCCGTCCTGGAAATCGTACTTGCCGTCGAAGCGCAGCGCGTTGAGGCTCACCTGGCGGTCGTAGTCGCCGGAGGATTCGATCGTCTTCATCGTCCAGCCGGCGGGGTTGGCGAAATCGTTGATCATCGTCTGCGGCATGCTGATGGTGAGGTAGCGTCCGCCGAAGTTGGCAATGATCGGCAGGGTGTTCTGCGGTATGCCGTTGGCGTTGAACACGCGGTCGCCGCCGAGTTGCGACGGATAGATCATCGTGGTGCCCGGCGTGGTGCTGCCGTCGCTCAGCACGTTGGGCCACAGCCCGCCGTCGGAGTCGGAGATGTTGAGGTCGGTTTCCACGTTCGACTGGAACGCCGTGTCGTGCACGCCGCGCAGGCCGAAGGTGAACGAGCCGCCGTTGTCGTAGTCCAGCTGCAGGTTGAAGTTCTTCGCGTTGGAGCTCTTCTGGGTGATCTGCGAGAACGACTCCACGTCGCCCGGCCACTTCTCGTACACCTGTGTGGTGTACAGCTGCGAGCCTTCCCAGCCAGGCTGTGGCGTGCCGTAGGCGCCGAGCGCGGGGCTGCCGGTGTTGCGCGACTGCAGCGGCACGTAGGTCGCGCCCTGCCAGTCGGTGGAGTTGAACTGGATGCCGACGTTGGTATCCCACTCGCGCTGCTGCGAGTAGAAGAAGTCGCTGGTCAGGCTGAAGCCGTTGCCGAGGTCCGCCTGGAACGACATGTTGGCGGACTTGCGCTTGCGCTGGGTGACGGTGTCGTAGATGCCGATGTTCTGGCTGCCCATGAACACGCCGTTGGACTTGCCGTCGCCGTTGACGTCCACGCTGCCGTCGGCGTTCTGGTGGATCTGCGAGGGGATCGGCGCGCCGTTCCACGACGTCAGGAAGCCACCGTAGCCGCCCGCGCTGGTGGCGTTCTCGCCGTTCAGCACCACGCCGTACTGGTCGAGGCCCTCGGTGGAGTTCTCGCGCGTGGTGTTGGAGAAGTCGGCGGAGACCAGCAGGCCCCACTTGCCGTCGTCGTTGTACGAGATCAGGCCGTTGGCCTCGGGGCCCCAGCGGTCGGTGGTGCTGCCGCGCTCGCCGTTGGCGGAGTAGCTGTAGGTGAAGCCGCTGGGCAAGTCCCAGGGGCGGTAGGTGTGCAGGTCGACCGCGCCGCTGATGCCGCCGTCGGTCTCGCTGGCGGTGGTCGACTTGACCACGTCCACGCCGTGGAACAGCGTCGAGGGCAGCATGGTGAAGTCCGGCTGCTGCGAGTCGATCTGGTCCGCGGTGATGAACACCTCGCCGTTCAACATCGTGCCGACCTGCGGCAGGCCGCGCACGGAGACCGACGTGCCCACGCCGGCATCGCGGTCGATCTGCACGCCGGTGACGCGCTGCAGCGAGTCGGTGATGGTGGTGTCGGGCAGGGCGCCGATGTTTTCCGCGGTGATGCTGTCCTGGATGTTCGGCGCCTGGCGTTTCACGTCGATCGCGCGCTCCTGCGACGCGCGCACGCCGGAGACGTTCACGGTGGACAGCGTGACTGCGTTCTTGTCGGCAGCGCTGTTCTTGTCCTTGCCATTGGCCTTCCTGGCGTCGGGCGTCGAAGCCGCCGGTGTCGATGGCGCGGTCTGCGCCGTGGCGGCCTGCGTCGCCTGTCCGTCCGACTGGGCGTCGGCGAACGGTGACGCCGCGACCGACGTCGACACGACGGCGAACAGCGACATGGTGATGGCGAACGACAAGGGATGCTTGCGATGTACGGTGGACATGGGCCTTGACCTCTAGTTGTTGGTGCCTGTCTAACCTCGGATGCTTCGCGGTGCTCCAAAATGCGTGTGATCCGGCGGCGCCCGCATGTTTCGTGCGCCGACGCGATGCAATCTCTCTGCTCTCTCGATCTCCCCGGCCATGGCCCTGCAGGCCACGGTCATTCCCTTCGGTGCCACTTGTGCGGGACGTGCGCCCGCGTACCGCTTATTTCGAAAACGCCACGTGCGCCAACGCCCACTGGCCATCGCGTGGATCGCCGGTGGCGTAGATGCACAAGTCGCGGACGCCGGCTCCCGCCGGCAACGCAACGTCTGCATCCAGATGGATCTGTCCCTTGGCCGGCGCCGCGCGCTCCAGCGGCAGGCTGGCAAGCAGCGGGCCCGTGCAGGAACCGGCATGGATCTCGAACTCGCCGGCCGCGCTGGCCTTGCGGCGCACGGTGGCGTCCCTGGCCTCGTCGCCGAAGCGCCACGCAATGCGCTCCACGGCCAGGGCGACATGCCTGATGCCGGACAACTGCGCCTGCGGCCACAGCCAGCAGGCATTGCCGATGTCCACGGCATAGACCGGCCTCGTGCCCTGGGCCGGCCGGCTGCCGTCGAGGCGCGAAGCGGGTTGGCCGGAGCAGGTTGCCAGCGCGCCGCCGTCGCGGCTCAGCGAGGTGGCCTCGTCCAGCACCTGCGTGCGCGGCGCAGCGAGCTCGAAGCCGTCCGGTGCGAATGCCGCGGCCCGCAGCGTCGTCCTGTCCGTGAGCGTGAGCGGTTGCGTGTATGGCGTGGAGTGGATGCCGGGTGCGGAGCCATCCGTCGTGTAGCGGATCGTCCCGGGTCCCGCCTGGGTGGAGAGCGTGACGCGGAACGCGCCATCGGCACCGGCTGCCACCTGGAAGGCCGGCGCAAACGCGCTGTCGGCATAGCCGATGCCGAGCGCGCGCCAACGCGCCAGTTCGGCCGGCATGCGCTGCAGGAAACCGTTCCAGTCATGTGCGTCCGCCGGCGACCAGGCCAGTTCCGACATCGCCGCGAGGCGCGGGAACAGCGCGTGCTGGTCGTGCGCGAACGTCGGCATCTGCTCGGTCCACAGACTGGCCTGCACGCCGACGATGCGCCGGGCCTCGGCGGCATTCGCGCCGGGCGGGATGATGGCCGTGTCGTAGGCCTGCCGCAGCGTCGCCGCGGGCGGCGGGCCGGCCCACTCGTCCGGCAGGCTGGACTGGTAGTGGTCGAAGTACAGCGATTCCTGCGGCGTCATCACCACGTCGTGGCCTTGCCTGGCCGCCTGCAACGCCACGCGTTCGTTGTCGTCGCCGTGCCACGACATCACCAGCTGCGTGGCCGGCAGCGTCGCGCCGGCGACGATCTCGTCGTCCCAGCCCACCGGCCTGCGCCCGTGTCGCACGAGGTAGTCGGCAAGCCGGCCCATGAACCAGCCCTGCAGTTGGTCCATGTTCGCCAGGCCCAGACTGTGCATCTGCGCGCGCACCTCGGGCGATGCGTTCCACTGCTGCTTGTCGGCCTCGTCGCCGCCCAGCGAGATGTACTTCGACGGGAACAGCCGCATCACCTCGTCGAGCACGTCATCGACGAAGCGCAGGGTCTTTTCATTCGGATCGAGCAGCCATGGACTGACGCCCCAATCGGTCCACACGGCCGGACGCCGGCCGGTCACGCCCAGCCACGGATAGGCGGCGATGGCCGCCTGCGAATGGCCGGGCAGGTCGATTTCCGGCACCACGTCCACGTAGCGTTCGGTGGCATAGCGCACGATCTCGCGCACCTCGGCCTCGGTGTAGTAGCCGCAATAGGGCTTGTCGGCGGAACCGGTCAGTTCGGCGTCCAGGCCCACCGCCTTGCGGCATGCGCCGACGCGCGTCAGCTCGGGATATTCTGGAATCTGCAGGCGCCAGCCCTGGTCCTCGGTCACGTGCCAGAGCAGCACGTCGAGCTTGCCCTGCGACATCCAGTCGATCAGCTTCTCGATGTCGGCGACGCTCTGGAAATGCCGTCCGGAGTCGAGCAACAGCGCACGCCAGGCGAAACGCGGATGATCGTCGATGACGCCATCGGCCACCGCGGCCGGCGCGCCACGCATCCAGCCGGGCGGCGTCAGCAGTTGCCACAGGGTGACGCCGCCGTAGAACGCGCCGCGCGGCGTGCGCGAGACGACCCGTATGCCCTGGTCGCCCACCGTGATGCGATAGCCGGCGTCGCCCACCACGTCGGCATGCGGGTCCAGCTCGAACGTGATCGCCGGATGCGCGCTGGCCGCCGTGGCCATGCGCAGATGCAATCCGCCGGTGTCGGCGACCCTTTGCACGAAACGATCCGCGATGGATTGCAGCCCGGCGCCATACACCACGACCTCGGCGCCGTCCGCGACGTCGAACGAGCCGGAGGCTGCCGGCTGCATGCTTGCCGGCTGCGGCATCAGCGACCAGGCGGGCGTGTCGGACGCAGCGGCCGCGCCGCCCGCCGTCGCCAGCCAGGCCACGGCCATGCAGCGGAAAAGCCGGGATGGCGCGACGCGGCTCATGCGACCAGCCCGCTTGCGATGACCCCGCCCGGCACGCCGCGCCGCAGATACCAGCGCGCCGCGCCCAGCACGCCATGGTGGCCGTGTTCCGTCACCCACACCGGCACCTGCGCGAGCAGCGCGCGTGCGCTGCGCCCGTGCAGGAAACGTTCTTCGAAAGCACTGCGCTCGAGCAGCGCGAACATGGAGGACAGGAAGCCGCCGGCCAGGTACACGCCGCCGGTCGCCATGAACGCCAGCGCGAGGTTGCCGACCAGGCTGCCCAGCGACGCACAGAAAACCTCCACGGCTTCCGTTGCGCGCGCATCGTTGCCGGCAGCGGCTGCGAGGGTGACGGCCTGCGGCGTGGCGTGTTCCGGCGTTTCCCCCTGCAAGGCGCACAGGGCCTGGTAGGCGGTCAGCAGGCCGGGGCCGGAGACGATGCGCTCGAACTCCACGTAGCCGCCATCCGGGGCGAGCTGCGCGAGGATCGCACGCTCGCGCACCGAGTTCGGCGCGTAGTCCATCTGCCCGGCCTCCGTCGTCAGCACGAAGCCGCCTGCCGGGCCGGGGACGTGGACGGCGGCGCCGAGGCCGGTGCCGGGGCCGATCACCAGGGTCGGGCCAACGCCGCGCGTGCGCGGCCCGCAGAGGTGGCGGCCCTCGTGGGCCAGCGCGCCATCCAGTGCATGGCCCAGCGCCTCGAAATCGTTGAGCACGGCAACATCATCCAGCGCCAGCGCTTCGCGCAACTGCGACAGGTGGATGGGCCAGGCGAGGTTGTCGTTCACCACCTCGTCGCCCATCAGCTGCCCCGCGCAAGCCAGCACGCAGTGCCGCAGCGGCACCTGCGCGTCGGCATCGACGAAGGCGCGCAGCAGCGCCGACAGCGTGGTGAACTCCGCGCACACGAACTTGCGATAGGCGAGCGTCTCGATCCCGTGGTGCGCTGAGCGCACCAGCGCGACGCGTGCGTGCGTGCCGCCGATGTCGGCGGCCAGAAACGGCGTCGTCGGTATCCCCGCCTGTCGATCCGGATGGTCGATTGCCACGTCCAGCGCGCTCCCCCGCAATGGATTCGCCATCAGCTTGAAACGTTGTTGACACCGGTGTCAAGTCGTGACGCAACATGCGCGGAAAATGCCCGGGAGTGGGCTGCACGATGAGTTCCGGTCGTGCCAGAGGCTTGGCGGGAGGCGGCCTCCGATATGAAGAAGCCCGCAGTCATGCGGGCTTCGGGGGCTTTGCGTACATCGCCATGGCGCGTATCCCGCATGCTCCTGCCTGGCCGGAAACCCGCTGCAGAAAGGAGTGCATGGATCGGCTTCAGCGTCCCGTCAATCCCATGCCGGCGACAAACCCGCTGGGCTGACTTCGCGGCCGTTGCGCTCCAGCGCGGCGATCTGCGCCATGTCGTCGGCATCGAGCTTCAGGTCGCGGGCGAGCAGGTTGCTGGCCAGGTTCTCGCGCCGGGTCGAGGACGGAATCACCGCATAACCCAGTTGCAGTGCCCAGGCCAGCGCCACCTGCGCCGCGGTGGCCCGGTGCTTGTCCGCGATCCTCGCCAGCACCGGATCCTGCAGCACCTTGCCGTAGGCCAGGGTCATGTACGAGGTCACGGCAATGCCTTGCTCCTCGAGGAAGGCGGTCAGCGTACGGTTCTGCAGGTAGGGGCTCAGCTCGATCTGGTTGGTGGCGATCTCGCCCTTGCCGACCACGGCCACGGCCTGCTCCGTCAGCTCGATGTTGAAGTTGGAAATGCCGATACGGCGGGTCAGGCCCAGCGCCTTGGCCTCGGCCAGCGCTTCCATGTATTCGGGCAGCGCCACGCCGTTGCCCGGTGCGGGCCAGTGGATCAGGGTCAGGTCCACCTGGTCGGTGCGCAGCTTCGCCAGGCTCTCGCGCAGGCTGGGTACCAGCTTGGCCCGTGCGTAGTTGTCGGTCCAGATCTTGGTGGTCACGAACAGCTCGGAGCGCTTCACGCCGCTCTCGGCGATCGCCTGGCCGACTTCGGCCTCGTTGCCGTAGATCTGCGCCGTGTCGATGGCGCGATAGCCCACGTCCAGCGCGTTGCGCAGCGAGTCGATCACGGTCTGGCCGGTCAGGCGGAACGTGCCGACGCCGAAAGAGGGGATGGTGTTCATCGAGGTTTCCTTGGCTCAGACGGAAGAAGAGGGCAGCGGCACGCGGCGGCGGGCATGGCTGTGGCCCAGCCAGACCAGGCCGAAGCCGCCGGCGGCGAGCGCCGCGCCGGCCCAGAGCACCGCCGAATAACCCAGCCCCTGGCTGATGACGGCTCCGCCCAGCGCGGCGCCGACCGCGTTGCCGAGATTGAACGCGCCGATGTTGACGGACGACGCCAGCCCCGGTGCCTGCTCCGCAGCCTGCATCACGCGCATCTGCACCGGCGGCACGATGCCGAAGGACGCGGCGCCCCAGACCACCAGCCCGATCGCCGCGCCCACATGGGTGGTCAGCACCAGCGGCAGCACGAGCATGATGAATGCGAGCGACGCGAGGATGAGCTTGGCCGCGCCATCCAGCGACCAGTCGGCCAGGCGGCCGCCCAGGCTGTTGCCCAGCGTGAAACCGATGCCGATCAGCACCAGCGCGAAGGCCACGAAGCCCGGGCTGGCGTGCGTGATGGCGGCGAGCACCGGCGCCACGTAGGTGTAGAGCGCAAACATGGCACCCGCACCGAGCACGGTGGTACCCATGGCCAGCAGCACCTCCGGGCGCGTCAGCACCGCCAGCTCGCGGCGCACGTCGGGGCGCGTGCCGGGTTCGCCCTTGGGCAGTACCAGCCACAACGAAGCGATGGTGAGCAGGCCGAGCAGGGCCGTGCCGCCGAACGCAAGGCGCCAGCCCACCTGCTGCCCGACCCAGGTCGCCGCCGGCACGCCGCCGACGTTGGCCACGGTCAGGCCCATGAACATGGCGGCGATCGCGCTGGCCTGCTTTTCCCTGGGCACCACGCTGGCCGCCACCACCGCACCGATGCCGAAGAAGGCGCCATGGTTCAGGCTGGTGATGAGGCGCGACAGCAGCAGGGTCGCATAGCTGGGCGCGAATGCCGACAGCAGGTTGCCGAGGGTGAAGACGAGCATCAGCGACATCAGCGCCGCGCGCTTGCCGAAGCGGCTGAACAGCAGCGTCATCACCGGCGCGCCGAGCATGACGCCCACTGCATAGGCGGAGACCAGCATGCCCGCGCGGGGAATGCTCACGTGGACGCCGTCGGCGATCACGGGCAGCAGGCCCATCGGGGTGAATTCGGTGGTGCCGATGGCGAACGCGCCGACAGCGAGGGAGAGCAGGGCTAGGCGTGGGGATTTCATGCCGCGCAGTGTGCCCGGTTAATATTTGCGGATTAAGTCAGGTATCTGCCAAATTCATTTGACCTGGATTCAATAATGAAAACGACCCTGGACGAACTGCAGGCCTTCGTGGCCATCGTGGACACGGGCTCGATCACCGCCGCCTCGGAACGGCTGGGGCTGACGATCTCGGCCACCAGCCGCACGCTGGGCCGGCTGGAGGAAAAGCTGCAGACCACCCTGCTGCGCCGTACCACGCGGCGGCTGGAGCTGACCGAGGAGGGCGCCGGTTTCCTGCAGCATGCGCGCGCGATCCTGGCCTCGGTGGACGAGGCCGAGGAACATATGGCGGCGCGACGGATGCGCCCGGCCGGGCGGCTGCGCGTCGATGCGGCCACGCCCTTCATGCTGCACGTGCTGGTGCCGTTGCTGGCCAGTTTCCGCGCCCGCTATCCCGAGGTGGAGCTGGAGCTGAATTCCAACGAGGGCATCATCGACCTGATCCAGAAGCACACCGACGTGGCCTTCCGCATCGGCGTGCTCAAGGATTCCAGCCTGCATGCCCGCCCCGTGGGCACCAGCCGCGTGCGGGTACTGGCCAGCCCTGCCTACCTAAGGCGCCATGGCACGCCGACCAGGCCGGCTCAGCTCGACCGGCACACGCTGCTGGGCTTCACCCAGCCCGAAACCTTGAACGACTGGCCGCTGCGCGACGCGGACGGCAACGTCCTGCGCATCCGGCCGGCGCTGGCCTCCTCCAGCGGCGAAACGCTGCGCCACATGGCCCTGGCGGGCCTGGGCATCGTCTGTCTTTCGGACTTCATGACGCGCGAGGACCGCCGTGGCGGCAAGCTGGTGCAGCTCTTTCCGCGGCAGACGCTGGACGTGCGCCAATCGATCAATGCGGTCTACTACCGCAACACCGCGCTGGCCGCGCGGATCACCTGTTTCGTGGATCACGTGGCCGAGACGCTGGGCAAGCGACCGTTCGATGCGTGACGCCCGGGTGCGAAGCAAAACAAAAGCCGCTCGATGGCGGCTCTCGTCAATGCAGCTATTCGATTTCTCGCGTGGTACCGGTGAGAGGACTCGAACCTCCACTCTGTCGCCAGAAGCGGATTTTGAGTCCGCCGCGTCTACCATTCCGCCACACCGGCACGTGAGCTGCGCATTATGCCGTGATCAGTGCACCGGGTCGAGGCCCAGCTGGCGGTCGCAGCATTCGTAGCCGTCGTCGCCGGCCAGCGGCTGGAACACCGCGCAGTGGGTCATGTTGCCGGAGTAGATGTGCAGGCTGACCGCGATGTCCTGGTCGCTGGGGTTGCGGATGGTGTGGTACTCGTGCGGCGGGATCAGGCTGCCGGCGGAGCCGGGGCCGGCCTGCACCGAGCCCACGGGCTGGAAGTGGCAGTGGCCGTCGGTGTCGCTGAGGCGCTCGTACTGCACCACGTCCAGCGCACCGCGCCACACGCCTTCGACGCACCACATGCCGGCATGGTCGTGGATCGGCGTGCCCTGGCCGGGGCCCCAGGTCATCGCCACCACGCAGTAGCCGTGGTCATCACTGCGGTACAGCTCGCGCCGCGCGTAGCGGCCTTCGGCGGTTTCCAGCACGCATTCGGGCAACTGGATTTCATTGCCGCGGATCAGCCGGCACAAGCTGTTGCGCAGGCTGTCGGTGATCGCAGGCGTGCTGCCCTGGGCGACGGCGGTGTCGATGGCGGCGATCAGCTGGCGACAGCCGGGGAATTCGGTGGTGAGCATGGTGACTCCGGGCGTAGCGTGAAACGGTACGGTCATTATAGGTTCGGTGGCCGCTAATGACGAATGGTCATGAGAGGCCCCCACGGCTGCGCCAGCGGTCCGGGAGCGGACACGGGAATGTCGCGATGCGCTTGTACCGTGGTTAATCGAGGCGTGCCTATGCTCGACGGGACGCAGCTTCGAGGAGACGGCCATGGGCACTCATGCGAAACGCGGAAACGGCGGCAACGGGAATCCGACCCGGAACCCGCAGCCGGGCACGTCCGGACCGGTCGCGAACGGGCTGGCCGCGATCAGCCATATCGTGGTGCTGATGCTGGAGAACCGTTCGTTCGACCACATGCTCGGCTTCCTCTACGCCGACGCGGATAACGTCTCGCCCGCCGGACAGCCGTTCGAGGGCCTGACCGGCAAGGAGTCGAACCCCGACGGCGCGAGCGGCAGCAGCGTCGCGGTAGCGCAGATCCAACCCGGCCAGGCGAACACCTACTTCCTGCCCGGCGCCGATCCCGGCGAGGGCTACGTGGCGACGAACGCGCAGTTGTTCGGCAGCAACACGCCACCCGTGCCGCCGGTGGCGACCAACGCCGGTTTCGTCAACGACTTCGCCGCCACCCTGGCGACGGAGATCAGGGAAAAGGAATCGATCTACCCGGGCACCGTCGCCACCGACATCATGGCGATGCACACGCCTGCGACCCTGCCGGTGCTGTCAGCGCTGGCCCGCGGCTTTGCCGTGTGCGACCACTGGTTCGGCTCGGCGCCCACCGAGACCCTGCCCAACCGCTCCTTCGTCCATGCGGCGACTTCGCAGGGCCACATGGACGACAAGACCAAGTCGTTCACCGCGCCGACGATCTACGGCCTGCTCTCGCAGAACAATATCGACTGGATGATCTACGGCTACGACGCCGACCCGCTGACCCGGCTGACCTTCAGCGACACGGCGAGCGCGGCGGATGCGCATTTCGGCGAGTTCACCGATTTCCAGGCGGAGGCAAAGCAGGGCCAACTGGCCGCGTATACCTTCCTCGAACCCAGCTGGGGATCGAGCGGCAACAGCCAGCACCCCAACTACGACGTCGCGCTGGGCGAGCAGCTGATCCACGACGTCTACTACGCGTTGCGCAACGGGCCGGCCTGGAACGAGACACTGCTGATCGTCACGTACGACGAGCACGGCGGCTGCTACGACCATGTGTCGCCGCCGACCAATGCCGTACCGCCGGATGCCACGGCGGGCGAGTTCGGTTTCGACTTCAAGCGCTTCGGGCCGCGCGTGCCCACGCTGCTGGTTTCGCCGCTGATCGCGGCGGGCACGGTGTTCCGTGTGGCGACTGGCGCGATGCCGTTCGATCACACGTCCATCCTCAAGACGATCGAGCTGCGCTGGAGCCTGCCGGCGCTGACCGCGCGCGACGCGGCAGCGCTAGATGTCGGCGGCGTGCTCACGCTGGCGGCGGCGCGCACCGACGATCCACTCGCCGGAGTCGTCGTGCCCGTTTCCAGCGGGACGAATCCCGCCGCCGGCAAGCCTTCGCATCTGCAGGAGGTGTACGCCGATCTGGCAGCAGCTTTGCCGGTCGCCGCGACCAAACCTGATCGTACGTCGCTGCGCAGCGAGGATGACTACGAGGCATACATTCGCCAGCGCGTGACTGCGTGGAAGACGCAGAAAGGGCGCTGAGAATTCGGGTGCGGATTCCGGTTGGATCGAACATCGAATCCGGCAGGCGCTGAGAATGCCCTGCTGGTGCTGGCCACAAGTGTCAGAGGTGTCAATGACTACCAGCGTTTGCCTTGTGCACGAGCGTGTCGAACGCCGCAGTGGTTTGTACATCGGTGAAGTTGCAGTGGCCACTGCCAGTCGGAGCCAGGACAGTCAGCCACTTGCCGTTGCCTGCCGCACGGACCTGGTCCGGATAGATGTCATGAAACCGCGCAGGGACGGTGGGATCGGAGGGATTCCATTGCATCACCAACGGTATGTCGATGCGGCCGGTCAGGGTGACGTTGCGCCGGGCATAGGTCATCGCGGCGGGTGAGCCGGCATAGCGATGCACCTGGCGGTTGAAAGCGGCATCGTCGCCGAACCCGTGATAAATCGTCTTGCGGTTGTCCACCGGCATGCCACCGGCACGCCGCTCGAATTCGCGAAACGCCATGTAATAGAGCGAGAGCGGCAGCTGCGTTCCTGGCGCTTCCTGCAGACGCTTTTTCAACAAGGCGGCCTCCTTCGGGTGTGCTTGCAGCGCCTTGGCGAAAATATCCTCGGGGATGAAGGACGGTGAATCGGGCGCTGCCAGATCCGGCAGGACGCCGGGAATCAAGGCATCGAACGCCACCAAGGGAGTGAGCACGCCACGCGCCATGAATTCCGGTGTCGAGACGGTCAGGCCGCACGTGATCATCGCGCCCGTGTAGGTGTGTGGGTAACGCTCGATGCTCGCCGCCACCTCCAAGCCGCCCAACGAGAAGCCGTAGATATAGGTGTGGGCAGGATGGGCGAAGGTACGAACGAAATATTGGCGGAGGTGTTCATTGTCGACGATGGCATCACCTACCGCCCAGCCTTGCGATGCGTACTGGCTCTGGGCAACGGCATAGCCTTCCTTGAGAAAGTCGGGCGTGGCATCGGCGGCTGTCATCGGCGTCTTTATGGGGGCACCCACGGGCTGGTAGCCGTGCATCAGCATGACCAGGTCGCCATTCCAGTTTGCCGGGATATCGATGCGGTAAAGGGCGCCCTGCAGCGTCCCGGTATGGACACCCGGCTGCAGCTCGCTTGCATGCACAGGCAAGGAGGCCATGCCGATACAAGCGGCCAATGCGAGACAGATCTTGGTGGCGTAGCGTGATGCTGCACGTTTCATGATGTCCCTCCAGAAGGAAAAGGTTGCACAGGGGTACCGTTGCGGCCATTCGGCATGGCCACAGACAGGTCGGGCATGGGGGGGCTGGTCAGCTCTTCGGTGCGGGAGTCATCGAGGAAAACCGAACGGCGGTGGCCAGGGTTCCATCCGCGTCGACCACCAGCAGGATCCTTTCCTCGCCGTGCTGGCGCTTGACGAGGTAGGTGTCCGAACCGAACTTGCTGACGCCCGTGAATGTGTAGGATTCGACCGGTCCGATCTCGGCGAGATACTTTTCCCTCGACGCCTTCTGCTGCTCGCGCACCCAGGCCAGGTCGGGGCTCATGCCGGCGCCGCTGTCGGGATCGCTGAGCAGCAATTGCAATGCCTTCTCGCTGCCCGGGAACGGTTTCTGCGCCTTGATGCGAGCCGCAAGCGCGGCGTTGATCCGGTCGGCGGTGGCCTTGTCGATACGCGGTCGGTCGAGGACAACGCGCCCGTTCTGCGTGGCGACCAGTCGCGAGGCGTATCCATGGACGTCCGTGACGAAGTGCACACTGGCGCCATCCTTGCCTTCCACGGCAAATCGGGTCTCGCCGATCGGGACGATATGGAACGGCTTCGGTGCGGCGATCTGCCCGCTGATACTGACGGTGAGACCGTTGCCGGCACGCGTCACGGCGATAAGCGAGATCGGGCTGATCTGGTAAAAGCCGGTGTAGCGGTCAAGCGTGTCGTTGCCCAGCACGACAGTGGCCTGCGCGTTCCGGCGGCCGGAATCGGGCGGTGTTACCTGCGCCGCAAAGATCGCCATGCCCAGCGAAGCGCAAACCAGTGCGGCCGCCGAAGCGCGCGCCCCTTTGCCCGGCTTGCGCAGCATCTGGCGGATCCGCAGTTCAAGGAACGACGCGGAATCGGACATCGCGGGTACCACGGCGATGCGACCCGACTGGCGCTGGCCGACCTGGATCAGCGTTTCGCAATACGCGGTGATGTCGTGCCCACCCAGCAGGACGCGGGCATCGCAGTCCACCTCGATCGCGCGGCGCAGGCGGCGGAATTGCCACCACAGCAATGGATTCCATGGCATCAGCGTCAGCAATGCCAAGGCGAGCGCGATGACTTGCGGATCGCGTGCGTCCAGATGCGAACGTTCATGGGCGAGCGTGCATCGCTGCTGTTCCTCGCTTGCGTGCAGCAGCCACGCAGGTACAACGATGCGCGGGCGCATCAAGCCGACGACCGCAGGCCCCGCGCTAGGCGCGACCAGAACGCGCTCGCCACATAGAACTCCTTCATGCCAACCGCGCTTGCGTCGCTGCAACAGCGTGGAACCCACGGCGAGCATCAGCGCCATCAATACCGAGGCTATAGCCCAGATGGTGCGTGCCAGCGCATCGATGCTGGTGGACATGGCGTACGGCCGGACGTCCTCAAGATCGAGCAGCACCGATGGCATCCGTATCGATGTGGCATTGCGCAGGACAATCGACGTCGGCGCCTCGCCGGATTTGAGGTTGTCGGGAAGTCGTATCGATGCGTAGGCAATCACCATTGGCAGCACCAGCGAACCGATGAGCGATGCGATCCACAACCATCGCGTTACGGCTCCGCGAACTTTGGCCGCCCGTTCCGCCAGGAGTGCGGCCGCACTCAACGCCAGCGTGACCAGGACGGCATAGAGCATCCAGGCAATCATCGGGACTCGTCCTTGGCGGAGCGTTCGGCCAGCAGCTGCCGCATGCGACGTATCTGCTCGGCGCTGAGCTTCTGTTCCGACACCAGGTGCGAGAAGAGCAACTCCGCCGAGCCCTTGAACAGCTTGTCGGTCAGGTGCTGCACCGCATTCTTGCGTGCAGCCTGCTGCTTGATGCTGGCGAAGTAGCGATGCCCGCGTCCTTCCTCGTCATGCCCTACATAGCCCTTGCCTTCGAGCGTACGTAGTACGGTAAGCACCGTCGTGTAGGCGAGCTCGTCGCTCAGACGTTCGCGAACTTCGGCGACCAACGAAGGCCCGTGGTCCCACAGGGCCTGCATGATGTCGGCTTCTCGATCGGTGAGGGAAATCTTCATGCACCGGCGCATCATCTACTATGGACATAGTAGATACTCGCGTCCGTCGGCTTGTCAACTATGGATATAGTTGACAAACGATTCCTCGGACACGACGGGAGGAAGGGGCGGTGGTGCAAGCAAGGCGCTGCCGAAGGGCAGGGCGATCAACCTGCGTCATTGAGGATAGGGAAAGTGTCTGTCTCGACCCACGGCAGTCCTTTCAGGATGACCCGAATTGGGCAGCTGCAGGGTGGGCGACACCGGCGTGTTGTTCAGGGCATGCCGGGACGCTATTCAGTCGTCACCGTAATCCGCGCTGGATTCAAAGCTTCGCCAGGAAACCGCCGATGGCGCGGCTGTAATTTTCGATGTCGACTAGGAAGGCGTCGTGGCCCTGCGGCGAATCCAGCGCCACGAAGTCCACGGCGGCGCCGGCGGCTGCCAGGCCTTCGGCGATCTGCTCCTGCTGTTCCAGCGGAAACAGGATGTCGGTGCTGACGCCGATGACCAGCGCGCGTTCGACGCGGATACGCTTCAACCCCTCCATCACGTTGCCGCCGCCGTATTCGGCGGTGTCGAACCAGTCGCTGGCGCGCGAGAGGTAGAGATAGCTGTTCGGGTCGAAGCTGCGCACGAAGCGCCGGGCGTGGCCTTCGAGGTAGGACTCCACCTGGAACTCGAAGCCGAAGGGCTGTTGCTCCTCGCGCTGCTCGGCGTCGAGGCGGATGCGCGCGAAGCGGCCGTTCCACTCCATCGCCGAGCGGTAGGTGATCACGCCGAGCTTGCGCGCGATGCTCATGCCCATGTCGGGATAGCGCTCGCCGTCGCCGTGGATGTCGTAGTTGCCGCCGGCCCAGTCGGGATCGAGCCGGATCGCCTCGCGCTGCAGCGAACGGATCGCGATGGCGAAGGGCTGCGCCTGCGGTGCGGTGTCCACGCTGACGTGGGCGCGCACCGTGCCGGGATGCAGCAGCATGTAGGCCAGCGCGGCCATGCCGCCCATCGAGCAGCCGAGCAGGCAGGCCAGCTTGTCGATGCCGAGTGCCCGCACCACGGCGTGCGCCGCGTTGGCCACGTCTTCCAGCGACAGTTCGGGGAAGTCCAGCCGGTAGGCTGCGCCGGTGGCGGGGTTGGTCGAGGCTGGGCAGGTGGAGCCCTTGTCGCTGCCCAGCGAGTTCACGCAGATCACGAACCAGCGGTCGGTGTCGATAGCCTTGCCGGGGCCGGCCATGTCTTCCCACCAGCCAGGCGCGGGATCTTCCGCGCTGGACGTCATGTGCGCGCTGGGCGACAGACCGGTGAGCACCAGCAGCGCGTTGTCGCGCGCGGCATTCAACGTGCCCCAGGTCTCGTAGGCCACGCGCGCACCGTGCAGCGCGCCGCCGCGCTTCATGGCGAACGGCGAGGGCAGGGCACAGTACTGGCGGGCGTCGGCGACGGGTTCGGCGGCCATGCTCAATGCACCTTGTCGATGGCGATGGCGATGGGTGTCTTGCGGTTGGTGTCGACGATGCCGGCGCTGCCTTCCAGGTCGCCCGGCTGGGCGATCGGCTCGCCGCTGTGGCTGATCCGCGCCGCCACCACCACGCGCGCCACCGAGGAGAGCTTCAGCTCCGGCGTCATCGCCATCGCGTCGGTGAGCGTGACCGTGGCCGGCAGCGCGTCGGCCGCCAGCTTCGCCACCGCCAGCGGCATCGGCGGGCCGCTCGCTGCACGGGCGTAGACGTAGAGCTGGTCGCCCGGGTGCAGCTTGTCCTTGAGTGCGGGTGCCAGGCTCACTTCCACCTTCAGCGCGGCACCCTGGCTCGCGGCCGGTGCGGGTTCAGCCGAAGGCTTGATGCCGGCGCGCGCATCGGCGTTCGCGATCTGCTCGGCCACGGTCTTGGCCACGGTGGAGCCGGGTTCCAGCAGCGGTTGCAGCTTGCGCCAGGTGGCGGCGGCATCCGCGTACTGCGCGTGCTGGAACTGGCTGATGCCGAGCAGCCACAGCGCGCGCTGGCTGTCCGGCTGCAGCTCCAGCGCGCGGTGCAGCAGGTCGAGTGCGCGGCCTTCGATCAGGTGGTCGCTGCGCGCCATCGAATCGGTTTCGGCCCAGCCCACCATGGCGGCCACGTCGTTCGGCGTGATCTTCAGCACGTGGCCCCAGGCATCGCGTGCGTCCGCGGGTTGCTTGAGTGCAGTGGTGGCTTCGGCCAGCAAGGCCCAACCCTGTGCATCGTCAGGCTGTTGCTGGAGATGCGTGCGCAGTTCGGTCAGTGCCTGCTGGAAGTCCATGCGCCTGGGGGCGGCGGGCACGCCGTCCAGCGCGACGGGCGTTCCGATGTGCAGGTACAGCGCACCGGCGCCGATCGGCAGCAGCAGGGCGATGCCCAGCGCAAGCGCGAACACGCCGCGCGGGCGGCCGTGCCGGCGGCCTTCGCGCAGCAAGGGCAGCAGCAGCAGGGCCAGCGCCACCGCGACCATCGCGGCGGCGACCAGATAGAACGCGAGCTTCACCAGTCGTCCCCCGTGTCGGCCGGTTCGTTGCCGGCCCGCCTGCCATCGGCAGGCTTGTCATCATCGATGGCGCCGTCGTCGCGGTTGCGCCGGCGTATCGCCACCACCACCACCGCGCCGCCGGCCAGCAGGATCGCCAACGGCCCGAACCACAGCAGCCAGGTGCCGGGTTTCAGCGGCGGCTTGTACAGCACGAAATCGGAATAGCGGTCCACCAGGTACTGCTTGATCTGGTCGTCGGACTTGCCCTGCTGCATCAGCTGGAACACTTCCAGCCGCAGGTCGCGGGCGAGGTCGGCGTTGGAGTCGGCCAGGTTCTCGTTCTGGCAGACCATGCAGCGCAGCTGCTTCGTCAGGTTCTGGAAGCGCACTTCCTGGGCGTGATCCTTGAACGGCAGCGGCTCGATCGCGCCGGTGGCCGCGAAGGCGTGGCCGGCGAAGGCCAGCAGCGCCAGCAGCGTGACATGCAGGAGCGGCTTCAGCCGCGACCGGCGTGGCGAAGAATCGCGGCTGAAGCCGCTCCTGCGTGAGATCCGGGCGGTCATGGCGTCTCCCGCTTCACGGCATCGATCGCCGGCTGCAGTTCCTGCGCGATCACCTCGGACGTGAGCGGGCCGATGTGCTTGTAGCGGATCACGCCCTTCGCATCGACCAGGAAACTCTCCGGCGCGCCATACACGCCGAAGTCGATCGCGGTGCGGCCGGGCTGGTCGGCGATCACCAGGTCATACGGGTTGCCGCGGTCGCGCAGCCAGCGTCTGGCGTCGTCGGGCGCGTCCTTGTAGTCGTAGCCCACCAGCGCGATGCCGAGCTGGTGGCCGTCGCTCATCAGCACCGGGTGTTCCTCGGCGCAGGCCACGCACCAGCTGCCGAACACGTTGAGCAGGTAGGGCTTGCCGAGCAGGCTGGCCTTGGTGACGGTCTGCTCCGGCGCATCCAGCTTCGGCAGCGCGAAGTCGGGCGCGGGTTTGTTGATCAGCGGCGAGGGCACGTAGCGTGCGTCGTGCCAGGTGTTCCACCAGATGCCGAAGCCGAACAGGCCCACCAGCGCCATGAACACGATGAGCGGCACGAAGCGCTTCATGCCGGCGATTCCTGCGGCGAAGCTGCCGCGACGGGCAGGGCGGCCTCGGCGGCGATGCGCTTGATGCGGAAGCGGCGGTCGCCGGCGCAGACGAAACCGCCCAGCATCATCAGCAGGCCACCGCCCCAGATCCAGCGCACGAAGGGCTTGTAGTACAGCCGCAGCGCCCACGCGCCTTCGATGTCGTTGGCGTCCATCGGCTCGCCCAGCGCCACGTACAGGTCGCGGAACACGCCGGCGTCCACCGCCGATTCGGTCTGCACCTGCTCGTGCGAATAGGTGCGCTTCTGCGGATGCATCGTCGCCACGGTGGCGCCGTCGCGCAGTACGGTGACCACGCCCTGGTCGGCATGCCAGTTCGGGCCGACGGTGCGGTGCACGCCGTCGAAGCGGAAGTCGTAGCCGGCCACGCTTTCGCTCTGGCCCGGCGTGAGGCGCACGTCGTGGGTGACGCTCAACGACTCGGACAGCAGTACGCCGACCACGAACACGCCCACGCCGAGGTGCGCCAGCAGCATGCCGGCCATCTCGGCGGGATAGCGACGACCGCGCGGCATTTCACGCCAGCGCTTCAGCGCGTACAGCAGCACGCCCACGGCGATCCACACTGCCGATGCCACGCCCACGATGGCTTTCAGTTGCCCCTGCACGAAGAACGCCGCCACGATGGCGCAAGCCACCGCGGCGATGCCGGCGCGCAACATCACCTGCTTCAGCACGCCGCCATCGGCCTTGCCCCAGTGCAGGAACGGTCCGAACGGCAACAGCGCCACCACCGGCGCCATCAGCAGCGGAAACAGCAGGCCGAAGTAGGGCGGCCCCACCGAGATGCGGCCGAGGTGCAACGCGTCCCCGATCAGCGGGAACAGCGTGCCCAGCAGCACCATCGCCGAAGCCGTGGCCAGCAGCAGGTTGCCGATCAGCAGCGCCGTTTCGCGCGAGACGACGTTGAACGGCTTGCCGCCCGCCACCTTGGGCGCGCGCAACGCGTAGAGCAGCAGCGAGCCGCCCACCACGATGGTGAGGAAGATCAGGATGAAGATGCCGCGGCGCGGATCGGAGGCGAACGCGTGCACCGAAGTGAGCACGCCCGAGCGCACCAGGAAGGTGCCCAGCAGCGACAGCGAGAACGCGAAGATCGACAGCAGCAGCGTCCACGCGCGCAGGCCGCCGCGCTTCTCGGTGATCGCCTGCGCGTGGATCAGCGCCGCGCCGACCAGCCACGGCATGAAGCTGGCGTTCTCCACCGGGTCCCAGAACCACCAGCCGCCCCAGCCCAGCTCGGCATAGGCCCACCAGCTGCCGGCCACGATGCCAAGTGTGAGGAAGCCCCACGCGGCGTTTGTCCACGGCCGTGCCCAGCGCACCCAGGCCTGTTCCACTTCGCCGCCGAGCAGGGCGGCGATGGAGAACGCGAACGCGACCGAGAAACCCACGTAGCCCATGTACAGCACGGGCGGGTGGAAGGTCATGCCGGGGTCCTGCAGCACCGGGTTGAGGTCGGCGCCGTCGGCCGGCATCGGCAGCAGTCGGCCGAACGGATCGGAGGTGAACAGGATGAAGGCGAGGAAGCCGATCGCGATCAGACCCATCACGCCGATCACGCGCGCGGCGAACGCCTCCGGCAGGCGGTGGCTGAGCGCGGCCAGCGCCACCGTCCACAGGTTGAGGATCAGGATCCACAGCAGCAGCGAACCCTCGTGCGCGCCCCACACCGCGGCGATGCGGTAGTACCACGGCAGCGCGAGGTTGGAGTTGTCGGCCACGTACTGCACCGAGAAATCGAAGTGCAGGAACGCCCACGCGAGTATGCCGAACGCCATCGCCACGAACACCGCCTGGCCCGCCGCGGCGGGCCGCGCCACCGCCATCAGCGCGCGGTTGCCGCGCCATGCGCCGAGCAGCGGCAGCACGCCCTGCGCGATGGCGAGCAGGAAGGCGAGTACCAGCGCGAGCTGGCCGAGTTCGGGGGTCATGGGCTCTTGTCCTGCGCGGCGGCTTCCTTCACCTGCGCGTCCGCATGCGCCTTGGCCATCGCATCCTTCAGTTCCTTCGGCATGTAGGTCTCGTCGTGCTTGGCCAATACCTCGGTGGCGACGAAGCGCGCGCCGTCCATGTGCCCGGTGGCGATCACCGACTGGTTGTCGCGGAACAGGTCGGGCAGGATGCCGGTGTACTCCACCGGCATCGCGCCGCCGGCGTCGACCACGGTGAAGGTGACCTGCAGTGAATCCTTGCTGCGCTGGATCGAGCCGGCCTTGACCATGCCGCCGAGGCGGAAGGTCTTGTACTGCGTCGCCTGTCCCGACTGCACCTGGCTGGGGGTGAACAGGTAGTTCATGTTCTGCTGCAGCGCGTACACCACCAGGCTGATCGCCAGTGCCGCGGCAACCGCGACCACGATCACGATGGTGAGCCTGCGCTTGCGAGTGGGGTTCATCGGCATGGCGGATCAGTTCGCTGGAGGGGACGGGCGGCGTTCGCGCGCGGCTTGCCGCGCCAGGCGGCCGCGCAGTTCGCGCAGGATGCGGCGGCGGCGCAGCCGTGGTGCCACGCCGTCGACGACCAGCACCGCGAAGAACACGGCATAGGCCGGCCACACATACATGGCGTAGCCACCCATCGCGAGGAAGTGCTGCAGCGCGCTCATCGGGCGCCCTCCGCCTCGGCGATCGCGCGCACCCAGTCCTTGCCGCCTTCCAGTGCAAGGATGTCAGTGCGCGCGCGGCGGCACAGGCTGGCCGCGTACCAGCATTTGGTCGCCAGCGTCATCGCCAGCAGCGGCCACAACATTTCCCACGGCATCTTGGAGTGGCCGAAGATGTTCACCGTGCTGCCCTGGTGCAGGGTGTTCCACCACACCACCGAGAAATGCACGATGGGCACGTTGATGACGCCGATGATGGCGAGGAAGCTCGCGGCGCGCGCGCCCTGGCGGCGATCCTCGAACGCGTGGTAGAGCCCGATCACGCCAAGGTAGAGGAACAGCAGCACCAGCTCGGAGGTGAGCCGCGCATCCCACGTCCACCACGTGCCCCACATCGGCTTGCCCCACAGCGAGCCGGTGACCAGGGTGATGAAGGCGAAGGCCGCGCCGATCGGCGCCGATTCCATCGCCACCACCTCGGCCAGCTTGATGCGCCACACCAGCGCGACGAAGCCGGACACGCCCATCGCCGCGTAGACGAACATGCTCATCCACGCGCTGGGCACGTGGATGAAGATGATCCGGTAGGCATCGCCCTGCTGGTAATCCGGCGGCGCCAGCACCAGCCCGCCGTACAGGCCGATGACGCCGAACAGCAGCGCCAGCCCCATCGCCCACGGCATGACCGCACCCGCGAAACGGTAGAACGTCGGCGGTGAGCCGAGCTTGTGCAACCAGAGCGGGATCCAGGTGGCCATGACTTACGAATCCAGGGCAATACGCAAGGCCGCCGCGCAGGCGAGCGGCGCCAACACTACGCAGAGGATGAGTGCGGCGGCCAGCCACGCGACCGGAGCAACCCACGGAAGGCCCTCTTGGGCGGCTGCCACCGCGCCGGCCGCGAAGATCACCACCGGCACGCACAGCGGCAGCAACATCAGTGCCAGCAGCATACCAGAGCGCCGCGTGCCGGCCGTCAGCGCCACCAGCACCGCGCCGAGCAGGCTGAGCAGCGGCGTCGCCAGCAGCAGCGCCAGCAGCAGCGCCGGCATGGCCGCCGCGGGCAGGTGCAGCATGCCGGCCAGCAGCGGCGCGATCACGATCAGCGGCAACGCCGTGGTCAGCCAGTGCGCGAGGACCTTCATGCCCAGCATCAGCGCCAGCGGCTGCGGCGCCAATACCAGTTGCTCCAGCGAGCCGTCCTCGATGTCGCTGGCGAACATCCCGTCCAGCGCCAGCAGCATCGCCAGCAACACCGTCACCAGCACCACGCCGCCCGCGATCCGCTGCAGCAACGCCAGATCCGGCCCCAGCGCAAACGGAAACAGCACCACCACGATCACCGCATACAGCACCGGCATCGCCATGTCCCCCCGCCGCCGCCACGCCAGCGTGAGGTCGCGTCGAAGCATCGCGGAGCAGGCGGGCACGAGCGAGGCGCTCATGGCATGCGACCCGGCAACGTCACGGCTGCAACTGCCTTGTTGCTTGCGGCAAGGGCGGAAAGGCCCCGCTCCCCCGCCCCCTCTCCCGCAAGCGGGCGAGGGGAGCAAGGCGCGTGCCTGCTGGCAGGGAAAGACCATGGCCCTTTACGCATGCATGCGTATCCGCTGCGGTTCCCCGCCATGGAACCCGACGGCGCCGTGGCTGCTCACCAGCGCGGTGCCGCCGTCGGCCACGTGCCGCTCCAGCAACCGGTTGACCAGCGCAATGCCATGCCGGTCGAGGTTCGCGTAAGGCTCGTCCAGCAACCACAGCGTGGCCGGAAGCAGCAGCAGGCGTGCCAGCGCGGCGCGTTTCTTCTGCCCCGCGGAAAGACGCCGCACCGGTTCGTCCTCGTAACCGCGCAGACCCACTTCGTCCAGCACCGCATCCGGCGTGATGCCGGCGCGGCAACCGTGCAGGCCGGCGGCGAAGGCCAGGTTCTCGCGCGGGCTCAACTCGTGCTTCTGGCCCAACTGGTGGCCGAGGAACAGGATCTCGTTCGCGCAGGCGTCGCGTTGCAGCGGTTCGCCGCGCCAGCGCAATTCGCCTTCGCTCGCATGCAGCAGGCCGGCCAGCAGGCGCAGCAGGGTGGTCTTGCCGCTGCCGTTGTCGCCCTCGACCAGGGCCAGTTCGCCTGCGTGCAGGCGGAAATCCAGCGGCGCGAACACCGGCTCGTCCTGGCGGTGGAAGCTCAGGCGATGCGCTTCGAGCAGGGGAGTGGCGGTGGCTGCGGTCATCCGCCGCATTCTCCGCAATGGCCGGCGAGCTTGTCCATGCGGCGGGCTGCCGCTGCAGAGCCGCTCAACCCAGCATGCGCAGTTCGGCGGGGCCGTCGGCCTCGCCATGCACGTAGGACAGTTGCGCGTGCTCGCGCATCAGCCCGTCCAGCGTGGGCACGTCGGCGCCGATCACGAACAGGCTGGGTTCGCTCCAGCCGGTCTGGCCCACGCCGATGGCGGGATACACGGCGACGTCCGGCAGCTTGCCCAGGGCATCGACCAGCGCCTGCTGCGCGGCGAGGTTCTCCGCCTGGGGACGGCGGCGGGCCTGCGGGTTCCAGGCGGTGATGAAGCCCCATGGTCGCGCGCCGACGACGGCCGCCAGCTCGGCTGGCAGCGGCAGGTCGATGCGGATCGCCGCCCAGCGCACCGTGTCGAGCACCACGTGGTAGGTGGTGTTGCGGAAGTCTTCGAGCAGGAACTCATTCATGGCGTAGTGGCGCGGGCAGGAGCGAAAGCCGAGCTTGCAGCATGCGCGCCGCCGCGTCGAGATCGACGGCGCCAGCGTCCGGCGCGTCGCGCAGGATTTCCTCCAGCAGCGCGTCCTGCAGGCGGCCCCGCTCCAGCGCGTAGCTGTAAGGCAGATGCGTGAAGGTGACCATGCGGTAGCGCGCCATGAAGTGTCGCGGCGCGCGTTCGGCCAGCTGCGCGCCCAGCGTGCGTTTGGCGAGGTAGTGCGGGTCGGCCACCGAGTCGCGCATCTCCACGTAGTTCTCCAGCGCCATCGTGGCGATCGCGTTCGCATTGGGCTGGCGGATGCGCTGGAACTCGGCGAACACGCCGGCGCTGTCGCCGGGCGCGGCGGCGAGCAGCTCGGTCAGCGTCACCGTGTCCTCGAAGCCGCAGTTCATGCCCTGGCCGTGGAACGGCACGATGGCGTGCGCCGCGTCGCCGACCAGCAGGGCGCGTCCGTCCAGGTGCCAGCGGTCGAGGTACAGCGTGGAGAGCGTGCCCATCGGGTGCTCCGCGTAGTCCGCGTCGAAGCGCGGGATCAGCGGCAGCAGGTCGGGGAAGTCCGCGGCGAAGAACGCGCGCGCCGCCGCAGCATCGGGCAGGGTGGCGAAACTGGGATGCGCGCCTTGCGCGGGCAGGAACAGCGTCACCGTGAAACTGCCCTCGGCGTTCGGCAGCGCGATGCACATGTAGCCGCCGCGCGGCCAGATGTGCAGTGCATGCGGCTCCAGCGCGAAATGGCCTGCGCCGCCGGACTGTTGCACCAGTGCGGGCGGAAGGGTGCCGGCGTTGGGTATCTCCAGCTCCTTGTAGCCGTGGCCTAGCGGTTCGATGCGCTCGCCCAGCGGCGCATGGGCGTTCATCGCCGCGCGCAGCATCGAACCCGCACCGTCGGCGCCGATCAGCAGGCCGGCATCGTGCTCGCGCGCCGTGCCGGCCTCGTCGGCCAGCCGGATGCGGCACCGGTCGAAATCCGCGCCCAGCAGCGACTGGCCGAAATGGAAACGCACGCCGGACACTTCGGCGGCATCCAGCAGCAGCATGTTCAGCGCGCCGCGCGACACCGACCAGATCACCTCGCTGTCGTCCACGCCGTAGCGCTGCAGGCCGCTGGCACTGCCGTGCGCATGCACCATGCGCCCGCGCATCATCACCGCGCGTCGCAGCACCTCGTCGGCCAGTCCCGCCGTGCGCAGCGCCTGCAGGCCGCGTTCGGCCAGCGCGAGGTTGATCGAACGCCCGCCGAGGAAACCCGCACGGCGCGGGTCGGGCCGCTTCTCGAACACCTCCACCGCAAAGCCGTGCTGTGCCAGTTGCCGCGCCAGCAGGGCGCCGACCAGGCCGCCGCCGATGAGGGTGATGCGAGTAGCTTGCGTCATGTCGCGTACCGGGAAAGTGGTCCGCCCACTGTTCCGCAAGCGGCGCGCGACTGCAATACGCGCCGCGCTATGCGCCTCAGAAGCTCATGAAATACCCGCCGTTCACCGGCAGGTTGACGCCGGTGAGGTAACCCGCGTCGTCGGCCGTGAGGAAGGTCACGGCGCGGGCGATGTCGGCGGGCTGGCCCAGCCGGCCCACCGGGATGCCGGCGATGATCTGGGCGCGGATCTCGGCGGGCACCGCAGCCACCATCGGCGTGTCGCAGTAGCCGGGCGAGACGGTGTTGACGGTGACGCCCTTGCGCGCGGTCTCGCGCGCCAGCGCCATGCTGAAGCCGTGCACGCCGGCCTTGGCGGCGGAGTAGTTGGCCTGGCCGAACTGGCCGGTCTGGCCATTCACCGAGCTGATGTTGACGATGCGGCCGAAGCCGCGCGCGGTCATGCCTTCCAGCACGGCATGGCTGGTGTTGAACACCCCGTCGAGGTTCACGCGCATCAGGTCGTGCCATTGCGCCGGCGTCATCTTGCGCAGGCTGGCGTCACGGGTGATGCCGGCGGCGTTGACCAGGATGTCCACGCCACCGTGCTCGCGCTCGTGGCGGCCGATCACCGCCGCGCAGGCCGAGTGGTCGCTGACGTCCATCGGTTCGTAGCGGATGGCGTCGCCGAATGCGGCAGTGGCTTCCCGGAAGGCGGCAAGGCGGGTTTCGCTGGCGGGCAGGTCCGCGGCGATCACGCGGCGGCCGGCCTGCGCCAGTTGGCGGCAGATTTCGGCGCCGAGGCCGCCGAGGCCGCCGGTGACCAGGGCCAGGCGGGAGGTGACAGGTGCGTTCATGGGGTTTCCGTTGCTTTGCGATCGGGCGGTGTTTTTGCGATCGTCCTTGATCGCTTAAATCACACGGGCGGCCATCCGTGGCCGCACTTTCAATATCTTTGCGATCGTCCCTGACCGCATGAATCACACGGGCGGCCATCCATGGCCGCACTCTTCAAAATAAAACGCGCCGCTCGAGGCGGCGCGTGGATGAACTGGATGGAGGGGATCAGCCGGGTTTCTTGCCGCGGCCGCCTGGCGGGGTGATCTGCGCGGCGGCGTCGAGCAGGCCGCGCTGCATGGTCTTCCACGCATCCATGTTGCGCTCGGTCAGCTCGTTCACCATCGCCCACGGGGTCTGGCCCATCAGGCTGTTGAGCTGGGTGCGGAACTGCTGCTGCTGGTCGAGGAAGACCTGCAGGCTGCGTTCCAGGTACGGACCCATGAAGCCCTGCAGCGAGTCGCCGTAGAAGCGGATGATCTGGCTGAGCAGTTGGGGCGACAGCATCGGCTGCCCCTTCTCCTCGTGCTCGGAGATGATCTGCAGCAGCACGGAGCGGGTCAGATCCTCGCCGGTCTTGGCATCGCGGACTTCGAAGTCCTCGTTGTCCAGCACCAGCTGGCGCACCTCTTCCAGCGTGATGTAGCTGGAGATCTCGGTGTCGTAGAGCCGACGGTTCGGATACTTCTTGATGGTGCGTTTGTTTTGTGCCATGCGGCGAAACTAGCAGAAGATATTGCGCCGCACCAGTAGACCACTGGCATGCATGTCCGGAAATTGGTCTGCTCCGCGATGGCCGTGGCGCCGCGATGTGCGACACGGTGGTCTGCAGCAAACGGCGGCCCAGAGCCTGTTCCATATCTCCACGTGGCCCGCGCCGGAAGCTGTTTGCGCGCAGGCTAAGGAAGAACGAAGGAGTGGACGTCCGTCCACGACCGAGTGATGACGCCGGCATGTGGGCAAACAGACTCGGCCCATAGGGTTGCCCATGAATGGCCACCATGCGGCAGCGTGCGGCTTGATCTGCCAGTCAGGCAGGCGCTACGCCGCGCACGACCACCTGGCGGCCATTCATGGGCAACGCGGGCCACGTGGAGATATGGAACAGGCTCTTTAGTGGCCGACCGCCCCGCCGGCGCTGCCGAACGGAGGCTTGGCGAACCACAGGATGGGGATCAGCAGCACGAACAGCACCGCGCAGCCCCAGAACACGTCGTTCACCGCCAGGGTGAGCGCCTCGCGGTTCACCAGCTGGTCGATCAGGCCCAGGCTCTGCGTGTGCGGCATGCCGTGCTGGGCCAGGCCCTGCAGGAACTGCGCGGCCGCGGGGTTGGCGTTGCTGACGTCCTCGGTGAGGTTGGCATGGTGCAGCTCGCCGCGGTGCTGCCACAGCGTCACCGTGATCGCGGTGGACATGCTGGAGCCCATGGTGCGGCAGAAGTTGGACAGGCCCGAGGCGCTGGCGATCTCCGAGGCGGGCAGGCCGGACAGGTAGATCTGGTTCAGCGGGATGAAGAAGCAGGGGATGGCCATGCCCATCACGAAGCGCGGCACCACCAGCGTGCCGAACGAGGCGTTGCTGTCGAAGCCGGCGAACCAGTACGAGGTGAACGCGAAGACGATGAAGGCGAAGGTCACCACCGAGCGCAGGTCCAGCCGGTGCATGTTCTTACCCAGGATCGGCGACAGCAGGAAGGCCAGCACGCCGACCGGCGCGGTAGCCAGGCCCGCCCAGGTGGCGGTGTAGCCCAGGTCGAGCTGCAGCCACAGCGGGAACACCACGTTGATGCCGAAGAACGCGAACATGCCCAGCGTCAGCGCCACCACGCCCACGGTGAAGTTGCGCTGCTTGAACAGCGAAAGGTCGATCACCGGGTGCTTGGCGTGGATTTCCCACACCACCAGGAAAGTGAGGCAGACCAGCGCGACCAGGCCCAGCGTGAGGATCAGCGGCGAGGCGAACCAGTCGTGGTCGTTGCCGTTGTCCAGCATGAACTGCAGGCAGCCCACGCCGGCCACCAGCAGCAGCAGGCCCACCGCGTCGATCGGCGCCTTGACCGTCTTCGTCTCGCGCTTGTGCAGGATCGACCAGGTGATGACCGCCGCGGCCAGGCCCACCGGCAGGTTGATGTAGAAGATCCACGGCCACGAGAAGTTGTCGGTGAGCCAGCCGCCCAGGATCGGGCCGAAGATCGGCGCCACCACCACGGTCATCGCCCACATCGCCATGGCGATGCCCTGTTTCTCCTTCGGGTAGCTGGTCAGCAGCAGGGTCAGCGACAGCGCAACCATCGGGCCGGAGCCCGCGCCCTGCATCAGGCGCGCGAACACCAGCATCGGCATGCTGGTGGCCAGGCCGCACAGCATCGAGAAGACCACGAACAGCAGCACCGAGACCACGAAGGTGCGCACCTCGCCGAAGCGCCGCGCCAGCCAGCCGGTGAGCGGCTGCATGATCGCGCTGGCCAGCGAGTAGGAACTGATCGTCCACGTGCCTTCGCTGGCGCTCACGCCGAGGCTGCCGGAGATGTGCGGCACGGCCACGTTGACGATGGTCATGTCCAGCACCTCCATGAAGGTGCTGAACGCGACGGCGATGGTGAGCAGCGCCAGCGGGCCGCCGTGCAGCGGCTTCAGCGGGGCGGCGTTTTCAGGGGTGGTGGCCATGCGGTGCTCGCGCGGGTGTCTGGAGCTATGGGGTGGGACTGCTTTGGCCGTCACTCCGGCGCAAGCCGGAGTCCAGTGTCTTTGCGTTTGGCGGCGGGGAGGCCCTGGATGACTCGCTTCGCTCGCCCCTCTGGGGCCGCCCTGCGGGCGTTCTGCGCGCGAAGCGCTTGTCCGGCCTGCGCCGGTATGACGGACAGGACATCAACGCGACTTGCCGCCGGCACCGAGGTTGGCCGCGATCACCTTGTCGGCCTCGGCATCGGCCTGGCTGGCGATGGCGTCGTACACATTGGTCTCGGCGGCGGGCTGCGCCGGGCCGGCAGCCAGCACCTTGCCCTGGTCCTGGCTGACGTCCACGGTGACGTCGGCGGACAGGCCCACGCGCAGCGGATGCCGGTCGAGCTCCTGGTCGTCCAGCGCGATGCGCACCGGCACGCGCTGCACCACCTTGATCCAGTTGCCGGTGGCGTTCTGCGCGGGCAGCAGCGAGAACACGCTGCCGGTGCCGGCGCCCAGGCCGATCACCTTGCCGTGGTATTCCACCTTGCTGCCGTAGAGGTCGGTGGTGATGGTCGCCGGCTGGCCGATGCGGATGCGGCCCAGCTGGTTTTCCTTGAAGTTGGCGTCCACCCACAGCTGGTGCAGCGGGATCACGCTCATCAGCGGCTGGCCGGGCGACACGCTGTTGCCGAGCTGCACGCTGCGCTGGGCCACATAGCCGGACACCGGTGCCACGATGGTGTTGCGCTGCGCGGCCACCCAGGCGGCGCGGAAGTTGGCGCGCGCCTGCTGCACGGCCGGATTGCCGGCGGTGTCGGTGCCGGCGATGGCCGCATGGGCGGACTGCGCCTGCGCCTGCGCCGCATCCAGCGCGGCCTGTGCGCCGGCCACGGCATCGCGCAGGTGCTGCACGATCTCGGGCGATTCCGCCTGCGCGGCCACCAGCGGCAGGTGGCGCTTGAGGTCGGCCTCGGCCTTCGCCAGGTCGACCTTGCGCGCCGCCACCGCGGCATCGGCGCCGCTGGCGCTGTCGGTCTGGCCGCGCACCTGGCGCACGGCGAGCGCCAGAGCGCTGCGCGCCTGGCGCAGGCGCACGTCGGCGTCGGTGGGATCGAGCTTCACCAGCACCTGGCCGGCATCGACGTGCTGCGTGTCGTCGGTGAGCACCGCGACCACGGTGCCGGGCACCTGTGCGGAAATGCCCACCTGGTTGCCGCCCACGTAGGCGTTGTCGGTGTTCTCGCGGTTGGCGAACACGAACTTCCACAGCAGGAACCAGGCCAGGGCGGCGAGTACGAAGACCGTCGTCACGATCAGCAGCGCGCGGCGGCGCTTGGGCGGATCCTTGGCGGCAAGGCCACTGTCATTGGCGCCCTGCGGCAGGGTGGACTCGGTGGCGCTCATGGGCTTGGGCTCCGGTGGCTGTTCGTGGAAGAGGAATTCGCGTCGGCGTCGGCGGGCAGGCGATAGCCGCCGCCCAGCGCCTTGATGAGGTCGAGGTCGGTACCCAGCGCCTGCGCATGCAGGGCGATGGCCTGGTCCTGTTGCTGCAGCAACTGCGCCTGCGCGGCGAGGCTTTCGCGGGCATCGGTCACGCCGCGTTGCAGGCGCGAGCGCGCGGTGTTGCCGAGTTGTTCGTTGGCGTCGACCTGCTGTTGCTGCTGCTGGCGGGTCGCGGCCAACTGCTCGGCGGCCAGTGCCTGGCTGGCGACTTCGCGGGCGGCATGGAACACCGAGGCGTTGTATTGCGCCACCGCGTCGTCGAGCTGGGCGCGGCTGATGCCGTAGGCGGCCTTCAGGCGGCCGCCTTCGAAGATCGGCAGGTGCAACGCGGGCGTGAGGCCGAACACGCGGCTGCCCGCGCTGAACACGTTGCCGAGGTTGCCCGAGCCGCCGCCGCCGAACAGCGCCGGCGCGGCCTGGTTGGTGCTGGACAGGCCGGCCAGCGCGGTGATGCTGACGTCGGGGAAGAATTGCGCGCGCGCCGCGTCGGTCTGCTGCAGCGCCGACTCGACCTGCCAGCGGCTGGCGACGATGTCGGGGCGGCGGGCGATCAGGTCGAGCTTCGCATCGGCGGGCAGACCGCCGTGGATCGCCGGGAGCGGGCGCGGCGACAGTGCCGGCAACTGCTCGGGCGTGACGCCGAGCAGGGCGGCCAGCGCCACCTTGCGGATCTTCGCCGAGCTTTCCAGTGCCGTCTGCGCCTGTTCCACACCGGCGATGCGCGCACGCGCCTCCTGCACGGTGTCGGGCAGGTCCACGCCCTGCCGCACGCGCAGCTCGGCGATTCGAAGCAGGCGCTGCTGCACGGCCAGCGATTGCCCGGCCAGGGCCAGGCGCGCCTCGTCGGCCAGCCAGCCGAAATAGGTGCCGGCCACCGCGTTCTGCAGCGTCAGCGCGGCTTCGCTGCGCTGGGCCTCGGCGGCGTGCGCCTGGTCCAGCGCGCTTTCGATCGCGGCGCGCTTCTTGCCCCACCAGTCGAAGTCGTACTCGAACTGCACGCCGAGGTCGGCCTGGTTGTACCAGGTGAAGCCGAGCAGCTGCGGCGGCATCAGGCCGTGTTCGCTCAGCCGTTGCCGGGCGACCTGCGCGCTGCCGTTGATGCTCAGCCCGGCCTGCGCGGCGGCGAGCTTCACCGACTGTTCGGCGGTGTGCACGCGGCTCTGCGCCTGCCTGAGGTCGGGCGACTGGCCCAAGGCCGTGGCCATCAGGTCGTCGAGTTGCGGATCGTCGTAGCCGTGCCACCAGTCGGTGGCCGGCCAGCCGGCGACGGCGGTGCCCTGCAGGCCGGCCAGCGGCACGTCGTCGCGCAGCGCGGGGTGCTGCAGCTTCGGCGGCGCGAATGCGCAGCCGGCGAGCGCCAGCATGACGGCAAGCGCCATGGCTGCGCGCGGGCGTGGCGGGGCGAGGGTCATCTTGGGCTCCTTCACGACGCGTCCTCCGCGTCGAGCTGGTCGAGGTTGTTGGCGAGCTTGCGCAGGAGGCGGCTGAGCTGGCTGCGTTCGGTGGCGCTGAAGCCGGCGAACATCGCCTCCAGGCGGGGGAACATCGGCGGCAGCATCTTCAGCACGAAACGACGTCCGGCGGCAGAGATGCGCATCACCACGCAGCGGCGGTCCTCGGCGCTGGCGCCGCGCGAGATCAGGCCGCGCTTTACCAGCGTGTTGCCGATGCGCGTCATGTTGGTGCTTCCCTGCGAAGTGAACTCGCACAGTTCACCCGGCGTGGAGCTGCCGTCCGGGCGGCTGTACAGCATCATCAGGGTGAGGAACTCGCTGTGGTTGAGCTGATGCGGCTTGAGCTTTTCCTCCAGCCCCTCGTCCATGCGCTTGCCTACCATCGACATCAGCCGGCACAGCGTGGCCTGTTCGGCGGGAAGGTGCGAAATGGCCTCGCGCATGCGCCCGATGCCCTCGTCCATCATCGCCATGCAATTGCCGAGCAGTGTCATTTCATCAATTCATATTTCACTGGTGAATGAAATTGTGGCGCGCGCGGAAGCGCGGCGCAAGTGCCTGGTCGCGGGTCAGTCGAGTCCGGGGGCGGGCAGGTGGAACAGGCGTCGGGCGTTCGCGGCGGTGGCGGCGGCCACGTCGCGTTCCGCTTCGCCGCGCAGAGCGGCCACGCAGCGCAACACCTCGGCGACGCGCGCCGGTTCGTTGCGCTGGCCGCGATGGCCCGCGTCGGGCTGATCCGGGGCGTCGCTTTCCAGCAGCAGGAATTCGCCGGGCATGTTGGCGACGATGCGGCGCAGGCGCTGTGCGCGGTCGTAGGTCACCGGGCCGCCGATGCCGACCAGGAAACCGAGTTGCCACAGCCTTCGCGCCTGTTCTTCGCTGCCGGAGAAGCTGTGCACCACGCCGCACACGCCCGGATGGCGTCGCAGGGTGAGGATGACTTCCTCCAGTGCCTGCCGTGCGTGCACGATCACCGGCAGGCCGAGTTCGCGGGCCAGCGCCAGTTGCCGCGCGAAGTAGTCGCGCTGCAGGTCGGGATCGAGGTCGGGTTGATGGAAATCCAGCCCGATCTCGCCGATGGCGACAGCGTCGCTTGAGGCGCACCATGACGACAGGGCGTCGACATCGCCGGGCGCATGCTGACGCAGGTACAGCGGATGCAGGCCGTAGGCGGGGAACAGCATGGTTGGACGGGTTGCGCAAAGTTCGCGGATGCGCGGCCAGCTCGCCGCGTCCACGGCGGGGATCACCAACTGCCGCACGCCGGCGTCGTTCGCGCGTTGCAGCACCTGTGCGCGGTCGGCGTCGAATGCTTGGTCGTCGAGGTGGACGTGGCTGTCGACTGGCACGGCGCGATCGGCCTCCGTTTCTGTGCCGTGGCTGGCAGTGGACCGGGTGAAGTTAGTGTAGCGTCCGGTCCGGCGTTATTCAGAATCATGAAGGTTCAATGGATGTGAGGGCCGCGAGAAACTGCATGCCCGCGGCATCGCGACCGCAACACAAACAGAGGAGGAGAGTCATGAAAAAGCTAATGGTCAATGCACTCAATGTCGGTATCGCGGCCGCGCTGGCCGTCGGGCTGTCGGCCTGCAACCGCAGCGCCGATGCCGGCACGCAGGTGGCGCAGGCGGCTTCGTCGGCGCCAGCACCCGCGGCTGCTCCGGTCGCCCCGGCGGCGCCGGCCGGCCCGCAGTATGCCCAGGTGGTCAGCGTGACGCCGGTGCATTCGACGAGCGCGTCGCAGCAGGTCTGCCACGACGTGGTGGTCAACCAGGCGGCGCCGCCGAAGGATCAGCATAACGTCGCCGGTACCGCGATCGGCGCGGTGGCCGGCGGCCTGCTTGGCCACATGGTCGGCGGCGGCAAGGGCAACACCCTGGCCACGGTGGCTGGCGCGGTGGGCGGTGGCTACGCCGGCAACCGCATCGAGAATGCCCATCATCAGCCGCAGGTGACGCAGTCGGTGCAGCGCCAGTGCAATACGGTCGCCGGCAGCGACAAGATCGTCGGCTACGACGTGCAGTACGTGTACAACGGCGTCACGCGCACCACGCGCATGGACCACGATCCGGGCGATCGCGTGCAGGTGCAGGAAGGCGTGACAGCCGTTTCGGATGCGCGCTGATCCAATGGAAGTCGAAGGAGCATCGCGATGAACGCATTCATGCGTGGCATGGTTCCGGCGATCGCGCTTGCGATCGGGCTGGCGCTGTCCGGTTGCGTCACCAATCCGGGCTACGGCAATGGCGGCTATCGCCAGGGCTACGGTCAGGCCTATGGCGCGGGCTACGCCCGTTGCCAGCAGGGATGTGGCGTGGTGCAGGACGTGCGGCCGGTGTACATCGACAACGGCAACCCGAATGGCGGCGCGCTGGGCGCGGTGATCGGCGCGGTGGCCGGCGGCGTACTCGGCAGCACCATCGGCAAGGGTGATGGCCGCACGGCCACCACGGTGGTGGGCGCATTGGCGGGTGGCGTCGTCGGCAACCAGATCGGACAGAACTCCGGCGGCGGCAGCAACGCGTGGCGCATCGTGATACGGCTGGACAATGGCCAGTACGCCACGGTGACGCAGCGCGAGGACCCACGCGTGCGCAACGGCGATTACGTGCAGATCGCCAACGGGCTCGTCTATCCGATGTGATGGTTAGCTGTCTGGACGGATGGATGTCTGGACGTCCAAATGAAAAATGCTCTCGCAAGAGGGCATTTTTTGTGGCTTCCGTTGATTCAATTTACCGCGTAGAACGTGTGGTCGCCGATGGTGATGCCGGTCTTGTTGCGCGACCATGCGGGAGTCACCGCGGCGGTCGCGAAGTGATCGGCGTGCGGCACCAGAAGGCGGCGCCGGTTTGCCGGCAATTGCCAGTCGTGGATCGTCTGGCCTGCGATCTCCCACGCCTTGTGGAAGGAGTCGAGGCTGTTGATCTCGAACGAGCCGGGTGTGGTGGTGGTGGCGAACTGGTGCGGCGCCATCACGACCTCGCACACCGTGCCGCCCCATTGACCACGTTCGCGGCGGCGCATCGCCACTTCGGCAACGGCCATCTGGCCGACGGTGGGTTGGCTGCGCGCCTCCAGGTACACCGTCGTCGCCAGGCAGGCCTGGTTTGCGACGGGTTGTGGCATCAGGGTGGTCAGCCACAACAACATGGAAAGTTTCATTTCTGCCTCCAGCGTGCTGTACGCGCGGACGATGCGTTGTCCTTTGCGCCGTTGCGGTGGACGGGCGGGCAGGCCGTTCCACCTGGATTGAATCGCGCAACCGAAACTTGTGGCTGGGCGAAGTGCCACGGGATTGTGGCGTTCGAATGGCGGTGTCTCTGTGCCGATCGAAGGATGTTGTCGCGGCGTTGCGCGGTACCTGTGCCGTGTAGCCTGCGACGTTTTCCGCACTCAGGCGGTTGTTCCATCCGGTGGTCTTCACCGGGTCGCGCCGATTCGGAATCTTCCGGTTCGTCGCGTGTTTCTGCCGCACCGATGACGGGTGTCGGGCCAAAAGGATTGGGGGAGCCTAGCGGCGGTTTTTTTTCGCGGCAAGTGCCGCGTCGTTTCGATTCACCCCAAACTCACACAAATCGATGACGAAAGTGAACGATTGTTCACGGATGCGCGACGATGTGCGAATCAATTCTCCCATCGATGTTGCAAGCGCAGTACGAGCTCGTCGTCGAACTGCGGCGTGGCGTCGTCTGCGGACACCGACATGATGTCGTCATTCACTACGGCGAGTGCATCGATGCAGTTGTCGTGCGCGATGACATCGAGCAGCACGCCGACGTCGTGGCCTTCGCGGTGCAACGTGGTGCCGGGTGTCGCGTCGTATGCCAGCTGCACTGTGCACAGGTGCCGTTTGTGTCCGCCACGCCAGTGCAGTCGCGCAACGATCTCCTGGCCGGGGTAGCAGCCCTTGTCGATGGCGACGGCGTGCAGGCGATGCAGCGACAACGCGGGTGGCAACAGGGTGTCGAGTGTCGAAGGAGGCAGCCACGGCCAGCCGAGTTGCAGTTGCGGCAATCGCCAACGCACGTCGCCTTCACCGTCCGTGGCGATGCGCAAGCCGTGCGCGCCGCAGCCAAGCACGATGTCGTTCCGTGCGACGAGTGCTTCATGCAGTGGCAGCGCGGCAGCGATGGATGGCACGCGCCACGGCGAGGCGGTGATCGTGAGTCTGGAGCGGAACACGTAGCGGCGCAGTGCTTCGCGCAGCGCATCCGCTTCGCCGCCGCGCAGCAGCAGCAACAGGCGTTGCTCGTCGAGGCGCACGAGATGGAACAGCACGCGCACGCGTCCCTGGGCATTCAGCCACGCGCTGAACTGCCACGCGCCGATGGCGAGCGATTGGACGTTGCTGCTGAATTGCGCGTGCGCGAAGGCGAGCGCATCGGGGCCTTCGATCAGCAGGGTTTCGGCGGGGCGGGGAGTCGACATAGGCGGATCAAGATGTGGCCGGCAGGGGCAGAGCGCAAGTCGTCGCGATCTCGGGGCCTGTCCAGCTATCTCCGGATCGCACGCACTGGGAGCTGTTTGCGCGCAGGCCAGGTGAATAGGGAAGTGGACGTTCGTCCACGACCGGGTGATGACGCCGGCGTGCGCGCAAACAGACCCGATCCTCATGGGTTGCCTTGCCATGGCCGCCATGCAGTGGCACGCGGCTTGGCCTGCCAAACCGGGCAGGCGCTGCGCCACGCACTGCCACTCGATGGCCACGGCAAGGCAACGCGGAGATACTGGACAGGCTCTTAGTCAAGGTTGTGCGGCATTGCCGCAAGTATTAATCTCCCGCCGCTTGCGATGACCATGTCCGACACTTCCCGCCCAACCGAATCCAGTCCCGCTTCCGCTCCGGCGGAAACCGTGGCCGTGCCCGCGCGACCCGCGGGGGAGAAGGCGGCGACGGAGCGGCCGGCGCTCGATCCCACCCGCTACGGCGATTGGGAGAAGAACGGGCGCTGCATCGATTTCTGATGCGTCGCGCGACGGCAGGGGTCGTCGTGCGGAGGCGGTTCGGCTTGGCAGGCAGCTTCAGCGATTCCACTTCAGGATAGCCGCCATGGCAGACACGCGACGACCGCTCTCTCCGCACATACAGATCTACAAGTGGCAAGTGCAGATGGTGACCTCCATCCTGCATCGTGCCACCGGCATCGCGTTGGCCGTGGGCACGCTGCTGGTGGTGTGGGGCCTGCTCTCGCTGGCCGCCGGCGAAGCCGCCTTCGACCAGTTCAAGGTCTGCATCGGCAGCCCGCTGGGCATGGTCCTGCTGGTCGGCTGGAGCTGGGCGCTGTTCTACCACCTGTGCAACGGCACCCGTCACCTGCTGCAGGACGCCGGCGCGGGTTATGCGATCCCGCAGTTCGTGCGTTCGAGCTGGCTGTCGGTGATCGTCAGCCTGCTGCTGGTCGTCGTCGTCTGGGCCTGCGTGCTGACCTGTGGAGGTGCCGCATGAGCGCGAATGCGAAAGACCTGCGCAACCCGTTGAAGCGTGCGCGCGGCTTCGGCTCCGCGCAGTCGGGCGTGGGCCACTGGTGGACGCAGCGCGTCACCGCCGCCGCGCTGATCCTGCTCGGCCTGTGGTTCGTGTTCACCGTGCTGTCGCTGACGCACGCCGACTACGCCACGGCGAAAGCCGCGGTGGCGAAGCCGTGGAATGCGCTGCTGCTGATCCTGTTCGTGGTCACCATGTTCTGGCACGCCGTGCTCGGCCTGCAGGTGGTGATCGAAGACTACGTGCACACCCGCTGGAAGGAAGTGGTCCTGCTGGTGGCGATCAAGTTCCTCGCGGTGCTGGGCGCGCTCGCGGGCGTGCTGGCCGTGCTGCGCATCGCATTGGGAGTTTGAGACCGTGGAAAGCTACAAGATCCAGCAGCACAAGTTCGACGTGATCGTGGTCGGCGCCGGCGGCGCGGGCCTGCGCGCCACCTTCGGCCTGGCCGAGAAGGGCCTCAAGACCGCGTGCATCACCAAGGTGTTCCCGACCCGCTCGCACACTGTCGCGGCGCAGGGCGGCATCGCCGCCGCGCTCGGCAACATGGGCGAGGACGACTGGCGCTTCCATTTCTACGACACCATCAAGGGTTCGGACTGGCTGGGCGACCAGGACGCGATCGAGTACATGTGCCGCGAGGCGATCCCCTCGATCTACGAGCTGGAACACTACGGCGTGCCGTTCTCGCGCACCGACGAAGGCCGCATCTACCAGCGCCCGTTCGGCGGCATGACCACGCATTACGGCAAGGGCACCGCGCAGCGCACCTGCGCCGCGGCGGACCGCACCGGCCACGCCATCCTGCACACGCTGTACCAGCAGGCGCTGGCGCATGACGCGACCTTCTTCATCGAATACTTCGCGATCGACCTGATCTTCGACGACGAAGGCGTCTGCCGCGGCGTGTTGGCCCTCGACATGAACGAGGGCACGCTGCACCTGTTCCGCGGCCAGGCCGTGGTGCTGGCCACCGGCGGCTACGGCCGCGCCTACTTCAGCGCCACCTCGGCGCATACCTGCACCGGCGACGGCGGCGGCATGGTGCTGCGCGCGGGCCTGGCGCTGCAGGACCTGGAGTTCGTGCAGTTCCATCCCACCGGCATCTACGGCGCGGGCTGCCTGATCACCGAGGGCGTGCGCGGCGAAGGCGGCTACCTCACCAACTCCAATGGCGAGCGCTTCATGGAGCGCTATGCACCGAGCGCGAAGGACCTGGCCTCGCGCGACGTGGTCAGCCGCGCCATCACCATCGAGGTGCGCGAAGGCCGCGGCGTGGGCGAGCACAAGGACCACGCCTTCCTCAACCTGATGCATCTCGGCCCCGAGGTCATCCACGAACGCCTGCCAGGCATCGCCGAGTCGGCGCGCATCTTCGCCGGCGTGGACGTGACCAAGGAACCGATCCCGATCCTGCCCACCGTGCACTACAACATGGGCGGCATCCCGACCAATTACCACGGCGAAGTGGTGCAGAAGAAGGGCGACGACGTCGATGCCGTGGTGCCGGGTCTGTTCGCCATCGGTGAGGCGGCCTGCGTGTCCGTGCACGGCGCCAACCGCCTGGGTTCCAACTCGCTGCTCGACCTGGTGGTGTTCGGCCGCGCGGTGTCACACCGCTGCGCCGAGCTGATCAAGCCCGGCCTGGCGCACAAGGACCTGCCGGCCAGTGCACTGGACAAGGCGCTGGCCCGCTTCGACGGCCTGCGCCATGCCGACGGCGAACTGCCGACCGCGAAGATCCGCCTCGACATGCAGCGCACCATGCAGTCCGACGCCGCGGTGTTCCGCACCGGCGAGACGCTGAAGGAAGGCTGCGCCAAGATCGACGCCGTGCACGAGTCGTTCAAGCACGTGCGTACCAGCGACCGCTCGCTGGTGTGGAACTCCGACCTGATCGAGACGCTGGAGCTGGCCAACCTGCTCGACCAGGCGGTGGGCACCATGCACTCTGCCGAGCAGCGCACCGAGAGCCGCGGTGCCCACGCGCGCGAGGATTTCCCCGACCGCGACGACCACAACTGGCAGAAGCACACCATGGTCAAGGTGGACGAGGACGGCAAGGTTGGCTTCGACTTCCGCCCGGTGCACATGTACACCCTGACCGACGAGGTCGAGGTGGTGCCGCCGAAGAAGCGCGTCTATTGATCGTCCGTAGGAGCGGCTTCAAGCCGCGACCGGTATCCGCATCAGGCAGTGATCGGGGCTGAAGCCCCTCCTACATGCAAGATTGAAGGGTTCAGCATATGGCAGAGTTTTCGCTACCCAAGAATTCCAAGATCCAGCCCGGCAAGCACTTCCCGGCGAAGGATGCGAAGAAGCCTCGTACCTTCCGCATCTATCGCTGGAGCCCGGACGACGGCCAGAACCCGCGCATCGACACCTACGAGGTGGACATGGCCGCGTGCGGCCCGATGGTCCTGGACGCGCTGCTGAAGATCAAGAACGAGATCGACCCCACGCTCACGTTGCGCCGCTCCTGTCGCGAGGGCATCTGCGGTTCGTGTGCGATGAACATCGACGGCACCAACACGCTGGCATGCATCTGCGCCGTGGACAGCGTGGCCAAGGGCGACGTGAAGATCTACCCGCTGCCGCACATGCCGGTGGTGAAGGATCTGGTGCCCGACCTCACGCATTTCTACGCGCAGTTCGCCTCGATCAAGCCGTGGATGCGCACGCAGAGCGCCAAGCCGGACCGCGAGCGCCTGCAGTCGCCGGAAGACCGCAAGAAGCTCGACGGCCTGTACGAGTGCATCCTGTGCGCCTGCTGCTCCACCAGCTGCCCGAGCTACTGGTGGAACGGTGACCGCTATCTCGGCCCGGCCATCCTGCTGCAGGCCTACCGCTGGATCGTGGACAGCCGCGACGAGGACACCGGCGCGCGCCTGGACGACCTGGAAGACCCGTTCAAGCTCTACCGCTGCCACACCATCATGAACTGCGCGCGCACCTGCCCGAAGGGGTTGAACCCGGCCAAGGCAATCGCGGAGATCAAGAAGCTGATGGTGGAGCGCCGCGCGTAAGAGACATCTTCCCTTCTCCCCGCCGGGGAGAAGGTGCCCGCAGGGCGGATGAGGGGCGGGTGCTTGCGGGAAGGCCAATCAAAGCACTCTTTCCGGAATAACCATTCCGCAAGATTGGCCCCTCACCTCAATCCTCTCCCCGCAGGGAGAGGAGGCAAAGGAGGCGCTTCGCGCGCATTGCCCCATGGAAGCTGCCCGCATCAAACGCCTCCGCTGGCGCACCCGCCGCGGCACCCGCGAGCTCGACGCGCTGTTCGGCGGCTGGCTGGACGAAGCCTTCCCGCATGCCGACGAGGCGCAGCAGCAGGCCTTCGACGAACTGCTCGACGTGCAGGACCCAGACCTGTGGGACTGGGTGATGGGACACGCGAAGGCGCCGCGCGCGGACTGGCAGGCGATCATCGATGACATCCGCGCCCGCCATCGGCTTTGAATACCGTCCCTCGCACTGGCTGCCGCGACTGCTGTGGTCGCTGGCGATGCTGGTGCTGCTCGCCATCGCTTCTTGCGGGCTGCCGACCTGGTTGAAGCTCATCCTGGCCGTGCTGGCGGTCGCACTGGTATTCCACGCCGTGCGCCGCCATCGGGCTTCGCCGGTGATGGCTGCAGGCTGGAGCGGCGAAGGCGGCTGGAGCCTGCACCTTGCCGACCGCAGCGACGCGCCGGCCCGTCTGGCCTCGTTCCGCGTGCTGGGCGCATGCATCCTGCTGCGCCTGCGCACGGCTGCTCTGGGCGAACAGGTGTTGCTGCTGGCGCCCGACAACAGCGACGCGGACACCCGGCGCCGCCTGCGCATGCGCCTCGCCACGGTACAGGCGGGGCAGGCTGCCGCGCGCATCTGAACCTTTTCCACGCGGGCACTTCGCCTTGCCTGCGTTGTCTGTGCGAATGCCGGATAATGCCGGCTCCTTCGGGCGCGCCGCCCATCACTTCCTATTGCGACCTGCCCATGTTCCGACCGCTAGAGCTTTTCATCGGCCTGCGCTACACCCGAGCCAAGCGTCGCAACCAGTTCATTTCCTTCATCTCGGCCGTTTCCATCGTCTGCATCTCGATGAGCGTGATCGCGATCATCACCGTGATGTCGGTGATGAACGGCTTCGGCTACCAGATGAAGACGCGCATCCTCGGCGCGATCTCGCACGCCACCATCTCCGGCATCGGCCAGGGCATGGAGGACTGGCCGCTTGCACTGAAAGCCGCCCAGGCCAACCCGCACGTGAAGGGTGCCGCGCCCTACGTGGAAATCCAGGCGCTGCTGCAGGGCCGGGCCACGGCCGGCGCGATGGTGCGCGGCATCGATCCCGCGCTGGAACCCAGGGTGGTCGACATCGGCCAGCACATGGTGCACGGCAAGCTCGACGAACTCACGCCGGGCAGCTGGAACATCGTGCTGGGGCAGGATCTCGCCACCCAGCTTGGCGTGGGCGTGGGCGACCAGGTGGTGATGGCGGTGTCGGAAATGCGCGCCACCCCGTTCGGCGGCGTGCCGCGCATGCGCGGCTTCCACGTGGTGGGCACCTTCACCATGGGCATGGAGCAGTTCGACTCCGGCCTCGCGCTGGTCAACATCCAGGATGCCGAGAAGCTCAACAGCCTGGACGGTCCCAGCGGCATCCGCCTGAAGCTGGACGACCTCTTCAACGCCCGCCCGGTGGCGCACGAGCTGGCCGACCAGCTGGGGCCGGTCTACCAGGTGCGGACGTGGGACCAGGACAACGCCAACCTGTTCTCCGCCTTGTCGATGGAGAAGCTGGTGATGTTCATCATCCTCTCGCTGATCGTGCTGGTGGCGGTGATCAACCTGATCTCGATGCTGATGATGCTGGTCACCGACAAGCAGGCCGACATTGCCATCCTGCGCACCCTGGGCGCCACGCCGCGCAGCATCATGGCCATGTTCATGGTACAGGGCGTGCTGGTGGGCCTGGTCGGCATCGGCATCGGCGTCGGGCTGGGCGCGCTGCTGTCGTGGAAGCTGCCGGGCATCGTCAAGTGGATCGAGCACGTGTTCCACGTGCAGTTCCTCTCGCCGGACGTGTACTACATCAGCGAGGTGCCCAGCCGGCTGGACTGGAGCGACGTGGGCTGGGTGGCGCTGGTCACCTTCGCGTTCTCGCTGCTGGCCACCCTGTATCCCGCGTGGCGCGCCTCGCGCACGCAGCCGGCGCAGGCGCTGCGCTATGAGTGAGAAGAACCCGATGCCGTCGAACATACCTTTGTCGAGCGGGCCCGTGCTGCGCGCCACCCGCGTGGCCAAGACCTATGCCGAAGGCGGCCTGCGCACCGAGGTGCTCGCCGACGTCAGCTTCGAGCTGAAGCGCGGCGAGACCATGGCCATCGTGGGTGCCTCCGGCACCGGCAAGAGCACCCTGCTGCACATCCTGGGCGGCCTGGACACGTTGAGCGCGGGCGAGGTGGAGGTGGATGGCCGCCAGCTCTCCAGACTCTCCGACGCCGAGCGCGGCCGCGTGCGCAACCGTTCGCTGGGCTTCGTCTACCAGTTCCACCACCTGCTGCCCGAGTTCACCGCGCTGGAGAACGTGTGCATGCCGCTGCTGATCCGCGGCACGGCGATTGCCGATGCGCGCAGGCAGGCATCGGCATTGCTGGAGCGGGTGGGTCTCGGCGCGCGCCTTGACCACAAGCCGGCCGAGCTCTCCGGCGGCGAGCGCCAGCGCTGCGCGGTGGCGCGTGCGCTGGTGACCAAGCCGGCCTGCGTGCTGGGCGACGAACCCACCGGCAACCTCGACGAAGGCAACGCGGCGCAGGTCTACGAGCTGATGCTGGAGCTCAATCGCGAAGTGGGTACCAGTTTCATCCTGGTCACGCATGACACGCGACTGGCGGCGCGGATGGATCGCACGCTGGTGTTGCATGAAGGGGTGTTGCGGGAGCAGGCACGCGGGTGAGGTTTGACCGCCTCACTTTTCGAAGTCAGGAAAGTCAGATGACCATGGCCTGGGATGGCGCGGTCGGTTGAACGCCTGGTGTGGGAGTGGTGACGGGCGGCTGGATAGCGGCGGCGAGATCGGAGCTTTGCGCCATTGCCGTTTGCGTGGCCTTGACCGTATCGACAGCGCCGTACTTGTCGGTCTCCATGAGTGAACCGGCCTTCTGGACGATGAAGACCCTGCTGTTGCCGTCCCCAAGGGCTACCTGGTCGATGCGTGTCATGCCTTCACGTTTGGCCTCGACGACCAGTGCGGCGGCTATGTTATGGCTTTGCCCATCAACAGTGCGGCCATGTTGCGCATCAAGCTTGCTCACACCCGCCAGCGCCTGTTCGTACAGGGCATGATCGGGATTGCGCGGATCGCCCAAATGATGGAGGGCGTCCTGTCGGGTATGCGATTGCAACGCCGAGCGCATGGCTTGCTGCGTCAGCGGGCCGGCCTTGCCATCCACAGCAAGATGATGGTCGTGCTGGAAGCGTTCCACGGCATGGCGTGTCTGGATGCCGAAGTCGCCGTCGGCTTCGAGGGGCTGGCCTCGATCCTGGCCGTAACCCAACTTCGCCAGGTCAGCTTGCAGGGCGGTGACAGCCGTGCCGTGGGTGCCTTGCTCCAGGATCGCTTGCTGATGTAGCTGACTATCCGGCGAGTGGTATCCGGTTGCCTCCAGTGTTTGCGCTGCCTTGATGGCGTTCTGCATGGTCGGGCTATTGAACACGCGCACCAAGCCTTCGGCGTAGTGTGGGTCGGTGGCATAGCCCGCTTGTTGCAGGGCGGCCGATTCTTTTTCAAGGCTGCCCTTGGTGCCTTCGTCAAACAGGCCGGCTTTGGCATAGCGCGGGTTGTCGCGCAGAAACTCGACACGATCCCGTAATGCTTCCTCGTCGGAGCCATATACGCGGAAGGACTGATCCTTCCAGACCTTCTGGCCGTTTTCGATCTCCCAGACATTGAATGTCTTGCTCGGCCCGTGCCAACTGGGATCGGCCTTGATGTTGAAGATGTTGTGACTACCGGGAAGCTGGTGTTGTCCCCAACCGGTTTCCTGCGCGGCCTGGGCCAGGATGGTTTGCCAGGCCATGCCGGTTTCATTGGAGACTTCAACAGCCGCTGGATACAACCCGGCAATGAAGCTTTCCTTCTCGTTCATGATGCGCTTCCCTTCAAGGATGCAGGTTCATCGGAGCCTTCAGGGAGAAGTCCACGGGCCCATCCCGGTTGGAAAGCAATGCGTATTTTCCCGTGACGATCAAACTGTTTTCCTGCAAGACGAAGTGCTGGTCGCCGTCATCAACCCATGTCGTGTGGGCTGCGCCGACGTTCGGTGCATCGATTGGCGTTGAGGTCACGACAGCGCCGGTGGAACGGTCGAGTGCGACGATTTCAAGCAGCGTCTGCGATATGGTCTGTTCGGACTGCGTGTCGCCTTGCACCAGCACATAGAGCGTAGACGGCGTGCCGACACAATGCGTTGCCCTGGCCTGGTAGGTGTGGGCGGGTAAAGGCAAGGTGACATGCCATGCCGCGGTGCCGGACGAATTTTCGAGATAGACCACAGGCTTTTCGTTCATGCCGTCGTCGTCGGTCTGCGCGCCGGCCAGGCAGTTTTGCCCGGCACCGATGCCTGGCTTCGCATAGAGGCTGACACTGGTGGGGGGGGCGAAATTGGTGCCGGCGGCACACACGCCTGTACCCAAGAGGCAGGCAAGCACGGCGATCAAGGGGCGAGTGGCTTTCATGTCGGTCCTCTGGAGTGCGTGCAGGTAGAAGTCGAAGCAGGTTCGGACATGTTGTCCCAACAAAGAGTGAAGTAAACCTGGACCAGCCTGCGGCAAGGCATAGTCCTACATGCCTTTCGTCCGATACCGCGCCGCAGGCGGGGTAGCCTCGATGCGATCCATCCGGCATCGGGCGGAGCATGGCGCTGGCGTTCGACAAACCGTTCACCGCGACGCTGGCGGCGCCTGTCCTGCTGCTTGGCGTGCTTGCCGTGCAATGGCTGCCGGCGTTGCCGCCGCGTTGGCTGTCGATGCTGTCGTTGCTCCTTGTGGCCGCGGCCTTCTGGTGCTGGCCGCGCTGGCGGTTGCCCTTGTGCGGTTGCGCGGGCGTGTCGTGGGCGATGGCCTGCGGCGCGGGGGCGATGGACGCGCGTTTGCCGAGGGACCTGGAGGGGCGCGACTTCGCGGTGACCGGGCGCATCGCGGAATTGCCGCTGGTGCGCGAGGACGCCACCCGCTTCGCGCTGTACGTCGATGGCGCCACGCTGGACGGCAAACCGGTGCCCTTGCGCGGACGCACGATGGTGTCGTGGTACGACGACGCGCCGCCGCTGGCTCCCTGCGAGCGCTGGCGCCTGTCGCTGCGGCTGAAACGACCGCGCGGCCTGCTCGATCCCGGTGCGTCGGACGGCGAGCGTACGGCCTTGCAACGGCGCATCGTGGCCACCGGCTACGTGCGCGGGGATGCCGCCAATGCGCGGACAGGCCGCGCGGCATGGTGCGTGGACGGCGTGCGCGATGCCGTCTCGCGCGGCATCGCGGCGCGGGTCGGCGATCCGCACGATGCCGCGCTGCTGCGGGCGTTCTCGGTGGGCGACACGCGTGGCTTGAGCCAGCAGGATTGGGAGGTCGCGCGCGCCAACGGCATTCCGCACCTGATCGCGATTTCCGGTTTCCACGTGGGCGTGGTGGCGGTGATCGGTGCGTGGCTGGTCGGCGCGCTGTACCTGTTGTGGCCGGGATTGGCCCTGCGCCTGCCGCGCGCGCAGGCGCAGGCCGCCGCTGCCTTGCTGGCGGCAGGAGCGTACGGCGCACTGGCCGGCTTTGGCCTGCCCACCGTGCGCACGCTGCTGATGATCGCGGTGGTGGCGCTGGCGCGCTGCTCGCGGCGCGGCGGCCATGGCGCGCATTCGCTGGCCTTGGCCGTGATCGCGATCCTCGCGTTCGATCCCTTGTCGGTGCTGGCGGCGGGCTTCTGGTTGTCGTTCACCGGGGTGGCCTTGTTGATGCTGTGCCTGCAGTCACGAGGTCGTGGCCTGCGCGCTTTCCTGCACGAGCTCACGGCCGGCCAGCTGCTGATGACGCTGTCGCTGTTGCCGCTGACCCTCTGGTTCTTCGGCGAGGCCTCGCTGGTGGGGGCGCTCTCCAACCTCGTCGCGGTGCCGTTCGTGAGTTTCGTCATCGTGCCATGCGTATTGCTGGGCACCGTATTGCTGGGCTTGTGCCCGCCCCTGGCCGCACCGGTGCTGGGGCTGGCGGCAAGGCTCGCGCACGCGCAGTGGTGGCTGCTGGAACGCATGGCGACCTGGCCGGGCGCGCACTGGTATCTGCCCGAGGTGTGGCCGTGGGCATTGCTGCTGGCCACGCTGGGCGCGTTGTGGCTGTTCATGCCGCGCGGCTTGCCGTTGCGCGCATTGGGCCTCGCGTTGTTCCTGCCCTTGCTGTGGCCGTCGTTGCCGAAGCCGGCTGCAGGTGCGTTCGAGGCGTGGGTGCTGGACGTGGGGCAGGGCTTGTCGGTGCTGCTGCGTACCCGCGACCACGTCTTGTTGTACGACACCGGCGCGCGCTATCCCTCGGGCTACGACCTGGGCGAGGCGGCGGTGCTGCCATCGATCCGGGCCCTGGGCATCGCACGGCTGGACGTGCTGATGGTGAGCCATGCGGACAACGACCATGCCGGCGGCGCCGATGCCGTGGTGGCCGCATACCCGCAGGCAGTGCGCTATGCAGGCGAACCCGCGCGCATGCATGTGCCCATGCGGGCCTGCGCGGCTGGACAGGCGTGGGTGTGGGACGGCGTGCGCTTCCGCGTGCTCAGCCCGGCGGCAGATGCGGGCGGCAAGGACAACGACCGCTCCTGCGTGCTGCTGGTGGAGGGCACGGGGAATGCGTTCCTGCTCACCGGGGACATCAGTTCGAAAGTCGAGCCGGCCGTGGCGGAGGCGCTGGACGATGGCCCGTCGCCGGTGCTGCTGGTGCCGCATCACGGCAGCAAGACTTCGTCCGGCGCGGATTTCATCGATGCGGTGGATCCGCCGTTCGCCATCGTCTCCGCCGGCTGGCGCAACCGCTTCGGCCACCCCAGGCCGGAGGTGCTGGCGCGCTACGCGGAGGCGGGCGTGCCGGTGCTGAACACCGCCGACAACGGCGCGATCGCGCTGGACTTTCCCCGCGACGGGCCGGCCCGGGTGGCGGCGCGCTGGCGGCTGCGCGATCCGCGCTACTGGCGCGAGCGGCCTTGAAGCACACCCTGCTTTTGCTCGTCATTCCGGCGAAGGCCGGAATCCGGCAGCGGCCAAGCGTGCCTGTCCATCCGGTCACCGGATGACCGGCAAGACCCTTCCGGCCCACGACCGGTGGCTGGCTTGACTGTCACCTCCACCACGGAACCATTCCGGCCGGCTGCTATGATGCGGCCTCTCGTTGTGGATGCCCGGTGGAACGATCGTGCTCGATATCCTGATGGCTGGCGGTTGGGCGATGCTGCCCATCCTGGTGTGCTCGCTGGTGGCGCTGGCGATCGTGCTGGAGCGTTGCTGGACGCTGCGGCGCAGCGCCGTGCTGCCGCCGGGGCTGGGCGAGGAAGTGCGCCAGTGGGCGCACGCAGGCCAGCTCGATCCCGGCCACCTGCAGGCCCTGGCCAGCAGCTCGCCGCTGGGCGAACTGCTGGCGTCGGCGCTGGCGGTGCGCGGCCAGTCGCGTGACATCATCAAGGAGCGCATCGAGGACACCGGCCGCCACGTGGTGCATTCGATGGAGCGCTACCTCAGCACGCTGGGCACCATCGCGCTGATCGGCCCGCTGCTGGGCCTGTTCGGCACGGTGATCGGCCTGATCCGCATGTTCATGCAGGTGATGGCCGGTGGCATCGGCGATCCGGCGAAGATGGCCGGCGGCATCGGCGAGGCGTTGATCTGCACGGCCTCGGGCCTCACCGTGGCGATTCCCGCCTACGTGCTGCACCGCTGGCTGCGCTCGCGTATCCTGGGCTATTGCGTGCAGATGGAAAAGCAGGCCACCGCGCTGCTGGACGAATTGACCCTGCCCGCGCCGGCCACCGCGCCGCGCGTGCGCCGCACAGCCACGCCCGCCGCGCCGACCGCAGGCTGATTCCATGCGCATCGGCAACGACCACCGCCGGGACGAGTTCGAGATCAACGTGGTGCCGTTGATCGACGTGCTGCTCACCCTGCTGATGTTCTTCGTGCTCACCAGCACCTTCGTCCAGCACGCGCGGATGCAGGTCACCCTGCCCAATGCCAGCGCGCAGGATCGCGACATGAACGCGCCCGCGCTCACCATCACGGTCGACCGCGAAGGCCGCTACTGGGTGGGCAGCGACGCGGTGCCGGGCGAGGGCATCGAAATCCTCAAGCAGGTGATCGAGCAGAACGCGAACGGCGACCACGACCGTCCGGTGGCGATACGCGCCGACGCGCTGTCCTCGCACCAGAGCGTGGTGACCGCGATGGACGCGCTGGGCCAGCTCGGCTTCACGCACCTGTCCATCGCCACCACGCCGACGCAGCCGGACAAGGCGCAATGAGCAGCGGCAAGACCGCGATCTGGGACGCGCATACCTGGGCCATCTACAAGCGCCTGCTGGGCTACACCAGGCGCTACTGGGCGGTGGGCATCGTCGCGGTGGTGGGCATGGCGGTGGATGGCGGTGGCCTGGCCGTGTTCACCAACCTGCTGCGCCCGATGTTCGACGACCTGTTCAAGAACAAGGATCCGCACCTGATCTTCTGGATGCCGATCTGGATCATGGCGATCTTCTCCGTGCGCGGCATCGGCACGTTCGTCAGCAGCTACGGCATTTCCTATATCGGCCGCAACATCGTGCAGTCGATGCAGCACGACGTTTTCGCGTCGTACCTGCGCCTGCCGGCGTCGTACTTCGGATTCGAGCCGTCCGGGCAGCAGATCTCGCGCATCACCTACACCAGCGAGCAGGTGGCGGCCGCGTCCACCGACGCGATCAAGGTGGCGGTGACCGAGGGCGTCACGGTCGTGAGCATGCTGTACGTGATGCTGCACAACAGCGCCTACCTCACCCTGGCGCTGCTGGCGATGGTTCCTGCGGTGGCGGCCATCGCCGCCGTGGTGAGCCGGCGCTATCGTGCGATCAGCCGGCGCATCCAGAATTCGATGGGCTCGGTCACCGGCACGGTGGAGGAGTCGGTGGGGGCGCACCGCGAAGTGCGCATCTATGGTGGCCAGTCGCATGAGGCGGACCGGTTCGACGAGGTGACGCACCGCGCGCGCCGGCTCAACCTCAAGATCGCCGCCACCAACGCCAGTTCGAGTACGGCCATACAGACGGTATCGGCCTTCGCGCTGGCCCTGCTGGTGTACCTGGGGACCCGGCCCGGCGTGATCGACAGCATCTCCTCGGGCGTTTTCATCGCCGTGTTGACGGCGATGGGTGCCATGATTCCCTCGCTAAAGCGGCTCGCCAACGTGCAGGCGAACATCCAGCGCGGCATGTCCGCGGCGGAGGACCTGTTCGAGGTCATGGACCGGCCGCCGGAAGCCGACCATGGCACGCGCGAACTCGTGCGCACCCGTGGCGACCTGCGCTTCGAAGACGTGAAGCTCACCTACGCGCGCAACGATTTTCCCGCGTTGCGCGGCGTGGACCTGCACTGTGCGCCGGGTACGGTCACCGCGCTGGTGGGCCGCTCGGGCAGCGGCAAGAGCAGCCTGGTGAGCCTGTTGCCGCGCTTCAACGAACCCAGCGGCGGCCGCATCGTGCTGGACGGCAAGAATTACGAGGACTACACCCTGGCCTCGCTGCGCCGGCAGATCGCCTGGGTGGGGCAGAGCGTGGTGCTGTTCGACGACACCGTGGCCAACAACATCGCCTACGGCGAACTGGCCGGCGCCAGCGAGGCCGAGATCGTGGCTGCAGCCGAAGCCGCCAACGCGATGGAGTTCATCGCGCGCCTGCCCAAGGGCATCCACAGCCAGATCGGCGAACGCGGCAACAGCCTGTCCGGCGGCCAGCGCCAGCGCATCGCGATCGCCCGCGCCATCCTCAAGAACGCGCCGATCCTGGTGCTGGACGAGGCCACCAGCGCGCTGGATACCGAGTCCGAGCGGCTGATCCAGCAGGCGCTGCAGCAGCTGATGCGCGATCGCACCACGCTGGTGATCGCGCACCGCCTCTCCACCATCGAGGGCGCCGACCAGATCGCGGTGATGGAGCAGGGCCGCATCGTGGAGCGCGGCAGCCATGCCGAGTTGTTGGCGATGGGCGGCCATTACGCCGCGCTGCACCGCATGCAGTTCCACGACGCGAACCTGGGCAGCGACTGAGCCCGCGCATGGCGCTCGCGGACGAACTCGTCGAGGCGTGGTACGGCCGGCGCAGCAGCCCGTGGTGGACGTGGCCGCTGGCCGGCCTGTACGGCGCGCTCGCGGCGATGCGTCGCCTGCTGTACCGCAGTGGCGTATTGCACGGTGTGCGCTTGCCCGTGCCGGTGATCGTGATCGGCAACCTCACCGCCGGCGGCACTGGCAAGACGCCGCTCACCATCGCACTGGCGGACGCGCTGCGCGCGCGGGGCTTCCGTCCCGGCGTGGTGAGCCGCGGCCATGGCGGCAGGCAGCGCGAACCGATGCTGCTGGGCGGATCCCCCGATCCTGCCGAGGTGGGCGACGAGCCTTGCCTGATCCAGGCCAGCGGCGTGCCCGTGGCCGTGGGGCGCGACCGCCCTGCGGCGGCGCGGCTGCTGGTGGCGGAGGGTTGCGATGTGGTGGTCGCCGATGACGGCTTGCAGCATTACCGCCTTGCCCGCGATGTCGAGATCTGCGTGATCGACGGTGCGCGCCGCTTCGGCAACGGCCATCTGCTGCCCGCCGGTCCGTTGCGCGAGCCGTTGCGCCGGCTGGCGCGCGTGGACCTGCGCGTGTGCAACGGCGGCACGCCGCTGGCCGGCGAATATCCCATGCGACTCGCGGGAGGCGAGGCGGTGGCGCTGGACAGTGCGCGGCGGCAACCGCTATCGGCGTTTGCGGGCAGCCGGGTGCATGCGGTGGCTGCCATCGGCAATCCCGGGCGCTTCTTCGCCGCCTTGCGCGATGCGGGCATGGCCGTGGTCGAGCATGCGTTCCCCGACCATCATGCCTTCGCCGCCGCCGAACTCGCCTTCGGCGACGGACTGCCGGTGCTGATGACCGACAAGGACGCGGTGAAGTGCCGTGGCTTCGTGCAGCCGCATTGGTGGCGGGTGCCGGTGCATGCCGAGCTGCCGGCGGATTTCTTCGGTGCCGTGCTGGCACGGCTGCCCGCGCATCTGTAGGGCGCCCCCTGTGCGCGATGGCCTCACGCCTTGGTCTAAGCGCCAGAGCCATCGCGCACAGGGTGCGCTCCTACAGGGGGCGGGCGCCGATCCAGGCTTGCCGCACGAGCGGGCCGCCGATCCAGTAGCACAGCTCGGCGGGCTGCTGCGCGTTCCACGCCACCAGGTCGGCGCGCTGGCCCACGGCCAGCGTACCGCGATCGTGTAGGCCCAGCGCGCGGGCCGCATGCGCGGTGACGCCGCGCAGCGCTTCCTCCGGCGTGAGCCGGAACAGCGTGCAGGCCATGTTCGCGGCCAGCCGCAGCGAGAGCAGGGGCGAGGTGCCGGGGTTGCAATCGGTGGCGATGGCGATGGGCACACCGTGTCCGCGCAGCGCGGCCACCGGCGGCAGCTGCGTTTCACGCAGCGCGTAGAACGCGCCGGGCAGCAGCACGGCCACGGTGCCGGCCTTCGCCATCGCCGCGATGCCGGCTTCGCCGAGATGTTCCAGGTGGTCGGCGGAAAGGCCGTCAAAGGCCGCCACCAGGGCCGCGCCGCCCTGGTCGGAGAGCTGTTCCGCGTGCAGCTTCACCGGCAGGCCGAGCCGTGTCGCGCGCTCGAACAGCCGGCGCGTCTCGGCGGGCGTGAAGGCGATCTTCTCGCAGAATGCGTCCACCGCGTCGACCAGGCCTTCGGCGGCCAGCGCGGGCAGCATCGTGTCGCACACCAGCGCCACGTAATCGTCGCGGCGTTCCCTGTACTCGGGCGGCAGCGCATGCAGGCCGAGGAAACTGGTGCGCACGGTGATGCCCAGCGATTCGCCGATGCGCCGCGCCACGCGCAGCATGCGGCGTTCGGTTTCGAGGTCCAGCCCGTAGCCGGACTTGATCTCCAGCGTGGTCACGCCGTCGGCGAGCAGGGCGCGGGCGCGCGGCAGCGACTGCGCGAACAGTTCGTCCTCGCTGGCCGCGCGGGTGGCGCGCACGCTGGAGACGATGCCACCGCCGGCGCGGGCGACGTCCTCGTAACTCGCGCCGTTGAGGCGCATGTCGAATTCGTTGGCACGGTGGCCGCCGAACACCAGGTGCGTATGGCAATCGACCAGGCCCGGCGTGAGCAGGGCGCCACCGAGGTCTTCGATGCGCATGGCCTCCGCGCCGGGCGGCAGGTCGCACATGGCACCGACCCATGCGATGCGCCCATCGGCACAGGCCACCGCGCCATCCTCGATCGAACCGAACGGCGCGTCACCGGCAACGCCCGCGAGGTTGGCGTGGGTGAGCAGCAGGTCCCAGCGTGGCGCCATCATGGGTCTCCCGTCGTCTCGTCGGTGGCCGCCACGGGCTCGCCGTAGGCGCTGGTGGCGCCGGCATGGCCGGTTGCGGATTGCTGCGCCTCGCCATCGGCCTGCGCGTGCAGCATCTGTTGGTGTTCGAAGTCGCGCACCATGCGCTCGGCGAAGTCCTTGTACACCGGCGTGGGACTGAAGACCGACGCCGCCGCACGGGCGAGCAGGCAGGCGGCCATGATCGGTATCACCATGGCCTGGTTGTCGGTCAGCTCCATCGCGATCACCGCCGAGGTGAGCGGCGCGCCGGTGACGCCGGACAGGTAGGCGCTCATGCCCAGCAGCACCACCGCCGCCTCCGGCGCGTGCGGCAGCAGGTGGGCGATGTTGTGGCCGAGGCCCGCGCCCACGGCCAGCGCCGGCGAGAAGATGCCGCCCGGGATGCCGGCCCAGTACGAGACCACGTTGGCGAGCAGCTTGACGATGCCGAAGCTTTCGCCGGGCGTCGTCGAGGCCTCCTGCACGAAGGCGCGCGCCTGGTCGTAGCCGGTGCCGTAGACGCTGTTGTGCGAGAGCACGCCGATGACGGCCAGCGCCAGTCCGCAAGCGGCGGCGAACAGCACCGGCCAGCGTGCGCGCAAGCGGCCGACCATGGCCAGCGGGCCGTGGCGGCTGAGCAGGACCAGCCGGGCGAACAGGCCGCCGAGCAAGCCGCAGACGATGCCGCACAACAGCACCGCCAGCCACGCATGGCCCAGCAGCAGGTCGGCCTGCACTTCGCCGAAGTACGAGTAATTGCCCATGATGCCCAGCGACACCACGCCGCCCACGATCACCGCGGTCAGCAGCAGGCCGCTGAAGCGGTGCTCGAAGGTGCCGGCCAGTTCCTCGATGGCGAACACCACGCCGGCCAGTGGCGTGTTGAATGCCGCCGCGATGCCCGCGGCGCCGCCGGCGAGGATGAAGCGCGAAGCGGCCTTGGGGTCGGTGAAGCCGAAGCGCCGGCCCAGCGAGTAGAACAGGCCCGCACCCACGTGCACGGTCGGGCCTTCGCGGCCGATGGAGGCGCCCACCGTCAGCGCGATCAGGGTCAGCAGCATCTTGCAGGCCGCGATCGGCAAGGCCAGCATGCGTTCGCGGAAACCCTCGTCCTCGATGTGCATGGTGGCGATCACTTGCGGGATGCCGCTGCCGCGGGTGGCGCGCAGGCGTCCCTCGGTGGCCCAGGCCAGCAGCCCGAACACCACCGGCGTGATCAGCAGCGGTATCCACACGCCATGCGCGAGGATGTGCTGGAACAGCGCATAGGCCCAGTTGCTGGCCTTGGCGAACAGGATCGCCGCCAGCGCCACCAGGATCGCGCCGCTCCACAGCGCGATGCGCCGCTTCCACTGCATCGGGGCGAAGAACTCGTGGCCCAGCAGGGCCTGCAGACGAGGGTTGGACGACTTCGGCGCGGGCTCGGACATCCGCCGATTATCGCAGACTGCGCCACGCCATCGGCATCAGCGCGGCCTCGGCAGCCAGCGCGTCTCGTACAGGTCGAAGCGGCGGTCCTTGAGGTTCTGCACGGCGCCGGCGTTGCGCGCGCTGGCCAGGCTTTCCAGGTGCAGGTCGGCGAACAGCACGGTCTCGCTGTTCGGGGTGGAGTCGGCGGCGATGCCGTCGCGCGCGAACGGGAAGTCGCTGGGGGTGAGGATGCAGCTCTGGCCGTACTGGATGTCGAAATTGTTGACGCCGGGCAGGTTGCCGACGTTGCCGGAGAGCACCACGTAGCACTGGTTTTCCACCGCCCGCGCCTGCGCGCAGTAGCGCACGCGCAGGTAACCCTCGCGCACGTCGGTGCAGAACGGCACGAACAGGATCAGCGCGCCCTGGTCCACCAGGTGGCGCGCCACCTCGGGGAACTCGCTGTCGTAGCAGATCATCACGCCGATCGGGCCGCAGTCGGTCGGCACCGTGGCGGCGCTGTCGCCGCCGGAGATGTTCCAGGTGATGCGTTCGCTGGGCGTGGGGTGCAGCTTCTCGCGCTCGTGGATCGAGCCGTCGCGCAGGCAGATGTAGCAGACGTTGTGGATGTCGCCGTTGTCCTGCTCGGTGGGATGGGTGCCGGCGACGATGTTGATGTTGTAATGCACGGCCAGCCGGCCGAACAGCTCCTTCACCTGCGGCGTGTACTGGCTGAGCCGGCGGATGACCCGGGTGGCCGGCAGCTCGGTGTTCTCGATCGACAGCAGCTGCAGCGTGATCAGCTCGGGGAACACCACGAAGTCCGCGTTGTAGTCGGCGGCGATGTCGGTGAAGTACTCGACCTGGGTGGCGAACTCCTCGAACGAGGCGATGCGCCGCTGCAGGTATTGCACCGAAGCCACGCGCACCGTGGTGGGCAACTGGCGCGGGGAGGCGGTCGAGGGAATGTCCGGCTGGTCGAGCAGCAGCGGATTGCGCCACGCCAGGTGCACCGCATAGCCCAGCGATTCGTGGTCCGCGGGCACGTAGTTGCGCAACAGGCCGATCACCTCGAAATCGTTGGACAACTGGAAGCTCAGCGTGAGGTCGCGGCGGCGGCCCGCCTGCACCGCCTGCACGTAGCCCTCGGCGCTGCCGTAGCGCTGGATGTTGCGCGCCAGTCCGGGGATGCGACCGCCGAACACGATGCCGCGCAGCTTCAGGTCCATGCACAGCCGCTTGCGCGCCTGGTACAGGCGCTGGCCGATGCGCATGCGGCGGTAGTCGGGGTGCACCACCACCTCGATGCCGTACAGCCAGTTGCCGTCCGGCTTGTGGCGCGAGGCCATGCCGCCGGCGGTGATCTGCACCCAGGTGTGCGGCGCCAGCGCGGCGGCCTCGTCGATGCGGAAGGTGGCGCAGTAGCCCACCACCTTGCCTTCATACTCCACCACGAACTGGCCCTGCGGGAAGTGCGTCTGCTGGGAGCGCAGCATTTCCGCGGAATAGCCGTTTTCCGGCGTGTAGATGCGGGCGGTGAGTTCGACCAGGGCCGGTACGTCGCCGGGCGTGGCCAGACGCAGGCGCAGCTTGGGAATGCGTTCGCCGTTTTTCCTCGCCATGCAGGCATGCTGCGGCGGCGCGGGTGAAGCGGATGCGAGCGTGGCGACTACAATGCGCGGCATCACCTACGGGAGTCATGCATGAATCACGTCGTTCGCTGCCTGTTTCGGGTGTTTCCATGAACGCCGGTGTGGGCGGCTGGAGCGGTCGCGTCGACCTGCCGGAAGGCCCCGCCACGCGCCGCTGGCACCAGTGGGTGCGCGAGCCGGTGGCCGGCGCCGCGCCCGGCGTGGCGGTGCTGGGCTTCGCCAGCGACGAGGGCGTGCGCCGCAACGGCGGTCGCGTGGGCGCGGCCGAAGGCCCCGCCGCGCTGCGCAGGATGCTTTCCAACCTGCCGCTGCTGGACGACACGCCGCTCTACGACGCAGGCGATGTCGATGCAGCCGACGGCGACCTGGAAGGCGCGCAGTTGCGCTACGCAGGAAAACTCGCCGCGCTGCTCGATACCGGCCACTTCCCGGTGGGACTTGGCGGCGGGCACGAGATCGCGTTCGCCACCTACCAGGGCCTGGCCCTGCACCTGGGCGAGCGCCGCCCGCGCGTGGCCATCGTCAACTTCGACGCGCATTTCGACCTGCGCAGGCAGGATCGCGCCAGTTCCGGCACGCCGTTCCTGCAGGCGATCGAGCACGCCGCCGCGCATGGCCTGCCGCTGGATTACTGCGTGTTCGGCATCAGCACCTCGGCGAACACGCGCGTGCTGTTCGACACCGCCGACGAGCTGGGTGTGCATTACGTGCGCGACGACGAACTGGGCCTGCTCGACCTGCCGGCGCGCATCGCGCAGTTGCAGGCCAGGCTGGCGGACGTCGACGCCGTCTACCTCACGTTCTGCCTCGACGCGTTGCCGCATGCGATGGCGCCCGGCGTCAGCGCGCCCAGCGCGCGCGGCATACCGATGGAAGTGGTCGAACCGCTGCTCGATGCCATCGCCGCCACCGGCAAGGTGAAGGTCATGGACGTGGCGGAGCTCTCGCCGCCGTTCGACCGCGACCACGTCACCGCGCGCGTCGCGGCGCGATTGATCCATCGCGTCACGCATGCCGCGGCGCGTGCCGCAAGAACCTGAGTTTTGCTGCCAGTCAGGTCGATAAGGCAGGACTGAATCCGCGCGGCCGTCGTCGTCAGCGCGGTTTGGCGCACGACGTTTTCAGCAGCACATACCCCCGAGGAGGAGTGTTGCCATGCGCCGTTTCATGTCCGTCTGTCTGCTCGCCGCCGCCCTGCTTGGCGTCGGCACCATGCTCACCGGTTGCGTGATGGTCGCGCCGCCGCGCCCCGCCCGCGTCTGGGTGCCGGGCTACTGGGGCTACGGCCACGCCTGGGTCGGTGGCTACTGGCGTTATCGCTGAGCCCGGGGATGCATGAGGCCGGGGCGTTGCGGCGCCCCGGCCTTTGCATCTGGCGTCGATCCGCTTGCCTCGCAAAAAAAGCCGCGTCGGCGACAACCGACGCGGCTTTACGTTGCGCAGAGGGAGGAGGTTCTGCGCAGACGTTCCTTACTGGCCGTTGCCGGCGGCCTTCTGCTGGGCGCGGAACTGCTGCCACTGCTGGCGGCGGGCCTGTGCCTTCGCCTTCTGCGCGGCCAGCTGCGATTGCTGCGCCGGGGTCAGCACGTTGTAGATCTGCGCGCGGACGTTGGCCATCTGCTGCACGCGGGCGGTGGTGGCGGCGCCTTCGGCCTGGGCCAGCGCGGCGGCGGCGGACTGGTAGCCCGGATCGGTGGGGGTCATCGCCTCGAAGGCCTGCTTCTGCTGGCGCAGCGCCTGGAACTGGCCCTTGTTCTGCGCGAAGCTGCTCTTCATGATCTGCTTGATGCTGGCCTTCTGGGCATCGGTCAGGTTGAGCCCGTGCAGCGCCATCATGCCGTGGTGGCCGCCATGGTGACCCCAGCCGCCGGGGCCGCCCGGGCCGGGAGCGCCCTGCGCCGCGACGGCGAAGCTGCCGATGGCCAGTGCCGAGCTGAGGGCCAGGCCGAGAATGAGGTTCTTGCGCATGGAGTGTCGCCTCTTGCGTTGGGGGAATGGAACGTGTGGCTATTGGACGACAATCCGGCGTGTATGTTCTTTGCGGGAGCGTAAAGATGGGTAAAGCCCTTGCCGCCGCCCGCCGCCGCCCCGCTAAATAGCGCCATGACCCGCATCCTGATCGCCGACGACGACCGCGAACTCTGCAACCTGCTGTCCGAGTACCTGCAGCGCGAAGGCTTCGCCGTGGACCTTGCCCATGACGGCGAGGAGGCGCTGGCGCGGCTGCACAACGCGGCGCAGCGGCCCGACCTGCTGATACTCGACGTGATGATGCCGGGCCGCGACGGCCTGGAGACGCTGCGCGAGCTGCGCATGAAGCACCGCCTGCCGGTGATCATGCTTTCCGCGCGCGGCGAGCCGGTGGATCGCGTGGTGGGGCTGGAGCTGGGCGCGGACGATTACCTTTCCAAGCCCTGCCTGCCGCGCGAACTGCTGGCCCGGGTGCGTGCGCAATTGCGGCGCCAGGCGCCGGCGGCGGCCGCCCCGGCCGAGTTGCAGCTCGGCGCGCTGAAGCTGCTGCCCGGCGAGCGCCGTGCCCTGCTTGGCGAGCAGGAGCTGTCGCTCACCGGCGCCGAGTTCCAGCTGTTGCTGGCGCTGGTGCAGCACGCGGGCGAGCTGGTGGACAAGGCCGTGCTCACCCGCCTCGCGCTGGGCCGCGAACTGGAGCGCTACGACCGCAGCATCGACGTGCACGTGAGCCGCCTGCGCCACAAGCTGGCCGAAGCTTCCGCGCAATCGCCGCGCATCGATTCCGTGCGCGGTGCCGGCTACGTGCTGGTGGCGGGCGCGCCATGAACCCGTTCAAGAGTTCGCTGTACTGGCGGCTGCTGCTGTGGTTCTGCGCGGTGAACCTGCTGGTGCTGGTGCTGGGCGGTTTCCTCACCCGGCGCTTCGTGGAATACACCACCGCGGTGGAGATCGACTGGGCCGCGTTGGCGCAATCGGCCGAACAGGCCTACGACCAGGGCGGTCCCGCCGGACTGGCGGACTGGAGCAGCCAGCAACGGCACGAGGGCGTCGAGGCCACGCTGTTCCAGGACGGGCAGCCGTTGCGACCGGTCTGGTTGCCGCCGTCGATCCTCGCCTCGCTGCCCGGCATGCTGGCGACCAACCGCAGCCTGGTGCTGCGGCCATGGCGTGGCCTGCTCATGTACGTGGCGGTGGAGCCCGTGGTCGGCGCGGACGGCCGGCAGCGGCAGCTGGTGGCGATCAGCCGCACGCGCACGCGGCTGCCGCCGCAGGCGCGCGAACGGATCCTGCTGGCCGTGCAATGCGCGCTGTCGCTGCTGTTCATCGGCCTGGTGGGCTGGTGGGTGGCGCGCAGCGTGGCCAAGCCGGTGCAGGCGCTGCGCGCGGCGGCGCAGCGCATGGCCGCGGGCGAGCTGTCCGCGCGCGTGGACCATCCCGGCGGTGCGGCGCATGACGAGCTGGCCCAGCTCGCCGGCGATTTCGACGCCATGGCCGAACGCATCGAGGCGCTGGTCACGCACGACCGCCGCGTGCTGCAGGATCTTTCGCACGAACTGCGCTCGCCGCTGGCGCGCCTGCAGCTGATCATCGACCTGGCCCAGCGCAGCGCCGATCCCGTGGCGGCGGAACGCTACTTCCGCCAGGCCGAACAGGAGATCGCCCGGCTCGACCGCATGACCGGCGACATGCTGGCGCTGTCGCGCATGGAAGGCGGCCTGCCGGGCATGGAGCGCGAGCGGCTGGACTTCGCCGAGCTCGCCCACGACGGCGTGCGACAGGCGGCGCTGGAAGCGGATGCGCGCCGCATCGACCTGCAGTGGCGGCATGCCGCCGGCGGGCCGATCGACGTGGTCGGCACCCCCGTGCTGCTGGAGCGCGCGCTGGGCAACCTGATCTCCAACGCCATCAAGTACAGCCCCGAGGGAAGCCGGGTGGAGGTTTCGGTGCAGGCCGCCGGCGGGCAGGCCGAATGCCTGGTGCGCGACCAGGGCCCCGGCGTGCCCGAGGCCGAGCTGGGCTCGTTGTTCCGGCCGTTTTTCCGCGGCAGCAACGCCGCACGCGCCGAAGGCCACGGCCTCGGCCTCGCCATCGCGCAGCGCGTGGCCAGGGCGCATGGCGGCGAAATCCTCGCGCGCAATGCCGGGGACGGCGGGCTGGAGGTGCGGCTGAGGTTGCCGGTGGCCGCCAGTTGAAGGCTGCCGTGCAGCACTGCCGGGAGGGTGGGCGAAGGATGTTTCCGCGGCCCGGGAACATCCTGTGGACCTTGGCCGCGGTTGTCGTTGTCCTGTATTTCGCCCTGCCTGCCGCGCTGCTGCGCTGGAACCTCGACCGGCTGATATTCACGGCGCAATCCAGCGACCGCACGCATGAGGACCAGCGCTTCGAGATTGCCGTTTCGGCCGGGGCCACCGTCGTGGTGCGCAGGTACGGCCACGCCGGGCAGGCATGCGCGTTCTTCTTTCCGGGGCAGCATGGCGGCATCGGCCGCTACGAGAGAACGCTGTTCCCCCTGATACGGCGCGGCGGGGCCGATGTCTACGCCATTTCGTACCCCGGCCAGGATGGGGCGAAGGGGCATGCCCATGTCGCGCTCCTGCCCGACCAGGTGGCGCTGGCGGTATCGCGGGTGGGCAGCGCGACCCGCTGCGGGATGGACCGCAGCGTCTTCGTCGGCCGGTCGCTGGGCGCGACCATGGCGCTGGTGGAAGCCACGAGGTTCAAGCCCAGGGGCGTGCTTGTCGATGGGCTGGGAGCTGACCTGGCCAGTGTCGTCCGGGCCTGGATCCGCCGGCATCCGGCGTTGATCGGCTGGCAGGTGCTTCCCGTGCGCGGGTTGCTGGGGCAGCGGGACTATTCCGCCGCAGCGCTTTTGGGGCAGATTCCATCCGTGCCCGTATCGGTGTTCCAGGGGACCGCCGATGCGGTGACGCCCTATGCGCCTGCACGGAGTGCAACGATGGGACTTCCGAACGTGACATTCACGACGGTGGCGGGCGGCACGCATCGGGATACGTACGTGCTTGCCGGGGCTGCCTATGCCGGAAGCCTGCGCTCGTTGCTGGATGCGGATACTTCGCGGAGTAGATGACCCTGTTGGATGCCACCGACCTGCCGATGCGCCGCAACGCCTTCGCCGCCGTGGGACTGGCGCTGTGCGCGGCGCTGTTCTTCACGATGACCTATGTGCTCAACCGCAGCCTGGTAACGGGCGGCGGGCATTGGGCGTGGGCGGTGATCCTGCGCTACCTGATCACCTTGCCGCTGCTGGCCTTGGCGCTGCCGTGGCGCGGCGGGCTGGGCGAGTTGCCGCGCGAGCTGCGCGCGCATCCGCGCGCGTGGCTGGTGTGGAGCAGCGTGGGCTTCGTGCTGTTCGGTGTACCGCTGACCTGGGCCGCCGGCAGCGGGCCGGCGTGGCTGGTGGCGGGCAGCTTCCAGACCACGGTGCTGGCCGGGCCGCTGCTGGCGCCGCTGATCTATCGCGATGCGCGCCGGCGGCTGGCGTGGCCCACGCTGGCGATCGGCGCGCTGATCGTGGCCGGCGTGTTCGCGCTGCAATGGGGGCATGCGCACGGCCATTTGAGTGCCGGCGACTGGCTGGCGGCGGGTGCGGTGGTGCTTTCCGCGTTCGCCTATCCGCTGGGCAACCGCATGCTGCTGCTGCATCTGGAAACCAGCGCGCAGCGGGTGAATGCCCTGCAGCGCGTGTTCGGCATGACGTTGTGCAGCTGGCCGCTGTGGTTGCTGATCGCGGCGATCGCGCTGTGCACGGTGGGCCTGCCGGGATGGCGCGAGGTGTGGCTGGCCGGCGGCGTGGCCCTGTCCTCGGGCGTGATCGCCACCGTGCTGTTCTTCGCCGCCACCGACCGCGTGCGCACGCAGCCCACCGCGCTGGCCGCGGTGGAGGCGATGCAGGCGGCGGAGTTGCTGTTCACCACGGCGCTGGGCGCCGCCGTGCTTGGCGAGGCGTGGCCGCATGGCTGGGCGCTGCTGGGCGCATTGGCCATTGTCGTGGGCATCGCACTGTTCGGCTGGGTGAGCGGACGCGATGCAGCGGGCGATGAGGCGGCCGTGCGCGCGCTGCGTGGCGACCGCAGCGCGTGAAACATGCTGCTTCCGCTCGTCATCCCGGCGCAGGCCGGGATCCAGTGGCAGCATGGCGCGGATCGGCGTCATCAGCGCTGGATTCCTGCCCCCGCCCGAATGACGAATCCAAGGCTCAACTCGGCTGCTTGCCGTAGCGGTATTCCACCATCAGCCACAGCTTGCGCTGGTTCACGGTGAAGCTGTCGGCGCGGTAGTCGCCGTATTGCAGCTCCAGATTCAGGTGTGCATCGAGGTTGGCGAGCAGGCCGACATCGGTCTCGCTGCCGTAGCGCCTGCCGTCGCTGCTCGCGGGTTGGAAGTCGTGCTGGGTGACTTGCCAGCTCAGCCCCTGCCACGGCAGTTGGCCGAGCAGGCCGCCATAGCGATCGTGCAGGCCGTGCGGCGGAATGGAGAACACGCCGACCCAGCCGTCGAAGCTGTGTCCCGAACCGTAGGCGGTATTGAAGGCGTTGCGACCGTTGCCGCCCAGCAGTTCCTCGCCCGCGCGCGCCGAAATTGCCGGCAGGCCGTAGCTGAGTTCGACCAGGTGGTAGGGCAGGCTGAAATGCGCAGGGTTGTTGGCGTAGTCCTGCTGGTGCGCGCCCTCCAGTGTCCAGCTCAACCGTGTTTGCCCGATGGGCGCGTTGCCGATCCAGCGCAGGCCTTCGGTGCGCACGGAGTCGGCCGCCTGGGTGAGGTTCTTCACGAAGTAGGCATAGGCGGTCAGGTTGCCCAGCGGCAACGCCTGGTCCACGTGCAGCAGCTTGCCGTCGAGCTTCCAGCGGCGCTGGTCGATGTCGGGGAAGTCCGCGCCCACGGTGCGGTTGACCTGGCCGATCCAGCCCCAGCCGATCGTGGTGCCGCTGCCCGGCCGCACGTAGCCGGTGATGCCGTCGAAGCTCTGCGGGTTCTGGCGCCACAGGTTGGCGCTGAAGAAGCGGCGGTCGTCGAGGTTGAGGTATTGCCTGCCGGCGCGGACGCCGAACGTGTCGTTCGCGTAGCCCACCCACGCGTTGCTCACTTCGGCCGACGGCGGATCGGGCTCGGCGGGGTAGGGCGTGCGCTTGCCGGTGGTGTCGTTGTACTGGCGGCCGAACAGCGTAAGCACCTTGGTGCCTTCCGCATAGGCGGAGAAGTCGGGCAGCGGCGTCCACAGGTAACCCAGTTGCAGGCGCAGGGTGTGGGCGTGGCCGGTGTCGGCCAGGTTGGCCTGGTGCAGCGTGCTGTCGCGGTAGCGCAGCTCGATGTACGGCACGCCGTCGTCGGCATGGGCGAGCGGGGCGAGCAGCAGGCCGGCGAGCAGCAGCAGGACAGGTCTTCGCATTCGTGGCCTCGGTTTCCTCATGGGGTGAGCCGAGTCTGTTCACGAATGGACGTCCAAAAAAATGAAGCCTCGGCATGTGGATATGACGGGCGACGCGTGCCGAAGTCATGGTTTCATGTAATTTCGTTTTGAATCGTTTTCTTGCGTATTGGAAGGCAACGGGTTACATATCTGGCTTCGATCATCAAGCTATGGGAACCGCCATGCGCCACCCACGAACCCTGCGCCATCCGGCGACACTCGGCCTGCTGGCCTGCACCTTGCTCGCCGGCGGCATCGGCGCCGCCGTGGCGCAGACGCAGACGCTCGAGGACGGCGTGCAACTGCGCTGGAACGCCGACCAGTACGGCAACCATCGCTACACCATCGCCGTGGACAAGGCCGCGGCGGCGGTGCAGGTGACGATCCCATGGCATCGGCGCGACCATCATCCCGAAAGTGTCGCCACCTTCGTGGTCGGCCCGGACGGACAGGTGGTGGGCAACGTGCTGCGCGAGCGCATCGACCAGGCCGAAGGCGTGCTGGCGTTCGAGGCGAGGCAGGCCGGCACGTATGCGGTTTACTACCTGCCCTACATCGGCAGCGGTCGTTCGAACTATCCCACGGTGACCTATCGCACGCCGGCGGATACCGCGGACGCCACATGGGTAAAGAAGAACAACCTGGACGATCCGCGCCATGCGGCGAAGCTGCCGCAGGCGCGCGTGCTCGGCTACGAGGCGGTGGACGATTTCGACGCCTACACCGACATGGAGCGCACCGCGACGCCGGACGAGTTGCAGCACCTGCTGGCGGCGAACCCGGATCAGCCCTGGCTGCTGTTCCCGGAAACCCGCGAACACCCGATCCGCATGTTCAGCCAGGTTCCCGAGCGTTGGGCCGAACATGGCGCAGGCAGCGCGTTGACCGACCACGCGCTGCGCGGCGAATACCTGAGTTTCCAAGTGGGCCTGTGGACCGCGCGCAGTGCGGCACAGGACGTGCGCGTGAGCTTCGATGACCTGCACGGGCCGGATGGCGCGACGATCCCGGCGGCGCAGCTCACCTGCTTCAACCTCGGTGGTACCGACTACGCGGGCAAGCCGTTCACCAATCGCCTCGATGTGGCGCAAGGCCGCGTGCAGCCGCTGTGGATGGGGCTGGATATTCCGAAGGATGCGAAGCCCGGCACCTACCATGGCACGCTGACGGTCAGTGCGGACGGCACCGCACCGCGGCAGGTTCCATTGGCGATCACCGTGGACGCGGGCACGGCGAAGGCGCACGGCGACGACGATCCGTTCAAGCTCACGCGCCTGCGCTGGCTCAACTCCACGCTGGCGCAGAACAACGACCTGGTGAAGCCGTTCACCGCGGTGACCGTGCAGGGCGCCAAGCTCGGCATCCTCGGCCGCACCGTGACACTCGCACCCAGCGGCCTGCCGGCGCAGATCGACAGCTACTTCGACGAGCGCATGACCGGTATTGCCAAGGCGCCGCGCGCGCTGCTGGCCGCGCCGATGCAGCTGCTGGTACAGGACGCCGGCGGCGCGCATGCCTTGCGTGCAACAGGTTCGCCCAGCGTGCAGGTCGATGGCCCCGGCAAGGTGCACTGGCAGGTGACGGGCCAGGCCGGCGCGCTGAAGGGTGAAGTGACCGCCAGCCTGGAGATGGATGGCACGCTCAGCTATGCCATCGCGCTCACCGCCACGCAGGCGGTGAAGCTCGACGACATCCGCCTGGAGATTCCGCTGAGGAACGACGTGGCGCAGTACGAACTGGGCCTGGGCCGCACCGGTTCCGCCGCGCCGGACAGCTTCGCGTGGAAATGGAACGTCGAGAACAACCAGGACGGCGCGTGGATCGGCGCGGTGAACGCGGGCCTGGAATTCCACCTGCGCGACGAGAACTATCGCCGCCCGCTCAACACCAACTTCTACCACCAGCAACCGCTGTTGATGCCGACGTCCTGGGACAACGCGGGGCAGGGCGGCATCACGTTCGCGCACGACGGCGCGCGCTACGTGGTCAAGGCGTTCAGCGGCGCGCGCACGATGGCGGCGGGGCAGACGCTGCACTACGACCTCGTGCTGCGCGTGACCCCGTTCAAGACCATCAAGCCGGCACAGCACTTCGCCGAGCGCTATTTCCACAAGTACGCCGACCTCGACCAGATCAAGGCCGAGGGTGCCAACGTGGTGAACATCCATCACGCCACGCCGATCAATCCGTGGATCAACTATCCGTTCCTCGAACCCGCCAAGATGAAGGCGTACATCGATGCGGCCCATGCACGCGGCATGGAGGTGAAGATCTACGACACCATCCGCGAGCTCACCGACCGCGCGCCCGAACTGCCGATGCTGGAAAGCCTCACCGGCTGCCGCCTCGGCGACGACGGCAACGCCGCACCCGGACCGTGCAGCGAGATCGTCAGCCCCGGCAAGGGCGGCGGCTTCTCCTGGTTGCAGGAACATCTGGACGGCAACTACATCGCCGCCTGGCACGTGCCGGAGAACCGCGACGCGGCGGTGGTCGACGCCGGCCAGAGCCGCTGGCACAACTTCTACATCGAGGGGCTGGACTGGCTGGCGCGCAACATTGGCATCGACGGCCTTTACCTCGACGACGTGGCCTACGACCGCACCACCATGCTGCGCGTGCGCAAGGTGCTGGATGCGCATCGGCCGCATGCGCTGATCGACCTGCATTCCGCCAGCCAGTACGACGCGCGCGACGGCTACATCAACAGCGCGCTGCTCTACATGGAGCTGTTCCCGTACATCAACCGCCTGTGGTTCGGCGAGGAGTTCGACTACGAGCACACCTCGCCCCAGTACTGGCTCACCGAGATCTCCGGCATTCCCTACGGCCTGATGGGCGAGATGCTGCAGAACGGCGGCAATCCGTGGCGCGGCATGGTGTTCGGCATGACCAACCGCCTGCCGTGGACCGGCGGCGACCCGCGCCGCCTGTGGCAGCTGTGGGATGCGTTCGGCATCGAGCAGGCCGACATGGTCGGCTGGTGGGTGCACGACACGCCGGTGAAGACCAGCAATCCGGACGTGCTCGCCACCAGCTACGTGCGTAAGGGCGACAAGACGCTGGTGTCCATCGCCTCGTGGGCCCCCGCCACCGCGAAGGTGAAGCTCACAATCAACTGGAAGGCGCTGGGCCTGAATCCTGCACGCGTCCGCCTGGTCGCCCCCGCGGTGGAGGGCTTCCAGCCGGCCGCCACGTTCAAGCCGGGCGATGAAATCACCGTGGAGCCCGGCAAGGGCTGGCTGCTGGAGCTGGAGGCGCCGCCGGCGCACGGCACCGACGGCCAGGAGTGACGTCCGGCACCTGCGGCAGGGCGATCGTGCAACTAGCGTGACGCCCACGCTGCGCCGCGTCCGGTCGATGGACGCGGCATCGCGTGGGTGGGATGTCCGATCGCTTGTTCTCGACTTGCCGCATAAGGAGTTACGACGTGTCCGGTTCACGCTGCTGCATGCTCTGTCTGGCCCTGGTGGTTGCCCTGGGTCTCAACACCGCCACCGCCGCTACCGCTACCGCCGCACCGCCGGCGCTGGCCGCACCGCAGGTCTTCGCGCCGGGCATCGTCTCCGGTCCTGCCAACGACGAGGCGCCGACCTTCAGCCCCGACGGCAACACGCTGCTCTTCACCCGCAGCGGCGCCGGCGGCGGCACCATCATGGAATCGCATCGCGTGGACGGACATTGGTCCGCCCCGGTCATGGCATCGTTCTCCGGCGCCTGGCCGGATCTTGCGCCGGAGTTTTCGCCGGATGGCAGGTACGTGATCTATGTGTCGATCCATCGCATCGACAGCACGCCGGCGCACAACCAGGTAGGCCTGTGGCGCGTGGACCGCGAAGGCAACGACGGCTGGAGCAAGCCCCGGCGCCTGCCGGACGCGGTCAACATCAGCGACGCCGTGTGGAAGGCCAGCATGACGCGCGATGGCAGCATCTACTTCCTGTCGATCGACCCTGGCAAGGGCAAGCGCCTGTACGTGTCGCACTATGCGCACGGCACCTACCAGCCAGCACAGCCGTTGCCGTTCAGCCACTACGGCGACAACGACGTGGATCCGGAGATCGCGCCCGACGGTTCGTACATGGTGTTCGCCAGCGATCACCGCCTGCCGGGCAACAGCAAAGACCACCTGTTCATCGTGTTCCGCCAGGGCGATGGCTGGGACACGCCGCAGGCCATCCGTTACGAGGGCGACGATGCGCCCGGCTTCAGCACCGACTACCTGCCGCACCTCGGGCCGGACCAGCGCACGCTGTATTTCACCAGCGACCGCAGCATGCCGGTGGCGCACTATCCGCACACGCCGGCGCAGGCGGCCGAATACCTGCAGCGCATCGAGCAGTGGGACAACGGCAACCTCAACGCATGGTCGGTGTCGCTGACGCCCATGCTGGAGGCGCACAGAAACGCAGGCTGATCCGCGTGCCGGCGATGTGCCGCCGCGCATCGTCGATCGTTCCACGCGGAGGTTCTATCCTCGCTGCATTACGTTCGGAAGGATGCGGCGGCGATGCACGATCTCCCTCTCCCTGATGCGCCAGCTGCGGATCCGCAGGACTGGATCCGCCACGGCACGCCTGCGTTCCGCCGCACCAACCTCGCGCTGTTCGCCGCGGGCCTGGCCACGTTCGGCCTGCTGTACTGCGTGCAGCCGCTGATGCCGGAATTCAGCCGCGACTACGGCGTGAGCGAGGCGGGTGCGGCGATGTCGCTGTCGCTCACCACTGGCGTGCTGGCCTTCGCGATGCTGTTCGCAGGCGGACTGTCCGACGCGTGGGGGCGCAAGCCGGTGATGGTGGCATCGTTGCTGTCGTCGGCGGTGCTGGTGCTGGCCAGTGCGGCGATGCCGGACTGGGCTTCGCTGCTGGTGGTGCGCACCCTGCTCGGCCTCACGCTGAGTGGGTTGCCTGCGGTGGCGATGACCTACCTCAGCGAGGAAATGCACGTCGAGTCGATCGGCCTCGGCATGGGCCTGTACATCAGCGGTAGCGCGGTGGGCGGCATGGGCGGGCGGCTGGTCGCCGGCGTGCTCGCGGATTTCTTCGGCTGGCGCACGGGCGTGGCCGTGGTGGGCGTGATCGGCCTGGTCTGCGCGTTGGCGTTCTGGCGCGCGTTGCCGCCGTCGCGGCGCTTCGTGCGCCAGCCGTGGGATGCACGTGCGCTCGCGGCGCGCTTCGCCGGCATGTTCCGTGACCGCGGCCTGCCGTGGCTGTTCGTCGAAGGCTTCCTGCTGCTGGGTGCCTTCGTCACCGTCTACAACTACCTCGGCTACCGCCTGCTCGCGCCGCCGTACAACCTGAGCCAGGCGGTGGTGGGGCTGATCTTCGGCATCTACCTGATCGGCACCTTCAGTTCGGCGTGGATGGGCCATCTCGCCGGCAAACTGGGCCGGCGCAAGGTGTTGTGGACGGCGCTGGCGCTGATGATGGTGGGCGTGCTGCTGACCCTGGCCGCATCGCTGTGGCTGATCGCGCTGGGCATCGTGGCGATCACCTTCGGTTTCTTCGGCGGCCATTCCATCGTCAGCAGCTGGGTGGGTCGGCGCGCGGGTGCGGCGAAGGCACAGGCCTCGTCGATGTACCTGTTCTGCTACTACATGGGTTCCAGCGTGGCCGGCGCCAGCGGCGGCCTGTTCTACGCCGCGCACGGCTGGAACGGCGTGGCCGCCTTCGTCGGTGCGCTGGTGCTGGCTGGGCTGGTGATCGCGCTGGGGCTGGTCCGGCTCAAGCCGCTGGTGAATGTGGCTACGCCGCCGACGCCGATGAGCAAGGGGGCGATGGGGTAGGAGCCGGGATACGGGATTGGGGATTCGGTACAGCAGCATGTCGCGCGCTTTAGCTTTCCCGAATCCCGTATCCCTAATCCCCGCTCTTGAGCATGCCCTTCACCTGGTCGTAGTCGCCGTCGTTCCTGTCGGCGGGGATGCCGAGCAGGTGGGTCATCAGCGGGTAGACGTCCACGTTCGGGAATTCCGGATAGCGCAGGCCGGCCTGGAACGCCGGGCCATGGGCGATGAACAGCGCGCCCATGCGCGGGTCGGCGTTGTCGTAGCCGTGTTCGCCGATGCTGATGTGGCCCGCGTGCTTGGCCAGGTGCTCGGCGGTGGTGATGCGCCAGCCGGTGTCGGCCAGGCATACCAGTTGCGGCACGCGCGGGTTGTTGCCGTAGTGCAGGCGCGCCGGGATGCGCGTCTTGTCCCAGCAGCGCATGTGCTGCTGCGGCTGTTGCAGCGTGCGTTCTATCGCGGCGAAATCATGGCCCGGCTTCGGGTTGAAGCCGGCGACGATGCCGAGGCTCACGGTCTGTACTTCATCCAGCGGGATCAGCTTTTCGATCAGCACGCTGTTGGCGAGCGGCACGCTGGCCATGCCGTGGTCGGCGACCACGATGATGTTCATGCGGTCGAACAGGCCGCGCTGCCGCAGCCCCGCCACCAGCCGCGCCAGCGCGGCGTCGGTGTCGCGCAGCGCCTGGTCCACCTCGGGCGAATGCGGGCCGTGGTCGTGGCCGGCATGGTCGACCTGGTCGAAGTACAGGGTGAGGAAGGTCGGCCGCTGCGCCGTCGGCAGGTCGAGCCAGGCCAGCACCTGGTCCACGCGCTGGTCCGGCGTCACCTTGCCGTCGTAGGGCAGCCAGTAATCCGGGTGCCGGCCGTGGATGTCGGCCTCGGCGCCGGGCCAGAACATCGTGGCGGAGCGCAGGCCGTGCGCATCGGCGTCCTCCCAGATCGGCGTGCCTTCATTCCACCAGCGGCCGTCGCCCGCCGCCTTGCGGTCGCCCAGCGAGAACTTGCCCAGCGCGGGATCGAACATGGTGTTGTTGACGATGCCGTGGTGGTCCGGGTACAGGCCGGTGACCAGGGTGTAATGGTTCGGGAAGGTCAGCGAGGGGAACGAGGGACGCATCGCGTCGGCATGCACGCCGCCTTGCGCCAGCATGGCCAGCGTAGGGGTGAGACCGCGATCGATATAGTCGGCGCGGAACGCGTCGATGGAGATCAGCAACAGGGGCGCGGGACGGTTCGCCGCGGCGGCCTGCACCGGCACGGTGGGGGCCGGGGGTTGCGTGGCGCAACCGGTGCCGAGCGCGACCAGCGAGGCCAGCAACAGGCGGGATAGTAATTTCATGCGGAAGGCATACGATACGGATGTCTTCCCATGATCGCCCAGAAGTCATGACAATCGCACGCATATTTTGCTCGCTGGCTGTCCTGTCCGCCGTGGCCGGTACTGCCTCGGCCCAGACCACGGCGGCAAACGCACGCTTCCAGCAGGCAACCCAACAGCAGCAGACCAACGACCAGCTGCAGAAGAACCAGCAGCAGGCGCAACAGCGCCAGAACGTATCCAGCATGGCGCAGCAGCCGCTGGCGCAGGATTCGGACGCGCGTCGCCAGCAGCAACAGGCCGACCAGGCGCAGCAGCAGCGGGACAACGCGCGGCAGCAGGACCTGGTCAACCAGGCGCGCGATGCCGCCGCGTCGACGGATGCGCAGCAGGGTCATCCCTGAGCGTCTGCCAGCGATCTCCACGCGAACCACGTGGAGCTATCGAACGGGCTTTAGGGACACGTATCCAGCCTCCGCGTCGACCTTCAGTCCCTGTGTCGACGCGGCAGCGCCGCGCACAGCAGCACGATGAGCAGCGCCAGGTCCAGCCAGGCGAACCAGTCGCCCCAGCGCGCATAGAGCGTGTGCGTGGTGCGCAGCGGCAGGTCGCCCACCAGTGCCGCGTCGTGCTGTTCGCTGGAGGCTTCCGCCAGCACGCGACCGCGGTCGTCGCTGAGCGTGAGGCGGCCGTCGCGCGCAGCACGGGCGATGGCGAAGCCGCTCTCCACGCCGCGCATGATCGCCATGCGGCTGTGCAGCCAGCCGTCGATGCCGAAATCCCAGGCCGGCACCAGCAGCAGCTGCGTGTCGCGCCTCGCGTAGGCGCGGCCGGTGTCGTGGAAATCCATGTCCTTGCAGATCGCCAGCCCGATGCGCGGCGAGCCGGCCAGCACCGTGTAGCTGTCGCCCGGCGTGTACTGATGCTCGAAGCCGGGGATCAGGTGATGCTTGCTGTAGACCTGGGGCGCCGCGCCATCGGGCGGGAAGGCCATCGCCATGTTGCGCTCGGCGTGCGGATCGCCCCTGGCGTCGATGCCGGCATCCAGCAGCAGGTCGTGCCGGTTGGCCAGCTGCGCGAAGGCCGGCACGGTGGCGTCGGCAGTGGCGAAGGAGGTTTCGGGAATCACCACGGTGCGCGCGCCCTGCTGCGCCAGCGCGTCGATGACCTGCACGTAGCGGGCCTGCAGCGCCTGTCCGTCGGCAGTGTCCAGCGCCGGGCGTATCGGCTGCTCGATGGACGCCAGCCCGATGCGCAGCGTGGTGTCCGCCGGCGCCTGCAGGCGCAGCCCGCCGTAGAGCAGGGTGGCGGCCAGCGGAACCAGCGCTACCGCCAGCACGGCGGCGCGGCCAGGGCGCGGTGATGCGGACGGCCACGCCAGCGTGGCCAGCGCCGCCGGCAGCAACAGCAGCAGGAAGCTCACGCCCCACAGGCCGGTGGCCGCGGCGAGCTGGACCACCGGCAGCGCATCCATCTGGCTGTAGGCGATGTTGCCGAAGGTGCCGTGCGGCGACACCTGGCTGCTGGCGTATTCGACCGCCACCCACAACGCGGCCGGTGCCAGCGCGGCGGCGATGGTGCGGCCGCCGAGCAGCAGCCGGCGATGCAGCAGCGCCACCAGCATGAACACCAGCGCCGGCCCGGCGATGGCCTGCAGGACGAAGGGCAGCGGCAGGCCGATGACGCCATGCAGGTAATGCCACTGGTTGCAGCCGCCGAGCGCGTAGGCCGCGAATGCGGCAAGCGCCGCCCGGTGCGCCCGCACGCGCGGCGCCAGCCACAGCACCGGGAGCGGTGCGATCCAGGCCAGCCACCACAGCGGATGCACGCCGCTGCCGAACCACCAGCACAGCGCGGACGACGCGGTCGCCGCCAGACCGGCCGGCACCGCGCGACGATCAGATCCTGATGCCATCGAGCAGCCTCCCTATCGATGCGCGGTAGAACGCGCGGAACTGTTCTTCGTCGTAGCTGAAGCGGCCTGCGCGATACAGCGCGATCAGCCCGTGCGTATGCGCCCAGAACGTCATCGCCACGTCCCACGGGTCGTCCTTGCGCAGCACACCCTCGCGCATGCCCTCGGCCAGCGTGTCGGCCACCACGTTGAGCGTGGGCGAGCGACGTGCGCGGAAGTCCCCGGGAAATTGCCGGGCGTCGTCGCGGCGCACCGAGAACGCGTGGTCGAACAGGTGCGGGTGGGCCAGTGCGTAGTCCAGGTACAACATCTGCGTGGCGCACAGGCGCTCGATCACGCCGGCCCGTCCGTCGTGCTCCTGCCAGCTGTCCGCCACGGACTGGAAACTGTCGTCGGCGATCCGCTTCAGCAACGCCTCGCGGTTCGGGAAATGGCGGTAGATCGCCATCGGCGTGATGCCGACCAGCTCGGCCACACGGCGCATCGTCACCGCCTCGCCGCCTTCGCGGTCGAACAGCTTGTGCGCGGCGCGCAGGATCTTCTCGGCAGTGGTCAGGCGCTTCATGTATACACTGTATACATGAAGCGGTGGGCGCGTCAACGCACCTCGGGGAGGCCATGGGAACATCCGGTGCCCCGGTTCGCGGACTCCGGGCAGCGCAGGCTCTCGCCTCGAACGACGAAGCCAGGCAACTTGAATTCGCGAGAACCCGCACGGGTGAGTCCCTCTCCCTTCGGGAGAGGGTGCCGGCAGGCGGGAGAGGGTCCGGGCGGAGCGAGACGTCGAGGCAAATCCGAACCCTCACCCCCAGCCCCGCTCCCGAAGGGACTTGATCAGCGTCGAGTCTCAGTCGTGCCATGTCCTGTCTCCCTCCCCTGCATGCAGGGGAGGGCTGGGGTGGGGTCAGGCTCTTGCGAAAGCCATCCATGAGCGTCTTTCGCAGGGTTTCACCCCCTCCCAACCTCCCCCTGCAAGCAGGGGGAGGAGCAAATCAGTTCACAAGCTGAGACTCGATGCCAATCAGGCCGAAGAGGGAGGGGAGAAGATCACTTGCGAAATTTCCGGACAGCAGTGTGCGAAAGCCGGAATCCAGCACTTTTGCATTCAAGGGATTACAGGCACTGGATCCCAGCTTGACCAGCCTTCGGCTGTTGAGAAGCGCCTCGCTGGGATGACGAGCAAATCAGAGGTCCACCGGTGCATTACGCCGAAGCGAACAGGTCACCGCCGGTGACCCGCGCCTCCATCGACAGCAGGAACTGCTTCACCGGCAACCCGCCGCCGAAACCGGTGAGGCTGCCGTCCGCACCGATCACGCGGTGGCAGGGCAGCACGATGGGCAGCGGGTTGCGGCCGTTCGCGGCACCCACCGCGCGCACTGCCTGCGGCTGCTGGATGCGCCGCGCCATTTCGCCGTAGCTGATCGTGGCGCCGTAGGGGATGTTCGCCAGCTCGTGCCACACCGCGAGCTGGAACGGCGTGCCTACGGGGTGCAGCGGCAGCGCGAACGCCTGTCGCTCGCCAGCGAAATATTCCTCCAGCTGCACGCGGGCGAAGGCGAGCTTGCCTGCATCGCGCACCCACCGCGGATCGAGCGACTTCGGATGCTTCCCGCTCTCGAACCACACTTCGCGCAGGCCCTGGGCATCGGCGAGCAGGCGCAGCAGGCCGATGGGCGTGGGCAGTTCGTCGTACCAGATGGTTTCCTGCGTTTTCATGGATTGGCTCCCTTGCGTTTCGTGCGTGGTGTCGGCGCGGCGTCGCTGCTGGCGCGCCATAGATGGATCACGGCATAGGCGCGCCACGGCCGCCAGGCCTCGGCGAGCGCGGTCAGCGCCCTGGTACTGAGTGCATCGCCGTCGCCCGCGGCAGCGCGGCGCAGGATCAGGTCGGCGGCGGGGAAGGCATCGGGATGGCTCAGTGCGCGCATCGCCATGTAGTGCGCCGTCCATTCGCCGATGCCGGGCAGCGCGACCCAGCGCGCCACGAATTCCTCCAGCGGCTGCTCCGCGCGGAAATCCACGCGGCCGTCGAGCAGGGCGCGCGCCACGCCGCGTATCGTTTCGGCACGCGCCGTGGTCACGCCGAGTGCGCGCAGGTCGGCATCCGCCAATGTTTCGGGCGTGGGGAACAGGCGATCCAGCCCGGGCAACGGCGCTTGCTCCAAAACCACACCGTGGTGTTGCACGAGGCGCGACGCCAGCGTGCGTGCCGCCGCCACGCTCACCTGCTGGCCGAGGATCGCGCGCACCGCGACCTCGAAACCGTCCCAGCTGCCCGGCAGGCGCAGCCCCGGGCGCTTGCGCAGCAGCGTGCGCAGCGTGGCCTCGCCGCGCAACGCGTCGGCGATCGCGCGCGGGTCGGCATCCAGGTCGAACAGGCGACGCACGCGCGACACCACGCCCTGCATCCGCACCGGCTGCGGGCAATGCAGTTCCAGTTTCAGCGCATGCTCGCCGCCCGGCCACGCCGAAACGCGCAACCAGCCCGGCGCGTCGGCCGGGCCGAACACGCGCGCATAACTCGTCCCGTCCACCTGCTCGATGCCGGGCAGCGCGCGGCCGCGCAGGAAGTCGAGCAGCGAGGCGAAATCGAACGGCGGGCGGTACGCCAGCCGCAGCGTCAGCGCGTCGTTCTTCGCCGCGCGCGGCTGGCGGCGCAGTTCGCGCGGCGCGATGTGGTTCGCCTGCGCGAACGCGGCGTTGAAGCGGCGCAGGCTGCGGAAGCCCGACGCCAGCGCGACCTCGGTCACCGGCATCGCCGTCTCGGTCAGCAGCTGCTTCGCGAACAGCAGGCGCCGCGTGGTGTGCACGCTCAGCGGCGGCGCGCCCAGCCGTTCGGTGAACAGCCGGCGCAATTGCCGCGCACCCACGTTGACGCGCGCGGCGAGCTGCTCCAGCGAGCCTTCGTCCAGCGCCCCGTGCTCGATCAGCTTCAGCGCACGCGCCACCACGTGGTCGCCGCGCTGCCACACGTCGTTGCCCGGCGACAGCTCCGGCCGGCAGCGCAGGCAGGGCCGGAAACCGGCCGCTTCCGCCGCCGCCGCGCTGGCGTAGTAGCGCACGTTCTCCCGCTTCGGCGCGGGCGCGGGGCACACCGGCCGGCAATAGATGCCGGTGCTGCGCACGGCGGTGAAGAACAGCCCGTCGAAGCGCGCGTCGCGGCTCAGGCGCGCCTGTTCGCAGCTGCGCGGGTCGGGCAGGGTGCCGGCATGGAGTTCGTTCATGCCGTCAGGCTAGCACCGGCGAGTCGATGCGACTCGCCGTTTTCGGACATCTATGCAGGCGCCCCGCCGGAGCCGCGCCGGCTCAGTGCACGGGCGTCATCAGGTGCTGGTACGGCGTGCCGGGCCACATCACGTAGGGCACCGCCGTATCCGGCGTGGCGTCCTTCGGATACCGGTCGTAGAACGCCGCGTCCGCGCCGAAGATCATCAGGTGCGGGCCGGTGCGTACCCAGTGCCGGCCGGCGGCGGGCTTCGTGGCGAACGGGTCGGTGTTGCTGGCGTCGACGCCGCCTTGCAGCATGTACGCCAGGCCGACGCCGGGCGGCGGCGGCTGGTGCGCCATGTACGCACCGAGCCATGCCCACGCGTTCCTGTCCGCGCACATCGGGTCCGGCCCCGGCGTGGCCGGGTTGTCCGGCATGCAGGTGAAACCGTTCGTTCCCTTGCGCAGCGTGCGCATCGTGCCGCCTGCACCCGGCACGACGATCGTGGCGTGCTTCGCGATGCCCGCCGGCGCCGCGCTCATCGCGCTCGCGATCAGCTCGGCGTCCGTCGGCATCTTCCTGTCCGCAGCCTGCAACCCGCCCGCGGCGAGCAGCATCGCGGTGGCAATCGTGTATCGGCAAATCGACTCGGTCGTACGCATGGCAGCCTCCCCCGCTATGACGCGTGACGGCCACTCCCGGATCCCCGGCCCGCCAGTCTCCGCCGCTGCCCGGAGTGCGTCAATTCGTGCACGCGGGATATTCCGGCTGCTGCGCCGGCGCGCCCTGCAGCACGCCGGGCGGCGGCTCGCGGTGGGCCCATCCGTCGCATTGACAGCCGCCGCGCGCTGCCGAACGATCCGGCTTGGCGACCCTGCCATCTCCCAGGGAGGCATGCATGACACGCGCATATCGCACTGTCCGTTTTCCGTGTACCGCGACGCTGGCGGCCTTGCTCGCGGCCTGGCTGCCGCTCCCGGCCGGCGCCGCCGCGAAGCCGGCGGCGCCGGCATGGGTCGCCACCTGGGGACAGGCGATGACCTCGCAATACGAGTCGGTCATCGGCAGCGACGGCAAGCCGGCGCCGGATGCCTGGGGGCAGCCGGTCGAGCGCGCGCCCACGGTCGCTCACCTGACCTTGCGCCAGAGCGTGGACGTCAGCGCCGGCGGCGAACGCGTGCGCATCCGCTTGTCGAACTACTACGGCCGCGAGCCGCTCACCGTGAGCGTCGCGCGCATCGCGCTGGGCGCCGGCCATGCCGGCGACCGGTCGGCGATCGCGCCGGGCAGCGACCGGCCGCTGCGCTTCGACGGCGGCAAGGCCTCCATCACCATCGCGCCCGGCAGCGAGGCCGTCAGCGACCCGGTCGAACTGCAGGTGCCGGCGTTGTCGAACGTGGTCGTCAGCCTGTACTTCGACGGACCGGCTCAGCTTGCCGATGCCCACCCGCTGGAACGGGCGCATACCACGTACGCGGTCGACGGCGATGCCACGCAACAGCCGTCGCTGGCGCAACAGCCGGTTGCAAGGGCATGGCTGCGCACGCGGGGCGATCACATCCACCTGCTGGCCGGCGTCGAGGTCGCGGCGCCGGCGGGCACCCGCGGCATCGTCGCGTTCGGTGACTCGATCACCGACGGCGCCCTTGCCAGCGCGCCCGGCAAGACCTGGCCGGCGGTGCTGGCCGGCCTGGCCCAGCGCAACGGCGACGCGGCGGCCGTGGTGAACGCCGGCATCAGCGCTGACGAACTCACCACCGACCAGATCGGCGCGCCCGGCGCCGGCAGCGCCGGCCTGAAGCGCTTCCTGCGCGACGTGATCGACCGCTCCGGCGTCACCGACGTGGTGGTGCTGTTCGGCGCCAACGACATCAACCGCGGCATCGACGCCGCCGGTTATCCGGACGGCGCGTCGGCCGGCGACCTGATCGCCGGCATGCGCATGCTGGCCGACGTCGCCCACCAGCATCATCTGCACATCTACGCCGGCACGGTCACGCCGTTCGCCGGCTTCCCGGGCTGGTACAGCCCGCAACGGGAGGCCGTGCGGCTGCAGCTCAACCAGTGGATACGCAGTTCGGGCGCGTTCGACGGCGTGGTTGATTTCGCCGACGCCGTGGCCGGCACGTACACGCCGCCGCCGTTGGTTGCGAAGCAGTCCCCGCTGCCGGTGGGCATGGCCACCGTCTGCGCCGGCGACGCCGGCCTGCATCCGAACGATCGCGGCTACGCCGTGATGGGCACGCTGGCCTACGACGTGCTGTTCCACGCGAAGCTGCAGCCGCCGCAGGGGTGCCATTGAGCTCGTGCCGCTCCGGGCATTCCCCGCGCGGGCCGGCGCACGGGTTCCATCGGGGTGCGGGCGGATTGCCCGCCCGTGCCCGCGTGGCGTAGCTTCCGCTCTTTCCGGATGACACGCAGGGATGCCATGAACCGATCATTCGCCGCCGCATGCGCCCTGGGCTGCATCCTGGCATTTGCCGCCAAGGGCGCCGGGCACGCGCCCCAGGCATGGAGGGTGATCAACAACGACCGCCAGCACTACGCGGTGGACGGCTCGGGCGACGTGACCGGCGGCTTCGGCGCGACGGTGACGCTGGCGGGGCACGACGCCGGTCCCGCGAAGTTCGGCGGCGCGCTGGCCACGCTGGACGCCGCGGTGTACCGCGGCCAGACGCTGGTGCTTTCCGCCGATCTCGATACCAGCGAAGTGGCGCGCGGAGCGGCGCTATGGCTGCGGGCGGACGACGCGGCCGGCAAGCGGATCGCCTTCGCCAACTCCCAGTGGATGCCCGTGCTCGGCACGGTGTCGGGCGCGCATCGCGAGGTGCGCATCGACGTGCCGGCGACGGCCGCGCACGTGCTGCTCGGCGTGACCCTGGCGGGCGACGGCGAAGTCGTCGCCCGGCATCTCCGGCTCGTGGCCGCGGGCAAATCCGGCGCTGCCGCGGTGGCGCCGGAGGCCGTGCTCGATGCCGCCATCCGCATCGTGCGCGCACGCGCCCTGCATGCGCGGGACGTCGACTGGGAACGGCTGACGCCCGCGCTGCGTGCGATGGTCAAGGACGCGCAAACCCCGGCGGATGCCCATCCGGCCATCCGTCTCCTGCTGACATGGCTGGGCGACCACCACAGCTTCCTGATGGAGCCATCGGATGCCCGCCAGGAACGCACCCAGGGCGGGGCGACATCGCCTTCCACCGTCGAACTGCGGCCGGGCGGCATCGGCTACATCGAGATGCCGGGCTACCGCGGCATGGACGCGCGCCATGCCTTCGCGGGCACCATGGTGGACGCGATCGGCAAGCTGGCGCCCCGGGTGCGTTGCGGCTGGATCGTCGACCTGCGCGGCGATACCGGCGGCAACATGTATCCGATGCTGGCGGGGCTGCGCCCCCTGCTTGGCGACGGGAAGCTCGGCGGCTTCCGCGATGCCGGCGGGCACACGGATGCCTTCGCGGCCTCCAGCCCGCGCGACCCGTCGCCGCCGACTGGACCGGCACTGGAGCATGCCGCGGTGGCCGTGCTGTACGGACCGCACACGGCCAGCTCCGGCGAGGCGGTGGCCGTGGCCTTCCGCGGGCGACCCGGCACGCGCTCGTTCGGCCAGCCCACGGCCGGGCTCAGCACGGCGAATACCGGTTTCGGCCTGCCCGACGGCAGCATGATCTTCCTGACGACCGCCGTCGACGTGGATCGCACGGGGCAGGCGTACGGCGGCAAGCTGCAGCCGGACGTGCCGACAGCAGCCTCCGGCGCCGAGGGAGATGCGACGCTTGCGGCGGCACAGGCATGGCTGGAGCAAAGCCCGGGCTGCCCTCGTTGAGACTGTTCGCGTCGCAGGGTTCGCCGCGCATGGCGCGTCACGCCCCGCGCCTTCTCCCCACCATGCTCGCCAGCACCCCGTCGCGCCGGATCAGCCCGTGGTACAGCGCCGCCGCCATATGCGCGAGGACGGTGAGGAACAGCAGCATCGCCAGCCAGGTATGCAGGTGGCGCAGGACGGCGAAGGCGATCGGGTTCGCCGGGAAGATCGCCGGCAGGCGCAGCGAGTCGCCGAGCATCACCGGATAGCCGCCGGCCGAGAGCATTGCCCAGCCCACCAGCGGCATCGCGATCATCAGTGCATAGAGCAGCCAGTGCGAGGCGTGCGCAGCCAGCTTCTGCGGCATGGGGAGATCCGCCGGCAACGGTGGTGGCGGATAGTGCAGGCGCACGGCGAGACGCACCACCGCAAGCAGCAGAATCGCGATGCCCAGCGGCTTGTGGATGCGCAGCAGCCACGCGTGGCGTTCGGATACCGAGGCCACCATGCCGACGCCGATGAACAGCATCGCCAGGATCATCGCCGCCATCAGCCAGTGCAGCACGCGGGCGGGCAGCGCGAACAGACCGGTCGTGTCCTTCATTGCCGGGCCTCCGGCTGCGCCTTCGCAGGCATGGACGCGGTACCCGGCAGGTGCGCCTCCTCGCTGGTGCGGCGCAGGTAGGAGTCGGCATAGGCGGCCGAGCGCGCCGGCAGCAGCGGGTCGTCGGACGGCGCGATGCCGTTCGGCAGCACGGTCGGGTCGTAGTTGATGTCGCGGCAGGGGCCGCTGTCCTGCGCCTGCTCGCTTTCGACCACCAGCGTGCCGGCGTCGACGGTCGGGCGATCGGTCGGCCATGCCCTGGTGGCGTCGTCGGTGGGATCGCCCGGGTTGGCCAGCGTCACCACCAGCTTCCAGCGCAGCGGGCCATGGGAAAGACGCTGGCGCAGATCGGTGGCAAGGTAATCGGCATCCGTCGGTGCGGCGCCATCGTCATCCGCGGACTGCGGCACCATGCGCCAGCGCACCGCATGACGCTGGCCATCCGGCCCCGTGAACACGAAGGCATCGAGGCTCCAGTAGCTCTCGGTGGCGAAGCTGGCCGAGGGCTTCGCGGTCTTCGCCCAGGCACGGAAGGCGGCCGTTTCCGGATGTGCGGCGAAGAACGCCGCCACTTTCTTCGGATCGGGTTTGCCGGTGGCCGGGTCGGGCTGCTGCGCCTGCAACTGTTCGTAGAACGCCTGCGGCGTAGCCACCGGGAACACCGGCATGCTGTTCATGCCGGTGCGCCATTGCTGCCCGTTCGTCTGGGTGAAACGCAGCGCCATGCTGCGGATCGGCACGCTGCTGTCCGGCGCATACGGGTTGCTGCCCGGGATCGCGAAGCGGCCCACCACCGGCGTGCGTTGCCCCGGCGCGAACACCTGTGCCATCGAATACGGCGCGGCCTGGCCGCTGCTCTGGAAATAGCCGGCGACGCACACGCCCTTGGCGTGGTTGCGCCGGTAGCCGGGATGCACGCCGGCGTTGGCCTCGAACTGGTCGACAAGGCGCTTCGGCGTGAGCCGCTGCGGCGCGAGCCAGCCGCCGACGTAGCCGAAGGCCAGTGCACAAGCCGCGGGAACGGCGGCGATCAGTACCCAGGCCCCCAGGTGGTGCGGTCGTTTTTTGGGTGTCGGTGACTCTGGCATCAGGTGCTCCGGAACAATCGAAATAGCGGTGGGCCTGGCTGGCACAGGGTGCGCCAACGACGGCTGCTTCCGGGGTATTCGCCCGGCCTTCGTCCGGCGTTACCCGCATGATCGAAACATGCCGCTACGCAGGCTGCGCAGTCGACGCACAGCACTGACAACCCTCGCAACGCGGTGCTACTGTCCTGTCTTTCGTGCCTTGGGGGAGCGGCGAAATCATGTCGACGCATGGACGCACCGCACTGATCGTTGCACTGGCCCTGGTGGGCATCGCAGGCCTCGGCGCATTCGGCTGGTTCGTCAGCAGCGAGATGCCGCTATTCCTGACGACGGCTGCCAAGGAAGCGCAACCCACCGGCTCCCGCATCCAGCCCCCCGCCATGCTGCGCAGGCATGCCGGGCCCGTCTTCACTCCCGACGAAGTGCATGCCTTTCTCGCCAAGGTTCGCAGCGCCGAGGCCATCGCCGATCCGTTGCAACGCTGCATGAGCTACCCCGATCCACCGCGCAGTCACTGGTCGCCGGCGACGGTAGAGGCCTATTGCCGTTATTACTTGCAAAAGACGATCTCGTTTGACGAAGCGCAGGCACTCATCCAGAACGGGCGCGCCGCCGAGCTCGATCGCCGGCTTGCGCAGGCGCTTCAGGCGCAGATCACGCGCCCCGAGTCGCATGGCCTGCTGGATTACACGTACTTCAAGGCGTTCAACGAGGGTTCGCTCGGTGTCCGCGAAACCCTGGATGCATGGAAGCGGGCGTCGCCCAACAGCGCGTTTGCCTTTGCGGCAAGCGGTTGGGCGTATGTGGCCATGGCCTCGAAAGCGCGCGGCGGCGCCTACATAAGCGAGACGCCGCAAAGCAACATCGACGCGATGGATCGCCTGCTGGCGCGGGCGGATACCGATCTGCAGCGCGCCATGGCCTTGGATCCCAAGGTCACGCCGACCTACGTCGCGATGATCCATGTCGGTGCGATGAGCTTTGGGGCCGCCTACGTCGATCGTGCCGCGCGGAGTGGCCTCCCGGTGGCGCCCGACGACTATGCCATTTACGGCATGCTGAGCAACGCGGCGGAGCCCCGCTGGGGCGGTTCGCTGGCGGCCATGGATCGCGTGGCCCGGCAGGCGCAGGTGTCCGTAAAGGAAAACCCGCTGCTGGCGATCCTGCTCTCCGCCGGGCCGGCCTACGAATATGACGTGTGCAATTGCCGCTCGTCGGTCGATTGGTCGATGTATCCCAAGGTATTCGACAACGTCAGCAGCACGGCCTTGCTTGGCTACGCCGGCAACACCGCCAGCGAGCACGGACACGCGGAACTCGCGGTGGTCTATCTGTCGGAGCGACTGCGCTTCCTGCCGGATGCGCAGGGCACGCGCCGGAGGCGGGACAGCAACCTTGCCCGCGTGGGCGAATCCCGGATGGCGCTCGACGACGCCAATCGCCTCATCGCCGGGAATCCCATGAACCCCGACAACTACCAGCTGCGCGGCACCGTCTACCTGTCGCGCGGGGACAGCCAGAACGCCGAAAAGGATCTCGAGCGCGCACTGGCGATGAACTCCGACGACATCGATGTGCTCATGCTGCTGGGGAGTCTCTACACCAACCAGACGCACGAGTGGGACAAGGCCTGGGACATCACCGACCGCATCATCCGCAAATACCCCGGCAGCCCGGCGGGGTGGGTGATGCGGGCAACCATCCAGGAAACGCAGCCGCGTGCCGGCCTGGACGGCACCTATCGGTATTTCCTCGACCATTTTGCCAACGATCCGAATCCGGGCATGCAATGGCAGATCAGCCACATGCGTGAACTTCTCGCCAAGGCGCCGCCAAACGCGGCGGCGGGGCCGGCGCCGAAAAGCCACTAGACGGGTTGCCCGCGGGTACAACACACCTTCCCCCGCAGGTTTTTCCGCCGCCATGCCGCAGCGCGCCTTTTCACGCGCCGGATGGCTCGCCACAATCGGGTTTTCCCTCGTTCCCCGAGATCGCCATGAACGCTCCCACCCGCATCGACACCACCCGCACCATCCGCGCGCCGCGCGGCACCGAGCTGAGCTGCAAGAGCTGGCTCACCGAGGCGCCGTTCCGCATGCTGCAGAACAACCTCGACCCCGAGGTGGCGGAGAACCCGGCGGAGTTGGTGGTGTACGGCGGCATCGGCCGCGCCGCGCGCAACTGGGAATGCTTCGACGCCATCCTGCGCTCCCTGCGTGAACTCAACGACGACGAGACCCTGCTGGTGCAGTCCGGCAAGCCGGTGGGCGTGTTCCCCACCCACAGGGACGCGCCGCGCGTGCTCATCGCCAACTCCAACCTGGTGCCGGCCTGGGCCAACTGGGAGCACTTCAACGAGCTCGATAAGAAGGGCCTGATGATGTACGGCCAGATGACGGCCGGCTCGTGGATCTACATCGGCTCGCAGGGCATCGTGCAGGGCACCTACGAAACCTTCGTGGAAATGGGTCGCCAGAGCTACGGCGGTAGTTTGAAAGGGCGATGGATACTCACCGCCGGCCTCGGCGGCATGGGCGGCGCGCAGCCGCTGGCGGCCACGCTGGCCGGCGCTTGCTCGTTGAACATCGAATGCCAGCAGAAGAGCATCGACTTCCGCCTCAAGACCCGCTACGTGGACGAGCAGGCCAGCGACCTCGACGACGCGCTGGCGCGCATCGCCAAGTACACCGCCGCCGGCGAAGCCAAATCCATCGCGCTGCTCGGCAACGCCGCCGACGTGCTGCCCGAACTCGTGCGCCGCGGCGTGAAGCCCGACGCCGTCACCGACCAGACCAGCGCGCACGACCCGGTCAACGGCTACCTGCCCAGCGGCTGGACCGTGGAGCAGTGGTTCGAGCGCCGCAAGAGCGACCCCAACGGCACCCGCGACGCCGCCAAGAAATCCATGAAGCAGCACGTGGAAGCCATGCTCGCCTTCCACGCGCAGGGCATCCCCACTTTCGACTACGGCAACAACATCCGCCAGATGGCCAAGGACGAAGGCTGCGCCGACGCCTTCGCCTTCCCCGGCTTCGTGCCCGCCTACGTGCGCCCGCTGTTCTGCCGCGGCGTGGGCCCGTTCCGCTGGGTGGCGCTATCAGGTGACCCGGAAGACATCTACAAGACCGACCAGAAGGTGAAGGAGCTGATCCCCGACGATGAGCACCTGCACCGCTGGCTGGACATGGCCAAGGACCGCATCAATTTCCAGGGCCTGCCCGCGCGCATCTGCTGGGTGGGCCTGGGTCAGCGGCACAAGCTGGGCCTCGCGTTCAACGAGATGGTGCGCAACGGCGAGTTGAAGGCGCCGGTGGTGATCGGCCGCGACCACCTCGACTCCGGCTCCGTCGCGTCACCGAACCGCGAGACCGAGGCGATGAAGGACGGCAGCGACGCCGTGTCCGACTGGCCGTTGCTCAATGCGTTGCTCAATACGGCCGGTGGCGCGACGTGGGTGTCGCTGCACCACGGCGGTGGCGTGGGCATGGGCTACAGCCAGCACTCCGGCGTGGTGATCGTGTGCGACGGCAGCGCCGAGGCGGACAAGCGGATTGCGCGGGTGTTGTGGAACGATCCGGGTACCGGGGTGATGCGGCATGCGGATGCGGGGTATGAGATTGCTGTCGCGTGTGCGAAGGAGCAGGGGTTGAAGTTGCCGATGGTTTGAAGGTAATTAAGTTGTCTGGCAAATTATTCGTCGCCGATGAATAAAAAGGAATATCTATGAAAAGCGTTGGATTTTTCAACAATAAGGGTGGTGTAGGAAAGACCACGTTAATTTGCAATTTGGCTGCATCGTTGGCAAAGATAAAACAAAAAAAAATATTGATAATTGATGCTGATCCTCAGTGCAACGCATCAGCTTACCTTCTTCCTGAAGATTCGCTCGAGCAAATATTGATTGATTCGACGAATTTTAGTCTCGACAGTTTTTATGAGCCGATTAGACGGGGGCAGGGGTATCCCGCAGGAATTCCAACTGTTAAACGAAGCGATCGATTTGGTGTCGACCTTATCGTTGGGGATCCCAAGTTGTCTATTAGGGAAGATTTACTGGCGACGGATTGGGCGGCAACAAAAAATGGTGATCCGCGTGGATTTCAGACGACATACGCAATAAAAGAGTTGATACAGAGGTTTCAGGACTATGATTACGTCCTGATTGACATGGGTCCATCCCTTGGGGCTCTAAATAGGTCCGTATTGCTGGCAGTTGACTATTTTGTTATGCCTCTATCGGTTGATATATTTAGTCTAATGGCTGTGCAAAACATAATTAACTCGCTGGATAATTGGAAGCAATCTCTGTGTGATGCTATTCAACGCCATGAGCGTCAGGAGGGTGAGGCTTTTAGGATTCATGGTAGCGCTGTGGCGTGGAATCTGAAGTTTGCTGGTTTTGTTATGCAGCAATACAAGGCCAAGAGTAAAGAGGGTATAAGGCAGCCGGTGGCGGCGTTCGAAAGGATCATTTCTATGCAAAGAGAAGAGATGGAAAAGCTTTGCGATTTCTTCGACGTGCGACCAGATAATGTAAACCTTGGCGAAATTCCCACATTAAGCAGTGTCGTGCCGTTATCTCAACAGGCGCACGCGCCTATCTTTGAGTTAAATTCGACTGACGGTATAGTCGGTTCCCAATATACTCGTGTTAGCGACGCTGGAGATTTCTTTCATTACATTTCTGATAGGTTCGTTCAGGGGTTGTCGTGATGATTAATTGGCCCGACAGGCTGGTGAATTGTATCGCGAGGCGCCGATGCGTTGTTGTTATCGGATCTGGGGTCTCAAGGAATGCGCTTAACGGCGCCGGGAAGAGGCCTCCTACTTGGGAGGAATTCTTGCGCGGCTGTGCTGATAAATTGGCCGATTCCGTGGCAATAAATGGATCGATTGATGAGCGCGATTTTCTTACCGCTTGCGAGCTGATTAAGAGAGCAATGGGGGTGCATGATTTCGTTCAGGTAGTGCAGCAAGAGTTTCAACAGCCTGCGTATAAGCATGCAAAAATACATGAGTATATTTATGGTCTGGATGTATCAGTGGTGGCTAGCCCTAATTTCGATAATATCTACGAGACCTATGCTTCCGCAGTTTCTGCTGGATCGGTGGTTATCAAGGATCATACGAGTAACGATATTGGAAGTTATTTGCTTGGCGGCGAATCACGGCTAATTATTAAGACGCACGGATCGGCAAATAACCCACAAGATGTTATATTTACGAGAATGGATTATGCGCAGGCAAGGACGAAGTTCATGCTGTTCTATGAAATATTAAAGTCTCTTGTTATGACGCACACTTTTCTTTTTATCGGATGCGGTGTTGATGATCCAGATATCAGGATGCTATTTGAGGATGTGCAATTTGCATACGGTAGAATGCCGTTTCATTATATGACATTGCCTCGTGGGACTGCGCATGCCGATGTGCTGCGGGTCATATCTGAGCTTATGCATGTTCAATTTCTGGAATATTCGAGTGATGATGGGCACCTGGAGTTGACTGGGTCGCTTGGTGAATTAGTTGAGAGGGTTGAAGAATTAAGAAGTGAGATTTCCCTTAATAGAAGGTGGTGAAATTCCAAGATGAGATTCAGGATGAGCAAGACTTAGTTCCTTGGTTCTTCGGCTGAAAGTTAATGCGGTCACAAGCTAAGTGGGTATTTTACTTCCTGTGTTATCGCCCATTGATAAAGCGTGGTTCAAGGCGGTGTAAGTTGTAAGTATCTTAGTGAGTCGGGAGGGGGTGTGGAAGTTTCTGCAATTTATGGATATGAGTTCACGAAGCCATTTTTCTTAAATGGTTTTGAGTTTATTCCTAGATATGAGGATGCCGTTCAAGCTCATGATGCGTCTAGGTCGCGCGATTTCAACTTGACCGGATGGGTTTATTCCGAAGTGTTTGGTGACGTTCTGCCGTTCCGTCTGGCCGCAGTGCTTTCTTTTATAGAGCGCATGAAAGTCGTAATCTCAGATCCAATTGTATTGTTGCCGTCTTTCAAGGGAGATTTTGTCGATTCAATCTCTGGGGGATTGTTTGAGAGGTCTAGCGGCGGTGGTGCGGTTTTGATTCGTGATTGTATAGACAAGAACAGTCGACCTGATTTCATCCGGAAGGCGATGAGTGCGTTTGATAATCTGGATATCGCGGAGAAATGCCGATTTCCTGAGCTAATTTTTAGCTGTGTTGAATCGTTTTCTCTGTCTCGGCCACTGATAGAGATACAGTATTTCCTTCTTTTTTCGTCTCTCGAAATGTATGCTCGATCGATCACGCGAGACTCATCGCCAAGGCTGCCACGCATTATCTCTAAGGCTTTGAATGATCATGGCTTTGACGTATCGAAAAAGCATCAGTTTGATTCTCGGAAGTCTATTAGTACTTATACCGATTTTCGTAATGCTCTTTTCCATAATGGAAGGAGATTTTTTGTAAGGGAGGAGGGTGGAGTGAGGAAATATTTCAGATTGAATGATTATATTTTCAATATCGCACAGTTGGTGGCGCTTCTGGTGCTTAAGGTGGTTGATTTTGACGATGGACATATAAACTGGAATAGCTGGTTAGATCGACAGGCTTTCAAATAGCGATGTAGCGGATAAAGGGATGGGGTAATTAAACCGCAATCATGGGTCAATTTCCTCGGTTGCGAGCCTTCCTCGCCGGTTGACTTTGAGATGTACGGCTCTGGTCATTGGCTCCGCCGGGCACACCTTGGTGAAGCGGCCCGGCAGGCCTGCGTTTGGGGTCAATACGGCACGTCGCCCGGATGAAGCAGTGCGAGTTGGGGCAGTGGCAACTGACTGAGCCGTTCGGCCTGCTCGCTGAGGAAGTACAGGGCGGCGAAGAGGCCTTCGGTGGTGGGCGCATCCAGCGGGCAGCAGCCGGGTTCGACGGTGTCGCTCTGGCTGTTGGCGTGGAGGTCGCGGAAGGCTTCGCTGTTGGTGAGGAGGCGGGCGAGGGCGCGGATGGCGGTGGTGAGGCCGGCCAGGGTGGCGGCGTCCTGCTGGTCGGGGTCGGCTTCGGCGAGCGTCCAGTAGGGGCGCGAGAGCGGGTTGGTGGGGATGCGCGCATCGTCGTGCGCGACTGCCGTATGATCGGGCTTAGCCATAATCAACTCTCCAGTAGTTGGTGGTGGTCAGCGGGTCGTATGGGTTGCAGCCCATGCGGCCCGCGCTGCTTTGGCCTTGCGGGTTTTCTGCGGCCGGCGATGCGGTGTCGGCGGCAGTGCCATGCTAAATAAGCGGGGCGGGAAAATCTGTAGGGAAAGGATTTTGTTTTGTAAGTTGTGCGTTTGATTGATGGGGAAATTCAGGGCGGTCGCATTTAATTCATGCAGGTGTGATGGCGCGGTTTTCTTGGACGTTCGTTTCAGTAAATCAACTCCATTCCCTGTCTGGATCCACAGGCAAAACCATCCATTCAATCAGGTCAACCTTGCGGAGATGGGTATGGAAACCGTTTGTCAGGCGTGTGGTTACCAGAGAAAGCCGACGGATCAGGCGCCCGATTGGCAATGCCCATCCTGCGGCAGGGCGTACGTGAAGACGGCGCATGAATCGCCCAGCCCGCTGGTGGTCTACACGGACAACCCTGCCGCCGCGGCGGACCACCGTGTGCCCGAGGGGCCTTCGTACCGCACGGAGCCGAAGGAGACGACGCTCAACAAGCGCGGAATACTCATCGGCACGCTTTTTTCGCTCTTTCTCGTCTTCGGCATCCCCATCCTGGCCGATCCGTCGGCGGCATCCGACATTCTTCTGCACAGCGACGCCGGGTTCGTGGCCCTCCTTTTCATCGCGCTGATGGCGGTGGTGGGCGTGATGAGGCGCATGAGTGCGAAGGTCGATTCCGGCGACCGCAAGTCCTCACTGGCCTTTGCGGCCACGTTCTTCGTGCTCGTTTTCGCGGTGCTTTTCTTCGGCCTCGCGATTTCCATGCACAACGAAGACCGCATCGAGGCCAGGATCCAGGGCAACGGCCTGCGGGCCACGGCGGACGTGGTCCGCATCTACAACGGCGGCTGCGGAAAGCGGTCTTGCAGCATCTACGTGGAATACGCGTTCGCGCCGGCGGCTGGCGCGGACGGCACGTCCAAGCCCATCCATGGCTACGCACGTATCGGCGGCCGTTCCAATGATCCCGATGTCGTGTACGCACGCACGAACAAACAGGTTCCGATCGCCTACGAAGTGGGCCATCCGACAGTCTCGGCCCTGAACTTCAACGACGATGTCTTCCGCCTCGATCATGGTCAACAGTCCCGCGCCGGCACGGCCTTGCTGGGTAAGCTCTTTCTGGGAATCCTGCTGCTGGTACTCGCGGTGGTTGCCCTCAGCCTCTGGCTGCGCCCGGGCGAGAAATCGAATGCGGTGTGATGAGAGCAATGCTGGCGCGAGACGCGCTGAGCTGCATCCCAGGTCAGCCGGCTATCAGCCAATAGCTTTGGTGGGTAGCGTCCGTTTCTGACCCGGGCCCGCCATTACGGCTCGCAAGGCACCAGGAGGTGCTGATTGAAGAACGTCATCGGAATTGCAGCGCTGTCCTGCGTGCTCAGTTGTTCGGCACCTGCAAGGGCCGGCGCGTCCGCACCGGCGCCTGTCACGTATCAGGTCCCTGCTTCGTGGAAACGGATGAGCGACGATGGCACGCCCGCGCAAAATCAGGGCGCCATGTTCGAGGTAACGACCAGGGACAGTTCTGAAGACCATCCTCTAGTGGTGATCCGAAGCTACAAGCAGCCTTCGGGACTGAGCATGGACAACATCGACCTTGAACAAGTGGCCAAGAAGATCACCCCTGGTGGCGTACCCATCAGTTGCGCGGACGACGGTACGAATTGGAAAACGTGCGTCTTTCTTGGCCACGTCGACGACAAGAAAATAGTCGTGCTCTATCGCATTGGAGTGAAGGACGGCTACGTCGCGGAAGAAGCGTTCCTCTTTCCCTTGGCTGCCGCCAAATCTGATGAGTTGGCACTGCTGACCGTCTACGGACAGGAGGCGCAGCAGGGGCGGACAACGGGAGTCTATGCAGCGCTCCATAGCACCTACAAGACGATCTCGCTGTTCAACGAATTCACGAAAACGCTGGGCATCAACGGGCCGGCTCCGTTCAATGCCAAGGCGATCATGGCCAAGCTGCCCGAAGAGGCACATCCGACCGTTTATCGGTGGAAGGGTGACCCGGCCGGTTCCAGCTCCGCTGGCGGCTGATCCTTATGAGGACGTGGTTCTTTCATGGGAGACTACGGTATGTCCGCTTTCGACCAAAGCGGACAGCTTCTCAAGAGGCCCCGTGTCGATCCCGTAGACGCTCATTCGTCGCACGCATGAAGGTGACCATACCGGCCACGCTTCACGCCAAGGAGACAATCATGTCCTACATCGATGGTTTCGTGATCGCCGTACCCAACGTCAACCGCGAGAAGTTTATCGAGCACGCCCGCACCCTTGACGCTATTTTCGTGGAGTATGGCGCTATCCGGGTGGTGGAGTGCTGGGGCGACAACGTGCCCGATGGCAAGCTCACCGACTTTCGCCGCGCTGTGCAGGCGACACAGGATGAATCCGTGGTGTTTTCCTGGGTGGAGTGGCCCGACAAGGTCGCTCGCGATGCCGGCATGGCGAAATTTATGCAAGACCCGCGCATGAAAGCCGCCGCTGACTGTCCTTTCGATGGCAAGCGCATGATCTTTGGCGGCTTCAAGCCAGTGGTTAGCCTCCCTGGCTAGGGAGGCGTTGAGCTGGGCGCTTTCAAAGCAACGTCCGCTTCCGACCCGAAGCGGACACCAGCAGTTTTAGCTTGTCATCAAGGAGGCGGCTCAGTGAGCATGAACATCATCGATATCGTATTTGCCGCCATGGTGCCCATCGCCTTCGCTGTCGCCATCTGGTACTACGTTTCTTTGTTCAAGCTTTCACGCATCCTTGCCCGGGACAATCCGCAAGTCCTTTCTCGCGCTCGCGAAAAGCGATTAATGCGCACCTCTAATCTTCGAGCTGCATACCTTGTGCTCAGCGGCACAAAGGATTCGGCGTTCGATGGGTGCAAGCTTTCTAGCCGCGCGTTGGAGGCTCGCACTCAAGCAAGCAGGCTTCTGTACATTAGCGTTTGTGTCTTCATGGTGCTTCTTGCCGCAGGGCTCACCGTGTCAGTCACGAAAGCCTAACCGGTCCGTAAGTGACTTCCGACCAACCCCGGATGCATGACGCTTTTGCCCCAGGCGCTCGATCCAGAGCTGCGAGGCACTCCATCCAAACCATGGAGTTGGACGTCCGCTTCTGGCCGCGGGCAGCCCTTGCGCCCATGGCCGCGACCGAGGATGCTCCGAAGGAGCCGAGTCCGACCCAAAGCTGACATTGAAAGTGCCCGCTGGCCGCTTCATCCGTGTATCTGGGGGTGGCACAAAACGGCACAGATCACGCACCAGAGCCGTAGCCTTGATGTCACAACGGGTGATACACGTTGAATGGCTGGACGTTGCTGCCGGACGGTTATGCCAAGAAGCTTGAAGGGTTCGTTTAACAGAGATTGGGGGAGCTATGGAAGCTGAACTACACGCAATCCAATTACATCTTTGGATCATCACAGCGCTGCTGATGGCCATTTTTCTTGCCGCCGGGTACTGTAACTACTCGCGCATCAAGGCGCAGACCCAAGTGTCACCGTACAATCATATGAAAGACCTTTGGGAGCGCGAGAGGTTTGCGGAACTGCGGGAGTATACGTCTGCCTATCTGAAGACGCGACCGAACGCTTCGTTCGTTTTGCTGTTTCACGCAAAGGTTTTAATTCACTACAAAGATTATCGGGAGGCACAAATCGCCGCCGAAAAGTTGGCCGATTCCTCGCCGGAAACACGCGAGAAAGCATTACTGATAATAAAACTTATTGACGCCAAGATCGCCAATGAAAATAAGGCTTGAAGCCTGCTTCCGACCCGAAACGGCCGCTCAGGGGTCATAGCTCTCCGTCCTTTATATCTGACTGTTAGTCGGATGCCGCGAATGACGTTACGATACGAGATCAAAGGAAGCGATAAATGAGCAATGCGCACTATGAAAAGCTTGAATCGCTCTGCGCTAATTTCCAGCGTCAGTGGATTGCCTCGTTGCGAGATACGTTGAAGAAGCACCACATTCCTGACGAGGTGGCAAAGTCCGTTTGCGGCGAATTCAGCTTTGACTTGTCAATGCTCTTTGATCAAGGCGAGATCGAATGTGGAGGTCGCACCTACAGGCCATTTATTGCCTTCACCGACGATGCGGATAAGCCAAGTCTCGTTGTTGATGCCAACGGCCCTAAATTTCATGAGTACGCCTTTGGCACTACCGAGGAGGCATATGAGCACAATTAAGCACTCGCCTATATGCGCCGCTTAACTCCAGGTTGACCGTCCGTCCCTAGCCGCAGGCTGCCCTTGCACCCATGGCCGCGACCGAGGATGCTTCGAAGGGCCGGGTACGATCAAGGCAGCCGTTCCAAGACTACGCATCCCCGTCCCGTTATCCGTATGTTTCGATAGTCAGGCGCAGGACCAAACCCAAATATATGTTGCCGCGAATGCTGGCGCACGAGTGTTCGATAGTGCTTCTGAGCTGCAACGGGGGACTGGATTTCTGCGCAGGTCGACAATCCTGAGCCATCAACTTTCGACCATGGCGGACATGACGTAGGAACTGGCACGCCACACACTGGGGATGGATAGATGAGTTGGATTGATAAGCTGAAATCATCGCTCGGCGCCAAGTCGGCTGGAACCAATTCGGAGCCGGGAGAGGAAAAGACAGCGACAGCTGAGCAACCATCGGACGGCGGTCGGGGAACTGGGCTCTACCACCCATTCGACAAGTCGCAGACCAATTTCTTCTACAACTTGCTGTTCTGCGACGACATCAAGCTTTTTGCGCCAGGAGACACCGCTCGGTCGAACGAACCGTGGTCCAATTTGCTTGCGGAGCATCCCGACAGCGTTGCACTACAGAGCCTCGCCATGGACGAAACCCAGGAGGGAAGAGTTCGCGCCTTGGCGTATGGAAGATTGCGTGCTGCTGGCGCTTTGGTACCGACAAAAAAGACCCTTGCCGTAATTGTTGAGGTGCAGTTGCAGCATGGACTGGATGTGCTCGCCGTCTTCGCGGAAGGTGGCGTCCGCTATCTGAATCAGTCCGGCAAGATCGCGATCTTCGAGGGGGCTGGGCATCCGGTTGAGAAGCTGGCGCACGACATGCTGAAGGTGGCACAGCCTATCGTGGACAGGATTGGCCCTTGGGAAAAGGGGCGACTGCCGCCGCCGAAAAAAGGCAACGTCCGAATGACGTTCCTTGTTTCCGACGGCCTGTATTTCGGCGAAGGCCCGCTCAATCTGATGCAGTCGGATCCAATGGCAGGGCCTCTAATCGGCAAGGCGACTCAGCTTTTGCAGGCCATAGTTGAGTTGGGCGTCAATTCGACTTCTGGCGAGTTGTGACTCACCCTGGGTGCCCGCTCCCACAGCAGCCGTTCCAAGACTACGCATCCCCGTCCCGTTATCCGTATGTTTCGATAGCCATGCGCAGGACCAAGCCCACCGGAGGCGCACCATGACGACGAAGGCTCAGATCAGCCGCTATCTCGAAGCCCTGCCGGAGCCAAAGCGGGGCGATATGCGGAAGCTCCATGGCGCCATTCTCGACATGAATCCGGAGTGCAAGCTGTGGTTCCTCGACGGCAAGGACGAAAACGGCAAGATTGTCTCCAACCCGTGCATCGGCTACGGCACGCTGGGCAAGCAATACGCCAACGGCAAGACCAAGGAAGTGTTTCAGGCAGGGATCAGCGCCAACTCGGCGGGGCTGTCGGTCTACATCATGGGCATGGACGACAAGAAGTATCTGCAGGACACGTACGGCGACTCGATCGGCAAGGCGAATGTCACCGGCTACTGCATCAAGCTCAAGGCGCTCAAGGATATCGACCTGGATACGCTCAAGAAGGCCATCCAGGATGGCATGGAACGGACACGCGCTTGACTGGATAACGGGGCGGAAGCGATTAATCTTCAGGCAAGGGTGGGTGGCTTTCCTTTGATGCTTTTGAGAAATCTGACCTGTCCCGGGTTTCGGGTGAAATTTAGTCGGAAATCTTCCCAGGCCTTTCTCGTTCTTGGCCGGCTTTTGCCAGTATTTGGTAACTCTTATTTGTTGGGCATGAGTGGTGGTTTTGACTCGATGCGGACCTAATGTAGAAGGTGAGTGTCGTATGAATTTGTGGCAGCATCTGGAGCCGGGGCGAGTATGCGTAAAGTAAGAGTTGCAATAGCCATTGCGGCTTGTTTGACGTCAGTCGCAATTTTTGCGATGAGTGGTGGCGCGGTCGCGCCGTTAAAGACCGCTGTACCTGGCACCGGAGTCACGATGGAGCTGCCGGACGATGTTGTTATCGCTCCTTTCGGTACGACAAGCACCAGCGCAAGTCGGCAGATAGTGGTGGCTATTGTATCTGGCTCGATAGAACATGATTTAACCAAAAATGCCACGCAAATGGCTTTATATCCTGATCCGAGCGAGAAATTTAGCAACGACAGCCTTGTCGGAACACTTTACAGACGAAACCGCAGTAGTGATGGCGGGAGCTGGGACGGTTGGTGGCTGCATGTAAAAAAGGGAAATAACGTATTGGGGGTTATGATTAGTTATTCGGGAGGCGCGCCGGGTAAGCTCGGAGAGCTAAAGAAGTATCTGTCTACCGTCACTTGGGACGGTACTCTTGGTGATCCTGAAATCGCATTCGGGCTTAAATTTGATGTTCAAGGGATGAAGCTCGCGCACCCGGGAATCGGTGCGTTGCTGTATACGGCCGACGGAAATGTGAGTCAGAATCAGGAATACCTTTACATCTATGCAATTCCTGGCAGCTTGCTGGGAGATATGACGAAATTCCATCGCGCTTGCGATGCGTTCGCCGACAAAATGCTTCGAGGCAAACTGCGCACGCCGATGCGGTATCAGGCCAACAATGGAATCCGCGTTTGTGATACATGGAGCGGTCCCGGGCTGGTCGGCAGCGAATATTCTGCAGTTCTGTGGCTTCCAGGCGGCTCAGTAATCCTGGCGACAGGACTTGGAGACCCCGGCATCTTTCAACATGCGTTGTTGAACCTTCATCGCATTCGATAGATGACACGATGGAAGCAGTTAAACCGTTACCGGGCCGGATTCACTTATATCTCCGCCGGAAGTGAGCCGGTCACAGTCAGCTTGCGTCCCCATCCCCCGAGAAAACGTACACGCCCAGCGCATGGCTCTTGGCCTGGTACATGGCGGCGTCCGCGGCGCGCAGGTAGTCGTCGGTGGTCGCGAAGCCGGCCTGGCTGCTGACCACCCCGATGCTTGCGCCGCAGGTCACGGTGTGCGGGCCGATCCGATAGGGCGCCGCGAGGGCGCTGGCCATCTGCCGGGCCCGCTCGGCGGCGCCCGCGGGATCGATGGATTCGAGCAGCACGTTGAATTCGTCGCCGCTCATGCGGGCGACCAGGTCGATGGCCCGCACGCAGGATTCGAGCCGGCGCGCCACCTGCTGCAGCAACTGGTCGCCCACATGGTGCCCGAGGGTGTCGTTGACGGCCTTGAAGCGGTCGAGGTCGAGCAGCAGCACGGCGAACATGGTGGTGTCCCGCTGTGACGACGCGTCGCCGCCTTTCGGGGCGCCGTCGCGGTGCAGCGCGATGGCGTGTTCGAGGCGGTCGCGGAACAGCGGTCGGCCGGGCAGGTTGGTCAGGGCGTCGTACGAGCTGCTGCGTTCCGCCAGGTCGCTCAGCGACCCGGCCATGCGCACGGCGATGCCGTTCTCGAACTGGGCGATGCCGCGCCAGTTGAGCCATACCAGCCGCCCCGAGCCATGGCGGGCGCGGAAATCCACGGAGAAGTTCGGGTGGTCGCTCGACAGGTGCCTGCGGTAGGCGGCCTCGACGCGCTCGTGGTCGTCGGGATCGATGAGCTGCTGCAGGAACCGCCAGCCGTCTTCGTGCAGGTGGCCGCTGCCGTCCTGCCCGACGATCTCGTTGAAGCGCTGGGACACGTGCAGCACGCCCGTCTGCAGGTTCCAGTCCCAGATGCCATCGTTGGAGCCGCGGGTGGCGAGCGCATAGCGGTTGTCGGACTGCACCAGTTCGAGTTCGGTGCTTTTCTGCTCGGTCACGTCGATCATCAGGCCGATCATGCGGTTCGGACGGCCAGGCTCGACGTCCACGCGGCACAGGTCGCGCACCCAGACGACGTCGCCGGACTTGGCGATCAGCCGGTAGCTCATCTCGTACGCATAGCTGTGCGTGGCGTAGTACGCGGCATCGTCGATGACCAGCGCCTCGGCCAGGTCGTCGGGGTGCACGTGCGCCCGCCAGAAGCCCGGGTCGGCCCGCCACTCTTCCACGGAGTAGCCGAAGAGGCGCTCGACCTGCGGGCTGAGGAAGGTATTGCCCACGCCAAGCTCCGCTTCCCAGACCACGCCGTCGATGGTTTCCAGCAGCCGCAGGAAGCGCTGGCGGTCCTCCATCAGGACCTGCTCGCCGATCTCGGTGATCTCGATCAGGACACCCTGGCGACTGACCACGCGATCCGCGGCGTCGGTCTTCGGATGCAACTGCAGGCGCATCCAGCGATGCTCCGAGTTGGCGAAGCGCAAGCGGAACACCGGCATGCCCGCCCGCAGGGCTCCGGTGTCGTCGGGATGCACGAAGTCCAGCAGGGACCGGCCGAGCGTCCCGTCCACCGGATGGCCCGTGAGCTTGTGCCAGGCAGGATTGAGGTAGGTGATGACCCACCGTGCGTCCGTTTGCACCACCGCGTCGGGCAGCAGCTGCAGCAGTTCTTCGGGCGTCGTGGGGAAGGCGGGCATCTGGTTCTTATGCTCACCGATGCGCGAGCGTCGAGTCCAGCCCCTGGACCCGTTGTGGCGTGCTTCCGCCTGGCTTCAATTCCGGCGGGCGTGCCATTGCCGGGAAGCCCGGTGGCGAGCCACAGGTGACATGCAGGGCGAGACGTATTTTGCCTTTCCGCGCGATCCGGATGGCCGGCTGCGGAGCGCTGGCGTGTCTGGTCTCGGTCGTTTGCGGTTTGTCCGGGGGCAGCGAATGGCCGGCATGCCGGATTGATGCCGGTAGCCGTTCGTGCCATATTCGTCTCCATATTTGGAGGCGAATATGGAAACCATCCTTGCCGGCGCGAGCATCAGCATCACCGAGCTCAAGCGCAATCCCAGTGCCGTGATCGAGGCGGCCGACGGCGAGTCGGTCGCGGTGCTGGTGCACAACAAGCCCAGTGCCTATCTGGTGCCGGCCGAGACGTACCAGCGCCTGCTGGAGCGACTGGAAGACCTGGAGCTGGCCGAACTGGTGCGCGCGCGCAGCGGCGAGAAGCGCGTGAAGGTCAAGCTCGATGAGCTATAGCCTGGCGTTCGTCGAGTCGGCGCTGAAGGAATGGCGCAAGCTGGCGCCAGCCATCCGCGAGCAGATGAAACGCAAGCTGGCCGAGCGGCTGGAACAGCCGCACGTCCCATCCGCGCGCCTGCATGGCCTGCCGGATTGCTACAAGATCAAATTGCGCACGGCCGGCTATCGACTCGTCTACCAGGTGGACGACAAGGTCGTGGTGGTGACCGTGATTGCGGTGGGCAAGCGCGACAAGGGGCTGGTTTATCTGACTGCGAAGAAGCGCAGTTGATATCGACGGCGGGGAGAGCAGGGTCAGGTTCGCTTTGAGGGGGAGGCTGGTCGTGACCCTTGGCTGCGTCGAGCGCCTAGGCAAGAGGTGAGGGCGCCCGGACGTGGTCCGGGCGCCCTCGAACGAGCCGGGGCAGGCTTTATGTTGGCTACTTCAGCCAGCGGTTCCCGCGCGATCCGCCGCAGGCAGGTTGATCGAATAGACGACGGAAGCGATTTTCCATCCATCGTTTGTAAGGACCGTTGTCCAGACGATGCGTCCGTGCCCCACCTTCGCCCTGTAGTCGAAGGAGACCGACCCGACCTCGCCGTCGGAATGGATGTCGAGGTTTTCGATCCGGTCGGGCGGAAGTTTCACCTCGCCGACGACGTCTTCCTTGGCGGTAATCAGCAGGGTGCGCGGCACGGGCTGCTTGTTGGCGGCCGTGACGAGCGCATAGGAACTGGGGGCGAAGCCGCCCCTCACGGGTGCGTCCGCACTCACGTACAGGCGCAGTAATGCCGGGGAGTCCTTCGTTGCCACGGCGTGCTCGTAGGCATTCCACAGGGCATGCAGCGCCGCCACATCCGGATCCGCGCCGGATGCGCTGGCCGCGTCCACCCCGAAGGCCTGCATCGCAAGCAGCAAACTTGCGGCAACGACAGCGGCCTTGCCTGTCTGCTTCTTCATCGGATCCCCTTTCGAATCGCGCCCACATCGGTACGCCCTGGCGTTGACCACGGGGATCGAAGTGGAGTTCCGGATCGGGCCCTGGATAAGCGCGGGCGGCGCCTTGAAGCATGCGTTGCAGGAAGCCGGCGCCGGCCATGTCAGGGGGACTCTGATTTTGCTCGTCATCCCAGCGGAGGCTCAGTGCTGTCCGGGATATCCGATGTTCCAGTTCGCGAACTTCAGGCAGCGCGGGCTTTCGCTTCGGGCAACGAAGCCTGGCGACTTGAATTCGCGCAAACCCGTACGGGTGAATCCCTCTCCCTTCGGGAGAGGGTGCCGGCAGGCGGGTGAGGGTTCGGGCGGAGCGAAACGTTGCCGCAAGTCCGAACCCTCACCCCCAGCCCCTCTCCCGGAGGGAGAGGGGAGTGGATCACTTGCGAAGTATTCCGGACAGCAGTGAGCGGAGGCTGGGATCCAGCGTCTTCAGATCATTGAACGCAACGGCACTGGATGACTCGCCACGCTTGCTCCTTCGGGGCCAGCCTTGGGCTGTTCAACGCTCGCAGGAATGACGAGCAGAAGGCCGATTGATGAGACCTTCCTTCAAAACGGGAAAGCGTGCAGTGGTGCCTTTGGTGTCGGGTCCCGACGCGCAGCGCAACTGGGCTGACCAGCATTGCCAGCTGGCCGACCACCGGACTGAGGGTTGCTTGCCGCCCCGTTGTCGACGACGGCCCTGGCGGGACCCGCTACAAGCAACGGCAGCTATTTCTTCTTTGCTGCAGGCGCTGTTTTCCCAGCCATGCCAACCCGCCCCGTCACGTCCAGGGAGCGGCAGATGACCGAGCTGCTGGTTTCCTGCACGCCTGCGCCCGAGCGCAGCAATTCGACGAGTTCCCCGAGATGTGCGGTGTCCCTGCAGGCGACGCGCAGGCGCGCGTCGAACGAACCCGTCAGCGACACGGCGTCGTGGACGACGTCGATGCTTTGCAGGACTTGTTCGAACGCCTCCATGCTGGCGCCTGGCTGGAGCTTCACGTCGATGAACACCTGCAGTCCGAAGCCCATGGCTTCCATCGAGACGTTGGCCTGGAACCCGGTGATGATGCCGCGCTCCTGCAGGCGCGCGACGCGTTCCGCCGTGGCGTTCGGGCTGAGATTGACCTGCGCACCCAGCTCGCGAAAGCTCGCCCGTCCGTCCGCCTGCAGGACACCGAGGATTTTGCGGTCGATGCCGTCTATCGCATGGTTTCGCAACGCTTAATCTCCATGTTTTGATGTTTTCATTCGTAAAGTCACAAGATTGCGTCATCGACAACATTACATGCGACATTTTCGATACTGTACCGCGCTTAGTGCGGTCACATGTCGTCCGCGTCGCGTCGGCGGCGAACCAAGGCGGCAGTGCTGCGCGGGGTTTCCATCAAAGGCTGTTTTACAAGGAGAGCATTCATGCGCTTTTGTCGCGTCCTTACGTCCTGCGTGTTGTCGCTGGCGCCCCTCGCCGTGGCGGTTGCGCAGGTGGCCCCATCCGCCGGGCCGGTCGACGCATCCACGCGCCAGGCAGTTGTTGCGAGTCTCGGCAAGCAGCTGCAGGCGAACTACGTGTTTCCCGACGTCGCCGGCAAGGTGGCTGCCGCACTCGATGCGAAGGTCGCTGGCCATGCCTACGAGCACGACGCAACGACCGACACGTTTGCCGAAGCATTGACCCATGACCTGCAGTCGGTCGGGATGGATCGGCACCTGCGGATCAGGTATGACCCTACGTTCAAGCCGGACGAAAACGACGACTCGGCGCTTACGCCGAAACAGATCGACGAGCAGCGGACGATGGCGAGCCAGTACGGCTACGGCATCGCCAAGGTGGAACGACTCCCGGGCAACGTGGCTTACCTGGACATCCGCGGCTTCCTGCCGGCCGACTTCGTGGCGAGCGGGTATGCCGCCGCGATGAACCTGGTTGCCGGAAGCGATGCACTGATCATCGACCTGCGGAAGAACGGCGGCGGCGATCCTGCCGCGGTCGCCACCTTGCTCAGCTACTTCTTCGCCGAAGGCGACAGTCGCCACCTCAACGACCTGTACTGGCGCAAAGGCGACAGGACCCAGCAGTTCTGGACGTCTGCCGTCGGCGGGCCGCGCTATACCAAGCCCGTGTACGTGCTGACGTCTGCGCTCACGTTCTCCGGCGGCGAAGAATGCGCCTACGATTTCCAGACGCAGAAGCGGGCCACGCTGGTCGGTGCAGGCACGGGCGGCGGCGCCAATCCCGGCGATGTCTTCGCCCTGGGCCACGGTTTCGTCGCCTTCATTCCGGTGGGCCGTGCCGTCAACCCCGTCACGCATACGAACTGGGAGCATGTCGGTGTCAAACCGGATATTGCCGTGCCTGCGGCTGACGCGATGAGGACCGCCTACGTGGCGATACTCAAGAAACTGCTCATCACGACAAAGGATCCAGAGCAGCTGGCCCGGCTGAAGGCGACGCTGGCGCGGGTGGAGAAGGGCGAGGAGGAAAAGCCCAACTACGATCCTCCCAAGTAAGGACAAGGGGGATGGGCTACGCCAGGCGATCCGTCACCCCTGCCTGATCCATTCCGGAGATCGCCTGCTCGACCTCGATGACGACCGCCGCGTGCGTGGCGTCATCGGCGGCCGTCAGGTACTTGAGGACGCGCCTTTCACCGGAATCCCGTGGTGGAGCTTGCGGATAGTGCCGGGCGATCCTTCGGCGCATCATGTCGCCTGGTCCAGTCGGGGAGGTGCGACATGCCGGTCGAACTGAAGATGCTGGGGTGGTCGACAGCGCTGGGGCTGGTCTACCTGTTGCTGGCCACGCTGCTGTCGCTGGGACAGCGTGGCATGGCCTGGAACGCGGGCAATCGCGACGAGGCGGTGCCGCTGACCGGGGTGGCCGCGCGGGTGGACCGCGCCAGCCGCAATTTCCTGGAGACCTTCGCGTTCTTCGCCGCCGCCGTGCTGGTGGTCGTGGTGGGGCAGCGCACCGGTGCCAGGACGGCGCTGGGCGCGGAACTCTACTTCTGGGCGCGCGTCGTCTACCTGCCGGTCTATGCGGCTGGCATTCCCTACCTGCGCACGCTGGTCTGGACCGTGTCTGTCGTCGGGTCGGTGATGGTGTTGTCCGGCGTGTTCGGTCCGGGCTGAGCGGATGGCGGGATGGGTGTGGCACCCTGCGCGTTGCCGGGGTTGCCGGTCCATGCAATCCACGGCCCGGGGCAAGCCTTCATCGGCTGCCCAGGGCTGGCCAGTGATGCCGACAACTGCACGGCGAAGTTACGCGGGTAAGCCGCTCGCGCTGCGCGGTGGGCGACGCAGGTGGCAGGTGCGTGAGGGTATCGGCATCAGGCAGTGGCAGGGGGCACTTTCCCTGAGGCCTGCGTTGCAGGAAGTCGATGCTGGCCTTGCGGCCTTGCTTGAACGCAGCCGGTCGAGCCTGCCCGGCTACTGCGGCTGCTTGTAGATGGCGCCGCCCTTCATCACGAAAGGCACGTGCTCGATGGCGCTGATGTCCACCGTCGGGTCGCCCTGGACGGCGATGATGTCGGCGTCGAGGCCGGCCTTCAGTTGACCGAAGCGGTCCTGCTGGCGCAGGACCTTCGCATCGACGGCCGTGGCGGCAAGCAGTGCGCGCGCAGGCGACATGCCGTCGCGCACCATCCACTCCAGCTCCTTGTAGTTGGTGCCGTGCATGAACACGCCCACGTCGCTGCCCGAGCCGATGGTGACGCCGGCCTGCATGGCCAGCCTGAAGGCGTTCGCCGCCTGCTGCATGTCGGCGGTGGGCGGCAGGCCGGGCTTCCAGCCGTGGAAGTATCCGGCGTAGGCCGCTTCCGCTTCGAGCGTGGGCATGTAGGCGACGTTGTGCTGCTTCATGAGTTCGAACACCTCGCGCGTGCCGCCGTAGGCATGCTCGATGGTGTCGACGCCGGCCAGCACCGACCGGCGCATGCCTTCGGGGGTGGTGGAATGCACGGCGACCGGCAGGTTCATCGAGTGCGCGGTTTCCACCGCGGCGTTCAATTCCTCCTGGGTGAACGTGGGCACGGCGCCCTTGCTCTTGCCGCAGTGGTAGTCGGCGTAGAGCTTGATCCAGTCCGCGCCGTGGCCAGCCTGGTCGCGCACGGCGTCGATCATCTGCGCGACGCCGCTGACCGGGATGCCGCCTTGCGGCAGATCCAGGTCGGCGCGGAAGCCCAGCGGGCCCGGACCGTAGCAGTGCGCGGCGATGGTGGCGCGCGTGGCGACGAACAGGTGCGGGCCCGGGATCAGGCCCTGGTCGATCGCGCGCTGCACGTCGACGTCCGCATAGCCCGCGCCTTCCGTGCCCAGGTCGCGCAGGGCGGTGAAGCCGGCCATCAGCGTGTCGTGCACGTGCTGCACTGCTTCGATGGTGCGATAGGGCAGCGTCTCCTTCAGCACCTGGTCGTTCCACAGGGTTTCGTTGTACGGGTGCAGGAAGATGTGCGAGTGCGCGTCGATCAGGCCGGGCAGCAGGGTGGTGCCCGCAAGGGTGATGGTTTGCGTGCCGGCCGGCACATTCACTTGCGAGGCCGGTCCCACGGCGGCGATCTTGTCGCCCTGCACCAGCACCACCCAGCCGGCATGCGCCTGTTCGCTGCGCGCATCGAAAACGCGGTCGGCCTTGAGCAGCCAGGGATGATCGGCCGGTTTCGGCACGGTGCCGGCCTGGCACGTCAGGGCAATGCCTGCGAGCCCGATGGTCGCTGCAAACAAGGCGACGACTGCACGCCGGAATCGATGCATGGTCACGTGGGCCTCCCCGGTTGCGCTTTCATCGTTCGCCGATGACGCCTGTGCCGGGGAGCATAACGGCAACGGTCTCATGCGTCAGTCTGCTGGAAGCGGGGCACGGTGCACTTCTCGAAGTCGGCGTGATGACGGATACCCTGTCGATACTCGCCCTGTCCGCCATGCTGTTCCCGAAGAAGCGTAGCGCCCGGTATCGCGAGGCCGTTCCCGTGCTGGCGCTGGCGGCTTTCGTTGCGGCTATCCGCCGGTACCGCATGCCTCCCGCGTTCTGCACGAAGGCGGCGGAGCCGAGCGCCCCGATTGCATTCCTCGCCGCCGCCTGTCGGATCCTTTCGTGGAAATCGGCGCCGGCTCCGCGTGGACGTTCACGATGACGGTGCCCGATCCGGTCCTGGCCGCGCGCCGGGCGCCGTTCTAAAGTTGCCGCTGGTCCGCGCGAAGGAACCGCCCATGCTGACGACACTGGCCGTTGCGAACTACCGCTCGCTGCGCGAGCTGATCGTGCCGCTGGGACGGCTCAACCTCGTGGTCGGCGCGAACGGCAGCGGCAAGTCGAACCTGTACCGCGCACTGCGCCTGCTCGCCGAGTCCGCGCAGGCGGGCATCGTGCCGGCGCTCGCGCGCGAGGGCGGCCTGGGTTCGGCGCTGTGGGCGGGGCCGGAGACGATCAGCCGCGCGATGCGCCGCGGCGAGGTGCCGGTGCAGGGCGGCCCGCGGCAGGAGTCCGTGCGCCTGTGCCTGGGGTTTGCCAGCGACGACCTCGGCTATGCCGTGGACCTCGGCTACCCGGAACCGTCGTCCAGCGCCTTCGCGCTCGATCCGCAGATCAAGCGCGAGGCGATCTGGAACGGTCCGTTCCTGCGTGCGGCGGGCACGCTGGTCGACCGGGACGGCGGCATGGCGCGCGTGCGCGACGGGCGCGGCTGGCGGGTGATCCACCAGCACCTCAATCCGTTCGAGAGCCTGTTCGGCCAGATCGCCGATGCGCAGAGCGCGCCCGAGGTGCTGACCCTGCGCGAGACGATACGCGGCTGGCGCTTCTACGACCATTTCCGTTCGGACGCGGACGCGCCCGCGCGCCTGCCGCAGCTCGCCACGCGCACGCCGGTGTTGAGCCACGACGGCCGCGACGTCGCCGCCGCGTGGCAGACGATCCGCGAAATCGGCGATGCGGGTGCGCTCGATGCCGCGGTCGCGGATGCGTTCCCGGGCGCGGAAGTCAAAGTGGGCAACACGGACGGCCGCTTCCTGCTGCACTTCTCGCAGCACGGGCTGCTGCGCCCGCTGTCGGCCGCGGAACTCTCCGACGGCACGCTGCGCTACCTGCTGTGGATCGCCGCGCTGCACACGTCGCGACCGCCGCCGCTGATGGTGCTCAACGAACCGGAGACCAGCCTGCATCCCGATCTGCTGCCGCCGCTGGCGCGCCTGATCGCCAATGCGGCCACGCGCACGCAGGTGTGGGTGGTGTCGCACGCGCCGCGCCTGATCGCGGCGCTCGAGGACCAGCCGCATTGCCACACCATCCGGCTGGAAAAGGAGTTGAGCCAGACGGTGGTGAGCGGGCAGGGCATGCTGGACCAGCCCGCGTGGCATTGGCCGGAGCGGTAGCGCCGCAGCCCGGGTTGAATGGGATACTCCGGCGATGGGGCCATCAGGGGGAAGGACGTGACATTTTCGACCGAGCAGAAGCTCCGGCCCGAACTGGGGCGCGACGAGCGATTGTTGTGGGCTGGCGTGCCCGGGCAGGGGCTGCGCTTCCGTTCCAGCGACTGGCTGATGGTGCCTTTCAGCCTGATGTGGGGAGGTTTTGCGTTCTTCTGGGAGTTTTCCGTGACCGCAATCGGGAAAGCCCCGCTTTTCATGAAGCTGTGGGGCATCCCGTTCGTGCTGATGGGCCTCTACATCATCGTGGGCCGCTTTTTCGTGGATTCGCTTCGGCGCGCCCATGCCGACTATGGCGTGACCGATCAGCGCGTGATCATCGTCGATGGCTTGTTTGGCCGTCGCGTCAAGAGCCTGGCGCTGGAGGGCGTCGCCGACATGTCCCTGAGCGAGCGGCCGGACGGTAGCGGCACCATCACGTTTGGTTCGGGTACCGGGCCATCCTCGTGGCCTGGTGGCAGTTCGTGGCCTGGAATGCGTAATCGGCAGCCGCCGTCTTTCGAAATGATCCCGGGTGTCAGGCAGGTCTATTCCCTGATCCGCGAGGCGCAGCAGTCGAACCGGGGGCGTCGGGTGGCGTAGCCGGCGCGTTCGGGCCGTGCGACGTGTCGATCCGCATCACCGCCATTCGTCGTCACTCCGAAGCCGGCACCCGGCCGGCCACGATCAACCGCATCACCCAGGGAGAAACCCACCATGCGTCTTCCCATGCTTGTGCTGCTGCTGGCAGCCATCCCGGCCACGGCCATGCCCGCGCCGGTGCATTTCACCCTCGACCCGGACCACACCTACCCCAGCTTCGAGGCCGATCACATGGGCCTGTCGGTCTGGCGCGGCAAGTTCGATCACAGTACCGGCACCGCCACGCTCGACACGGCGGCCGGGACCGGCACGGTGGATGTCACCGTCGACATCGCCAGCATCGATTTCGGCAACCCGGCGTTGGACAAGGTGATGCTGGGCGCCAAGGCGCCGATGTGCCAGACGGAGTGCGGCACCTTCTTCGTGGAGAAATATCCGACGGCGCGCTATCGGGGCACGCTCGCGGATTTCGTCGACGGCGTGCCGACCAGGCTCATCGGCACGTTGACGATGCGCGGGGTGACCAGGCCGCTGACACTTGCCATCGATCGATTCAAGTGCGTCCCCGATTTCATGCTCAAGCCGCGGCTGCGTTGCGGCGCCGACGCGCTGGGGACGTTCGAGCGCGATGCCTTCGGACTCGACGGCGGCAAGTCGTTCGGCATGGACATGAAGGTGACGCTCCGCATCCAGGTCGAAGCGGTTCAGGACAAATGAAACCCGTCGACACGGGAGCGGGTTGAGCCGGCCTGGGTTTGACAGGCATCCAAGGATGCGATTTCGGGATGGCCTCCGCTCTCGGCCGCGGCCGCCTCGATGAGGATGCGAAAGCACGGCTTCCGCTGCGCCAGCGCGCGCCGGGGGCAGGCCCGGACGGGCGGTTGTGGCGTGCGGTCGGTTGATAACGACCCATCAGCCATAATGGCGGGTCTTTTCCGTCAGCGAGCCTTCCCACGCATGAAATCCCCTGCCAGCCTGCAGGCACTCGTTGACGATGGCGTGATCGATGAGGTCCTGCGTCCGCTGAAAAGCGGCAAGGAGGCGTCGGTCTATGTCGTGCGCTCGGGCGACGAGGTGCGTTGCGCCAAGGTCTACAAGGACATGGCCCAGCGCAGCTTCCAGCAGCGCGTGCAGTACCAGGAAGGGCGCAAGGTGCGCGGCAGCCGCCAGGCGCGCGCGATGGGCAAGGCCACCAAGTTCGGGCGCAGGGAGGCCGAGGCGGCCTGGAAAAGCGCCGAGGTGGATGCGCTGTATCGACTGGCGGCCGCGGGCGTGCGGGTGCCGCAACCGTACGGCTACTTTGGCGGCGTGCTGGTGATGGAGTTGCTTACCGACGCCGAGGGCCGTTCGGCGCCGCGGCTGGGCGAGGTGGAACTGTCGGCGCAGACGGCGCGTGATCACCATCGTTTCCTGGTGCGCCAGGTCGCATGCATGTTGTGCGAGGGACTGATCCATGGCGACCTGTCCGAATACAACGTGCTGGTGGCGGCCGACGGCCCGGTCATCATCGACTTGCCCCAGGTGGTCAGCGCCGCCGGCAACAATGCCGCGCGCACCATGCTGCGGCGGGACGTGGGCAACATCACGATCAGCCTGTCGCGCTTCGCGCCGGAATTGCTCGATACGCACTACGCCGAGGAGATGTGGGCGCTGTTCGAGCAGGGCGAACTGCGGCCGGACAGCGAACTGACCGGCCACTTCGCGTTCGACGAGGGCGCGGTGGACGTCGACAGCGTGATGCAGTCGATCATCGATGCGCGCGAGGAAGCCGTCATCCGCCAGCAGGGGCGCGAGGCGGCGCAGATGGAGGCTTGAGGCCAGCACCTACCGGTGCGCGACGCCGCCCTGTCAGACCCTGGCGGCCTTCTTGGCGACCTTCTCGGCTTTCTTTTCCTTGGCCGTCTTCAGGGGTTTCTTCTTGTCGCCCTTTTTCTGGTTCATGCCTTTCATGGAACGCTCCTGCGGGCGTGGATTCGCCGCGGAGTCATGGTGACAGCTTTGGGTTGCGACGGGTCTGTTTTCTTTCGGCGGGACTTCGCGCCCGGCAGGCCTGCCGCGGACACCAGCGAACATCCGGTGGGGCCGGACCGGCAGCGCGCGCCGCGGATAACCTCGAAAACCCGCTCTCGCTGGTCATCCCGACGCAAGCGGGACAAGTGCGTAGCGCGCAGAACACCCGCAGGGCGGCCCCGGCAGGGGCGGGCGCAGCGGGTCATCCGGCGCCTGCGACTTTCGAAGGTTCGGACGTCACTGGGTTCCGGCCTGCGCAGGTAATGACGGGTTATTCGAGGTTCCCCTTGGCCAGGCTCCGCCGGATGGAACGGCGGGATCAGGCGACGGCGTACTCGCCCATGCGGATATCCGGGCGGAGCGGCAGCGTGAGGTCGCCGGCGATGAGCTGCAGCTCGCCGTCCTGGATCAGGCACTGCAGGCGCATGGTGCGCTCGCACAGGGCGGCCAGTTGCTGCATGTCGGCATGGCCGATGGCGAGCACGCTGAGGTTGTCGTGGCGCGCAAGCGCGCCGGCGGTCTTGCTCCACCAGACGTCGGCGGCGTGGCCGCCATAGGCCAGCACCACGACGTGCCGCGACTGGTTGCAGGCCTTGCGCAGGCGCGTCTCGTCGGGCAGGCCGACGTCGATCCACAGCTCGATCTCGCCGGTATAGGCCTTGCGCCACAGGGCCGGCTCCTCGGTGTCGCTGAGGCCCTTGCCGAATTCCAGCCGCTCGTCGGCGTACAGCGCGAACGCGAGCAGGCGCGCCATCAGCCGCTCCTCGGTTTCCGACGGATGCCGGGCGAGCGTGAGCGCGTGGGTGGCGTAGTAGTGCCGGTCCATGTCGCTGATCGACAGTTCGGCCTTGTGGATGGTGGCGGTGAGGGCCATGGGCATGCCTAGCAGGCTGTTGAGAAGCGACATCTTTCGCGCTACGCGATAGCTTTCATAGATCGTGCAGCGCCATCCTTGGCGGTTTCACGTCAACCTTGCCCTTCTTCCGGACGCACGTTTCCTCAAGTCGGTGAAG
>NZ_JACYXK010000021.1 GCF_014842975.1 Rhodanobacter sp. DHB23 | reverse complement strand
AAGCCGGCAGCGAATAGCCCTTCTGAAACTGCACCCGGTTCATCGACATGGCGTCTTCCTCTCGGTGGAGACGCCATGGTTGAACATCTCCCGCTCAACAGCTGAGATTCGACGCTAATCAGGTCCCTCCGGGAGATGGGGCGGGGGAGAGGGTTTGGACTTGCCGCGACATGTCGCTTCGCCCGAACCCTCTCCCGGCTGTCGCCACCCTCTCCCGAAGGGAGAGGGGCTCGCTAACCGGCGTCCGTACGAATTCAAGTCGCCCCGCTTCGTTGTTTGAAGCGAAAGCCCGCGACGCCTGGAGCCTGGACAAAGGGGGCGGATATTCCGGATAGCAGTGAGCTTTTGCTGGGATAACGGACAAAAGTCGAAGTCTCCCTAACTCAAGTTGTAAGCCCGCTCCTCGTGCTCGGCGATATCCAGCCCCATCTGCTCCTGCTCCGCATCCACGCGCAGGCCGACCACGCGGTCGACGAGTTTCAGGATCGCCCAGCTCAGCGCCGCGCTCCACACGATGGTGAAGCCCACGCCCTTGGCCTGGATCCACAGTTGCAGCAGCGGCGACGCCACCGTGCCGAAGCCGCCCAGCTTCGGCGCGGCGAACGGGCCGGTGAGCAGGGCGCCGACGATGCCGGCGATGGCGTGCACGCCGAACACGTCCAGCGTGTCGTCGTAGCCCAGCCGGTGCTTGAGCCGGGTGGCGGTGAAGAAGCAGATGACGCCGGCGGCGAGGCCGATCAGCAGCGCGCCGCCGGGACCGCAGGTACCGGCGGCGGGTGTCACCGCGACCAGCCCGGCCACCGCGCCGGAGGCGATGCCCAGCACGCTGGCGCGCTTGTGGATGGCCCACTCCACCGCGGTCCAGCCGATCGCGGCGGCGGCGGCGGCGATCTGCGTCACCAGCATCGCCATGCCGGCGCTGCCGTTGGCGGCCGTCGCCGAGCCGGCGTTGAAGCCGAACCAGCCCAGCCACAGCAGGCTGGCGCCGATCACGGTGTAGCCGAGGTTGTGCGGCGGCATGTGCGTGTGCGGCCAGCCGCGGCGCTTGCCGATCACCAGGCAGGCGACCAGGCCGGCGATGCCGGCGTTGATGTGCACCACGGTGCCGCCGGCGAAGTCGAGCACGCCCATGTCGCCCAGCAAGGAGCCGGGGCCGCTCCACACCATGTGTGCCACCGGCAGGTAGGCGAAGGTGAGCCACAGACCGCTGAAGCACAGCATGGCGCTGAACTTCATGCGTTCGGCGAAGGCGCCGACGATGAGCGCGGGCGTGATGATCGCGAAGGTGAGCTGGAACATCACGAAGACGCTTTCCGGGATGGTCTGGTAGCGTGCGTCCGGCGTGAGCCCGGCCAGCATCGCGCGGTCCAGCCCGCCGATGATGGAATGCCAGTTGGTGACGCCGGCCTGCATGCCTGCGGTGCTGAAGGCCAGCGAGTAGCCGTAGAGCACCCACAGCACGGTCACCAGCGCGGCGATGGAGAAGCACTGCATCATCACCGAGAGCAGGTTCTTGGCGCGCACCATGCCGCCGTAGAACAGCGCCGCGCCGGGTATGGTCATCATCAGCACCAGCATGGACGAGACCAGCATCCATGCGGTGTCGCCGCTGTCCGCGTGGGGCGTGCCCTGGGCGAAGGCCGGTGCCGTGAACAGTCCGATGGCGACCAATACCACGAGCTGCCGCAGCCGCGCTTTTCCGAATCCCGAATGACTCGCCGCATCCGCGGCTCGCCCTGCGGGCCAGCTCCGCTGTTCGCTTCGGCATCCTGCCTCCGCGAGCCGAATCCCGAATCCCTGCTCAGAGCGCATCATCGTCCACCTCCTGCGTGCGGATGCGGATCGCCTGCTCCAGCGGGTGCACGAAGATCTTGCCGTCGCCCACCTTGCCGGTGCGCGCGGCGCCGGCGATGGCCTCGATCACGCGGTCGAGTTGCGTGTCACTCACCGCCACCTCGATCTTGAGCTTGGGCAGGAAATCCACCACGTACTCGGCGCCGCGGTACAGCTCGGTGTGGCCATGCTGGCGGCCGAAGCCCTTGACTTCGGTGACGGTCATGCCGTGCACGCCGGCCTCGGCCAATGCCTCGCGCACCTCGTCCAGCTTGAACGGCTTGATGACGGCAGTGATCCACTGCATGCGGCAACCCCTTCGCGATTGATCCCATAGCGCGCTCAGCAGGATGCGTGCCAGCGCCGCGGGCCACGCTGCGTGGACGTTTGGACGTCCATATGCGCCGGTTCGCGGCGAAGTTGGTGCAAGCTGCGCCTCATGTTGGTGCAAATGACCCGGTGGCGGTGGTCTTCCTGGCGCCGGCCGGCAAGCACGCGGGGCGCAAACCCCTGCCGGGCGGCCCCGCAGGGGGCGGGCGCAGCGACTCATCCGATGCCCGCAGGGCTTGAACGAGGTGATCGCCCAGATGGCCCGTTTCACTGCCGGGCGGGCTGCCGGCCTGCGCCGGAATGCCGGCTACGGGCATCCCGGTTTGACCGGCTTGCCCATAATCAGTACCATTTTGGTCTGAATTAAGGCCGTTTCCCTCTCCCCTCATGCTTCGTGTCAGCCGACTCACGGATTACGCCGCGGTGGTGATGACCTGCATCGCCGCCCACCCGGACGACGTGCTGAGCACGGCGCAGATCGCCGACGAGACGCACCTGGAACTGCCCACGGTGAGCAAGCTGTTGAAGTCGCTGGGGCATGCCGGGCTGGTGGAGTCCTTCCGTGGCGTCAACGGCGGCTACCGGCTGGCGCGGCCGGCCGGGGCGATCACGCTGGCCGAGATCGTCGAGGCGATGGAAGGCCCGATCGGCATGACCGAATGCGGCGTCGTCGCCGAGGGCAATTGCGGGCGCGAGGCGCAGTGCGGCGTGCGCGGCAGCTGGCAGCGCATCAGCAGCGTGCTGGACAACGCGCTGCGTGCGGTGACCCTGGCCGACATGCTGCGCCCGGCGCCGCGCCGCCACGAAGTGACGGTGGACATCAGCACCCTGAAAGGCAGGACCACGGCATGAGCAGCGAATCCATCGATACCGCCACCACCGCGTTGCGCGACAACGCCGAGGTCGCCGAGGCGCTGGGCCGCAACTACAGCGCCGGCTTCGTCACCGAGATCGAGATGACCGGCCTGCCGCCGGGGCTGGACGAGGAGACCATCCGCCAGCTTTCCGCGATCAAGCGCGAGCCGGAGTGGATGACCGAGTGGCGCCTCGCCGCCTACCGCCACTGGCTGACCATGCCGCAGCCGGACTGGGCCAAGCTGAAGATCGATCCCATCGACTATCAGGCGCTGAGCTACTACGCCGCGCCCAAGCAGGCGCCGAAGTCGCTGGACGAGGTCGATCCCGCGCTGCTGGAAACCTACGAGAAGCTGGGCGTGCCGCTGCACGAGCGCGCCGCGCTGGCCGGCGTGGCGGTGGACGCGGTGTTCGACTCCGTCTCGGTGGGAACCACCTTCCGGAAGCAGCTGGCCGAGGCCGGCGTGATCTTCTGCTCGATGAGCGAGGCGATCCGCGAATACCCGGAACTGGTGCAGAAGTACCTCGGCAGCGTGGTGCCCACGGGCGACAACTTCTTCGCCGCGCTGAACTCGGCGGTGTTCTCCGACGGCAGTTTCGTGTTCATCCCCAGGGGCGTGCGCTGCCCGATGGAGCTGTCCACCTACTTCCGCATCAACGCGCAGAACACCGGGCAGTTCGAGCGTACCCTGATCGTCGCCGAGGAAGGCGCGCACGTCTCCTATCTCGAAGGCTGCACCGCGCCGCGGCGCGACGAGAACCAGCTGCACGCCGCAGTGGTGGAACTGGTCGCGCTGGAAAAGGCGCAGATCAAGTACTCCACCGTGCAGAACTGGTATCCCGGCGACGAGAACGGCGTCGGCGGCATCTACAACTTCGTGACCAAGCGCGGCGACTGCCGCGGCGCGGATTCCAAGATCAGCTGGACGCAGGTGGAAACCGGCTCGGCGATCACCTGGAAATACCCCAGCGTGGTGCTGCGCGGCGACCGCTCGGTGGGCGAGTTCCACTCGGTGGCCTTGACGCACCACCGCCAGCAGGCGGACACCGGCACCAAGATGATCCATATCGGCCGGGACACCAAGTCGAAGATCGTCTCCAAGGGCATCAGCGCCGGCCGCAGCAGCAACAGCTACCGCGGCCTGGTGAAGGTTGAGAAGGGCGCCGAGGGCGCGCGCAACTACACGCAGTGCGACTCGCTGCTGATCGGCAAGCAGTGCGGCGCGCACACCTTCCCGTACATGGAAGTGAAGAACCCCAGCGCCATCGTCGAGCACGAGGCCACCACCTCGAAGATCTCCGACGACCAGCTGTTCTACTGCCGCAGCCGCGGCATCGGCGAGGAAGACGCCGTGTCGCTGATCGTGGACGGCTTCTGCAAGCAGGTGTTCCGCGAACTGCCGATGGAGTTCGCGGTGGAGGCGAAGAAGCTGCTGGAAGTGTCGCTGGAAGGGGCGGTTGGATGAGTGTCGCCCGCAGCGCGCATTGGGACGCGGTGTACCGCGAGAAGACGGCGGACCAGACCAGCTGGTTCCGCCCGCATCTCGACGAGTCGCTGCGCCTGATCGATGCGCTGGACATGCCGCGCGAGCTGCCGGTGCTGGACGTGGGCGGCGGTCGCTCCACCCTGGCCGACGACCTGCTCGCGCGCGGCTATACGGATGTGGGAGTACTCGATATCTCGGCTGTCGCCGTGGCCGAGTCGAAGCAAAGGCTGGCCGCACAGGCGCCTTCGGTGCATTGGGTGGTCGGCGACGTCGTCGATCTGGACTTGCCCGCGGCGCGCGTCGCGTTGTGGCACGACCGCGCAGTATTCCACTTCCTCACCGATGCCGACGAGCGTGCGCGCTACGTGGCAACCGCGCGGCATGCGTTGCGACCGGGTGGCCACCTGGTCATCGGCACGTTTGCCGCCGATGGTCCGGAGCGTTGCAGCGGTCTTGCCGTGACGCGCTATGACGCGCCGGCGCTGGCGGCGGTCTTCGCGCCCGGCTTCCGGCTGGTATCCCGCAGCCGCGACGTGCACCGCACGCCGTCCGGCAATGAACAAGCCTTCACCTACGTCGTGCTGCAGCGTTGCGGCGATGGCGTGGACGCATGACATCGCCATGCCCATGCACGGTATTACTGGTCGATTCGAGGAGCACTCCATGAAATCGCTTTCCCTCCTGCTGGCGAGCGCCGCGGCCGTGATGCTTGCCGGCTGCGTCCAGGTCAGGCACACCGACCCGGTGGCGCCGCAGGTCAGCGGCACCGTGACCCGCGCCGGCGTGCCGGTGGCGGGCGTGCACGTGCAACTGGTCGAGGCGTTCGACGAGGCCGGCGCACCGCTGCCCGACGCGGAGAAGGACGAGGTGCTGACCGACGACCAGGGCCACTTCACCGTGGGCCCGCTGTATCGCAAGGCGAAGCGGGTGGACCTGCACACCGTGCCGTGGGGCCTGCGCCTCTCCGTCGACGACAAGACCTGGCATGCCGGCTGGCTGTCGGACCCGACCATGCTGGGCGTGGTGCCCGAAGCGCCCATTTCGGCCATGTGCGATCTCGCGGTGGACAGCAAGACCAGCGCGATCGCCGGCGACAACCAGGTCATGGGCAAGGGCCCGTGCCTACTGCAACTGATCGGGAAGACCAGGAAGTGACGAGCATGCTCCGCATCGAAAACCTGCACGCCCGCGTCGAGGGCAAGGAAATCCTCAAGGGCCTCACGCTCACCGTGAACCCGGGCGAGGTGCACGCCATCATGGGGCCGAACGGCGCGGGCAAGTCCACGCTGGGCAACGTGCTGTCCGGCCGCGACGGCTACGAGGTCACCGCCGGCACGGTCAGCTTCAACGGCATCGACCTGCTGGCGCTGGAGCCCGAGGCGCGCGCCGCGGCCGGCGTGTTCCTCGCATTCCAGTACCCGGTGGAAATCCCCGGCGTGAACAACACCTACTTCCTGCGCGCGGCGCTCAACGCGCAGCGCAAGGCGCGCGGCGAGAAGGAGCTGGATTCCATGCAGTTCCTCAAGCTGGTGCGCGAGAAGCTCAAGGTGATGCAGATCTCCGACGAACTGCTGCACCGCGCGGTGAACGAAGGCTTCAGCGGCGGCGAGAAGAAGCGCAACGAGATCTTCCAGATGGCGGTGCTGGAGCCGACGCTGGCGATCCTCGACGAAACCGACTCCGGCCTGGACATCGACGCGCTGAAGCAGGTGGCGCAGGGCGTTAACGCGCAGCGTTCGCCCGAGCGCTCCTTCCTCGTGGTCACCCATTACCAGCGCCTGCTCGACTACATCGAACCGGATTTCGTGCACGTGCTGGCCGACGGCCGCATCGTGGAAAGCGGCGACAAGACGCTGGCGCTGAAGCTGGAAGAACACGGCTACGCCTGGGTGCGCGAGCACGGCGAGCCGGCGGGCGCGACGGCATGAGCCAGCCGGCACCCTTCGTCGATGCGCTGCGCGCGACGCCGTTGCCGGCCAGCGGCATCGAATGGCTGGACGCGCTGCGTCGCGAAAACCTCGACGCCTTCGTTGCCGCCGGCTTGCCGGAGACGCGCATGGAGGCGTGGAAGTACACCGCGTTGCGCGCGCTTGGCCAGCGCCGTTTCGTGGCCGGCGATGCGCAGGCGGCGACGCATGCGGTCGACTCCGCCATATTTGCCTTGCCCGGCGTGGACGGGCCGCGGCTGGTCTTCGTCAACGGCGTGTTCCGTGCCGATCTCTCCGCGCTGGACACGCTGCCTGCCGGCCTGACGCTGCAACCGCTGTCGCAGGCCCTGCGGCAGGACGCCGAGCCGCTGCGCTTCGTGCTGTCGCGCAACGAGGCGGAGCCGGGCGATGCCTTCGTGCGACTGAATGCCGCATTCGCCGCCGATGGCGTGGTGCTGAAGCTGGCGGCCGGCGCGAAGCCTGTCGCGCCGGTGCACCTCGTCTTCCTGGGCGCGCCGGCCGAGGGCGAGCTGGCCTGGCACCTGCGCAATCTCGTCGAGCTGGGCGAAGGCGCCGAACTCACCCTGGTGGAGCACCATGCCACCAGTGGCGAACAGCAGCACCTGGCCACGGTGGTGAATGACATCGTGTTGCGCGACGGCGCGGTGCTGCGGCAGGTAGTGCTGCAGCAGGCGGCCACCGGCAGCAGCCTGGTCCGGCGCAGCAAATTGCAGTTGGGCAAGCAGGCGCAGGCCACGGCACACGTGCTGGAGCTTGGCGGCGCCCTGGCGCGCCATGACCTGCGTGCCGAGCTGGCAGGCGATGGCGCGCGCTTCGCCACGCGTGGCGTGTTCATGCCGCGCGGCCGCCAGCACATCGACACCCAGCTGGCGATACGGCATCGGGCCTTGAACACGGCGTCCGACTCGGTCTGGCGCGGCGTGGCCGACCAGCGCGGGCGCGGCGTGTTCCGCGGCGCGATCCTGGTGGCGCCGGGCGCCGACGGCGGCGACGCCAGCCTCAGCAACAAGAACCTGCTGCTGTCGCCCAGCGCCGAGATCGACACCAAGCCGGAACTGGAAATCCATGCCGACGAGGTGAAGGCCGCGCACGGCGCCACCGTGGGCCAGCTCGACGAGCGCGCGCTGTTCTACCTGCGCTCGCGCGGCATCCCGCTCGCCGAGGCACGCGCCCTGCTCACCGCCGCGTTCTGCCGCGCGGTGCTGGACGATTTGCCGAACGCGGCGCTGCGCGAACACCTTGCCGCGTTGCTGGCGGTCGAACTACCGGCATGATGCCGACGAGGCTGGCCGCACTGTAGGAGCGCACCCTGTGCGCGATGGCCGCATGCCTCGACCGGAGCAAAAGCATTCGCGCACAGGGTGCGCTCCTACAAAGACGCGCCCCGACACGGGAATATTCGAGATGAACGCACCGACCAACACGCACGCTCCCTTCGACATCCAGCGCATCCGCGCGGACTTCCCGCTGCTGGCGCGCACGGTGCACGGCAAGCCGCTGGTGTACTTCGACAACGCCAACACCAGCCAGAAGCCGCGCGCGGTGATCGAGGCGGTGGACCGCCATTACCGCGAGCACAACGCCAACGTGTCGCGCGCCGTGCACCTGCTGGGCGAGGAAGCCACGGCGTCCTACGAGGGCGCGCGCGATGCGCTGGCGCGCTTCATCCACGCGGCTTCGCGCGACGAAATGGTGCTCACCTCGGGCACCACGCAGGCGGCCAACCTGGTCGCCTACAGCTTCGCGCTGCCGCGGTTGCAGCCCGGCGACGCCATCCTCACCACCACGATGGAGCACCACGCCAACATCGTGCCGTGGCAGATCGTGGCGGCGCGCGCCGGCGCCACGGTGAAGGCGGCGCCGATCGACGAGCGCGGCGAACTGATCGTGGAGCAGTTCGTCGAACTGCTCACCCCCGAGGTGAAGCTGGCCTGCGTGGGCCACGTCTCCAACGTGCTGGGCACGGTGAACCCGGTGCGCGAGCTGGCGAAGGCCTGCCGCGAGCGCGGCATCCCGCTGTTCGTGGACGGTTCGCAGGCGGTGCCGCACCGTCCGGTGGACGTGCAGGCGCTGGGCTGCGATTTCTATGCGCTCACCGGCCACAAGATGCTGGCGCCCACCGGCACCGGCGCGCTGTGGGCGAAGAAGGAACACCTGGAGGCCATGCCGCCGTTCTTCGGCGGTGGCGAGATGATCCGCGAGGTGAAGTTCTCCGGCACCACCTTCGCCGCGCCGCCGCACCGTTTCGAAGCGGGCACGCCGAACATCGCCGGTTTCGCCGGCGTGGGTGCGGCGATCGGCTATGTCGAAGCGTTGGGTTTCGATGCGATCCGCGCCCACGAACACGCCTTGCTCGAACACGCGACGGCGCAATTGCGCGACATTCCCGGCCTGCGCATCTTCGGCGAGGCGCGCGACAAGGAGCCGGTGATCTCCTTCCTGGTCGAGGGCGCGCAAGCCACCGACCTGGCCACCCTGCTGGACCTGGAAGGCGTGGCGGTGCGTTCCGGCCACCACTGCGCGCATCCGCTGATGCAGTTCTACGGCGTGCCGGCCACGCTGCGCGCCTCGCTGGCGTTCTACAACACGCACGAGGAGGTCGACGCCTTCGTGGCGGCCCTGCTCAAGGTGCGGCGATTGCTCCGCTGAAGGGTCCAGATGCTCGCCTTCCTCCCCGCCCTGGTCCGCGTGCCGCTGGTCGTGCTGCTGCTCGCGCTCAACGTGCTGGCGCACGTGCTGCCGCTGTTCGCCCTGGCCCTGCTGAAGCTGCTGGTGCCGCTGGCCGGCTTCCGCCGCGGTTGCTCGCGCGTGCTGGTGGCGATCGCAGAGAGCTGGATCGCCGTGAACAACGCGCTGTTCGCGCTGTTCACGCGCATCCACTGGCAGGTGGAGGGGCTGGACGGCCTGCGCCGCGACGCCAACTACCTGGTGCTGGCCAACCACCAGAGCTGGGTGGACATCCCGGTGCTGCAGAAGCTGCTGAACCGGCGCATCCCGTTCCTGCGCTTCTTCCTGAAGAGCCAGCTGATCTGGGTGCCGCTGATGGGGCCGGCGTGGTGGGCGCTGGATTTCCCTTTCATGAAGCGCTATTCGAAGGAGACGCTGGCCAGGCACCCGGAGCTGGCGGGCCGCGACATGGAGGCCACCCGCCGTGCCTGCGCCAAGTTCCGCCAGTTGCCGGTGTCGGTGATGAACTTCGTGGAGGGCACGCGCTTCACGCCGGCCAAGCACGATGCGCAGGGTTCGCCCTACCGCCACCTGCTGAAGCCGCGCGCCGGTGGCGTGGCCTTCGTGCTGGATGCGATGGGCGAGGGGCTGGACGCCATCCTCGAGGTCGCCATCGCCTACCCGGGCGGTCCCTGCAGCATGCTGGACCTGATCGCCGGGCGCCTGCGCGAGGTGCGGGTGAGCCTGCTGCAGCGGGCGATCACGCCGGAATTGCGCGGGGACTACGAGCGCGACGAGGCCTTCCGCCAGCGCTTCCAGGCCTGGGTCAACGGGCTCTGGCAGGAGCAGGATGCGCGCATGGCACGTTTGCTGGGTGCCTGAATACCGCGTGAGGCGGAATGGCGACCCGCCGTTCGCCTCCGCAGGGTGTCGCGGTAGACTGGGCGGCGAAGCCGCCATGCGGACATGCAGGCGGAAAACGGGGGACGAGGATGGCGATGGAGCAATACACACCATGAGTGAAGCGAAGCACGCACCGGCGGAATCGGGTGGCGCGCACGCTGCAGGCGTGTTGCAGGCCATTGCGCGCATGTCGTCCACGCGGACGAACTACTGGGTCGGGCACGCCACCGACTTCCTCGTCAGCCTCGCCCTGCTGGGGGGGGCGTTCTGGCTGGACCACAGCCGGCCGTTGCTGTCCGCGCTGGTGTTCCTGCTCGGCCTGTTCATCTTCAGCTTCATCGAATACGCCTTCCACCGCTGGCTGTTCCACGGTGCGCTGCCCTTGTTCGAGCGCGGCCACACCGTCCACCACGAACAGCCGTTGGGCTACGACTCGTTGCCGTTCTTCTTCCCGCCCGCGGTGGTGCTGCTGCTCGCGGCGGCGCTGGCGCTGGCGCTGCCCGCGGCGACCGCGCTGCTGCTCGCCGGCGCGATCGCGCTGGGCTATGCGCTGTACGGCTTCAGCCACCTCGTCATCCACCGCCGCGGCCGCTTCAACCACCCGTTGGCGCGCAAGTGGGCGGCGGTGCACCACGTGCACCACCACCACCCCGACAAGAACTACGGCGTCACCTCGCCGCTGTGGGATTTCCTGCTGGGCACGTGGTACGTGTCCAAGAGCAAGGTCAGGTGATTTTTGCGATCATCCCTGATCGCGAAGATCACACGGGCGGCCATCCATGGCCGCCCTTTTCAGAGAAGCGCGCCTTGTAGGCGCAACCTGTGCGCTCTACAGGTGGTTCTCAGCCCAATGGCAAGCCGCGCAGCTCGACGCCGTCGGCGTCCACGCGCAGCACCGAACCCTGTTCGTACCAGTCGCCCACCACGATGCGTTCGGCGGGCTTGCCGTCCAGCTCGAAGCGGTGGATGGCGGGGCGGTGGGTGTGGCCATGGATCAGTCGCGTGACGCCGCCATCGCGCATGGCCTGCGCCACGGCGCCGGCCTCGGCGTCCATGATGGTTTCCATCGCGCTGCCGGTGTGCGCGCGGCTTTCCGCGCGCGACTTGGCGGCAAAGGCGCGGCGCGCTTCCAGCGGCATCGCGAGGATCTGCGCCTTCCACTCCGGCGTGCGCACCTGCCTGCGCACGGCCTGGTAGGCCACGTCGCCGGTGCACAGCACGTCGCCGTGCATCAGCAGGGTGGGGCGGCCGTGCAGCGTGTGCACCGTGCCGTCCTCCAGCAGCTCGAAACCGGCGCGGCGGGCGAAGTCCTCGCCCAGCAGGAAGTCGCGGTTGCCGGCCATGAAGTAGACCGGCACGCCGGCGTCGCGCACGGCGCGGGTGGCACGCGCGATGCGCCGCGGCAGTTCCGCGTCGTCGTCGTCGCCGACCCAGGCCTCGACCAGGTCGCCGAGGATGTACAGCGCGTCGGCGCGGCGTACTTCGTCGCCGGCGAGGTAGCGTTCGAACAGGTCGGTGATGCGCGGACGGCTGTCGTCCAGGTGCAGGTCGGCAATGAACAGGCTGGCCATCGTGGACTCAGCCGCCGTCGGGCTGGCGCGCGGCGGCGCTGGAGGCGGCCGCGGGCGCGGCTTCGCCGACCACCTGCGCGCCCTCGATCACCACCAGCGGGTTGGGCACGTCGGCGGTGAACGGGCCGATGCCGTGGGTGGGCGTGGCGGCGATCCTGTCCACCACGTCCATGCCCTTGACGACCTTGCCGAACACCGCGTAACCCCAGGTCAGGCCGCTCTGGTTGCCGGTGAAATCCAGCCGGCGGTCGTCCACCAGGTTGACGAAGAACTGCGAGGTGCCCGAGTTCGGATCCGCGCCGCGCGCCACCGCGATCGTGCCACGCAGGTTCGACAGGCCATTGTCCGCCTCGCTGGCGATGGCCGGGTGCGTGCGCTTGGGTTGCAGGTCGCGCGTGTACAGGCCGCCCTGCACGAGGTAGCCGGGAATGGCGCGGTGGAACACCGTGCCGGCGTAGAAGCCCTCGCGCACGTATTGCAGGAAGTTCGCCACGCTCTTGGGCGCCTTGTCCGGGAACAGCTCCAGCGTGATGTCGCCCAGCGACGTGTGCAGCACCACCTCGGGGTCGCCCGCGTCCGCCGGCTTGGCGTTCTGCGCCCACAGCGCGGGTGCGAACAGGGCGGCGGACAGGAGCAGCAGGGCGAGCTTGGGCTTGGACATGGAGGCAGGCCGTTCGAAGTATCCGCCCATGATACGCGGCCCCACGGCCGCATGTGCCTTTCGGAGTTCAGGAGCTGTTTTGAGAAGTGCGGCCATGGATGACCGCCCATTTGACCTTCGCGATCAGGGAGGATCGCAAAAATTCCACCATGGATGGCCGCCCGTTTGACCTTCGCGATCAGGGACGATCGCAAAAATCCCCCATCAACTCGTCGACAGCTCCAGCTCCAGCCCCAGTTCGGCCATCGGCGCCTGTTCCTGGTGCAGGTCCGCCTCGCTGAGCGGGTGCTGTTCCAGCCAGGCGGCGGGCAGGGCGAGGCGCAGCCGCTGGCGCGTGGCGGAGAGTTTCATCGGCGGCAGCGATTCGGCGCGGCGGCCGCGGCGGAACAGTACCGCGAGCCGCAGCAGTGCCGTGGTGTAGCGGACGAGCTGGCGATAGCGCTGCGGCAGGGTGGCGATCACCGCCTTGTCCGGCTTGCGCCGGTGCATCTCGACCACGGCGGCGAGCAGTTGCTGCTCCTGCCGCGAGAAGCCGGCGAGGTCGGCATGGCGCAGGATGTAGGCGCCGTGGTGGTGGTGCTGGCTGTGCGCGATGGCGAGGCCGATCTCGTGCACGCGGGAGGCCCACGAGAGCCACTCGCGCGCCTCGCCGTCCAGCTTCCACGCCTTGGCGGCCTGGTCGAACAGCTGCAGCGCGGTGGATTCCACCCGCCGTGCCTGCGCGCGGTCCACGCCGTAGCGGCTGGCCAGTGCGTCGATGCTGCCGGTGCGCGGGTCGCTGCCGGCGGCGCGGCCGAGCAGGTCCCACATCAGGCCTTCGCGCATCGAGCTTTCGCACACGCGCATGCGCGCGATGCCCAGCGCCTCGAACGCGGCCTCGAAGATCACCACGGCGCCGGCGAGCACCGGCGCGCGTTCCTCGGCCAGGCCGGGCAGTTTCAGCGCGGCGATCGAGCCTTGCGCGAGGATCGCGTCGCGCAGCCCGGCCAGCGACGCCGGGGTGATGCCGTCGTCGCTGAGCTTCATCGCCTGTACCACCGCGCCGATCGCCTTGGCGCTGCCGGAAGAGCCGAACGCCTCCTGCCAGCCGGATTCGCGGTAGTCCTCGGCGAACTGCTGCAGCAGCACGCCGATCTCGCCGCATGCGCGCTGCCAGCGCTTGCGGTTGAGCTTGCCGCCGGGGAAGAAGCGCAGCGTGGAGGCGATGCAGCCGGCCTGCACGCTCTCGGTGTGCAGCGGCGCGAGGCCGCGGCCGATGATGAATTCGGTGCTGCCGCCGCCCACGTCCATGATCAGTCGCGGTTCGCGCGAGGCGGGCAGGCCGTGCGCGGCGCCGAGGAAGATCAGGCGGCCTTCCTCGCGGCCGGACACCACCTCGATCGGATGGCCGAGCACGGCCTCGGCCGCGGCGAGGAAAGTCTGCGGCGCGGCCAGCCGGCGCACCGTGTTGGTGGCCACCGCGCGCACGCGCTGCGAAGGCAGGCCGGCGATGCGCTGGCCGAAGCGGGCCAGGCAGTCCATCGCGCGGGCGCGGCGGTCGGCGTCCAGCGAGCCGTCGCTGCGCAGGCCGGCGGCCATGCGCACGCTGTCGCGCAGGCGGTCGATCACCCGCGGCTCGCCATGTTCCATGCGCGCCACGATCAGGTGGAAACTGTTGGAGCCCATGTCCACCGCGGCCAGCAACTCGCCATCGCGGATCGGGGTGTGTTCGGCCTGGCTCAAGCGTGGGCTCCTGGTCGGCGCGGGTGTGCAACGCAGTGCGCATCATGCCGCATTCGCGCGCGGCTTTGCTCGCGCATGTGCGTGGTGGCGGGGCGACGCGGGCGACTCAGCCGGGATGGTGCGTGGCGGCCGCCGCATTCACCTGCTGCAGCGGCCCCACGTTGACATGGCCGGTCCAGCCATCGAACACCTTCGCGGCGGCCTGGTCGATGGCCCTGGTCATCACCTGCACCGGCGGGCATTGCCCAGGGTCGCTCGCCGCGCTCGGGTCGGCAGGCGTCGTGATCCCGGCCATGCAGTAATGGCCACCGGCGCCGGCCAGCCTGGCCAGCCGGGCCATGCCCTGCTCGTAGCGCTTCTCGGCGCGCACCGCCGCGGTGGCGTCGCCGTAGGTGGGCCGCATCTTGGCGAGCAGCCGGTCGGCCGCCTCCTGCTCGGCCGGGGCGAGGGCGGCATGGAGCCTGGCGGATGCACTGGCGAAGTTCGATTGCGGCCGCTCCGCCGCGAGCGCCAACCACGCCGCCGCCAGCGGACGGTCCACCGGCTGGTGGTCGCCATCGAGCGCCATGATGCCGAGCACGTACTGCGCGGGCTTGCTGGCCCAGCTGGCTGCCGTGGTGAAGAATTTCCGTGCCTGGGCGTAGTGCTGCAGGCCGTAGCTCTGGGTGGCCAGGCAGTAGTAGTAATCGCCCGGCAGGAACTGTTCCTCGCCGATCGCGCAGGCGGCATTGGCCAGGTCGGCATCGCTCGGCGCCGAGCTGGCGGCGGCGGGTGTCGTGGCCGCGTCGCTGGCCATCGCCGGCATGCCGGCGATGGCGGCCAGGCATGCGCAATACCCAAGCATGCGCAGCTTCGTTTTTCCGCTCGACCCGTACATGTCCGGTTCCTTGTTCGGTGCGTTGGTCTGGTGGATGCCTGTCGACAGGTATTTCAACGCGATGCTTCGCCCGCCACGTCTTCGCCTCACGGACACAGTTTTTCCAGCAAGGCCTGCTGCATGCTGTACGGCGCATGTTTGCCCGGCGTGGCGCGGGTGTAACGGCCATTGCCGTCGAGCAGCCAGGCCTGGGTGTTGTCGGCGAGGCTGTCGGCGAGGGTTTCCTCGTGGATGCGCGCGGCGAGCTCGGGGTCGCGGATCGGGAAGGCGATCTCGATGCGGCGCATCAGGTTGCGTTCCATCCAGTCGGCGCTGGCGCAGTACAGCTCGGGCGATCCGTCGTTGCCGAACCAGTACACGCGGCTGTGTTCCAGGAAGCGGCCCACGATGGAGCGCACGCGGATGCGCTCGGAGATGCCGGGCAGGCCGGGGCGCAGGGTGCAGGCGCCGCGCACGATCAGGTCGATCTCCACGCCGGCCTGCGAGGCGCGGTACAGCGCCTCGATCACGTGCGCCTCGTTCAGCGCGTTGAGCTTGGCCACGATGCGCGCGGGACGGCCGGCGCGGGCGAGTTCCGTTTCGCGCTCGATGCGTTCCATCACGCCGGCGTAGAGCGTGAACGGCGAATGCAGCAGCCGCTTCAGCGCGATGCGCGGGCCCAGCCCGGAGAGCTGCTGGAACACCTTGTGCAGGTCCTCGCCGATCTCGGGGTCGGCGGTCATCAGGCCGATGTCGGTGTAGGTGCGGCTGTTGATCTGGTGGTAGTTGCCGGTGGACAGGTGGGCGTAGCGGCGCAGCGTGCCGCCCTCGCGGCGCACGATCAGCATCATCTTGGCGTGGGTCTTGAAGCCCACCACGCCGTACACCACCTGCACGCCGGCCTCCTGCAGGCGCGTGGCGAGGCGGATGTTGGCCTCCTCGTCGAAACGCGCGCGCAGCTCGATCACCACGGTGACGTCCTTGCCGTGGCGCGCCGCCTCCACCAGCAGGTCCACCAGCGGGGTGTCCTCGCCGGCGCGGTACAGGGTCTGCTTGATCGCCAGCACGTTGGGGTCGGTGCTGGCCTGGCGCAGCAGGTCCACCACGGCGGCGAAGCTCTGGTAGGGATGGTGCAGCAGCACGTCGCGCTGGGCGATCTGCTCGAACTTGTCGCGGCTCGCCTCCAGCCCGGTGGGCAGCTGCGGGGTGAAGCGCGGGTACTTCAGCTCGGGGCGGTCCAGCCAGTCGCAGATCAGCCCGGCGCGGATGATGTTGACCGGGCCATCGCAGCGGTAGACGTCGGCTTCTTCCAGCTGGAAGTTGTGGGTCAGCATCGCGGTGATGGACTGCGGGCAGTCGGTGGCGATCTCCAGCCGCACCGGCCGCGCGTAGCCGCGCCCCAGCAGTTCCTCGCTGAGCGCGCGGGCGAGGTTCTCCACCTCGGCCTCTTCCACGATCAGCTCGCTGTTGCGGGTGACGCGGAACTGCCAGGAGCCGACTACCTTGAAGCCGGGGAACATCAGGTCCACGAAGGCGTGCAGCAGCTCGGCGAGGAACACGAAGTGGTCGCCCTCGCCGCACACCTCGGCGGGCACGCGGATGATGCGCGGCAGCGAGCGCGGCGCGCGCACCAGCGCCATGTGGCCCTCGTGGCCGAAGGCGTCGCGACCCTTCAGCACCACCGCGATGTTCAGGGTCTTGTTGAGGATGCGCGGGAACGGGTGCGCCGGGTCCAGCCCCAGCGGCGACAGCACGGGCAGCACCTCGTGCTCGAAATAGCCCTGCAGCCAGCGCTTCTGGCGCGTGCTCCACTGCGTGCGGGTGAGGATGTGGATGCGTTCGGCATCCAGCTGCGGGCGCAGCTCCTGCTGCCAGATCGCGTACTGCTCGGCGACCAGTTCCAGCACGCGGCTGCGGATGCGCGCGAGCAGCTCCGGTGGCGACAGGCCGTCCGGCCCCGGCGCGGCGGAGCCGTAGGCGTGGTGGTGCTTGAGCATCGCCACGCGCACCTCGAAGAACTCGTCGAGGTTGTTCGCCACGATGCTGAGGAAGCGCAGCCGTTCCAGCAGCGGCACCGAGGCGTCGCGCGCCATCGCCAGCACGCGGAAGTTGAATTCCAGCGCGGCCAGCTCGCGGCTCAGGTAGAGCTCGGGGGCGGAGAGGTCGATGGGCTTGGGGGGCTGGGCGTCGATGCGTCGCATCCGTGCATTCTGGCGCATGCGTGGCGCCCGGTGCGCGCCGTGGCGCGCGCCGCTTCAGCTTTCGTCGCGGCTGCGCGCGGCCGCGAGCAGGCGCTCGGTCGCGAAGTGGCAGGAGAAGGTGGAGCCGCGGCCCGGTTCGCTTTCGATGCCCAGCCGCGCCTGGTGCAGGTTCAGCACGTGCTTGACGATGGACAGCCCCAGCCCGGTGCCGCCGGTGCCGCGCGAGCGGCTGGAGGACACGCGGTAGAAGCGTTCGGTGAGGCGGGCGAGATGGCTGGCGGGGATGCCGTAGCCGGTGTCGCTGACCGAATAGGTGGCGCCTTCCGGGGTGCGCCGCCAGCGTATCGTGATGCTGCCGCCGGCGGGGGTGTAGCGCACCGCGTTGCTGACCAGGTTGGAGAGCGCGCTGTGCAGGTCCTTGGGCGAGCCGAGCAGATCGAGGTCGGTATCGGCCTCCATCGTGACGTGGTGCCGGCCCTGGCTGAGCGCCTCGGCCTCCTTGCGCAGCGTGGCCAGCAGCGGCGCCATCGGCACGCGCTCGTCCTCGACGTGGTGCTGGGTTTCCAGTCGCGACAGGGTCAGCAGGTCTTCCACGATCTGGCCCATGCGGCGCGACTGCGCGCGCATCTCGCCGAGCACCGGCGCCAGCGCGGGGGCGTCCTCGGGATCGAGCAGTTCCAGGTAGCCGTGGATCACGGTGAGCGGCGTGCGCAACTCGTGCGAGACGTTGGCCACGAAGTCGCGGCGCATCTGTTCCAGCCGGGTGACGTGGCTGGTGTCGCGCGCCAGCAGCACCTGCTGGCGGCGGCCGAACGGCAGCAGGCTCACGCTGATCTGGCTGTCCGGGCGGCCCGGCGCCACGGTGTCGTGCAGCGGTTCGTGTTCCTCCTGGCGCAGCCAGTCGGCGAGTTCCGAAGCCTGCAGGCGCTGCTCCAGCGGCGCGCCGCGGTCGTGCGGCGAACGCAGCCCGAGCAGGTTCTCCGCCGCGTGGTTGAACCAGCGCACGCGCTGGTCGGGGTCGAGCAGTACCACGGCGTCGGGCAACTGGCTGGCGGTGCGGCGCAGGTCGCGCAGGCTGGAGGCGAGGCGGTGGGTACGCATGACGAGGCGGTCGTGTTTCGCGGCGAGGGTGGTCGGCGACATGATGTGACGCGTCGTGTGACCGTCCCGCGTCAGTAGCAAGACGATTTCAGCCACGGCGACGATGGCCACGCCTGCCGCGGTGCGGTTACCGGCCAGCCAGCCGAAGAACGCCCCCGCGAGCAGGCCGGCGAAGCAAATGGCGGGCAGTTTCCAGCGGTGGGGAGTGGGCATCGGAGAGCGCGATGGTTGGCGGGCTGGATGCAGAGCTTACAGGCGTGCCCGCCGCGCTTCCTGCTCGTCGTTCCGGCGATGGAACGGGAGGCTTGGATTCCGCGTGAGCAGTGCGGGTGACTCCCTCTCCCTCCGGGAGAGGGTGCCGACAGGCGGGTGAGGGTTCGGGCGAAGCGCGGTGATGGCGACTTGCGGAAGATGTCGGCAACGCGCTTCGCCCGAACCCTCTCCCCCAACCCCTCTTCCTCGCTCCTCAAAGCGCGGCCATCCATGGCCGCTCCCCGCGTCCGGAGGGAGAGGGGAGACGAGAGGCGGATTTCCGGTGGGTCAGACGCTTGCCGAGAAGCGATACCCGCTGCCGCGCACGGTCTGCACCATGTCTTCCAGCTTCCACGGTTCCAGCGTCTTGCGCAGGCGGCGGATGTGCACGTCCACCGTGCGCTCCTCCACGTACACGCTGCCGCCCCACACGTGGTCCAGCAGCTGCGCGCGCGAGTACACGCGCTCGGGGTGGGTCATGAAGAAGTGCAGCAGGCGGTATTCGGTGGGGCCGATGGTCACCGGCTCGTCGCCGGCGAACACGCGGTGCGCGGGGCCGTCGATGCGCAGCCGGCCCAGCTCCACCATGCCGTCGCCGTCGTCGCCGTGGGTGCGGCGCAGCACCGCCTTGATCCGCGCCAGCAGCTCGCGGGTGGAGAAGGGCTTGACCACATAGTCGTCCACGCCGGCCTCGAGGCCGTTGACGCGGTCCATCTCCTCGCCGCGCGCGGTGAGCATGATGATGGGGATCTCGCGGCTCAGCTCCTCCTTGCGCAGGCGGCGCGCCAGCTCCAGCCCGCTCATGCCCGGCAGCATCCAGTCCAGCAGGATCAGGTCGGGTACCTGCTCGGAAATCGCGAGTTGCGCGGCGCGGGCGTCGGCGGCCTGCATCGCCTCCATGTCGGCCTTGCGCAGGGCGAAGGCGATCATCTCGCGGATCGAGGTTTCGTCTTCGACAATCAGGATGCGTTTGTGCACGCGGGCAAAGTCCGTGGCCTGTGACCGGGATATTGCAATGCAGGAATGTTACGCGGCGATGACACGGGGTTATTGTTGCGAGCCGTTCGGGGTGGCCGGGTTGTCCGGGGTGTCGATCCTGCGTTTCTGCAGTTCCAGCACCAGCGGCGTCAGTTCGGCGATGCGCGCCTGGATGCGCGCGCGGGAGTAGTAGCTGAGGTCGTCGCGCTTGAGCAGGCGCTTGAGCTGTTCCATCGCATCGAACGGGCGCCCGGCGTAGTAGCTGGCGTCGGCCCAGGCCTCGCCGGCGCGTTCGCCGTCGCCGGCCTTGTCGCTGGCGCGGGCGTAGGCGGTATACAGCGCGGGATCGTCGCTGTTTTCCAGCAGCGGGCGCAGCAGGCCGGCGGCGGTGGCGGCCTGCTGCCTGTCGCCGCGGTCGGAGAGCGCGTTGGCATAGGCCAGGGCCACCGCGCGGTTGCGCGGCGACTGCCGGTTGAGCGGCTGGTACAGCGCCAGCGCGGCATCGCGCTGGCCGGCCTGCAGCCGGGCGTCGGCCAGCGCCAGGGTGAGGATCAGGCTGCCCGCATGCGCCTGCAGCAGCGGTTCGAGCTGTGCCACGGCCTGCGCGCCACGGTCGCTGCGGGTGAGCGCCAGCGCGTAGCCGTAGCGGTTGGCCGGGGTGTCGAAGCCGCCCTTGTCCTTGAGGTTGCCCGCGTAGTATTCGACCAGCCGCATGGCATTGCCGCTCAGCACGCGCGCGCGTTCGCGCATCAGTTCGTAGGTGTCGAGGCCGGCCGGGTTGGCGGTGTTCGCGTCGAGCCGGATCGGTCCGTGCACGAAGGCCATCGGCGTGCTGATCTTTTCCCACTGGCCGTTGAGCAGGGTGTCGCCGCCGGGCCGCTGTTTCTGCGCGGCGACCAGCGCGTCGGCGCGGGATTTCGCATCGGCGATGCGGTCGCTGGTGACCGGGTGGTCCTGCAGGAAGGACGGCACCTGGCCGCCGGCGCCCGTGCTCAGCACGTCCTCCATGTGCTGGAAGAACGCGGCCATCGCGTTGGGGTCGAAGCCGGCGTTGGCCAGCGTCTTGATGCCGGCGCGGTCGGCCTCGGTCTCGTCCTTGCGGGTGAAGTTGATCTCCTTCTGCGCCAGCAGGCCCTGGCCGCCGGCCAGCACCGCGATCGGCGCGTCGCCGGCGCTGCGGCCCGCGGCGCCGGCGGCGATCGCGCCCAGCACCACCAGGGCCATCAGCGGCGCGTCCTTCTTCGAGTCCTCGAACGCCCGCTGCAGGTGATTCTGCGTGATGTGGCCGATCTCGTGCGCCAGCACGCCGGCCAGCTCGTCCTCGTTGCGGGTGATGGCGATGAGGCCGGAGTTCACGCCGATGTAGCCGCCGGGCATGGCGAAGGCGTTGATCGTTTCGTCCTTCACGATGAAGAACTGGAAGTGGTCGCGCGGCTTGGCGCAGGCGGCGACCAGCCGGAAGCCGAGGTCGTTGACGTAGTCGTCCAGCAGCGGATCGTCCACCACCATGTCCAGCGCGCGCATCTGGCGCAGCATCGCGGCGCCGTAGTCCTGCGCCTCCTGCGGCGAGATCAGCGCGTCCGCCGAGCTGCCGAGGTCCGGCAGTCGCGAGTTGTCCTGCGCGCCGGCGGTGAAGGCGAGGCCGGCGAGGAGCAGGGCGGTGGGCAGGCGCTTGGCGGGACGGCGTGGTGCCATGGGCGGGTATCGGCGGATAATGTGGGGTGGACTGTTGCGATCATCCGTGGTCGCGAAGGTCAGGCGGTCAGGCATCCATGGCTGCGCTTCAAGGAGATCCTGCGATCATCCATGATCGCGGAGGCCCAGTGGGCGACAGCCCGTGAATGTTTGATTGACCGCCCGTGTGGAGGCTTGTTCCAAGGGGGCTTGCCCCCCACATTGTGCGCAGGTAACCGGAGTTGCGTGATGTCCAAGATCGAAGTCTATTCCACCGCGGTATGCCCGTACTGCGTGGCGGCCAAGAACCTGCTCAAGTCCAAGGGGCTGGAGTGGAGCGAAGTGCGCGTGGATACCGATCCCGCGCAGCGCGACGCCATGCTGGCGCGCAGTGGCGGCCGCCGCACCGTGCCGCAGATCTTCATCGACGGCCAGCTCGTGGGCGGCTATGACGACCTCGTCGCGGCTGACCGCAGCGGCAAGCTGGCCCAACTGCTGGGGGCCAGCGCATGAGCGGCGGACAGGGTGGCGGGAAGGACCGCGTGGCCGAGTTCACCGCGTTCCGCCAGCGCATGAACGAGCGCATCCTGGCCGAGGACAACCAGGTGGTGCGGCGCTTCTTCGCGCTGGACACGCAGACCTACAAGCCCGGCGCGCTGGACGTGAAGACCAAGGAACTGCTGGGCCTGGTCGCCTCGATGGTGCTGCGCTGCGACGACTGCATCAGCTACCACGTGGCGCAGTGCAAGGAGGCCGGCGTCACCCGCGAGGAATTCTTCGAGACGTTCAGCGTGGGCCTGGTGGTGGGCGGCTCCATCGTGATCCCGCACCTGCGCCGAGCGGTGGATTTCCTCGACAAGCTGGAAGAGGGCGAGGCCGCGACCGACGGGGCCTGTGCCGATCACGGCTGACGGCATGCTTCGCACTCCCGGCCGCTTGGTCAGCGTCGAGTCTCAGTCGCGCAATGTTCTGTCTCCCTCCCCTGCGCGCAGGGGAGGGCCGGGGTGGGGTCAAGCGCTTGCGAAAGCCATCCATGAGGGTCTTTCGCAAGGTTTCACCCCCTCCCGACCTCCTCCTGCAAGCAGGGGGAGGAGCCAATCGGCTCACCGCTGAGGCTCGACGCCAATCACGTCCGTCGGGGAGAGTCGAGTAAAGCTGCCATGCCATTTCCCGCAACGCTCCATGCGAGGATTTTCAACGCCACGCGTCGGCCCTCGACTGTTCGGTGCCGTACGGATGGGCGATAATTACGGGGTTATCGATCCTTGCGCGCCGCTCCCCAAGGCGCCGGTCGACGGTTTCATTCCCCAAGGAGTTTCCCCCATGAGCAAGACCATCGCGGTGATCCCGGGCGACGGCATCGGCCCGGAGATCATGACCGCCACGCTGCGCGTGCTCGACGCGCTGGATTGCGGCCTCGCCTACGACTTCGCCGACGCCGGCATGGTGGCGCTGGAGAAGCACGGCGACCTGCTGCCCAAGGCCACGCTGGACAAGATCGCCGAGCACAAGGTGGCGCTGAAGGGCCCGCTGACCACGCCGATCGGCGGCGGCTTCACCTCGATCAACGTCACCCTGCGCCGCCACTTCGACCTGTACGCCAACGTGCGCCCGGCGATCAGCTTCCCCGGCACCAAGGCGCGCTTCGACAACATCGACATCATCACGGTGCGCGAGAACACCGAGGGCGCCTACCTGGCCGAAGGCCAGTCGCTGTCCGAGGACGGCCAGACCGCCGTGTCGATGATCCGCAACACCCGCAAGGGCAGCGAGCGCATCGTGCGCTACGCCTTCGAGCTGGCCGTGAAGAAGGGCCGCAAGAAGGTCACCGCCGTGCACAAGGCCAACATCATCAAGACCGCCTCGGGCCTGTTCCTCAACGTGGCGCGCGAAGTCGCCAAGGAATACCCGCAGATCGAGTTCAACGAGATGATCGTGGACAACACCTGCATGCAGCTGGTGATGAAGCCCGAGCAGTTCGACGTGATCGTCACCACCAACCTGTTCGGCGACATCCTGTCCGACTTGTGCGCCGGCCTGGTCGGCGGCCTGGGCCTGGCGCCCGGTGACAACATCGGCGAGGGCGCGGCGATTTTCGAGGCCGTGCACGGCTCGGCGCCCGACATCGCCGGCAAGGGCATCGCCAACCCCTGCGCCCTGCTGCTGGCTGCGGCCGACATGCTCGACCACCTCGGCATGGTGGAGAAGGGCGACAAGCTGCGCGCCGCGATCCGCGACACCATGACGAACGACCGCGACAGCGTGACGCCGGACCTCGGCGGCAAGGGGTCGACCGAAAGCTTTGGCGCGGCGATCGCCAGGCGCGTCGCGGCCTGACCCGCTTCGTTCGCCATGAAAAAGCCGCGGGAAACCGCGGCTTTTTCATGGCGCACATCCATGTGCGCCACCCTGCGGGCGTGCAAAACGGCAATCCTGCCGTTTTGTCGTGGGCGTCATCCACGCCTTCAGTGCGCGGCGGGCTTGTAGTGGCCGCCTTCCGTGCGCACGGCGATGTTGAGCCGGTTCCAGGTGTTGATCAGGCCGATCAGCAGCACCAGGTCGATCACGGCCGCGTCCTCGAAGTGTTGGCGGACCCGTTCGTACAACGCGTCGGACACCGATTCGTGCGAGGGCAGCTCGGTGAGTTCCTCGGCCAGGGCCAGCGCGGCCTGTTCGCTTTCGCTGTACAGAGTGGTTTCGCGCCAGGCGGGCAGCAGGTACAGGCGTTGCTCGGTTTCGCCGGCGGCGCGGGCATCCTTGCTGTGCATGTCGAGGCAGAAGGCGCAGCCGTTGATTTGCGAACAGCGCATCAGCACCAGTTCGACCAGGCTGGCGTCCAGGTGGCCGCGTTCGCGGATTTCCTGGCCGAGTTTGACCAGCGGCTGCATGGCGGCGTAGTGGCGTTGGATGGCAATGCGGGTCATGGGGTGGCTCCGGTGTCGGTGGGCGGTGACGGCCGGGATGGGCCGTTCAATGCAAGGACGTGCCGGCCGGCGGATCCGTTACCGCCGCCGCCAGCCGGGCGAGCTTGCCGGGATGGCGCAGGGCATGGACGGCGGCGATGCGCTCGTCCCGCACCTCGACCCACATCGCGGTGGCGAGGCGGTCGCCGCTGAAGATCAGCAGCACGCTTTCGCCGTTGAGCGTGGCCAGCACGTGGCGTTGCGGTTGCAGGCGCGTGTTGCGCGCGATCTGCAGGTACAGCCGCGCCAGCCGCTCGGCGCCGTGCAGCGGACGCAGGGTGGCGGTGACCACGCCGCCGCCGTCGCTGACATGCACGGCGTCCTCGGCGAACAGCGCGCGCAGCGATTCCAGCGTGGGCTTTTCCATCGCCGCCACGAAGCGTTGCAGCAGGCGTTGCTGCGCTCGCGCATCCACCTGGAAGCGCGGGCGATCCTCGCGCAGGCGCGCCTTGGCGCGATGCACGCGCTGGCGGCAGGCGTTCTCGGCGATACCCAGGATGGCCGCCGCCTCGGCGTGGCTGTAGTCGAACACTTCGTTGAGCAGGAAGGCGGCGCGCTCGTCCGGGCCCAGCCGTTCCAGCAGGGTGAGGAAGGAGAGCGTGAGGGTCTGGTCGCGTTCGAGCAACGACTCGGGCGTTTCGGCGGCCGGCTGCGTGTCCTCGTCCACCAGTGGCTCGGGCAGCCATGGGCCGGGGTAGCGTGCGCGTTCGGTCCTGGCGCGGCGCAGGCGGTCCAGCGCCAGGCGCGTGGTCACCGTGACCAGCCAGGCTTCCGGGTCGTCCAGCGCGGCGGTGTCCTGCGCGTGCCAGCGCAGCCAGGCATCGTGCAGCACGTCCTCGGCATCGACCGGTGTGCCGAGCATGCGGTAGGCCAGCCCGAACAGGCGCTGGCGGTGCTGCTGGAACAGGGCGGTTTGCGTATCCACGGCGTTCTCCTGGGAGGATCGCAGCAAGGACGCGCGGCCGGGGTCCGGCGTTACGGCTTCAGCGGACGAAGGGCCACGGCGCGCAGACGATCAGCCATGCCAGCAGCAGCATGCCCAAGTATTTCAGTGTGCGGAACAGCTTCGGGTGCTTCTTCTTGAACGCGCGGTTGCGTTCGCGGTTGCGCTGGTTGAGCGCGAACACGCGGTTGACGAAGCCGGTCTTCTCTTCCGGCGACTCGGTGTTCGGCGAAGCGGTGATCTTGCCCATGAAGGCCCCCACGCGGTGGTTGACCGCGCCCATCCAGCGCGTGCGCAGCGGGCGCTCCACGTCGGCGAACAGGATCACCCGGGTCTGGTCGGTCTTGTTCTCCACCCAGTGCACGTAGGTCTCGTCGAACACCACGTCCTTGCCGTCGCCCCAGGCGTGCTCCTCGCCGTCGACGAAGATGCGGCAGTCGCGCGAGTTCGGCGTGATCAGGCCCAGGTGGTAGCGCAGCGAGCCGGCGAACGGGTCGCGGTGCGGGTTGAGCCGGCTGTTCGGCGCCAGCGTGGCGAACATCGCCGCCTTGATGCTGGGGATGGATTTCAGCAGCGCCACGGTCTGCGGGCACAGCGCCTCGGCCGAGGCCAGCGGCTCGCCGTACCACTTCAGGTAGAAGCGCTTCCAGCCCTGCTTGAAGAAGCTGTTGAAGCTGGCGTCGTTGCCGCCCTGGGCCGCGCGGATGTGGCCTTCGTCGAACAGCGACAGCGCCTCCTCGCGGATGGTTTGCCAGTTCGCCTGCAGCAGATCCAGTTGCGGAAAGCCGCGGCGGTCGAGGATGGGCCGCGCCGGCACCGCGGAGAACGCGTACATCAGCAGGTTGTACGGCGCGAAGATCGCCGAGTGGTCCACCAGCTGGCGGTCGAAACGCAACCGTGCGCGACCGCGCAGGTGCACCAGCAGCACGCACAGCACGAACAGCAGGATCAGGGTCAGCAGGACGAGGCGTGGTGTCATCGGCGTGGGCAGGGGAGGGCGGCGGGGCGACGCGTCATTCTACCGCCCGCGCCGTGAATCGCCGCAGGGCAAGGGCTTCAGTGCGACAACACGCGCAAGGGCGCGCCGCCAGGCTGGTAGCCATGCGCCAATGCGCGCTGCACGTAGGCCACGGCGCGTCGCACGGCATGGCGCGGCGCCTGGCCCCTGGCCAGTTCGGAGGCCACCGCCGAGGCCAGCGTGCAGCCGGTGCCGTGGGCCTCCAGTTTCAGGCGCGGATGGCGCAGTTCCAGCACGCCTCGCGCATCGAAAAAGCGGTCCACCACTTCGCGGCCGCTGCCGTGGCCGCCCTTGAGCAGCACGGCCTTTGCGCCCAGTTCGCGCAGTTCGTGGCCGGCACGGGCGCAATCCTTCGCGTTGCGGATCGGGTAGCCCAGCAGCGCCTCGGCCTCGGGCAGGTTCGGCGTGAGCACGTCGGCCAGAGGAATCAATTCGTCCACCAGCACCGCGATGGCGCCCTCGTCGAGCAGGCGCGCACCGCTGGTGGCGATCATCACCGGATCGACCACCAGCCACGTCGGCTTGCGCGCCGCCATCTCGCGCGCCACCAGCCGCACGATGGCCGCGCTGCCCAGCATGCCGGTCTTCACCGCGGCGATGGGGAAGTCGTCGAACACCGCGGCGATCTGGCTGCGGATGTGCGTGAGCGGCACTGGATGTACCGCGGTCACGCCGCGCGTGTTCTGCGAGGTGATCGCGGTGATGGCGGACAAGCCGTGTACGCCACGCGCGTGGAAGGTCTTCAGGTCGGCCTGGATACCTGCGCCGCCGCCCGAGTCGGAGCCGGCGATGGTCAAAGTGCAGGGATTCGGGATTCGGGATTCGGGATTCGGCAAGGCAGTCTGTGCTTCGGTGTGGTTGCGATGGTTTCAGGCGCCGGCTTTTCCGAATCCCGAATCCCCAATCTCGAATCCCGGCTATAACGCCTCCGACGCGAAATCCGCCAGCCGCGAACGCTCGCCGCGACGCAGGGTGACGTGGGCCGAATGCTCCCACTGCTTGAAGCGATCCACCGCGTAGGTGAGGCCGGAGGTGGTTTCGGTGAGGTAGGGCGTGTCGATCTGTTCCACGTTGCCGAGGCAGACGATCTTGGTGCCGGGGCCGGCGCGGGTGATCAGGGTCTTCATCTGCTTGGGCGTGAGGTTCTGCGCCTCGTCGATGATCAGGTAGCGCGACAGGAAGGTGCGGCCGCGCATGAAGTTCAGCGAGCGGATCTTGATGCGCGAGGCGAGCAGGTCGTTGGTGGCCTGGCGGCCCCACGAGCCGCCTTCCTCGGGATTGGCGAGCACTTCGAGGTTGTCGGTGAGCGCGCCCATCCACGGCGTCATCTTCTCTTCCTCGGTGCCGGGCAGGAAGCCGATGTCCTCGCCCACGCTGACCGTGGCGCGGGTCATGATGATCTCGCGGTAGCGCTGCTGGTCCATCACCTGCGCCAGGCCGGCCGCGAGCGCGAGCAGGGTCTTGCCGGTGCCGGCGGTGCCGAGCAGGGTGACGAAATCCACGTCGGGGTCCATCAGCACGTTGAGCGCGAAGTTCTGCTCGCGGTTGCGCGCGGCGATGCCCCATACCGAATGGTTGGCGTGGCTGTGGTCGTCCATCAGCGCGAGGGTGGCCTTGTCGTCATCCACCTTGAGCACGCGCAGTTCCACGCCGCCCTCGCCGGGCAGGTACAGGCACTGGTTGGGGTGCCAGTCCTCGTCCCCGCGGCGGCTCAGCTTGTAGAAGGTGCGGCCGCGTTCGTTCCAGGACTCCACTTCCGGGTGCGCGTCCCAGAAGTTCTCGGGCAGCGCGGTGGAGCCGGTATAGAGCAGGGCGAAGTCGTCCAGCGCGCGGTCGTTCTCGTAGTCCTCCGCGTCGATGCCGTAGATCTTGGCCTTGATGCGCAGGTTGATGTCCTTGCTGACCAGGATCACCGAGCGCTCGGGATTCTGGTCGCGCAGCTCGATCACCGCGGCGAGGATCAGGTTGTCCGCCTTGCCGTGGTTGGCGGTGGTGCGCTGCTGGAAATACAGCCGGCCCACCGCGCCGCCGCGCTTGAGGTTGACGCCCTGCGGGTTGGCCAGCTCCAGGCCGTTGCTGATGCCGTGGCCGTTGCCGCGCACGATCAGCTCGTTGAGGAAGCGGCTGACCTGGCGGCCGTTGCGCGAGACTTCCGAGCCGCCTTTCTTCTTCTCGTCCAGCTCCTCCAGCACCGTCATCGGGATGAACACGTCGTGTTCCTCGAAGCGGAACAGCGAGGTGGGGTCGTGCAACAGCACGTTGGTGTCCAGGACGTAGATGCGCTTGCTTGCGGTCATGCGGCAGGAACCTCGCGTGGGACAGGACGAAGGGAGCGCGGCATGGCGGATGCCGCGGCGATGACGACGTGGAATGGGGCGGTCACTTGGCGGGGATGGCGTCGAGCACGGCCTGCGCGTGGCCCGGCACCTTCACGCCGAGCCACTCGGCGGCGAGCCTGCCGTCCGGAGCTATCAGGAAGGTGCTGCGCACCACGCCCATGTAGCGCTTGCCGTAGAGCACCTTCTCGTGGATCACGTCGAAGGCCTTGCACCAGGTTTCGTCCGGGTCGGACACCAGCGGGAACGGCAGTTCCTGCTTCGCGGCGAAGTTGGCGTGGGATTTCGCCGAGTCGCGCGAGACGCCGACGACCTCGGCGTTGCGCTTCTTGAACTTCGGGTAGAGGTCGCGGAAGTCCTTCGCCTCGTTGGTGCAACCCGGGGTGGAATCCTTGGGATAGAAATACACCACCACCCATTGGCCCTTGAGGTCGGCGAGCCTGAGCGTGCTGCCGTCGCCGGTGGTGCCGCTGAGGGCGGGGGCCTTCTTTCCGATGTCTGGCATGGTCTCTCCGGAAACCCGGCGGGGTTTCGCTGTTGTGCGGGGAGAGACTAGCGCGATGAATGTGACGGAGACAGCCTTGTCAGGCATCCCGCGCAGGCGCATCCTAGAAATCCGCCGGATCCTAGAATTTCACCGGATCCATGATGGCATCCAGGTTCAGCCCGTCGCACAGCTCCAGGAAATCGTCGCGCAAGGCGGCGATGTGGATGTCGGCCGGGATGCCGATCGTGAACTGCGCCTGGAACATCTCCGCGCCGGTCTGCATCGCCAGGTAGCGGGTGGAGTGCAGTTGCTCGACGCTGATGCCCTGCTGGCTGAAGAACTCCACGATGCGCGCCACGATGCCGGGGCGGTCGGCGGAGATGATCTCCACCATGTACGGCAGCAGGTGCGAATTCGGCTCGCGCGGCGTGGTGCGGTAGTGGGCGAGGCGCAGGTTCTCGTCGCGCGCCAGCTTGTTCAGCGCGGTTTCCAGCTTGGCCAGCGCGTCCCAGGCGCCGTTGGCCAGCAGCATGACCGACACCTCGTTGCCTATCGTGGCCACGCGCGACTCGGCCAGGCTGCAGCCGGCGTCGGCGATGCGGCGGGTCAGTGCGGTGAGCGGCGAATGGGCGGCCGAGGTCAGTGCGTGGATCAGCAGCTGATTGTCGCTGCCCGAACGGGCGGGAGACGTCGATTTCAATGGAATGGCCTGTGCCGGAACCCGCGCGGCGCGGGAATCGCGCAGGCCAGCTTACTTGCCGCTCCCGCAAGCCCGCAAGTAACATGCAAGGCTGGTTTATCAAGTGGTATCCGACCTTGGACATTCGCGGAAGCATCTGCGCGCTGGCCACGCCGTTCGCGCCCGACGGCGCGCTCGACCTGCCGGCGTTCGCGCGCCTGCTCGACCACCAGCTCGCCGGCGGCACGCAGGCGCTGGTGGTGGCCGGCTCCACCGGCGAAGCGCACATGCTCGAACACGACGAGTTCGACCGCCTGCTCGCGTTCGCGCTGGAGCACGTCGCCGGCCGCGTACCGGTGATCGCCGGCACCGGCGAGGCGGGCACCGCGAAGACCGTGGCGCTCACGCGCCGCGCCAGGGCGCTGGGCGCCGATGCCGCGCTGGTGGTGACGCCCTATTACGTGCGCCCCACGCAGGAAGGCATGTGCCGCCACTTCCTCGAAGTCGCCGAGCACGGCGGCCTGCCAGTGCTGCTCTACAACGTGCCCGCGCGCACCGCCTGCGACCTGCTGCCGGAGACGGTGGCCCAGCTTGCCGGTCACCCGGCCATCGTCGGCATCAAGGAAGCGCGCGCCGACGCCGGGCGCATTGCCGCGCTGGCGGAACTTGCGCGCCCGGATTTCGTCTATCTCTCCGGCGACGACGGTACGGCCGGGCAGGCCATGCTGGCGGGCGCGGCCGGTACCATCTCGGTGGTGGCGAACCTGGTGCCGAAGATGTTCCGCGCGCTGTGCGACGCGGCCACCGGCGGCGACCGGACTGCCACGACGCGTTGCGACGATGCGTTGGCGCCGCTGGTGCAGGCGCTGAACTGCGCGCCGAACCCGATCGCGGTCAAGGCCGGCCTGCCGGAACTGGGGCTGGGCTCGGCATCGCCGCGGCTGCCGCTGGTGGAACTGGCCGAAGGCCCGGAGCGCGCCCGTTTGCGCGAAGCGCTGTCCAGTCTGGCATCCTTGGCGCAAGCTGCCTGATAGAAAGCCGCCCCGGCGGCCATCAACGAACCTTCCACGGAAAACCCTTGCATGAAGAAATCCTCGCTACTCGTGACCCTGCCGGCGCTGGCCCTTGCAGGCTTGCTGCTTTCCGGTTGCGGCATGTTCCGATCCACGAAGGCGTGGGAGACGGCCAAGCAGGAGGCTCCGCTGGAAATCCCGCCGGGCCTGGACACGCCGCCGGCGACGGCGGCGCTGGTGATCCCGCCGCCCGGCTCGGGCCAGGCCCAGGCCGCTCCCGTGCCCGGCGTGATCTCCGATGCCTTCGTGGTGTCCGGTTCCGTCGACGCCGCCTACCAGAAGGTGGGCCAGTTGCTGGCGGCCACCGGCAGCGCGGGCCAGGTGACCAGCCATGACGACAGCGCGCACAGCTACACGGTGAGCGTGGTGGGCGGTGCGACGGTGGCGAAGAAGCGCGGCTTCTTCGGCCGCATGTTCCACCACGACAAGAGTTCCGCCGACACCGCCACGCACTCGGTGCAGGTCACCGTGAACCCCAGCGGGGACAGTGCCAGCGAAGTGCGTGCGCAGGGCGACGAAGGCGCGGTCGCCAAGCTCATCGATGCGTTGAAGAAGGGCATGGGCGGCTGATCCCATTCCGTCCACGCCAACGAAAATGCCGCCCGATGAGGCGGCATTTTTGTTTTGTATCGTGGGCTCAAGGTTCAGCGCTGCAGCAGCTTGAGCTTGTCCGGCTTGCCTTCCCACTCCTTCGCGTCGGCCAGGCCGTCCTTGCGCTCGGTGATCACCGGCCAGGCCTTCGCCAACTCCGCGTTCAGCGCCACGAAACCTTCCTGGCCGCCGGGCACGTCGTCCTCCGGGTAGATCGCATTGATCGGGCACTCCGGCTCGCACAACGTGCAGTCGATGCACTCGTCCGGGTCGATCACCAGGAAATTCGGTCCTTCGTGGAAGGCATCGACCGGGCAGACTTCCACGCAGTCGGTGTACTTGCACTTGATGCAGTTGTCGGTGACGACGAAGGTCATGGGACGGGGCTCTTGCGTTGGGGCGTTGGCAAGTATGACTGCAATGCGCGCCGGCTGAGAAGTCGCAGGCGCGACCCGGCATGGTCATTTTGCCCGCCTGCGGAAGCGGGGCTGGGGCGGGAGCGTGCAAGGTGGCCGCGCCTTACCCGGGAGCCGGGGCAAGCGACTGCCGCCTGGGCCGTCGCCCAAAAACAAGCGGCACGATCGCTTGATCGTGCCGGCTGTTTCTGAGGAGTGCGGCCATGGATGGCCGCTGGTGGCGCTCGGACAAGGCAAGCACTCGAAGCTTGCCGTATTCCCGCGCCGTGCGGCGATTCCGGACGAATCGCACAAGCAAATGGCGCTCCCAACGAGGTTCGAACTCGTGTTCCCGCCTTGAGAGGGCGGTGTCCTGGACCGCTAGACGATGGGAGCGGAGTCTTGCAGAGCGCGGTAGTATAGCGGAATTGTTCCGTTCGGCAATGCCGCGGCGATGGCGGGTATCATGCACGGCTTGCAGGCCGTCGCGCCGTCGCGAGGCGGCGTGCCGGACAAGTACCCGCCAGGAATCCCAGCCGCTTGAATCCCGAAGCCAGGAACGACGTCAGGCCCGCGCTGCGCATCATCCCGCGCGAGCAGCACACGATTTCCCGCAAGAACATCAGCAAGGCCGCGCTGCGCGTGCTGTACCGCCTCAACGAGGCCGGCTACGACGCCTTCCTGGTCGGCGGCGCGGTGCGCGACCTGCTGCTGGGCGGCCGGCCCAAGGATTTCGACGTGGCCACCAGTGCCACGCCGGACGAGGTGAAGAAGCTGTTCCGCAACTGCCGCCTGATCGGCCGCCGCTTCCGGCTGGCCCACGTGGTGTTCGGGCCGGAGATCATCGAGGTGGCGACCTTCCGCGGCACCGGCGAGGAGGAGGGCGCGGAGGGCGAGCGTCACATCGTCGACGGCCGCATCGTGCGCGACAACGTGTGGGGCTCGATCGAGGAAGATGCCATTCGCCGCGACTTCCGCGTCAACGCGATGTACTACGACATCAGCGATTTCTCGGTGCGCGACTACGTGGGCGGCATGCAGGACCTGCAGGACCACGTGCTGCGCCTGATCGGCGAGCCGGCCACGCGCTACCGCGAGGATCCGGTGCGCATGCTGCGCGCGGCGCGGCTGGCCGCCAAGCTCGGCTTCAGCATCGACGCGGCCGCCGCTGCGCCGTTCGCGGAGCTGGGCTCGCTGTTGCTGGAGGCGTCGCCGGCGCGGCTGTTCGATGAGTCGTTGAAGATGTTCCTCGCCGGGCACGGGCTGAAGAGCTTCCGCATGCTCGAGCAGTGTGGCCTGCTGCAGTTCCTGTTCCCGGCCACGGCGCGTGCGCTGAAGCGTGGCGACGAAGCCCTGCGCGCACTGGTCGAGCAGGGCCTGGCGAACACCGACGAGCGCGTGGCCGAGGGCAAGTCGGTGACGCCGGCCTTCCTGTTCGCCGTACTGCTGTGGGGCGAGGTGCGCGACCTGGCGCACCACCAGATCGCCCGCGGCAAGGACGCCAACGACGCCTGGGCGCACGCCGCGATGCAGGTGGTGGCCGAGCAGTGCCAGCGCGTGGCGATCCCGCGGCGTTTCACCCTCACCATGGAAGAGATCTGGTCGCTGCAGCCGCGCTTCGAGCAGATCCAGCGCAAGAAGGTGTTGCGCCTGCTGACGCATCCGCGCTTCCGCGCCGCGTTCGACTTCCTGCTGCTGCGCGGGCACGAGTCGCCGGCGATCCGCGAGCTGGGCTTGTGGTGGGACCACGCGCAGCAGTTGCCGCACGACACGCTGGCGGCGGCGTTGCCGACGCACGGCGGCGGCAATGACGCCGACCCCGGCGCGCCCGCGGCCAGCCCCGTGCGCAAGCGCCGCCGGCGCAAACCCGCGGCGAAATCGAAGCCGGCGTGACCGCGGCCTACGTCGCGCTGGGCGGCAATATCGGCGATCCGTGCCTGCAGGTGCTGGATGCCATGGACGCGCTGGCGCGCTTGCCGCATACCCGATTGCTGCGCCGTTCGCGGCTGTATCGAACCCCGCCGTGGGGCGTGCTGGCGCAGCCGCCGTTCGTCAACGCCGCCGCCTTGCTGGAAACCGGCCTGGAACCGCACGCCTTGCTCGACGCGCTGCTGGCCATCGAGCAGCGCGCTGGCCGCGTGCGCGCCGAGCGCAACGGGCCGCGCACGCTGGACCTTGACCTGCTGCACATGGATGGCGTGCAACTGGACGACGCCCGCCTGACCCTGCCGCATCCCCGCATCGCCGAACGCGCCTTCGTGCTGCTGCCGCTGGCCGAGCTGTCGCCCGACCTCGTGCTGCCGGGGCAGGGCCGCGTGGCCGACCTGCTCGCCGCGACGGATACGCAGGGTTGCGAGCGCCTGGCCGAGGGCCGGGTGGCCGAATGATGCGGCGCAGCGGATAATTGGCGGATTCCCGATTCGAGGCATCATCGTGTACGTGGATCCCGCCACCATTCCCGCGCGCAAGCCGGTCACCGTGCCCGGCCTGCATGCCATGAAGGCCGAAGGCCGCCGCATCGCCGTGCTCACCGCCTACGACTACAGCCTTGCCGCGCAGGTGGAACTGGCCGGCATCGACGTGGCGCTGGTGGGCGATTCGCTGGGCATGGTGGTGCAGGGGCACAAGAGCACCCTGCCGGTGACGTTGGACCACATGGTCTACCACACGCAGGCGGTGGCGCGCGGGCTGTCCGCCACGCTGCTGGTGGCCGACCTGCCGTTCATGGCCGACCGCGACGTGCCACATACGCTGGAAGCCGGCGCGCGGCTGGTGGGCGAGGCGGGCGCGGCGATGGTGAAGATCGAAGGCGCGGCGCCGCACATCCTCGACGCGGTCGCCGCACTGGTGGCGCGCGCGATCCCGGTCTGCGCGCACCTGGGCCTCACGCCGCAATCGGTGCACAAGTTCGGCGGCTTCCGCATCCAGGGCCGTGAGCAGGAAACGGCGGACCGCATCTTCGCCGAGGCGCAGGCCGTGCAGGCCGCGGGGGCGGACCTGCTGGTGCTGGAGGGCGTGCCCACAGCGTTGGGCAAGCGGGTGACGCAGGCGCTGAAGATCCCGGTGATCGGCATCGGCGCCGGCCCGCACTGCGACGGCCAGGTCCTGGTGATCCACGACATGCTCGGCATCACGCCCGGCAAGCGGCCCAAGTTCAGCAAGGATTTCCTTGCCGGCCGCGATTCTGTGGCGGCCGCGCTCGCCGCCTATGCGGCCGACGTGCGCAGCGGGGCGTTCCCGGCGCCCGAGCATTGCTTCAACTGAGCCTCACTGACCGAGAACATTCCATGCAAACCGTGCAAGACGCCCCGGCGCTGCGCGCCGCCATCCGCGGCTGGCGCTCCCAGGGCCAGATCGTCGCGCTGGTGCCCACCATGGGCAACCTGCACGCCGGGCACCATTCGCTGCTGAAGCTGGCGCGCGCGCGCGCCGACCGCGTGGTGGCCACGGTGTTCGTCAATCCCACCCAGTTCGGGCCGAACGAGGACTTCGAGCGCTACCCGCGCACCCTGGTGCAGGACCAGGCCGGCCTCGCCGAACATGGCTGCGACCTGCTGTTCGCCCCGGAAGTGGCGACGATGTATCCGTTCGGTGCGGAGCAGGGCGTGAGCATCCACGTGCCCGGTATCACCGACACGCTGGAAGGCGCGCACCGTCCCGGCCATTTCGACGGCGTCGCCACCGTGGTGTGCAAGCTGTTCAACCTGGTGCAGCCGGACCTGGCGGTGTTCGGCCAGAAGGACTTCCAGCAGCTCAAGGTGATCGAGCGGATGGTCGGCGACCTGGCGCTGCCGGTGAAGGTGATCGGTGCGCCCACCCTGCGTGCCGACGACGGGCTGGCATTGAGCTCGCGCAACCAGTACCTCACCGGGGCGGAACGGGCGCAGGCGCCGTTGATCCGGCAGACCCTGCAGCAGATGCGCGAGCTGCTGGACAAGGGCCACGCCCGGCGCATCATCGAGGAGGCCGCGCATTCGAAGCTGGAGCGTGCGGGCTTCGTGCCGGACTACGCGGCGATCCGCCGTGCCGAGGACCTGTCCGAGCCGGCCGATGGCGAGCGCGAAGGGCTGGTGGCCCTGGTCGCCGCGCGGCTGGGCTCGACGCGCCTGATCGACAACTTGCCGTTCGACTGAAACGCCCCCATTTCCTGGCTGAACAGCCGATGTTGCGGCGCAATGTCGCCGGTTCGATAATGCGCACCCACGCGGGCCGTCCCCGCAGGAAACCGAAGTCATGCAACTGAACATGTTCAAGGCGAAGATCCATCGCGCCACCGTCAGCCACGCCGAGCTGCACTACGAGGGCTCGATCGCGATCGACGGCAACCTGCTCGACGCCGCGGGCATCCGCGAGTACGAGCAGATCCATGCCTGGGACATCGACAACGGCGAGCGCTTCGTCACCTACGCGCTGCGCGCCGAGGAAGGCTCCGGCATCATCTCGGTGAACGGCAGCGCCGCGCGCAGCGTGCAGGTGGGCGACCTCATCATCATCGCCGCGTTCGCGCAGATCGACGAGAAAGAGCTGGCGCAGTTCCAGCCCACCTGCGTCTACGTGGACGAGAAGAATCGCATCACCCACACCAACCGCTCGATCCCGAAGCAGATGGCGGCCGCCTGAGCCGGTGGTTGAATCCGTAGGAGCGCACCCTGTGCGCGATTGCCTCGCACTCTGATCGAAGCACAAGGCAATCGCGCACAGGGTGCGCTCCTACGTCCGGCGTGATGCGTAACGCCGATGCTCAGAACGCCGGCAGCACCGCGCCCTGGTACTTCTGCTCGATGAACGCCTTGATCGCCGGGCTGGTCAGCGCCTGCGCCAGCTTCTGCACGCGCGGGTCGTTCCGGTTGTCGGGGCGGCCCACCAGGTAGTTCACGTAGGGCGAATCCTTGCTCTCGATCAGCAGCGCATCCTTGGTGGGATTCAGGCCCGCCGCCAGCGCATAGTTGGTGTTGATCAGCGCCAGGTCCACCTCGTCCAGCGTGCGCGGCAGCATCGCCGCCTCCAGCTCCTTGAACTGCAGGTGCTTCGGGTTCGCCGTGATGTCCTTGACCGTGGACAGCGCGTTGGCCGGGTCCTTCAGCGTGATCAGGCCGTTCTTCGCAAGCAGCAGCAGGGCGCGGCTGTCGTTGCTCGGGTCGTTCGGCAGCGTCACGGTGGCGCCGTCGGGCAGTTGGTCGATGCTCTTGATCTTGCGCGAGTAGGCGCCGAACGGCTCGATGTGCACGCCCACGATGGGCACCAGGTCGGTGCCGTGCTCCTTGTTGAAGGCGTCCAGGTAGGGCCTGGTCTGGAAGTAGTTGAGGTCGATGTTCTTCTCGGCCACCTGGGTGTTTGGCTGCACGTAGTCGGCGAATACCTTGATCTCCAGCTTCACGCCTTCCTTCGCCAGGATGGGCTGCACCTGCTTAAGGATCTCCGCGTGCGGTATCGCGGTGGCGGCCACGACCAGCGTGTCGGCATCCTGCTTCGGCGCGGAGCAGCCGGCCAGCAGGGCAAAGGCTGCGGCGCCGGCGGCGCGCAGCAGCCACTTCACGACGGCTTGCGGGCGATGCCGGCGAGCAGCAGCAGCGAAAGGACGGCGGAGAGGGCGGCGAGCAGCAGCATGGATCATGGCGGTTTCCAGGGGAGTTCCAGACTAGATGGCCAAACCTTGGCGGGGAAATAACCGGATCAATGGTGCTTATAACGCGCCACGATGCGGTCGCCCAGCATCTGCAGCAACTGCACCAGCACCACCAGCAGCGCCACCGTGACCACCATGTAGTCGGACTTGTAGCTGAGGTAGCCGTAGCGGTAGGCCAGGTCGCCGAGGCCGCCGGAACCGATCGCGCCGCCCATCGCGGTGTAGCCCACCAGCGCGATCGCGGTGACGGTGATGCCGGCGGCGATGCCGGCGCGCGCCTCGGGCAGCAGCACGTGGCGCACGATCTGCCAGGTGCTGGCGCCCATCGCCTGCGCCGCCTCGATCACGCCCTTCTGCACCTCGCGCAGCGTGGTTTCCACCAGCCTTGCGAAGAACGGCGCGGCGCCGATCACCAGCGGCGGGATCGCGCCGCGCACGCCCAGCTTGGTGCCCACCAGCGCGTAGGTGACCGGCATCAGCACGATCATCAGGATGATGAAGGGCACCGAGCGCAGCACGTTCACCAGCAGCGAGACGATGCCGTAGAACTTCGGCATCGCGCGCAGCTGGCCCTGGCCGGTGAGGTAGAGCAGCACGCCCAGCGGCAGGCCGATCAGCACGGTGAGCGCCAGCGAGCCGCCCAGCATCAGCAGGGTGTCGATGCAGGCGCGGCCCAGTTCGCCCCAGTCGTCGATGTTGGGGAACAGGCTTTGCAGCGGCGAGGCCATCATGCGGCCACCTCTTCGATCTCGATGCCGGCTGCGCGCAGCGCGGCCAGCGCGGCGTCGGTGTTCGCGCCTTCCAGCGCCAGGGTGAGCTGGCCGTAGGGCAGCTCCTTGATGCGGTCGATGCGGCCGGCGAGCAGGTTGAAATCCACGCCGTGCTCGCGCATCACGCGGCTCAGCACCGGTTGCAGCGTGGCGGCGCCGCGGAAGGTCAGGCGCATCACGCGGCCGGCGACTCCCGGTGCCTGCGCGGTGGCAGCCTCCTCGGGCAGCGCCTCCTCCACGAAACGCCGTGTGGTGGCATGCCGGGGATGCAGGAACACGTCGGCCACCGTGCCGCTTTCCACGATGCGGCCGGCGTCGAGCACCGCCACGCGGTCGCAGATGCGGCGCACCACGTCCATCTCGTGGGTGATCAGCACGATGGTGAGCTTCAGCTCGCGGTTGATCGCGGCCAGCAGGTCGAGCACGGAAGCCGTGGTCTGCGGGTCGAGCGCGCTGGTGGCTTCGTCGCACAGCAGGATCTCGGGCCGGTTCGCCAGCGCGCGCGCGATGCCCACGCGCTGCTTCTGGCCGCCGGAGAGCTGCGAGGGGTATTTGTTCGCATGCTCGGACAGACCCACGCGTTCCAGCAGTTCGGCCACGCGGACGCGGATGTTCACCTGATCGCGCTCGCCGGCCAGGCGCAGCGGAAACGCCACGTTGTCGGCCACGGTCTGCGAGGCGAGCAGGTTGAAGTGCTGGAAGATCATGCCGATGCGCCGGCGCTGCGCGTGCAGCGCGGCCTCGTCCAGCGCGGTCATCTCGGTATCGCCAATCAGGATGCGCCCGCCGCTGGGACGTTCCAGCAGGTTGATCAGGCGGATCAGCGTGGACTTGCCCGCGCCGGAATGGCCGATGATGCCGAACACCTCGCCATCCACGATGTCGAGGTTGAACGGCTGCAGCGCGGGAATCTCCCGGCCATCCACGCGGTAGGACTTGTGTACGTCGAGGAAGCGGATCACGGCGGCACGATTTCGATACGGGCGAGTATTCTAGCCGTTGCCCGGCCTTCCATACGGCCATATGCGGAATCCAAGCCATGAGCGACATCTACGACTTCAGCGCACGCGACATCGACGGCAACGAACGCCCGCTGTCGGAATGGCGGGGCAAGACCCTGCTGGTCGTCAACGTGGCCTCGAAATGCGGCTTCACCCCGCAGTACGCCGGGCTGGAAAAGCTGTGGCGGGAAGGGCGCGAGCGCGGCCTGGCGGTGCTGGGCTTCCCCTGCGACCAGTTCGGCCACCAGGAGCCGGGCGACGAGGCGGAGATCCGCAACTTCTGCAGCACCAGCTACGACGTGAGCTTCCCGATGTTCGCCAAGGTCGAGGTGAACGGCGCGGACGCGCATCCGCTGTACAAGTGGCTCAAGAGCGAAGGCAAGGGCATCCTCGGCAGCGAGGCGATCAAGTGGAACTTCACCAAGTTCCTGGTCGATGCCCAGGGGCAGGTGGTGAAGCGCTACGCGCCCACCGACACGCCGGAGAAGATCGGGAAGGAGTTGGGGCGGGTGCTGGGCGCCTGACCCGTTTCAGCCGCGCTGGGCCGCCAGCAACTGCACGATGGCATCGATGTCGCGGTTGGCGCTCGGTTCGCCACCGCTGCGGTCGTAGTTGTTGAGCATGACGACGAAGGCCAGCCGCTGGCCGTCCGCCGCGGTGGCGTAGCCGGCGATGCAGTGCACGTAGCCCATGCTGCCGGTCTTGGCGTACACCTTGGTGGTGGCGGGGCCGTCGCGCATGCGCCATTCCAGCGTGCCGTCCACGCCGGCCACTGGCAGCATGTCGCGCAAAGTGTTCGCCCACGGTTGCGTGGCGATGTATTGCAGCAGTTGCGCCATCGCCGCTGGCGTCACGAGGTCGCCACGCGACAGTCCGCTGCCTTCCTCCACCAGCACCGACGACGGCGCGATGCCGATGCGTTCCAGCAGGTCGTGCAGTGCGCGCAGGCCCCACGCTTCGCTGCTGAGGAAACCGGTGGGCGCGCCGGGCTGGCTTGCCGCCGCGGCTTGCGCGCTGACGCCGTCGAGTTGCAGCAGGTTTTGCAGGTAGAGGTTCTGCGAGCGCTTGAGTCCCTGGGCGAGGATGTCGCGCACCGGCGGCGACAGTACCTCGGCCAGCACCTGCGCGTTGGCGCGCAGCGCGTCGTCGCGCTCCGGCCACGCGAGCACGCGCAGTTTGCCGGTCAGTCGTACTCCGTGGCGCGCCAGCGCCGCGCGCAACTCTTCGCCGGCTTGCCGTGCCGGGTCGGGAATGGCCAGCTGGTAGGTGTGCGCAGGCGTGCCGATGGCGATGCCACCGAAGGCGTGCAGCAGCGTATCGCCGGGTGCGCGGTAGAGGTTGATGTCGTCGGGTGTGCGCGCCGGAGTGGTGGCCAGCGTGTTCGCAAGCGGCGGTGTCGCCACGTCGGGTTTGAAGCTCAACTCCGCTGCTTGGCCTGCACCGGCGGCGGGTGTCACCGTGATGGCCACGGTGTTCTCGTGCACGCTCAGCGCGGAAGCGGGTGCGGCGAACCAGCCCAGCAGGTCGCTGGCCTCCCAGCCCTTGCCCAGCGGCGGGCCGGAAAAATACGTGGCGTCGGCAATCAGGTCGCCATGCACTTCGTGGATGCCATGCGCGGCCAGTTGCGCGGCGAGATCGTCCGTCCAGTCGGGATTCGCGCCGGGCGTGCCCAGCGTGGGGTCGCCCATGCCGTACAGCAGCAGTGGGCCATCCAGCTTGCCGTGGCGGATGGCTGCGGCCGAGAGCAGGCGCGTAGGGATGCGGGATTGCGGATCAAGCGTTTCCATCGTCAGCGCCGCAGTGAACAGCTTGGCGGTGGAGGCGGGCTGGAACAGCTTGTCGGACTGGTGCGCGTACAGCGTGCGGCCACTGTCCAGCGATACCACGGCGATGCCCCAGTCGGCGGCGGCGTAGCGCGGCTGGCGGATGATCGCGTCGATCTGCGCGGCCAGCGGGCGCGTGCTTTGCACTGCTGCAGCTGTTGCGGGAGATGCCGTTGCCGGCAGTCCGGCACACAGCGAAATCAACAGGCACGGCAGCGAGGCGATCCACGGGGCGGCTTTCATGCGCGGAGTATCGCAAAGTCGCCATCTGCTAGGCTTGCACGCCCATGCCGGCGCAAAACCGGCTCTTTCACCGATACCGGAACACCGTCATGCAGATCGCCAAGAACGCCGCCGTCACCTTCCACTACACGCTCACCGACGAGGACGGCCAGGTCGTCGACAGCTCCGCCGGTCGCGAGCCGCTGGGCTACCTGCACGGCCACGGCCACATCGTGCCGGGCCTGGAGAAGCAGATGGAAGGCCGCCAGGCGGGCGACAAGTTCGACGCCCACGTCGCGCCGGAAGAAGGCTACGGCGTGCGCCACGAGGAACTGGTGCAGGAAGTGCCGCGCGAGGCCTTTCAGGGCGTGGCCGACATCCAGCCCGGCATGCAGTTCCAGGGCCACGGCCCGCAGGGCGTCATCAACGTCACCGTGACCAAGGTCGAGGACGACAAGGTGCACATCGACGGCAACCATCCGCTGGCCGGCAAGCCGCTGCACTTCGCGATCGAGGTGACCGGCGTGCGCGAGGCCAGCGAGGAAGAGCTGTCGCACGGCCACGTGCACGGCGCGGGTGGCCATCACCACTGATCGCGTCGCATCGGCGCGTTGCCAATGCGCGATACCCAGGGGGCCCGGCATGAACTGCCGGGCCCTTGTCGTCAGAGCATCTTGCGATAGACGACAAACCCCGATTTCTCCGCGACCTGGTCGTAGAGCCGCATCGCGGTGGCGTTGCTCTCGTGGGTCTGCCAGTACACGCGTGGCGCGCGCGCCGATTGCGCGAGTTCGTAGACGCGCTCGATCAGGGCGCGGCCCACGCCAAGGCCGCGCGCGTCCGGCGTGGTGAACAGGTCCTGCAGGTAGCAGCTCGGTGCGATCTGGATCGTGCTGCGATGGAACAGGTAGTGCGCCAGGCCGAGCAGCGCGCCGTCGCGTTCGGCCACCAGCGCGTGCACCGGCTCGGCGGGGTCGTGGAAGCGCGCCCAGGTGCTGCGGGTGATCTCTTCCGGCAGGGCGGTGGGGCCGCTGCGACCGTAGAACGCGTTGTAGCCGTCCCACAGCGGTTTCCACGCGGCGTAGTCGGCGGTCGTCACGGGACGGATCGAAATCGTGTCGTTCACATGCTGCTCGCGGTTGCGTTCCTGGGAAAGCGTGTCGCGCATCGTGCTCCTTGCTTCAATACCAGTCGAGCAGCGACACGCCCACGCCGAAATACGTGGCGTTGTGGTTGTAGTCGATCAGGCTTTCGCCGTAGCCCTTGAACAGTTCCATGTAGCCGCGCAGGTTGCCGGCGACGGGGAAGCTCCAGGTGAAGCGCGCAGCGCCATGGTTGCTGTCGCCCAGGCTCAGCGAGTCGCGCAGCATCAGGCCGAATTCCTGGCCGTTCCATTCGTGGATGATCTGCATGTCGCCACGGCCCATGTAGCGGCTGATGTCCGGGTTGTCGTCGTCGCTGCGCGCCTCGGGGATGCGCCACCATGGGCGGAAGATGACGACCCAGCCGGGGCGCTCGAAGCCGAAGTCGGCGATCACGCGGTTCCAGCTGCGCGACAGCGGGTTGCTGCGGCCATTGGACTGGTGGTCGACGCCAATGCCGGCCATGTGGCCGTCCCAGCCCAGCAATGAGTAGTTGGTGTCGAACACCAGCAGGGCTTCGGGCTCGTAGTCGGTCTCGCGGAACGGGCGCGACACCGCGGCGTTGTATACCTGCCAGCGCGAGCTCTGGGTGTAGCCCACCCACAGGTCGCCCACGTCGCCGAACACGCCTTGCCACACCTTGGTCTTGAGGCTGAGCTGGAACTTGCCCTCGACGTTCTGCAGCTGCTGCGGCGTCTGCACGGTGTTGTCGGGGTTCGGGCTGTGCGGCAGGTTGTTCTGGTTGCTGGTGGCGAACAGCGGCATCGCGTACACCGGCTGGTAGCCGCGCAGGTTGAAGGTGCCCAGCTTGCTTTCGGGCGACAGCTCCCAGCGACTGTCCAGCAGCGACAGGGGCGCCGGGACCCCGGTGGGCCCGCCTTGCCCGTCATACGCGAACACGCCGGCATTCGTCGCGGCGGTCGGATCTGCGCGCTTCTGTGCGGCGGGCAGGCGATCGCGTCCGGTGGCCCGGTCGTAACAGGCCAGTCGCTGTGCATCGCTCTCGATGGCGGTGCAGGCGCGGATGTCCATCGGATCGGGGTTCTGCGCGTGACAGGTGCCGGCGGTGAGGGCGCCGGCCAGCAGAAGCAGGCGAAGGTGTTTCATGGCGACTCCGTCGCGCGGATGTGCGTGAAGTCTAGGCCATGCATGGCGACGGTTCCTGGCTTCCAAGGGATTCGCCGGGAGCGGCTCCGGACACTGTGCCGATCGGTCGCCAGGGATGGCGGACACAAAAAAACGGCCGCATCGCCGATGCGGCCGTTTCCGGTTTGCATGCCTCACTGCAGATGCTTGACCCAGGCTTCGTACTGCGTCTTGCCGATGCGTTCGGCGCCATGGCTGGCGTTGAGGAAGTCGTTCGCCAGCGGCGGATAGGCATCGGCCTGTTCCTGGGTGATCCATTTGCCGCCGCCGGAAAGCTGCTCGAACGACGGCGGCGGCGCGATTTGCGGCGCGGTGGGCGGTACGCCGCGCACGGTCACGATGGGTGGCGGCGCCTGGCCGGCGGTGTCCTGGGCAAGCGAGGCTCCGGCAAAAGCCAGGGTGCCGGCGGCGAGTACGGACAACAGCGCATTGCGTGATTTCATCATCGTTACTCCATGCCAGAATGTTTGCGTGGTGTGGGTCTTGTGGGCAGCGGCGAAGGGGGAATCCGCTGCCGGCGAGGCCTGCAAAGGACGCTAACAAAGGCTGTCTAAATGTCGCCGCAATATCCGTGTCGATTCGGTGTGAAAGCAGCATGCCGTTGAACGCAGCTTCAGCGAATGCGGCCGCCTTGCAGCCGTCGCAGGCGCGTGCGTTGCAATTGCATGCACAGGGCCTGCTGCGGGCACCGCGCCGCAAGCCGCGGCGCGACGACGTGGTGGCGGCCATCGAACGCATGCGCCTGCTGCAGATCGATTCCATCCACGTGGTCGCGCGCAGCCCGTACCTGGTGCTGCATTCGCGGCTCGGCGACTACCCGATGGCATGGCTGGACGAGGCGCTGGCCGACGGCCGCATCGCCGAATGCTGGGCGCACGAGGCCTGTTTCGTCGGCGCGCGTGACCTCGCCGCGCATCGTGCGTGGCGCGAGCGCGGCAGTCATTGGGCGCATCGCCATGCCGAGCGCATGCATCGCGAGCACAAGCCGTCGATGGATGCGCTGCTCGCGCGCGTTCGCGAGCACGGGCCGGTATTGGCCGCGGATTTCCCGCGCGAGGATCGCGGTGTCTCCGGCTGGTGGGAGTGGAAGCCGGAGAAGCGCTGGCTGGAGGCGTGGTTCGCGCTGGGCGACCTGATGGTGGCGCGGCGCGAGCGCTTCCAGCGCGTCTATGACCTCGCCGGACGCGTGTTGGCAAAGCTCGATCCGCCGTTCGTCCCCAGCGGACTCGATACGGAACTGCTGCGCCGGCATTTCATCCTCGAGGGCGTGCATGCGCTGGGCATCGCGCAGGCGCGCTGGATCGCCGACTACTTCCGCCTCAAGCCCGCGGTGACGGCGCGCGAGCTGGCGCCGCTGCTGGCCGAAGGCGAATTGCTGGAGGTGGCGGTGCGCGGCTGGGACGTGCCCGGGTACGTGCATCGCGGGCATGCCGAGGCGCTGGAGCTGGCGCGTGCCGGTCGGCTGCGTGCCACGCATACCACGCTGCTGTCGCCGTTCGATCCGCTGGTGTGGGATCGCGCCCGTGCGTTGGCGATGTTTGATTTCGATTACCGGATCGAGTGCTACGTGCCTGCACCGAAGCGGCGTTATGGCTATTACGTGTTGCCCATCCTGCATCGAGGCGCGCTGGTTGGCCGGCTGGATGCGAAGGCGCATCGGGCCGATGGGGTGTTCGAGATCAAGGCGCTGTTCCTGGAGCCGGGCGTGCAGCCTTCGCCGCGCCTGGCTGGCGAATTGGCTGCGGCGATCGAGCGCACGGCGGAGTGGCATGGGACGCCGGCGGTTCGTCTGGGACGTTGCCGGCCGGCGGCGCTGGCGTCGATGCTGCGTGCCGGATGGAAGAAGTAGGTTCGAATGCCCGCGAGGGTTTTCTCCCGTGCCGTCGCCTGCGGAAGCACAAGGGCCTCGAGGGCCCCGCGCCAACCGGGGCTGGCCGTCGCGCCGGCTCAGCGCGTCGCCGCACCGGCAGGCGCCGGGGCATCGCAGGAGCGCCCCTGCAGACGCTGGCCGATCTGGCTGGCCAGCAAACGGCAGCGTGCGTCCAGGTAAGGGCGGGTCCGCGGATCCTGCGAAGCCTGCAGCAGGCTGTCGCGCATGGCCTGGTAGTGCGCCTGCAACTGGTCCACCGGATAGATCGCCGCGGCGCGATGGCAACCCAGGTAGCTGGCGAGGTAGGCATCGCAGGAGGCGACGCCGGTGACCGCGGCCGGGGCGGGTGGCGTGGCGGGGCGCGTCGGCCTGGTTGTGGCGCAGGCGGCCAGCAGCAGGCCGGCGCACAACGGTAGCAGCGGGCGGATGTTCAAGCGGCGATCCTCGGCGTGGAAGGGTTGATTCTCGCATCGGGCGGCATCGGGCGGTTATCGGCTATCATGGCGGTACTGCGTTTGCCGGGGTCGCCTAGCACCGGTGACCCGATGCAGCCGATCCACGATCTGCCTCATCAGTTCACCCCGGGGTTGTTTTCCTTTGCACACCAGTAAGCCGGCTGCCGCCTTTTGCGGCGGTCGAGTCTCTTTTACCCATGTGGAGTGATTCAAATGTCTGATCGTCAGATCGGTACCGTCAAGTGGTTCAACGACGCCAAGGGCTTCGGCTTCATCGCCCGTGACAACGGCCCGGACGTGTTCGTGCATTTCCGCGCGATCACCGGCAACGGCTTCAAGAGCCTGCAGGAAGGCCAGAAGGTCAGCTTCAAGGTGGTGCAGGGCCAGAAGGGCCTGCAGGCCGATGAAGTCAGCGCCGCCTGATTGCCGCTTGCGTCAAACGAAACCGGGCAGCGATGCCCGGTTTTTTTGTGCCCGCCGTTAGCGGCGGGTGCCCCGGGTGGCTGTGCCGACGCGATCCCGGGAGTCGCTTCCGGCGGTTTTTCATGTCCGTGGCAGTCTTTTTGGAATGCCGCTTGACACTTCCCTCGCATTCCTGAATTTCCGTTATGCTTGGTTCACTGCGTCTGCTTGGCCACGTGCGTGCCCGGTGTGGAACCGTTTCGATTCCATGTCGTTACACCCGACCCCGGCATGCCCAGTAAGCCGTCGGCCCCAGGGGAGGTCGATTCGTCTCAAGCGTCTGGATTTGGATCGGAGTGAGTCATGTCGGATCGTGAAACGGGTACCGTCAAGTGGTTCAACGACGCCAAGGGGTTCGGCTTCATCAGCCGCGAGAATGGCCCTGACGTGTTCGTGCATTTCCGTGCCATCACCGGCACGGGCTTCAAGAGCCTGCAGGAAGGCCAGAAGGTGACGTTCAAGGTGGTGCAGGGCCAGAAGGGCCTGCAGGCCGAAGAAGTCGCTCCGGCTTGATCGCTGCCTTGCAAGCGGAAAGGGCCGGCGCAAGCCGGCCTTTTTCTTGGGTGTATCCGTGCGTTCGTCCATGAGCGCGGAGATCAAACGGGCGGCCATCCATGGTGGGCTCTTGCCTTTGCGATCGTCCTTGATCGCGAAAATCACACGGGCGGCCACCCATGGCGGGCTCTTGCCTTTGCGATCGTCCTTGATCGCGAAAATCATACGGGCGGCCATCCATGGCGGGCTCTTGCTTTTGCGATCGTCCTTGATCGCGAAGATCAAACGGGCGGCCATCCATGGCCGCACTTTTCAATGGGCCTCATGAGCGTTGCGGATCCCGCTGTTCTGCAGCTGGCGATGGCCGATGATGCGCGTGCGGAGTTGCTGTGCGTGGCGCCGGAGGGCGAGCCGCGCGATGTCGTGTACTGGCTGCCGGCGATGGGCGTGCCGGCGAAGCATTACCTGCCGCTGGCCGCCGCGCTGGCGGCGCGCGGGGTGGCGGTGGCCTTGCACGAATGGCGCGGCATCGGTTCCAGCAGCCTGCGCGCCAGCCATCGCTGCAACTGGGGTTACCGCGAGTTGCTGCAACTCGACCTGCCCACGGGCATGGCCGCGTCGCGCACGCATTGGCCGCAGGCGCGCGCGTGGATCGGCGGGCACAGCCTGGGCGGGCAACTGGCCTGCCTGTACGCGGCGCTGCATCCGCGCGACATGGCGGGCATCGCGCTGGTGGCCAGCGGCGCACCGTACTGGCGGCGCTTCCGCCATGGCGCGCTGGTCGGCATGGCCTATGCGCTGGCGCCCGCGCTGGCTGCGCTGCGCGGGCACCTGCCAGGCCGCCGCATCGGCTTCGGCGGCAACGAGGCGCGCGGCGTGATTGCCGACTGGGCGCGCAGCGGGCGCAGCGGCCGTTACGCGGCGAAGGGCATGGCCGTGGATCTCGAGCAGGCACTGGCCGCGCTGGAGCTGCCCGTGCTGGCACAACGCCTGCGCGACGACTGGCTGGGTCCGGCCGCCTCGCTGGACTGGCTGCTGGGCAAGATGCCGCAGGCCTCGCGCCGGCACGAACAGGTCGCGCCGGACGATCTCGGCGGCGGCCCGGCCGATCATTTCGGCTGGATGAAGACGCCCGATGCCATCGCCGCGCACATCGCCGCCTGGATCACCGCGCACGGCGCAACGGCCACGATCCCGCACCGTTCCGGCTCTTGATGCGGGCGCATCGCGCCGGCACTGTAGGGACTTCCTCCCCCGCGCCGACCGCCCGATGAAACTGTTCGAATCCCTCCCGCAGCGCAGCCTGAGCCTGCGCAACCGCATCGTGGTATCGCCGATGTGCCAGTACTCGGCCACCGACGGCGTGCCCGACCACTGGCACCTGGTGCACCTGGGCAGCCGCGCGGTGGGTGGCGCGGGTGCGGTGATCGCCGAGGCCAGCGCGGTGTCGGCGCAGGGTCGCATCTCGCTGGGCGACACCGGCATCTGGAACGATGCCCAGGTGGCGGCGTGGCAACCGATCGCCGCCTTCATCGCCGCGCAGGGGGCGGTGCCCGGCGTGCAGCTCGCGCATGCCGGCCGCAAGGCCAGTGCGCAGCGGCCATGGGAGGGCGGCGGCGCGCTGGCGGCAGGGCAGGGCGCATGGTCCACGGTGGCGCCATCGGCACTGCCGTTCGACGCGGGCTGGCACGTGCCGGTGGCGCTGGACGCGGCAGGCATCCGCCAGGTGGTCGCCGATTTCCGCGCCGGCGCGCAGCGTGCGCTGGCCGCCGGCTTCAGGCTGATCGAACTGCACGCCGCGCATGGCTACCTGCTGCACCAGTTCCTGTCGCCGCTGAGCAACCGGCGCGACGACGCCTATGGCGGCAGCTTCGAGAACCGCGCGCGACTGGCGCGCGAAGTGGTCGCCGCCGTGCGCGAGGTGTGGCCGGAGGAGTTGCCGCTGTGGCTGCGCATCTCCGCCACCGACTGGGCCGAGGGCGGCTGGGACGTGGAGCAGAGCGTGCAGCTGGCGCGCGGGATGCAGGCGCTGGGCGTGGACCTCGTCGATGTTTCCAGCGGCGGCCTGCTGCCGCACGTGAAGATCCCGCTGGGGCCGGGCTACCAGGTGCCGTTCGCCGCGCGCGTGCGCCGCGAGGCTGGCATCGCCACCGGTGCGGTGGGTCTCATCACCGGGGCGAAGCAGTCGGCCGACATCGTGGACAACGGCGAGGCCGACGTGGTGCTGATCGCCCGCGAGAGCCTGCGCGATCCGTATTTCCCGCGCCGCGCCGCGCAGGAGCTGGGTGCGCAGCTGGTCGCGCCGATGCAATATCAGCGGGCTTGGTGAGCGAGGCTGGACTAATGAATGCGCAACCGACATTGATCGACGGCCGCCTGCACGATCTCGGCGACGGCTTCACCGTGCGGCGCCTGCTGCCGGTGCTGGCCGCGCGCCACGTGGGGCCGTTCGTGTTCTACGACCACATGGGGCCGGTGGATTTCGCGCCCGGCCGCGGCATGGACGTGCGGCCGCATCCGCACATCGGCCTGGCCACCGTGACCTGGCTGTTCGACGGCACGATCCGCCACCGCGACAGCCTGGGCAGCCTCGCCGACATCCGCCCCGGCGCGGTGAACTGGATGACCGCCGGCCGCGGCATCGTGCATTCCGAGCGCACGCCGCCGGACGTGCGCGCCACCGGCCAGCGCATGCACGGTATCCAGGTGTGGGTGGCGCTGCCGCGCGGGCAGGCGGAGGTCGCGCCGGAGTTCCACCATCACGAGGCGGATGCGTTGCCGTGCATCCGGCAGCCCGGCGTCGAGCTGGTGCTGATCGCCGGCACGGGCTGGGGCGCGGCGTCGCCGGTGAAAGTGTTTGCGCCGATGTTCTTCGCCGAGGCGCGGCTCGATGCCGGCGCCGGACTTGTCCTGCCGGCCGAGCATGCCGAGCACGGCGTGCACGTGGTCGAGGGCGAGGTGTCGTGGGGCGGGCTGGACGTGGCCGAAGGGCGGATGGCGGTGCAGTCCGGCGCGGCGCCGGCCATCAAGGCAAGCCGCGCCAGCCGCGTGATGCTGTTCGGCGGCGCGCCATTGGACGGCGAGCGCCACCTGTGGTGGAACTTCGTGGCCGCCGAGACCGATCGCATCGAACAGGCCAAGGCCGATTGGCGCGAGGGGCGCTTCCCCGTCGTGCCCGGCGACGAGCAGGAATTCATCCCGCTGCCGGGTTGAGGAGACCGAGATGGCCGAATTCGCCAGCTTCCGCGCGTTCTATCCCTACTACCTGGGTGAGCACGCCAACCGCCTGTGCCGGCGCTGGCATTTCATCGGCAGCACGCTGGTGCTGCTGATCCTGCTGCTGGCGGTCGCCAGCGGGCGGCTGGCGTGGTTGTGGCTGCTGCCGGTGGCCGGCTACGGCTGCGCGTGGATCGGCCACTTCGCCCACGAGAAGAACCGGCCGGCCACCTTCCGGCACCCGCTCTACAGCCTGATGGGCGACTGGGTGATGTATGCGCAGATGCTGCGGGGGAAGGTGAGTTTCTGAATGCGCGCAAGGGGCGCAGGCTCTAACATGCCGCGCATGTCCGAACCTGCCACTCTCCGCTTCCGCCCGGCCGTCGCGGCCGATGTTCCCGCCATCGTGGCCCTGGTCGAGTCCGCTTATCGCGGCGATTCCGGTCGTCGCGGCTGGACGACCGAATCCGATTTGCTGGGTGGCCAGCGTACGGACGCCGCCGATGTTTCAGTGCGATTGGATCAGCCGTACAGCGTGATTCTCCTGGCTGAGCGCGATGGCGTGCTGCTGGCTTGTTGCCACATCGAGCGGCAGGGTGACTCCGGCTACTTCGGTTTGTTTGCAGTGGATCCCTTGCAGCAGGGCGGTGGGCTGGGCAAGGCCGTGATGGCCGAGGCCGAGCGCATCGTGCGTGACGCGTGGGACTGCCGCGCGATGCATATGACGACGATCGTGCAGCGCGCCGAATTGATCGCCTTCTACGAGCGCCGCGGCTACCGCCGCACCGGCGAATTCCAGCCTTTCCCCTACGGCGACGAGCGTTTCGGCATCCCGCGGCGCGACGACCTGCGCTTCGAAGTGCTGCGCAAGGAGCTCGCATGAGCCTGGCGAGCGAAGGCTGGGTGCGCGTGGGTACGCGCGGCGAACTGCTGCCGGGCGAGTTCAGGGTGGTGTTCGACGGCGACACGCCCATCGCCGTGTACAACATCGACGGCGACCTCTACGCCGTCGAGGACGTCTGCACGCACGACGGCGGCGACCTCGCCGGCGGCGAGGTGCATGGTTTCGAGGTGGAATGCCCGCGCCACGGTGCGCGCTTCGACCTGCGCACGGGCGCGGTGACGTGCCCGCCGGCGTACGAGCCGATTGCCTGCTTCCCCGTGCGCGTGGAAGAGGGCGCGATCTGGACGCGCGACGACAGGTGAATGGTTGTTTTTGCGATCGTCCTTGATCGCTGAAATCAAACGGGCGGCCATCCCTGGCCGCACTTTTCAAAAGTGGTACACGAAGGCCACTGATTCGGATGGCTGGTTGCGCGAGCCGAACCGTGTCGCCAGCGGGCTGTTGCCGGCATCGCCCAGCAGGCGTTCCCAGTCCAGCGCCAGCGCGAGGCCGGTGTGCTGGCTGGTGGGCACGAACAGGTCGTATTCGAGCGTGGCCGACTGGCTGCCGGCGCCGGGGTGCCATGCGGGCACGGCCAGTGCGCCCGCCTGGGCGGGGCTGATGCCGAAGAAGCGGTTCATCGCCGCGCCGTTCATCGCCTGCCAGTGCAGCTCGAACGAATGCTGCAGCAGCCAGACTGGCGGCAGGTCCCACTCGCCGTAGACGTCGAGATAGGCGCCGGCGCCATCGATGTCGTGGCTGAGGTCGGTACCCACGTCGATCTGCCTGGTGAGCTGCCACTCCAGGTAGCCGCCCGCGGTGAGGCGCGGCGACAGCGGCGCGATCCTGCCGCGCAGCATGCCGAGGTCGCCGCTGTCGCGGCCCCACTGGTAGTCGCCGTAGAAGCCGCCGTGCAGCACCGGGCCGCCGATCAGGTCGAGTTGCAGTCCGTCCAGCGTGGACAGGCTGAGATGGTCGGGGATCTCGATGTCGACGTAGGGGATCGGCTGGTTGCGCGAGCCTTGCGCGCCGGGCCAGGCCGGCATGCGCTCCATGCCGGCGCCGAAGGCGTAGGTCGGCGGGTCGCCGTCGTCGGCACGGCAATGCCGCGCCCACGGCAGGCCGATGAGCAGACAGGCGGACAGGGCAAGGCGACGGAACAGGTCCGCAGGCAGGGATGGGCGGGTCATGGGGGCGGCAGCATAAGGGGCCGGGCGTACGATTTGCCGTGGTGCGGGGCTGCCGGCTTAGCCCCCGTTGGGGAAAGGGCGCCGAAAGGCAGGGTTTCTACCCTCGCTGTCATCGCTGATAGGTATGGATTCCCGATGTCCCCGTCCGGCTGGACCATTCTGTGTGATTTCGACGGCACCATTTCCGTCGAAGACGTGATCGACTCGCTGCTCGACCGCTTCGGCCGTCCCGGCTGGGAAGTGCTGGAGCAGGATTGGCGCGCCGGTCGCATCGGCTCGCGCGAGTGCATGTCGGGCCAGGTCGAGCTGCTGCAGATGACGCGCGCCGAGCTGGACGAGCACCTGCGCGAGCTGTGGATCGACCACGCCTTCCCGGGCTTCGTGGCCAAGGCGCGCGAACTCAACGTGCCGATCCGCATCGTCAGCGACGGCCTCGACTACGCGATCCACCAGATCTTGGGCCGCTACGGCCTGGACGACCTGCCGCTGGCCGCCAACCATCTTTCGCCCGCCACGCCGCCGAAGCAGTGGCAGCTCACCTCGCCGTTCCAGGCCGAGGGTTGCCGCAGCGGCACCTGCAAGTGCGCCTGCGTGGCGCAGGCCCGCACCACGGGCGCCAAGACCCTGCTGATCGGCGACGGCGCCTCGGATTTCTGCGCGGCCGACCGCGTGGACTTCGTGTTCGCCAAGCACCGCCTGATCGAGCACTGCCGCGCCGCCGGCATCCCGTACATGCCGATCACCGGCTTCGAGGACGCGCTGGAATACCTGCCGCGCCTGCTCGACGGCAGCCTGGTGCACCACGCGCGCTATCACGAAGCAGCGGCGGCCTGATCGGCCGCCTTGCTGTCTGCTGCATCCCTCAAGACCGTTCCCCGGAACCCGACCATGAACATCGACAAGAACGCCGTCGGTTTCATCGACGACGCGCAACTGCTCGCCGACGAGGCCAAGTACAGCTCCTTCGGCGACACCGTGCATTACGTGGACCCGCCGAAGATCTTCCGCCACGGCGAAGGCAGCTACATGTTCGACACGGCCGGCACGCCGTTCCTCGACCTGCAGATGTGGTACTCGGCGGTCAATTTCGGCTACGGCAACAAGCGCCTCAACGACGCGCTGAAGAAGCAGATCGACGTGCTGCCGCAGGTCGCCAGCCAGTACCTGCACCAGACCCGCATCGAGCTGGCCAAGACCATCGCGCTGGACGCGAAGAAGAAGTTCGGCCTCGACGGCCGCGTGCACTTCAACGTCGGCGGCGCGCAGGCGATCGAGGATTCGCTGAAGCTGGTGCGCAACGCCAGCAACGGCAAGAGCCTGATGTTCGCCTTCGAGGGCGGCTACCACGGCCGCACGCTGGGCGCCTCGTCGATCACTTCGAGCTACCGCTATCGCCGCCGCTTCGGCCATTTCGGCGAGCGCGCGATGTTCCTGCCGTTCCCGTATCCGTTCCGCCGCCCCAAGGGCATGACGGCTGAAGAGTATTCCGACAGCTGCGTGCGCCAGTTCGAGCGGCTGTTCGAGACCGAATACAACGGCGTGTGGGATCCCAAGACCGGCCAGTGCGAATACGCCGCGTTCTACGTCGAGCCGATCCAGGGCACCGGCGGCTACGTGTTGCCGCCGATGAATTTCTTCAAGGGCTTGAAGAAGGTCTTGGACAAGTACGGCATCCTGATGGTGTCGGACGAGATCCAGATGGGCTTCTGGCGCACCGGCAAGCTGTGGTCGATCGAGAATTTCGGCGTGACGCCGGACATCGTCGTGTTCGGCAAGGCGCTGACCAACGGTCTGAACCCGCTGTCCGGCCTGTGGGCACGCGAAGAGCTGATCAACCCGACCCTGTTCCCGCCGGGCTCCACCCACTCCACCTTCAACTCCAACCCGCTGGGCACCTCGCTGGGTCTGGAAGTGATCAAGATGGGCTACGAGCTGGACTACGAGACCACCGTGCCGAAGAAGGGCGCGCACTTCCTCGAAGGTCTGCGCGAGCTGCAGAAGAAGCACAAGGAAATCGGCGACGTCGACGGCCTCGGCCTCGCGCTGCGCGCCGAGATCTGCACCGACGACGGCTTCACGCCGAACAAGGCGCTGCTCGACAAGATGGTCGACATCGGCCTCGCCGGCGACCTGGAGCACAACGGCAAGAAGATCGGCCTCGTCCTCGACGTGGGCGGTTGGTACAAGAACGTGATCACGTTCGCGCCGTCGCTGGACATCACGCACGAAGAGATCGACCTGGCGATCTCGCTGCTGGACCAGTTGCTGACCAAGGCCAAGAAGGGCTGACCCCCGTCGCGCTTTGCGGACGAAAGGCCCGATGGGAAACCGTCGGGCCTTTTGCTTTTCGGCTCTTTGCTTTTTTCCCTCGCCCCCCCGAGGAGAAGGGCGGAGTGAGGAGCGGTGCTCGAGACGATCCCGATCTCCCCTCGCCCGCTTGCGGGAGAGGGGTTGGGGGAGAGGAGCTTTTGCTTCTGTACTCTCGCAAGTCTCAGGGCGGTTTCGTCGTGCGGCCTTGTCGACCACGTCCCACCGCCGGTGCTCCGGAAAAGCAGGCGCGCATCCTGCGCGCTAGAGGCAAAGCGTCACGATGCGGGTCAGGCTTAATTGCCCGTCCCTTTTCCGGCAATAAGGGCTATTTGTTGCAGGTCGTTCGACCCGAACGGCTTGAGGCGCCGCCCGGGCAAAGTTTCCTTAGCTGATCAAGCAGTAGTTCGCGCTGACGCCGGTTTTCCGCGAAGCGATCCCGCCAGTCACTCTTGAACGCGGCAATTTCCCGCTGCCTTGCGTGATCGTCGGTGACGTTCGCCATGCGTACCCTGAGCAGGGCCTGCGCCCTGTCGCGTTGCGCATCCAGTTGGCGTTCTCGTTCGGTGAGTCTGCGAATGCCCTGCATCAAGGCCGCCGGGCTGTTCCCCGTTGCGCTGTCGTCCGACTGGGTATCGCGAACGGCTAACTTGCCCTCGTCGGGTTTGACCGTCGAGCACGGTTGATCGCGGTAAACCGCGCTTCCGTTGACCATGCATTTGTAGATGTCGCCAGCGCTTGCCGTCGGTACGCAAGCCAGCCCGAGTGCCAGGACCAACCATCCAAGTGGTGCTCTCATCACGCACTTCCTCCCTGGGGCGCACTCGTCCGAGTGTGCCCAACAGGAAAGTTCGCCGCAAGCAATCAGCGTGGCTGATGGCGCGTCGTGATCAATCCTGTGGCCGGCTCCAGCCGGCAGGATCGGCGCTTGAGCAAAGTCTTCGCGTGCAGGGAAAAAGTTTCAAAGGCAGCGAGCCGTGGGCTGCTGTTTCGCTTTGGCTATTTTCTCTTGGCTACTGTATGGACCGGAGACATAGGTAACAGGTGTGCCAGGACATGGGTTGCACCTCGGCAGGTGCACGAAACCGCTTTGGAACTTGCGAAAACGCGGAGTGGGAGCCCCTCTCCGCGAGCCCCTTTCCCGCGTACGGGAGAGGGGCGGAAGGCGGGATTACGGAGCCCGTTTCAACGCCAGCACGGCGTTCAACCCGCCAAACGCGAACGAATTGCTGAGCACCGCCCGCACCGGCATCTCGCGCGCCGTGTTCGGCACGTAATCGAGATCGCAGGCGGGATCGGGCTTGTCCAGGTTGGCGGTGGGCGGCACCACGTTCTCGCGCAGCGCGCCGATCGCGGCCACCAGCTCCAGCGCACCGGAGGCGCCCAGCGCATGGCCGTGCATGGATTTGGTGGACGACACCGCGAGCTTGTCGGCATGCGCGCCGAAGGCGAGGCGGATCGCGCGCGTCTCGGTGCTGTCGTTGGCCTGGGTGCCGGTGCCGTGGGCGTTGATGTAGTCCACGTCCTCGGGATTCAGCCCGGCCTCGGCGAGCGCCTGGCGCATCGCGGAGGCGGCGCCGTCGGCGCTGGGCATCACGATGTCGCTGGCGTCCGCGCTCATGCCGGTGCCGGCGAGTTCGGCGAGGATGGTGGCGCCGCGCGCCCGCGCGTGCTCCAGCGATTCCAGCACGAAGATGCCGGCGCCTTCGCCCAGCACCAGGCCGCGGCGGTTCGCGCTGAATGGGCGGCAGGTGTCGTCGGACAGCACGCGCATCGCTTCCCAGGCGCGCAGCGCGCCGTAGCTGAGGCAGGCCTCGGTGCCGCCGGTGACGGCCGCGTCGACCATGCCGTAGCGGATCATCTGCGCCGCCTGGATCACCGCGTGGTTGGCCGAGGCGCAGGCGCTGGCCACCGCATAGGTGGCGCCGCGCAGCCCGTAGGCGATGCTGATCTGGCTGGCCGAGGCGTTGGTCATCAGCCGCACGATGGTGAGCGGATGGGTGCGGCTGGCCTTTTCCGCGTAAAGCCGGCGGCTCTGTTCGTCCTGGGTGGTCTCGCCGCCCACGCCGGTGCCCACGATCACCGCGGTGCGCAGGCCCAGGCCGTCGCGGCTGAAGTCGATGCCCGAATGCGCGATCGCCTCGCGCGCCGCGTGCAGCGCGAATTCCGAGGTGCGGTCGAGCAGGGGCAGGGTGCGTTCGTCGATGCCGGTGGCCGGGTCGAAGCTGTCCGGCACCTGCGCGGCGATCTTCACGCGCAGCACCTCGCTGTCCTTGTGGCGCAGCGGGCCGATCGCACTGCGTCCTTCGCTCAGGCCGTGCCACAGCGCCCGGGCGCCCACGCCCTGCGGGCTGATCGCGCCCATGCCGGTGATGACGACGCGGCGGGTCTCGATGGTGGGCATTACTGGCCGCCTTCGCCTTCGGCGGCCTTCTCGTCCAGCGCCTTCTGCACGGCGTCGACCAGGCTCTGCGCGGTGTCGCTGTCGAAGTTGGCGCCCTGCTGTTCCGGGAAGTGGATGTCGAAGTGCTCCTCGATGTCGAAGATCAGCTCGATGGCCTCCAGCGAGGCGACGCCCAGATCCTTCAGCGTGGACTCGGGCGTGACGTTCGCCACGTCGACCTTGGCCTGCTTGGCGATGATCTCGAACACTTGCTGCTGGGTCGTTCCGGTCATGACGGGATCCTTGGTGGCGGGCGACAATGGAAGGCCGGTGCAAGGTGTGCCGGCCAAGCTTGGCCCGTACAGTCTAGGCAAACTCGCTTACTCATGCCTTTCATTTCGCAACTCGAACCGGGCGCGCTGCTGGCGGCATTCATGGCGCAGCCGCCGATCGGCTTCACGGCCGGGTATTCGCCGCAGGGCATGCCGGGCTTCGTGGCGCCGTTCGACCTGCTGACCACGGCGGACGACGAACTGCGCAGGCGCGTGGCCGGGCTGCCGCTGTACCGGTACTGGAGCCGCCTGCTGCGCTGGCGCACCCGCTTCGCCGGCAGCACGGTGACCGAATACGCGCCGCTGCCGCAGGACGTGTCGCCGGCCGGGTTGGCGCGAGGCTTGAAGGCCGCCTGGGGTCGCGAGTGCAAGCTGCTCATCGTGAAGGACATCGCGCAGGATTCGCCGCTGCTGAGCGACGCGGAGAACGCCTGCGCCCGCGCCTTCGCCGAGGCCTGCGCGGCCGAGGGCTTCGTGCTGCTGGAGGGGCAGGCGCTGGCCTGGGTGCCGATCGACTTCGCCTCGGACGACGAGTATCTGGCGAAGCTCAGCTACAGCCGCCGGAAGAACATCCGCCGCAAGCTGCGTTCGCGCGCCGACCTCGACATCGAGGTCGTGCGCACCGGCGACGTGCGCTTCCGCGACGAGGCCGTGCTGGCCGCGTACTACGCGCTGTTCGACAACGTGTACGCGCAAAGCGAGATCCACTTCGATCGCCTGAGCCTGGATTACTTCCGCCTGCTGCTGCAGGACGCGGGCAGCGGCGGCGTGGTGTTCGTCTACCGCCACGAAGGCAGGCTGATCGGCTGGAACCTCTGCTACGAACACGGCGGCAAGCTGGTCGACAAATACATCGGCTTCGCCTATCCCGAGGCGCGCGAGCACAACCTGTACTTCGTGAGCTGGATGCACAACCTGGGCTATGCGAGCGAACGCGGGCTGACACACTACGTGGCCGGCTGGACCGACCCGGAAGTGAAATCCTTCCTCGGCGCCAGCATGACCTTCACCCGCCATGCGGTGTACGCACGCAATCCCCTGCTGCGCGCGCTGCTGCGCAGGCTGGGCGGGCATTTCGAGAGCGACCGCAGCTGGCAGGAATCCGCGGAGAAGGACGATGAGTGATTTCCCTGTCGCCCATTGCTTGCCCCGACCTTTCCTGGTGAATCCCTCTCCCTCCGGGAGAGGGTGCCGACCTGCAGGCGCTGGAGCGCCGGCGGAACGGCGAAGCCGGCCCCGCAGGGGTGAGTCGCCATGGATGGCGCGAATCCAGGCGGGCGAGGGTTCGGGCAGAGCGCAGCATTCCGCACTGGCCGAACCCTCACCCCAACCCCTCTCCCGGCGGGAGAGGGGCTATGCATCGAGGTGCCCATGAACGCCTCCGCGCATCGCCCGGTAGTGCTCGACATCGACAGCTCGGTAGGCCCACTGCCCGACGGCCTCGTGCTGCCGCTGGCCGAATGGCAGGAAGCGATCCGCTTCGGTTGTTCGCTCGCCACCATGCGCCGCTTCCGTGCCTTGCTGGACGCGCAGTTGCCCGCGCAGTACGGCACCGTGTTCACCGGCTCGGGCGACTTCCACCACCTCAGCTGGCCGCTGATCGCGCGGCTCAAGCCGGCCACGTCCATCCAGGTGGTGGTACTGGACAACCACCCCGACAACATGCGCTTCCCGTTCGGCGTGCACTGCGGCTCCTGGGTACGCCGCGTGGCCGCGCTGCCCTTCGTGGACCACGTGCACGTGCTGGGCATCACCTCGCACGACATCGGTGCCGGCCATGCGTGGGAGAACTACCTCACGCCGCTGCTGCGCGGCAAGCTCACGTACTGGAGCATGGGCGTGGACACCGCCTGGTCGCGCCGGCTGGGCATCGCGCGCGCGTTCCGCGGCTTCGACACGCCGGACGCGCTGGTCGATGCCTTCGTCGGGCACCAGCGCACGCAAACCCTGCCCACCTACCTCACCATCGACAAGGACGCGTTCGCGCCCGAGGTGGCGCGCACCAACTGGGACCAGGGCCGCCTGCAGCTCGACCACGCGCTGGCGTTGATCGGCAGCCTGCGCAACGGGCTGGCCGGCAGCGACATCAACGGCGAGGTCTCGCACTACCGCTACAGCACGTGGTGGAAGCGCAGGCTCTCCGCGATGGACGAGCAGCCCGAGATCGATCCCGCGCTGGTCGCCGGCTGGCAGGCGCAGCAGCATGCGTTGAACCTCGGGCTGCTTGGCGCCATCGCCGAGCGCGGCGGCTGATTCCGCCTGCGCGAAGGCGTGCGCGTTGACGGGCGCGCCGGGTTTGGCTGAAGTACGCGGACCATGGAGAGGCCATGGACAGGCGTTCGGGGAAAGTCATGAAACACGTGCTTTTCTGGCTGTTCGGGATGCTGGTGCCGGCTTTTGCGGGGACGGCGCAGGCCGCGGCCTGCACGATGCCCACGCAGGCGGCGCGGGTGGCGGTGCCGGGCCATCCTTTCTCGGCCTTGTCCAGCGCCGATGGTTGCTGGGCGTTCGTGTCGCTCACCATCGATCGCCAGCATGGCGCGGTGGCCGTGCTGCGCAACCAGGGTGGCACGTTCCAGCTGGATCACACCGTGCCGATGCCCGCGCCGGCCTACGGGGAATCGCTGTCGCACGACGGCAGATTGCTGGCCGTCGCCGAACGCAAGGGTGCGGACGTGTTCGACGTGGCCCAGCTGGAAAACGCGCAGGGCCATCCGCTGCTGGGCGAGTTGAGCGACGGCATGGGTTCGCAGGCGGTCTATGCACTGGTCAGCAACGATGGTCGCCTGCTCTTCGTCAGCCAGGAACTCGCGCATGCGATCAGCGTGTTCGATCTCGCGAAGGCGGCCGGCAGCGGCTTTCGCGGGGACGCGCTGGCGGGGCGCATTCCGCTGGCGCCGGCGCCCGTCGGCCTGGCGCAATCGCCGGATGGCCAATGGTTGTACGCCACCAGCGAAATCGCCCCGCGCACCGCCGGCCTGGATGCGACATGCACGCCGGAGACGAAGGACGAGCGGATGCATCCGCCCGGTTTGCTGTTCCGCATCGACGTCGCCAAGGTCGCCAGCGCGCCGCGCAAGGCCGTGCAGTCGGTGGTGGCGGCCGGTTGCAATCCGGTGCGGGTGGCCGTGGCTCCTGCGGGTGACACCATCTGGGTGACCGCGCGCGGCAGCGGCGCGCTGCTGGAGTTCCGTGCCGGCGACCTGCTGTCGGCATCCGGCAGGTCCGCTTACGCGAGCTTCGCCATCGGCACCAGTCCGGTGGGCGTGGCGGTGCGGCCGGATGGCAGGCAGGTGTGGGCGGCCCTGTCTTCGCGTTTCGGCGCCGCGGCGGCCGGACAGGTGGCCGGACTCACGCTGGTGGATGGCGTGCCGAAGCAGATGCTGACGGCGGCGGCTTCCGGGTTCCCGCGCGAGGTGTCGTTCCTGCCGGATGGACGTACCTTGATGGCTACGTTGTACGACGATGCCAAGGTCGAGCTGATACCTACGCCGCCTTGAACGCGCGATCCGGTACGGCGTGGTTTCAGCGTGCGGTGGCTTCCAGCACGCCGCAGACCGCATCCATGTCCGCATCCGTCAGCCACGCGCTGTTGCCGATGGTGAGGCTGCGCGCGGCGAAGTCGCGGGCGTTCGGCACGCCGGCGGCGGGCACGATGCCGCGCAGGTAGGCGTAGTCGGGCAGGGCGTGGATGAACAGGCGGCTCACGCCCAGGCCAGCCTGCCAGAGCTGTTCCAGCGCGGCGTCGCGACGGCGCTGGTCGGGCAGCAGCAGCATGAAGAACGGCCATGTGCCGTGCGTGCCGGCGGGGTCGTCCAGCACGTCGACGCCGGGGATGGCACGCAGGCGCGGGAGGTAGCGCTGCGCACGCGCCGTGCATTGTTCGATGAAAGCGGGCAGTCGCGCGGCCGCGTGCGCGCCGACGGCTTGCCGCCAGCGACCCACCGCATGCAGCGGCAGCGGCAGCGAGAAATCGTCGCCTACCGCGGCCACCGGATCGCCACGACGCAGCGCGCTGCGCAGCGGGTTGCCGTAGGCGAGGCGCAGGCCGCGCGGGCGATACAGCGCGGCGTAGCCCAGCAGTTCCGTGCTGCGGCGGAGTTCCCAGCCAGGCTTGAACGGCGCGATGCGCCTGGCGGTGTGCGCCAGCCGGTCGCGCAGTCCGGGATCGCGCGCGACGAGCAGGCCGCCCTCGTAGATCGACAGGCCCTTGCCCGCGGCGAGGCTGAAGAAGCCGAGGTCGCCGGCCAGGCCCACGCTGCCGCCGTCGCGCCGCGCGCCCAGCGCCTGCGCGGCATCCTCGATGACGTGGGCGCCCACGTTGTTGGCCACGGCCAGCGCATCGTCCACGTCGGCCACGCGGCCGGCGAGGTGGGTGGGCAGGATCGCCAGCGTGCGCTCGTCGCAGGCTGCGCGCAGCGCGTGCGGATCCATGTCGTAGTGGCCGGGACGCAGGTCGCACGGCACGGCTTCCAATCCGGCCTGGTGCACGGCCAGCGGCACCAGCGGGCAGGTGTAGGCGGGCATCACCACGCGGCGGCGCGCGGGCTTGAGTTCGCGCAGCGCGGCCAGCGCGATCAGCAGCGCGGCGGTGCCGGAGCAGGTGAGCGCCAGCGGCGGCGTGCCGAGTTGCGCCGCGACGTCGGCGGCCAGCGAGGCCCTGCCGGGACGCAGATCGGCCAGCGTCAGTGGCAGGCCGGCGGTGGGGGGCAGTTCGTGGCGGCGACTGGGCGGCATGCGCGGGCCTGGAGCAGGCTCTCTCAGGTCTCGCCTGCTTCCGGCACGTGCTCGCGGCTCTCGGCGAAACCGAGGCAGACGATGCCGGCGACGATGGCGATGGCGCCCAGCACGTGCGGCAACCTGAGCGGCTCGTTGAACAGCCAGATCGACAGCAGCATCACCGACACCACCTCCAGGTGCGAGGCGGCGAAGGCGGGGCCGATCGGCGCGTGCTTGAGCAGGGTCATCCACGTGAAGAACGCGCCGACGTAGCCGATCACGGCGCCGTAGACCCACGGCTTGCCGAACAGGCGCAGCAGCCATGCGACGTTGAATTCCACCGGCAGCGCGTGCATGCCGGCGTACTTGAAGCTGATCGCGCCGACCGAGTCGAACATCACCAGGATCAGGAAACCGATCAGGTAGAACCAGCCGCGCTTCATCCGCCGACTCCCACGATCAGCACGCCCAGCGTCACCAGCAGGATGCCGGCCACGCGCATGCGGGTGAGCTTCTCGCCGAACAGGAAATGCCCGGCCACCATGATCGCCACGATGTTGATCGAGCCGAGCAGGATCGCCTCGGAGAGGTGCAGCAGCGAGAGGAAGGCGATCCAGATCAGGAACTCGATCACGTAGCTGGCGATGCCCAGCCAGATCCACGGCCGCCGCGCCATGTACAGCCAGCGGGCCAACCCGTCGCCGGCCGCGGGATCGCCGGCAGCGGCCTTGAAGGCGAGCTGGCCGCCGGTGTCGAGCACCACGTTCAACACCCACAGCAGGGCGACGAGCGGAGTGATGGAACCCGTCGGCATCAGAGCCGGCCCATGGCTTCCAGGCGCTTCGCGCCGGGAGCTGTTTGCGCGCAGGCCAAGGAAGAGCGAGGAAGTGGACGTCTGTCCACGACCGAGTGATGACGCAGGGATGCGGGCAAACAGCCCCGGCCCTGCGGGTTGTCACCGAGTGGCCGCCATGCGGCAGCGCGTGGCTTGACCTGACGGCCAGTCAGGCCAGCGCCACGCCCTACCACCTGACGGCCACTCGATGACAACGCGATGCACTTGGAAGCCATGGGCAGGCTCTCAGGCGGCAACGCGCTGGCAGATGTCGGCCGCGGCGACGCGGTCGAAGAACGCGGCGGAGCGCTCGATCAGGGTGCGGCGTTCCTTGTCGATGGTGATCATGTGGTAGCTGTCGTCCAGCAACAGCAGTTCGACCGGGGCGCTCACCTCGCGCATCACCAGCTCGGCGTTCTTCACGCTGGCCACGTCGTCCTCGCTGGCGTGCGCCACCAGGCAGGGCGCGGTGACCTGTGAAAGCTGGCGGCGCACCGTGGCCGACAGTTCGTACATCTCGGCCAGCGAATACCACGGGTTGCCGGGCAGGCCGGCGGCGGCGCTGTCGCCGCCCAGCATCGCGGCGCTGACCTGCGCGCGCAGGCGCTCGTCGCGGATGCCGTAGGGCGGCTGCTCCATGAAGCTGCGGTGGCGGCCGATGCCTAGCTTCTTCAGCAGCGGCAGCATGAAGGACATGCGCGCCATGCGCGGGATGCCCCAGCCGTCGTAGCGGAAGGTGGCGCCGTACACGCCCACGCCGGCGATCTGGCCGGGGCGGTCGGCGGCGAGCTTGAGCGAGAGCAGGGCGCCCATCGACAGGCCGCCCACGAACAGGTGGTCCACCTTTTCGCGCAGCGCGTCGGCGGCCTGCTCCACGCTGGCGTACCAGTCGCGCCAGCCGGTGGCGAGCAGGTCGTCGGCGTTGCCGCAGTGGCCGGCCAGCTGCATGCCGTGCACGGTGTAGCCGGCGCGGTTCAGGCCCTTGCCGAGCAGCTTCATTTCCATCGGCGTGCCGGTGAGGCCGTGGATCAGCAGCACGCCGCTGCGGCCGCCTTCGAAGAAGAAATCGGTCTGTTGGATCACGTGGGGTACCCGGGGGAAATCAGGCCGCAGTGGCGGCACTTCACCGGGACAGGGTGGCAGGAGGCGGTTTCTTCAGTCTTTCGGGGGCTTTTCGCAGGCGAGGAGTGCCTTGGGGCGCTTGCCGGCGCCCCGGGCACGTTGCGCGTAGCGCCTCAGCGGTACTTCTGGTGGCAGTCCTGGCAAGCCTCGCCCACGGGCTTGAGCGCCGTGGTCAGTGCCGCACAGGTGGCGGGCGCGGCGGCGACGGCCTGCTGCAGGGCGGTCTGCAGCTTGTTCGCGTCGTCGCTGAAGCCCGGCTCGGCGATGCCGAACGTGGGCACGATGTCGGTGGCGGTGGACTGCAGGCGCAGCAGGTGCTGCCGGATCTTCGCCACGTCGCACTGCTGCGACTTCACCGCCCGTTTCAGCTCGCCCGCGTGGTAGCCCAGCGTGTGCATCACCGCCTTGGGCATGGGGTTGCGTGCGGCGAGCGCATTCATCACTTGGGACGTGCCGATCACGCCGATGGCGAGGCCGAGCAGGATCAGGAGCGCTGCACGCATTGCGGTGATTCCATGGGGGAGACGGGCGAGCATAACCCGGCCGGCGATAGAATCCCGCGTCCTGCAGCAAGGTGACCGTCCATGAGCGACATCGCATTCCCCCACGAACGCTTCGCCGGCGTCGAGCGCCTGTACGGCATCGGCAGCGTGGCGAAGCTGGCGCAGCGCCATGTCTGCGTGGTGGGCGTCGGTGGCGTGGGGTCGTGGGCGGCCGAGGCGCTGGCGCGCACCGGAGTGGGGCGACTCACCTTGATCGATGCCGACGAGGTCTGCGTATCCAACACCAACCGGCAGATGCACGCACTGGACGGCGAGTTCGGCAAGCCCAAGGTGGGCGTGATGGCGGCGCGGCTGCACGCGATCAACCCGGCCCTGCGGCTGGAGGGCATCGAGCGTTTCCTCACCACCTCCACCCTGGACGAACTGCTGGATCGCGGCTACGACGCGGTGCTGGATGCCTGCGATGCGTTCCGCGTGAAGCTGGAGATGATCGCGTGGTGCCGCCGCCGCAAGCTGCCCATCGTCAGCGTGGGCTCGGCCGGCGGGCGCACCGATCCCACCCAGATCCGCGTGCGCGACCTGTCGCGCACCGAGCACGACGCGATGTTCAGCCTGATCCGCAAGAAGCTCCGCACGGACTTCAACTTTCCGCGCAACCCGGACCGCTACTTCGGCGTGTCGGCGGTCTATTCGCTGCAGAACGTGCAGTACCCGCAGCCCGACGGCAGCGTGTGCGGCAACCGCCCGCCCGGCGGCGACGCCTTGAACCTCGCTTGCGGCGGCGGCCTGGGCGCGGCGACGCACGTCACCGGCGCGTTCGCGTTCGCGGCGGTGGGCAAGGTGATCGAGAAGCTGCTGGCGGAACGCGAGGGCTGATCTTCGCCGGCAGGGTCAGGCGTCGCCGCGCCCGTCCGCCAGCCACTTGTACATCACGTGGGCATCGACCAGGCCGGCCTGCGGATGGCGGAATGCCCGCGGCAGCGTGCCCACGATGTCGAAGCCGTGCTTCTGCCACAGGCGGACGGCGCCGCGGTTGGTCGAGACCACGAAGTTGAACTGCATCGCCAGGAAGCCCATGGCCAGCGCCATGGCCTGGGAGTGTCCGCACATCAGCGAGGCGATGCCCTGGCCGCGCGCCGCCTCCGGCACCAGGTAGCCGCAGTTGCACACGTGCGCGCCCTGGCCGGGCTGGTTGGGCTTGAGGTAGTACGAGCCGACGATGGCGCCGGATCCGTCGCAGGCCACGAAGGTGGACCGTGGCGCCTCGATCCACAGGGCGAAGACCTCGCCCTCGCCGGCATCGGGCGGGCAGGTGTAGGTGTCGCCCCTGGCGAAGACAGCGTGGAGCAACGGCCATAGCGATGGCCAGTCGGATGCCTCGAAAGGGCGGATCGATACGGTCACGGCAGTCGGGCGTCCGCTTCCTGGAGGTCGGCCCCGGCCGACTTGTCCGGGGCGCGAGTGCGGTTGCCGCCCGCCTTCTTGGCCTGGTACATGGCGCGGTCGGCGGCCCTGCCCAGTTGCTCGCTGGTTTCGCCGTCCAGCGGGAACGTGGCCACGCCGATGCTGGCCGAGATGCGGATCATCTGGCCCTGCAGCAGGAAGGTCTGGGTCAGCGTGGTGCGGATCCGTTCCGCGATTTCCACGGCGTGCCCGGGTGCCGCCAGCGTGTCGAGCAGCACGACGAACTCGTCGCCGCCGATGCGCGCCGCGGTGTCGTGCTCGCGCAGGCAACCGCGGATGCGGGCGGCCACTTCGCACAGCAGCAGGTCGCCGACGGCGTGGCCGTGCAGGTCGTTGACCTGCTTGAAACCGTCCAGGTCGATGTAGAGCAGGGCCGCCAGCGTCTTCGCGCGCGAGGCATTGCCCAGCGTGGCCTGCAGGCGGTTGCGGAACAGGGTGCGGTTGGGCAGGTCGGTGAGCGGGTCGTGCAGGGCGAGGTGGTGCAGCTGGACCTGGTCCTGCTTGCGTTCGATCACCGCGCCCAGCTGGGTGGCGACGAACTCCAGCAGCTCGGTGTCGGCCTTGCCGTAGCCGGCGTCGCCCTGGCGCTCCACCACCAGCGCCCCGATCGGGCTTTCCTTCGCGTACAGCGGCACGCCCAGCCAGTGCGAACCGCCGGTGGCCGATTGCACCACCTGGTTGCCGCGGATCACCTCGGCGGCAAGGCTGCCGGCGGTGGGCGGCGCTCCGCCGCCGCAGGCCGCATACGGGACATCCAACTGGCCATCCGCCGGATTGCGCAGGGCGACGACGAAGCTGGCCATGGGCAGGATGTCGCCGACGATCCGGTGCACCTGGCCGAACACGGTCGACAGATCCTGCGCCGCATGCGCCGTCTCGGAGATTGCGTGCAGCGCCAGCCGCATCGATTCGGCGCGCTTGAGTTCGGTGATGTCGCGGGCGACGGCGATCCGCAGCCGGTCCTCCCCGGACCAGCGCGCCGACCACATGATGTGCACGACCTGCCCGTCCTTGCGCACGTAGCGGTTCTGGAAGTTGGAGGCGTGCTTGCCGTCCATGATCGCCGCGGCGGTGCGCAGCGTGAGCTCGCGGTCCTCGGGGTGCACCAGCTCGAGCATCTGCCGGCCGATCACCTCCGCGGGGGCGTAGCCGAAGATGCGCTCGAAAGCGGCGCTGACGAAGACATAGTGCCCCTCCGCGTCAACCACGCAGACGGCATCCAGCAGCAGGTCGAGGATCTTGTCCAGTGGAGTGGAGGCAGGTGTTTCCATCAGGTCCCGGCGCGTCGCGCTGTTCGTGTCGGAAACGGAAAGCACGGGGCGTGCCACGGGCCGGCGCCGGATCGCGGCGGGGGCAGGCCGAAGCGGGCCTGCCCCGTGCCGGCAGCGCGGCCATCACCAACCCATGTAATGCCCGCCGTTGATGGCGAGGTTCGCGCCGGTGATCCATGCCGCCTCGTCGCCGGTGAAGAAGGCCACGGCGTGGGCGATCTCGTCGGGGCGGCCGAGGCGGCCCACCGGGATCTGCGCCACGATCTTCGCGCGCACGTCCTCCGGCACGGCCATCACCATGTCGGTGCCCACGTAACCGGGCGAGACGGTGTTGACGGTGATGCCGAACTTGGCGTTTTCCTGCGCCAGCGAGATGGTGAAACCGTGCATGCCGGCCTTGGCGGCGGCGTAGTTGGCCTGGCCGTACTGGCCCTTCTGGCCGTTGATCGAGCTGATCTGCACGATGCGGCCCCACTTGCGCTCGCGCATGCCGTCGATCACCTGGCGGGTGACGTTGAAGCAGGCGTTGAGGTTGGTGTTGATCACGTCCGTCCACTGCTGGTAGCTCATCTTGTGGAAGGTGGTGTCGCGGGTGATGCCGGCGTTGTTGACCAGGATGTCCACCGGGCCGATCTTGCCGGCGATCTCCTGGATCATCGCCTCGCAGGAGGCGGGCTCGGAGACGTCGCCGGCCACCATGCACACCTCGATGCCTTCGTCGGCCATGGCCTTGCACCAGGCATCGGCCTTCTCCGCGTTGCGGTAGTTGGTGGCGACCCGATGCCCCTGCCGGGCGAGGTAGCGCACGATGGCGCTGCCGATGCCGCCCGTGCCGCCGGTGACCAAAGCCGTGCGTTGCGTCATGTCGAGTCTCCTTGGGGATGGTGGCGGGCGCATGGCGCGACGGTCGGCGACCGGCGTTGGCCCACCGGGGATTTATAACGGTTCAGATGACAAAGCAACCGCTGCGCTGCGGCATGCGCGCGGGATCGAAGCGGCGCAGGGCGGCAGCCAGCATTCCCGGCGCATCGGCGGCATCCGTCGGCACCGGCTGGCCGAGGAAATCCAGCGCGCGGCGCAGCGCCGGCAGCGGGTCGGCGGGATCGACCGGCAGGGCCTGCGCCGACTTGGACAGCTTGCGCCCCTGCGCGTCCAGCGCCAGCGGCAGGTGCAGGTAGCGCGGCGTGGGCAGGCCGAGCAGGCGCTGCAGGTGGATCTGCCGCGGCGTGGAGTCGAGCAGGTCGCAGCCGCGCACCACCTCGGTGATGCCCTGGTGGGCGTCGTCCACCACGCAGGCCAGCTGGTAGGAATACAGGCCCTCGACGCGGCGTATCACGAAGTCGCCGGCGGTTTCGCGCAGGTTCTGTCGTTGCGGCCCCTGCAAGACGTCGTCGAAGGCGATCTCGATGTCCGGCGTGCGCAGCCGCCACGCGGGTTCGCGGTCCGGGTCGGGCGGGCTGGTGCAACGGCCGTCGCGATGCAGCCCGCTGGCGGCCAGTCCGCTGCGGCTGCACCAGCAAGGGAAGACCGCGTCGAGTGCGCGCAGCCGGGCGAAGGCGGCGGCGTAGGCATCACTGCGCTGCGACTGCCGCAGCACCGGCCCGTCGGCGACGAGGCCGAACGCCGGCAGCGCGGCGAGGATGGCGTCAGCCGAGCCGGCAACCTCGCGCGGCGGGTCGATGTCTTCCATGCGCAACAGCCAGCGGCCGCCGGCGTGCCGCGCGCACAGCCAGCTGCCCACGGCGGCGACCAGCGAGCCGAAATGCAGCAGGCCGGTGGGCGAGGGGGCGAAGCGTCCGCGGTAGTCCATCCGCGGCAGTCTGCCTGTCCGCCAACCCGCTGGCGAGTGGGGCACGCGCTTGAAAACCTCCGGCCGTGCCTACACTCATCGCCAGGATTGACTGCCACATAGAGACAGCCATGCGCCGCATCCTCCTGTTCCTCGGTACCAACCTCGCCGTCCTGTTCCTGCTGAGCATCGTCTGCCACCTGCTCGGGGTGGACCAGATGCAGGCCGCCCAGGGTTTCGGCGGCAGCACGGGCCTGCTGATCTACGCCGCGGTGTTCGGCATGGGCGGCGCCTTCATCTCGCTGGCCATGTCGAAGTGGATGGCCAAGATGTCGACTGGCGCCCGCGTGATCGAACAGCCGGCGAACGAGGCCGAGCGCTGGCTGCTGGACACCGTGCGCCACCACGCGCAGAACGCCGGCATCGGCATGCCCGAGGTGGCGATCTACGACGCGCCGGAAATGAACGCGTTCGCCACCGGCATGACGAAGAACAGCTCGATGGTCGCGGTGAGCACCGGCCTGTTGCAGCAGATGGACCGCGAGCAGGTCGCCGCCGTGCTCGGCCACGAAGTCGGCCACGTCGCCAATGGCGACATGGTGACCATGACCCTGATCCAGGGCGTGCTGAACACGCTGGTGATCCTCGCCGCGCGCGTGGTGGGCCGGCTGGTGGACAGCTGGCTGTCCGGCGGCCGCGACGACAACCGCGGCGGCAGCGGCATCGGCTACTTCGTCACCGTGATGGTGCTGCAGCTGGTGTTCGGCCTGTTCGCCTCGATGATCGTGATGGCGTTCTCGCGCTGGCGCGAGTTCCACGCCGATGCCGCCGGCGCGAAGCTGGCCGGCCGCGGCGCGATGATCTCCGCGCTGCAGCGGCTCAAGGGCGACCACGGCGAGAACACCCTGCCGAAGACGCTGGCCGCGTTCGGCATTTCCGATCGCATGGGCAGCGGCTTGCAGCGCCTGTTCCTGAGTCACCCGCCGCTGGACGAGCGCATCGCGGCGCTGCAGAACGCCTCGCCGCACGCCTGACAAGCTTGCTAGTCTGCCGTCCGCATGGTGCCAGAGGGGGTGCGCGTCGTGAATAAAGTCGGGGTTTTGTTTGCTGGGGCCGGGTTCGCCCTTGTGGCGATCGGTGCACGTGGGATCGTCACCAAGAGTCTGACTGACGGATGGCGTATTGGCCCGAAAACCACCTACACGGGAAGCGCTGCCGTCTGGGCGGGCGTCGCCTACATCATCGGTGGATTGCTGTTCATCTGGCTTGGCATCAAGGTCTATGGGTGACCGTCATGATGCCGGGCTCCTGCTGGCGACCTGCAACGTGACCACGTGAAAATCAGGTCGATATCCTTTTAACGCTACTTTTTGAAATCCTGCCTCCATGACCACTACCGAAACCCGCAAATTCGAAGCCGAAGTCGCCCAGGTGCTGCACCTGGTCACCCACTCGCTGTACTCGCACAAGGAAATCTTCCTGCGCGAGCTGATCTCCAACGCTTCCGACGCCTGCGACAAGCTGCGCTTCGAGGCGCTGGGCAAGCCCGAGCTGCTGGCCGGCGACGGCGAGCTGCATATCGACGTGAGCTGGGACGAGGCCGCGCGCACCATCACCGTGCGTGACAACGGCATCGGCATGACGCGCGACGAAGTGGTGGCGAACATCGGCACCATCGCCAGCTCGGGCACGCGCCGTTTCCTGGAAGCGATGAGCGGCGAGCAGAAGGCCGACGCACGCCTGATCGGCCAGTTCGGCGTGGGCTTCTATTCCGCCTTCGTGGTGGCCGACAAGGTCACCGTGCTGACCCGCCGCGCCGACGCACCGGCGGGCGAGGGCGTGAAGTGGGAAAGCGACGGCAAGGGCGAGTACGCGCTGGAGCAGGTCGAGCTGGCCGAGCGCGGCACCGCGGTGATCCTGCACCTGAAGACCGACGAAGACGAGTTCCTCAAGCCCTGGCAGCTGAAGTCGCTGATCCGCAAGTATTCCGACCATGTCGCCTTTCCGATCCGCGTGCCCAAGGAAGAGGACGGCAAGCCCACCGACGAATGGGAAACCGTCAACGACGCCTCGGCGCTGTGGACCAGGCCGAAGTCCGAGATTTCCGATGCGGACTACGTCAGCTTCTACAAGTCGCTGGGCCACGACTTCAACGACCCGCTGGCCTGGACGCACAACCGCGTCGAGGGCAGCCAGAGCTTCACCACGCTGCTGTACATCCCGTCGCAGCCGCCGTTCGACCTGATGATGGGCGGCCGCGACGAACGCAAGGGCCTGAAGCTCTACATCAAGCGCGTCTTCATCATGGACGCGGCCGAGGAGCTGCTGCCGAACTACCTGCGCTTCGTGCGCGGCGTGGTGGACGCCGACGACCTGCCGCTCAACGTCAGCCGCGAGATCCTGCAGCACAACCGCCAGCTGGAGCGCATCAAGGCCGCCTGCGTGAAGCGCGTGCTGGACCTGATCGAGAAGCTGGCCAAGGACGAGCCGGAGAAGTTCGCCACCTTCTGCAAGGCCTTCGGCAACACGCTGAAGGAAGGCATCAGCGAAGACACGGCGAATCGCGAGCGCATCGCCAGGCTGCTGCGCTTCGCCTCCACCAAGGGCGAGGGCGCGAAGCAGGTGGTGTCGCTGGACGACTACATCGGCCGCATGGCGGTGGGCCAGGACGCGATCTGGTACATCACCGCCGACAGCTACGCCGCCGCCGCCGGCAGCCCGCAGCTCGAGGCGTTCCGCGCCAAGGGCATCGAGGTGCTCTTGATGTTCGACCGCATCGACGAATGGATGGTCGGTTACCTGGGCGAATACGAAGGCAAGAAACTACGCAACGTCGCCAAGGGCGAGCTGCCGCTGGACGAGGCCGACAAGAAGAAGCAGGAAGAAGCGACGAAGGAAGCCGAGCCGCTGCTGAAGAAGCTCAAGGAACTGCTGGGCGATCGCGTGGGCGACGTGAAGGTCTCCGCGCGCCTCACCGATTCGCCGTCCTGCCTCGCGCTCAGCGATTACGAGATGGCGCCGCACCTCGCGCGCCTGCTGCGCGAAGCCGGCCAGGAGTTGCCCGAGAGCAAGCCCACGCTGGAGGTCAATCCGCAGCATGCGCTGCTCAAGCGCGTCGAAGGCGAGGCGGACGAGGGCAAGGCGAAGGACCTGGCCACGCTGCTGCTGGAGCAGGCGGAGATCGCCGCCGGTGCGCAACTGGCCGATCCCGCCGCTTTCGTGCAACGCATGAACCGGGTGCTGCTGGGCGGCTGAGCCCGCGGGTTTCCGCGTGCCCCACGAAAAAGCCCGTCGCTTGCGACGGGCTTTTTCGTGGCCATCTTCCCTGGCGGGTACCCGGGGCCGCTCCCGGCGATCTTGTCCCGTGCCCGTGCCTACCGGCTGCGGGGCTGCGCAGGGGCGGACGCGCCGGAGCTGCTGTATGCCGTGTTCCGGATCACGGGCATGGCGGCTGGCGACGGTCGCTCGTTGCCCTTGTAGCTCGGCCGATAACCGTCGCGATAACGCTCCAGGGGCAGGAAATGCCCGCCGTGGGGGAGGAAGTCGCGGCTGGCCAGCGCAAGGCGGTCGCCATCGAGATGCACCCAGTACCATTCGCCCGCCGGCACGGGCCTGGTCGAGACATAGGTGAAATGGGCGTCGTAGTTGCCTGCGCCATCCGGTTTGGCCTGCAGCACCACGTTCATCACGAACTGGCTCGCTATCGGCTTGCCGTGCTTGTCGGTGGCGGGGGCGTGGATCATCTCGCCCAGGTTGGCATCCAGCAGGCGGGCCATCTTCGGCGGAAGCGAGTAGGCCGGCGAAGCCTCGGTGACCTTGCCGTGGCTGTCCACCTGCATCAGCACGGGCTCGAGCCGGTGGGGGAACTGGTTGAGCGACATCGTGTCGTTGGCGATGGCGCCGGTGCTGCCCAGCAGCGCAACGACCGCGACGGAAAGCAATTGCGTACGCATGTCCTTCTCCTTGTGACAGTGGGTATGACCTGTCTACGCCGCGTCCATGGCCGGGTCAAGTGAAGGAAAGTTCATGCCCCGGATGGCGCGACGCCAGCCGTGGTTCCTCACGTTTCGACGACTTTTCTTCGCCGCGGCTTCTTCTCCGTGGCCACCAGCAACTGCTGCAGGTAGGCGATGCCTTCTTCCTCGGGGAAGAAGGCCACCACGTCGGCCACGCTGAGCTGGTGGCGCTCGCGCAGGGCGAGGAATTCCTCGCGGGCAAGGGCGATGCGTGCCGCTTCGGCGGCCTTCTTGCCCAAGGGTCTGGCTTTCGGCTCGGGCCGGGGTTCCGGCTCCGGCGCGGGCTTGCCCTGGTCGAGCGCGGAAAGCTCGGCCTGGAACTGGCGGAAATCGTAAGGCTTTGAATTCATGGTGCAGGCATGGGTGGAGCGGGGACGGGCCATTTTCGCACGTTGGCACGTCGCGCGACGGGCTTCCGGCGGTGGCGGGGATCGCGTCTAATGCGGCGCTGGTTCCCGCGAAGCCCGCTCGATGAGTGCCTTGCTGCTGCTGTTCGTCTGTCTGGCCCTGGGCGCGGCGGTGCGCCGCTTCGCGCAACCGCCGGCGGGCATCATGCATGGCTTGAACTGGTGGGTGCTCAACATCGCGCTGCCGGCCCTGGTGCTGGAGCTGATCCCCAGGCTGAAGCCCGACGCGCGGCTGTGGTTCCCGGTGGCGGCGACCTGGGTCGCCTTCTTCGGTGCATGGCTGCTGTTCGCGTGGCTGGGGCGGCGGCGGGGCTGGTCGCGCGGACGCATCGGGGCGCTGGTGCTGGTATGCGGCTTCGGCAACACCTCGTTCATGGGCTACCCGATGCTGCAGGCGCTGCACGGGCAGGCGGGCCTGGCGCTGGCCGTGGTGGCCGACCAGCTCGGCTGCTTCCCGCTGCTGGCCTCGGCCGGCGTGCTGGTGGCCGGCGTCTACGCGGGGCGCGCCGCCGATCCGCGGCAGATCGCGCGCCGGATCCTGGTCTTCCCCGCCTTCCTCGCCTTGCTGGTGGGCGTGCTGGCCGGGATGCTGGGCGGCTGGCCGGCTTCGCTCGCGGGCGTGTTCCATTCGCTGGGTGGCACGCTCACGCCGCTGGCGCTGTTCTCGGTGGGCTTGCAGTTCCGCCTGCAGGCGATCCGCCACCAGTCCGGCCTGGTGGCGTGCGGGCTGGGCTGGAAACTGCTGCTGGCGCCGGCGCTGTGCTGGCTGCTGGGCATGGCCACCGGCGTGGATGGCCTGGTGCTGACCACGGGCGTGTTGCAGGCGGCGATGGCGCCGATGATTTCCGCGGCCATCCTCGCCGACGAGTACGACCTGGAGCCGGAGCTGGCGAACACCGTGCTGGGTGCCGGCATCGTGCTGTCGCTGCTCACGGTGCCGCTGCTGAACCTGTGGCTGCCCGCCGGCTGAGCCGCGGCAGGGATGCCAGTCCCGCCGTGCCGCACTGCCGGTCGCGGACACGGCGACGCCGGCCAGGTCGAGCCGCAGGGAGTCCGGCGGTCGGCCATGGCGAGACTCGCGCGGATCGGGAGCGATAATGCCGGCGATGAAAGCACCGCATGACGACCCTCCGACCGAAGTGCGCGCCGACGTGTGGCTGTGGGCGGCGCGCTTCTTCAAGACGCGCAGCCTCGCCAAGCAGGCCATCGACGGCGGCAGGATCGACGTCAACGACGCAGGCTGCAAACCGGCGAAAGCCCTGCGCGTGGGCGACGTGCTGAAGATCGGCCGCGGCGAGGAAAGGCTGGAAGTCGAAGTGCTGGCACTGGCCGACAAGCGCGGCCCGGCCAGCGTGGCGCAGGCGCTGTACCACGAGAGCGAGGCGAGCCGCCTGGCGCGCGAAGCGTGGCGCGAGCAGCGCCGACTGGTGGGCGTGCAGGCACCGCCCCGGCGCCCGGACAAGCACGCGCGCCGTGAACTGCGTCGCTTAAAGGACGATCCGGGCGGCTCCTGAGCGATCCGTGAGCAGTGCATCGCAGATTGCCCGGATGATCTGCCCCACCATGCGCCAACGTCGGTACGCGCCCAGGCGCGATCCCTAACCCGACGGGCAAGGGGAGCATCGCGATGAACGGCATGGGTTTCTTCAAGCGTTGGCTGGGTGGCGGCGAAGGCTTGGCACAGCGGCCGGAGGCCCGGCGGCAGGCGCCGCAGGGCACGCGCATGCTGGTGGTGGACGACTCGCCCACGATCTGCGCGGTGCTCGGCCGCATGCTGGAGCAGGACGGCTACGCGGTGCAGAAGGCCGCCGACGGCGAAAGCGCGCTGGAACTGGCCAAGGCCGAGGCACCCGAGCTGATCTTCCTCGACATCGTGCTGCCGGGCATCAACGGCTTCGCCGTGCTGCGCGCGCTGCGCCACGATCCGCGCACCGCGCATGTCCCCATCGTGATGATCAGCGGCAACCCGCAGGCCACCGAGCAGTTCTACGCGCAACGCTTCGGCGCCGACGACTTCGTCAAGAAGCCGTTCGGTCGCAACGATATCGTCGCCAGCATCGACCAACTGGTCCGTTCGGGGCGGCTGCCGGTGCGCGAGGTCGCGCTCGGGCACGTGCCTGCGCAGGACCTGCGCCAGGCTGTCCACGGTGCGGGCCTGGCCAGCCTGGCCACCTGAGCGCCGGCGGTCTTTCGACAGGGGCTTTCCTTCTCTGCAGCGAAAAGCCCGGGAGCACGAGCTCCCGGGTTTTTTCTTGCCGGGCCATCGCCATCGTGCTCCTGCCTGGTCGCCCCGTTCGGGCGCGAAGGCATGGAGTCACGCGACGGCGGGCGCTCAGTGCTTCTGCTTGTAGATATGGCGGCTGTTGCTGTTTTCGGAGTGGTTGAGGTTCTTTTTTTCCTGCTTGGTCAGGTGGCCGTTGTGCTTGGCCTGGTCCACGCTTTCGCGACGGGCGATGTTCGCGTCGTGGGTTTCGTCGCGGGCGGCCTGCGCCTGCGTCATCGTGCCGTTCTTCAGGCCGTTGTCGATGCGCTTCTGCTGGTTGTTGAGGCGGTTGTTGACCTCGTTGACGCGCGGGTGGCCCGGCACGTCGGTCTGCGGCGCGGTCTGCGCCACCGCCTGGCCGCACAGCATGGCGGCACCGATGGCGAGGCCGAACAGGGCAATCTTCGACTTTGCATTCATGGCAATTTTTCCTTCGAGTGAGCGGATTTCATGGGTTGGGATCCGCCGCTTCGCCGTTGCCGGGGAAAGCAGCATGCATGCGTTGAGCGGGCCAGCGCCTTCGCTGCCTGGCCGATGATCTCCTCCCGCGTCCTGCCTCATCGGGTGCCCTTGACTCACGCAGTTGCCGGTAACGAGCCATGGAAATCCGTGTTGACAGTCACTGCCGGTGAAGATTTTGTTCGGTTCAGCTTGTATGCGGCTTCATCACCGTCGCGGGCGTCGCTGGCGACGACACCGGCGGTGGCGATTCCATAGGGAGCCGTTCGGGCATGCATCGCATATCCGGGCATGGGCGGATGCGGGGCGACCGGTCGCAGTGCCGGCATGGATGCGGGGTACTCCCGGAGCGTGCCGCAGGACCTTGACCCCGCTTGCGTCCGCCCGTGCCGACGCGGAAACTGCGCCGATGCGGGCGCCTTCGCCGGCGAAGGGGCAGGGGATGGCTGGTTTTGGTTTGTTCAAGCGGCTGGTGGGCAGCGAGCGCCGCCTCAGCGAGCCGCGCGTGCGCGCGCCGGTGGCCACCCGCGTGCTGGTGGTGGACGACTCCGCGACGATACGCGCGGTGCTGGGCAAGATGCTCGCGCAGGACGGCTACGAGGTGTTCAAGGCCGAGGATGGCGAAAGCGCACTGGCGCTGGCGCGCAGCGAGCATCCGGCGCTGGTCTTCCTCGACATCGTGCTGCCCGGCATGTCCGGCTTCGAAGTGCTGCGCACGCTGCGGCGCGAAGCCGCCACCCGCGACGTTCCCATCGTGATGATCAGCGGCAACGTGCAGGCCACCGAGCAGTTCTACGTGCAGCGCTACGGCGCCGACGACTTCATGAAGAAGCCGTTCGGCCGCGAGGAAGTGTTCGAGCGCATCTGCCAGCTGGTACTGGCCAGCCGCCTGCCGGCGCGCACCTCGACCGTCAAGCCCGCGTTGCCGCAGGGCGTGAGCCAGGCCGAATGGGACGCGATCCCCGACATCGCGATGCCGGACGAGGCGCACATGGCGCCGCCGGCTCCGGGCGATCAGTAAGGGCCAGTCATTACATCCACACTGTTCCCACTCAACCCCTCCCTTCGAAGGGAAGGGTTGAGTGGGAAGTGCGGCCATGGATGGCCGCCCGTTTGATTCTCGCGATCAGGGATGATCGCAAAGATCACCTCAGGTCGAAGCGGTCGAGGTTCATCACCTTGGCCCAGGCCGCCACGAAGTCGCGCACGAACTTCTGCTTGCCGTCGGCGCTGGCGTAGACCTCGGCCAGCGCGCGCAGCACCGCGTTCGAGCCGAATACCAGGTCGGCGCGGCTGCCGGTGTACTTCAGCGCGCCGATCTTGCGGTCGCGGCCTTCGAACAGCTCGCCGGCCGGCTTCCATTCGGTGGCCATGTCCAGCAGGTTGACGAAGAAGTCGTTGCTGAGCACGCCGGGGCGGTCGGTGAGCACGCCGAGCGCGCTGCCGTCGTGGTTGGCGCCCAGCACGCGCAGGCCGCCGACCAGCGCGGTCATCTCCGGCGCGGTCAGGGTGAGCCGTTGCGCCTTGTCGACCAGCAGGTGTTCGGCAGGGACGTCCGTCTTCGCCTTGAGGTAGTTGCGAAAGCCGTCGGCAAAAGGTTCCAGGTGGCCGAAGGACTCGACGTCGGTCTGCTCGGGACTTGCATCCACGCGCCCCGGCGCGAACGGTACTTCGACGGCGGTGCCGGCGGCCTTCGCCGCCATCTCGATGCCCACGCCGCCGGCCAGCACGATCACGTCGGCCAGCGAGGCCTTGCCCGAGGCCCGCTGGATTTCCTCCAGCTTCGGCAGCGCCTTGATGGCCTGTGCGTTGACCACCCAGTCCTTCTGCGGCGCGAGGCGGATGCGCGCACCGTTGGCGCCGCCGCGCTTGTCGCCGCCGCGGAAGGTGGAAGCCGAAGCCCAGGCGAGCGAAACCAGTTGCGACACGCTCAGCCCCGAGGCGGCGATCTTCGCCTTGAGGTCGGCGATGTCGGCGGCGCTGGGATGGTGCGTGGCCTTGGGCAGCGGGTCCTGCCAGAGCAGGTCTTCCGCCGGCACTTCCGGGCCCAGGTAACGCGCCTTCGGGCCGAGGTCGCGATGGGTCAGCTTGAACCACGCACGCGCATAGGCGTTCGCGAACGCCTGTGGATCGTCGCGGAAGCGGCGCGAGATCTTTTCGTAGGCCGGGTCGAAGCGCAGCGACAGGTCAGTGGTGAGCATGGTCGGCCGGCGTTTCGGCGAATCGGGCGACGGGCCGGGGATGATCGCGTCGCTGCCCTTGGCCACCCACTGCTGCGCGCCGGCCGGGCTCTTTTCCAGCTCCCACTCGAAGTCGAACAGGAACTTGAAGAAGTCGTTGCCCCATTGCGCCGGCGTGCTGGTCCAGGTGACTTCGAGGCCGGAGCCGATCGCGTCCTTGCCCTTGCCGCTGGCGAAGTCGTTGGCCCAGCCCAGGCCTTGCTGTTCCAGCGTGGCGGCTTCGGGTTCGGCGCCGACGTGGCTGGCCGGCGCGGCGCCGTGGGTCTTGCCGAGGGTGTGGCCGCCGGCGATCAAGGCCACGGTTTCCTCGTCGTCCATCGCCATGCGTGCGAAGGTCTCGCGGATGTCGTGCGCGGCGGCGCGCGGGTCGGGATTCCCATCCGGGCCTTCCGGATTCACGTAGATCAGGCCCATCTGCACGGCGCCCAGCGGATTGTCGAGCGCTCGTTCGCCGGGCTGGCCGTGCGAGTAGCGGCTGCCCGGCGTGCTGCTCACGGCCAGCCATTCGGTTTCGTTGCCCCAGGACACGTCGAGGTCGGGCTCCCACACATCCTCGCGGCCCGCGGCGAAGCCGAAGGTGCGGAAGCCGCTGGATTCCAGCGCCACGTTGCCGGCCAGCACGATCAGGTCGGCCCAGGAGATCCGCTGGCCGTATTTCTGCTTGAGCGGCCACAGCAGGCGGCGCGCCTTGTCGAGGTTGACGTTGTCCGGCCACGAGTTGAGCGGTGCGAAGCGCTGCTGGCCGCGGCCCGCGCCGCCGCGGCCGTCGCCGACGCGGTAGGTGCCGGCACTGTGCCAGGCCATGCGTATCATCAGGCCGGCGTAGCTGCCGAAGTCGGCGGGCCACCAGTCCTGCGAGGTTGTCATCAGCGCCAGCAGGTCCTTCTTCAGCGCGGCGTAGTCGAGCTGCCTGAAGGCGTCGCGGTAGTCGAACGCCGTGCCCAGCGGATTGGATTTTTCGGAATGCTGGCTCAGCAGGTCGAGCCGCAGCTGCTTCGGCCACCAGTCGCGGTTGGTGGTGCCGGTGGTGGTCTGGTGGAAGGGGCACTTCGCTTCGGCGGACATGGAATTTCTCCTCGGACGTGGGGTGGCCGGGACCAATCTACGCAGCTGCGGCCATTCGCGGAATTCGAATGTTCCAATGCCTTCGATAGCGTCTGGCTATCGACTGGCGTGAAGCACGCAGCATGCCGGATGCACCGTGACGGAGAGGTGTCGCTGGTTCAGCGCAATCCGTGGCGGCCAGGGAGGCCGGGACTCAGTCGATCAGATCGTGCGCGGTGGCGCGCGCTGCTGCGCGTATTTCATCGCGGAAGGCATCGTCCTCGATGGTGCGCGCCAGCACCATGCCACCCACGCACAGTGCGGCGAGGGCGAGTCCGCGCTGGCGCGCGGCCTGCGCGTCGGCCGACGCGTCGACACTTTGCGCGAGCATGCCGGCCATCCGTTCGAGCAATCCGCAGTAGGCGCGCTTCACGCCGGGGCTGGCGCGCGCCACGTCGGAAGGCAGGGCGATCATCGGGCAGTGGCCTTCGATGTCGTCCAGGTGCTCGCGGGAGAGGTAGACGTCGACCATCTGGCGGGCGAATGCGGTTCCGCAGCGACCCGGGTCGAAGTCCAGTTCGGGCCAGCGATCGACCGGGTTGAAGTCCTGATAGGCAGCCACCGCTTCCACGAATAGTTCCTCCTTGGTCTGGAAATGGTTGTAGAAGCCGCCACGGGTGAGTTTGGCCTTGGCCATGATCTCGTCGATCGAGACTTCGCTGAAGCCCTTGCGGTTGAACAGCACGCGGGCGCACTCGACGATGCGCGCGCGGGTCCGCTGCTTGTGTTCGGCGCTGTACGGCATGGTGATTTCCTCCGGTACCGCTACAGCGTAGCGCCGACTCTGAATATGTTCTTGAACATATGTAGATGCGGCGCAGACTGGCCTCCTCCATCACCGAGGAGCACCCCATGAAGCTGTACTACGCCGAGACCTTCAATCCCCGCAAAGCCTGCGCGGTGGCGAAATACCTCGGGTCGCCGGTCGACTACGTGCGCGTCGACCTCGCGCATGGCGAGCACCGGCAGCCGCCCTATCTCGCGCTGAACCCGAATGGCAAGGTGCCGCTGCTGATCGATGGCGCACTGCACCTGTGGGAGGCCGACGCGATCATGGTGCACCTGGCGACCAGGGCCGGCTCGGACCTGTGGCCGTCCACGCCTGCGTCGCAGGTCGAGGTGCTGCGCTGGCTGTCGTGGAACCAGGCGCATTTCTCGCGGCACGGCGCCGCGCTGTATTTCGAGCATCTGATCAAGCCCTGGCTGGGCATGGGCGAGGCCGATGCGGCCGCGGTGGCGGAGGCGGAGAAGTTGTTCCGGCATTTTGCGGCCGTCCTCGATACGCACCTGGCTGCGCACGAATGGCTGGTGGACGATCGCCTCGGCGTGGCGGATTTCGCCGTCTCCACGCCGCTGGGCTGGGCGAAGGAAGCACGTCTGCCGCTGGAGGGTTTCGAACACGTCGGGCGCTGGCACCGGCAGTTGCAGGCCTTGCCGGCATGGCGCGAGCCATTCCCGGCCGCGCTTGCCACCGATGCCGCGGCCTGAACCCACTCCGCAGACGAGGTACGAGCCATGCGCAAACTGATTGCCTTCGAGATGCTGACGCTGGACGGCTGCTACGCCAGCACGGACGGCGATTTCAGCTGGGCCCACCGGCGCGAACGCGATGCGGAATGGGATGCCTTCGTGCAGGGCAATGCAGGCAGCGGTGGCGCGCTGGTATTCGGGCGCGCCACCTACGAGATGATGGTGTCCTGGTGGCCCACGCCGGCGGCGGCGCAGAACGAGCCACAGGTGGCCGAGCGCATGAACGCGCTGCCGAAGTTCGTCTGCTCGCGCACGCTGCACGAAGCGACCTGGAACAACACGATCCTGCTGAGGGGCGACGCGGTGCCGCGACTGCAGGCGTTGAAACGCGAGCCCGGTACGAACCTGGTGATCCTCGGCAGCGGCGGGCTGGTGGCGGCGCTGGCACAGGCCGGGCTGATCGACGAATACCAGTTGGCATTCATCCCGGTCGTGCTGGGCAGGCGCGGCAGGCCGTTGTTCGGCAGCTTCGAATCCGGCATGGACCTGCGCCTCACGCAGTCGCGACGCTTCGGCAACGGCAACATGCTGCTCTGCTACGAGCCGCAGGGGCGCGCCAGCGGATCTTGAGAGTTCGACTGCCGGAGCCGGTGCTGCGGCACCGGCTTCAGCGCAGGCCTTTCAGCCGGTACAGCGCCTCCAGCGCTTCGCGCGGCGTCAGCGCGTCGGGGTCGATGGCATCCAGCGCGTGTTCCGCGGCCGAAGGGGCGGGTGGTGCGAACAGGCCGAGTTGCGGCGAGGCGTTGGCGGCTGGAGCCGCTGCGCCGGCATGCGCGTGCATGCCGCGCTCCAGTTCGGCCAGCGTGCGCCGCGCATCGGCGATCACCGCTTTCGGCAGGCCGGCCAGCGCCGCCACCTGCAGGCCGAAGCTGCGGTTGGCCGGGCCGTCCTTCACCGCGTGCATGAACACCAGTTGCTCGCCGTATTCCACGGCGTCGAGGTGCACGTTGGCGATGGCGGGATATTCGTTGGCGAGCTCGGTCAGCTCGAAGTAGTGCGTGGCGAACAGGGTGAACGCGCGGCTCGTCGCGGCGAGGTGCACCGCCGCCGCACGTGCCAGTGCGAGGCCGTCGTAGGTGCTGGTGCCGCGGCCCACTTCGTCCATCAGCACCAGGCTCAGCGCGGTGGCGTTGTGCAGGATGTTGGCGGTTTCGCTCATCTCCACCATGAAGGTGGACTGGCCACGCGAGAGGTCGTCGCCCGCGCCGATGCGGGTGAAGATGCGGTCGATCGGGCCGATCACGGCGTGGCTCGCCGGCACGTAGCTGCCGATATGGGCGAGCAGCACGATCAGCGCGTTCTGCCGCATGTAGGTGCTCTTGCCGCCCATGTTGGGGCCGGTGATGACCAGCATGCGGCGGGCGTCGTCGAGTGTGAGGTCGTTCGGCTCGAACGGTTCCTCGCGCACCTTTTCCACCACCGGGTGGCGGCCGCGCTCGATCGCGATGCCGGGTTCGTCGGCGAGTCGCGGCGCCGTCCAGTCCAGCGTCTCGGCGCGTTCGGCCAGCGTGGCCAGCACGTCGAGTTCGGCGATGGCGGCCGCGGCCTGCTTCAGCGGCTCCAGTTTCTCGGTGAGCGTATCGAGCAGCGCCTCGTACAGCGCGCGTTCGCGCATCAGCGAGCGCTCCTTCGCGCTGAGCACCTTGTCCTCGAACTGCTTGAGTTCCTCGGTGATGTAACGCTCGGCGTTCTTGGTGGTCTGCCGGCGCGTGTAATGCGTGGGCGCCCTGTCGGACTGCGCCTTGCTGATCTCGATGTAGTAGCCGTGCACGCGGTTGTAGCCCACCTTCAGCGTGGGGATGCCGCTGGCGGCCTTCTCGCGTTCTTCCAGTTCGACCAGGTACTGGTCGGCGTGGGTGGAGAGCCGGCGCAGTTCATCGAGCTCGGCGTCGTAGCCGTCGTTGATGACGCCGCCGTCGCGTTGCAGCACCGGCGGCTGCGGCACGATGGCGCTTGCAAGCAAGGCGGCGTTGTCGGCGTGGTCGCCGATGCGCTCGACCAAGGCGTGCAGCAACGGGCTGTCCAGATGTTCGATGTGCGCCCGCAACTCTGGCGCAGCAAGCAGGCCGTCGCGCAGCGTGGACAAATCGCGCGGCCTTGCCGAACGCAGCGCCACACGCGCAAGAATGCGTTCCAGATCGCCGATGCCGCGCAACTGCTCGCGCAATGCCTCGTACTGGCGGTTGTCGATCAGCGCGCCGATGGCCTGGTGACGCGCGCGCAACACCTCTCGCGAGCGCAGCGGCCGGTTGAGCCAGCGACGCAGCAGACGCGCACCCATCGGCGTCACCGTTTCGTCCAGCACGCCGAGCAGGGTGTGCTCGGTACGGCCGCTGGGGTGGGTGTCGAGTTCGAGGTTGCGGCGCGTGGCGGCGTCCAGCGCGATGGTCTCGCTGGCCGATTCCACCGCCATGCCGCTGAGGTGCGGCAGCGCGCTCTTCTGGGTTTCCTCGACATAGCCGAGCAGGCAGCCGGCGGCGCCGATGGCCAGCGGCAACTGGTCCACGCCGAAGCCGCCGAGGTCGCGCGTGCCGAAGAAGCGGTTGAGTTCGCGCCGTGCCGCATCGCTCTCGAAATGCCACGGCGGGCGCTTGCGCAGGCCGGGCAGGGCGGCGACCAGTTTCGGCCAGGCCACGCTTTCGTCGACCAGTGTCTCCGCCGGCTGCAGGCGCGCGAGCTCCGCGGCCAGCGCCTCCGCGTGCGGCACTTCGCTGAGCAGGAAGCGGCCGCTGGAGAGGTCCACCCAGGCCAGGCCGTAGCCATCCTTCGCGCCTGTACCGATCGCCAGCAGCAGGTTGTCGCGGCGTTCCTCCAGCAGCGCGGCGTCGGTCACCGTGCCCGGCGTCACCACGCGCACCACCTTGCGCTCCACGATGCCCTTGGCCAGCGCCGGGTCGCCGATCTGCTCGCAGATCGCCACCGACTCGCCGAGGCGCACCAGCTTCGCCAGGTAGTTCTCCACCGCGTGGTACGGCACGCCCGCCATCGGGATCGGCGCACCCGCCGACTGCCCGCGCTGGGTCAGCGTGATGTCCAGCAAGCGCGCCGCCTTGCGCGCGTCGTCGTAGAACAGCTCGTAGAAGTCCCCCATGCGGAAGAACAGCAGCACGTCCGGGTGCTTGGCCTTGGCGCCCAGGTACTGGCGCATGAGTGGAGTGTGTTCGGCGCTGTTGTCGGCCATTCCCGTGCAGTGTCCTGATGCATGACGCCGGCGCCGCGTGCGCCGGCCAAAGACGTTCACTTTAGCGGCTTGGCCCCTGCTTGTTGAGCGCACGGCGGGTGCCGGTGGATCCGCGCCTTCCCGGCGTTGCTGCACTGCAATGGTGCACGCGCGGAATTTTTAGGCATGGGCTGGTGCAGCGTGACGCGCATTTGCCAGTGGCGTTGTCCGCAACGCCGCGTTTTTTGCCGTGTACAGGCGTGGCATGCGTGTTGCTAAGCAGCACATGTGGGGTACTGCAGGCGAGGCCGGGGCAGTGCGGTGGCTGGCGGGACGCGATTCGTCATCTTCGAGCGGAGGTGGTATGTCGGGCAAGGCGACACGGATCGAACTGTTGCAATGGCGCACGCCGCAGATGCGCGCGTTCCATCTGAGCTGGCTGGCGTTCTTCGCGTGTTTCTTCGCGTGGTTCGCGGTGGCGCCGCTGATGCCGCTGGTGCGCGCCGAATTCGGGCTGGATGCGGGGCAGGTGGCCAACATCACCATCGCCGCGGTGGCCGTCACCGTGTTCGGGCGCCTGCTGGTAGGGCCGCTGTGCGACCGGTTCGGGCCGCGGCGGACTTACGCAGGCCTGCTCCTGCTGGGGGCGGTTCCCGTGTTCGGCATCGCGCTGGCGCAGGGATATGCCTCGTTCCTGCTGGCGCGGCTGGCCATCGGCATGGTGGGCGCAGGCTTCGTGATCACGCAGTACCACACGTCGGTGATGTTCGCGCCCAACGTGGTGGGCACGGCCAACGCGACGGCGGCGGGTTGGGGAAACGCAGGCGGCGGCGCGGCGCAGGCGGTGATGCCGCTGGTGCTGGCCGGCGTGCTGGCGCTGGGCATGGCGCAGGGCCTGGGCTGGCGCATCGCCATGCTGCTGCCGGGCGTGCTGCTGGTCGTGGTGGGCGTGCTGTATTGGCGCCATGCGCAGGATGGCCCCGAAGGCGACTATCGCGTCCTGCACGCGCGCGGCACGGTGGCGGGCGGCGGCAAGCGCGGCGGCTGGTCGGCGTTCGCGCGGGCCGCGGGCAACTATCGCGTGTGGATGCTGTTCGTCACGTATGCGGGCTGCTTCGGCATCGAGCTGTTCGTGCATGGCGTCGCGGCGGCCTATTACGTGGATCGTTTCGGCCTGAGCCTCGCCAGGGCCGGCATGGCGGTGGGCTGTTTCGGCCTGCTGGCGCTGTTCGCGCGGGCCCTTGGCGGGGTCGCCTCCGATCGCCTGGCGCGACGCCATGGGCTGCCAGCCCGGGCTCGCCTGCTTTGCGTGCTGATGTTCTGCGAAGGCGTCGGGCTGCTGTGTTTCTCCGGCACCCACGCCGCCGGCACCGCGATCGCGGCCATGCTGGCGTTCGGCCTGTTCACCCACATGGCCTGCGGAGCGACGTACGCGCTGGTGCCCTTCATCGATCGCCGGGCGCTTGGCGGCGTGGCCGGCATCGTCGGCGCAGGCGGCAACGTGGGCGCGGTGGCCGCTGGCTTCCTGCAGAAATACACCGGTTCGGTGCAGCAGACCTTCCTGCTGCTGGGCGGCTTCGTGATCGCGGGCTCCGCATGCGCACTGGCCGTGCGCTTCAGCCGCGAGCACGTCGCCGACGAGGAAAAGCTCTATCGCGAGGCACTGCAACAAACGGGCGGGCCGGCACTGGCCATCGACTGAATCGGCGGGAGGGCATCGGCATGGGGATGAAGCTTGTCGTCGTGGGCAACGGCATGGTTGGCCACAAGTTGCTGGAGGAGCTGGCGGCGCTGCGTCCGCCGGGGTTGGAGATCACCGTGCTGTGCGAGGAAACCCGCCCGGCCTACGATCGCGTGCACCTGTCGGAATTCTTTGCCGGCAAGAGCGCGGACGATCTCTCGCTGGTGGCGCCGGGGTTCTTCGAGCAGGCCGGCATCGGCCTGCGGCTGGCGACGCGCGCGACGGGCATCGATCGCGCGCTCAAGCGCGTGGCCACCAGCGATGGCGGCGTCATCGCCTATGACAAGCTGGTGATCGCCACGGGCTCGGTGCCGTTCGTGCCGGCCATCCCCGGCAACGACCGCGACGCCTGCCTGGCGTACCGCACGCTGGACGACCTGCATGCGCTGTCGCACTGGGGCGCGCGTTCCACGCATGGTGTGGTCGTTGGCGGCGGCCTGCTCGGCCTCGAATGCGCGAAGGCGCTGCGCGACATGGGGCTGGAGACGCACGTGGTGGAATTCGCCCAGCGCCTGATGGCGGTGCAGGTGGACGATGCGGGCGGCCAGCTGCTGCGCAGGACCATCGAGGAACTCGGCCTGGTCGTGCACACCGGCAAGAACACGCTGGCGATCGGCGACGGCGAGGCGAAACGCCACCGCATGACGTTCGCCGATGGCAGCCACCTGGAAACCGACCTCATCGTGTTTTCCGCGGGCATCCGCCCCCGCGATGAGCTGGCGCACGCCAGCGAGCTGGGCGTGGGGCAGCGCGGCGGCATCATGGTGGACAACTTCTGCCGCACGCGCGACCGCGACGTGTACGCCATCGGCGAGTGCGCGCAGTGGGGCGGCAAGGTGTTCGGGCTGGTGGCGCCGGGTTACGAGATGGCGCGCGTGGTCGCCAACCACCTGAACGCGCTGCTGGTGCGCAACCAGGCGGCCAGCCTGCCCGAGTTCGCGGGCGCGGACATGTCCACCAAGCTCAAGCTGATGGGCGTGGACGTGGCCAGCATCGGCGACGCGCACGGCGCGACGCCGGGCAGCCGCACCTACCAGTTCAGCGACGGGCACAGGCACGTCTACAAGAAGCTGGTGGTGTCGCAGGACGGCAAGCGCCTGCTCGGCGGCGTGCTGGTGGGCGACGCGACCGACTACGGCAGCTGGCTGCAGATGATGCTCAACGGGCTGGAGCTGCCCGAGGCGCCGGAGTCGCTGATCCTGCCTGCGGTCGAGGGTGCGGCGAAACCCGGCCTGGCCGTGGATGCGCTGCCGGCGACCGCGCAGATCTGCTCCTGCAACAACGTGAGCAAGGGCCAGCTGTGCGAAGCCGTGGCGGCGGGCGCCACCTCCATCGGCGCACTGAAGCAGGCCACGCGTGCCGGCACGACCTGCGGCGGCTGCGTGCCGCTGGCCACCCAGATCATGAAGGCGGAGATGAAGCGCCGCGGGCTCGCGGTCAACAACCACTTGTGCGAGCACTTCCCCTATTCGCGGCAGGAGCTCTACCACCTGGTGCGCGTGGGTCGGATCCGCCGCTTCGACGAACTGCTGGCGCGCCACGGCCACGGGCTGGGCTGCGACATCTGCAAGCCCGTGGCGGCCAGCATCCTGGCCTCGTGCTGGAACGAGTTCGTGCTGCAGCAGGAGCACGCCTCGCTGCAGGATTCCAACGACTATTTCCTCGCCAACATCCAGAAGGACGGCACCTACTCCGTGGTGCCGCGCATGCCGGGCGGCGAGGTGACGCCGGACGGACTGATCGCGATCGGCCGGATCGCGCGGAAGTACGGCCTGTACACCAAGCTCACCGGCGGCCAGCGCGTGGACATGTTCGGCGCGCGGGTGGAGCAGCTGCCGCTGATCTGGGAGGAGCTGATCGCGGCGGGTTTCGAATCCGGCCATGCCTACGGCAAGTCGCTGCGCACGGTGAAGTCCTGCGTGGGCTCCACCTGGTGCCGCTACGGCGTGCAGGATTCCGTGGGCAAGGCCATCGACCTGGAGCATCGCTACAAGGGTCTGCGCTCCCCGCACAAGCTGAAATTCGCGGTGTCCGGCTGCACCCGCGAATGTGCGGAGGCGCAGGGCAAGGACGTCGGCATCATCGCCACCGAGAAGGGCTGGAACCTCTACGTCTGTGGCAACGGCGGCATGAAGCCGCGACACGCCGAGCTGCTGGCCGGCGACCTCGACGGGGACACGCTGGTCCGCACCATCGACCGCTTCCTGATGTTCTACATCCGCACCGCCGACCGCCTGCAGCGCACCAGCACGTGGCGCGACAACCTGGAGGGCGGCATGGACTACCTGCGCGACGTGATCGTCAACGACAGCCTGGGCATCGCCGGGGAGCTCGAATCCGAGATGAAGCACGTCGTCGACACCTACGAGTGCGAGTGGAAGCGCGCCGTCGCCGATCCGCAGGTGCGCCGACGCTTCCGCCATTTCGTCAACAGCGAGGCGGCCGACGACGGCGTGTCCTTCGTGCAGGAACGCGGGCAGATACGGCCGGCCAGCGCCGGCGAAAAGCAGTCGCGACCCGGCCGCATCCCGGTCGTGGTGGAAACGGAGTGAGCCATGGCGAGCAAAGATCACGCGGAGTGGGAATCGGTCTGCGGCATCGACGACATCGTCCCGGACACCGGCGTCTGCGCGCTGGTGGACGGCGAGCAGGTCGCGGTGTTCCGCATGGCCAGCGGCGAACTGCATGCCATCGGCAACGTCGATCCGTACTCGGGCGCGGCGGTGCTTTCCCGCGGGCTGGTCGGCGACATCGGCGGGCGGCTGGTGGTGGCCTCGCCGATCCACAAGCAGCATTTCGACCTGCGCACGGGGGCCTGCCTGGAGTCGCCGGCGCTGGGCGTGCCTGCGTGGCAGGTGCGGTGCGAGGACGGCCGGGTGCAGGTCAGGCGCGGCACGGCATGAGCAAGGCCCGCCCCCGCCTGGTGGTGATCGGCAACGGCATGGCCGGCATACGCGCGGTGGAGGAACTGCTGCAGCTGGCGCCGGATCTCTACGACATCACCGTGTTCGGCGCGGAGCCGTACGGAAACTACAACCGCATCCTGCTCTCCATGCTGCTCAGCGGCGAGAAGCAGGCGGACGAGATCGTGCTCAACGCGCCGGCGTGGTATGCCGCGCACGGCATCGAACTGCACATGGACGATCCGGTGGTGGCGGTGGACCGCGTGCGTCGCACGGTGCGCTCGCGCAACGGCGCGCTGCGCCACTACGACCGCCTGCTGGTGGCGACGGGATCGCGGCCCGTCATGCTCGACGTGCCGGGCAGCGGCCTGCCCGGCATCGTCTGCTTCCGCAACATCGGGGACGTCGAGTGCATGCTGCAGTCGGCGGGGCGGTACCGGCATGCGGCGGTGATCGGCGGCGGGTTGCTCGGCATCGAGGCGGCCAACGGATTGTCGCGGCGTGGCATGCACGCCACCCTGATCCATCGCAGTCACGTGCTGCTCAACCAGCAGCTCAATCCCGACGCGGCCAGCCTGCTGGCACGCAACCTGGAGGGCCGTGGGTTGGCCCTGCGCCTGGGTGCGGAGACGTCGCGCTTCGAAGGCGTGCAGCGGGTGGAGCGGGTGCGCCTGGCCGACGGCGGCCATGTCGACGCCGACCTGGTGGTGGTGGCGATCGGCGTGCGGCCGGACATCGCGCTGATGCAGGCGAGCGGCATCCACTGCGAGCGCGGCATCGTGGTCGACGACACCCTGCAGACGTACGACCCGCAGGTCTACGCCGTCGGCGAATGCGTGCAGCACCGCAAGGCCACGTTCGGCCTGGTCGCGCCGGTGTGGGAGCAGGCACGGGTCTGCGCATCGCACCTGGCGCGCTTCGGCCACCGCCGCTACCGCACGGCGCAGACCGCCACCCGGCTGAAGGTGACGGGCATCGACCTGTATTCGGCGGGCGATTTCATGGGCGGCGCGGGCACCGAGGACCTGGTGCTGCGTGATCCCCGGCGCGGCGTCTACAAGCGCCTCGTGCTCAGCGGCGATCGCCTCGTCGGCGCGGTGCTGTATGGCGACGCGCGCGACGGCGGCTGGTATTTCGACCTGATCAGCCGCGGCACGGACGTCGCGCGCTGGCGCGACCGCCTGCTGTTCGGGCAGGCGTATTGCCAGCCGGCCGCGGTGCCGGCATGAGTGCGCGCACCGCCACCACCTGTCCCTACTGCGGCGTCGGCTGCGGCGTGCTGGCGGTCGTGGACGCGTCGGGCGCGGTGAGCGTGGCCGGCGATCCGCTGCATGGCTCGAACCACGGCAGGCTCTGCGTGAAGGGTGCGGCACTCGGCGAGACCGTGGACCTGCAGGGGCGCCTGCTGCATCCGCTGCTGCGCGGCGCGGCGGGGGAGTTCGTCCGCACCCGCTGGGACGACGCGCTGGAGCGCGTGGCGGGCGGCTTCCGCCGCGTGATCGAACGGCACGGGCCGGACGCCGTGGCCTTCTACGTGTCGGGGCAACTGCTCACCGAGGACTACTACGTCGTCAACAAGCTCGCCAAGGGCTATGTCGGCACGGCGAACATCGACACCAATTCGCGCCTGTGCATGTCCTCCGCGGTCGCCGGCCACAAGCGCGCCTTCGGCGAGGACGTGGTGCCGGGATGCTACGAAGACCTCGGCCAGGCGGAACTGCTCGTGCTGGTGGGCTCCAATACGGCATGGTGCCATCCGGTGGTGTTCCAGCGGATCGCGGCCGCGAAGGAAGCGGGCGCGCGCGTGGTCGTGATCGACCCGCGCTTCACCGCCACCTGCGAGTCGGCGGACCTGCACCTGCCGGTGAAGCCAGGCACGGATGTCTGGCTGTTCAACGGCCTGCTGGCCTTCCTGTTCCGGCATGGCGTGATGGACGTGCCCTTCGTCGAGGCGCATACGCAGGGCCTGGCGCAGGCGCTCGCGGCGGCGGAAGGCGATGCGCCGGATCTCGCGGAAGTGGCGCGCAGCTGCGGCGTGCAGCTCTCCGAACTGCTGGCGTTCTACCGCCTGTTCGCCCGCCACGAAAAGACCGTCACGCTGTTCTCGCAAGGCGTCAACCAGTCGTCCAGCGGCACCGACAAGGTCAACAGCATCATCAACTGCCACCTGCTGACGGGGCGCATCGGCAAGCCGGGCGCGGGCCCGTTCTCGCTCACCGGCCAGCCCAACGCGATGGGCGGACGCGAGGTGGGTGGCCTGGCCAACATGCTCGCCGCGCACATGGAGCTGCACGACCCGGTGCACCGGGACATCGTGCAATCGTTCTGGGCCTCGCCGCGCATGGCGTCGCAACCGGGCCTGAAGGCGGTGGCGCTGTTCGACGCGATCCTCGAGGGCAGGGTGAAGGCGCTGTGGATCATGGGCACCAACCCGGTGGTGAGCCTGCCCGACGCCGACCGCGTCAAGCGTGCGCTGGATGCGTGCGAGCTGGTGGTGTGCTCGGACATCGTCGAGCGCACCGACACCACCCGCCACGCCCATGTGCTGCTGCCTGCGCTGGGCTGGGGCGAGAAGGACGGCACCGTCACCAGCTCGGAGCGGCGCGTGTCGCGGCAACGCGCCTTCCTGCCGGCGCCCGGCGAGGCGCGCGCGGACTGGCGCATCGTCTGCGACGTGGCGCGGCGCATGGGTTTCGATGACGGCTTCGGTTTCGAAACGCCGCAGCAGATCTTCGCGGAGCACGCGCGGCTGACCGCCTTCCGCAACCACGCGCCGGATCGCGACGGGGCGCCGGCAGCGCCGCGCCTGTTGGACCTGGCGGGGCTCGCTACGCTGTCGCCGCAGGCTTATGCGGAACTCGCGCCGGTGCAGTGGCCGGTGGACGCGACGGGCGAGGGCACCCGCCGGCTGTTTTCCGATGGCCGGTTCGCGCATGCCGACGGTCGTGCGCGCTTCGTCGCCACGCCGGGGCGCGCGCCGCTGCATGCGCCGGACGCGGAGTATCCGCTGGTGCTCAACACGGGACGCGTGCGCGACCACTGGCACACCATGACGCGCACCGGCAAGTCGCCGCGGCTGGCCGGGCACATCGGCGAGCCCTACATCGACATGCACCCGCACGACGCTCTGTGCAGCGGCATCCGCGAAGGCGAGCTGGCGCGCGTGCAGTCGCGCTGGGGCTCGATGGTGGCGCGCGTGCGCCATGGCGGCGACATGCTTTGCGGCCAGGTGTTCGTGCCGATCCACTGGAACGACCAGTTCGCCTCCGACGCGCGCGTGGGCGGCGTGGTGAATCCGGCGGTCGACCCGGTGTCCGGCGAGCCCGAGTTCAAGCACACGCCGGTGCGCATCGAACCGTTCCCGGTGCGCTGGTACGGCTTCGCCTTCGGGCGGCGCTTGCTGCCGGCCTCCGGGCTGAGCTACTGGACGCTGATCCGCGGCGAGCGCTTCTATCGCTACGAGCTGGCGCACCGCGAGCGGCCGAAGGATTGCGGCGCGTGGGCCAGGGCCTGGCTGGGCGTGGACGACGCGGAGGCGGACTGGCTGGAGTACGAAGACCGCGCCACCGGCGTCTACCGCGCGGCCCACGTGCGCGACGACCGCATCGAGGCGTGCGTGTTTCTCTCCTCGCGGCCGGACCTGCCGTCGCGGCACTGGCTGGCGGGCCTGTTCGCGCATGCGCGGCTGGACGACGGCGACCGTGCCGGCCTGCTGCTCGGCGAGCCGCCGGGTGCCGGCGCCGACACCGGCCCGCTGGTGTGCTCGTGCTTCGGCGTGGGCAGGAACACCCTGTGCGAGGCCATCCGCCGGGACGGGCTGGATACGCCCGCGAAGATCACCGCCGCGCTGCGCGCGGGCGGCAATTGCGGTTCGTGCGTGCCGGAGCTGCAGCGGCTGATCGCCGAATCGCGTACGGCAAGCGAGGCATGACATGAATCACGGCCGGTCAGGAGGTGCTGCATGAGGCTCTATCCGTTGTTCGCCGACGTGGGCGATCTCCCGGTGCTGGTGGTGGGCGGCGGCGGCGTGGCGAAGCGCAAGGCGCAGGCGCTGCTCGATGCGGGCGCCAGGGTGCGGATCGGCGCACCCCGCTTCGAACCGGAGCTGGCCGCATGGATCGAGGCGGGGCAGCTGCAGTCGTTCCACGGCGAATTCGAGCCGGCGTGGCTGGAGGGCATGTGGCTGGTGATCGCCGCCACCGACGATCGCGGGGTCAACCAGCGGATCGCCGCCTGCGCGAAGGAGCGCCGCATCTTCGCGAACGTGGTGGACGACGCGGCGCTCTCGCGCTTCCACGTGCCCGCCGTGGTGGATCGCTCGCCGCTGGTCGTGGCGATTTCCACCGCGGGCGCCGCGCCGGCCATCGCGCGGCGCGTCCGCGAGCTGCTGGAACGCGTGCTGGACCATGCACTCGGGCGGCTGGTGGCGCTGGCGGAGCGCCATCGCGCCCGCGTGGTGGCCCGCTTCGCCGACACCGCGTCGCGGCGCGGCTTCTACGACTGGCTGCATGACGGTTCCGTACTCGCGTTGCTGCGCAATGCAAGGCCGGCGGAGGCGGAGCAGGCCATGCTCGCAGCGCTGGAGGCGGCGGGCCCGGCGCCTGCCCAAGGTTCGGTGGCGCTGGTGGGCGCGGGGCCGGGACATCCGGGCCTGCTGACGCTGCAGGCGCTGCGTACCCTGCAGCAGGCCGACGTGGTGCTCTACGACCAGCTGGTCGGCGACGAAGTGCTGGCGATGGCGCGGCGCGACGCCGAGCGCATCGACGTCGGCAAGCGCTGCGGCGGACGCCAGGTGGCGCAGGAGCATACGCACCGGCTGATGCTGGCGCATGCGCGGGAAGGGCGCCGCGTGGTGCGCCTGAAGGGCGGCGATCCGTTCGTGTTCGGCCGTGGCGGCGAGGAGCTCGCCTTCCTGCGCGCGCACGGCGTGGCCTGTGAAGTGGTGCCGGGGATCACGGCCGCCGTGGCCTGCGCCGCGTTCGCCGGCATCCCGCTCACCCATCGCGACCACGCGCAGTCGGTCTGCCTGCTGACGGCGCACGGCAAGGACGCGGCCGACGCATGGGCCGGGCAGGCGCATGGCGACCCGCGCCAGACCCTGGCGGTCTACATGGGCGTGGAGAAGATCGAGGCGCTGGCCGCGCAGCTGATCTCCCGGGCGCGCAGTGCGGAAACGTCGTGCGCGATCATCGAGAACGGCACGCTGCCGCAGCAGCGCGTGATCGTGGGGACGCTGGGCACGCTGCCTGCGCTGGCGCGGCGCCATGCCGTGCAGACGCCGGCCTTGCTGATCATCGGCGAAGTGGCTGCATTCGCACGCCAGCACGCCTGGTTCGGTGCACTGGTCGACGCCGGCCCGGCTGGTGTGCCGGATCGGCAGGTCTGTCTGGAGACGGCGTGTTGACGAGTCTGCGGAATGCCGGGAGATGGCGATGACGGAGGTGAAGGCATCTGATGGCCCGCTGCGCGGCCGCTGCATCGCGGTACCCGAGTCGCGCGAGCTGGACGTGTTCGCTTCGCTGCTCGAGCGTCGCGGTGCCAGCGTGTGGCGCTGCCCGCTGGTGGACATCCGCGACGCGGCGGATCCCGGACCGGTACTGGCCTGGGTGGACCAGGTCAACGCCGGCGGTTGCGACGACCTGCTGCTGTTCACCGGCGAGGGATTGCATCGCCTGCTCGGCATCATCGACCGGCACGCGCCCCGATCACGCCGGCCTTTTGTCGAGCGCCTCGCATCGATGCGCCTCGTCGCGCGCGGCCCCAAGCCCGGGCGCGTGCTGCGCGAGCTGGGCCTGCGGCCCGACGTGGTGGTCGAGCCCGCCACCACGCAGGGCATGATCGATTGCCTGCGTGGAGTCGACCTGCGCGCGCGGCGCGTCGGCGTCCAGTTGTACGGCACCGATCCCAACGCAGCCCTGATGGACTTCCTCGCCAGCGCGGGGGCTGTCGCGCTGCCGGTGGCCCCCTATCGCTACGCGGACGCTGCCGACGACGCACAGGTGCAAGACCTAGTCGAGCGCATGCGGCAGGGCGCCATCGACGCCATCGCCTTCACCAGCATGCAGCAGGTGGAGCGGCTGTTCCGGGTGGCGGGGACCGCGGTGCAGCAGGAGGCCTTGAGTGCCGCCCTGTCGCGCACGGTCGTGGCGGCCGTGGGGCCGCTGGTGGCCGATGCGCTGTCCCGGCATGGGGCAACGGTCCAGGCGATTCCGGCAGGCAACTACTACCTCAAGCCGTTGACGCAGGCACTCATCGCCGTGCTGTCGCGTTGAGGCGGATCACGAGGCGGGGTTGGCGCCATCGCTCCAAAGGGGTAGAACGGTGAGCCCATCCGATGTTGCGGGTATCCCCAGGAGTTCCATTGTGGCTTTGCCTGTCCCTTCCGATGCCGAGCTCAAGGCGCTGGCCGAGCAGGTGGCTGTCGCCACCCAGCGGGAACGCCTGATGCTGGTGACCGCCGAATCGTGCACGGGAGGCTGGGTGGCCAAGACGCTCACCGACCTGCCGGGCAGCTCGGCCTGGTTCGACGCCGGCGTGGTCACCTACAGCTACGAGGCGAAGCAGGCGTTGCTGGGCGTGGACACGCGCACGCTGGAGCATGCCGGTGCGGTGAGCGAGGAAACCGCGCTGGAAATGGTGTCCGGCGCGCTGGCCCGCTTCGGCGCGGGCGTGGCGGTGGCGGTCACCGGCATCGCCGGGCCCGGTGGCGGAACCACGGACAAGCCGGTGGGCACGGTGTGGATCGCATGGAAGCGCCGCGGTGGTTATGCCCACGCGCGACTGTTCCATTTCCCGGGTGACCGCGAGGCGGTGCGCCGGCAGACCGTGGCCGCCGCGCTCCACGGTTTGCGGAAAACCCTGACCGAGTGAGGCAGGCCCGGCCGACGGTACGGCTTGACCGGTGTGGGATACTGCTTGTTCGTCGTGATCGCAGCCCGTGAGATGCAGCCCGGGCATCATGGCCCTACATTCGCAGCCAACCGGAACCAAGACGATGGATGACAACAAGCGCAAGGCGCTAGCCTCCGCCCTCGGCCAGATCGAAAAGCAGTTCGGCAAGGGCGCCGTGATGCGCATGGGCGACCGCACCAACGAGGCGATCGACACCGTGTCCACCGGTTCGCTGGGCCTGGACATCGCGCTGGGCGTGGGCGGCCTGCCGCGCGGCCGCGTGGTCGAGATCTACGGTCCGGAATCCTCGGGCAAGACCACGCTGACCCTGCAGGTGATCGCCAACTGCCAGAAGAATGGCGGCACCGCGGCCTTCGTCGACGCCGAGCACGCGCTCGATCCCTCCTATGCCCAGAAGCTGGGCGTGAACGTGGACGACCTGCTGGTCTCGCAGCCGGACACCGGCGAACAGGCGCTGGAAATCGCCGACATGCTGGTGCGCTCCGGCGCGGTGGACGTGGTGGTGGTCGATTCGGTGGCCGCGCTCACGCCCAAGGCGGAAATCGAGGGCGAGATGGGCGACTCGCACGTCGGCCTGCACGCCCGCCTGATGAGCCAGGCGCTGCGCAAGCTCACCGCCAACATCAAGAAGTCGAACTGCCTGGTGATCTTCATCAACCAGATCCGCATGAAGATCGGCGTGATGTTCGGCAGCCCCGAGACCACCACCGGCGGCAACGCGCTGAAGTTCTACGCCTCGGTGCGCCTGGACATCCGCCGCACCGGCGCGGTGAAGAAGGGCGAAGAGGTGATCGGCTCCGAGACCCGCGTCAAGGTGGTCAAGAACAAGGTGGCGCCGCCGTTCCGCCAGGCCGAGTTCGAGATCCTCTACGGCGAGGGTTCCTCGCGCGAAGGCGAGATCATCGAGCTGGGCGTGGCGCAGAACCTGATCGACAAGTCCGGCGCCTGGTACAGCTACAAGGGCGATCGCATCGGCCAGGGCAAGGAAAACGTGCGCCAGTTCCTGCGCGACAACCCGGCCATCGCCAACGAGATCGACGCCGAACTGCGTGCCCGCCTGCTGGTGGGTGGCGCGGGCAAGGCTGCGGCCTCCGAGGAAGCGCTGGAAGAGGCGTGATGACTCGCCGCCCTGCTCCCTCGCCTGCGTGCAGGGGAGGGGCAGGGTGGACAGGGCACTTGCATGAAACGCCGCGACGGCGCCCCCGACAAACCGCGCCCCACCGCCTACGACAAGGCGCTGGGCCTGCTTGCGCGCCGCGAACAGTCGAAACGCGAACTGCGCCGCAAGCTCGACCAGGGCGGCTACGCCGGCGAGGAATCCGACGCAGCCTTGGCCCGGCTCGGCGACCAGCGTTACCAGGACGACGAACGCTTCGCCGCCATGCTCCTGCGCAACCGCGCCTCGCAAGGCTATGGCCCCGCGCGCATCCGCATGGAGCTGAAAACCCACGGCCTGGCGGACGCGGCGATCCGCCAACTGCTGGACGAGTGCGAGGTGGACTGGAACGCCAGCGCGATGAACCAGCTGCGTCGCCGCTACGGCGGCAAGCCCGCCGCGGATCGCGAGGAGCAGGGCAAACGAGCGCAATTCCTCCTGCGCCGCGGTTTCTCCGCCGCCACGGTAAGATATGCGACCCACGCCGACGTGGACGAAGCCGACGAGGAGACTTGATCGCGGCGGAGTAGCGGCGTGCCTCCCCGCAGCCATCGCCGCCACGCATGAAAACCGCCGACATCCGTTCGACCTTCCTCGACTTCTTCCGCGCGAAAGGCCACACCATCGTGCCTTCCGCCTCGTTGGTGCCGGCCAGCGACCCGACCCTGCTGTTCACCAACTCGGGCATGGTGCCGTTCAAGAACGTGTTCCTGGGCAGCGAGAAGCTGCCCTACGTGCGCGCGGCCGACGTGCAGCGCTGCCTGCGCGCAGGCGGCAAGCACAACGACCTGGATGCCGTGGGCTACACCGCGCGCCACCACACCTTCTTCGAGATGCTGGGCAACTGGTCGTTCGGCGACTACTTCAAGCGCGAGGCGATCGGCTGGGCGTGGGAGCTGCTCACCGGCGTGTTCAAGCTGCCGGCCGAAAAACTGTGGGTCACCGTCTACCACACCGACGACGAGGCCCACGACATCTGGCACAGGCAGGTCGGCGTGCCGGCGGAGCGCATCGTGCGCATCGGCGACAACAAGGGCGCCCCGTTCGCCTCCGACAACTTCTGGCAGATGGCCGACACCGGCCCCTGCGGCCCCTGCACCGAGATCTTCTACGACCACGGCGCGGACGTGGCCGGCGGGCCGCCCGGCTCGCCCGACGAGGACGGCGACCGCTACATCGAGATCTGGAACCTGGTGTTCATGCAGTTCGACCGCGCGCCTGATGGCACGCTGTCGCCGCTGCCCGCTCCCTGCGTGGACACCGGCATGGGCCTGGAGCGCCTCGCCGCCGTGCTGCAGCACGTGCACTCCAACTACGAGATCGACCTGTTCCAGCACCTGATCAAGGTGGCTGCGGAACTGACCGGCACGAAGGACCTGGCCAACCAGTCGCTGCGCGTGATCGCCGACCACGTGCGCGCCTGCTCGTTCCTGATCGTGGACGGCGTGCTGCCGTCGAACGAAGGCCGCGGCTACGTGCTCCGCCGCATCATCCGCCGCGCGCTGCGCCATGGCTGGATGCTGGGCGTGCGCGGCGACTTCTTCTGGAAGATGGTGCAGCCGCTGGTCGAGGAGATGGGCGAGGCCTATCCCGAGCTGAAGGCGAAGCAGGCTTTCGTGGAGGACGCGCTGCGTACCGAGGAGCAGCGCTTCGGCGAAACGCTGGAACACGGCATGCGCGTGTTCGACGAGGTCACGGCCAGGTCTTCCGGCAAGACCATCGCCGGCGCGGACGCGTTCCGCCTGTACGACACCTACGGCTTCCCGGTCGACCTCACCGCCGACATCGCGCGCGAGCGCGGCCTCGCGGTGGACATGGCCGGCTTCGAGCAGGCCATGAACGAGCAGCGCGAGCGCGCCCGCGCCGCGGGCAAGTTCGAGGCCAAGGGCCAGATGCCGGCGGAACTCGCCAGCCAGCTCGCGCCTACCGCTTTCCTCGGCTACGAAGCCTTGGCCGCGACGGGCTGCAAGGTGCTGGGCATCGTGCGCGACGGTCGCCAGGTCAGCCAGCTTGGCGAGGGCGAACAGGGCTTCGTGCTGCTCGACCGTACGCCGTTCTACGCCGAGTCCGGTGGCCAGGTGGGCGATACCGGCACGCTGTCGAGCGGCGTCGGCCGCTTCGAGGTGGCCGACACGCTGAAGATGGGCGGCGTGTTCTTCGGCCACGCCGGCGCCTGGCATGGCGCGCAGCCGCTCAAGGCAGGCGACCTGGTGGATGCGCAGGTCGATGCCGCGCGCCGCCAGTCCATCGTGCTCAACCATTCCGCCACCCACCTGCTGCACGCCGCGCTGCGCAAGGTGCTGGGCACCCACGTTGCGCAGAAGGGTTCGCTGGTGGCGCCGGAGCGCCTGCGCTTCGACTTCGCCCACCACAAGCCGATGAGCCGCGCGGAACTCGCCGAAGTGGAGGCGCTGGTCAACGCCGAGGTGCGCCGCAACGCCGCCGCCGAAGTGCGCCAGATGGCCTACGACGATGCCATCGCCTTCGGCGCGATGGCGCTGTTCGGCGAAAAGTACGGCGACGAAGTGCGCGTGCTGAGGATGGGCGAGTTCTCCACCGAGCTGTGCGGCGGTACCCACGTGGGCCGTACCGGCGACATCGGCCTGTTCAAGATCGTGGCCGAATCCGGCGTGGCCTCCGGTGTGCGCCGCATCGAGGCGGTCAGCGGCGCCGGTGCATTGTCCTTCGTGGCCGACGAGGAGCGCCGCCTCGGCGAACTATCGCAGCTGCTCTCCGGCAGTGGCGACGACGCCGTCGAGAAGCTGCGCCAGCTGTTCGACAGACAGAAGAAACTGGAGCGCGAGCTGGAGTCGCTGCGCGCAAAGGCCGCGGGCAACGCCACCGCCGAACTGGCGAACGGTGCGCAGGACGTCGACGGCATCAAGGTCGTGGCCGCGCGGCTGGAAGGCCTGGACGCCAAGGCGCTGCGCGACGGCGTGGACCAGCTCAAGCAGCAACTGGGCGACTGCGTGATCCTGCTGGCGGGCGCGGCGGACGGCCGCGTGTCGCTGATCGCCGGTGTGCACGGCAAGGCGCTGGGCCGCATCAAGGCCGGCGACGTGGTCGCGCACGTGGCGAAGCAGATCGACGGCAAGGGCGGCGGCCGGCCCGACATGGCGCAGGGCGGCGGCGTCGATGCCCCCGGCCTGTCAACGATGCTGGCGGGCTTGCCGTTGTGGGTTTCGGGCCAGTTGTCGGCCTGAGCGGGGCATCCATCGCAATGCGCGCAGGCGAGCCTGCGTACATTGCACCAAGGATGGATGCTCGTTAGTATCGTTCGAATCCCCGCCGTTGCGGGCTGCGCACAATGATTGATTGTCGTGGCAGGCAGCCGGGATGGTGAGCCGGGAAGGCGGTAGGGCCTTCGGCGGATCGATCGTCGAACTGCGGTGACGGAGGCTCAGGGGTGAGGCGCCGTCGTCTGCAGGTTTGGAACCAGGAACCAATGGAGCAGCAACCATGTTGATTCTGACCCGCAGGGTTGGCGAAACCCTGATGATCGGCGACGAGGTGACCGTCACCGTTCTGGGCGTGAAAGGCAATCAGGTGCGCATCGGCATCAATGCGCCCAAGGACGTTGCCGTGCATCGCGAAGAGATCTACCAGCGCATCAAGAGCGGCCATGAGCCGGGTGCGCACGATGATGAAAGCCACTGATTCGTAGCCCTCGGGCTTTACGCCGAGCCAGCAGGCAGGTAAGCTTGCCGGCTCGCAGTAGCACCAAACCCGGAGAGATGCCCGAGTGGCCGAAGGGGCTCCCCTGCTAAGGGAGTATAGGGTCAAAAGCCTTATCGAGGGTTCGAATCCCTCTCTCTCCGCCAGTACTGCCAAGCCCCTGAGAAATCGGGGGCTTTCGCTTTTCCGGGGGCAAGCCCTCCACTCCGCGCATCACTCCACCAGCGAGCGGGTCCGCGTGTCCTGGGCTGCCTTCGGCGGGCCGCTCCGGACGTCCGGCATACTCGCCAGGGAATCCCGGCGCATCCGGTCCGCGGGATGGGCGGGACCGGGGGCGCCCGCAGCCTGCGCCGCCGGCGCGTGCACCTCCGCGGCCCATTCCAGCCATTCGGACAGCACGATGAGGTTCCACAGACCGCGTGCGTGATCCGCCCGCCGTTGCAGGTGTTCCTCCAGCAATGCCAGCGCCGCGTCCGTTCGGATGCCCGCGCTGCCGAGGGTTTCCACTGACAGCCTTGCCGTGACCCAGTCACGCAGGGGGCCGCGCAACCATCGGCCCAGGGGCACGGAGAGGCCGCGTTTCCGGCGCTCGACGATCTCCGCTGGCAGATAGCGGCGCGCGTAGTCCTTCAGGAAGGCCTTGGTGCGAAGCCGCCTGATCCTGGCATTCGCCGGCAGGGTGCTCGCGTATTCGACCACGGCGCGATCGAGGAAGGGCGCCCGGATTTCCAGGCCATGGCACATCCCGCCGCGATCGGCCTTGGCCATCAGGGCATCCGGCAGCGAGTGCTCGAAATCGTGGCTTTGAACCAGGTCGAGCAAGGGCAGTTCGCGGTGCTGGAGCGGAGCTGCCGGGCAGTCTACGCCCAGTCGCTGGATCCACGCCGGCGACAGGTTCGCGTTCCACAGCAGATGCCGTGTCAGGCCGTCGCATGCCTGTCCGTCGACGAACTTCTTGAGCAGGAAGGACAGCGCGACTTTCCTGTCGCTGACGGGGAGGGCGGCGGCAAGACCGTGGATCGCCTTGCGCAAGGCCGCCGGCAGTCTGCCGTAATGCGATGACCACAGCGCACCAAGGTATGTCGGGTAGCCGCCGAACAATTCGTCGGCGCCTTCGCCGGCCAGCAGCATCTTGACGTCGCTGGATGCGCGCCCGGTGACCAGGAACAACGGAAGCCATGCGGGATCGGCCAGCGGTTCCCCGGTTGTCCGGATCAGGTGCCGGAGCATCTGCGGCACCTGGGGTGCGCCGAGCGTGACCGTGGTGAGCGGGCAGTCGTGCAGGCGGGCGACGGTCTGCGCGCTGCTTCCCTCGTCGAAGGAGTCTTCGTCGAAGCGGATGCAGTAGGCCTTGAGCTCGCGCGCGGGGCGCACCTGGCGCGCCACGGCCGTGATGAGCGAGGAATCCAGCCCGCCACTGAGCAATACGCCGTAATCCACGTCGACATCGGTCTGCCGCTCGATCGCGCCGCGGAAGATGGCGTCGAACGTGGACGCGCTGGGCGGCGCGGTCGGTTTCCGGCCGATGGGCGATGTCCAGTAGCGCATGTGGCGCGTCTTGTTTCCTTCCCGCACGATCATCTCGCCAGGGCAGACCTTGAACTGCTGGGCGAACAGCGTCCCGGGAGACGGGCAATAGCCCGAGCGCAGGTAGTGGGCCAGGGCCTGCCGGTCCATCCCGTTGCGCGCCGGCGCGGCAGCCTGCAGCGCGGCGGACTCGGATGCGAACCAGGTGCCTTGCGCGGACGTGGCGTAGTACAGGTGCCTTTCCCCGGCGCGGTCCCGGGCAAGGATGAGGCGCTTTTTCCGCGGGTCCCACAGCGCCATGGCGAACACGCCATCGAGGTGTTCGAGAAAGCCGAGGTCGTGCTCGAGGTAGAGCGGTGCGATGACGGCGATGTCGCTGCTTGACCGGATCGCGTGCCCTTGCGCGGCGAGCGAGGCGCGCAGGGCGCGGTGATTGTCGATCTCGCCATTGCACGCCACGACCACGCCGGACTCGTGCACGAACAGCGGCGGCTGCAGTTGGTCGACGCCGCGTATCGCGAGCCGGTTGGCACCCATGCCGATGCCTTCGTCGGCGTATTCGGCCTGCCCGTCGGGACCGCGGTGCCGCATCGCCGAAAGCATGGCCTGCACCTGGCGCGCGATCGCCTCGCGGGAGCCTTCGTGGTGGTTCATCAAGACGCCGCCAATGCCGCACATGCTCGCCTGCTCCTGGTGGATTGCGGCCGGCAACCGGCCGCTTCAAATGCCCGCGACGAACAACAGGTCCTTGCGCCACGCCCCGAGCGGCTTGGCCGACGCGTGGCAGTGGCCCAGTGCGACGTCGAGGTCCCTGCGGGGGATGGCGTGGTCGGCCACCAGCAGGGAGCGGCCCTGCGCCGCGATGGCATGGCAGATCTGCGCCGCGGCGTCCGCGTCCGCCCAGCGGATGCCGTAGACGGGCTTGTCGAGGTAGAGGCGCATGCCCCACGGCGTCTGTTCCTCGATGGCATAGCCGTCGCTGGCCATTTCCACGAAGACGAGCGCGCGATACCCGGTGCCGGCGGCGGCTGCAGCCACTTCCCGCGCGCCCACGCCATCGTCGATGTCGGCGCCGTAGCCACGGCAAGGCAGGGCCTTGATCGCCAGCAGCAGCACCAGCCAGGCGGCGAGCAAAAGCGCGCTGCGGCGGCGCGCCAGGTCGAACGTCGGCGCCATGTGCGTTGCCACGAGCAGGGCCAATGGCAGGAACAGCGGCAGCAGGTACAGCGGCAGCCGGGAGCGCGCCAGGCAAAAGACCACGAAGGGAATGGCGAACCACAGCAGCAGGAACAACTGGACCGAATGCGTCCCGCGCCATGCCCGCCATGACGAAGCGCTTGCCGCCGCCCTGGCCGCGCGCGCGGCGCCGGTCCACCACGGCAAGCTGCCGAACACCAGCACGGGGGCGTAGACCAGGAACCAGCCGAAGGCGCCCGAGTGGCGCACGTACATGCGCGTGAAGATCCGCCCGTAGACCTCGTCGTGGATGAAGTAGTGGAGCAGCCACGGATAGCGGGAAACCGCCAGGGCATACCAGCTGAAGCCAACCAGCAGGAACACCAGCAGGCCCGCGGGGGCAAACAGGCGGCCCACGGCGCGCCAACCGCCGCACAGTGCGGCGAACGCGATGATCGCCAGCAGCGGGAGCAGGCCGGGCGGGCCCTTGGTGAGGAAGGCGAGGCCGAAGCCGAGCCACATCAGCCACCGGCCATGGCGTGCCTGCGATGGGGAGCCGGGCCACGCGAACATCATGAAGCCGAGGACGGCGATGCCCTCGGCCAGGGTCAGCAACACGTCGGTGCTGATGATGTTCGAGGCAAGGAAGGTGAAGATGGAGGTGGCGTACACCAGCGGCGCGAGCCACGGCTTGTCGGGACAGGCCTTGCGTCCCATCGCGAAGAGGACCAGCAGCGTGGCGAGGTAAGCCAGCGCATACGGCAGCCGGGCCGCCCAGGTATTGCGTCCGAACAGCTGCATGGAGCCGGCGATGACCCAGTACGTCAGCGGCGGCTTGGAGAAGTTGAGTTCCGCCGGGCTGTAGGCCGGCACCATGTAGTTGCCCGAGTCCATCATCTGCAGCGCGGCATCCACGTAGCGCCCTTCGTCCGGCCCCCAGAGTCCACGCGAGCCCTGGAAGGCGAAGCCGAGAAGAATGCCCAGGGCCACGATCCACAGCAGCGCCTGCGGCAGCCGCGGCGCAGCCACGCCCCGGCCGGCGGCACGGACGTCCATGCTGCCGGTCATGGCGTGTCCCCGGGCAGGGAACGGCGTTCCGTCGTGGCCCCGGCCGGCGGCCTGCGGCTGATCAGCTGCAGGTTCCGGCAGAAGATCGCCAGCGTCATGGCCTCCCCCAGGATGAAGACCGGGTCGCGCCGGTGGATGGCATAGGCGAGGATCAACACGCCCGCGACGACGCTGATCTGCCAGAACACGCGCGGAAAGCGGCTCTTGCCGAGGCTCTCGCTGTGCAGCCACTGCACGACGAAGCGCGCGCCGAACAGCGACTGCCCCAGCAGTCCGACCGCCAGCCAGACGGATTGCGCGTCCATGTGGTTCATCGCGCCGCCTCCGTGCCGCCCGCCCGCGCCTCGCGCCAGCGCAACTGGATGTTGCGGCAATACACGAGCAGGCCGGTGGCCTGTCCGGCGATGAACACCGGGTCGCGTCGCTCGACGGCATAGGCCAGCAGCCCGACGCTGCCCGCGGCACTCGCATACCAGAACGACATCGGGATGCTGCTTTCGCGTCGCCATTCGCTGTAGATCCATTGCATGAGGAAGCGCCCGGAGAAAACCAGCTGGCTGCCCAGGCCGATGACCATCCAGAGGGTGCCGGCGCCCGTCACAGGTCCTCCTGCGGCAAGGCCTTTGCCAGCGATCGCGCCGGCCACACGGCCAGCGATATGCCGCGGAACGGCTGGATGTAGACCGCTTGCGCGTGGTCCGCCTGGCTCAGCCGTTTCGGATAGACGATGACGAGTCCGTCGGCATGCCGGTCCGACCACTGCTGCAATGCCTGCACGCCGTGCAACTGCTCGATCGGACGGGTCAGGCGGCCAAGGAAGGTGTACTGGCCGTCGTTCGAGTCGAGGCAGGCCACGGGACGGTTTTCCCGTTGCGCCTCGGCCACCAGGCGGCTGACGGGAGCAAAGTCGTAGGCGGGCCAAAGCGTGAGGCTGAAGAGGCCGTTTGCCGCCACGGTCGCCGCCAGCCCCACGCCTGCCACGCGATAGAGCTCACCCCTGCGGGGCAGCGCCAGGACCAGCGCCAGCAGCAGGTACAGCACGCCGAACGGCAGGCTGTGCGAGGCCATGGTGGCGTATATCGGGTCGGACAGCACATGGTGGGCGACGAGTGCCTCCAGCGCGATCAGGCCGGACCCGGTCGCCGCAAGCAGCAGGGCGAGCGGCCAGGGCGACAGCCAGCGGCTGTTGGCCGCTCCCGCCGCAGTGGCGCGGACGAGCGTGAACGCCATCAGCATCGCCATGCAGGCGAACTCGGGCAGCAGGTAGTACGCCTGCTTGCCGCTGATGGCCGAGAAGCCGAGCAGCACCGGGACCAGCCACGCGAGGAGAAGGCGCGCGCCGGGCTCCAGCGGGACGCGCCACCGCAGCAGCGCCGACCACAGGCGCGGCCACAGTGTGAACGGAAACGCCAGGACGGGCAGTACCGGCAGGTACCACCAGAACGGATGCGCATGGGCGAAGGCATCCACCACGCGGCCAGCGGTCTGGTGCACCAGCAGCATGCGCTGGTAGGCCTTGCCGCCGACCCATGCCGCCGACAGCGCCCACGCCAGCAGCAGGGCACAGGCGGCCAGGCAGGACAGCCCGCCACGGCAGTACCACGACCGGCGTTCCCGTCGCGCCCGTTCGCTCCACAGCGGGCCGAGCAGCCAGGGCACGCCGGCATGCAGCAGCATCACGGGCCCCTTGGTCAGCAGTCCCAGGCCGAGGGCGAGCATGTATCCGCCGAAGCGCGGAGCCTTCCCGTGCGCGGCTGGCGCCAGGCACAGCAGGGCGGCCAGCACGCAGTCGGCCAGCAACACCTCGTACATGACCTGCAGGCCGAACAGGAAGCCGTAGGTGAAGGCCAGGAGGATCCACGCGGTGGCGTGCGCAATGCGCACGTCCTGCGGAAACAGGCTGCGCGCCAGGCGCCATGCCAGCACCAACTGGATGGCGCCGAGCAGGACCTCCAGCAGGCGTGGCCAGACGTCGTTGACGCCGGCCACGGCCCAGCCCGCCTGGATCAGCCACAGCAGCAGCGGTGGCTTGTCGCTGTAGGGCAGGCCGTTGAGGTACGGCACGAGCACGCTGTGGTGCAGCCACATCTCCCACGCCACGGACAGCGTGCGCGTCGAATACATGGGCATGGGGCCATGCTGGAAGATGGCGGCCAGCGCCGCCGCTGCCCACAGCGGCAGCCAGAGCCAGGGCAGCATCCGCGCGAGCGATCCGCGCGAAACGAAGGCGGGCCGGCCTGGCGGGCGCGGCGGGGTCATGGCGCCAGGGTCTGCCGCAGGGACAAGGCGTCCAGGCGCGCGTGCACGGGCGGCCCTGCTTCGCGCCCCAGCAACCGGGCATAGGTTTCCACGACCCGGCAAGCCGCCTGGCGTGCCGTCAGCCCGGGTGTCCGCAACGGGCAATTGCCCTGCCCATAGGGTGCATACACCGATTCGTCGGTGACGCAGAACATGCCTATGGTCGCCGTCCGGGATGCCACGGCGAGATGCATGACGCCGCAATCGGCCGTGATCATCAGATCCACGCCGGCCATCACCGCGCCCATGCGGCGGATGTCCGACGAGTAGTAGGCAGGCCACTCCGCGCCCAGCATCGAGCGGCCGTGCATGGGGATCAGCTCGAGGATGCTGGCCGTCGGGCAGAGCAGCTTGAAGGCGTCGATGAACTCCTGCCACCACGGCATCGGGTAGCGCTTGTCGCCGGTCGCATTGGCGAACACGCCGACCACCGGGGGCGACGTGGTCTGCCGGGACTCGGACAGCAGCTGGATGATCGCCCGCCGCCCGTTGGCCAGCTCCGCGTCGGTGAGCCGGATGTCGAGCATGGGCGCGCTGTCCGGCTGGGTGCTTTCCAGGGCCAGGGCCCAGCGCAACAGGTTTACCGGCCGCCTGGCCATGTGTTGTCCCGCGACGTCGATCGGGGCCGCGTGGGTCAGGCCCGCGCGGTTCGGCTTGTCGCTGAAGCCGAGTTTGTAGGTGCCCCGCAGCAGGCGCGTCAGCGCCCGGCTGAAGCCGGAGCCGACGCAGGGATCGATGACCAGGTCGTATTGCGTCCCGCGCACGCGGCGGAGCAGCCGCAGGAAGGGAAACGGATGCTTGAAGCCCCGCTTGGGCAGGCAGTACACGTTCTGCACGCTGAAGAAGCTGGCGAACACCTCCTTCGCGATGCCGCCCTCCGAAATGACATCGATCTCCGCCCCCTTGTAGTGCCTTTCAAGCTCGCTGATCAGCGGCGTCAGCAGGATGGTATTGCCGAGGCGGTGGTTGGGACGGCAGATCAGGATGCGGAAGATGCCCTTGCGCGGAAGCGGGGTGTCGCAACGGGAGGTCGGGATCTGGTTCAAGCGGCACCGGCGCGTAAGTGGAAGGGAAGGACGCTGCGCGCCTCGCGTGCAGCGAATTCCGTGCCACTGGCACAACTGCCTGATGCATGGGGGAAAGTGGGTTTCTTGCACGAGCGGCGGGAGTGCAGCCTGCAAAATCCGTCTGCAAGATTTGGCAGGCCATGCCTTGGGCGTCGTGCAGGCTCTCAGGGAGAAGCGCGGTTCCCCGGGCAGGCCGGCGGTTCGTTGCCTGGCCTGGATGGCAGCGCGACGGTCATCACCACGCGTACCGTGGCGTCTACCCGGCATGCGGCCACGTAGCCGATGGCGCCCGGCGTCTTCGCGACGAACTGGACCACGGCATCCGGTGACGCAAGCACGTAGGGTGGACTCACGCCCTGGAAGTACTGCTTGTCCCAGTAATCCTGGAGCTGGCCGTCGTCCATGTGCAGGACCGCGTGCGTGAATGCCGCGCGCAGTGCGTCCCCGCTGGGAAGGTTGACCGGCGTGAGCCGCTGGCCGTGGCCATCCACGAAGATCCTCTTCAGGTAGATGTTGCGCAGCGTGTCCTGGTTGAACGCCAGGCGGGGGGCGTCATGCGCGGTGATGATGGCCATCTGCGCGGCCGCCGCCCATGACGCCGGTGCGAATGCCAGCAGGCCTCCCATGGCCAGCCGCTCCAACCATTGGCGGATGCATGCGCGCATGGCCTGTCAGAACAGGATCGCGGCGGAAGCCAGCCACCCGGTGGGGGCCAGCAGCTGGTTGTGGGTGCCGTCGCGGTACTCGACTTTCAGGACGATGCCTTCGACCGGCTTGAAGTTGATCGCCGCGGTGCGGATGGTGCTGGTCCGCTCCGGTGTCGAGGAGCGGTAGCGTTCGTAGCGCTCGATGAAGTAGAGCCGGCGCCACAGTGGTATTTCCGTCTGCACGAATCCGCCGCGCTCGTCGGGGCGGTTGTCCGTGCTGCTGCGATAGATGGCCTCGCCGGTGAAGCCGATGTAGTGCGTGGTCCAGTTGAAATCGAGGCCGCTCAGGAAATACTTGTCGCGGGGCGACTCCAGCTCGTAGCTCAGTGCGGACGCGCCGATGCTCAGCGAATCCCCGAACAGGTGGTACAGCACCCGTCCGCCGAACGCCTGGCGGAAATTGTTCTGCAGCGTCTCGGTGGTGCCGAAGTTGGTGTACGCATTGTCCTGGTCGTCGCCGATGCGCAGGTTCTTCGTGTCGTCGGCGAACACCCAGTAGTCGAGGTCGTTTCCATGGGCGGGGAGCGTGCCGAACATCATGGCGCCCGTGGCATGCAGGGCGAAGGCCGCCGAGGTCGAGAGCGGCCGCGATATCGTCCAGGTCAGCGGGTCGGCATGCACGAGGTTCCATTCGCCGACCGGCGTGAGGAACTTGCCGAAGCGGAAGTTGACGTACGGATTCGCGTGGTAGTCGATGTACAGGCGCTCGACGTCCACCTCGGCGTCGTCGACGTCGGTCCGTCCCCGGCTGGTGACCGGGTTGGCGCCGTCGATCTCGGCGAAGAACTGCCATTGCGTGCCGATGTCCTGGGTCAGGAACAGGCTGAAGTCGTGGACGTCGTAGCTGGATCTGGTGCGCTGGACGTCATAGAAGTTGAAGTCGGTGTAACCGCCTATCCGCAACCCCGTCTCGGGGAAGTACAGGCCCTGGCCCAGGGTATAGGGCGCCGGTTGCCAGACGCTGCCCGCGTTGTCGCCGTCGGCGGCCATGGCGTCCGCCGCGTGCACCAGCCCGAACAGCAGCAGGCTGGCCACGCCGTGGCGCAGGAGGCGGCACAGGTACCTGTTCATGGGTTCGTTACCGGCAGGTGCATGGGGCGGGGCCGGCATGCGTGGGCCATGCCGGCGGCTGTGCGAAGCCACGAGGCGGCCGGATGTCCCACGACGGATCGGCGCCCCCTCGAATTCTGCGACACTGGGGCAGGAGACCGCAAAGCGGCAACCCCTGGCCACGGGTGCCCCTGCACCACCACCACGCGACGGCATTCACTTGACGATACGAGCGGCCCTCTTTCGCCTGTTGTTCTGGACCCTGGTGGGTACGGTGCTGGTCGTGGGCGCGCTGTCGTTCTACCAGTTCCGCAGCGCGCTCAGGACGGAGATTGCGGCGAACCTCCGGTTCGGCGCCAGCACGGTCATGCAGCGCATCGACACCCTGCTGTTCTCGCATATCGAGAACATGCGCGTATGGAGCGGCCTGGAAGTCATGCAGGACATCCGCGTCCATGACGTGGACAAGCGCCTTTCGCACTTCCTGTCCGACCTGCACGCGGGCCAGGGCAACGCCTACACGGCCCTGCTGTGCACGGACGAACAGGGCCGCGTGGTCGCGGCCAGCCAGGCCGCGTATATCGGCACGATGGCGCCGGTCGCCCGGTCCTGGCGCGCCATCCCCGGCGGCGCGCTCGGCGGCGTGAGCCTGGCGCGGATCCATGGTGCCGATGGCGGGACGACCCTGTTGCGCACGGCGATCCCGAATGCCTTCGGCGCAGGCAGCCTCGGCTACCTTTACGCCGTGCTCGACCGGCACGTGGCGCAGCAACTGCTGGACGCCGCCGTCGGCCGCGGGCCGCGCAGCCTGTTGCTGCTGGACGAGAACGGCCGCGTGATCGCCGCGTCGGCGGCGTTGCGCACGCGCATCGACATGGGCCGGTTGACGCTGGACTGGCGCCTGCCGGAGCGTGGCGCCGTGTCCTACGTGCGCGACGGCGGCGCGCTGGGTTACGGCACGGTGCTGGTGGGCGTGGCCCGGTCCGAGGGCTACCAGCAGTTCAAGGGACTGGGTTGGCGCATCGTGATGGTGGAGCCCACCGCCGTGTCCTTCGGGCCGATCTGGCGCCTGCTGTGGGCGATGCTGGCGGTCCTCGTGCTGACCCTGCTGGCCGGGTTGTGGATCTCCTCGCACCTGGCCCATCGCATCGCGTTGCCGATCATGACGCTGACGGATTTCACGCGCAGCTTCCGGCAGCGCGACGTGGCCATGGTGTCGTTGCCGGCCACCAACATCCTGGAAATCCAGGAGCTGCATCGTGCCTACGCGGAGATGATCGACGCCCTGGCGAAGTCGCGCGAGCAGGTCGTGCGCGCGGGCAAGCTCGCGGTCGTGGGCGAAATGGCGGCGATCATGGCGCACGAAGTGCGCACGCCGCTGGGCATCCTGCGCAATTCCGCGCAACTGCTGCAGCGGCAACCCGAGCTGGGGGAGCGCGAGCACGAGCTCATCGGCTTCATCTTCAGCGAAACCGAGCGGCTCAATCGCCTGGTGACCCTGCTGCTCGAGTGCGCGCGCCCGACCCAGCCGCATTTCCGGCGGCACGACCTGCACGCCATCATCGACGGCGTGCTGAGCCTGCTGGCATCGCGCGCCGAGAAGGCCGGGGTCTCGCTCTCGTGCAGTTTCGCCGAGCCCGAGCTGGTCTTCCTGTGCGACCGGGAGCAGATCATGCAGGTGCTGCTCAACCTGGTGCTGAACGCGCTCGCGTTCGTCGGCGACAACGGCCGCGTGCAGATCGCGACGAGGTTCGAGGGGGCGGTGCTGCAGGTTTCCGTGATGGACGACGGTCCCGGCGTGCCGCCTGCGCTTAGGCAGGCCGTCTTCGACCCCTTTTTCAGCCGCCGCGAGGGCGGCATCGGCCTCGGGCTCACCATCGTGCAACAGATCGTGCACGTGCATGGCGGCGAGATCGCCGTGGGCGAGAGCCCATGGGGTGGGGCATCCTTCAACCTCACCTTTGCAGTGAACGGGCAGGATCGATGAGCGCCAGGCGCATCCTCATAGTGGACGACGAAGCCAAGATGCGGCGCCTCCTGGAGTTGTCGCTCAAGGCGATGGGGCACCTTGTCTCCGAAGCCGGCGATGGAGCCACGGCGCTGTCGATGGTCGAACAGCAGTCCGTCGACCTGGTCCTGACCGACCTGCGCATGCCGCGCATGGATGGCATGGCCCTGCTCGCGGCGTTGCGCGAGCGCGGCATGGACGTGCCGGTCATCGTGATGACCGCCTACGGCACCATCGAAACGGCCGTGGAAGCCATGAAGCTCGGCGCCATCGACTACATCATCCGTCCCTTCGAAATGGAGACCGTCGAGATGGCGGTCACCCGGGCGCTCGCCATGCAGGCCGTGCAGCGCGAGAACACCTTCCTGCGCGAGGAGGTGTCGCGCGGCTGGGGGGCGTTCGTCGGGACCAGCGCCGCCATGCAGTCGCTGTACGGGCTGATCCGCCAGGTGGCGCCGACGCGCAGCAACGCCTTCATCGTCGGCGATACCGGCACGGGCAAGGAGCTGGTGGCGCGCGCCATCCACGAGGCGTCCGGCCGCAGCGGGCTGTTCGTGCCGATCAACTGCGCGGCGATCCCGGCCGAGTTGCTGGAGAGCGAGTTGTTCGGGCACGTCAAGGGCGCGTTCACCGGTGCGTTGCGCGATCGCATCGGGAAATGCGAGCTGGCCAGCGGAGGCACGATCTTTCTCGATGAAATCACCGAGATGCCGACCAACCTCCAGGTCAAGCTGCTGCGCATGCTGCAGGAGGGCAGCATCGAGCGGGTCGGCGCCAATGGCGCGATTCCGGTGGACCTGCGGGTCGTGTCGGCCACCAACCGCGATCTCCAGCAGGCGGTGGAAAGCGGCGTCCTGCGGCGGGACCTGTATTTCCGCCTCAACGTCGTGCGCATCGACGTGCCCAGGCTGCGCGACCGCCGCGGCGACATCGCGCTGCTGGCCAGCCATTTCCTGCGCAAGCATGCGTCGGAACTGGGACGGGCCATGCCGCGCCTGGGGCAGCCGGTGCTGCAGCGCCTCGAGGCCTATGCATGGCCCGGCAACGTGCGCGAACTCGAGAACATCATGGAGCGCGCCGTCGTGCTCTGTCGTGGCGATGAAATCACCCTGGACCAGCTGCCGGCCGAGCTGGTCCACGAATTGCCCGGCGGCCCTGCGCCGGACGCGCCGCCGGCGGGTGGCGCGCCTGTCGATGGCACGCTCGACCTGAAGCTGCAGGTCGAAGGGCTCGAATGCAGGCTCATCAAGGCCGCACTGGAGCGTAGCGCCAACAACAAGGCGGCAGCGGCCCGCCTGCTTGGCATCAGCGAGCGGACCCTCTGGTACAAGCTCAAGGCGTACAAGGTGGAGGGCTGACTGCCTTCGACTGTGCGTGCCGGCCGCTCAGTGCCTGTCGTCGGGCACGAAGCGCACGATCACCCGCTGCCCGATGCGCAACTGCTGCTCGGGCTGGTCGAACGCCAGCACGCATTCCACGGTACGCGCGTTGGCGCGGGTCTGCGGGTCGTTCTCCAGCGTGGCGGGGCCATAGACCTGGCCGATGCGCAGCACGTGCGCGCTCCAGCGGTCGTTGCCGCTGTCGTCGTTGTCCGCCACCTCGGCGCGCATGCCGGGATGCACGGCGCCCACGAAGCTTTCGTTGAGTTCGGCGCGCACGATGCGCGGCTTGTCCGGCAGCAGGGTGAACAGCGCGTCGCTGGGCGACACGCTGGCGCCGGGCTGGGCCGTCACGTGCACCACGCTGGCGTCGAACGGCGCGCGCAGGCTGCGCTGGGCCAGTTCGTATTTCGCCTCGGCGAGTTTCTGCGCGGCCATGTCCGCGGCGGCCTGGTCGGCGTCGTGTTCGGCGTCGAGCTGGCTGCTGGCTTCGCGGGCATCGTCCGCGCTCTGGCCGTCGCCGGCGCCGGCGGTGGCGGCGGCGCCGAGGCGTTGGGCGCGCAGCCTGGCGGCGGCCTGCTTGACGGCCAGCAGCTTGAGCTGGGCCTGGGCCTGTTCGAGCTGCGCCTGCGCGGAATCCACCGCGAGCTGGGCGGGACGGGTGTCCAGCGCGGCCAGCAACTGGCCCTGCTTCACGGTGTCGCCCTCGTGCACGGCCACGCTGGCGAGCACGCCCTCGCGCGGCATGGTGAGGGCGAGCAGGCCGCCTTCGATATCCACGCGGCCGCGCGCCACCGCGGCGTACTGGCTGGCGGCGGCGCTGGTCGCGGCAGGTTGCGCGCTCTTCGAGCAGGCGGCCAGCGCTAGCGCGGCGGCCAGCGCGCATCCGGCGAGGCGCAGCGGCGACGGCGGACGAAGGGCGGTTGGCGTCATGGCGAGGTTTCCTTGGGGGCGACGGCGTCGCGGCGGCTGTCGCTGAGGATGCGGCCATCCTCCATCGCCAGCACGCGGTCGGCGTGGGCGACCAGGCGCGGGTCGTGGCTCACGCACAGCACGGTGGTGCCGTGCGTGCGGGCGATGGTGTGCAGGATGTCGATGATGGTCTGGCCGTTGGCGGCGTCCAGCGCGCTGGTGGGCTCGTCGGCGAACAGCAGCTCCGGCTCCTTGGCCAGCGCGCGCGCGATCGCCACGCGCTGCTTCTCGCCGCCGGAGAGTTCCGAGGGGCGCAGCTTGATGCGGTGGGCCAGGCCCACCTCCTCCAGCGAGCGCCGCGCGCGGGTACGGGCTTCCTGTTTCGACAGGCCCATGTGGTTGAGCGGCAGTTCCACCTGCTCCAGCGCGGTGAGCGCGGGGAACAGGTTGAAACCCTGGAACACGAAGCCGGTGTGCTGCAGGCGGAAGTGTTCCAGCGCGCGCAGGTCGAGCTGGCCCAGCTCGCTGCCCAGCGCGTGCACGCGGCCGCTGTCCACTTTCTGCAGGCCGCTGAGGACGGCCAGCAGGGTGCTCTTGCCGCAGCCGGAGGGGCCGGAGATCAGGGTGAGCTCGCCCGGGTCGATGCTGAGCGACAGGCCGTTCAGCACCTGCGTGTGCAGCTTGCCGGAGGCGAAGGCCTTGCACACGCCGTCGGCCTGCAGCACCGGTGCGCGTGGCGTGGCGGTGGCGGGCATCGTGGCGCTCATCGCAGCAGGGTCGCCGGGTCGATGCGGCGCATGCTGCGCATCGCCGCCATGCCGGACACCGCGGCCTGGCCCATCACCAGCGCGATGCAGGCGATCGCGGCCAGCGGGCCCAGCGTCACCGGCACGTCCTCGGCGCGCGCCGCGAGCAGCAGCAGCACGCCCAGCACGGTGGCGCCGACCAGGCCCAGCGCGCCCACCCAGAAGGCCTGCTCCAGCACCACCTTGCGCAGCGCGCCCACGCCCACGCCCAGCGCGTTGAGCGTGGCGTACTCGCGCACCGAGCCCTGCACCGCGCCGACCAGGGTCTGGCTGGTGATCACCGCGCCGACCAGGAACACGATGCCGGCGAGGAACAGCACGCCGGCACCGGCGCCGGTGTCGAACAACCAATAGAACACGGAGATGTGCGCGAAGTCGGCGGCGCTCCAGGTCGTGTAGGGGCCGAACGCGCTGCTGCCGCGCAGGCGCACCGCGACGGCGTCGGCCTGCGCGGGATCGCGCAGGCTGGCGACGAGGTAGGTGGGGCCGTTGTCGGCGGCGTCGGTGTCGAGCCGGCGCGCGGTGTCCAGCGAGGCGATCACGTTGATGCCGCCCAGCCCGCGCAGGCCGCTGCTGACGCCGACCACGCGCACGCGCTGGCCGTTGATGGTGGCGGTCTGGTCCATCGCCACGCCCAGCTTGTCGAGGTCGGCGCGGTCCACGATCACCGCGTCCGGCTCGGCCAGCCGTGCGCGCAGTTCGGGCGGCAGCACCCGGGAGAACATCAGGCCGCCGGCGGCCGGGTCGATGCCGGAGACGAACACCGATACGCCGCCGGTGTCGCCGGTGCCTCGCCAGTCGCCGTCGATCCACTCGTAGGGCTCGACGCGCGCCACCGCCGGGTCCATCAGGATCCGCGATTCCACGTTGGCGTCGATCGAGCGGCCCGAGCCCACGCTCTGCGTGCCGGGGAATCCGACCCAGACGTCGGCGGACGAACCGGTGATGTACACGCTGGTGGCGCCGAAGATGCCCAGTACCAGGGCCAGCTGCAGCAACTGCAGCAGGCCGGCGAAGCCCACCGCGAGGATGGCGGGCAGGAAGCGCCGCCATTCGTACACCAGCGTCTTGCGCGCCAGGGCCACCATCAGTGCGTCGCCTCGGCGGATTTGTCGGACTCCGCGCCGGGCGCCTCGTCCGCCGGCAGCGGCGCGCCGCCCAGCGCCTTGAACAGCGCCACGTAGGCGAGGCTGCGGCTGGCGCGCGCATCGGCCAGCTCGATCGCAGCCTGCGTGGCGGCGAGCCGGCTGTCGGCCAGTGCCAGCGGGCTGTCCAGCTGCAGCTTCACGCGGGTCTGCACCGCATCGTCCGCATGCTGCAGCGCCTGCCAGGCTTCCAGGCTGTGCCGTTCGCGCTGTCCCTGCTGCTGCAGCGTGCCCAGCGCGGTCTCCACTTCGGCCACGCCCTGCAGCACGGCCTGGCGGTAGGCCAGCACGGCGGCCTTCAGCTCGTGCGACTTGGCGTGTTCGTTGGCCTTGCGCAGGCCCCAGTCGAACAGCGGCATGTCGAACATCGGGCCCATCGTGATCAGGCCGTTGTCCGAGGTGTGCTTGCGGTTGTTGTTGATGTCGCTGGCCCAGACCATCGAGGCGTCGAGGCCCAGCTGGGGGAAGCGGTCGGCGTGCGCCACGCCCAGTTCGCCGGCGGCGCGCAGCACGTCGGCCTCGGCGCGGGCGATCTCGGGCCGCGTGCGCAGCAGGTTGGCCGGCGTGCCGGGCAACTGCCACGCGCCGAGCTGCGGTTGCGGGCCGGCCTGCAGCCAGGCCGGGTCGGGGTGGTTCTGGCCCGCCAGCACGGCCAGCCGCTGCGCGGCTTCGTCGATGGCCTGGCGCGGCGCGGCCAGCGCGGCCTGCGCCTGCGCGGCGGCGGCGGCGGCCTGGTCCACCGTGCCGGCGGGCGCCAGTTGCAGGTGCTGGCGGATCTTCAGCAGGTCGAGCTGGTGGCTGCGCAGGTCGCCGACCTGCTGCAGCAGGGTTTCCTGCCGCTGGGCGGTGCGCAGTTCGATCCAGTTGCGCACGACCTCGGCCACCAGCGTCACGCGCGCGGCCTGCAGGTCGGCCGTGCCGGCGTCCAGTTGCCCCTGCGCTTCGCGCCGGGAGCCCTGCGCGCGGCCGAACAGGCCGAATTCCCAGCTGGCGTCGAAGCCGGCCACCAGGTAGGAGGCGCTGGCGTCGGGGTCGATCACCTGGTCGGTGCTGGCCTTGAGGTAGGGCAGGTAGGGCGCGCCGGCGTGCTGTTGCAGCACGCGCGCGGCGCGCACCCGCTCGACGGCCTGCGCCACGTCGAGGTTGTGCGCCAGCGCCTGGTCGACCAGTGCGTTCAGGGCGGGATCGTCGAAAGCGCGCCACCAGTTGTGCAGGTCGGTGGGTTCGGCCGCCTGCGATGCCGCCGCATGCTGCCATTGCGCGGGGATCGGCGGTTCCAGCTTCGGCACCGCCACCGAGCAGCCGGTGAGCGCGATGGCCGCGGCCAGCCAGCTGGTGCGCCAGCGGCGGCGCGTTGCGATGTCGGATGGGATCAGGGCCACGGTCAGGTCACGCAACAGTGGGTGGATGGGGAACGGATAACGACCGTGCGAACCCGCCAAGGATACAGGTCGGGCATCGGGGCTGTCAGCGCGCCACCGGCGTTTCGGCCTGCGGCGTCGCGACGTGGCGCACGCGCGGCGCGGGGAATCGCACTTCCACGCACAGGCCGCGTTCCTCGGCCAGGCGGTAGATCACGTCGGCGTGATGGCGCTCGGCGATGCGCTGCACGATGGCCAGCCCCAGCCCGCTGCCTTCCTCGCTGGTTCCCGGTGCGCGGAAGAAGCGTTCGCTCAGGCGCGGCAGCAGCTCGGGCGGCACGCCCGGGCCGTCGTCCTCCACCACGAGGTTGGCGCCGCCGTCGGGCCGCGCCTGCAGGCCCACGGTCACGGTGCTGCCGCGACCGGCATAGCGGATGCAGTTGTCGATGAGGTTGTCCAGGAGGTCGTGCAGGCTGGCAGCATGCCCGTGGATGCTTAGCGCCTGCTCAGGCCCCTGGTAGCCGAGGTCGATGCCGGCGGCCAGCGCATCGTGCACGCGTTGCGTCACCGCCTCGGGCACCCAGCGCGCGAGGTCCAGCGGCACGTGCTCGACGGTGTCGGTGGACGGCGCCTGCGCGCGGGTCAGCGCCAGCAGCTGCGCGGTGGTGCGCGCGGCGCGCTGGTTGAGGCGGCGGATGTGGGTGAGCGCCTCGCGCACGTTGGCCGGGTCGGGATCGGCCAGCGCGCGCTCCACGTGCAGGCCGAGGCCGGTGAGCGGCGTGCGCAGCTGGTGCGCGGCGTCGGCGATGAAGCGGTCGTGCAGCGCCAGCATGCCGCGCTGGCGTGCGAACAGCGCGTCGATGGTGCGGGTGAGCGGCAGGATCTCCTGCGGCACGTCCGGCCCGCCGATGGGCGTGAGTTCGTGGTTGCGCCGCGCCAGCCGCCGGGTCAGCGGGTCGAGCACGCGCAGGCCGTGGTTGACGCCGAACCACACCAGCGACAGCACGCACACGATCAGCAGCGACTGGGTGAGGATCGCCAGGTACAGGATGCTGCGCGCTTGCGCATGGCGATCGCGCAGGGTCTCGGCCACGGTGATGACGAGGGTGTCGTCCGGATGGCCGCTGGCCGTGGTGCTCAGGGTGACCGCGCGCAGCGGGTGGTCGTCCATGCGGGTATCGAACAACTCGGGCGGCGCGCCCATGGCGGGCACCCGCCGCGCCGGCAGCAGGCGCTCGTTGCCGGCGACGAAGCCGTGCCGGCGGCTGACGATGCTGAAGTAGCCGTTGCCGTTGGGGTCGTACTGCAGCAGGAAACGCGCCTGCGGGGTCAGTTCGCCGCCGGTCTGTTCGTTGCTCATCATCTTGGCGAGCGTCAGCGCGTCGTTGCCGAGGTCGCGGTCGTGCACGTGGTTGGAATAGCCCAGCGCCACGCCATAGGTGAGCAGGATGTCCAGCACCAGCAGGATGGTCACCGGGATCAGCAGGAAGCCCAGCAGGCGGCGTCGCAGGCTGGGGCGGCGGGCAGGGGCCTGGCTCATGCGTGCCCGCCGTCGGCCGGGCTTTCTTCCAGCAGGTAACCCAGGCCGCGGATGGTGCGCACGCCGGTGCCACTGCCTTCGAGCTTGCGGCGCAGGCGGTGGATGGCGATATCCAGCCCGTTGTCGGTGAGCTCCTCGTCCCAGCTGCACAGCGCCTCGATCAGCTGCGCGCGGCTGGTGACGCGGTCGGCGCGCATGGCCAGCGCCTCCAGCAGGCCGAACTCGCGCGCGGTGAGCTCCAGCGGGTCCTCGTCCAGCCAGGCGCGATGGCCGGGCAGGTCCAGCCGCAGCCGGCCGATCTTCAGCTCGGGCACGCCCTGGCTGCTGCTGCGGCGGAGCAGGGCGCGCACGCGCGCCTCGAACTCGGTGAGCGCGAAGGGCTTGACCAGGTAATCGTCGGCGCCGAGATCGAGCACACGGATGCGCTCGTCCAGGCCGTCGCGCGCGGTCACCACCAGCACCGGCGCGCTGCCGCCGCGGCCGCGCAGCCGGCGCAGCACCTCGCTGCCGTCCAACTGCGGCAGGCCCAGGTCCAGCACCAGCAGGTCGTAGTCGTGCTCGCGCAGCGCGGCGTCGGCCAGCTGGCCGCTGGCCACGTGGTCGACCGCGTGGTTGCTGTGGCGCAATGACGCGCAGATGCCTTCGGCGATGGAGGGGTCGTCTTCAGCCAGCAGGATGCGCATGCGTTAGAGCCTGTTTATGTTCCCGCAAGTACCCCGCGCCGGGAGCTGTTTGCGCGCAGGCCAAGGAAGAACGAGGGAGTGGACGTCCGTCCACGACCGGGTGATGACGCAGGGATGCGGGCAAACAGACCCGGCCCTGCGGGTTGCCGTCGAATGGCCGCCATGCGGCAGCGCGTGGCTTGGCCCGACCGCCAGTCAGGCCGACGCCACGCCCTGCCACCTGACGATCACTCGATGACAACGCGGGGTGCTTGGGGAGCATAAACAGGCTCTGGGTTCCGTTCGTCGGCATGGGGATGGGACGCACAGCTTGCCATGCCTTGCCCGACCCTCAGCTTAGCGCTTGCGGGGCATGACCTTTGGCCTATGACGGCGGTGCCATGCAGCGTGCACGCTGGGGAATCACTCGCGGGGAGAGCGCAATGGGGTCGATCAGGGGCAGGGGCGGGCTGTGGCTCGCCGCGATGACCATGGGCTGGTGCGCGTCGAGCCTGTGCCTGGCACAGGAAGCGCCGGCCGCGGCGGGCAGCGCGGCTGCGCCGGCGACCGCCGCCACGGTGGTGCCGATCCCGTTCGCGCCGGCGCACCAGACCATCATCACCACGCCCAGCGCGCCGACAGCGTGGGGCGGCGAGCGTACCGGCCAGGAGGCAACCCTGTCCGACCGCGTGGTGAGCTACGCCATCGACGCCAGCCTCGATGCGGCCAGGCACCAGGTGACGGGCAAGGAGCACATGACCTGGCGCAACCGCAGCGATCGCCCGGTCAGCCACGTCTATTTCCACCTCTACCTCAACGCGTTCGAGGGCGATGGCAGCACGTGGTTCACCGAGCGCCGGGTGCTTACCGCGCACGGCCGTTCGCGCGGCAACGCGGTGCTGAAGGACGGGCAGTGGGGCTGGGTCCGCCTGCAGGACGTGGCGCAGGACGGTACGGCGCTGAAATGGAGCTTCGTGCATCCCGACGGCGGCCCGGCCACCGACCACACCGTGGTGCGCATCGACCTCGTCCAACCGGTGCCAGCGGGCGGCACGCTGGCGCTGGACATCGATTTCCTCAGCCAGTTGCCGCGTGTGGTGGAGCGCACCGGCTGGTGGGGCGACTTCAACCTGGTCGGCCAGTGGTTCCCCAAGATCGGCGTGCTGGAACTGGCCGGCGAACGTGGCGCCACGGCGCCGCGCTGGAACGTGCACGAGTTCCACTTCAACAGCGAGTTCTACGCCGACTTCGGCAGCTACGACGTGCACCTCGACGTGCCCAGCGACTACACCGTGGGCGCAGTGGGCCAGTTGCAGGGCGAGCCGCAGGCGGCGAACGGCCGCACCACGTACCACTTCACGCAGGGCGACGTGCACGACTTCGCCTGGGTCGCCGCGAAGGGCTACAAGACGCTGGACGGCACGTACACCGGCGCGGGCAGCCCGCCAGTGGCCGTGCGCGTGATCTACCCGTCCGAATACGTGGCCAGCGCCGCGCCCACGCTGCAATCCACCATCGACTCGCTGGGCTATTTCTCGCGGACCATCGCGCCGTACCCGTACCGCACGGTCACCGCGGTGATCCCGCCGTACAACGCGCAGGAAGCGGGTGGCATGGAATACCCCACCTTCTTCACCTCCGAGGGCTACAAGGAGGTCACGCCGGGCACCCTCAGCCAGTACGGCAGCGATTTCGTCAACATCCACGAGTTCGGCCACGGCTATTTCTACGGCATCCTCGCCTCCAACGAGTTCGAGGAGCCCATGCTCGACGAGGGCATGAACGAGTTCTGGGACGACCGCATGATGCGCGAGCGCAAGGAGGACCTCGTGCTCGCTTCGCCGTTCATGAAGTGGCTGGGCGTCGCGCCGGCGATGAGCGGGTTCCAGATGGAGCGCCTGGGCGCGCAACTGGAGCGGCCCGAGGACCCGCTGGCGCAGAACAGCTGGGACAGGCTTTCCAGTTCCAGCTACGGCAGCGTGTACACGCGCACCGCCACCGCGATGCACGACCTCGAGCAGCGCATCGGCGAGCCGGCGATGCAGAAGGCCATCCGCCTGTACTACCGGCGCTGGAGCTTCCGCCATCCCTCGGTGGCCGACCTGCGGCAGGCGCTGATCGACGGCTCGGGCGACGCCAGCGACGTCAACGGGATCTTCGACGAGGTCGTGTACGGCACCGCACACATCGACGATCGCGTCGCCGACATCGATACGGTCGAGGTGTTGCCGCGGGCCGGCGTGACGTGGAAGGACGGCAAGCCGGTGGCCGACCAGTCGGCGCTGGACAAGGCGGTCGCGAAACAGCGCGAAGACTGGAAGAAGGCCCACCCCGACGCCAAGCCCGGCGGCGGGCCGTTCCCCTGGCACAGCACGGTGACCGTGTTGCGTGACGGTGCGCGCGTGCCCGAGACGCTGCATGTCGTGTTCGCCGACGGCAGCCACGAGGACGTGCGCTGGGACGACGACCGCCGCTGGGCGCGCTTCGAGTTCGAGCAGGCCAGCAAGGTGGTGTCCGCCGAGCTCGATCCCGCGCAGCAGGTTTACCTCGACGCCGACAAGCTCAACGACAGCCTGGCGACCAAGCCGGATGGCGCCGCTTCCCGGCGCTGGACGGCCGACGCGGCCGCCTTGCTGCAAACCCTCTACTCGATGCTGGTGACGCTGTGATGATGGCCAGGACGACTGCCCCGCGTGCCGGCTTCGGCACCCTGTTCTCCGCGATGGCCGCGGCCGTGCAATGGCGCCTGCTGCTGCTGTGGCTGCTGCTGATGCTGTTGCCGGCCACGGTGGTGGCGCTGCCGCTGTGGCGTTCGCTGGCGGACCTGCTCGACCACTCCGTGCACGCCGAGGCATGGGCGCGGCACTTCGATCCGGTGATGTTCGGCGATGCGCTGTTCGCGATGGGGGGGCACGTGGCGTGGCTGAGCGGCGCCGCGCTGCTGGGCCTGCTGCTCGCGGTGCTGCTGTCGCCCTTCCTCGACGGCATGGTGGTGGGCAGCGGGCGTGCCGGTCGCAGCCTCGATTTCGGCGCCTTGCTGTTGAGCGGCTGGATCGAATACGGCCGCATGTTCCGCGTGATGCTGTGGTCGCTGTTGCCGTATGCGGTGGTGGTCCTGGCGGCGGGCGCCGCCTCGCACGCGGCCGGCCGGCACGCCGACCAGGCGGTGCTGGAAGCGCAGGCCGACGCCTGGCAGCACGGTGCGCAGTGGGTGTCGCTGGCGGTGTTCGTGCTGATGCAGGCCGTCGTGGAATCCACCCGGGCGGCCTTCATCGCCGACTCCGGCTTGCGTTCGGCCACCCGTGCCTTCGGCCGCGGCATCCGGCAGTTGTTGCGCCGGCCGCTGAAGACGCTGCTGTTCTACCTGGTGGTGAGCCTGGTCGGCCTGGCGATTGCCGGCGTGCTGGGCATCGTGCGTATCCGGACCACGGCGGTGGACGGCGGCTTCTGGCTGGCCTTGCTGCTTGGCCAGTTGATCGTGCTGGTACTGGGGTGGATGCGCGTCGCGCGGCTGTTTGCGCTGGCGCGGCTGGCTCCGTCGCGCTGACGTCGCCTGTGTTTCCGCTTGCAGGGGGCTTCGTGCTTCCGCAAGGAACGGAGCGGTTCCGTCCTGCTGCCGCGGGGCGGGCTGCTCCTCTTTGGCGCGGTGCATTTCCTGCGCGGGCAATCCTGCCCGGCGCGCGCCCGTGATCGGCGCTGGATCAACCGCAGGCTGCGCGCCGGACCTCGCGGTGCGGCGGGTAATACGCGAACACGTGCGTATCGCACCCGTAGAAATCCCTGTCCTCGATGTGCTCGCCGCCAAGGCGCTCCGCCACGCGGTCGGAGGCCTCGTTGCCCACGCGGATCAGGCTGATCACGCGCGGTGCGCGCAACTGCTGCCAGGCGAAGTCCAGCACCGCGCTGCCCGCCTCGGTGGCGTAGCCGTGGTGGCGGTGTTCGGGCTTGAGCATCCAGCCCAGTTCCAGGTCGGGCCAGCCTTCGGGATGGAACAGGCCGGCGCGGCCCACGAACTCGCCGGTGGCCTTCAGCTCCAGCGCCCACATGCCGCAGCCGCGCAATTGCCAGTGGCCCAGCAGCATCGCCAGCGAGCGCCAGGCGTTGGTGCGGTCCAGCGGCTGGCCGTCGCCGATGTAGCGGGTGCTGGCCGGGTCGGCCAGCATCGCGGCGTAGTCGTCGAAATGGCGCTCGGTGAGCGCGGTCAGGCGCAGGCGCGCCGTCTCGAGGGTTGGAATGGTTTGCATTGGAACGTGGGCTTTGTTACAGACGGAAACACATGTCGCCGTCGTCGCAGAAATCGGAGTAGTTGCATGTCAGCTCCGAATCCGCGGGAAGGTCCCGTGCGGCGACATAAACGCTGTCGCTTTCGATCCACAGGGTCGAAGGGGAGTCCTCGTGATTCATGAACCTGGAGTCGTCGGCGCAGTAATAGACGGCGCCTTGCAGCCGGTCCTTGCCCTTGCCGCGGTAGGAGTATTTGTAGACTGCCTCGCGCATCGGTTCCGGCATCGCTTCGATTTCGGAATCGGCGATGAGCTGGACGAAGCGATAGTCGAATTCGTATACGACCTGGCCCTTGCGCACGGGTTCGGCGGTAAAAAGCCCCGAGCCGCTGATCCGGCTTTGCCCGACGTAGTGTTTGACGAGGATCATTGCTGGCCACCTGGTTGCATGTTGTCGTTCATGTAGGCAACGAAGGAGGTGTCCATGTCTTCACCAATGGCCTCCACGTTCCATGCGTGCTGGAATGTCGGGCTTTTGGCATAGGATTTCATGTAGTCATTCCATCCTTTCCATTGCCTTTCCCGCATTTTGCTTTGGGCTATGTGGGTGTCGCTGTAGAGTATGTAGGCGCGCTCCATGATGGAGACGAGGATTTGATAGAGGATCAATTGCCGCCGATATTGTTGCGGGCAAAGTTCATCCCAATTGTTTCTGGCCGGATTGTAGACTTCGAGTTCCGGGTATTTCGAGCAGCATTCAAGGAAGCGTGTAAATCGGGTGTCCAGCGAATCGTATGTCACGTTTTCGCGGTCTTCATTCGCTTTCTTGAGTTGCCAGTATATTCCGAGGCCGGCAAAAGCGACGATGGCAAACTGGATGATGTCGTTGACGAGGTTTATGGCGTCGGAAATGCTCATGCGTCGATCATCTGGTTTGCTGCCGGTGACGGATTGATTTTATTCCGGTGCAAATCCGCGTCGGCGGATTTATACCCCTGCATGCTAGTATAGCCGACTCCCCGCTTCGGAAGCTTGCACCATGGATACCGCCCGCCTTTCACGCTACGTCGGCGACTTGTGGGACGAGGAAATCGTGCCCAGGCTGGTGGAATACATCCGCATCCCCAACAAGTCGCCGATGTTCGACAAGGACTGGAAGGCGCACGGCCACATGGATGCGGCGGTGAGGCTGATGAGCGACTGGGCGAAGTCCAAGCTCGCCGCGCTGCCGGGCAGCACGCTGGAAGTGGTGCAACTGGATGGCCGCACGCCGCTGATCTACATCGAGGTGCCGGCCACCGGCGCCGGCGACGACACCGTGGTGCTGTATGGCCACCTCGACAAGCAGCCGGAGATGGCCGGCTGGGCCGAGGGCCTGGGTCCGTGGACGCCGGTGCTGAAGGGCGACAAGCTCTACGGCCGCGGCGGGGCCGACGACGGCTACGCGATCTTCGGTTCGCTGGCCGCGCTGCTGGCGCTGCACGAACAGGGCGTGCCGCACGCGCGCTGTGTGATCCTGATCGAGGCCTGCGAGGAGTCGGGCAGCTACGACCTGCCGTATTACGTCGACCATCTCGCCGCACGCATCGGCAATCCCTCGCTGGTGGTGTGCCTGGATTCGGGCTGCGGCAACTACGACCAGCTCTGGCTCACCACCTCGCTGCGCGGCATGACCGGCGGCAACCTCACCGTGCAGGTGCTGGAGGAGGGCGTGCATTCGGGCGACGCCTCCGGCGTGGTGCCGTCCAGCTTCCGCATCCTGCGCGAGATCCTGTCGCGGCTGGAGGACCCGGAGACCGGCACGATCAAGCCGAAGGAGCTGTACGTCGAGATCCCCGCCCAGCGCGTGGAGCAGGCGGAGCACGCGGCCACCGTGCTGGGCAGCGACATCTACAGCAAGTTCCCCTGGGCCGAGGGCATGCAGCCGGTCACGCACGACCTGCCCGAGCTGGTGCTCAACCGCACCTGGCGGCCGCAGCTGGCGGTCACCGGCATCGGCGGCATCCCGCCGCTGGACAGCGCCGGCAACGTGCTGCGCCCGTTCACGGCGGTGAAGCTGAGCCTGCGCGTGCCGCCCACGTTGGACGCGAAGAAGGCCGGCCAGTTCCTCAAGCAGTTGCTGGAAAAGGACCCGCCCTACGGTGCCAGGGTCAGCTTCGACCTGGAGAAGGACGGCAGCGGCTGGAACGCCCCCGCGCTGTCGCCATGGCTGGCCGGGGCGGTGGACGAGGCGTCGCGCAACCAGTTCGGCGCGCCGGCCACCTACATGGGCGAGGGCGGCTCGATCCCGTTCATGGGCATGCTGGGCGAGAAGTTCCCCCAGGCGCAGTTCCTGATCACCGGCGTGCTGGGCCCGCATTCCAACGCCCATGGCCCCAACGAGTTCCTGCACATCCCCACCGGCAAGAAGGTGTCGGCGGTGGTGGCCGAGGTGGTGGCGAAGCATTACGCGCAGGGCGGCAAGGCTTGAGCTTTTCCCTCTCCCGCTTGGCGGGAGAGGGGTGTCTGCTGAAGCTTTCCCCTCTCCACACTTGTGGGAGAGGGGTGAGGGGAGAGGGGCTTTTGGCTTTCGATGCGAAGAGCGCCCTCTCCTCCGACCCTTCTCCCGCCATGCGGGAGAGGGGAGTCTGCTGACCGGGAGATTTCCGCGTGGATCACCTTCACCTCGCCGCCAACTGGGCCGATGTCCGCCGCCGGGTGGACGAGGCCTGCCGTGCCGCCGGGCGCGACCCGTCCGAAGTCTCCATCCTGCCGGTCAGCAAGACCTTCGACGCCGACGTGGTGCGCGCGGCGGTGGCGCTTGGCCTGCACCGCTTCGGCGAGAACAAGGTGCAGGAGATTCGCGACAAGTCCGGCCCGCTGGCCGACTGCGGCATCGCCTGGGTGGTGATCGGCCACCTGCAGACCAACAAGGCCAAGGACGTGGCGCGACTGGCCAGCGAGGTGCAGTCGCTGGACCGCCTCGAGCTGGCCGAGGCGCTGCATCGCCGCCTGCAGCTCGAAGGCCGCCGCCTCGACGTGCTGGTGCAGGTGAAAACCGCCCGCGAGGAAAGCAAGCACGGCCTGCCGCCCGCCGGACTGCCCGCCTTCCTCGACCATCTTGCGGCGCACTGCGACACGCTGCGCGTGCGCGGCCTGATGACCCTCGCCAGCCACAGCGACGACCCCGCCGAAGTGCGCGCCTGCTTCCGCCAATTGCGCGAATTGCGCGACGCCGCGGTGGCGCGTGGCCACGACCTGCCGCGGCTTTCCATGGGCATGAGCGGCGATTTCCCGCTGGCGATCGCCGAGGGTGCCACCGAGGTGCGCATCGGCAGCGCGATCTTCGGGCGCCGCCCGGCGCCGGCCAATCCCTGAAACAGGCCGGAAATCAGGCGCCTGGGCGCCCCGATTCCGGGCTGGTGGCGGCAACTTCCGGAAAAACCAGCTGTTTTCAGAATGTGACAGGTGTGGCGGTGTTTGCGAACGACGGGGTTCAGTTAACCTCGATCCAACAACCTGACGGATTCGTCTTGGTAAGTTCACCCCTTCGTCACGTCACCCGCATGCTTGGTGGCGCCTCCGTGAACCGTAGGGGTTACCGCCTCATGCCAATCCAGCGACTGACCGGTATAGCTGCGCTCGTTCCGATGCTGCTGCTGGCCACTCCCTCGCATGCGACGACCCATCGCGTCCAGAAGCACCACGTTCAGCCCCGTCATTCCCATGTCGTCGCTGCCAGGACCAGGGCTCCGGCCGACAACCGTTACTCGCTGGTCACCGGTGGCACCCTCGCAACCCCGCTGTCGCTGAACCCGCTGCCCGCCCTCAGCCCGATGCCGACGCTGACCTCGTCCGGCCTGAAGGGTTTTGGCGATGCCTCGGCGCCGGCCTTCGGCATCGAACACAGCCTGGTCGCGCCGGTGGCCGTTGCCCCGCTCGTGGCCGAGGTCGCCAAGGCGGCCGACAGCCGTGCGGAAGGCGACGCCGACCTGCAGGTCGACAACATCACCGACCTGCGCAAGTCGCTGGTCGAGCTGGCGATGAACCTGCGCAACGTGCGCTACGTGCGCGGCGGCAACAGCCCGTCCACCGGCTTCGACTGCAGCGGCTTCGTGCGTTATGTGTTCGCCCACGCGATCGGCGTGCAGTTGCCCGCCAACTCCGCCTCGCAGTTCCTCGCCGGCCTCAAGGTGAACCGCGCGGACATGAAGCCGGGCGACTTGGTGTTCTTCCATACCGGCGGCCGCCGCCACGGCGGCATCAGCCACGTGGGCATCTACATTTCCAACGGCCAGTTCATCCACGCGCCGACCTACGGCAAGCGGGTGCAGATCTCCAGCCTCGACGAGGCCTACTGGGCCAAGCGTTTCGTCGGCGCCAAGCGTCCCGACGGCATGCTGGCGCTGTCCGGTGGCGGCAACGGCTGATCCCGCCTTTTCCGCGTCGAGATGAAGCCGCCTCCCAGGGCGGCTTTTTCATGGGAGGCCATCTGCATCCACGACGCCTGACACATGGCCAGTCCCTGCGGCACTCGCTACGCTAGCGCATTGCCCTTGCCGCATGGGCATCGACGGAACCTTCCATGCCCAACCTCCCGCCGGTCACCCGCTACCTGCTGATCGCCAACGTGCTGGTGTTCGCGCTGCAGCAATTGCTGCCGGCCGCCAGTTCGCTGGCCCTGGTCGGCCATTTCGCGCTGTGGCCGCTGGGGCCGTCGCCCTACTCGAACGTCGCCGGCTTCGAGCCCTGGCAACTGGTCAGCTATGCGTTCATGCATGGCGGCTTCGAGCACATCCTGTTCAACATGTTCGGCCTGTACATGTTCGGCGGGGTGATCGAGCGCACCTTCGGTGCGCGCAACTACACGATCTACTACTTCGTCTGCGCGATCGTGGCGGCGGTGGCGCAACTCCTGGTGATGAAGTACTTCACGCATGGCTTCTATCCCACCATCGGTGCCTCCGGCGCGTTGTTCGGCCTGCTGCTGGCCTTCGGCATGCTGTATCCGCAGGAGAAGATGTTCCTGATCTTCCTGCCGATCCCGATGCCGGCGTGGCTGTTCGTGATCGGCTACGCGGCGGTGGAGCTGGTGATGGGCGTCACCGGCACGGAGGCCGGCGTGGCGCATTTCGCGCACCTCGGGGGCATGGTCGGCGGCTATGTCATGATCCAGTACTGGCGCGGCCGCCTGCCGCTGAAACCGCAGCGCCGGCTGTTGCGCTGAATCCACAGGGAAACCCATGAGCCAAGACCTGCAGCGCCGCCTCACGCCGCGCCACATCACCTTCATGGCGCTGGGCATGTGCATCGGCGCCGGGCTGTTCCTCGGCTCGGGCAGCACGATCAAGCTGGCCGGCCCTTCGGTGCTGTTCGCCTATGCGATCTGCGGCGCGATGATCTTCATCATCATGCGCGCGTTGGGCGAGATGGCCGCGCACGAACCCATCGCCGGCTCCTTCAGCGCCTATGCGCACAAGTACCTCGGGCCGTTCGCCGGCTACCTCACCGGCTGGAACTACTGGATCCTGATGATGGGCGTGGGCATCGTCGAGAGCACGGCGGTGGGCATCTACATGAAGACCTGGTTCCCCGGTTCGCCGCAATGGATCTGGGCCTTCGCCAGCGTGGCGATGATCGGCGGCCTCAACCTGCTGGCGGTGAAGGTATACGGCGAGCTGGAGTTCTGGTTCTCGCTGATCAAGGTGCTCACCGTGGTGGCGATGATCGCCGGCGGCTGCGCGATGATCTGGCTGGGCTGGGGCAACGGCGGCACGCCGACCGGCCTGTCCAACCTGTGGACGCACGGCGGCTGGTTCCCGCACGGCGTCAGCGGCATGGTGCTGGCGTTGCCGGTGCTGGTGTTCTCCTTCGGCGGCATCGAGACCATCGGCATGGCGGCGGCGGAAGCCGCGCAGCCGGAGCGCACCATCCCGCGCGCGGTGAACTCGGTGATCTGGCGCATCCTGATCTTCTACATCGGCTCGCTGTTCGTGATCATGGCGATCTACCCGTGGAACGCGCTGGACGCGAACAGCAGCCCGTTCGTCACCACCTTCGCGCGGCTGGGCATTCCCAGCGCGGCGGGGCTGATCAACTTCGTGGTGATCACCGCGGCGCTGTCCAGCTTCAACTCCACCACCTTCAGCGGCAGCCGCATGCTGCACAGCCTCGCCGGCAAGGGGCAGGCGCCGGCGGCGATGGGGCGCACCAGCGTGCAGGGCGTGCCGGTGCGCGGCGTGCTGGTGACCATGGCCTTCCTGCTGTTCGGCGTGCTGATGAACTACCTGGTGCCGGGGCGCATCTTCGGCATGATGATGTCCATCCTCGCCTTCAACACGGTGTGGACCTGGGGCATGGTGCTGGTGGCGCACTGGAGCTTCCGCCGCCGGCAGGCGCAGCCGCTGGGTTTCCGCCTGCGCGTGTGGCCGTTGTCCAGCGTGCTGTGCCTGGCCTTCCTCGCCTTCGTGTGGGTGATGCTGGGCTGCAGCCCCGACACCCGCGTGGCGCTCTACGTGGGCGTGGCGTGGATCGCCTTGCTCACCGTGGCGTATTACGCGTTCGGCATCGAGCGGCGCATGCGGCAGGTCGCAGCCTCGCTGTCCTGAAACCGGGCACTGGCTTGCCGTGATTGCGCAGGGCGCGTGCCTGCGTCGTGGCCGTGTGTCCGTCCGACGAATGTTTCCCTGCAGGAGTACCACCATGAAATCCCGTGCCGCCGTCGCCTTTGCCGCAGGCGAACCGCTGAAGATCGTCGAGATCGACGTCGAACCGCCGCGCAAGGGCGAGGTGCTGGTGAAGATCAGCCATACCGGCGTCTGCCACACCGATGCGTTCACGCTGTCCGGCGACGATCCGGAAGGCCTGTTTCCCTGCGTGCTCGGCCACGAGGGCGCGGGCGTGGTGGTGGAGGTGGGCGAGGGCGTGACCAGCGTGAAGCCGGGCGACCACGTGATCCCGCTGTACACCGCCGAGTGCGGCGAGTGCCTGTTCTGCAGGAGCGGCAAGACCAACCTGTGCACCGCGGTGCGCGCGACGCAGGGCAAGGGCGTGATGCCGGATGGCAGCAGCCGGTTCAGCTACAACGGCCAGCCGATCTACCACTACATGGGCTGCTCCACCTTCAGCGAGTACACCGTGGTCGCGGAGGTGTCGCTGGCCAAGGTCAACCCGCAGGCGAACCCGGAGCAGGTCTGCCTGCTCGGCTGCGGCGTCACCACCGGCATCGGCGCCGTGCACAACACGGCCAAGGTGCAGGAAGGCGACAGCGTGGCGGTGTTCGGCCTCGGCGGCATCGGCCTGGCGGTGGTGCAGGGCGCGCGCCAGGCGAAGGCCGGCCGCATCATCGCGGTCGACACCAACCCGGCCAAGTTCGAGCTGGCGCGGGCCATGGGCGCCACCGACTGCGTCAACCCGAAGGAACACGACAAGCCGGTCCAGCAGGTGATCGTGGAGATGACCGGCTGGGGCGTGGACCACAGCTTCGAATGCATCGGCAACGTCAACGTGATGCGCGCCGCGCTGGAATGCGCGCACCGTGGCTGGGGCCAGAGCGTGATCATCGGCGTGGCCGGCGCGGGGCAGGAAATCTCCACGCGTCCGTTCGAGCTGGTCACCGGCCGCAAGTGGATGGGCACCGCGTTCGGCGGCGTGAAGGGCCGCAGCCAGTTGCCCGGCATGGTCGAGGAGGCGATGAAGGGCGAGATCGAGCTGGCGCCGTTCGTCACCCACACGATGGGGCTTGAGCAGATCAACGAGGCCTTCGAGCTGATGCACGACGGCAAGTCGATCCGTTCGGTCATTCATTACTGAGGGCCGGGATTCGGGATTGGGGATACGGGATTCGCAAAAGCGCCAGCGAGCCCGTACGCTGCGGCTTGGCTCTACCGAATCCCGAATCCCGAATCTCGAATCCCATGCAACTGATAGAACACCGAGCCTGCTTCGGCGGCTGGCAGGACGTGTACCGGCACGCATCATCCGTGCTCGGCTGCACGATGAACTTCGCCGTCTACCTGCCGCCGCAGGCGGAAACGGAGCGGCTGCCGGTGCTGTACTGGCTGTCGGGCCTCACCTGCACCGAGCAGAATTTCATCGCCAAGGCCGGTGCGCAGCGCTACGCCGCCGAGCACGGCGTGATCGTGGTGGCGCCGGATACCAGCCCGCGCGGCGCGGGCGTGGCGGACGACCCGGCCTACGACCTGGGCCAGGGCGCGGGCTTCTACCTCAACGCGACGCAGCAGCTGTGGGCCGCGCACTACCGCATGCGCGACTACGTGGTGGACGAATTGCCCGCGCTGGTGGAGACGAATTTCCCCGCCAGCGATGCACGCGGCATCAGCGGGCATTCGATGGGCGGCCACGGTGCGTTGACGATCGCGCTGGGCAACCCGGGGCGCTACCGCAGCGTGTCGGCGTTTTCGCCCATCGTCGCGCCGGCGCAGGTGCCCTGGGGCGAGAAGGCCTTCACCGCCTACCTCGGGCCGGACCGCGCCGAATGGGTGCGCCACGACGCCACCGAATTGCTGAAGATCGCCACCGAACGCCTGCCCCTGCTGGTGGACCAGGGCGAGGCCGACGAATTCCTGGCCACCCAGCTCAGGCCGGAGCTGCTGCGCGAAGCGTGCGCGGAGGCGAACCATCCGCTGACCCTGCGCCTGCATCCGGGCTACGACCACAGCTACTACTTCGTGGCCAGCTTCATCGGCGAGCACATCGCCTGGCATGCGAGGGCGATGAAGTCTTGAAAGCCCCTCTCCCGCTTGCGGGAGAGGGGTTGGGGAGAGGGTGCTTTTGCCTCGACGCTAGAGCCAGTCCTCTCCCTCGGCCCCTCTCCCCCAAGTGGGCGAGGGGAGCAAAGCAAGCGGGAGAGGGGAGTATTGCGGTTGCTCAGCGCAGCGCGAGGAAATCCGGGCTGACCACGAAGCGCACCGCATCCAGGCGCAGCCGCGACTGCGGCAGGGCGGCCAGCAGGGCATCGCGTTCCGCCGCGACGGTGGCGATTTCCGCGGCGCTGATCGAAGGATTCACCGCGCGCAGCGCATGCAGGCGCGCCAGTTCCGCATCCAGCGTCGCGGCGGCTTCGGCGGTGGCCTCGTCTATCGTAGCCTGCGCGCGGGTGCGGGCGGCGGCCTCGGCCTTCTCCAGCATCGGCGGCACCAGCTTGGCGAGGAACTTGCGGTAGCGCGGCACCTCGATGTTGCGGTCGGCGGCCTTGCGCAGCGCGATGTCGCTGGCCTGGAAATCCGCGCGTTCGGCGAGCCGGGTGTCGATGGCGACCGTGATCGGCAGTGCGGGCAGGAACCGTTCCGCGTCGAGCCGGCGGTCGGCCACGCACTCCAGCACGAACACCGTCTGCAGCAGCGCGCTGCGCGGCGGCAGCATGTCATCCACCATGAAGGCGGCATTGCCCTGTTCGCCGGAGAGCGCGAGGTCGAGCGCGCCGGCGACCATCGGATGGTCCAGCCGCAGCAGCGGCAGTTCCTCGCGCGCCAGCGCCACGGCGCGGCTGAAGGTGGCCGACAGCGGGCCTTCGGCGAAGCCGGGCAGGGCGTCGGTGGAGAGGTACTGCGGATCGAGCAGCAGCACCTTGCCGCCCAGTTCCTCGGCATGGATGCCGTAGCCTTCCAGCAGGCGCTGCACGAAGGCGTCGCGCGCCGGGTCGTCGTCCTCGCGGCGGAACGCGCGCTCCAGCTCGTCGGCGTGCGGGTCGCGGCTGGCCGCCAGTTCCAGCAGGTGGTCGCGGCCGGCGCGGATCAGTTCGGCCATCTGTTCGTGCGCGGCGCGGGTTTCCGCCAGCAGCACGTCGAGCTCCTGGTCACGGCCGTCGTCGCCACGCGCGTGCTGGCCGGCCAGCCGCGCCAGCGTGTCGCCATAGCGGCGCAGCAGCTCGCGGCCGTCGGCGGGGCTGTGGCGGAACGCGTCCACGCCTTCGTCGTACCAGCGCGCCAGCACGTGCTGCGCGCTGTCGGCCACGGCGAGGACGTGGATGCCGATGTCGTGGGCCTGGCCGATGCGGTCGAGGCGGCCGATGCGCTGCTCCAGCAGGTCGGGGTCCAGCGGCAGGTCCCACAGCACCAGCCGGTGCGCGAACTGGAAGTTGCGGCCTTCCGAACCGATCTCCGAGCACAGCAGCAGGCGCGCGCCGTCAGGCTGGGCGAAGTAGGCCGCGTTGCGGTCGCGCTGCACGATGCCCAGGCCTTCGTGGAAGCGCGCGATGCCGGCGCCGGTGCGCGTGCGCAGGGCTTCCTCCAGCGCCAGCACCTTGGCCTGGCTGCGGCAGATCAGCAGGAACTTGTCCTGCGGGTGCGCGTCGAGCAGGTCGACCAGCGCGGCCAGGCGCGGGTCGTTCGCATAATCGTGTTCCAGCACCGGCGGCGGCTGCTGGATGTCGGCATGGAATTCGGCCAGCAACGACTGGCGCGTGGCTTCGTCGAGGTCGCCGGCGTCCAGTACGTGCCACTGCGGCACGCGCTGCGGGAAACCGCCGATGCCGGCGCGGCGGTTGCGGAACATCGCGCGGCCGGTGCCGTGGCGGTCGATCAGCGCGGCGAGGATCTCGCGCGCGTGCTCCGGCCTGGTGGTGTCGGCAAGCCGCGCCTCCAGCGCGGCGTCGCCGGCGAAGGCGGTGCGCAGCATGGCGAGTTCGGCACCGTCCAGCGCCTCGCCGTCGAGCAGCTTGTCGGCCACCTGCGACAGCGGCTGGAAGCGCTCGGCCTCGGCGAGATAGCCGTCGAGGTCGTGGTAGCGCTGCGGATCGAGCAGGCGCAGGCGGGCGAAATGGCCGCTGCGGCCCAGTTGTTCCGGCGTGGCGGTGAGCAGAACCACGCCGGGCGTCTTCGCGGCCAGCTGTTCCACCAGCGTGTAGCGCGGACTGGCGGTCTCCGGCGTCCATGCGAGGTGGTGCGCCTCGTCCACCACCAGCAGGTCCCAGGGCGCCTCCAGCAACTGCTGCGCGCGCTTCGGATTCGCCTCGAGGAAGGCGAAGTCGGCGATCACCAGTTGTTCGTCCTCGAAGGGGTTGCCGCCGGTCGGCGTGCCTTCGTCGCCCTGCGTCAACGCCTCGCAGCGCTCCTCGTCGTAGATCGCGAAGCTGAGGTTGAAGCGCCGCAGCAGTTCCACGAACCACTGGTAGACCAGCGTGTCGGGCAACAGCAGCAGCACGCGCGAAGCGCGGCCGGTGGCGAGCTGGCGCGCCACGATCATGCCCGCCTCGATGGTCTTGCCCAGGCCCACCTCGTCGGCCAGCAGCACGCGCGGCGGCCGGCGCGCGGCGGCGATGCCGGCCACGCGCAACTGGTGCGGCACCAGGCCGATGCGCGCGGCGCCCAGGCCCCAGGCCGGCGAGCGGCGTGCCTCGGCGCGGCGGCGCAGGCCTTCCACGCGCAGCTCGAACTGCGCCACCGCATCGGTGCGCCCGCCGATCAGGCGGTCGTCGGCCTGGCTCACGCTCTGCTCGTCGTCGAGCTGGCCCTCGTGCAGCTCGCGGCCCTCGCCGCGATAGATCAGCAGGTCCTCGCGGATCTCCACCTGCTCGACCAGGAACGCGATGCCCTTGCCGGCTACGCGCTGCCCAGCGCGGAACTCGGCGCGCACCAGCGGCGCGGAATCCACCGCGTAGGGCCGCAGCACGCCGGCCTTGGCGAACAGCACCTGCACGCCGCGCCCTTCGACGCGCAGCACGGTGCCGAGGCCGAGCTCGGGCTCGGCGGTGGAGATCCAGCGTTGACCAGGTACGAACATTGCACAGCCGCGTCGATTCAAGGGTTGGCAATTATCCGCGTTGCGGCCCTGGATGGACAGCGAGGGAGGCGCGGGTATTTGCGGACGGGGCGCCCTGGCGCAGGTTCCGCATCGCCCGCGCAGCGGCGTCGTTTTCCACTCGTCGGCGAAATCCTTCCGCTGATCGTCTGCCCTCTGGCGGCGGCGATGGCGACGAGTAGATTGCGCACCCGTACGCAAAGGGGGAGGGGTACATGCGCGTCCCGCTGCACTCGCAAGAAGATGCGAATTCCGGTGCATTGCGCCGTGCCCGCGGCTTCACCATCGTCGAGCTGATGATCACGGTCGCCGTGGCGGCGATCCTGCTGATCATCGCGGTGCCGAGCTTCAACAACATCATCAACACCAACCGGCTCAACACGGCGGTCAACGCCATGGTCGGCGCGCTCAACAGTGCGCGGATGGAAGCGATCAAGCGCAACGGTTCCGTGCAGTTCTGCAGCAACTCGGCCTCCAGCAACAACGGCACCGTCAGCGACACCTTGAGTACGGCCTGTGGCACCAGCAGCGGGGCGGTATTGGCGCTCACCGGCAGTACGGCCACGCCGGTGCTGGCCTCGCCGAGCCAACTGGTGATTTCCTCGCTGCAGATACGCGGCACCATCGCGGCGATCCGCTTCGACGGGCAGGGGTTGGGCTATGCCCCCGGCTCGACCACGCCCTACGACACCACCACCGCGGGCGCTCCGGTCGTGGACATCTGCTCGACGGCGTTGACGACCGACAACGACATCCAGATCGACATGGCCACCGGCACCATCATCACCACGACCGATCCCAGCACGGTGACCTGCCCATGAGCCAGTGCATGCAACCTGTCCGTGCCCGGTCCGGGCAAAGCACCGGCCTGCGCCGGACGGCGGCCAGCCAGGCCGGCGTGGGCCTGATCGAAGTGCTGGTGGCCGTGCTGGTGTTGTCCATCGGGTTCGTCGGCATCGCCGCGCTGCAGGCGCGCTCCCTCTCCACCAACAACAGCGCGCTGGCGCGCAGCATGGCCACGGTGGCCAGCTACTCCATCCTCGATGCCATGCGCGCCGACCTCACCAATGCAGTGGGCGGTGCCTACAACCAAACCGTCAAGGCGAATGCCTGCCCGTCGGCGTCGGGGAGCCTGGCGAACGCGCAACTCAACCAGTGGTGCTCCGTGGACCTTGCGCAACTGGGCGTCAGCGGCAGCACCAGCGGCAGCATCACCTGCACGGCCGCGCCCGGGACCACGACCGCTTATTGCACCGTCACCGTTCAGTTCGACGACAGCCGTGCCGGCCTGGCCAGCAGCACGACCCAGCAAGTCGTCACGCAGGCCATGCTATGAGCGACCCGCACATGATCCAGGGCTGGCAACGACATGGCGCACGGCGTGTGCGCGGCTTCACGCTGATCGAGCTGATGGTGGCGATGCTGCTCGGCCTGATCGTGATCGGTGGCGTCACCAGCGTGTTCCTGGCCGGCCAGCAGACCTATCGCGCCAACGAGGCGCTGGGCGACGTGGAGGACGGCTCGCGCACGGCCTTCGAGATGCTGGCGCGCGACCTGCGCTATGCGGGAAACACGGGCTGCGACAACACCACCGGCCGCATCGCCAACGTGATCAACGGCAACAGCACGCTCTGGTACGCCAACTGGGCCCTTCCGCTGGAGGGCTTCGACGATGCCAGCGCGGACCCCGCGTTGACCGGCATCACCGGCTCCACCGGCGTGCCGGTCAAGGGCACCAGTTCGGTGCACATACTCAGCACGGTCAACGCGGATGTCTCGGTGGGCAGCGCATCGGGCAGCCCGACGAGCTTCAACACCAACGCGGCGAGCACGGAACTGGCCGCGGGCGACATCATCATGGTGTGCGATTTCGACCATGCCACGCTCCTGCAGGTCGCCTCGTACAGCGGCACGTCGGTCGGGTACAACGCCACCACCACGCCGGCGCCGGGCAACCTCTCCACCGGGCTGGGCTACCCCGTCGTCTACAGCAGCACCGGCAATTCGTACACCTTCCTGCCCAATGCGCACGTGGGGCTGATGACCGCGGTTGACTGGTACATCGGCACCAATGCCCTGGGTGGCCAGTCGCTGTACCGGCTGCCGGTGACCTACACCGCCGCCGGCGCCTCCGTGGCAACGCCTCAGGAAATGGTGCGCAACGTCACCAAGATGACGATTGGCTACCTGCAGCCGTCGGGCACGGCCTTTACCACGGCGACCGCCGTGGCCGGCAACTGGGCGCAGGTCAATGCCGCCCAGGTCACGATCACCTTGCAGAGCACGAACGCGCGCGCCAGCGTCAACAATGCCGCGCCCATCGTGCGCTCGTTCACCTCGACCACCACCATGCGCAACCGGGTGCTATGAAATGACCGCGCCGACCGTTCCCCGCAGGCATCGTATCCGCGCGTTGCAGGCAGGCGCACGCGCGCAGCGCGGCATCGCGCTGGTGGTGGCGTTGATCCTGCTGGTGTTGATCACCCTGGTGGGCCTGGCGGCCATGCACGGCACCATCATGCAGCAGCGCATGGCGTCCAACCAGTACGACCGCGAGCAGGCGTTCCAGAGCGCCGAGGCGGCGGTGCGCGTCGCCTCGGCGATGATCGTCACCACGCCCTCGGTCATCTGGCACAACTGCCAGGCCGGTGGCATCACCTGCCTGCCCAACCCGTTCAGCGACCCGAGCCTGACCAGCACGAACATCAACACCGTGGCCGCCGGCACGTCGACGGGGCAATACACCGCCACTTCTACGGCCTACGGGCAGCCGCAGTTCGTGGTGGAGAACATGGGCAACTGGGTGGACCAGACCACAAGCACCGGCTTCGGCAGCACGGCCAACTCGCGCAACTACGGCGTGCAGGGCGCCTCCGGCACGGCGGTGTACTACCGCATCACCGCGCGCAGCGGCGATCCCGCCGTGGTGGGCGACCGCGCCGTGGTCACCGTCCAGGCCATCGTCAAGCAGGGCTGATTGGCAACATCGCATCACAACGGCAGGTGCGGCGGGCGAATGTCGCGCGTCGCAAGCATCCAGGGTGGAAACATCATGAAAACGGCATCGTCGCTGCACCATCACCATGCCCGTGCCTTCGGCCGGCTGCTGGGTATCGCGCTTGGCGTCTGGCTGTTGGGCAGCGTCTATGCACCGGCCGTGATGGCGAGTGGTGGTGGCCTGTCCCCCGCAATGGCCGCGCTGGCGGCGGCATCGCCGGCCTCGTCGTCGTCGTCGTCGCCGGCGTCATCGTCGTCGTCGTCAACGGTCACGGTGGATCAGCAGCCGGTGACGGTGCAGCCGACGATTCCGCCGGACATCGTGCTGATGCTCGACGACTCGGGGTCGATGGCGTGGGACTATATGCCCGACTGGGGCTACATGACGTCCTCGTCCGGCAATGGCAGCCCGAGCAACGACCAGGCGCGCAATTCGGCGATCAACGGCGTGTACTACAACCCGAACATCACCTATACGCCGCCACCCAAGGCAGACAGTACGGCAACCACTCCGGATCTTTACCCCAATTCGCCCGGGCTGACCAACGCTTATGCGGATGGTTTTACCAATACGAACGCGACGGACATAACTAAATATAAGAGCCCGAGCGAGAATTTTCCGTATTACACGAGATTCTTGGTGACGGTGGTTACCACCTACGCAGCCACGGGAACGACGATTTATGCTGCCTGCCCGAACGGGACTACGACGGTCGGCAGCAACCCGCCCCAGTGTTATTCGTGTCCGAGTGGGTATTCGCTGCATAGCAGCAGTGGCTCGTACACGTGCAAGAAAAGCGGTTCTAGCAACCAATCCCCCACTATCACCACTCCGACTTCGTCAACGACCTATTCCTGCAACAGCGGCGACACGCTGAGTGGAACCACTTGCTCGCACAGCGGCCAAGTCTACAAGTACTATTTCACCTACACGACGGGTTCCGCCAATACCGAGTATTACGTGGGCGCGACCGGTACCTGTGCGCTGCTTTCGACGGCGAGTCCAGCTGTAAGCACAAGTTTGTGCGATGAAACCGCGACCACCCAGCAGAACGTGGCCAACTGGTTCTCCTATTACAGCACGCGCATACGCATGGCCAAGAGCGGCCTCATGACGGCGTTCTCCACGGTCAGCAAGGACTTCCGTGTCGGATTCGGTTCGATCGACGGCGGTTGCAATGGCGACGCCAGCAACTTGCCTTCGACGGCTTCTTCGTCGGCGTATTCGTACACGGACAGCTACGACTGTGGCAATGGCGGTTCCACAACGAACTACATTGCCTTTGTGCAACCTTTTGGCGATGGCTCTTCCAGTACCGACCAGAAAAACGGTTTCTGGAACTGGGCGGCGGCATTGAGCCCTAGCGGTGGTACACCGTTGCGCATGGCGCTTTCTGAAGTCGGTCACTATTACCAGACTTCTCAGCCCTGGACGACGATGTCGAGCGATCCAAACGCGGGAACCCAAAATCCCCCTTCGAACATTGCCTGTCGCCAGGCCTACACCATCCTGACCACCGACGGCTTCTGGAACGAGAGTTACAGTCTGTCAGATTCGTCGACCATAAGCGGCGCCAGCAATGCCGTATGGCCGTCCATTTCCGGGCCGAATGGCCAGTCGTGGCCGGCCACGGCAAACAGCAAGCCGCCTGCACCTTATTCAGGCGGGCTCACGAGCAGCAGCAACGGACCGTCACTTGCCGACGTAGCCCTGTACTACTGGGAAAACGATCTGCAGACGGGTTTCTCCAATGAGGTGCCGACCAGCACGCAGGATCCGGCTTTCTGGCAGCACATGGTCACCTTCACCATGGGCTTGGGCTTCACGCCCACGGGTATCACCCCAACGACGGCCACGACACAGCAGATCTTCAATTGGGCCGCAGGTGGTACGGCAATCAGCAACTTCAGCTGGCCCACGCCATCACCCAGCAACAATGGCTCGATAAACAACATTGCGGATCTGGAACATGCAGGCGTGAACGGTCACGGCGGTTTCTATTCCGCGACCAGTCCGCAGACGTTTGCCAGCGGCCTGACCGATGCCTTGAACCGTGCCGCCGAGCGCGTGGGTACCGGTGCCAGTTTGGCAGCCAATTCGACCCAGCTTACCAATGGCACGGTGGCCTATCAGGCGAACTACTACACCGTGAAGTGGACTGGTGACTTGAAGGCCTTGTCGATCAATTCGAGCACAGGGGCGATCAGCACGACACCCACCTGGTCGGCGGTCACGGAACTGGCGACGCTTGGCTCGACCAGTGGCAGCGTCACCACTTACGGTAGTCGCAAAATTTATACCTACAACCCGAGTGCAGCATCGGGTTCGCAGTTCCCGGCTTTCAAGAGTAGTGGCACCACCCCACCATCCTTGTCCAGCACCGAGCTGTCTGCACTAGGCAGTTCGGCAACAGCGCAGGCGGCGATGGTGAATTACCTGCGTGGCGACAACACGCAGGAAGAGGCGAACAGTGGCGCTTTCCGCACCCGCACCACGCCCCTAGGGGACATCGTGGATTCGCAGCCGGTGTATTCCGGCGTGCCCAATCCCAACGAATTCGAGAACCAAGTGTTTACCGGCATGAGTAACACCGCAACCACCGGCGATAATTCCTTCCAGGGGTTTGCTGTGGGTACGACCAATGCCACGACGGGCGTTTCCACCCCCAGCTCGGCATCCACCCGCACGGCGCTGGTCTTCGTTGCAGCCAATGACGGTATGTTGCACGCCTTCAATGCAAGCACCGGCGTGGAGGTTTATGCCTATCTGCCGGGGGCGGTCATCACTGCAGGGCTGTCAAACCTGTCCGATCCCACGTATGGTTCAAGCACGACAACCACCGCGCCACACCAGTATTACAACGATGGCGAGTTGACGATTGCGGACGCCTACTTCGGCTCGGCCTGGCATACCGTATTGGTGGGCACGACGGGGCGCGGTCTGGCCAAGGCCGTCTATGCGCTGGACATCACTAATCCGAACAGCATTACTCCTTTGTGGGAGCGCTCCGCCGGAGATGGGGATACCAACAGCGGCTACATCGGCCAGATGGTGGGCAAGCCGGTGATCGCCCAGGTGGCAGATGGCAACTGGCAGGTGCTGATCGGCAACGGCTACAACAGTGCGAACGGCACGGCGGCGCTGCTGGAGTTCGAACTGGACAATGGCACGCTCAACGTGCATACGACGGACTCGACCGCCGCCAACGGCCTTGCCGCACCGGTAGCCTGGATGGACAACCCCGCCAAGGGCATCAGCACGAAGGCCTACGCGGGCGATCTGGCCGGGCGTGTATGGGAGTTCACACTGGACGATGTTGCCAACACGACCACCGGTACGCCCCCCGACACGACGACGACGACCACCTATACGGTCGACCTAACCGCTGCGGGGGTGAAGGAGTTCACGGCTACCGATCCCAGTGGCAATGCGCAGCCCATCACGGGGGGCATGCTCGCCGGCAGCGATCCGACGACCGGCAACGTGTGGGTGTTCTTCGGCACTGGCCAGTACCTGAGCAGCGGTGACCTAACCAACGACCAGGTGCAGAGCTGGTACGGCCTGATCGTGGAGCCAGGATCGAATCCATCGACGCTCCCCAGCCTGCCGACGACGACATCGAGTGGCAACATGGTGCAGCGCTATATCACTTACGAGCAGGACGGCGACCCCTCGGCCAATCCGCCAACAGTGGGCGTGCGACTTGTATCGACCTTGCCTACGCCCAGCGACATGACCGGCAAGCTGGGCTGGTACATGAACCTTGAGCAGCCCGTCACCGACAGCAACGGCGACCTGACCGGTGGCAACGCGCAGGGCGAGCGCATGGTCACTCCCAACCAGTTCGAGGGCAATCTGTTGCTGGGCACCACGCGCATCCCTGCTGCGGCCGCCAATGCCGACATATGCAATTCGTCGGGCAGTGGCTGGGTGATGGCGGTTGACCCGTTCACCGGCACAAACCCCACGGGAGCATTCTTCCTGCCCAATGGCAGCAGTGGTACGGTCACCGTCAAGATCGGTGGCAAGACGGTGACGGAAGCGGTGGCGGGCGTGGGCTTCAGTTCGCTCCCCAACAATCCGATCTTCGTGGGCAGCGACATGCTGATGAGCTTCGACAACGGCAGCACATCCAGCCTGAGCACTTCGGGCGCCATGGGCATACCGCAGCGTGTTTCCTGGCAGGAACTGGTGAATCCATGAGTGGCATCGACATGAATGAAAGCGATCGCATGGCTTCGGCGCAGGCGGGTTTCACCCTGATCGAATTGCTGGTGGTGGTGGCGATCATCGCGGTCCTCGCGGCGATTGCGCTTCCCTCGTACAAGAACTACGTGGTCAAGACCAACCGGGCCGCGGCCGAAGGTTGCCTGTCCGAGTACTCGAACTACATGGAGCGCTTCTACACCACCAACCTGAGCTACTCGTACAGTCCCGCATCCGGTGCCACCGTCGCCACGCAGAACCCGGTCACGACCAGCCCGGCCTCGGTGACGCTGGACTGCGCAACGGCATCGCAGACCGGCAGCAACTACACGTACACCGTGCCGTCGTCTTCGTCGGCGGCGTATACCCTGCAGGCCATGCCGACCGGTGCGCAGCTCACGCGCGATACGCAATGCGGAGCGCTGACGCTGGATCAGGCCGGCAACCGCAACATCGGTGCGAATGGCACGACTGCCACGGGCACCGTCGAGCAGTGCTGGGGCGGTTGACGCTCGCGACCGGAAAACCCCGCTCCGCATGGGAGAGGGGTTGGGGCGAGGGTATGTGCGAAGCGCATCGTTGAATCCTGTGCAGGATTCATCCGCGCGCTTTGCCATGCCTTCACCCGGTCCCCGGGCCACCTTCATTCGGTACATCCACGCGCTTTCCCTTGCGTGCGGCCCGTGCCACGCAAGCCGGTACTCCTGGCGACTCGCCTGCCGGTGAGGGAAGGGCGCGGCCGAAGCCGATCAGGCTCCCCGGCGAAAAACCATTCAGCAGGCGCGCCTCGTGCCGTTCGTCGGCAATTCCCTGCCGCCCATCATCGCAAGTACTTGACGTAATAATTTACGAAGCTAGCCTGCATGGCCACTGCTACAAGGGGTGGTCATGCAAGTTCAGCCGCGGCACCGGGGTTTTGCCACGAATGGTGTGGGGCGCGTCACCGGCCAGGGGCCGGTGCGCCGGCGTCCGCACGGCTTCACCATCGTCGAGCTGATGGTCACGCTGGCGGTGGCGGCGATCCTGCTGGCGATCGCCGTGCCTAGCTTCCGCAACATCACGCTCGCCAACCGGCTCGATACCGCCGCCAATGGCCTCGTCAACGCGATCAGCGTCGCGCGCATGGAGGCGGTCAAGCGCAACGCCGGCACGCAGTTTTGCAGCAACTCGGCCGCTGCGAACACCGGCGATGCGCTCGGCGGCGCCTGCGGCACCGAAGTCGGGGCGGTGTGGGCCCTGGGCAACGGCGAGGCCAGCCAGGTGCTTGCCGGCCCGACCAACCTGGTGCAGCCCCTGCAGTTCAACGGCGATGTGACGGCATTGCGTTTCACCGCGCAGGGTCTGGCGCGGCAGGCGGGTGCCGGCGTGCCTTTCGGCGACCAGGTGGCGGACATCTGCACCAGCCGGATGAGCCAGGACAACCACCGCATCATCACCATGCGGGCCGGCTCGGTCCTCGCCACCACGACCAGCAGCGGAGCATGCCCTTCGCCATGAACGGAATGATCGTGTCCCGGCGGCGCGTAGCACGCGCGTTGCCCAGATGCCGGCAGGCCGGCGTCGGCCTGATCGAGGTGCTGGTGGCGGTGCTGCTGCTTTCCATCGCCTTCCTCGGCATCGCCGCGTTGCAGGGGCGTTCGCTGTCCACCAACAACAGCGCGATGGCGCGCAGCCTCGCCACCATCGCGAGCTATTCGATCCTCGACGCCATGCGCGCGGACCTCGGCAACGCGCGGGCGGGCAGCTACAACCGCACGGGCAGTTCCAAGATCACCGCCAACGCCTGCCCGGATGCCTCGGGCTCGATGGCCGAGGCCCAGTTGGGCCAGTGGTGCGCGCAGCTCGGGCAGGGGCTGGGCGCGGTGGAGACCACCTCGGGGCAGGTTGCCTGCACGGACGTCGGCGCCACCGCCGATTGCACCGTCACCATCACCTTCGACGACAGCCGCGCGGGCGTGGGCGGCAGCAGCGTCCAGACCGTCGCCACCAGGGCCATGCTATGAACCGTCGTGCGCCCGCGGGCTTCACCCTGATCGAATTGATGGTGGCCATGCTGCTCGGCCTGGTCGTCATCGCCGGCGTGACCAGCGTCTTCCTTGCCAACCAGCGCGCCTATCGCACCAGCCAGGCGCTGGGGGACGTGCAGGACAACACGCGCATGGCCTTCGAGATGATGGCGCGCGACATCCGCGATGCCGGCCTCACGGGTTGCAGCAACGACGGGCGCGTGGCCAACGTGCTCAACAACGGCCCGGCCGCGGGCGGCAGCGTCTGGTGGGCGAACTGGGACAACGCGCTGATGGGGTATGGCGGCAGCCAGGCCGACCCGGTGACCAGCACCGGTACGGGCGTGGGCCAGCGGGTGGCTGGCACCGATTCGTTGATGCTGCTGGGCGGCGAAGGCCTGGGAGCGAGCGTGCAAGCGAATGCCGAGCCGGCGGCCACGTTCACCTTCAACGAGGCCAGTTCCGATTTCAAGACGGGCGACGTGCTGCTGGTGTGCGACCCGGACCACGCCGCGCTGGTGCAGGCCACCGGCCTGGCGGCGGGGGCCATCAGCCATGCGGGCACGGGCGGCTCGCCGGGCAACTGCACCGCCGACCTCAACTACCCCACGGTGTGCAGCAGCTCGTCCAGCTACGTGTTCGCCACGAATGCGCAGGTCACCCGGCTGCGCGCGGCCCACTGGTACGTCGGCAACAACCCGGACAGCAGCCGTTCGCTGTACCGCGTGGGCCTGGTCAACACCGGCGGCGAGCCGAAGCCCACGGCGGAGGAGATGGTGCGCGGCGTGACCGGCATGAGCATCGCCTACCACCAGTCGGGCAATGCCGGCTTCGTGGCGGCCGGCAGCGTGGGCAACTGGGCGCTGGTCGATGCCGTGCAGGTGCACCTGTGGCTGGAAAGCGCCGACCAGCGCGCCGGTACCGACGACAGGGCGCTGCGGCGCGACTTCATCGCCACCACCACCGTGCGCAACCGGGTGAACTGACATGTCCCATTTCCGTCCGAACCTGCCGCTCCGTCGCCGGTCCATTCCGCCGCGCCCGGCGCAGTGCGGCATCGCGCTGGTGGTCGCCCTGCTGCTGCTGGTGGTGATCACGCTGGTCGGCCTGGCCGCCGTGCGCGGCACCATCATGCAGCAGCGGATGGCCGCCAACCTGTTCGACCGGCAGGTCGCCTTCCAGAGCGCCGAGGCGGCGATGCGCGCTGCCACCGCGCGCATCGCGGGCAACCCCGGCGACATCGCGCGCAACTGCCAGGCCGGCGGCGTGTTCTGCCAGGGCAACCCGTTCGACGATCCGAACCTGGACACCAGCAAGATCATCACGGTGAATTCGGGCACCGGCACCGGCCAGTTCGATGCCGGCGGGCTGGCGGCCAGCCAGCCGCAGTACGTCATCGAGAACATGGGCAACTGGTACAACCCGAGCACCAGCACCGGTTTCGGCCAGAGCGCCAATTCGCACAACTACGGCGCGCAGGGCACCTCCACCACGGCCGTGTATTACCGGGTCACCGCGCGCAGCGGCGATCCCGCCGTGGTGGGCGACCGTGCCGTGGTGGTGCTGCAGGCCATGATCAAGCAGGGCTGATCCACGCGCTTCCCGTGCGCGTGGCGCACGGGGCATTCCACGCCGCAACATCCAGAGGGCGACGCCGCCATGAACCTCGTGTACCGCCTGCGCAACAAGGCCGCCGGCTTCCTGGGCCATCTGGCCATCACCTGCGTGCTGGTGTGCGCCGCGGGCGTCGGCCCCGCGATGGCCGACGCCGTCACCGTCGACCAGTCGCCGTTGATCATCCAGCGCTCGCTGCCGCCGAATGTGGTGCTGATGCTGGACGATTCGGGGTCGATGGATTACGACTATATGCCCGACTGGGGATACATGACGTCATCCACGGGCAATGGCAAGCCGACTAATGAGCAAGCGCGCAATTCGGCGATCAATGGCACTTACTATAACCCGGCGGTGACTTACACGCCGCCGCCCAAGGCGGATGGCACCTCGTATCCGAACTCTCCTGGCCTTGCGAACGCCTACAAGGATGGTTTTCGCGACACGAGCACCACGGACGTGACGCGATATTCGAGTTCCAGCCAGGGCACGCTTCAGTACTACACCTCGTTTACGGTACCGGTTCCAAGCGCGTATGCCGCCAAGCTTGGCTGCCAGCCAGGCGATGGATCACCGCTGACAACCGGAAACAACAAGGGGATGTGCCAGAGGGGCACTGGAAAAAACGCGACCTACTACGCGCCGAATTACTACTCGTGCAATACCGGTGACGGCAATCCCGATGCCAATAACCAATGCGCGACGACCACGAATACATCCAAGTACTTCTTTACCTACACCACGGGTTCCGGCAATACGCGCAACTATGTCGGCCAGACTGGCGACTGCGCCCTGCTGGCCGCGACGAATCCTTCGGCGGCCTCAGCCTGCAGCGATAGCGCCGACGTGCAACAGAACGTAGCCAACTGGTTCTCGTACTACCGCAAGCGCATCCTGATGGCCAAGAGTGGCTTGATGAATTCGTTCTCCACTCTGGATAAAACGTTTCGCGTCGGGTTTGGCTCCATCGACGGAGGAAACGTCAATGGTTTGGGTAATGACACATATTTGTTTACCACGGCTGCCGGCAACTCCACATATAAAACCGGTTTGGCGCAGGTGGCGCCGTTCGGGGATGGTTCTTCGGGTACGCAAAAAGCCAAATTCTGGGCTTGGGTAAACGATATACCGCCGACGGGAAGTACCCCGTTGCAGATGGCCCTGGACGCAGTGGGCAAGTATTACCAGACGGACCAGCCATGGAAGGGAATGAATTCGGACCCCGACTACACCACGGCAGCAGCCAGTAATCAGTTGGCCTGTCGCCAGTCCTACACCATTCTGACCACCGATGGCTTCTGGAACGGCAGTACTCCAAGCAATATCGGCGATGTGGATGGCGGCAATGGCCCGACCATCAAGGGAACCAACAACCAGAGCTATGCCTACGCATCGGCCTTGCCCTATGCGGACAGCGGCCAGACGTCCGACGTCGTCAGCTCCCAGACGCCGACGTGCAACTCGGGGTATACGTTCCAGACCAGCGGTGCCAACAAGGGCAAGTGCCTGAAGGGAAGCAATACCACTGCAACTCCAAATTGCGGCAGCGGCTACTCCTACAACCCCACTTCGTTGATGTGCGAAAAGGTGGTCACGAAGGGTGTCACCTACAGCGATACGCTCGCCGACGTGGCGATGAAGTACTGGATGACCGACCTGCAGCCCGGGATCGACAACGAGGTACCGACCAACACCGAGGATCTGGCGTTCTGGCAGCACATGACCACGTTCACCCTGGGCATGGGCTTCGATGCGACGGATGGTACCGGTACGGTGCTGGACACGGATCGCATGGCCCGCATCTTTGCCTGGGCCAATGGCAACAGCAGCAAGGCGATCAGTGGCTTCAGCTGGCCGAAGCCGAGCAGTGACAGTATCGCCAACATTGCCGATCTGGCGCATGCCGCGGTCAACGGTCACGGCGGCTTCTTCTCGGCCAAGGATCCTGACGGCTTCGCCCAGGGCATCAAGGAAGCCCTGAAACGCGCCTCCGAGCGCGTCGGCACCGGCGCCAGCCTCGCCGCCAATTCCACGCAGCTGCAGACCGGCACGGTGGCCTACCAGGCCAACTACTGGACGGCCAAATGGAAGGGCGACCTCAAGTCGCTGGCGGTGGATTCCACCACCGGCACGATCGCCAACAGCCCCAGCTGGACGGCATCGGGCAACCTGCCGACGGCGGCCAGCCGCAGGATCAAGACCTACAACTCGGGCGCCGCCGCGGGCAGCCAGTACGTGGATTTCGCCTGGGACAAGTTGTCGAAGGCGCAGCAGGACGCCCTGCTAGCCACGTCGATGCCGACGGGCTCGGTGTTCACCGGCGCCGGCCTGGTCAATTACCTGCGCGGCGACAGCTCGCAGGAGCTTTCCAACGGCGGCGTGTTCCGCAATCGCGACACGCCGATGGGCGACATCGTCAATTCGCAGCCGGTGTACGTGGGCGCGCCGAACGCGAACCAGTTCTACACCGAGTCGTTCACCGGTTCGTCGGCCTTCGCGAAGTATGCGAGCAGCAAGGGCTCGCGCGCCGGCACGGTCTACGTGGCCGCCAACGACGGCATGCTGCACGGTATCGACGCCACTTCCGGCGCGGAGAACTTCGCCTACCTGCCCGGTGCCGTCATCACGGCGGGGTTCGGCGCGCTGGCCAGCCCGGATTACGGCGGTGCGGTGGCGCACGGCTTCTTCAACGACGGCGAGCTGACCGTGGCCGACGTGTACATGGGCAACCCGGCGGCCTGGCATACGGTGCTGGTGGGGAGCACCGGCCGTGGCGTGGCCAGGGCCGTGTATGCGCTGGACGTCACCGACCCGGCCAACGTGGCGTTGCTGTGGGAGCGTTCGGCGGGCGATGGCCTGGCGAACAGCGGCTACATCGGCCAGATGGTCGGCAAGCCGGTGATCGCCCAGACCGCGGACGGCACCTGGTCGGTGCTGGTCGGCAACGGCTACAACAGCACGGCCGGCAAGTCGGCGCTGCTGCAGTTCGCGCTGGCCGACGGCAGCCTCAACGTGCACGACACCAGCGGCACCAGCGGCCTGGCCGCGCCGGCCGTGTGGATGGATCCTTCCGGCAACGGCGTGAGCACCACGGCCTATGCCGGCGACGCGGGCGGCAACGTGTGGTCGTTCACGCTCAACACCAGCACGGGCACGAGCGACACGGCCACGCCGGGCAGCGCGGGCGTGAAGATCTTCACCGCCATGGACGGCAACAACAAGGCGCAGCCGGTCACGGCCGGACTGCTGGTCGGCAAGGACCCGAAGACCGGCAACACCTGGGTGTTCTTCGGCACCGGCAGCTACCTGAACTCGGCCGACCTGTCCGACACCAGCGTGCAGAGCTGGTACGGGTTGATCGTGCAGTCGGGCACCACGGGGCTGGCGGTCACATCCGGCATGACGCGCGGCGCCAATCTCGTGAAGCGTTCCATCACGGCGGAGACGAGCAATGCGCGCGCCGTGACCACACTGGCCGAGGCGGCGGCGGACAAGGTGGCGATCGACGGCAAGTCGGGCTGGTACATCGACCTGGTCTCGCCGGTCAGCGGCGCCGAGGGCGAGCGCATGGTCACGCCCAGCCAGTTCCAGGGCAACCTGCTGCTCGGCACCACGCGCATTCCCAAGGCCAGCGATCCCTGCAACCCGTCCGGCAAGGGCTGGATCATGGCGGTCGACCCGTTCACCGGCACCAATCCGTCGCAGGCGTTCTTCGACGTCAACGGCGACGGCAAGATCGATGCGGACGACCTGGTCGACGGCAAGCCGGCGGCCGGCCTCGGCTTCAGTTCGCTGCCGAACAACCCGATCTTCGTCGGCAGTTCCATGCTGACCAGTTTCGACAACGGCAGCACGTCCAGCACGCAGACCTCGAGTTCGACCGGCGTGCCCCTGCGTGTGTCCTGGCGCGAACTGATCGCCCACTGAGGAACGAACGATGAAATGGCTCCCCTCCAACGGCAGGCACGCGGCGGAACGCGGCCATCGCCAGGCCGGCCGCGGCAGCACGGGTTTCACCCTGCTCGAGCTGATGATCGTGTTGGCGATCGTCGCGCTCCTCGCGGCCATCGCACTGCCGTCGTATTCGCGCTACGTGGTCAGGACCAACCGCGCGGCGGCCACGGCCTGCCTGTCCGAGTACGCGAATTACATGGAGCGCTACTACACCACCAACCTGCGCTATGACGAGGCGCCCGCCGCATCCGGAACGGCCGCCGCCGTGGCGAACCCGGTCGCCGGCGCGGCGCCGACGCTGGTACTGGATTGCGCCACGGCATCGCAGACCGGCAACAACTACAGGTATAGCGCGCCGGCCGTTTCCGCGACCGGCTACACCCTGGATGCGGAACCGATCAATGCGCAGCAGACCCGCGACACGCAATGCGGCACCCTGACGCTGGACCAGACCGGCGCGCGCAACGTCGTGGGCGGCACGAACACCGCCGAGCAATGCTGGGGCGGCTGAGGAACGGAAGGATGGCTGGAGCTGCGTCTGCGGCGCGATGCCCTGGCGCGGGTCAAGGCCAGCACGTGCATGCGCGCGCGGCGCCTTTCTGGTGGGCCGGGCTCAGCTCTCCGCCCATTGCCTGAGCAGGTTGTGGTAGGTGCCGGTGAGCTGCAGCACGGCGTCGCGGTCGGCATGGGTCGCGAGCAGGCGCTGGATCGCGGCATCCAGTTCGAACAGCAGGCGGCGGCGGCCGTCGTCGCGCACCAGGCTCTGCACCCAGAAGAAAGCGGCCACGCGCGCGCCGCGCGTCACCGGCTGCACGCGGTGCAGGCTGCTTGAGGGATAGATGATGGCGTCGCCGGCGGGCAGCTTCACCTCGTGCTCGCCATAGGTGTCGCTGACGACCAGTTCGCCGCCGTCGTACTCGTCCGGTTCGCTGAGGAACAGCGTGCAGGAGATGTCGCTGCGCAACTGCTCGCCGTTCGGCAGGGCCATCACCGAGCCGTCGACGTGCATGCCGTATTCGCCGCCGCCCTCGTAGCGGTTGAAGCGCGGCGGCAGGGTGCGCAGGGGCAGGGTGGCCGAGTGGTAGAGCGGATGCTTCGCCAGCGCGGCGAGTGTCGTTTCGCCCAGTTGCCGGCGCAGCGGCGAGGCGTCGGGCAGTTGCATGTTGCGCTTCACCTGGGCGCCTTGCGCGCCGACGGTTTCGCGGCCGTCGGTCCAGTCGGCGCCGTCCAGCGCCTGGCGCAGTTGCGCGACTTGCGCGGAATCGAGGATGTCGGGGATGTGCAGCAGCATGGGTGTGTTCCTCGAAGACGGAACCCGCAAACGGCCCGCCCGATTGTAGGAGCGCACCCTGTGCGCGAATGCTTCTGGCCTTGATCGAGGCGTCAGAGCATTCGCGCACAGGGTGCGCTCCTACGGAGGCGCGTCGTGCGTATCCGCGGGTCAGAAGTGGAAGTTCGCCGTCAACATGCCCGAGCGCGGTTGTCCCGGGATATAGCGGTAGCCGCTCTTGTTGATCGCCGCGACGTAGCTCTTGTCGAACAGGTTGTAGAGGTTGAGCTGCAGGTCGAAGTGCCGGTTGATGGTGTAGGTGGCCATGGCGTCGAACACCCAGTACGACTTGGCGTACTGCGGCGTGCCGATGGCGCTGTCGGCGCCGCGCTGCATTTCGCCGGAGTAGCGCGCGCCGCCGCCGATGACCAGGCCGAACGGCAGGCGGTAGGTGGTCCAGCTGGTGAAGGCGCTATTCGGCGTGTAGGCCAGCACGTTGCTGCCGTCGGCGGCGGGTGCCGAGGTGGTGGTGGCGCCGCTGACCGCGCCGTTGCTGGTGCTGGTGTGCATGCTGGTGAAGCCGGCATTGACCGCCCAGTCCGGGGTGATCTGGCCGACGGCGGTGATTTCCACGCCCTGCACGCGCTTCTGGCCGATCGGGTAGTACAGCAGGGTGGTCGGGTCCTGCTCCAGGTCGTTGCTGACGGTGGTGCGGTAGAGCGCGGCGGTCAGCAGCAGGTGTTCGTCGAGCAGGTTCCACTTGGTGCCGACTTCGGCGGTGCGCGCCCGCTCCGGCTGGAGCAGCGGGTTGTCCGCGCTGTTGGTGGAGCTGCTCAGCGACAGGCTGCTGCCGCCCGGCGGCTGTGCCGAGGTGGAAAGCGCCGCGTAGACGCTGCCGTTCGCCGCCGGCTTGTAGATCAACGCGAGCTGCCAGCTGGTGAGGTTGCCGGAGGTATTGGCATCGAGGCCGGGCACGATGGTGCCGGTGGCCAGGCTGCCGCAGGCCGGCGTGTTCTTGCTGCCGCAGGCGACGGTGCTGTCGAAGTCGGTGTCGTAGTGGTCGAGGCGCACGCCGGCGTTGACCTGCCACTGCTCGCCGAACTTCAGCGTGTCGAACAGGTAGGCGGCCGCGGTCTTGGTGTTGCCGTTGGTCCAGCCGCCGTTGGGGCCATAGCGCAGGGCGTTGCCGACGTCGGGATCCGGGTCGTACAGGTTGGCCGCGGGCCAGGTGCTGCCGTTGAGCGCGGCGAGCGTGGTGGTGTCGAGTTTCTCCTGGCTCAGCTCGATGCCGGTGCTGAGGTCGTGCGTGATGGCGCCCGTCTCGAAGCTGGCGGCGAGGTTGAGCTGGTTGGCGACGATGCGGTTGACCTGGTCCTCGAAATTCGGGTTGCTGCGTGCCAGCGTCCAGGTGGACGGATCGGCCGGGTTCGGCGTCAGCAGGTTCGCGGCGGTGGCCGTGAACGAGGTCAGCAGGTAGTTCTCCTGCGTGCGGCCCCAGCGCAGCGTGTCGTGCAGGGTCACGCTGTCCGAGAAGTCGTGTTGCAGGATCGCGGTGAACATGTTCTCGACCACGTTGTCGTGGTCCTGGTCGGTGCCGTAGAAGTTGCTCGGGTCGACGGCAGGCGCGTTGGCGATGAACGGGCGCGTGGGATCGGGCGAGGAGTAGCCGGGCAGGCCGATGGTGGGCACGCCGCCGTCGGGCACGTTGTCCTGCTTCACGTGCAGGAAGTCGAGATACACGCGGGTGGACGTGTTCAGCCCCAGCGCCAACGAGGGCGCCACGCCCCAGCGGTCGTTCTCCACGTCGTGGCGGCCGGGCACGCCGCTGTCCTGGTCGAGCACGTTGAGGCGGAAGGCGGCGCCGTCGCCGATCTGCTGGTTCCAGTCGGCGGTGGCGCGCTTCTGGTTGTCGCTGCCGTAGCCCACCGAGCCGGACACGGCGTCCTGCAGCGTGGGCTGCTTGGTCACCATGTTGATCGCGCCGGAGGGCGCGGTGCGGCCGTATTCCGTGCTGTCCGGGCCCTTGGTCACCTCGATCTGCTCGATGTTGAAGACGTCGCGGGAGATGGTGTTCAGGTCGCGCACGCCGTCCACGAAGATGCTGCTGCTGGTGTTGAAGCCGCGCATGTAGACGGCGTCGCCGGTATTGGTGGAGCCGTTCTCGCCGAGGAAGAATGCGCCCACGCCGGGCGTGTTGCGCAGCGCTTCGGTGAGCGTGGTGGCGCCTTGCTGCTGGATCAGCTCCCTGCTGATGACCTGGATGGTCTGCGGCGTGTCCACCAGCGGCTGGGTGAACTTGGGCGAGGAGAGCTGCGCTGTGGTGGCGGTGCCTTCCACGGTGACGCCCTGCAGGTGCCTGGCCTGGGAGGTCTGCGCATCCGTGATGGGCGAGGAGGTATCGGTCGCCATGACCGGCAACGCCAGCGCGAGGCCGGTCGCCAGCGTGGCGGCGGTGAGTGCGGGCGTTGCGCTGCGGCGCGTCACGGGATGCTTGCGGCTCTTGACGAAATCCATCGGTGAGAAAGCTCCACGGCAGTTCGGAACGGGAGCGCAGGACGGGGCGGCCGTCGCATGTCGCGATGGCGTGCTGGGTCTGCGCTGATCGGTTGCAAGGTTAATTCAAACGAGAATGATTCGCAATAAATGAATGTGCGGATCAGGCGGGCGTCGCTCCGGGTACGACTCGGCAGCGGCGAATCGTGGCGCTACGCTTGGACGGATTTCGGCACGAGGAGAATGAGGCCATGCGCATCCTGGTCGTGGGCGCCGGCGCCACCGGCGGCTATTTCGGCGGACGCCTGCTGCAGGCAGGGCAGGACGTGACCTTCCTGGTGCGCGAGCGGCGCGCGGCGCTGCTGGCGCGGCATGGCCTGCGCATCCGCAGTGCGATGGGCGATGCCGACATCGCTGCGCCGCCCACGCTCACCACGGCCACGCTGCGTGCGCCCTTCGACCTCGTGCTGCTGGGCTGCAAGGCCTGGGACCTGCCGCAGGCGATGGAGGACATCGCGCCCGCCGTGGGTGAACAGAGTGCGGTGCTGCCCGTGCTCAACGGCATGCGCCAGCTCGACCTGCTCGACGCGCGCTTCGGCGCCGCTCGCGTGCTGGGCGGGCAATGCGCCATCGCCGCCACGCTGGACGACGACGGCACCGTGCGCCACCTCAACCGCACGCACAGCCTCGGCTTCGGCGAGCGCGACGGCAGCGATTCGGAGCGCGTGCGGCGCATCGCGCGGGCGATGGCGGGCGCGAACTTCGACTCGCGCGCCAGTCGCCACGTCGTGCAGGACATGTGGGACAAATGGGTGTTCCTCGCCAGCCTCGCCGGCATCACCTGCCTGATGCGCGCGCCGGTGGGCGACATCGTGGCCGCACCCGGCGGCCGCGAGGCCACGCTGGCCCTGCTCGACGATTGCCGCCGCATCGCCGCGGCCTGCGGCCACGAGCCGGACGCGGCGGTGATCGAACGCGCCCGTGGCCTGCTCACCGAGGCCGGTTCGACGTTCAGCGCATCGATGCTGCGCGACCTCGAGCACGGCGGCCGCGTCGAGGCCGACCATGTGATCGGCGACCTGCTGGCGCGCGGCGAAGCGCACGGTGTGGAGGCGCCGGTGCTGCGCCTCGCGTATGCGCACCTGAAGGCCTATGAGGCGCGTGGGGCGTGCGGCTGAGCAGTCCCCCATGGGTGCGGGCCGCTCGGCACACGCATAAAAAACGCCGCGCTTGCGCGCGGCGTCGAAGTGAAAGAGCACCGCGGCGGATGCCGCGGTGCATGGATGTCACCAGATCTTCACCTGCTTGTCGGCCGGACGCACCATCGCGTCGCCGGGCTTGCACTGGAACGCGCTGGCGAAGGCCGGCATGTTCGACGGCGCGCCGATCGCGCGCAGCGAAGCCGGTGCGTGCGGGTCGGTGTTGAGGTACAGCAGCGCCTGCTTCTCGCGCACCGAGCCGCGCCACACGCGCGCCCAGTTCAGGAAGAAACGCTGGTCCTCGGTGTAGCCGTCGATCTTCTCGCCGGCTTCCTTCGGGTTGTTCTTCAGCGCGACCTGCAGCGCGTCGTACGCCACGTTCAGTCCGCCCAGGTCGGCGATGTTCTCGCCCAGCGTGAGCTTGCCGTTGACGTGCGCGTCCGGCTTGTCCTGGATCGGGGTGTAGTCGTTGAACTGCTGCACCAGCTTGTCGGTGCGGGCGTCGAACTTGGCGCGGTCGTCCTTGGTCCACCAGTTCTTGTTGTTGCCCGCGCCGTCGAACTGGCTGCCCTGGTCGTCGAAGCCGTGGCTGGACTCGTGGCCGATCACGGCGCCGATGCCGCCGTAGTTGATCGCGTCGTCGCCGTTGGCGTAGAAGAACGGCGGCTGCAGGATCGCGGCCGGGAAGTTGATCGTGTTGTCGGTCGGGTTGTAGTACGCGTTGACCGTCTGCGGGGTCATGCCCCATTCCTTGCGGTCGGTGGGCTTGCCGATCTTGGCGATGTCGTAGTCGTAGTCGAACTTGGCGGCGGCCATCACGTTGCCGTAGTAGCTGTCGCCGGTGATGTTCAGGCCCGACCAGTCACGCCACTTGTCCGGGTAGCCGATCTTCGGCAGGAAGGTGTTCCACTTGGCGATGGCCTGCTGCTTGGTGGCGTCGCTCATCCAGTCGAGGTTCTCGATGCGGGCCTTGAGCGCGTTGCGCACGTTGTCCACCAGCTCCTGCGCACGCTGCTTGGTCTCCGGCGTGAACACCTTGGCCACGTACAGCTGGCCCAGCGCCTCGCCCATCGAGCCGTTGACCGCGCCCAGCACGCGCTTCCAGCGCGGCTTCTGCTGCGGCTGGCCGGCGAGGGTCTTGCCGTAGAAGTCGAACTTGTTGTCCTGGAAGTTCTTGCTCAGGTAGTTCGAGGCGTCGCTGATGGTGTGGAAGCGCAGGTAGGCCTGCCACTCGGAGGCCGGCGCGCTGGCCAGCAGCTTGTCGAACTCGGCGAAGAACTTCGGCTGCGACAGCGAGAAGCCCTTGTCGATGGTCACGCCCTGGGCGGCGAAGAACTTGTCCCAGCTGAAGTGCGGGGTGACCTTGTCGGCGTCCTTGACGCTGACGAAGTGGTATTCGTTCTGCGGGTCGCGCTCTTCCACCGGCGACAGCGAGGCGGCGGCCAGCTTGGTCTCGAACGCCAGCACGTCGTCGGCCTGCTTCTTGGCGTCGGCGTCGGACACGCCGGTCAGGGTCAGCGACTTGGCGATGTAGGCCAGGTAGGCGTCGCGGATGTCCTTGTACTTGGCGTCGCTGTAGTAGTCCTTGGTGGGCAGGCCCAGGCCGCTTTCGTTGGCGTAGGCGATCTGCATGTCGGCATGCTGGAAGTCCGCGCCGGAGCCGAACTGGAACACCTGGCCGTCGCCCTCGGCATAGGCCTTGGTGATGTAGTCGGCGACGTCGGCGCCGGTCTTCAGCGCGGCGATGGCGTCGAGCTTGGGCTTGATCGGGTCGAAGCCGGCCTTCTCGATGGCGTCCTCGTTCATGCCCGACTGGTACAGCAGGCCGATCTTCTGCTCGATCGAACCGGCCTGGGCCGTGGCGGCGCCCTTGGCGGCGGCATCGACGATGTCGTGCTGGGTGTTGAGGCTGTCTTCGGCCAGCTTGTCGAAGGCGCCCCAGCGGGTACGGTCGTCCGGGATCGGGTTGGCGGCGACCCACTTCGCGTTGACGAAGCCGTTGAAGTCCGAGCAGGCCTCGGTGCTCGGGCCCAGCTCGCTGACGTCGAACACGCTGGCCGGCGCGGCGGCGGCGGTGGTAGCGGCCGGGGCCGGGGCGGTGGCCGGGGTGGCCGGCGCCGGGGTGGCGGCCTGTTCGCTCTTGCCGCAGCCGGTCAGTGCCAGCGCGACAGCGGCGGCCAGCGCCACGGGCTTCAGGAATTGCTGGGTCATGGATTTCCCTCTCTTTCGGTGTGTGATGCCGCCGTCGCGGCGTTTTGCGTTTGCTGTCCGGGTGCGGACAAGACTGCTCCCCCCTCCCCGGCCATGACCGCCCACGCTAGGCCGTTCGTCATGGCCGGCACAGTGTCAAAGGTCAGGGGTGGGGCCGGTAAGAGCCTGTTTGCGATCTTCCCGCGACGAGCACGCGAGTCCATGCAGCCCTGTAGGAGCGCGGTGAAGGGGTTCTAAAGCAGCTGCCGCAGCCCGGCCGCGTCCAGCCGCAGCACCGGATAGGCGCCCACGCCCTGCACGGCGTACCACGGCGAGCGCCGGAAGAAGAAGTCCAGCCGCGCGTAACCGTTGGCGGCGAAGGCGGGATCGTCATGCAGTTTTTTGTCGAATTCGGCCTGCAGCGACGGGTCCTTCGCCAGCATGTCGCGCGCCAGCTTTTCCAGCACGCGCGGCTCGCCGTATTCCTTGGCCTCGAAGATCGCGTCGAGGTAGCCCCACTGCAGCAGCGAATCGGGTGCCTGCGGTTCCAGCAGTTCGATCACGACGTTGGCGGCGCGCTGGTCCATCGGCACGACCACCGAGCCGGGCGGCAGGGTGACGGTGCGCTGCACGTCGGCGAGCTTGAAGTCGCGCAGCATCAGATGGCCTTCGAACGGCTTCGTGGCCCACTGCGGATCGTCTAGCTGGTAGCCCTGCGCGGTGATCGTCACGGCATGGGCGAGGCGCCGGTAGCGGATGCCATGCGCATCCAGTCGATCGATGATCGTCGTCCACTGCGCGGGCACCACGTAGGCGGCGGGCGGCGTGATCGAGAGATCGGGCAGCAGGCCGTTCCAGTTCGGGATGTCGTAGGTCTTCGGCGCATGTGGGTCGTACCGGATCCAGTTGGCGCCGGAAATGTCGCTGCGGGTCAGCGTGTATGCGTAACCCTTCAATGCATACGGCGTCGATGCGGGATCGGGCTTGAAGGTGAGCGGCACGCTGGCCTGCGCATCGTGCGCGCGGGCGACGGTATCGGCGTCGGCTTTCGCGGTGGCGGCGAGCAGTGCGGCGGGATGCGCGTCGATGTAGTCCAGCATCAGCTCGATCAGGTCGTAGGCCGCCTGCACGCGCACCGCGTAGGGCTTGAGCATGTGCGTTTCGATCAGCAGCGCGGGCCGGTTCTGCAGCGCCGCGTAGCCGGTGGAGAAGCGCGGGCCGGAACCGAAGTTCTCGATGCCCCTGGTGGGATCGGCGCCGTCCTTGAACTCCAGGTAGATCGAGGCGAGGTGGCCGCGCCTGTCGTAGGCGGGCATCACCGTGTCGGTGAGCCGCTGCTGCCAACCGGCGAGCACGGGATCGAGCTTGTGCGGGTCCTCGGTGTACCAGGTGAGGTCGTACTGGTAGTCGGCGCCGTCGGTGGTGTGCACGTCCACCAGGAAATCCGGCAGCCAGGCCTGCCACAGCTTCAGCCACGCGCGCATCTCCGGCGCATCGGCCTTGATGTAGTCGCGGTTGAGGTTGAGGTACTGCGACTGGCCGCGGAAGCCCATGCTGTCCGGGCCGTTCTGGTTGATGCGGTTGTACGGCGAACTGTGTTCGTGGCCGTCCACGCTGAACACCGGGATATAGACCAGCACCGCGTGGTCGAGCAGGTGCGGGTATTTCCCGGCGACGGCGAAGTCGCGCAGCAGCATCAGCCCGGCATCCTTGCCCTCGATCTCGCCGGGATGGATGCCGGCCTGCACCAGCACGACGGGCTTGTGCGCGGCGCGCGCGGCTGCGGGCGTGAACGTGCCGTCGCCGCTGGCGATCACCACCGTCATCGGCCGGCCTTCCGGCGTGGTGCCGAAGGTTTCCAGCCGGATCTTGCCGGGTGCCGCGTGCTGCAGCCGTTCGAGATACGCCAGCGTGTCGGCGTAGTTCGGCGTGGTGCGGAAGTGCGCAGCCTCGGCGGGCGTGGTCCAGTCGGTGGCGTGCGCGCCGGTGGCGGCGAACGCGAGCAGGGCGAGTAGTGGCCATTTGGGCATGCGGATTTCCCCCGGTCGGATGGTTTGCGTAGGAGCGCACCCTGTGCGCGATGGCTCCGATGCCTGATCGGAGCAAAAGCATTCGCGCACAGGGTGCGCTCCTGCGGTCAGGGTGCGTGATCGGGCAGGCGGGGTGGGGCGGGCAGGTTGCCGTCCGGCGCCACCGCGCCGCCGGAGATGATGAAGGCCATCGCCTGGTCCATCGTCCAGTCGGTGGGCGTGAGTTCGCCCATCGGCACCATGGCCAGATAACCGCCGGTGGGGTTGGGCGTGGTGGGGACGAACACGGCCGCCATCTCGCGGCCGCTGCCTTCCTCGATCAGGGTGCGGGTGACGAAGCCCACCACCTTCATGCCTGGCCGCGGGAAGTCCACCAGCACCACGCGCTGCGTGCCGCCGGGCTTGTTCTGCAGCACCGCGGTGAGCTTCTTGGTGCCGCCGTAGATCGTCTGCACCAGCGGGATGCGCTGCAGCAGCGCATCGAAGGCATCCAGCAGGCGCTTGCCGATCACCCGGTTCGCCAGCCAGCCAACCGCGTACAGCCCGCCCAGTGTCAGCAGCAGGGCGAGCACGAAGATGAGTCCGCTCCGGTTGAGCGTGTCGGCGGCATGCGGCGCCACCAGCCCCAGCGCCTCCGTCAGCGCCGCCACCAGCGGCGCACCGATGCCGGCCAGCAGGCCCAGCACGAACTTGAACACCAGCACGGTGACCCACAGCGGCAGGAAGGTGAGCAGGCCGGTGATCAGATAGCGTTTGACGCGGAGTGGGGGCATGGCGGTGTGCAGCATTGGGGAAAGGGCAGGCCATTGTAGGCAACGGTTTCGATCCGTTGGCGGATGGCTGTGATTTTTCTCGCGCCCGTGCGAATCATTGGGCAACGACGGGGAATACGGGCAGTCATGGGCAAGGCGGACCAGCAACGTTTCGAGGCGCTGTGGCGCGAACACCGGGGCATCGTGTCCAAGGTGGCCGGCGTCTATGCGCGCGGCGCCGAGGAGCGGCTGGACCTGGCGCAGGAGATCGGCGCGCAGCTGTGGCGGTCCTTCGCGGCCTTCGACGGGCGCAAGGCGAAGTTCTCGACGTGGCTGTACCGCATCGCGCTCAACGTGGCGATCTCGCATCTGCGCCGCACGGGTGGTGAGGCCGGGCGCTTCGAGCCGCTGGACGAGGCGCACCTGGAAACCATCGCGGGCGAACCCGCCGCGGAGCCGGACGAGCGCGTGGCCGCGCTGCACGCCTTCATCGGCGAGCTGGATGCGCTCAACCGCGCGCTGATCCTGCTGTACCTCGAAGACCGGAGCTACGCCGAGATCGCCGACGTGCTCGGCATCAGCGCCACCAACGTGGCCACCAAGATCAACCGCATCAAGCACAGGCTGCGCGGCCGGATGACCGCCGCGGCCACCACCGGAGCATGACCATGGAACTCGACGAAATGAAGCTGGCGTGGCAGACGCTGGGACAGCAACTGGAGCGGCAGAACGCGTTGAACGAGCAACTGTTCCGCCAGGGGCGGGCCGACCGCCTGCGCCGCCACCTGCGGCCGCTGGTGTGGGGGCAGTCGTTGCAGATCGTGTTCGGCATCGCCGTCATGCTGTGGGGCATCAGCTTCTGGTCCACGCATGCGACGGCATGGCAGAACGTGGCCTGCGGCGTCGTCATGCAGGCGCTCGGCACGCTGGCGCTGGTCATTTCCGCGCGCCTGCTCGCGATGCAGCAGGGTATCGACTACGCCGCGCCCGTGCTGGAAATCCAGCGGCGTCTCGCGCAGATGCGCGCATGGCGGGTGAGGGTGGAGGCGCCGGCGTTCGCGGTGCTGGGCGGCGTGATCTGGATACCCGCGCTGCTGATGTACGTGCAGTACGAAGCGGATGGCTTGGGGATAAAGCTGAATTGGGAACACGTCCAGTACCACGTGTTGGCGTGGATGGCGTTGTCGGTGGGCGTCGGGGTCGGCGCGGTGTTCCTGGCGCGTCACGTGGTGCGCAGGCTGGGCCATGGCCGCTGGCTGGAGAACGGTCTGGCGGGCAGCGCCATCGTCAAGGCCGAGGAGGCGCTGGCGGAGGTGGCGAGTTTCGAGCGGGAGTGACCCCCGGCCCCTCTTCCACGCTCCCCAAGGCAGGGCCATCCATGGCCCTTCCCCGCGTCCGCAAGCGGGGGAGGGGAGTCGAGGGGTCAACGCGCCTTCGGCTTCAGCCGCACGTAGAGTTGCTTGCGCACGCGGGCGACCACATCGCCGGAAGCGGTGGTGATGTCGTTCTCGAACCAGCGCAGCACTTTCCCGCCGTCGGCCGCGGCTTCGCGCAATTCGTCCAGCGTGGCTTCGTCCAGGTGGAAATGCGCGTAGACGTCCTCGCGGCCGGGCGCCACGAAGTCGATGCTGCCGGCCTTGTCCCACACGTAGTAGTCGGGGCCGAGCCGGTGCATCGCCAGCAGCATCCAGAATGGATCGGCCATCGCGAACAGGTTGCCGCCGAACTGGCTCCTGACGTAGTTGCGGTTCCACGGGCGCAGGCGCAGCACGATCCTCGCTTGCGTGTAGTCCTCGCTGAGCGACTGCACGCGGATGCTGTTGAACAGGAACGGCGGCCAGAGGTTCAGCAGCCGGCGGAAGGTGGATGCGCGCATGCGGGTACGGAGTGGCGGGAGATGTTCCGTACTTTAGCGTATGTTCTGGCGGCGGCCAGTCAGGCCGCGGGAATCAGAACAGCAGCGAGGCCATGCGGCGGCGGTAGCGACCCACCAGGTCCGCATCGTCCAGCGTGGCGAAGGCGGCGATCAGGCGTTTCTTCGCCGCGCCGTCGTTCCAGTCGCGGGCCTTCTCGAGGATGGCGAGGAACTGCTCGAGGCCGGCGGCGGGGTCGCTGCCCAGCAGCAGGCGCACGCCCAGCAGGTCGCGCGCCTCCCAGTCGGCGGGATGGGCGGCGATGCGCTGTTCGAGCTCGGCCTGGGCAGGGGCGTCCTTCAGCGAACGCGCCAGATCGAGCTGGTGGCGCAGGCGCACCGCGCGGGCGTCGGTGGCGAGGTTGGCAGGCAGCGCGTCGAGTTCGCTGGCGGCGGCGTCGCTGTGGCCGGCCTGGGCCAGCGCCACGGCGAGATCGAGCTTGAGTTCGGCCTGTCCGGGTTCCGCGGCGATCGCCTGCTGCAGGCGGTTGATCGCCTCCTCCGGCGTTTCGGCGGGGGTGTCGACGGCCTCGGCCTCGCCACCTTCCAGCGGCTGCACGTGGCGATCCAGGAATTCGCGCAGCTGGCCCAGCGGCAGCGCGCCGGCGAAGCCGTCGGCGATCTGGCCGTCCTTCACCAGCACCACGGTGGGCACGCTGCGGATGCCGAACATCGCGGCCAGCTGCTGGTTCGCGTCCACGTCCACCTTGCCGAGGCGGAAGGCGCCCTTGTACTCGGCGGCGAGCTGTTCCAGCAGCGGGCCCAGCGTCTTGCACGGGCCGCACCAGGTGGCCCAGAAATCCACCAGCACCGGCGTGTCCAGCGAGGCGTTGATGACCTCGCTCTCGAAGTTCTGTTCGGTGACGTCGAAGACGTGGTCGAGGGTGGCGTCGGTCACGGCGGATTCCGTTCGGGGAATGGATGAAGGCTGATGAAATGGAGGGCGCGCGCCAGCATATCAAGCCCACGCCGCACCGCCCGCGTGGCGGCGGGATTTGCGAGAATCAGTGGATGGATCTGTCCCCACCGGATGCACTCGACGAGACGGCGACGCAGCCGCTGCTGATCTGCGAACACTGCGACACCGTGCATCGCCGCGGCCCGCTGGCGAAGGGCGAGGTGGCCGAGTGCGCGCGCTGCGGCGCGGTGCTGGAGCGCTGCCGCGGCATGGGCGCGAACGCCCTGCTGGCGCTGATCCTGACCGCGCTGGTGGTGTTCGTGCAGGCCACGCTGTGGCCCATCGTGACGCTGGGCCTCAATGGCCAGTACGTGGACGCCACGCTGTGGGACGTGATCCACACCATGTGGCTGGACCATTCGCAGGTGGTGGCGGTGCTGGCGGCGCTCACCCTGTTCGTGTTCCCGCTGTGCAAGATCTTCATGCTGGGCTGGCTGCTGCTGTATGCGCGCAGCGGCCGCCGTGCGCCGGGGTTCCGCCGGCTGATGGTGGCGCTGCACCACCTCGGCCCGTGGACGATGAGCGAGGTGTTCGTGCTGGGCGCGCTGGTGTCCATCGTCAAGGCGCACCTGTATTTCGACGTGCTGCCCGATCCCGGCATCTACGCGTATGCGGGGTTGATGCTGCTGATCACGCTGTTCGCGGGCGTGGACCTGACCCGGCTGTGGGACGAGACGCGCGGGGAGTCGCCATGAGCCAGGAGGCCATGAGCCGACATTTGCCGCGCGCCGCGGAGCTGGGCCTGATCGGCTGCCATGTCTGCGGCCAGGTATGCCGCGCCGTGGACGCGGACGGCGACATCCAGGCTTGCCCGCGCTGCGGCTCGACCCTGCACCGGCGCAAGCCGGCGGCGTACACGCGCACCTGGGCGCTGCTGATCGCCGGGTTCCTGATGTACATCCCCGCCAACGTGCTGCCGATCATGCGCACGGCGAGCCTGGGCGACATCGACGACAACACCATCCTCAGCGGCGTGGTGGAGCTGTGGGTGAAGGGCTCGCCGGGGCTGGCGGTGATCGTGTTCTGCGCCAGCATCATGGTGCCAATGCTGAAGTTCCTGGCGCTGGGCACGCTGCTGATCAGCTGCCGCAGCGGCAGCAACTGGGCGCGGCGCCAGCGCGCGAAGCTGTACCGGCTGGTGGAACTGGTCGGCTACTGGTCGATGCTGGACGTGTTCGTGGTGGCGCTGCTCACCGCGCTGGTACGCTTCGGCTACTTCAGCCTGGTGGAGCCGCTGCCCGGCGTGGTGTTCTTCGGCCTCACCGTGGTGCTGACCATGTTCGCCTCGATGTGCTTCGATCCCCGGCTGATCTGGGACGGCAAGGAAGATTCCGATGACTGACGAGAAACCCGGCGCACCGCTGCCGGCCGGTGGCGACGCCTTGCCGCGCCCGGTGTTGCGCAAGCGGCGCACCAACGCCTCGCTGATCTGGCTGGTGCCGATCCTGGCCGCGGTCGTGGGCCTGTCGCTGGTGGTGAGCGCGTGGCTGCAGGCCGGGCCGGAGATCACCATCAGCTTCCAGACCGCGCAGGGCCTGGCCGACGGCAAGACGCCGGTGAAGTACAAGGACGTGGTGATCGGCAAGGTGACCAGGATCCGCCTCAGTGGCGACCGCAGCCACGTGCTGGTGAAGGTGGCGCTGGAAAAGAGCGCGAAGTCGTTCGCCACCCAGGGCACCCGCTTCTGGGTGGTGCGCCCGCGCATCGGGCTGGGCGGCGTCTCCGGCGTCGACACGTTGTTCTCCGGTGCCTACATCGGCGCCGACACCGGCAACTCGGAGGCACCGCAGGACGAGTTCAAGGGCCTGGAAACCCCGCCCGCGGTGACCCACGGCGAGCCGGGCAGGAGCTTCGTGCTGCATGCCGACGACCTTGGCTCGCTGGACATCGGCTCGCCGGTCTACTACCGCCGCATGCAGGTGGGGCGCGTGGTGTCCTACCAGCTGGACAAGGACGGCAAGGGCGTGACCTTCGCGGTGTTCATCGACAGCCCGAACGATCGCTACGTGGACAGTTCCACACGCTTCTGGAACGCCAGCGGCGTGGACGTGTCGCTGGGCGCGGACGGCCTCAAGCTCAACACGCAGTCGCTGGCCACCGTGCTGGCCGGCGGCGTGGCCTTCCAGGACCCCACCGGGCCGCACGACAGCGCGCCCGCGGCCGACGGCGCCGGTTTCCAGCTGTTCGCCGACCAGGCCTCCGCGATGGCGCCGCCGGACGGCGAGCCGCACTACATCCGCATGCGCTTCGACCAGTCGTTGCGCGGGCTGGCGGTGGGCGCGCCGGTGGAATTCCTCGGGATGAACTTCGGCAAGGTGGTGTCGATCCGCATGGACTACGACGAGAAGGCCCACCGCTTCCCGTTCATCGTCGGCGCCGTGATCTACCCCGAGCGGCTGGGCCAGGCGCACGACAAGCTGGTGGCGCTGGCCAGGCAGCGCGGCGACAACGCCGACATCTCGCACATGGTCGGCACCCTGGTCGGCCACGGCCTGCGCGCGCAGGCGCGCACCGGCAACCTGCTCACCGGCCAGCTCTACATCGCGATGGACTTCCTGCCGAATGCGCCGAAGGCCAGCTACGACCCCGATGCGCGGCCGCTGGAAATCCCCACCGCGCCCGGCAGCTTCGACAAGCTGCAGGAGCAGATGGCCGACATCGTGGGCAAGCTGGACAAGATCCCGTTCGACCAGATCGGCAACCACCTCAACGACTCGCTGGCCAGCCTCGACGCCACCCTCAAGCAGGTGAACGGCCAGACCCTGCCGTCGCTCAACGACACCCTGCACGACGCGCGCAGGACGCTGGGCGCGGCGAACGACGCGTTCTCCGCCGATTCGCCGCTGCAGCAGAACCTGGGCAGCACGATGCAGGAGCTGCAGCGCACGATGCGCTCGCTGCGCGTGCTCACCGACTACCTCGGCGTGCATCCCGAAGCGCTGCTGCGCGGCCGCCAGGCCGATCCCGCGCCGGCCGCGCCGAAGCCGCCGGCCGCCCAACCGAACAGGAGCCAGCCATGAGCCTGCGCCATTGGACACTCGCCGGCGCGCTCGCGCTGGGCCTTGCCGGCTGTGCCTCCGCGCCGATGCACTACTACACGTTGACGACGCAGGGCGGCCCCGCCGTGCGCATCGCGCCCGCGCCGTATCCGTTCGAACTGGCGCCGGTGGGCGTGCCCGCCCAGGTCGACGTGCCGCAGTTGGTGGTGCGCACGGGCGGGCAGGGCATGCAGCCACTTGATGGCCAGCGCTGGATCGCCCCGCTGGGCGACGAGATCCGCGGCGCGCTGTCCGCCGACCTGGCCGGTCTGCTGGGCGTGGCGGATGTGGGCGGCCTGCCAGGCAACGGCCAGCCGCGCCTGCGCATCACGCTGGACGTGCGCCGCTTCGAATCGGTGCCTGGCGACCATGCCCTGGTCGAGGCGGCCTGGAGCCTGCGCCTTGCCGGTACTTCCGGCGGGCAGGAGGCGTTTTCCTGCGTCAGCATGGCCAGCGAGCGGGTCGGCGCCGGCTATGACGCGCTGGTGGGCGGCCACCAGCGGGCGCTGGCCGCGCTGGCCCGCGACATCGCCGGTGCGGCACGGGCCTACGAGGCCGGCAACCGGCCAACCTGTCCCGCCGATTGAGGCCGCCGCCGGCGGGAAACGGCGGTCATTCTGCTAATCTGATCCGTTCTCCCGGCAGCCCGCTCCAGACCCAATGCAAGACGCCCAAGAAGCCAGCAAGAACGACATCGACTACCAGCCGCAGGCGGTGGAATCCGCCGCCCAGCAGTACTGGAGCGCGCAGCGCGCGTTCGAGGTGAAGGAAGACCCGGGCAAGCCGAAGTTCTACTGCCTCTCGATGCTGCCGTACCCCAGCGGTGCGCTGCACATGGGCCACGTGCGCAACTACACCATCGGCGACGTGATCAGCCGCTTCCAGCGCATGCAGGGCAGGAACGTGCTGCAACCGATGGGCTGGGACGCCTTCGGCCTGCCCGCCGAGAACGCCGCGATCAAGAACAAGACCGCGCCGGCTAAGTGGACCTACGCCAACATCGAACACATGCGCAGCCAGCTCCAGTCGCTGGGCTACGCGATCGACTGGAGCCGCGAGTTCGCCACCTGCCGCCCCGACTACTACCGCTGGGAACAGTTGATGTTCACCCGGCTGATGAAGAAGGGCATGGCCTACCGCAAGAACTCGGTGGTGAACTGGGATCCGGTGGACCAGACCGTGCTCGCCAACGAGCAGGTGGTGGACGGCCGCGGCTGGCGATCCGGCGCGGTGGTGGAGAAGCGCGAGATCCCGCAGTGGTTCCTGCGCATCACCGACTACGCGCAGGAACTGCTGGACGGCCTGGACACGCTGCCCGGCTGGCCCGACGCGGTGAAGACCATGCAGCGCAACTGGATCGGTCGCAGCGAGGGCCTGGAGATCCACTTCGCGGTGGAAGGCGAGAGCGAGCCGCTCACCGTGTTCACCACGCGCCCGGACACGCTGATGGGCGTCACCTTCGTCTCCATCGCCGGCGAGCATCCGCTGGCGTTGAAAGCCGCGCAGGACAACCCGCAGCTCGCCGCCTTCCTCGACGAGCTGAAGCACGGCGGCGTTTCCGAAGCCGAGCTGGAAACCCAGGAAAAGCGCGGCATGGCCACCGGCCTGTACGCGATCCACCCGGTCAGCGGCGACAAGGTGCCGGTGTGGGTCGCCAACTTCGTGCTGATGGGCTACGGCACCGGCGCGGTGATGGCGGTGCCCGGCCACGACGCGCGCGACTTCGAGTTCGCGCACAAGTACGGCCTGCCGATCAAGCAGGTGATCGCCGCGGGCGACGAGGCCTACGACCCGGCGAAGTGGCAGGAGTGGTACGGCGACAAGACCCGCGCAGACATGCGCGTGGTCCACTCCGGCGCGATGGACGGCAAGGATTACCGCGCCGCCTTCGACTACATCGCCGGCGTGCTCGAAGCCGAGGGCAAGGGCCAGCGTCGCGTCAACTGGCGCCTGCGCGACTGGGGTGTTTCGCGCCAGCGTTACTGGGGCTGCCCGATCCCCGTCATCTATTGCCCGAAGTGCGACGCGGTGCCGGTGCCGGAGGACCAGTTGCCGGTGGTGCTGCCCGAGGACGTGGCGTTCAGCGGCGTGCAGTCGCCGATCAAGGCCGACCCCGAGTGGCGCAAGTGCGCCTGCCCGCAGTGCGGCAGCCCGGCCGAGCGCGAGACCGACACCTTCGACACCTTCATGGAGTCGAGCTGGTACTACGCGCGCTACACCTCGCCGGGCGCGGACGCGCAGGTGGATGAACGCGCCAACTACTGGCTGCCGGTGGACCAGTACATCGGCGGCATCGAGCACGCCATCCTGCACCTGCTGTACTTCCGCTTCTACCACAAGCTCATGCGCGACGCGGGGCTGGTGAGCTCGGACGAGCCGGCGACCAACCTGCTGTGCCAGGGCATGGTGATCGCCGAGACGTTCTACCGCGACAACGCCGACGGTTCGAAGGACTGGATCAATCCCGCCGACGTGGAGATCCAGCGCGACGACAAGGCGCGCGTGGTCGGCGCGCTGCTCAAGGCCGACGGCCAGCCGGTGAAGATCGGCGGCACCGAGAAGATGTCGAAGTCCAAGAACAACGGCGTCGACCCGCAGGCGATGGTGGGCAAGTACGGCGCCGACACGGTGCGCCTGTTCTCCATGTTCGCGGCGCCGCCGGAGCAGTCGCTGGAGTGGAACGAGGCCGGCGTGGAAGGCATGGCGCGCTTCCTGCGCCGCTTCTGGCGCGAGGTCACCACGCACGCCGCGCAGCCCGATCACCCCCGTATCGGTGGCGTGGCCGCAGGCCACTCCGCTTCCCTTCCCCTGCAAGCAGGGGAAGGTGCCGGAGGCGGAAGGGGTGACGCCGAAGGCGTGGTCGACCCCGCGCAGCTCGATGCCGGGCAGAAGGCGCTGCGTCGCCAACTGCACGAGACCATCCAGAAGGTGGGCGACGACTTCGGCCGCCGCCATTCCTTCAACACCGCCATCGCCGCGCTGATGGAACTGCTCAACGCGGTGAACAAGTTCGCCGACATGGGCGAGCAGGGCCGCGCCGTGCGCCACGAGGCGCTGGAAACCATGGTGCTGCTGCTGAACCCGGTGGTGCCGCACGTCAGCCACCACCTGTGGCAGGTGCTCGGCCATGCCGAGGCCGTGCTGGAAGACCAGTCCTGGCCGGTCGTGGACGAAAGCGCCCTGGTGCGCGACAGTCTGACCCTCGCGGTGCAGGTCAACGGCAAGCTGCGCGGCACCATCGAGGTGCCCGCGAGCGCCGGCAAGGAGGAGACCGAGGCGCTGGCGCTGGCGCAGCCGCACGTGGCGGCCTTCCTCAAGGATCTCGCCGTGCGCAAGGTGATCGTGGTGCCCGGCAAGATCGTCAACATCGTCGCAGGATGAAACCCATGAACCGCATGCTCCGTGCCGTGCCGCTCGCCGCCGCAGCCCTCGCGCTCTCCGCCTGCGGCTTCCACCTGCGCCGCAGTGCCGCGCTGCCGCCGGCGATGAGCCGCGTGCACCTCACGGTCAACGGCAACGGCGACCTGCAGCGCAAGCTGAGCCGCGCGCTGGAGAACGCCCATGTCACGGTCGAGGACAACGGCGGTCCCGGCATCGCGGAGCTGCGCGTGCCGGTGGCGTCGTTCGGCACGCAGTCGCTGACCCAGGGCGGTTACGTGCGCATTACCGAATACGCGGTGCGCATGCACACCGAGTTCGACCTCGCCGGCGGCGACGGCACGACCCTGGTGCCGCACCAGAGGATCGACCTGCAGCACGAATACAGCTACGACTCCACCGACACCGTGGGCAACGCCGCGGAAGTGCAGCAGCTCCAGGCCAGCCTGGTCGACGACACGGTGCAGGCCATCATGTTCCGCCTCGAAGCCGCCGCCCGGCACCCGCAGGCCGCGCCGGCGTCCGGCAGCACCGGCAAGTCCTGATGCCGCTCGCCCCCGCGCAATGGCAGAAGGCGCTGGCCGGCGACCGGTTGGCGCCGGTCTACCTGCTGGCGGGCGAGGAACTGCTGGTGCTGGAAGCCGCCGACGCGCTGCGTGCGCAGGCGAAAAAGCTCGGCTACGCCGAGCGCGAGGTACTTGAAGCCGGCCAGCATTTCGACTGGGACGATCTCGCCCGTGCCGCCGCCGGCATGTCGCTGTTTGCCACGCGCCGCCTGCTCGACCTGCGCCTGCCCACCGGACGCCCCGGCGTGGACGGCGCCAGGGCGATCACCGAGTTCTGCGCCGACCCGCCGCCCGACGTCACCCTGCTGATCACCGCGATGGAGTGGAGCAGCAAGCACGACGGCGCCTGGAGCAAGAAGCTCGACGCCGCCGGCACCATGGTGGTGTTCAACGCCCCGCGGCCCAACGAATGGGCGGCCTGGATCGGCGCGCGGCTCGCTTCGCGCGGCCTCTCCGCCACGCCCGACGCCGCGGCGCTGCTGGCCGAGCGCGTCGAAGGCAACCTGCTCGCCGCCGCGCAGGAAGTGGACAAGCTCGCCGTGCTGCGTGCTGGCGACAGCAGCCGCATCGATGCCGATGCGATGGAAAGCCTGGTCGCCGACAGCGCCCGCTACGACGTGTTCAAGCTCACCGATGCCGCGCTGGCGGGCGAAGGCGCGCGCGCGCTGCGCATCCTCGCCGGCCTGCGTGCCGAGGGCGACGAGTTGATCGCCATGATGGGCTGGCTGGTGAACCAACTGCAGTTGGCCCTGCGCCTCGCCAACGCGCCGGACCTCGCCGCGCAGGCGCGCGCCGAGCGCCTGTGGCCGGCGCGCGAGCAACTGTTCCGCAAGGCGCTGCGCCGCGCGCCGCGCGAACACTGGCTGGCCTGCCTCGCCCGCGCTTCGCGCATCGACCGCATCGCCAAGGGGCGTGAGCAGGGCGAGCCTTGGCGCGAGGCCGAGCGCCTGATCGCGGCGATGGCCGAGCCGCGGATGGCGCGGACGCTGGCATGACTCGCGTCCTGCCCGCTTTACCCCCACTCCCCGCCGGGGAGTGGGTCGGGGTGAAGAGCCGGTACTCGCGACAACCTCTCGTCTCCCCTCTCCCGCCTGCGGGAGAGGGGCCGGGGGAGAGGGGCCTTTGCTTCTGCTCTTTCGCAAGCAACAGACCGCTTGCAGGCACCGGGGCATGGCCATGAGCTCGCGCCCACTCGCCATCTTCGGCGGCACCTTCGACCCCATCCACATCGGCCATCTTTCCGTGGCGTGGGAAGCGGCGGAGCTGCTGGATGCGGAAGTGCGGCTGATGCCGGCGAACGTGCCGCCGCACCGGCCCGCACCGCTGGCCTCGGCGGCCGAGCGCGTGGCGATGCTGCGCGTGGCGCTGGCGGGGCAGTCGCGGCTGGCGCTGGATGCACGCGAACTGGGTCGCGAGGGGCCTTCGTACACCATCGACACCTTGCGCGAACTGCGCGATGAGCAGGGCGAACGGCCGCTGGTGCTGTTGCTGGGCGCCGATGCCTTCGCGGGTTTGCCGGGCTGGCATCGCTGGCGCGAGCTGTTCGATTGCGCCCACATCGGCGTGCTGAGCCGGCCCGGCGTGGACGCCGTGCTTCCCGAGGCGCTGGCGAGGGAAGCCGCCTCCAGACGCGTCGATGACGTGGCGGCGCTGCGCACGGCGTCCTGCGGCAAGTTGATCGAACTCGCGGTGACGCCGCTCGAAGTCTCCGCCACCCGCATCCGCGAGCTGCTCGCCGAGGGGCGCGATCCGCGCTACCTGTTGCCGGGCGGGTTGTTCGATGACCCGGCGTTGTTGCAGCCTTACCGGCGTTGAAGCGTTGTCGCCGAGTACGCGGTGAAAGACAGGTTGCGTGGTTTTTGCCGTAACCGCATGGTCAGGAATCATCTTGCGTGACAAGCGGCAGCTTTCGTCGGGAAATTGGCTGCACACCAACTCCGCCAACGATCCGTATCGATCTGTCGCTCGCTCGGCGACGCGCCGTTGTACACGGCGATGAAGCTCTGGCCAGTGATTTGATTGAGGATGGCGGCGAGCGCGTCGTGAACAGTCTCCGGGGAATAGTGGCGCATGCCTTCGAAGGCATCTGGCGAAGTATTCGCCAGGCTGATGTCGCGCTCGGGCAAGGGCCGCATGTCGTCCAGGTGGCCGATCATGTAGGGCACTCCGGGCGACCCCAATGTCTCCAGTGCGGCGAATGCCGTTTGTTCCGTGTTTTTCTCGGTGGTCTGGTCGACCAGGCCTGAAACTTGGGACGCCAGGTCATCCTGGTGGCCAGGCGAAGTTGCGCAGGCCGCCACAAGGAATGGCAATACAAGCAGGATCTGTTTCATGCAGGTTTGCGCCGGGGCCGAATGCATGGGGCCATGCGGCCATCGTCAGGTTGCGTCAGAGTGGCGTCAAGCCACGTACGCTCACCCTGTCCGCGCCACGAACCGCAGCGCCACCGAGTTCATGCAATAGCGCAGCCCCGTCGGCTGCGGCCCGTCGTCGAACACGTGGCCGAGGTGGCTGTCGCAGCCGGCGCAGCTGATCGCGATGCGCTCCATGCCGAAGCTGTCGTCGCGGGTTTCGACCACGTTGCGTTTCGCGATGGGGCGCCAGAAGCTGGGCCAGCCGGTGCCGGAGTCGAATTCGGTGGCGGCGTCGTAGAGTGCGGTGGCGCAGGCGACGCAGCGGAAGAGGCCGGGTTGCGCGGGGCGTTCGTGCGGGCCGCTGAAGGCGCGTTCGGTGCCGGCGCGGCGCATCACTTCGAAAGCCAGCGGTGACAGGCGGGAGCGCCATTGCGCGTCTGTGAGCACCAGCCGCTGGACGTGGCAGGCGCCGAGATCGTGGCCGTCGTCGGCGTAGCACTCCAGCAGCACGTCGCCGGGTGCGCTGTGGACCAGCGCCGGCAGGCCGTCTTCGGCACCGGCGGCGAGCAGGCGGGGTAGCGCAATGCTGCCGCCGACCGCGAGCAGGGCGCCGCCGCTCAACGCGGCGCGCAGGAAACGGCGGCGATCCATCGCGAGGGATTCATCGATGCGGGACATGGCAGCCTCCGATGACGTGAATGCGAATGGAAGATCCCGGTAGGAGCACCTTGTGCGCGATGGCTCTTGCTTCGATCAAGCGCCAGGGCATTCGCGCACAGGGTGCGCTCCCATCGGGCGTGTTCAGCCGAACGTGAATGCGTAAGCGTGCACGCCGGCGTCGAGGAAGGTGATGGTGAACGTGCGTTCGCCGTTGCCGTGGGCCTGGCGCACCAGCTGGTACAGGCGCTGCGCGGTGACGGTGCCGTTGCCGTCGGCATCAGTGTCCATGCCGTGGTCGGCGCCGGGGGCGTGGCCATCGAGCGTGATGCGGAAGCGCACCGGCTTGCCATCACTGCCCGGGCCGAGCACCAGGTGCAGGTCGCGGCCACGGAAGCGGTAGCTGACGGAGCCGCCGGCCATGTCCAGTGCAGCGCTCTGTGGCTGCACGATCCAGCGGCCGGCGAGCGCCCACTGGTTGGAAGCGAGTTGCGCGGGCGCGTGGTAGTCGAAGGCTTCGTCGTGCGCAACCTGGCCGCTGGCGAAGTTTTCGGCACGCGCATAACCCACGTAGGTTTCCGACGAGCGGTCGTCGTCGTTGGAGATGGCTGCCTGCGCACCCTTCGCATCGGGTTGCACGTAGCCGCCGGGCAGGTTGGCGTTGCCGGCTTCGGTCAGCAGCTTGCGGATCACGTCCTCGTCTTCGGCGTAGCCGCCTTCGCCGAAGCTGTGGTGGCGGATGCGGCCCTGCGTGTCGATGAAGTATTCCGCCGGCCAGTATTCGTTGTTGAAGCCCTGCCAGATCGCGTAATCGGAATCCAGCGCCACCGGGTAGCGCACGCCCAGCCGCTGCACGGCGGCCTGCACGTTGGCCGGGTCCTTCTCGAAGGCGAACTCGGGCGAGTGCACGCCGATCACCACCAGGCCGTGGTCCTTGTACTTGTCGTACCAGGCTTCGACATAGGGCAACGAACGCAGGCAGTTGATGCAGGAGTAGGTCCAGAAATCCACCAGCACCACCTTGCCGTGCAGCGATACCGGCGTGAGCGGCCCGCTGTTGATCCAGCCGGTGGCGCCGGCCAGCGGAGGCAGCGTGCCTTCCACCGGCAATGCCTCGCCGGGCTTTGGTGCGGGCGATGCCACCGCGGCGGGCATCGGGCGCACGGCGTCGATCAGCTTCTGCTCGATGCGATTGGTGCCGGCCAGCGAGACGCGGGTGAGCAGGCCGGTGTCCGCGCCCATCGCGATGGCGCCCACGCCCACCAGCACCAGCACGCCCAGCACGCGGCGCACCCACTGGCCCGTACCCAGCGAACGCTTCATCACCGCGAACACCTGTCCGCCCACGGCCAGGGCCAGCGCCAGCGAAGTCGCCGCGCCCAGCGCGTAGGTGAGCAGCAGCAGGGTGGTGGTGACGCTGGCGCCCTTGAGCGCGGCACCGGTCAGCAGCAGGCCGAGGATCGGCCCCGCGCACGGTGCCCACAGCAGACCGGTGGCGATGCCCAGGCCCACCGCGCCCCAGATCGATTCGCCATCGCCGTCCGTGCGCTGGCTGAGCTTGTTGCCCAGCGCCACGAACGGCCGCGTCAGCCACTCGGCGACATGGCTGGACAGCAGGGTGAGGCCGAGCAGGGCCAGCACTACCAGTGCCACGGCGCGGCCGTACTGGTTCGCGTGCACCGCCCAGCCACCGCCCACTGCCGCCAGCGTGGCGACCAGTGCGAAGGTAGCCGCCATGCCGACCAGCATCGGCAGGCCGCTCTTCAGGAACGGGCGGTCGGCGCGCGCGAACACGAAGGGCAGCACCGGCAGGATGCAGGGGCTGAGGATGGTCAGCACGCCGCCAAGGTAGGCAAGGATCAGCAGAAGCATGATGGTGGTCCGGTGTGGGTGTGTGCCGGTGATTCGCTGCCGCCGGGCCGGCGGTTACATCACCCGATACGGGTAACCGCGGCGATGGATGCGGCGAATCGCCGGATGGAACCGCAGCATGGGACAAATCGCTCTTGACCGCCGATGGCAGCTTGGTATGGGATGGCGGCTTCGCCCCGCCAACGGATTGCCGCGTTTCCGTGTCCGCCGAGCCCGCCAGCGCCAACGAACAGGCCGAACGCCGGCGCGCCGCGTGGATGGCCGCCGCGCAGGCGGGCGACCGGCGTGCCTACGAGCGCGTGCTGGCCGATTCGGTGGCGCTGGTCCGCGCGGTGGCGCGCCGTCATGGCGTGGGTGCGGACGCGCTGGACGACGTGGTTCAGGAAACCCTGCTCACGGTACACCGCGTACGCCACACCTACGATCCCGCGCGCTCCTACGACGCCTGGCTGGGCGCGATCGCCGGCCGCCGCGCGATCGACACGCTGCGCAGCCAGGGCCGGCGCGGACGCCGCGAGCTGCACGACGAATTCGCGCTGGACAGCCATCCCGACCGCGACGACGCCAGTGACGATGCCGAGCGCCGCCAGCAGGCGCGCCGCCTGCGCGAAGCCATCGCGCAACTGCCGCCCGGCCAGCGCGAGGCGGTGGAACAGCTCGGCCTGCGCGAGCAGTCGCTGGCCGAAGCCGCCGCGCAGACCGGCCGCAATACCGGCGCGCTGAAAGTGAACCTGCACCGCGCCCTGAAGGCCTTGCGCGGCCGCCTGAATGGAGATCCCTGAGCACCATGTCCGAGCCACGCCACCAAGCCCTGATCGACGTGCTCGGTGCCGAGCTGGTGCCGGTGCGGCGCCTGCTGCCGCCGTGGCTGCGCACCGCGGGCTGGCTGGCGCTGGTCGCGGCGTTCGCGGTGCTGCTGTTCGCGCACTATGGCGATGCGCCCATGCTGCGCCGCTGGGCCGGCGCGCCGGATCTCGCCTGGGCCGCGCTCGGTGCGGTGCTGACCGCGGTCACGGCGGCCTGGGCCGCGTTCACGCTGGCCGTGCCGGGGCGCTCGCGCGCCTGGGCCTGGTTGCCGCTGCCGCCCGCGCTGTTGTGGATCGGTGCCAGCGGCCTGGGCTGCCTGCGCACCTGGCTGGCGCCGGGCACCAGCATCGCCACGTTGCACCAGTCCGCCGACTGCCTCGTCTTCATCATCGGCTTCTCGATCCCGCTGTCAGCCCTGCTGGTGTGGCTGTTGCGCCGCGCCTGCCCGCTGCGCCCGCTGCTGGCCGCGCTGCTGGTGGGCCTGGCCAGCGCCTCCGCCTCGGCCTGCCTGCTGGAGATCTGCCACGCCTACGATGCGGCCGCCACCGACCTGCTCACGCATGCGCTGGCGGTGGGCATCGTGGTCGCGGCGAATGCCGTGATGGGCGGACGGTTGCTGTCGCGGCAGTGAGAGCCTGTTCACGATCTCCAAGTGCCCCGCGTTGTCATCGAGTGGTCGTCAGGTGGTGGCGCGTGGCGCAGCGCCTGACTGGCTGTCAGGTCAAGCCGCGCGCTGCCGCATGGCGGCCACTCGATGGCAACCCATGGGGCCGGGTCTGTTTGCCCGCATGCCGGCGTCATCACTCAGTCGTGGACGGACGTCCGCTCCTTCGCTCTTCCTTGCCCTGCGCGCAAACAGCTCCCGGTGCGGGGCGCTTGGAGATCATGAACAGGCTCTGATGTAACCGTTCACGTATCCGTGGCGAAGGAGGGGGTGGAGGTGGCGCGGCCGCTTCCGTCCCTTTCCTCACTCAAGGATCCACCCATGAACACACGCACGCTTGCCGCCCTCGCGCTTTCCGTTGCCGTCGGCGCCTTCGCCATCGCGCCCGCCTTCGCGCAGGACGCCATGCCCGCCAGCTCAGGCACGGCGATGTCGCACGACGCGATGCAATCCAAGGATGCGATGAAGGGCTCCATGCACAAGGACGGCATGATGAAGAAGGACGCGATGAAGTCCGGCGCGATGAAATCCAAGGCGATGAAGTCCGACGACACGATGAAGAAGGACGACACGATGAAGAAGGACGACGCGATGAAGAAGGACGACGCGATGAAGATGAAGCCGGCTGCCGGCGACGCCATGAGCAGCGGCGGCTGATGCGCCGGCGGCATGGCGGGCCAGCCACCCGCCATGCCGGGTTTCACGCCGTGCGGGCGAAGCAGGCGGATAATCGCGCGACTCCTCGCAACGGATCCCGCGCATGGCCCCTCTCGCACAGCAGCTCGGCATCGAACACCCGCTGATCCAGGCGCCGATGGCCGGCGCGAGCACGCCGGCCTTGGCCGCGGCGGTCTCGGAGGCCGGCGGTCTGGGCTCGCTGGGCGTGGGCTATGCCGGGCCGCAGGTCATCCTCGACCAGGCCGCGCAGGTGCGCGCGCTCACCGGGCGCCCGTTCGCGTTGAACCTGTTCGTGCTGCCCGACGACTTCGTGCCGGACATGGCCGCCGTGGCGCGCGCCCGCGCGCGTCTGGACGCGCTGATGGAGCGCGAGGGACTCGACGTGCGCACCAGCCTGCCGACGCGCTGGGCGCCGCGCTTCTCCGAACAGTTCGCCGCGCTGTGCGAGGCGCGGCCCGTCGTGGCCAGCTTCGCGTTCGACCTGCCGACGCCGGCGCAGATGCAGGAACTCAAACGCCGCGACATCTATGTGATCGGCACCGCCACAACGGCGGCGGAGGCGTGTGCCTGGGCCGAGCGTGGCGCCGATGCGGTATGCGTGCAGGGCGCCGAGGCGGGCGGCCATCGCGGCGGTTTCCTGCAAGCGGGCGAGACGCCGCTGGTCGGCCTGTTCGCGCTGATCCCGCTGGCGGTGCGCGCCGTCGCGGAGTGCGGCCGCGACGTGCCGGTGATCGCCGCCGGCGGCATCATGGACGGCGCCGGCATGGTCGCCGCCGAAGTGCTGGGGGCGGCGGGCAGCCAGTTGGGCACGGCCTTCCTCGCCTGTCCCGAATCCATCGCGGCGGAAGCGTGGAAGCGCGACCTGGCGACGGCGGAAGACCATCGCATCGCCACCATCCGCAGCTTCTCCGGCCGCGCCGCGCGCGGCCTGCGCAACCGCTACGTGGAGGCGATGGAGGAAGCGGCCGGCGAACTGCCGGCCTATCCCGTGCTCAACGCGCTCACCGCACCCTTGCGGCGCGCGGCCGCGGCGACCGGCCGCGCCGACCTGCTTTCCGAATGGTGCGGCCAGGCGGCCTCCCTGGTACGCCCGCAACCCGCCACCGAACTGGTGGCGCGGCTGATGCACGAATACCGTCTGGCGCGGCGCACGCTGGCCCCGCATTGACGTCGGTGCGAGCGGCGGGCGTTATACTGCCGCCGCGCCGCACGGGCGCGTGATTCCGCATCGAGGCACCCCCTCTTGAGCACCAACCGCAAGACCAAGACCGACTCCACGGCCGAGCTGCGCAAGACCGTCATTGCTGCGCTGGAAGAACTGAAGGCCAAGGACGTCCGCGAGATCGACGTGCGCGGCAAGACCTCCATCGCCGACCTGCTGGTGATCGCCTCCGGTACCTCCGCGCGCCACGTCAAGTCCATCGCCGACGAAGTGGTGAAGTTCGCCAAGAAGGCCGGCGTGATGCCGCTGGGCGTGGAAGGCGAGCAGGAGGCCGAATGGGTGCTGGTGGACCTGGGCGACGTGATCGTCCACGTGATGCTGCCGCGCATCCGCGAGTTCTACGGCCTGGAGCGGCTGTGGACGGTGGGCGACCGCGAGCCGGATGCCGATGCGGCGAGCGTGGGGTGAATCTTCGCCTCCCTTCCACTCCCTTGCGGAGGGGACGCAGCTTTTCTCCCTTCCGTTGGCGAGAAGGGTGCAGCTTTTCTCCCTCTCCCTTCCAGGGAGCGGGCCGGGGTGAGGGACGCATCCTGCGATGCCTCTCCCACGAAGCGGACAGGCGCTTCGATGGTTTTCCCCACGAGCCCCGACCCCTCTCCTCAATCCTCTCCCCGGAGGGGAGAGGAAGCGAACGCGGGCCGGCCTTTTCTCCCTCTCCCCTCCGGGGAGAGGGGCGGGGAGAGGGGCCAATCTTGCGAAGCCCTTTCCACGAAGCGGACAAGCGCTTCGATGGTGTTCCCCGCCAGCCCCGACCCCTCTCCTCAATCCTCTCCCCGGTGGGGAGAGGAGGCGAACGCGGGCGCCGCGCGCCGGCTTTTATCGTTGAACAGCGATCATGCGCACGCGCTTGATCGCTGTTGGGGAACGCATGCCCGCCTGGGTGGCGGAAGGCTTCGCCGAATATCGCAAGCGCCTCTCGCACGAGCTGCCGCTTGAGCTGGTCGAACTGAAGCCCGGCACACGCGGCAAGGGCCGCGACGATGCGAAGGCGATACTGGACGAAGGCGACGCGATCCTCGCCGCGCTGCCGCGTGATTGCCACGTCGTCGCACTGGACGGCCGCGGCAAGACCTGGTCCAGCGAAGACCTGGCCGCGCAACTCACGGCGTGGCGCATGGCCGGGCGCGACCTGGCCTTCCTGATCGGCGGCCCCGACGGCCACGCCCCCGCGGTGCTGGCGCGCGCCGACCAGCGCTGGTCGCTGGGTCCGCTGACCCTGCCGCACATGCTGGTGCGGCTGGTACTGGCCGAACAGTTGTACCGCGCCACGACCATCGTGGCGGGGCACCCCTATCATCGGGCCTAGTCCGCCCATGTCGCTGCCGCTGCTCGGCTGGCTGTTTGCGCTCGGAGTGGTGGCGCACAACGCGGAGGAAGCGTGGCTGCTGCCGTCATGGCCAGGACGCCCGAGGTTCCGTTGGGCGGCCGTGGACGCAGGTCCGTTCCGGTTTGCCGCCGCGGTCTTGTCGCTTGCTGCGCTGCTCGCCGCGTGGCTCGCCGGCGTTGGCGGAGCGCACAGCGTTGGCGCGTATCTCATCGCGGGCTATGCCGCGGCCATGGTCCTGAATGTTTTCCTGCCGCATCTCGCCGCGACGGTGGCATTGCGTGCGTATGCGCCCGGCACGGCCACGGCCTTGTTGTTCAACCTGCCGTTGGGCGGCTGGCTCGTGTATCGGTCGCTTGCCGAACATCGGGTCGAGCCATCCGTGTTCGCCGTATCCGGTCCGTTGACGGTATTGGGCATCGCCGTCTTCGGCGCGTCGCTGCTTTGGCTGGGCCAGCGGTGGGTGGCCGCGCCGGGCGGGCGTTCCTCCCGGAGCGGCATGCGCTAGGCTCAGTCGTCGTCTTCACTGCGAAACCGCCATGACCCTCTTTGTCCGCCCGGCTGCCCTCCACGACCTCGATGCGCTGGTGCCACTGTTCGACGGCTATCGCCAGTTCTACGGCAAGCCGTCCGACGAACATGGTGCGCGCGAATTCCTCACCGCGCGCCTGCGCCTGAACGAATCGCAGATCCTGCTGGCGCGCGACGGGCATGGCACCGCGCTGGGCTTCACCCAGCTGTATCCGCTGTTTTCCTCGGTGCGCATGGTGCGTACCTGGCTGCTCAACGACCTGTTCGTGGCCGCGCACGCGCGGCGGCAGGGCGTGGCGAAGGCCCTGCTCGAAGCGGCGGCGACGCATGCGAAGAAGCTGGGCGCGGCCAGCCTGTCGCTCTCCACTGCGCACGACAACCTGCCGGCGCAGGCGCTGTACGAGTCGCTGGGCTGGCAGCGCGACCTGCAGTTCCGCGAATACGGGTTGACCCTGTAGGGTTGCCTGCTGGACATGCAAACGTGCGTTGCACGGCACGGGCATTAACGGGTCACGTCAATGTTGCCAAGGACCAACGGATGAATGGCAGGATTTTTCTCGCGGTGCTGGCGTGCTGCCTGCTCGCGGCGTGCGGGCCGTCCGATGACGCGCTGGCCGTACTGGGTGGCCGCGGCGAAATCCAGCAGGACGCGCCGGTGAAGGCATCGTCCGGCATCGTCATCGATGCGCCGCCCGGGCGGGTCTGGAACATCCTGGTTGATGCGGCTAACTGGCCGCGGTGGTTGCAGGGCGTAAGTCACGTGACCGTTGGCGGCGCCCTGGGCAACGGCATCCCGTTCGAGTGGAATGCCGGAGGCACGACGATACGTTCCCGTGTCGTCCTGTTCGTTCCGGACCGGACCGTGGCATGGACGGGCAAGGCATCGCTTGCCAGGGCCGTCCACGTGCTGAGGTTGTCCGCGCCCGATCCCGGCCATACGCGGGTGGAAAGCATGGAATCCATGGATGGCCCGCTGCTTTCGTGGTTCTATTCGTCGTCGGACCTCCAGGCCAGCGAAGACCAGATGCTGAAGAACCTCAAGGCAGCCGCAGAGGCGCCGCTCCCGCTGCAAGGCGCACGATGAGGAGGTCCCTGCTCCATCTCGCCTCGCAGTCGCCGCGCCGCCGCGAATTGCTGGCGCAGCTCGGCGTCGATTTCCGCGTGGTCGACGTGGACGTGCCCGAGCTGCGCGCCGCGCAGGAGTCGCCGCGCGAGTACGTGAACCGCGTCGCCCGCGACAAGGCGCGCGCCGGGCTGGCCGCGCTCGCGGGCGTGTCCGATGCCGTGGTGCTTGGCGCGGATACCGAGGTGGTGCTGGACGACGAAGTGTTCGGCAAGCCGCGCGACGCGCAGGATGCGGCGGCGATGCTGCGCCGCCTTTCCGGCCGCACGCACGCGGTGGTCTCCGCCGTGTGGCTGGTCGATGCGCACGGCGAACGCAGTGCCTGCTGCGTGTCGCGCGTGCGTTTCGCGAAACTGGACGATGCCGCCATCGCCGCCTATGTCGCCACCGGCGAATCCTTCGGCAAGGCCGGTGCCTATGCCATCCAGGGGCGTGGCGCGACCCTGGTGGAGCACCTGGAGGGAAGCTACTCGGGCGTGATGGGCCTGCCGCTGTTCGAGACCGCGCAGTTGCTGCGCGCGGCGGCGATCTACCCCGGATGATGCAGCGACGCGAACAGCACGGCCATCGCCAGCAGGTTGTTGCAGCCGTGGGCGATCACCGAGGGCCATAGCGAACCCGAGCGCAGCCGCAGCCACGCCAGCGCCACGCCCAGCAGCGCGAGGTTGGGCAGCGCGTACCACAGCCAGTGCAGGTCGGGCAGGTGCACCAGCGCGAACAGCACGCCGCTGGCCAGCGCCGCCCAGCCGGCGCGCATGCGGCGCAGCAGGGCGGAGAGCAGCACGCCGCGGAACAGCAGTTCCTCCACCAGCGGGCCGACGCTGGCCACCACCAGTGTCAGCACGAAACGGAAGCCGAGGCCGGCCTCGCCGCCCAGTTGCTTCACGTCCTGCGGCACGTCGGCGCCATGCGCGAGCAGCTCGGTGAGCTTGCCGCCGATCCATGGCATGGTCAGACCCACCGCCACGGCAAGGGCGCACCAGGCCGCCGCGGGCACGGTGAAGCCGAACCCCGGCGGCTGCGCCTGCGACCACAGTGGTGGCCAGAAGCGCCGCACCAGCCACAGCGTGACGGCGGCGTCACCCAGCAGCACGATCGTCACCAGCACGCTCCTGACGTCCGCGCCGGTCATCGCGGCCTGTACGATGCCCGGCGCGGCATCGTGGTGAAGCATGCCCACGACGACGCCCAGCAACAGGCCCGCCAGCATGCCGATGGCCACCTGCAGCACGAAATACAGCACGATCATGCCCAGCGCGTTGCCGATGTCGGGCAGGCGCAGCGGGAGGGAGGGCGGCAGGCTGTGGCGCGGTGCATCCATCGGACGGGGAAATCCTCGCGCCTGGTGGACGAAACGCCGGAACGCGCGGCGCCGCGTCCCGTGCGGCCATCTTGGCCGCTGCGCGCGGGGATTGGCAATGCGCCGTCCGGCACGGGGCCGCTTGTTATAGTGGCCTGCCTTCCCCGCCATGACGGCCCCGGCGCTACCCATGTTCGAATTCGACTGGCTGATCGATCCCGCCGCCTGGGCCGGCCTCCTCACCCTGGTGGTGCTGGAGATCGTGCTGGGCATCGACAACCTCGTGTTCGTCGCGATCCTCTCCGACAAGCTGCCGCCGCAACGGCGCGACCGTGCGCGGCTGCTCGGCCTCGGCGTTGCGCTGGTGCTGCGGCTCGCCCTGCTGGCGGCGATGTCGTGGCTGGTGCAGCTCACCGCGCCCATCGTCGAATGGCACGGCCTCGCGCTCTCGTGGCGCGACATCATCCTGCTCGCGGGCGGCGGCTTCCTGCTGTTCAAGGCCACGCTGGAGCTGCACGAGCGGCTGGAAGGCGGCGACGGGCACGCTGCGGAAAACCGCGCGCAGGCGCGCTTCTGGCCGGTGGTGGTGCAGATCGTGGCGCTGGACCTGGTGTTCTCGCTGGATTCGGTGATCACCGCGGTGGGCATGGCCAACCACCTCTCGGTGATGATGATCGCCGTGGTGGTCGCGGTGCTGCTGATGATCCTGGCCAGCAAGCCGCTGACCGCGTTCATCAACGCGCGGCCCACGGTGGTGATCCTGTGCCTGTCCTTCCTGTTGATGATCGGCTTCAGCCTGATTGCGGAAGGCCTGGGCTTCCACATCCCGAAGGGTTACCTGTACGCCGCGATCGGCTTCTCCATCGTGATCGAGGCGTTCAACCAGACCATGCGCCGCAACCGCCGGCGCAGCCTGCTGGCCAGCGCGCGCACCTTGCGCGAGCGCACGGCGCAGGCGGTACTGCGCCTGCTGGGCAGCGGCAGCGCGGAGGAAGAGGCGGCACCGGACGCGGGCGTCGGCAGCGGCAGCGCAGTGTTCGGCAAGGACGAGCTGGCGATGGTGCAGGGCGTGCTCGACCTGGCGCACCGTCCGGTGCGCTCCATCATGACGCCGCGCCCGGAGATCAGCTGGATCGACCCGCGCGAGGACGCCGCCAAGCTGCGTGCCGAAGTCACCGGCTGCGGCCACCACTGGGTGCCGGTGGCGGGCGACGACCTCGACCAGCTGGTCGGCGTGGCCACCTCGCACGACCTGCTGGCCAGCCTGCTGGAGCATGGGCGCATCGACGTGGAGCGCGTGGTGCGCAAGCCGATGACCGTACCGGAGTCGCTGAGCGTGCTGCGGCTGATCGAGGAATTCCGGCGCTCGCCGCTGCAGGTGGCGCTGGTGGTGGACGAGTACGGCAGCGTGCTCGGGCTGGTCACGCCGGCCGACGTGCTGGCGAGCATCGCCGGCGAGTTCTCCGAGGCTGGCGATGGCGATCCGGCGGCGGTGCGCGAGAGCGATGGCGTCTGGCTGCTCGACGCCAGCCTGGACCTGCGCCGGGTGGAGCAACTGCTTGGCCATCGCGTGGGCAGTGATGATGATTTCGCCAGCCTCGCCGGTTATGCGCTGAAGCAGCTTGGTCGCTTGCCGGCGGTGGGGGAGTGGTTCACCAGCGAGGGGTTGCGGTTCGAGGTGGTGGCGATGGAGGGGGCGCGCATCGAGCGCCTGCGTGTTGCGACTGTCTAGTACTGGGGACCACCGCCATCTCCCCTCTCCCGCTTGCGGGAGAGGGGTTGGGGGAGAGGGGCTTTTGCTCGTGCTGGGTTGTCGCAAGCGACAAAGCGGTTTCGTGCGCCTGTCGGCGCCCGAGTTACTTTTCTCTTGCGTGGCCAAGAGAAAAGTAACCAAAAGAGAAGGCCACCCCGATGCGGCGCTCTCCGGGCATCCTGCCCTCCGAGTCCGTGAGGCGTGGCCGGGCTTTTCGGCCGGGCTCCTGCCCGGTCGAAAAGGCGAGTCCATCCATGGACTCGCCCGCTGCGCGGCCTTTTCGTCCACGCCTCACCGCCACATAGGGGCCCCGGAAGAGCAGCGCGCTCCCGGCGCGCAGAAGCCACAACAAGAGCAACAGCAGGAGCGGCGGTGCCGCTCCTCGGCGGGTTTCAACCAGCCAGCAGGGCGCGGCCCACGCCGATCAGGGCCATCACCAGCGTTGCCGCCCAGCCCAGCATGCCCAGCATGAAGCCGCCGCCGCGGCGCGAGGCGTCCTGCAGGTAGGCCAGCGCGTACCACGCGCGGCCCACGACCCATACCAGCCCGGCCACGCCGGCCCAGCCGCCGTAGCCGTATTGCACGGCCACCCACAGCGTGGGCAGGAATAGCAGCACGGCTTCCAGCGTGTTCATCTGCACGCGGTAGGCACGTTCGAAATCGGGGTGGCCGCTGGTGGCCGGTGCCTTGATGCCGTATTTGCCGCGGGCGTGGCCCACCGCGAACAGGGTGCCGAACTGCAGCAGCACGGCGAGCAGGACGACCAGGGCGGGCAGGTGCTGGAGCATGGTGCTTCTCGTCGGGAAAGGTGCGCCACTGTAGCGGTTTGGCGCGGCGGCGCGCGAGGCGCTATCGTCGTTGCAGGCACCGGCACGGGAGGGGTGGCATGGACTGGCAGAAGGGCGAGAACAGCGACAACGTCGAGGAAGGCAGCGGCGGCGGTGGCGGCGGTTTCCAGCCGGGCGGGGTGCACCTGGGCCTGGGTGGCCTGCTGATCCTCCTGGTGCTCAGCCTGATCTTCAAGCGCGACCTGATCACGCCGTTCCTGGGCGGCGGCGAGGGCGGCGTGCAGCAGACCAGCGGGCAGGCGCAGCCCACGCAGGCGGTCAGTTGCCAGAATCCCGGCAACGAGCAGATTGCGTTCGCCTGCCACATCATGGGTTCCACCGAGAAGACCTGGGGCGACTACTTCGCCGCGATGGGCAAGAGCTACACCGATCCCAGGCTGCACCTGTTCCAGGGCCAGGTGGCGACGGCGTGCGGCGCCGCCTCCACCGCGGTGGGGCCGTTCTATTGCCCCGGCGACCGCAAGGTCTACCTCGACCTCGGCTTCTTCCAGGAACTGCAGGACCGTTTCCACGCTTCCGGCGATTTCGCGCGCGCCTACGTGATCGCACACGAGGTCGGCCACCACGTGCAGAACCTGCTCGGCGTGTTCGACAAGGTGCAGCAGCTGCAGCAGCAGGGCTATCCGATGGACGGCGCCGACGGCCTCTCGGTACGGCAGGAGCTACAGGCCGACTGCTTCGCCGGCGTGTGGGCCAACCGCACGCAGCAGCGGCTGGACTGGCTGCAGCCGGGCGACGTGGAGTCCGCGCTCAACGCGGCCAGTGCGGTGGGCGACGACACCCTGCAGAAGGAAACCCAGGGCCGCGTGATGCCCGACACCTTCACCCATGGCACCTCGGCGCAGCGCGTGAAGTGGTTCAAGGCCGGCATGCAAAGCGGCGACATCAACAGCTGCAACACCTTCGCGGGCGAGCCGTGAGCGGCTTCGTGCCCGTCATTCCTGCGTAGGCAATCCCCGCGTAGGCATGCTGCTGTCCGGAATGCTTGGCAAGCGATCTTCTCCCCTCTCCCTCCGGGAGAAGGGCTGGGGGTGAGGGTTCGGGCTTGCGTCAACATGCCGGTCCGCCCGAACCGTCGCCCGCCTGGATTCGCGCTTTCCATGGCGCTCACCCCTGACGGGGCCAGCTTCGCTGTTCCGCAGGCGCATCAACGCCTGCAGGTCGGCCCCCTCTTCCGAAGACGTGATTAGCGTCGAGTCTCAGCTGTGAGCCGATTTGCTCCTCCCCCTGCGTGCAGGGGGAGGTTGGGAGGGGGTGAAACCTGGCGAAAGACTCTCATGGACTGCTTTCGCAAGCGCTTGCCCCCACCCCAGCCCTCCCCTGCGCGCAGGGGAGGGGGATAGAACATGGCAAGACTGAGACTCGACGCCAAGTCAGGTCCCGAAGGGCGGGGGACTCACCGGTGCAGGTTCACGCGCATTCAAGCCGCCAGGCTTCGTTTGCGACTCACGCCGATACGTCGCAGAGCTTCGCCAGCAACTGCTGCTGGGCGTCGCGCAGCGCTTCGCCGGCAGCGCGCGCCGCGGGGCGGTAGCTGCCATCGGCCTGCAGCTCGGCGGCGCCGCTGTTGTCGTCGAGGTAGAGCTGCAGTGCGGCGTGGATGCGTTGCTGCAGCTTGCGGCCCTCGATGGGGAAGGCGCATTCCACGCGACGGTCCAGGTTGCGTTCCATCAGGTCGGCACTGGAGAGGTAGAGCACCGGCTCGCCGGCGTTGGCGAACCAGTAGGCGCGGCTGTGTTCCAGGAAGCGGCCGATCACCGAGCGCACGCGGATGTGTTCCGACACGCCGGGCACGCCCGGCCGCAGGCAGCACATGCCACGCACGATCAGGTCGATGCGCACGCCGGCGATGCTGGCCTTGTACAGCGCGCGGATCACCTTGGGCTCGGTCAGCGCGTTGACCTTGATGATGATCTGCGCCGGCTTGCCCGCCGTGGCATGTTCGGTCTCGCGCGCGATCAGCTCCAGCAGGGTCTTCTTCAGCGTGAACGGCGCCTGCAGCAGCTTCTTCATGCGCAGCGCCTTGCCCATGCCGGTGAGCTGGCTGAAGAGTTTGTGCACGTCCTCGCACAGCGCTTGGTCGGAAGTGAGCAGGCTGTAGTCGGTGTACAGCCGCGCGTTGCCGGTGTGGTAGTTGCCGGTGCCCATGTGCGCGTAGCGCACCAGCTCGCTGCCTTCGCGGCGCTGGATCAGCATCAGCTTGGCGTGCGTCTTGATGCCCACCACGCCGTAGATCACCATCGCGCCGGCCTGCTGCAGGCGCGAGGCGAGCGAGAGGTTGGACTCCTCGTCGAAGCGCGCGCGCAGCTCCACCACCGCGGTCACTTCCTTGCCCGCGCGCGCCGCGTCGACCAGCGCGTCGACGATCTCGGAGTCCGCGCCGGTGCGGTACAGCGTCTGCTTGATCGCCAGCACCTGCGGATCCTTAGCGGCCTGGCGCAGCAGGTCGATCACCGGCGTGAACGACTCGTACGGATGCAGCAGCAGCACGTCGTGCCGCGCGATCACCGAGAACAGGTCGTCGGCATGCTTCAGCAGCTTGGGCAACGCGGGCACGAAGGGCTTGTACTGCAGCGTGGGGTAATTCACCTTGCTGGCGATGCTGAACAGCCGCGCCAGGTTCACCGGGCCGTTCACCTCGTACAGTTCCGACTCGGCGAGGCCGAACTGCCTGAGCAGGTAGGCGGTCAGCTCCTTCGGGCAGTTGTCCGCGACTTCCAGCCGCACCGCATTGCCGAAGCGGCGCGAGTACAGCTCGCCGCGCAGCGCCAGCGCCAGGTCTTCCACGTCCTCGGGGTCGAGCGCGAGGTCGGCGTTGCGGGTGAGCCGGAACTGGTAGCAGCCCAGCACGTTCATGCCGGGGAACAGTTCCTCGGCGTGCGCGTGGATGATCGAGGACAGCAGCACGTAGCAGTCGTCGTGCCCGGCAATGTCGACGGGCATCTGGATCAGCCGCGGCAACACGCGCGGCGCCGGCACCACGGCGAGGCCGGAGTCGCGGCCGAACGCGTCCACGCCGTCCAGTTGCACGATGAAGTTGAGGCTCTTGTTGACCAGCAGCGGGAACGGATGGGTGGGATCCAGCCCGATCGGCGTCACCAGCGGTGCCACCTCCGCGCGGAAATAATGGCGCACCCACTGCCTCTGCTTCTGCGTCCACTCGTCGCGCCGCGCGATGCGGATGCCGTGGGTGGCCAGTTCCGGCAGGATGCGCTCGTTGAGGATCGCGTACTGCCGCTCGATCTGCTTGTGCGCGATCGTGCCGATCTCCGCCAGCACCTGCCGCGGCGCCATGCCGTCGGCGCCGGGCAGCTCGCGCTCCAGCGCGATCTGGCCCTTCAGCCCGGCCACGCGGATCTCGAAGAACTCGTCCATGTTGCGCGAGAAGATCAGCAGGAACTTCAGCCGTTCCAGCAGCGGCGTGCGTTCGTCCAGCGCCTGGTCGAGCACCCGCGTGTTGAAGGCGAGCAGCGACAGCTCGCGGTTGATGTACAGCCGGCGCTCGCCGAGGTCGGGCGCGACGGCGTCGCTCGCGTCATTGGCCGCCGGGGCGTCCGTGGTGACGGGCGTGGGCTTGCGGGGGGCGCGTGAACTCATCGGGTTGTATCCGTGGGGTGCATGCGGCGTACCATCCAGACCGGCATGGTAGTCCTTCGCGGCGCATGCGCTTTATGCGTGGGTGTGACGACTTTGACCAAGGTTCATGACCGGTGGATGACGTGCCGCCGCCTCCGGCAGGCGCACCCTGTGCGCGATCGCTTTTGCTCCGATCGGGCATCAGAGCGTTCGCGCAAAGGGTGCGCTCCTGCCGGCGATCAATGCGCGCGCGCCTGCATCGCCAGGTACCGGCTAGGGGGCGAGCCCAGCGCGCGGCGGAACGCGGCGCTGAAGGCGCTGGCGCTGGCGTAGCCGAGTTCGACGGCGACCGTGGTGACCGGTTCGCCGCGGGCCAGCCGGGTGAGTGCGGCGAGCAGGCAGGCCTGCTGGCGCCAGGCGGCGAAGCTCATGCCGGTCTGGCGGCGGAACAGGCGGGTGAAGTGGCGGCGGCTCATGCCGGCCTTGTGCGCCATCGCGTCCACGTCGATTTCCAGCGCGGGCGCGGCGAGCAGGGCGCGGCACAGCTTGCGCAGGCGCGGCTCGTCGGGCAGCGGGGTGTTCAGCGGCAGCGCGGGCATCGCGCGGATCTCGTCCAGCAGCAGGGCCATCACGCGGCCGTCGCGGCCGTCCAGCGCGTATTCCAGCGGCAGGTCCACCGCCTCCATCAGCAGGGCGTGCAGCAGGGGCGAGACCGCGATCACTTGGCAATGCGCGGGCAGGCCGGCGGCGTCGGCGGCCTCGCGCTGCACGTAGACGCTGCGCGTGGAAACGTCGCCGCTCATGTGCACCTCGTGCGGCACGCCCGGCGGTATCCACAGAGCGCGCTGCGGCGGCACCACCCAGCTGCCGCGGTCGGTCACCGCGCTGACCACGCCGGTGGCGGCGTACAGCAGCTGGCCGCGCCGGTGCGCGTGCGCGGGCAGCACGTAGCCGGCGGCGTAGTCGTTGCCGGTGGCGACGACGTCGCGCGGCGCGTTTTCGTAGGCATCGACGCGGGTGTGGCGCATGCAGAAGCTTTTCCGGCGGGAACCCTTCGGTTGCGGCCCTGCGGGCCTACGCCCAGGGGGACGTGGTTGAGGTAAACGCAGTTGCGGTATCTGTAACCCGATTGGCGACAAGCTCCACCAGCTTTTCCCTTCTCCCTCCGGGAGAAGGTGGCCCGCAGGGCCGGATGAGGGTTCGGGCAAGGCGGGGAATCTCACATCCACCGAATCCTGCGCGTCTTGTCACGCCCGAACCCTCACCCCAGTCCCACTTCCTCGCTCCTCAAGGCACGGCCATCCATGGCCGCTCCCCGCGTCCGGCGGGGGAGCGGCCTTCCGCAACCAGGCAATGTCGTCAATCAGGATCTGGAATCGACGTTCATCAGGAATCTTTTGTGTGGCCCGAATTCGACAGAATCTGACCCGACGGCGCATGCGGGCCGCACGACTGCCGATTATCGTGTACGCAGCGACGGATGCAATGCGCGCCGTTGCGATCTTTCCCCGAGATCACTGACGAGTTCCCCCATGCAGACCAGCGTCGATGCCGTTCCGTTGAATCCCGCCGTTCCGTCGCCGAAGCCGGTGGCCGCCGAGGAGCGCACCCAGTTCACCGTGCTGGGCGCGATCAGCTTCTCGCACCTGCTCAACGACATGATCCAGTCGCTGATCCTGGCGATCTATCCGCTGCTGAAGAGCGGCTTCCAACTCAGCTTCGCCCAGGTCGGCCTGATCACGCTGACCTACCAGGCCACCGCCTCGCTGCTGCAGCCGCTGGTGGGCATGGCGGCCGACCGCCGCTCGATGCCGTATTCGCTCGCCGCCGGCATGGGCTTCACCCTGTGCGGCCTGTTGCTGCTGGCCTATGCGCCGAACTTCCCGGTGCTGCTGTTCGCGGCGGCGCTGGTGGGCACCGGCTCGTCGATCTTCCACCCGGAATCCTCGCGCGTGGCGCGCATGGCGTCGGGCGGACGGCCGGGCCTGGCGCAGTCGGTGTTCGTGGTGGGCGGCAACTTCGGCGCGTCGCTGGGGCCGCTGCTGGCGGCGTGGATCATCGTGCCGCACGGGCGCGGCAGCGTGGCGTGGTTCGCGCTGGCGGCATTGCTCGCGATCGTGGTGCTGGTGCAGATAGGCCACTGGTACGCACGGCATGCGGGGCGGGTGAAGGCGCGTGCGCGCCGCGCGCCGGCGCGCGAGCTGTCGCGCGGCATGGTGCTGTTCTCGCTGTTCATCCTCACCGTGCTGATCTTCTCCAAGTATTTCTACATCGCCAGCATCAGCAGCTATTACACGTTCTACCTGATGCACACCTTCGGCGTGTCGGTGCAGGACGCGCAGGTGCACCTGTTCGTGTTCCTCGCGGCGGTGGCGGCGGGCGTGCTGATCGGCGGCCCGCTGGGCGACAAGGTGGGGCGCAAGTGGGTGATCCTCGGTTCCATCCTCGGCGTGGCGCCGTTCACGCTGATGCTGCCGCATGCCAACCTGTTCTGGACCAGCGTGCTCAGCGTGGTGATCGGGCTGGTGCTGGCGTCGGCGTTCACCACCATCATCGTGTTCGCGCAGGAGCTGGTGCCGGGGCGGCTGGGCATGATCTCCGGCGTGTTCTACGGCCTGGCCTTCGGCATGGGCGGCCTGGGCGCGGCGCTGCTGGGCAAGCTGGCCGACCTCGATGGCATCGGCTATGTCTACCAGCTGTGTGCATGGCTGCCGCTGATCGGCGTGTGCGCGATCCTGTTGCCGGATATCGAGAAGCCGGCGAAGCGGTGAAGCACCCCACCCCAACCCTCCCCTGCAAGCAGGGGAGGGAGGATGCCATCAGCGTCGCAGGTTGCTGCGCGCCAGTTCGATCAGCTCGTCGCCGCGGCCGTTCATCACCGTGCGCAGCGCCCACAGGCTGAAGCCCTTGATCTGTTCGAGCTGGATCTTCGGCGGCATCGACAGTTCCTGCCGGTTGGTGACCACGTCGACCAGGGCGGGGCCGTCGTGCGCGAAGGCTTCGCGCACCGCGTCTTCCAATTCGCCGGGATCTTCCACCCGCACGCCGTAAATGCCGGCGGCACGCGCCAGCGCGCCGAAGTCGGGGTTGTCCAGCGACACGCCGACGGGCAGGAAGCCGGCGGCCTTCATCTCCAGCTCCACGAAGCCCAGCGTGCCGTTGTTGAACACCACGATCTTCACCGGCAGCTTGTGCTGGATCAGGGTGAGCAGGTCGCCCATCAGCATCGCGAAGCCGCCGTCGCCGGAGAGACTGACGATCTGCCGCGCGGGGTAGGCGGTCTGCGCGCCGATCGCCTGCGGCATCGCATTGGCCATCGAGCCGTGCACGAAGGAGCCGAGCAGCCGGCGCCTGCCGTTCATGCGCAGGTAGCGCGCGGCCCAGATCGTGGGCGTGCCCACGTCGCAGGCGAACACCGCGTCCTCGCTGGCGAGCTGGTCCACCACCTTCGCCACGTATTGCGGGTGGATCGGCTTCTGGCCCGGCTTGCCGGTGGCGAGTTCGTCCAGGCCTTCGCGCGCCTTGCGGTAGTTGGCGAGGCTGGCCTTGAGGTGGTCATCGTTGCGCGCGGGCTTGAGGCGCGGCAGCAAGGCCTGCAGTGTGGCGCCCACGTCGCCGACCAGGCCGAGGTCGAGCTTGCAGCGGCGGCCCAGGTTCTCGCCGCGCAGGTCGATCTGGCAGATCTTCGCGTCGCTCGGGAAGAACTGCCGGTACGGGAAGTCGGTGCCGAGCAGCAGCAGGGTGTCGCAGTCCATCATCGCCTGGTAGCCGGAGCTGAAGCCGATCAGGCCGGTCATGCCGACGTCGTTGGGGTTGTTCCACTCGATGTGTTCCTTGCCGCCCAGCGCGTGCACCACCGGCGCCTTCAGCGTATCCGCCAGGTCCATCACCGCCTCGTGCGCGCCGGCGCAGCCGCGCCCGCAGAACAGGGTGACCTTGCGGCCGCCGGCCAGCAGTCCGGCCAGCTTGTCGAGCTGCTCGGGCGAGGGCACCACCACGGGAGCGTCGGGCAGCAGGCTGGCGGCGTCGGCGACCGGGCCGGAGGCCTCGGCCAGCGCGACATCGCCGGGGATCACCAGCACGGACACGCCGCGCTGCGCGACCGCGGTGCGCACCGCGATCTCGGCGGCGCGGTGGATCTGGCTGGGGCTGCTCACCAGTTCGCAGTAGTGGCTGCATTCCCGGAACAGGTTCTGCGGATGGGTCTCCTGGAAATAGCCGCTGCCGATTTCCACCGAGGGAATGTGCGCGGCGATCGCCAGCACCGGCGTGCGCGAACGCTGCGCGTCGTACAGGCCGTTGATCAGGTGCAGGTTGCCGGGGCCGCAGGAGCCGGCGCACACCGCCAGCTGGCCGGTGAGCTGCGATTCGGCACCAGCGGCGAACGCGGCGGCTTCCTCGTGCCGGTAGTGGAACCAGCGCATCTCCGGACGCTGGCGCAGCGACTCGGTGATGCCGTTGAGGCTGTCGCCCACCACGCCGTGGATGCGGCGCACGCCGGCGTTGGCGAGGGTTTCGACCAGCACGTCGGCGACGTTGCGGATGGCCATAGGGCGCTCCTGGGGACGGGGAGCGACCATGCTGTCATGGGGGTTCTTCGGGTGGCGTGAAGGGTGGCTTGCACGGTGCGTGCTCTTGCCCTTCAGCTGCAGCGGGTCTTCGCTCCATCAACGAAGCCTGGCAACTTGAATTCGCGTAAACCCGCATGAGTGAATCCCTCTCCCTCCGGGACCTGATTAGCGTCGAATCTCAGCTGTTGAGCGGGAGATGTTCAACCATGGCGTCTCCACCGAGAGGAAGACGCCATGTCGATGAACCGGGTGCAGTTTCAGAAGGGCTATTCGCTGCCGGCTT
>NZ_JACYXK010000024.1 GCF_014842975.1 Rhodanobacter sp. DHB23 | reverse complement strand
CTCGTCCACCGACACATACGAGAACATGCCCAGTTGCTGGATGTCGGCTCCGCGCACGGAAACGGCCTGATGATTGATGAGGGCTATGATTGTCGCCGGTGCGGGGGGTTTCTCAACAGCCTGCTAGTGCAAAACCGGACTGCTAGGATGCAGTACGATGAATCCCGCATCTCCCATCAAAACGATCGGCCTGCTCGCCTACGACGAAGTGCAGGCCCTTGATCTGACCGGCCCGCTGGACGTGTTCGGCACTGCCAATGCACTCGCCCCGGAAACGCCACCATACGACCTTCACGTCATCGGCGTGCACTCCGGCGCCGTGCACGCCGAGAATGGCCTGGCCATACTTCCTGCATGCAGCATCGAAGATGCACCGCCGCTCGATACGCTGCTGATCCCAGGCGGCATCGGCAGCCGCCTCGGCAATCCCGATCCGCAATTGCTCGCCTGGTTGCGCCGGCAGGCCAAAACCGCGCGCCGTGTGGTCTCGGTGTGCACCGGCGCCTATATGCTCGCAGCCACCGGCCTGCTTGACGGTCGTCGTGTCGCCACGCACTGGCAGTATGCCGCGGACCTGGCGCGGCGGTTCCCGGCCATCCACGTCGAACCGGAGCGGCTGTTCCTGCGCGACGGCTGCTTCGCCACCTCGGGCGGCCTGACGGCCGGCATCGACCTGGCGTTGGCCCTGGTCGAGGAAGACCTCGGCGCGGCGGCGTCGCTCGCCGTCGCGCGCCATCTCGTGATGTACGTGACACGGCCGGGCAACCAGACCCAGTTTTCCGCACCGCTGGCGGCACAGGCGCAGGCCACCGGCCGCATGGGAAACCTGGTGAACTGGCTGCTGGCCCATCTGCAGGATGAAATCACCAGCGAACGCATGGCGGAGCAGGTGTCGATGAGCCCGCGTCACTTCCGGCGCGTGTTCACCGATACCTTTGGCACGAGTCCCGCACGATTTGTCGAACACCTGCGGCTGGAACAGGCTTGCATGCGCCTGACCCGCGACAAGACTTCCATCGACCGCATCGCCTCCGGCGTCGGCTTCCGCAGCGCGGATGTGTTTCGCCGTGCCTTCCGGACACGCTACGGCGCCACGCCCGGCGAGTACCGGGAGCGGTTCGCCCGCTGAGTGCCTGACCGGAATCGTCGGGGTTCTGTCCGTCGCAGCGGCTCGGCCAATGCGAGGATGCGCTTCCCTGATCATCGGAACCTCGTCATGAAGCACGTCTTGCTCGCCGCCGTACTGGCGACGCTGCCCATGCTCGGCCATGCAGAACCCAAGCCCGCGAACCAGCGTCCGATCAAGGTCGCGTTTGCCATCAGCCCCCGTGTCAACGTGATGGATGTTGCCGGCCCCTGGGAAGTCTTCGCCGATACCTCGGTCAAGGACGCCCAAGGCAAGGATGTCTCGCCTTACGAGCTTTACACCGTGGCGGCCAACGTCGCACCGTTGCACAGCGAGGGCGCAAACCGCCCCGGGCTGACGATCACGCCGGATTACGATTTCACCCATGCGCCCACGCCGGACATCGTGGTGGTACCCGCGCAAATGGGTGGCGCAGAGCTTCAAGCGTGGCTCAGGAAAATCCACGCACAACACGTCACCATCATGTCGGTGTGCACCGGAGCCTTTCAAGTTGCGCATGCGGGTTTGCTGAAAGACAAACAGGCCACCACCCACCACTGGTATTTCGGCGACTTCGCGCGCGAGTTTCCCGATGTGAAACTGATCAAGCAAGTCCGCTACGTGCAAGCCGATCCAGCGACCTTCACTGCCGGCGGACTGACATCCGGCATCGATTTGGCATTGCACATGGTGGCCGACCACTTTGGCCCGGATGTCGCCCAGCAGACCGCGGACTTCATGGAATACCTCGGCACGGGCTGGAAAACCGACCTTGGCATTTCACCGCTGGCCATGCCGGTTACCCGTCAAAACTGGACCGGAAGGATTGGCGGAAAGGACGAGATCGTGCTGCACAGGATCACGTACGGTGCCAGCCCGACCTACACCGTCGACGTTCCTTCAATGCAGATCAAGGATGCGCCAGTGACGCCGAGCCAGCACGGCGAACAAGCGCACCTCTTGATCGCGATTCCACAGCATCCGGCAACTATCGACGGCCGCGTGGATGCAGCGCACGAAACCTTGACCGGCACCTTCACCCAGAACGGCAAGTCGAAGCCGCTGACCTTGGAGCCGGTTTATCCGGCCCCCTGACGGCGTGCCGAAATGCCTTGCCGGCCTCGCTGCGGACGTACGTCGAACCGGCCCGGAATACAACGTGGAGCGCAAGGAAGGCGTTGGGCGTACCGGCACGCCGCTTACCCGAAGCAGTTGAGGTGACCATGGGTTCTAGACCGCACCGCTACCCGAAGCGGGAGGGGTGTCGCCGGCATAGCCAAAAACAAGACTGTGACTGGAAAGCCACAGACCCCAGTGCGCGGGATCAATGAACCGCATAAGCGCAGTTACCGTCACACCCATGCCGAACAGTCCAGACATCCCATGGCCAACAGTGCGAAAAGCGCTGCGGCGTTGCTAGGCACCGGAATCCGTCGTCCTAGGGACAAAAAAAACAAGGCCCCGCATGCGGGGCCTTGTCGCGTCGCTTGCCGAAACGCTCAGCCGCCGTTCTTCGCCAGCCACGCATCCACCGCCGGCAGGCGATCCTTGCGGACCATCATGCGGTACTGGATGTTGACGATCACGGCGTCGGACGGACGACGCGCGGACGGATCGATGGTGGCCTCGTAGGCCTTGATCTTCCCGATCATCGCCGGGTCGAACGAGCTGCCGCCCAGCATCGGGTAGTAGCGGCTGCTGGAGGTGGAATCGACCAGCTTGTCGATCTGCGCGCGATGCGCCATGGCGAAGTCGTAGGCCATTTCCGGGTGCTGCCGCGACACGCCACCGATCATGCCTGCGCTGTTGGTGGCACCCGGTTCGGCGGTGAGCGCGAGGTCCAGCGCGCGCTGCGCCAGCGCCTTGTCCTTGGCGATGGAGAGCAGGCCGTACAGGCGATCCTTGATCATCGGCGACTGCTCGGCCTTGGCCTCGGCATGCAGTTTGTCCCAGGTCGCCGCGTCGGCGTTCTGCGCCACGATGGCGAAGATGGTCTTGCGCAACGGTGCCGGCACCGCCTTCGGATCGCTGGCCTGCGCGTCATAGCGGCGGCGCACTTCCTTGAGCATGTCCGCATCGCCCAGCTGAGCCAACGCGCCGATCAGCTGCGTGCGCAGCAGCGTGGTCGAGGTGCTCTCGTCCGGCTTGGCGTCCCAGCCCACGCGCGCGAACACCGGCTTGAGCTGCGCCACGGCATAGGCGCGGAAGCGATCCTGACGTGCTTGGTCGCCGCGGTAGTACTGGTCCAGCCCCACGAGGCTGCCGGCTACTTCAGCCCAGATTTCCGGGTCGGCATTGGCCGGCGCGGCCTTGGCCATGTCGAGGAAGTCCGACACCGGCTCGAGGCCTGCCATGCTTTCCGCCCAGGTGTCGCTCATCAGGCCGAGCTGGTCGATTGGAGCGAGCTTGGTGAAGTCCTGCTTCAGCGCGGCGAGCTGTGCCGGCGCGTAGAGCGTGCGGTAGTAACCGCTCTGCCCCGCGTTCACCAGCACCGGGCCGCAGCCCTTCAGCTTCAGCGTGGCGGAACCGTCCACCAGCGTGCTGGCGGCGGGGTTGCCGACCACCTGCGCGATCACCGGCACGTGCCAGCGCAACGGCTGCTTGTTCGGACGATCCTTGGTGAATTCGCCCTGGGTGAGCTTGATGGTGGTTTCGCCATTGCTGCACATGGCCGAGTCCACTTTCATCAGCGGCACGCCCGGCTGCAGAGTGAAGTCGTGCGCCACCTGGGTGATGTGCTTGCCGGGAGCCGCGCCGTCCACCGCATGCCACAGGTCGTCGGACACCGTGTTGCCGTAGGAGTGGGCCTTGAGGTAATTGTGCACGCCCTGGCGCCAGTTCTCCGGGCCCACATAGGCCTCGAGCATGCGGATCACCGCCTCGCCCTTGGAATAGGTGATGGTGTCGAAGGCCTGGCTGGCCTGCTCCACGGTGTCGATCTTCTGCACGATGGGATGCGTGGTGGCCACCGCGTCGACCGACATTGCGCCTTCGCGCGTGCCCACGGTGTCGAGTACGGTGTTCCATTCCGGATGCACCTTCTCGGTCTCGCGCTCGGCCATCCACGAGGCGAAGCCTTCGTTGAGCCACAGGTTGTCCCACCAGTTCATGGTCACCAGGTCGCCGAACCACTGGTGCGCCATTTCGTGCGCGGCGGTGTTGAACACCTCCATCTTGTCGCCCTGCGTGGAGTACGACGGGTCGAGCAGCATGGCGTACTCGAAGGTGAAGATCGCGCCCCAGTTCTCCATCGCCGAGAAGAACTGGCTGCTGCCCGGCGCGGCGATGTTGTCCAGCTTGGGCAGCGGGTACTTGATGCCGAAGTAGTCGTTGTAGTCGTGCAGCACGGCCTTGGCCGAATCCAGCGTGAAGGCCGCCTGCGCGCCCTTGCCCTTCTGCATCACCACGCCGATCTCGGTGCCGTCCGAGGTGGTGGTAACGCGGTCGAATTCGCCCAGCCCGAAGAACAGCAGGTAGGTGGACATCTTCGGCGAGGTCTGGAAGGTCACCTTCTGCAGGCCGTTGCCGGCGTCGGCCTTGGAGGCCACCGGCATGTTGCTCACCGCCATCTCGTTGCCCGGCACGGTGACGCTGAGGTCGAAGGTGGCCTTGTAGTTCGGCTCGTCCCACGACGGGATGAAGCGGCGCGCGTCGGAGTTCTCGAACTGCGTGAACAGCGCGCGCTTGTTGCCCGACGCGGTGGGATAGTCGATGGCGAACAGGCCGTTGGCCTGGGTGCCGATGGTGCCGACGTAGTCCATCGCCAGCTTGTAGCTGCCCGGCGCGACCGGCTTGTCGAAGCTGAAGGTGGCGGTCTGGGTCTTTGCGTCCACCGCGACCTTGGCCGTCATCGCCGCGCCCTTGCCCGAGGCCGGCACCAGCGTCACCGACGAGAACGTCATGCCTTCGGCATTGAGCGTGATGCTGGTGCTGGGCTTGAGCACCTGCACGTCCACGGTCACCTGGCCGTCGAAGTTCATCTTCTCCGCATGCGGGGTGATGGCCACGGCGTAATGCACGGGACGCACGTTGCGCGGCAACTGCGTGGGGGTCTGCGACGACGCGGCCGCCGCCGGCTGCGCCGGCATCGCCAGCGTGCTGCCGGCGGACACGGCGAGCGCCAACGCGATCGCGGAAACCAGGGACTTGCGCATGGAAACCTCTGCTTGGAGGACATCGGGAAGGGATTGCCGCCCATGGTGGCGCCAGCGGCGGTGGGCAGGAATGGCCGGAAGTCATGCCCGCCGCCCATGCTTCGCACCGCATTCCGCCCGTTCTGCACCGACCGGACCCGCCTTCGTCGCAGGCCCGGCGAAATCCGCGGAATCGACCACTATGCTCGCTCCCGACGCTCAATTACCGGGGACGACATCGTGATCAAAGGCCTTTTCTTCATGGCGCGCCTCGTCCTGGCCTGGCTGCTGGCGCTGTTCTTCATTGTGGTCCTGATGGTCAACACCGGCCCGCTCCGCGGCACGGAACCCTTGCCGCAGATCCTCATCGTCGTGGTGCTGGCCCTGGTGATCACCGGCGCGTTCTCCCACCTGCGGCGCGTGCGCCTGATCGCCGGCCACGTGGACCTGGCCACGCTGGGCAACCGCCAGCGCCGGCAGATCGAGCTGCCGTTCGAGGCCGGCGAGGCGTTCGACATGCTCGATGCGACCATCCGCGAACTGCCCCACACCGAGGAAGTCGAAAGCGCCCGCGACAGCCTGCAGGTGCGCGCCAAGGTGCGCCGCCCGAATCCGTATGGCCGCGCCGTGCTCGGCTGGCTCAATCCCTACAGCTGGCTGGGCAGCCGGCGCAACCAGATCTTCGCCACGGTGACGCCGGGCGACGGCATCGGCAGCGTCATGCTGGTGTGCGAACCGGAGAGCGGCGCGTGGACCGACTGGTTCCGCGTCGACGATGGCACCAACCTGGTCAATGCCGAAGCGATCACCCGCGCCCTCGCCCGCCGCGTGGCCGAACGCCGCCGCCGCGAACAGCAGGCCGCCACCCAGGCCGCCACCGACAAGGAGCTGGCGCAGGCCAGGCTCAGCCTGCTGCACGCGCAGGTGGAACCGCATTTCCTCTACAACACGCTGACCAGCGCGCAATACCTCACGCGCACCGAACCGGCGCAGGCCGACCGCATGCTGGGCCATCTCATCCAGTACCTGCGCCACTCGCTGCCCAGCGCGGAGGAAACGCTTTCCACGCTGGGCGAGGAACTGGAACGCGCGCGCGCCTACCTGGAGATCCTGAAGATCCGCATGGGCGCGCGACTGGAGATGAAGATCGAAGTACCCGACGCGCTGCGCGCCGTCACGCTGCCGCCGATGATGCTGCAGACCCTGGTGGAGAACGCGATCAAGCACGGCCTGGAACCCAAGCCCGGCGGCGGCACCGTGTGGATCCTCGCCCGCCGCGACAACGGCAGCGTGGCGGTCACCGTGGCCGACGACGGCCAGGGCTTCGGCGCGGCGGGCGGCGGCACCGGCATCGGCCTGAAGAACGTGCGCGAACGGCTGCAACTCGTGTACGGGCCGCGCGCCTCGCTGGCGGTGCTGGCCAACGTGCCCGACGGCGTCGCCGCCACGCTCACCGTGCCGGTGCAACAGGCGGCGACGATCCCAACGGAATCGCAGCCATGACCCGCGCCGTGATCGCCGAGGACGAACCGCTGCTGCGCGAGGCGCTGAGCCGCCTGCTCGGCGAGGCTTGGCCGGAACTGGACGTGATCGCCGAATGCGAAAACGGCGCCGACGCGCTGGACGCCATCGCCGCGCAGCAGCCGGACGTGGCCTTCCTCGACATCCGCATGCCCGGCCTCAGCGGCCTTGAGGTGGCTGCTGCCGCCGCCGAAGCCAGCCCCGCCACGCAGGTGGTGTTCACCACCGCCTACGACCAGTACGCCGTCGACGCCTTCGAGCGCGGTGCGATCGACTACCTGCTCAAGCCCGTCACCATCGAGCGGCTCGCCGCCACGGTCGAACGCCTGAAGCGCCGCGCCGCCGCCGGCCAGGCCGCACGCGGCGACCTCGCCCTGCTGTTGCGCGAACTGGCGCAAGGCGCCGCGCAGACCGGCGCCGCACCGCTCACCTGGATCACCGCCGGTACCGGCCGCGAGACGCGGCTGATCATGGTGGACGACGTCGCCTACTTCCGCGCCGACCACAAGTACACCGTGGCGATGACCGCCGACGGCGAGGCGCTGCTGCGCAAACCGATCCGCGAACTGCTGGAGCAGCTCGACCCCGCCGTGTTCAAGCAGATCCACCGCTCCACCATCGTCAACCTGAAAGCGATCGCCTCGATCGTGCGCGACGACAGCGGCAAGGGCACCGTGCGCCTCAGGCAGCGCCCCGAGACCCTCACCGTGAGCCAACCCTTCATGGCGCTGTTCCGCAACATGTGAGCCAGCCCGCGCGGTTCGCCATGTGCGGACCACGCCGGCACCCTAGCCTCCGGGAGAACCCATCATGCTGAAGCTGACGCTTGTCGGCCTGGCCGGCCTTGGCCTGGCCGCCTGCACCCTGCCGCCCATCGACCGCAGCGTGCAGCGCCTGCATGCCGAGCGCAATTGCCGCGTGCACGCCACCGTTGCTCCGGCGTATGCCATCGACAGCACCGGCATCGGCCTGCGCAACGTCGCGTTCGATGCCTGCATGCGCACGGCCAACTTCGCGAAGGAACGCCAGGGAAGGTCTGAATAACCGGTTTTCTGCTCGTCATTCCGGCGGAAGCCGGAGGCGCTTCACAACAGCGAAGCTGGTCATCCAGTGCCTTTAGCTCTCAAGGAAACACGAGCACTGGATGACTCGCTGGGCTCGCCCCTTCGGGGCCGCCCTGCGGGCGTTCTGCGCGCCATGCGCTTGTCCAGCTTCCGCTGGGATGACGAGCAAAATCGGAGTCTCCCTAGGCCGCGCCACGATGCCCGCTGCTTCAGCGCCACCCCGCCGCGCGTGCCGCCCGTTCCTGCTGCGCGTCGAAGACCTCGCCGCCCAGGCGGGCATCGATCGCCGCCTGCACGGCGGGCGGCAGGTCGCTCGCGGCCTGGCGCAGCTCACCGCCTTCGGAGGGAACCGCCGGACCCAGCACGGGCAACTCCCAGCCCGCCGGCGTGTGGCAGGCCAGCCCGGCACGCGCCGGCGGCGTGCGGACGGTGAAGCTGCGGCAGACCTGTCCGTCCTTGCCGCGGAAGCTGAGGCCGATCGCGACCGCCGCATGCGCATCCGGCTCGCTCGCCAGTTCGTTGTCGAGCGCATGGGTGAGCGCCCCTGCCGCGAACTGCCGGCCGCCCTGTGTGCGTACCCATCCGCCGCCGGACTGCCACCACCACAGGCCTGCGGCGAGCAGGGTCACCGATGCCGCCAGCGCGGCGCCCGGCAGCAGCCAACGGCGCGGCGCGCGGCGACGGACGGCACCCGCGCCGCGCCCGCCCTCCAGCACGGTGAACGGCACGACCGGCGCGGTCGCCGGCTGCAGCAGGGCGGACAGGCGTTCGGGCACCGGCTCGTCCAGCACCGGATCGAACGCAGCGCGCAGTCGCGCATCCAGCGCACGCAGCTGCCGCACGCGGCGGGCCAGCGCCTCGTCCTGCGCCAGCGCCGCATCGACGCGCGCGGCATCCACCGCATCGAGCGCGCCGTCCACGTAAGCCTGCAGGATGTCGTCGTCTATCGCTGTCATGCGTCGTTCCCGAGATGGGCCTGCAAGGTGGCGCGGGCACGGGCCAGGCGGCTGGTGACGGTGCCCACCGGCACCTCCAGCAAGACCGCGGCCTCGTCGTAGGACAAGCCCTCGACCAGCACCAGCGCCACCACTTCGCGATGGTCCGGCGGCAGCATCGCCAGCGCCTGCGCCAGTTCCATCTGCTGTGCGTGCCGCGCCTCGCTGCCATCGGCCACCATGCCGCCAGCTTCCTCCGGCGCGAACAGATGCTGCTCCCTGCCGCGCGCACGCAACTCGTCCCGCCAGGCGTTGCGCGCAATCGCGAACACCCACTTGTCCAGCGCGGCATCCGGTCGCCATTGCGCGGACCGCGCCAGCGCACGCTCCAGCACCACCTGCACCAGGTCGTCGGCATCGGCCACCTGCCCCGCCAGCGCCCGCGCCAGTCGTCGCAGCCGCGGCAGCAATGCAATCAGCCCTTCGCGCACGGCATCGCTCGAATGCACGCATCACCTTCCACTACGTCTGGCGGGGTGGATTCCTTCCCTCGCGCGCATCGGGGCGGTTCGAGGGCGTAAAGAAGACGCATGCTAGCATCCGCCCCCGTCGTTCCCGAGGTGTCCGGCAATGCCCTTGCGTCGTGCCTGCGCGCTGTCCATTCCGCTGCTGGCCATCGCGCTCGCACTGGGCGGCAGCGCCCCTGCGCAGGCGCAACTGCTGGGGCCGCTGCAGCAGCGACTGCCGAACCTGCCGCTTCCAACCGCCCCCCCGACCACTGCCTTGCCCGGCGTGGGCCTGCAGGATGTCGATGACCTGCTGCGACGGCCGCTGGCCCTCGGCCTGAAGGTGCAGGTCGATGCGCTGCTGCGCAAGGAACCCCAACGCGTCACCGTGGATCCCGCGGGGGCACCGATCCTGCGCGGCGAATTCCTCGCCATGGGCATGTCGGACGCCCAGCTCGATGCGGTGCAGGCGCAGGGCTTCACCGTGGATCGCCAGGCCTCGACGGATGCGATGCTAGGGCTGGACCTCGCGGTGCTGCACGACACCCGTGGACGCAGCACGCGCAAGGCCATGCGCATGCTGCAACGGGCCGCGCCGGATGCCACGCTCGCCTACCAGCATCTCTACCTCCCCGCGGGCGGCAGCGACACGGTGCCCGCCGCAAGCGCTTCTTCGTCCTTGCCAGCCGCGCCGGCGCGCGACGTCGGGATGATCGACGGCGGCATCGATCCGGCCGATCCCGCGCTGGCGCACGCGCACATCGAGGCGCATGGCTGCAGCACGCCGGCCGCGTCGCGGCATGGCACGGCCGTCGCCGCGCGCCTCGTCGCCGGCGACACGGACACCCTGCATGCCGCCGACCTGTGGTGCGGCGACGAGGTCGGCGGCGCCACCTCGCGGCTGGTGGACGCGCTCGCCTGGATGGACCGCGAGCGCGTGACGGTGGTCAACATCAGCCTGGTCGGACCCGACAACCCGGTGCTCGCGCGCGCGGTGCAGGCGATGATCGCGCGTGGCCACGTGCTGGTCAGTGCCGCCGGCAACGACGGCCCCGCCGCGCCGCCGTTGTTCCCGGCGGCCTACCCCGGCGTAATCGGCGTCGGCGCCGTCGACGCGCACGGCCGCGTGCTGCCCGAGTCCGCCAGCGGCAGGCAGGTGGCTTTCTGTGCACTGGGCGTGGTCGGCAGTGGCCGCGACATGCTGCGTGGCACCTCGTTCGCAGCACCCATCGTGGCGCGCAAGGCCGCCCATGTGCTGGACGCTCCCCAACCCGGTGCCGCGGCCCAGGTAGTGCAGAGCCTGATCGGCGAAGCCCGCGCGCTCGATGCCAGGGGCGACGGCTCGCGCTGCGGCCACGGCCTGCTCCTGCCCTGAAGCTGAACGCGGAACAACCACGTCCCGGCAGCATGGAAGGATGTTCCGGCGGCACTCGTAATGGCCTCTGGAAGCCGCGGATTCGCCGCCGGCAGGAGGCTCCACCATGCGCAACACGACCTTCGGCAACAAGACCCTCGGCATCGCCCTGTGCACCGGCGCGCTTGCCCTGGCCTCGATGGGCAACGCCCATGCCCAGCACCTGGGTGGCGGCCTGCTCGGCGGAGCAGCCGGCCAACTCCGCGGGACGATGGGCCAGTTGAACGGCCAGCTCAGCGGCTCGGCGCAAGGGACGGGCAACTTCGGCATGCCCGACATCGACCCGAGCTCGGCGGAAATGCGCGCCGAGCACCTGCGCCGGCGCGCTGCGTCGACCGCCTCGACGGCGACCAGTGCAGTGAAGCAGACCGCCAGCCAGTCGGGCGGCCAGGCGACCGCCAGCGGCGCCGGCCAGCTCGCCGGCAGCGCCGGCGCCAATGCAGGCCAGGCCGCGCTGAACGGCACCGCCGGGCTGGGGACGTCCGCCTCCGGCAGCATCGCTGGTTCCGGCGTGGACAACGGCGTGAGCAATGCCGCAAGCGCCACCGCCAGCCAGGCGCGTCCGGCCGTTTCCACGGCCAGACAGGGCGCCACGAATGCGGTGGATGGCGCACGGGACGCAGCCGGCAATGCCGGCACGCAGGCCGAGGACGCCGCCCAATCGGGCATCGGCGCGGCCCGGCAGGCTGCCAGCAACGGCGTGTCCTCGGCCCGCGGGCTGGGCTCGCAAGTCGCTGGCGGCGTGACGCAGGCGGCGGCTTCCGGCACGCAGGCCGCGGGCAACGGATCGGCTTCGTCGTCGCAGACCGCCAATGCCGTCGGCAACACCAGCCCGACCGCCAATGCATCGGGCACCGGTACCGCCAGCGGCAATACCAGCGCCAATGCCACCTCCGCTTCCGATACGAACAGCACGACGGGCGCCAACGGCCAGGCCAGCGCCGGCGGTTCGCTCGGCGGCAGCGGCGTCTCCGCCTCGGCACAGGCCGGCGGCAATGCGCAGGCTGGCGCACAGGGGCATTGAAGCCTTGGCCCATGCATGAGGCCACGGCAATCGGGCTGGTGCCCATGCAGAACGGAAGAAGGCCCCGCATGCGGGGCCTTCTTCACTTTGGCCCGGCGGCCGATGTCACCATGCGCATGGATGAGGACGGCCTGCCCGCATCAGCGCCCGGTACCGTCCGCCCGGCGCGGCAAACGCCAGCCGGGCCGCACGAAATGGCAGGTGTAGCCGGTGGGGTAATGCTGCAGGTAATCCTGGTGCTCCGGCTCGGCTTCCCAGAAATCGCCCAGCTGTCGGACCTCGGTGACCACGCGCCCCGGCCACAGGCCGGAGGCATCCACGTCGGCGATGGTGTCCCCGGCGACGCGTTTCTGCGCTTCGTCGGCATACAGGATCATCGAGCGGTAGGAACTGCCGCGATCGTTGCCCTGCCGGTTCGGCGTACTCGGGTCGTGGATCTGGAAGAAGAATTCCAGCAGCTCGCGGTAACCGATGCGCGCGGGATCGAACACGATCTCCACCGCCTCGGCATGCGTCCCGTGGTGGCGATAGGTGGCGTCGGGCACGTCGCCGCCGGCATAGCCCGTGCGGGTGGACAGCACGCCCGGCAGCTTGCGCAGCAACTCCTGCACGCCCCAGAAGCAGCCGCCGGCGAGTACGGCGCGTTCGGTGGCCATCATGCGCCCTCCACCTGGTCCAGCCATGCGCCGTAGCCTTCGGCTTCCATCTCGGCACGCGGCACGAAACGCAGCGAGGCGGAGTTGATGCAGTAGCGCAGGCCGCCGCGTTCGGCGGGACCGTCCGGAAAAACATGGCCCAGGTGGCTGTCGCCCTGCGACGAGCGCACCTCGGTGCGGATCATGCCGTGCGAGGCGTCGCGCAACTCCTGCACGCTGGCCGGCGCCAGCGGCTTGGTGAAGCTGGGCCAGCCGCAATGCGATTCGAACTTGTCGCTGGAGGCGAACAGCGGCTCGCCCGACACCACGTCCACGTAGATGCCCACGGCGGTGGTGTGCAGGTATTCGCCCGTGCCGGGGTATTCGGTGGCGTTCTCCTGGGTGACGCGGTATTGCTCGGGCGTCAGTCGGGCGATGGCTTCGGGTGTCTTGCGATACACGGACATGGCAGGTCTCCGCTCGGGATCGACGCGAACCGAGATGGGGTCGCGCAGGGCCGATCCAAGCGAGTGTAGCCAAAGCAAAAGCCCCGCAATGCGGGGCTTTTGCTTGTTTCACCGGCTGCGGGCATCGATCAGGCGAACGGATCGTCCAGCACGATGGTGTCGTCGCGGTCGGCGCCGGTGGCGACGATGGAGAGCTTGCAGCCCGAGAGCTCCTCCACCGCGCGCAGGTAGGCGCGGGCTGCGGGCGGCAGCTTGTCCCACTCGCGGATACCCGCGGTGGACTCGCTCCAGCCCGGGAACTCCAGGTACACCGGCTTGCACTCGTCCCAGCCGTCCGCATCCAGCGGCGCCAGCTCGCGGCGCTTGCCGCGGTATTCGTAGGCGATGCAGACCTTGATGGTCTCCAGGCCGTCGAGCACGTCGAGCTTGGTGATGGCGAGGCCGTTGATGCCGTTGATCTGCACCGCGCGCTTCAGCGCGACCAAGTCGATCCAGCCGCAGCGGCGCGGACGGCCGGTGCTGGCGCCGAACTCGTTGCCGACCTTGCGCAGGCGTTCGCCCATCTCGTCGTGCAGCTCGGTGGGGAACGGGCCGCCGCCCACGCGCGTGGCGTAGGCCTTGCAGATGCCCAGCACGTAGTCGATGTCGCCCGCGCCCACGCCGGTGCCGGCCAGCGCGCCGCCGACGGTGGTGTTGGACGAGGTGACGTACGGATAGGTGCCGTGGTCGATGTCGAGCAGCGCGCCCTGCGCGCCTTCGTACAGGATGTGACCGCCTTCCTTGCGCACGTCGTGCAGGATGGTGGCGACGTCGTCGACCATCGGGCGGATGAACTCACCGTAGGCCAGCGCGTCCTTCAGCACGGTGTCGTAGTCCACCGGCTCGGCCTTCAGCCACTGGGTGAGGATGAAGTTGTGGTAATCCACCGCGGCCTTGAGCTTCTCCGGCAGCTCGTGCGGGTACATCAGGTCGGCCACGCGCACGCTGCGGCGGGCCACCTTGTCTTCATAGGCGGGGCCGATGCCGCGGCCGGTGGTGCCGATCGCGCTCTTGCCGGCGGCCACTTCGCGCGCTTTGTCGACGGCGATGTGGTACGGCATGATCAGCGGCGTCGCCGGGCTGATCTTCAGGCGCGAGCGCACTTCCACGCCCTGCGCCTCCAGCTCCTCGATCTCCTGCTTGAGCGCCTGCGGCGACAGCACCACGCCGTTGCCGATCAGGCACTGCGCGTCGTCGCGCAGGATGCCCGAGGGAATCAGGTGCAGCACGGTCTTCTTGCCCTTGATGACCAGGGTGTGGCCGGCGTTGTGGCCGCCCTGGAAACGTGCCACCGCGCTGACCCGCTCGGTCAGCAGGTCGACGATCTTGCCCTTGCCTTCGTCGCCCCATTGCGCGCCGAGGATTACGACTGACTTGCCCATGGTGTTCTCGCTCGAATGTTGAAGTGGTTCGCCGGCCGCCGCGATGGCGTCAATGCTTCGCCGCGTCGGGGTTGCCGAAGTAATGCAGGAATTCGGAATCGGGCTTCATGATCAACACGCCGTTGCCGCCCTCGAACGCCTTCCTGTAGGCGGCGAGGCTGCGGTAGAACGCGAAGAACTCGGGATCCTGGCTGTACGACTGCGCGTAGATCGCCGCGGCCTGCGCATCGCCCTCGCCGCGCACCTTGGCGGCGTCGCGCTCGGCGTCTGCGCGCAGCACCTGGCCCTGGCGGTCGGCATCGGCCTTGATCTTCTCGGCCGCCTCCTGACCGGTGTAGCGCAGCTCGTTGGCCAGTTGCAGGCGCTCGGCCTTCATCCGCTTGTACACCGATTCGCTCACCTCGTCGGGCAGGTCGATGCGCTTGATGCGCACGTCCACCACGGCGATGCCGAGGTTCTTGCGTGCGGAGGCATCGGTCTGCTGGCGCACGCGTTGGGTGATGTCCTTGCGGCCGCCGGAGATCAGCTCCTGCAGCGTGCGCGCGTTGAACTCGAAGCGCAGCGCGTCCTTCACGATGGGGGTCAGCCGCTGCTCGGCCTGCAACTGGTCGCCGCCGGTGGCGCGGTAGTAGTCCGCGTTGTCGGCGATGCGCCACTTCACGTAGAAGTCGACGTTGACGCTCTTCTTCTCGGAGGTGAAGTAGCGCTCCGGCTGCGCGTCCAGCGACAGGATGCGCTTGTCGAAGTGCAGCACCTGCTGGATCACCGGCAGCTTGACGTGCAGGCCCGGCGGGTAGTCGGCGTGCACGATGCGGCCGAACTGCAGCAGCAGCGCGCTCTGCCCCTCGCCCACCACGAACACGCTGTTGAGGCCGAGCAGCGCCAGCAGCACGACGACGAGGATCGCAATGACGCCCTTCATGGCTGGCCTCCCTTGTCCGTGGCGGCATCGCCGGTGGAACTGGCCGCGGCGGGCGCGACCACCGCGGCGGCCTTGCCGCCGTCGTCCGGCGCAGGATGCGCATGGTTGCCGCCGGGCAGGTTGATGATGTTGCGGCCGCCGGAGCCGTCGATCACCTTGGGATTGTCGGCCGCCACTTTTTCCATCGTCTCCAGCCACAGCCGCTTGCGCGTCACCACGGGCGCGGCCTTGTATTCCTTGAGCAGCAGGTCGAAACGGGCGGTGTCGCCCTGCGCGCGCGCGATGCGCTCGGCCTTGTAGCCCTCGGCCTCGGCGGCGATGCGCGACGCGTCGCCGCGCGCCACCGGCACCACCTTGTTGGCGTAGGCCAGCGCGGCGTTCTCGATGCTCTGCTTGTCCTCGCGCGCGTTGTTGACGTCGTCGAAGGCGTCCTTCACCTCGGCCGGCGGCGCCACGTTCTGGAAACTCACCTCGGTGACGCGCAGGCCGCAGTTGTAGCCGTCCAGCGTCTTCTGCAGCGCCTGCTGCGCCTCGGTCACCAGGGTCGCGCCATCGGCGGAAAGCACCTGGTCCATGTCGCTGCCGCCGACCACCGAACGCACCGCGGCCTCGGCCGCCGCGCTCACGCTGCCGTCCGGGTCGCTCACCGAGAACAGGTACTTGTACGCATCGTCCACCTGGTACTGCACGGTGAAGTCGATGGTGATGATGTTCTCGTCGCGGGTGAGCATGGAAACGCGGTCGTTGACCGAACGGATGCCCGTGGCCTCGACCTTGTCCACCGTCTCGACCGGGTTGGGCAGCTTGAGGTGGAAGCCGGGCGGCAAGGTGCGCGAGTACTCGCCGAAACGCAGCACCACGCCGACCTGGCGCGCGTCGATGATGGTGTAGCTGCTCATCAGCAGGAACACCACGACGACCACGACGATCGCGACGAGGATGCCGCCGGGGCCACGGCCCAGCTTGCCGAGATGCTTGCCGAAGCTCTTCAGCCACTGGTCCGGCGCCAGGCCGCCGTTATTCGGGCGCTGCCGGTTCCATGGGTCGCGCTGCCCGCCACCGGGTTCGTTCCAAGCCATTGTCAGTCTCCTGGGGGGCGCTTGGGAGGCCGGCAAACTGCGCCGGAACGCATCGTGGATAAGGGAAATCGCATGTGGCGTGAGGGGATCGCGTGTCGATGCGGCGACCGAGGTTTTTCGGCAGCACAAACGCTGGGCATTTTAGCAGAACCGGGCGAAATCAGGATGCCACGCCGGCCAGCAGCCCGCGCAGCAGTTCGTTTTCTGCGGTACTGCCACCGTTGAGCGGCGCGATCACGCTGCGCGGCGCGTCGATGCGCAGGCACCAGCCGTGCTCGTCCACCTGCTCGCCGGCGATCGCACCGGCGGCCTTCAGCCGCGCGTGCAACCGGCCCGCCGTCAGCGGCAGGCGCAACTCGGACTGCACCCGCTCGCCGCCGAGCAGCTCGCCCAGCGCCTGGCGCAACAGTTCGATACCCGCGCCGGTGGCAGCCGACAGCCACACGGCCTGCGGCTTGCCCTCGGCGTCGCGATCGATGCGCGGTTGCATGGCCGTTTCGCGAGCCGCCACATCCGGAGCGGCGCCTGCTTGATCTTCGCCGGCAGGGACGCCGGCACTGGCGTCACCGCCGGCACCCGTACTACCCATCAAATCTATCTTGTTGAAGACGCGCAGCTGCGGCACGTCGCCCGCGCCGATCTCCTCCAGCACCTGGTCGACCACGCGGCGCAGCGGCTCGCGCTCCTCGTCGGCGGCATCGCTGACATGCAGCAGCAGGTCGGCGTCGCGCGCCTCGGCCAGCGTACCGCGGAAAGCCGCGACGAGGTCGTGCGGCAACTCGCGGATGAAACCCACGGTGTCGGCGATCACCGCCGGGCCGCAGGCGAGGTCGTCGAGCCGGCGCACGGTGGGATCGAGCGTGGCGAACAACTGGTCGGCGGCATACACGCCGCCGGCGGTGAGCGTGTTGAACAAGGTGGACTTGCCGGCATTGGTATAGCCCACCAGGGCCACCCGCGGCACCGTGTTGCGCAGACGCGCGCGGCGCTGCTGGCCGCGCTGGGTCTGCACTTTTTCGAGGCGTTTGGTGAGCTGCTTCACCCGTTCGGCGAGCAGGCGGCGGTCGGTTTCCAGCTGGGTTTCGCCGGGGCCGCGGTTGCCGATCGCGCCGCCGCGCTGGGCGTCCAGGTGGGTCCAGCCGCGCACCAGCCGGGTGGCGACGTGCTTGAGCTGGGCCAGCTCCACTTCCAGCTTGCCTTCGTGCGAGCGAGCGCGCTGGGCGAAGATGTCCAGGATCAGGCCGGCGCGATCGACCACGCGCGCACTGAGGTGCTTCTCCAGATTGCGCTCCTGCACCGGGCTGAGCAGGTGGTCGACCAGCACCAGGTCGGCCTCCAGCGCACGCACCATCTCGGCCACTTCATCGGCCTTGCCGCTGCCGATGTAAAAGCGCGGATTGGGTACTTCCACGCGCGCGGAAATACTGCCCAGCACCTCGGCGCCGGCCGACTTGACCAGCTCCGCGAATTCGGCCGCGCGACGCTCGGCATCGCCGCTGCCGCGCGCGTGCGGCAGCACGAGTACGGCGCGTTCGCCTTTCTTCTGACGATCAAACACGTGGGATGGCGGCCTCTGCGAATGGGCGGAGTCGGGACGACCCTGCCTTCATATGGGCCAACCGGCCGTCAATCAAGCATCCGTGGCGTCGGCCGAGGGAGCTGCGTCGACATGCGCCTCGTGGCCCTCGTGGCCGGTGCCGATACGCACGTTGCGGCTGGGCACCACGGTCGAGATGGCGTGCTTGTACACCATCTGGCTGACCTGGTTGCGCAGCAACACCACGAACTGGTCGAAAGACTCGACCGTACCCTGCAGCTTGATGCCATTCACCAGGTAGATGGCCACCGGCACGCGTTCGCGGCGCAAGGCATTGAGGAAAGGATCCTGCAGCGATTGTCCCTTGGACATTTCTTGTTCTCCCCTGAGCGGCACCCGGACCGGGGAAAAAACGCCATTGGCGCCCCGGCCCAACGGAATCGATGTTAACCGGGTTCAAGGGCTTGAAGGAAGGGGGTTTTCCGGGCGATGGCGCACGGAATCACCGCCGCTTCGGCCCGTCGCTCCAAGAAACGGCCGCACGGCTTCGGCGGCCCGCGCGAGCGGTGGCGCCAGCTCCGGGTCGAGCACGCGCGCGTCCAGCTCGGCGCGCAGCCAGGTGATCTGCCGCTTGGCCAGTTGCCGGGTGGCGAAGATCGCGCGGTCGCGGAAGTCCGCGGCATCGCCTTGGCCGTCCAGGTATTCCCAGCCCTGCCGGTAACCCACCGCGCGTATCGCCGGCAGGTCGGCATGCAGGTCGCCACGCTTGCGCAGCACGCGCACTTCCTCGAGGAAGCCTGCCGCCAGCATCGCGTCGAAACGCTGCGCAATGCGCGTATGCAGCGGCCGGCGATCCGCCGGCAACAGCGCCAGCTTGAGCACCCGCCACGGAAATACCCCGCCGCTGCCGCCGCGCTGCAGCTCGGACAATGGCCGCCCGCTCAACTCGATCACTTCGAGCGCACGTTGCAGGCGCTGGGCATCGTTCCGGCCAATGCGCGCGGCGGCGGCGGGATCGCGTTGCGCCAGTCGCGCATGCATGGCCGGCCAACCGATGCGTGCGGCCTCGTCCGCCAGTCGCGCGCGGACGGCAGGATCGGCCTCGGGCAGCTCGGAAAGCCCACGCTGCAGCGCACGGAAATACAGGCCGGTGCCGCCGACCAGCAGCGGCACCCTGCCCTGCGCCGTGATTCCGCGCATGGCCGCCAGCGCATCGTCGCGGAACTCCGCCGCGGAATACGGTTGCGCCGGATCGCGTATGTCGATCAGCGCATGCGGATGGCGCGCCAGCGTGGCCGCATCCGGCTTGGCCGCACCGATGTCGAGGCCGCGATACACCAGCGCCGAATCCACGCTGAGCAGGCCCAGCGGGAAGCGGTCCGCCAGCTCGCAGGCGAGCGCGGTCTTGCCCGAGGCGGTGGGGCCCATCAGGAAGATCGCGAGGGGACGTGCGTCGAGGCTCATGCGGGTCGTGACGGCAGCGGATGCGCAAGCGTAGCCGAACGCAGCTGGACAAAACTTCGCCAATGCGTGGCAAGTGCCTGTGACAACGGCGTGAAACGGAGTTGTCCACATGCTTGTCCCGTGCGTATCCACATCCGCTGTGGATAGAACCCGGCATGGCCTGCCTGTAATCGACAAACCGTCTCGCGCGTTTGCCCCTGCATGCCCAAGTCCAGCCCCCTGATCGCCGCCCTCCTCGCCTCCGCCCTGGTCGCCGCAAGCACCTGGGCCATCGCGCAACAGCCCATCGCACTGCCCGACTTCAATGGCCTGTGGCGCCTCAACGACACGGGCAGCGACAGTCCGGAGCAGGTCACCGCCATGCTGCGTGCCGAGTTGCGGCACGAGCAATCCCCCAGCGTGGCACCGGCCAGCGCCTCGTCCAGCGGCAACTCGTCGCAACAAGGCATCCATTCCGGCCACTCGGGCGGACGCGGCGGGATGGGAGGCGGCCATTCAGGCGGCATGGGTGGCGGCGGGCACGGGCACGGCGGTGGCAAGGCGGACGCCAGCAGCACGTCGGCCGATTCGTTCAGCGACGACGACATGCTCAAACTGCCGCCCACCCTGGCCAACGACGCCGTGCTGATCGTGCAGCAGGATGCCGACGCGCTGCAGGCCAGGCTCGAAAACGGCGAGCAACTGGCCGTGCCGGTCAGCGGCCGCGACCGGCACACGCTGGACGGCAACGCCATCGCCCACCGGCAGGATGCCGGCCAGGACCTGCGCTTCAGCCTGCAATTCAACGACGGCAGCCATCTCGACGAAACCTGGTCGCGCTCCGCCGACGGGCATGCCCTGCAAGTCACCGAACAGTGGCAGCCGGGGTTCCTGCAACGCCCGGTGGTGTTCCACCGCAACTACGTGCGCATCGACCAGTAGCCGCCCGGGGCGCGGCGACGGCGGCCGTGGATTTATAATCGCGGTCTTTCCCCGCCCGTTCGGGCCAGCCACTGGATTCCCCCTCATGCCGCAGACGATGAAAGCCCTGGTGAAGCGCCACGCCGAGAAAGGCATCTGGATGGAAGAGGTGCCGGTGCCCGAAGTCGGCCCGAACGAGGTGCTGATCAAGCTGGAGAAGACCGCGATCTGCGGCACCGACCTGCACATCTACAAGTGGGACGAGTGGAGCCAGCGCACGATCAAGCCGGGCCTGACCATCGGTCACGAGTTCGTCGGCCGCATCGTGGAGATCGGCCCCGGCGTCACCGGCTACAAGATCGGCGACCGCGTCTCGGCCGAAGGCCACATCGTGTGCGGCCACTGCCGCAACTGCCGCGCCGGCCGCCAGCACCTGTGCCCGAACACCATCGGCATCGGCGTGAACCGCAACGGCGCGTTTGCCGAATACATGACCATGCCGGCCTCGAACCTGTGGCCGATCCCGGACCAGATCCCGTCGGAGCTGGCCGCGTTCTTCGACCCCTACGGCAACGCCGCGCACTGCGCGCTGGAGTTCGACCTGATCGGCGAAGACGTGCTGATCACCGGCGCGGGCCCGATCGGCATCATTGCCGCCGGCATCGCCAAGCACGTGGGCGCGCGCAACGTGGTGGTCACCGACATCAACGACTACCGCCTCAAGCTGGCCGCCGACATGGGCGCCACCCGCGTGGTGAACGTGGCCAACCAGTCGCTGAAGGACGTGATGAAGGATCTGCACATGGAAGGCTTCGACGTGGGTCTGGAAATGAGCGGCAACCCGCGCGCGTTCGGCGACATGCTCGACTGCATGTACCACGGCGGCAAGGTCGCCATGCTCGGCATCATGCCGCGCGGCGCCGGCATCGACTGGGACAAGGTGATCTTCAAGGGCCTCACCCTGCAGGGCATCTACGGCCGCCGCATGTACGAGACCTGGTACAAGATGACCCAGATGGTGCTGACCGGCTTCCCGCTGCAGAAGGCGCTCACCCACCAGATCCACATCGACGATTTCCAGAAGGGCTTCGACCTGATGGATGCCGGTACCTGCGGCAAGGTCGTCTGTTCCTGGAACTGATGCGTTGGATGCGAGCGAAACGGGCCGGCTTCAGAAGCCGGCCCGTTTTTCATGGTCGTCATTTGGCGGAAGGTGTCCCGGTCGCCGTCGACGGAATTCCCGCCGTGAGCTTGAACGTGCACCAGGCGCCAGTACCACCGACGCCGGCGGTCATGTTGCCCGTCACCATCTCGCACGGACCGTTGATGCGGTCGCCGCGCATTCTCCAGTAGCCGCGCATGACCGGGCCGATCGAGGCCAGGGTGAAATAGACGTTGGAACTGCCGTCGGCCCGCGGCTCCGCGTGCAAGGCCACATCCATGTAAACCTGCGCCGTGACACGCTTGCCGTTGACGCGGGCGGGTGACCTGGTCCAGTCCTGCACGCTGTTCCAGAGCAGCTGGTTCACCTGCGTGGGCAAGCGCTGCGAATGCTGGATGTCGCGAACCTGCCCCTTGTTGGTCACGATCACCAGCAGGGGAATGTTCGTGACCGTGCCGGACCGGGCCTGGGTGGCGCCACTGGCTGCCGATTGGGGAAGACTTGCCGGCGAAGCATCGTGGGCGGCGACACCCGCTCCGAACAACATCGATACGGCAAGGCCAAGCAGTAGCCCATTTGCACGTTTCATGGCTTCGCTCCTGCAAATGCCGCGTTGTCGTGGCTATCCGGACTTCTACTCCCGGGGGTTGAAGCGGTCAATTGGTGCATGTCCTTGCGTTTGGCGTGGGTTTCCACTCCCTGCAACAGGCCATGCAGGCCGCAACGAAGCGCGAAGGAAAGTGAGCCACGCCGCCGATTTTCCTTTCACGTAAACTTTCACGGTCGACGCGCAACGGGATACCGCGATCATGAACGATCCTCGCCCAGCAGCTTCCCCTCTGGCGATGGCGCGCGACCGCGCCGGACGGCTGTATCGCTCGCGGCGCACGCGCAAGACCGTGCTGGTGATTGCCATCGTGCTGGTTGTGTTCGGCCTGCTCGGTTTCCTGGTCGCTCCACCGATCATCAGGAGCCAGTTGCAGACCCGGCTCACCGCCCTGCTCGACCGCCCGGTCAGCGTGGACGCGGTGCACCTGGATCCGTTCACCCTGCGGCTGGAACTGGACAAGCTGCACATCGGCGACCGCGATGGCCGTTCGCCGTTCGTGGACATCGACCGCACCGTGGTCAATGCCTCGTGGAGCTCGCTGTTCCGCCTGGCGCCGATCCTCGACGAACTCTCGCTGCAGCATCCGCAGCTGCACATCGCGCGCACCGCGCCGCAGCAGTTCAACTTCTCCGACCTGATCACCAAATTCGCCGGCGGTCCGCCGAAGCCGGGCAGCCAGCCAGCGCGCTTCGCGCTGTCCAACATCAGCGTCACCGATGGCGACATCGCCTTCACCGACGCGGTGTCGAACGCCACGCACCACATCGACCATCTCGACCTGGGCATCCCGTTCATCGCCAACCTGCCGCGCGACACCGACGTGTTCGTGCAGCCGCTGCTGGCGATGAACGTGGACGGCAGCCCGTTGCGCATCGCCGGCCAGACCAAACCGTTCGCGGACAGCCTCGAGTCGGACATCAGCTTCTCGCTGGATCACCTCGACCTGCCGCGCTACCTCGGCTACGTGCCGGCGAAGTTGCCGGTGGCGATTCCGCGTGGCCAGTTGTCCGGCAAGCTCGACCTGCAGTTCGTGCAGGCGAAATCCGGCCCGCAGGTGCGTCTCGGCGGCCAACTGCAACTCGACGACTTCGCACTGGCCACGCCCGACAACGCACCGCTGCTTGAACTGGCCCACGCCGACGCCGCGCTGGCCGACGTGGAGCCCCTGTTGTCGCGCTACCGTCTCGGCGCCGTGTTGCTCAATGGCCTCAGCCTGCACTACACCCGCACGGCCGGCGGCCACAGCAATTTCGATGCGCTGACCGGCGGCGACTCTGCGAAGCCCGCTGCACCGGCCAAGGCCGCCACGCCCGCCACCGAAGTGGGCATCGCCGCGCTGACCCTGCAAGGCGGCCGTTTCGAATACACCGACGCCAGCGGTCACAAGCCCGCCACGCTGGCGCTGGAAAACATCCACGGCACGCTGCGCGGCCTGTCCACGATCGCCGCACCACCGGCTGCGCTCGATATCGCCACCACGCTGAACGGCGGCAGCCTCGCGTTGAGCGGCAAGCTCGACGTGGCGAACAGCCGCTACGACGGCAAGCTGGGCCTGAAAGGCGTGGGCCTGCCGCCGTTGTTGCCGCTGGCGCCACCGATGCTCAACGCCGAGCTGGCCAAGGGCACGCTGGATGCGGATGGCCAGTTGCTCGCGGACTGGGGCAAGAGCTTCAACCTCACGTTGCAAACGACCACCGCAACGATCAACGACCTCGCCCTGCAGCAGGGCAAGCGCTCGCCGCTCGCATGGCAATCGCTGGAAGCCGGCATCACGCAGCTCGATCTCGCCAGCAGCACGGCGCAACTCGACCACGTCACCCTGCACGGCCTGCAGGTCGAGGCGCGGCGCCTGCAGGACGGCAACATCGACCTGACCGGCCTGATGAAGTCCGAGCCGTCGCATGGCCCGCGCAAACCTTCGCCGCCCTCGCCCGGCTGGCACTGGAGTATCGCCCACGTCGGCGTCGACGGCATGCTGGCGCTCACCGATCCGCGCATTGCCGGCAGGAACAGCCGCACTGCGCTCAAGTTGGCGCACGCCAGCTTCGATGGCCTTTCCAGCGACATGCACAAGCCACTGAAGCTGGCGGTGGACGGCGGCATCGGCCGCGGCAGCCTGCGCGTGGACGGCACGCTGCGTCCGCAGCCGCGGGATGCCAACCTGCAAGTGCGCACCGCGCGGCTCGACATCGCCCCGCTGCAATCGCTGGTCGCGGTGCCGCTCAACGTGACGCTCACCAGCGCCACGCTCAGTGCGGATGGCCATGTACGTTACCGCGACCACCAGCCGCAGGCGCTGCTGGACTGGCGCGGCCGCGTCACGCTGGGCAACGTGCGCGTGCAGGACAAGCTCACCGGCGACGACTTCCTGCGCTGGAACTCGCTCAGCGCCAGTGGCCTCAGCGTGCGCATGGGCGAGGACGTGCCGCACGTGACGGTGGCCGGGCTGGCGCTGGACGATTTCTACGCCCGCGTCATCATCAACGCGAACGGCCGCACGAACATGCAGGACGTGGTGGCCAATCCGGCCGCAGCGCCCGTTTCGGTGACGCAGGCGCGACAGACTCCTTCGGCCACGACCAAGCCGCAGGCCGCGGCCACGCCCGCATCCGCCGGCACGGCCGCGGCGCCAGTTGCCGACATTACGATCGGCGGCATCACGCTGGCGCGCGGCCACCTCAACTACACCGACAACTTCATCAAGCCGAACTACACCGCCAACATCACCCAGCTCGACGGCAAGGTGGGCGCGTTCGGCACCGCCGGCGGACCGCCTGCCGACATGAACCTGCAGGGCCAGCTCGACGACAACGCGCCGGTGGACATCACCGGCACGATCAACCCGCTGGCGCCGACCGCCTTCCTCGACGTGAAGGGCAAGGCCGACGGCGTCGAACTCACCCACCTGTCGCCATACTCGGGCAAGTACACCGGCTACCCGATCACCAAGGGCCGGCTGACGATGGACGTGCACTACCAGCTCGACAACGGCAAGCTCAACGCCGACAACCACATCTTCATCACCCAGCTCACCTTCGGCGACGCCATCCAGGGCCCCGGCATCAGCCACCTGCCGGTGAAGCTGGCGGTGGCGCTGCTGAAGGATGCCGACGGCAACATCGACGTGGACGTACCGGTGTCCGGTTCGCTGGACGACCCGCAGTTCAGCGTGGGCGGCCTGATCTGGCACGCCTTCGTCAACCTGATCGGCCGCGCGGTGACCTCGCCGTTCCGGCTGATCGCCTCGGCGATGGGCGGCGGCGGCAAGCAGCAGGACCTTGGCTACGTGGAATTCGCCCCCGGCTCCTCCGTCCTCGACGCGAAGGCGCAGGACAAGCTCGCGCAGATCGTGAAGATCCTGCAGCAGAAGACCTCGCTGAAGCTGGACATCACCGGCCGCGTCGATCCGAAGTTCGACGAGGACGGCCTGCGCAAGACGATGGTGGACGACCTGGTGCAGCAGGAAGCCGGCGAAGGTACTGACCTCTCTAAGCTCACACCGGACCAGTACGACAAGTACCTGAAGAAGGCGTACAAGCACGCCAAGTTCACCAAGCCGCGCGACGCCATCGGCCTCACCAAGTCGCAGCCGCCGGACGTGATGCGCAAGCTGCTGGAAACCAACATGCCGGTGGATGCGGACGCACTACGCCACCTCGCCGAGCGCCGCGCCGATGCCGTGCGCGCCGCGCTTCGCGGCAAGCTCGACGACAGCCGCGTGTTCGTGCTGGCGCCCAAGGTCGATGCCAAGGGCATCGATGATGCAGGCAAGACCACGCGCGTCGATTTCGGCCTGCACTGAGAGCCCGAGGTTTCCGTTGTCGGCGAAAAGCCGGCGTGGCCTTGGCATCACATCCGCACTGGCCGGATAGTGGGCCACCATGGATGGCGATCGTAAAAAGGCCGACAATAGGCGCTTTCCCCACGAGCGGAATCCCACCATGAGCTACCCCGGCCAGGCGCGCTACGCCAGCGAACTGAAATCCATCCGCGAGCAGGGCCTGTTCAAGGCCGAGCGCGTGATCGTCTCGCCGCAGTCGGCCGAGATCGAGCTGGAGGGCGGCCGCAAGGTGCTGAACTTCTGCGCCAACAACTACCTCGGCCTGGCCGACCACCCCGAGGTGATCCAGGCCGCCAAGGACGCGCTGGACACGCACGGCTTCGGCATGGCCAGCGTGCGCTTCATCTGCGGTACGCAGGACCTGCACAAGCAACTGGAAAAGCAGATCGCCGAATTCTTCGGCACCGAGGACACCATCCTCTATGCCGCCTGCTTCGACGCCAACGGCGGCCTGTTCGAGCCGCTGCTGGGCGAGGAGGATGCGGTGATCTCCGACGCGCTCAACCACGCCTCGATCATCGACGGCATCCGCCTGTGCAAGGCCAAGCGCTACCGCTACGCCAACAGCGACATGGCCGATCTGGAAAAGCAGTTGCAGGCTGCCGATGCCGCGGGGGCACGTACCAAGCTGATCAGCACCGACGGCGCGTTCTCGATGGACGGTTTCATCGCGAAACTGGACCAGATCACCACCCTGGCCGCGAAGTACAACGCCTTGGTGCACATCGACGAATGCCACTGCACCGGCTTCCTCGGCGAAACCGGCCGCGGCTCCGCCGAAGTCAACGGCGTGATGGACAAGATCGACATCTTCACCGGTACGCTGGGCAAGGCGCTGGGTGGCGCGCTGGGCGGCTTCACCACTGCTCGCGCCGAAATCGTCGAGATGCTGCGTCAGCGCTCGCGCCCCTACCTGTTCTCCAACTCGCTGCCGCCGCACGTGGTGGCCGCCGCGATCAAGGTGTTCGACATGCTCGCCTCCGCCGGTGAGCTGCGCACGAAGGTGCAGGAGAACACCCGCTACTTCCGCGAGCAGATGACCAAGGCCGGCTTCGACATCAAGCCCGGCGTGCACCCCATCGTGCCGGTGATGATCTACGACGCGCCCAAGGCGCAGGCGATGGCCACGGCCCTGCTCGACGAGGGCATCTACGTCACCGGCTTCTTCTATCCGGTGGTGCCGCAGGGCCAGGCGCGCATCCGCACACAGATGAGCGCGGCGCATACGCGCGAGCACCTGGATCGCGCCATCGCGGCGTTCACCAAGGTGGGCAAGCAGCTCGGCGTGATCTGACGCTCAACGCGTCCTGAGCGCAGCCACCTCGGCGGCGCTCAGGTGGCGCCACTGCCCCTTGGCGAGCTCACCAAGCGTCAGCGGCCCGATCGTCACGCGCACCAGCCTCAGCACCTCGAAACCCAGGGCCGCCAGCAGGCGGCGGATGTGCCGGTTGCGGCCTTCGTCCAGCACCACTTCCAGCCAGGCGTTCTTCTCGCCCGCACGCAGCAGCTCGACCTTGCGCGCCTTGAGCAGGTCCGCGCCTTCACGGACGCCGGCCAGCATCGCCGCCAGCGCCCCGGCATCCGGCTGTCCAGCCACCTGCACGTGATAGGTCTTGTCGAGATGCATGCTCGGCTCGGTGATGCCCGCCGCCCACACGCTGTCGTTGCTGAGCAGCAGCAGACCTTCGCTGGCCTTGTCCAGCCGTCCCACCGGGCCCAGCCACGGCAGGTCGGCATCACGCAGCAGGTCATACACGGTATCGCGGCCACGTTCGTCGGCGGCGCTCACCACGATGCCACGCGGCTTGTTGAGTGCAAGGTAGACGCGCTGCACCGCGGCCACCGCCACGCCATCCAGGCTGAGTTGCTGACGTTCCGCATCGACCGGATGCTCGGGATCGCGCACCACGCGACCGTCCACGCCAACACGCCCGGCGCGCACTGCGGCCTCGGCCTGGCTGCGCGAGCACACGCCCCATTTGCTCAGTACTCGGGCGATGCCATGACGTTTGCCGCCTTGCGATCCGGATTGTCGTACATGAGTCATCAGGCAAGCCTATGCGGCGGCGCAACTCCTTTTGCAATCATCCATGATCGCGGGAATCAAACGGGCGGCCGTCCATGGCCGCACTACCCACGAAAAAGCCCGGCCTGAGCCGGGCTTCTTCGTGACACTCGACAAGTCCGATTACTGCTGGACCTGCAATTCCACGCGGCGGTTCTGCGCCTGACCCGCGACGGTGCTGTTGTCGCCGATCGGGTTGTCTTCGCCGTGGCCGACCGGGCCTTCCAGACGGCTCGCGTCGATGCCGTGGCTGGTCAGGTAGTCGTACACGATCTGCGCGCGACGCTCCGACAGCGACTGGTTGTACGCCGGGGTGCCCTTGCTGTCCGTGTAGCCCGCCACCGTCACGTGCACGTCCGGGTAGCGCTTCAGGGTATCCACCGCCTGGTCCAGGATCGCCACCGAGTCCGACGTCGGCACGGCCAGCGCCTTGTCGATCTCCGAAGCGTGCACATGGCCCTTCTTCGGGAAGTCGAACTTGAAGTTCACGCCACGCAGGTCGATCACCACCTTCTGCGGCGCCGGGGCTTCCTGCACGGGAGCGGGAGCCGGGGCCGGGGCCGGGGCGACCGGGGCCGGAGCCGCCGGAACCGCACCGATGCGCGACACGATGCTCAGGCCCAGGAACCAATCGCCGTAGCCGCTCTTGGTCGGCTGGCTCTGGTCGTCCCAGTCATAGCGATAGCCGCCTTCCACGCGGATGTCGGAACTGTCGGTGATCGACTTGGAGATACCCAGACCCAGCTCGGCCGCCGGATCCCAGCTGCTGTCCATCGGGTTCTTGTGCTCGCTGCCCATGACGCCAGCCAGCAGGTAGGGGCGCCACGAGCCGTTGGCGAAATACCAGCGTGCGGCAACACCCACGGTGTTGTTGGCCCAATGGGCATTGCCGTTACCGCCGCCGTTGGCGGCACCGCGGTCGATCGTGCGGCTGGTGCGGTCGGCAAACAGGTCGAGCGAGAGATCCGGGGTGAAGAACTTGCCCACGCCCAAGCCGTAGTAGATCTGGCGGCTGTTGGTGTTGCGATCGGAATCGTTGTAGTAACCACCGATGGTCGGCGCGATGTACCAACGGTCATCGAAACCGTTCGGCCACGCTGGAGCGGCCGTGCTGTCGCTGCTGCCCGTGCTTGCGGCCGTGTTGTCCTGCGCATGAACGGCACCCACGCCGCCCAACGCCAGGGCAACCATGAAATAAAGGCCCTTGTGCTTCATCAGGTCTCTCCTCGTCAATTTGATCTTGGTGTCCGCTACACGCCAAACGGGGGAATGCGTGGCGCAGCTTTGAACATTTGACTGCTTTGTTTATGTGCCGCTGCTTGGCGGTCGTACTCTGTAAGCGGAGGCGAGTGTAGCAAAATCGTTAAACCCCAAGCATGGCGGGAAAACCTCTTTTGCACTCCCCGGTACACTAACGTTCAGGGTTGGCAAACACCTCCGGCCAGCTTGCCCACATGCTGCTCTCAAGCAGCCGGCTGCTGGTCTTGCCCTCACGAAAAAGCCCGGCCTGAGCCGGGCTTTTTCGTGACACCGTGACAAGTCCGATTACTGTTGGACCTGCAGCTCCACGCGACGGTTCTGTGCGCGGCCCGCATCGGTGGCGTTGTCGCCGATCGGGTTGTCTTCGCCGTGGCCGATCGGGCCTTCCAGACGGCTCGCGTCGATGCCGTGGCTGGTCAGGTAGTCGTACACGATCTGCGCGCGACGCTCCGACAGCGACTGGTTGTACGCCGGGGTGCCCTTGCTGTCCGTGTAGCCCGCCACCGTCACGTGCACGTCCGGGTAGCGCTTCAGGGTATCCACCGCCTGGTCCAGGATCGCCACCGAGTCCGACGTCGGCACGGCCAGCGCCTTGTCGATCTCCGAAGCATGCACATGGCCCTTCTTCGGGAAGTCGAACTTGAAGTTCACGCCACGCAGGTCGATCACCACCTTCTGCGGCGCCGGGGCTTCCTGCACGGGAGCGGGAGCCGGGGCCGGAGCCGGGGCGACCGGGGCCGGAGCCGCCGGAACCGCACCGATGCGCGACACGATGCTCAGGCCCAAGAACCAATCGCCGTAGCCATTGCGGGTCGACTGGCTCTGGTCGTCCCAGTCATAGCGATAGCCGGCTTCCAGGCGCACGTCGGAGCTGTCGGTCACCGCCTTGGCGATACCCACGCCGACCTGAGCCGCCGGATCCCAGCTGCTGTCCATCGGGTTCTTGTGGTGGCTGCCCAGCACGCCAGCCATCACATAGGGACGCCACGAATCGGTGCCGAAGTAGTAGCGGGCGGCGACGCCGATGTTGTTGCTGGCCCAGGTACCGGCATTGTGGTTGATGTCGCGCGAAGTGCGGTCGGCGAACACATCGATCGAGGTATTGGACGAGATGAACTTGCCAAACCCGAGGCCGTAGTAGATCTGGCTGCTGTCGGTGTGGCGATGCGAGTCGTTGAAATAACCGCCAACGGTCGGCGCGATGTACCAGCGGTCATCGAAGCCGTTCGGCCACGCCGGAGCAGCCGCGCTGTCGCTGCTGCCGGTGCTCGCCGCCGTGTTGTCCTGAGCATGGACGACACCCACGCCGGCCAAGGCCAAGGCAACCATGAAATAAAGACCCTTGTGCTTCATCAGGATTCTCCCTTTTCGTTATTGAAACAACCGCACCGCACCACCGGGATCCGGTGACTCTCGCACAAAGCAAGAAAGACCAATTCTGCTTCACGGTAAACTAACATACTAAGCTAAACGCAACAATCTTTGACTATCCATTGCTGTTAAGCAACATACAGTTTTCGTCAAGGTTTGCTGCTATTGCGTATTCACAGCGTGAACAAGCCCATGAATTGCTGGATCGGCATGGCATCCAGCTTCACCATGTCGTCAATCGCTTCGAGTATGGCCTCGACCTTGCCCGTCGGCAGATGGCCGCGCATGGCTACCTCGAATTTCTTCAGCAGCACCGGGATGCCCTCGGCGCGCCGTTTGCGGTGCCCTATCGGATAGTCGATGGACACCTTCTCCGTACTGCTGCCGTCATCGAAGAACACTTGTACGGCGTTGCCGATGTAGCGCCTTTCCGGGTCGAAGTAGTCCCTGGTGAACTGCGGATTCTCGGATACTAACATCTTGTCGCGCAGCGCTTCGATGCGCGGATCGGCGGCCACTTCGTCGCCGTAGTCGTCCGCGCTGAGGCGGCCGAAGATCAGCGGCACCGCGACCATGTACTGGATGCAGTGGTCGCGGTCGGCGTAGTTGGCCAGCGGACCGGTCTTGTCGATGATGCGCATGCCCGCTTCCTGCGTCTCGATCACGACCCGCTCGATCCGGTCGAGCCTGCCGGCCACCGCGCCATGCAGCTTCATGGCGCACTCCACTGCCGTCTGGGCATGGAATTCGGCCGGGAAGCTGATCTTGAACAGCACGTTCTCCATCACGTAGCTACCGAACGGGCGCTCGAACTCGAACGCGTTGCCCTTGAAGGCCGCGTCGTAATAGCCCCACGTCTTCGCCGACAGCGCCGATGGATAGCCGGCCACGCCACGCTGCACCGCGTTGATCGCATGGATGACGGCCCGGCGGCAGGCATCGCCGGCGGCCCAGCTCTTGCGCGGACCGGTGTTTGGCGCATGGCGATAGGTTCGCAGCGCACCGTTGTCGATCCAGCTGTGCGAGACGGCGGCGACGATCTGCTCCCTGTCGCCTCCCAGCATGTGCGCGGCGACGGCCGTGGATGCCAGGCGCACCAGGATCACGTGGTCCTGGCCGACGCGGTTGAAGCTGTTCTTCAGCGCATAGCAACCCTGGATCTCGTGCGCCTTGATGGCATGGCCCAGCACGTCGCGCACGGTCAGCGGCTTGCCTCCTTCGCGCCCGGCCTTGCGGTCCAGCCAGTCTGCCACGGCCAGGATGGCGCCCAGGTTGTCCGACGGATGGCCCCACTCGGCAGCCAGCCAGGTGTCGTTGAAGTCCAGCCAGCGGATCTGCGTGCCGATGGCGAATGCCGCCTGCACCGGATCCAGCTCGTGGTTGGTACCCGGCACGCGGGCACCGCCCGGCAGGCTGGCGCCCGGCACGATCGGGCCCAGGTGCTTGACGCACTCGGGGAATCGCATCGCCATCATCGCCGTGGCCAGCGAGTCCAGCAGCATGTAGCGCGCGGTGTCGTACGCGCCGGTGGAATCGATCCGGTAGTCGACGACGTAGTTGGCCACGTCGACCATGGGCTGGTCGGGGTTCGGCCGCCTGGCGGAACGGATGTCCTGCGTATTCATGGGGCCCGTCTCCTGTGTTGGAGCAACCACCACGCACCGGGATGGCTTGACCCTGTCACCCGGCGCAGACCTCGCTGAAGCAGCCTGCCCCTGTCGCGTGGCGGCAGGGAGCGACGCATTGCGCGGCGGGATTTACGCCGCAGGCACGCGCACCCGACCTTCCATCAGCACGCGTGCGCTCCGGCTCATGATCGCCTTGGTGACGGTCCACGTACCGTCAACGAGCGCCGCCTCCGCGCCCACCCGCAGCGTCCCCGACGGATGGCCGAAACGCACCGCCCGGCGCTCGCCACCGCCGGCCGCAAGGTTCACCAGGGTGCCCGGGATCGCTGCGGCGGTTCCGATGGCCACCGCCGCCGTGCCCATCATGGCGTGATGCAGCTTGCCCATCGACATCGCACGCACCAGCAAGTCGATGTCGCCCGCCCGCACCGGCCTGCCGCTCGACGCGGCGTAATCGGCCGGCCGGGCGACGAAGGCCACCTTGGGCGTGTGCTGGCGCGTGGCGATCTCGTCGAGGGACCTGATCAGGCCCATGCGCAACGCGCCGTGCGCGCGGATGGCCTCGAACATCGCCAGCGCCCTGGCATCGCCGTTGATGGCATCCTGCAGCTCGGTGCCGGTGTAGCCGATCGCGGAGGCTTCCACGAAGATCGTGGGGATGCCCGCGTTGATCATGGTCGCCTTGAGCGTGCCGACGCCCGGCACCACCAGGTCGTCGACCAGGTTCCCGGTGGGGAACATCGCGCCACCGGCGCCCTCCTCCTCGGCGGCCGGGTCCATGAACTCCAGTTGCACCTCGGCCGCCGGGAAGGTCACGCCGTCCAGCTCGAAATCGCCGGTTTCCTGCACGGCGCCGTCGGTCATCGGCACGTGCGCGATGATGGTCTTGCCGATGTTCGCCTGCCAGATGCGGACGGTGGCCATGTCGTCGCGCGGTACGCGCGCGGGATCGACCAGGCCGCCCGAGATGGCGAACGGGCCGACCGCCGCCGACAGGTTGCCGCAGTTGCCGCTCCAGTCGACGAAGGCCTTGTCGATGGCCACCTGGCCGAACAGGTAATCCACGTCGTGGTCCGGCCGCGTGCTTCTGGACACGATCACCGTCTTGCTGGTGCTGGAGGTGGCGCCGCCCATGCCGTCGATCTGCTTGCCGTAGGGATCGGGACTGCCGATCACGCGCAGCAGCAGCGCGTCGCGCGCGGCGCCCGGCGCCTGCGCCGCTTCGGGCAGATCTCCGAGGCGGAAGAACACGCCCTTGCTGGTGCCACCACGCATATAGGTGGCGGGAATGCGGACTTGTGCAGCATGCGACATGGGAATCTCCGGAAGTGTCCGCCGCCGCTTCAGAACAAGCCGGGCTGCGTGACGGGGGGATCGATTTCAGGCAGCAAGGGCCAACGGCCGATGATGTCGTAACGGTACGGATTGCCGCCGCCGATGGCGAGACAAAGCTCGTCGATGGTCCAGGTGACGGGCGGATCGAGCACGACCTTGTCCAGCGGGTCGCGTGCGCAATAGCTCAGGGTCATGTGCGGCGTCACGCCGGTGGCGATGCGACCGAATCCTGCGTGGCCAAGGCGGCCCCGGACCTCCTGCAGCAAGGCGGCGAACGCTTCCGGCACGCCACGCGCACGCATCGTCCAGTGGATCCGGCCCGGCATGCCGGCCGGCCCGTCGATGCGGTTGAAATGCAGCGTGCACGCGGATGCGGATGTGGAAACGGCCGAGCCAACCTGCAGCAGCGCAGCGCATTCTTCCTCGGTGGGCGAAAAAATCCGCTCGGAAAGCGACTGATGCCAGTTCACCGGTGCAAACAGGGCGCTTCGCAGACGTTTGTCCAGCCCGAGCCGCACCAGCAAACCGCGCACTTCATCCACCCAGGCCGGCGGAGGCATGGCCATGAAGAACAAACGCGGCTCTGCGATCCGGCTCATGCCGCCTGCGACGATTCGAGGAAATCCTGCGCGAAACGCTGCAGCACGCCGCCCGCGTCGTAGATCGACACTTCCTCGGCCGTATCGAGCCGGCATGTGACGCTCACCTCGACGCGCTCGCCGTTCCTGCGATGGATGACCAGGGTGAGGTCCGCGCGCGGCTTGCGCGCACCAAGCACGTCGAAGGTCTCGGTGCCGTCGATGCCCAGTGTCTTGCGGTTCGTACCCGGCTTGAATTCCAGCGGCAGCACGCCCATGCCGATCAGGTTGGTGCGGTGGATGCGTTCGAAGCCCTCGGCCGCGATCGCCTCCACGCCCGCCAGCCGCACGCCCTTCGCCGCCCAGTCGCGCGACGAGCCCTGGCCGTAGTCGGCGCCGGCAATCACGATCAGCGGCTGCTTGCGCTCCATGTAGGTCTCGATCGCTTCCCACATGCGCATGACCTTGCCTTCCGGCTCCACGCGCGCCAGCGAACCCTTCTTCACCTCACCGTCGACCACGGCCATCTCGTTGGTGAGCGTCGGGTTGGCGAAAGTCGCGCGCTGCGCGGTCAGGTGGTCGCCACGGTGGGTCGCATACGAATTGAAGTCTTCTTCCGGCAGGCCCATCTTCGCGAGGTACTCGCCTGCCGCGCTGTCGGGCAGGATCGCGTTGGACGGCGACAGGTGGTCGGTGGTGATGTTGTCGCCGAGCACGGCCAGCGGACGCATGCCCTTGAGCGTGCGCTCACCCGCGAGCGCTCCCTCCCAGTACGGCGGACAGCGGATGTAAGTGCTCTGCGCACGCCAGTCGTACAACGGCGCAGCGCGGGTGCCGGCGTGGCCGGTGCGCGCGAACATCGGCTCGTAGACCTTGCGGAACTGCTCGGGCTTCACGCTGGAGGAAACGATCGCGTCGATCTCCTCGTCGCTGGGCCAGATGTCCTTGAGCGTCACCGGCTGGCCGTTGGCGTCGTGGCCCAGCACGTCCTTCTCGATGTCGAAGCGGATGGTGCCGGCGATGGCATAGGCCACCACCAGCGGCGGCGAAGCCAGGAAGGCCTGCTTGGCATACGGATGGATACGGCCGTCGAAATTGCGGTTTCCGGACAGCACGGCCGTCGCGTACAAGTCGCGATCGACGATTTCCTGCTGGATCTTCGGATCGAGTGCGCCGGACATGCCGTTGCAGGTGGTGCACGCGAACGCGACGATGCCGAAGCCGAGCTTTTCCAGCTCCGGCAGCAGGTTCGCTTCTTCCAGATACAGCTGCACGGCCTTGGAGCCGGGTGCCAGCGAACTCTTCACCCACGGCTTGCGCGTGAGGCCACGCGCGTTCGCGTTGCGCGCCAGCAGCGCCGCCGCGATCACGTTGCGCGGATTGCTGGTATTGGTGCAACTGGTGATGGCGGCGATGATCACCGCACCATCGGGCATCTGGCCCGGCTGCTCCGTCCATTCGCCCGCGATGCCGCGCGCAGCGAGATCCGACGTCGGCAGTCGCTTGTGCGGGTTGGACGGGCCGGCCATGTTGCGCACGACAGAAGACAGGTCGAACGTCAGCGTGCGCTCGTACCGCGCATCGGCCAGCGTGTCGGCCCACAGGCCGGCGACCCTGGCGTAGGTTTCCACCAGCCTGACCTGCTCGTCGCTGCGGCCGGTGAGGCGCAGGTAGGCTAGGGTCTGGCCGTCGATGAAGAACATCGCGGCGGTGGCGCCGTATTCGGGCGCCATGTTGGAGATGGTGGCGCGATCGCCCAGCGTGAGGCTGGCCGCGCCTTCGCCGCGGAATTCCAGGTACGCGCCAACCACCTTCTCCTTGCGCAGGAACTCGGTGAGCGCCAGCACGATGTCGGTGGCGGTGATGCCGGGCTGGCGCTTGCCGGTGAGCTCGACGCCCACGATGTCCGGCAGGCGCATCCACGAGGCGCGGCCGAGCATCACGTTCTCGGCCTCCAGCCCGCCTACGCCGACCGCGATGACGCCCAGCGCATCCACGTGCGGCGTGTGGCTGTCGGTGCCCACGCAGGTATCCGGATACGCGACGCCGTCCTGTACCTGGATCACCGGCGACATCTTCTCCAGGTTGATCTGGTGCATGATGCCGTTGCCCGGCGGGATCACGTCGACGTTCTCGAACGCCTGCTTGGTCCACTCGATGAAGTGGAAGCGGTCCTCGTTGCGGCGATCCTCGATCGCGCGGTTCTTCGCGAACGCATTCGGGTCGAAACCGCCGCACTCCACCGCCAGCGAGTGGTCGACGATCAGCTGCACCGGCACCACCGGGTTCACCTTGGCCGGATCGCCGCCGCGCTCGGCGATCGCGTCGCGCAGGCCGGCGAGGTCCACCAGCGCCGTCTGGCCGAGGATGTCGTGGCACACCACGCGCGCCGGGAACCACGGGAAATCGCGCTCGCGCTTGCGCTCGATGATCTGCTTGAGCGACTCGGTGAGGATGGTCGGATCGCAACGGCGCACCAGGTTCTCGGCGAGCACGCGCGAGGTATAGGGCAGCGCGTCATAGGCGCCCGGCTGGATCGCCTCCACGGCGGCGCGCGCGTCGAAATAATCCAGCGACGTGCCTGGGAGGGGTTGGCGGTAGACGGTATTCATGGATAAACCCTGGAGGACGGACGCCCGGCTGACGTGTTCATGGCGCATTTTAGCGGGTGAAGGCCTCTTCCTTAAGGACTCCGGTTTGACTGCCTGGCATGACGGCATCGACAATGACCGGGTACTGATCCCAAAAGGGAGTAGTTCCGGACACCGTTCCACCCGGTGTCCTTGCAGTGGTCGTCATCACGGGCGGAGCACCGCCCCGGTCACTGCAGCGGTCCTGCCGCGAACGAGACTTTTGCAGTCATGACGGGCCGCGCGTGTCCGTCGTCACTGCATTCGTCCTACGCGCAGGAACCCACGCATGGCACCCACCGAATTCCTCTCCGGCCTGATGGCCGTCGTCCTGCTCGACCTGGTGCTGGCCGGCGACAACGCCATCGTGATCGCACTGGCCGCGCGCAACCTGCCGGGAACGCTGCAAAGGCGTGCCGTGCTCTGGGGCACGGTCGGTGCCGTGGCGGTGCGCATCGCGCTCAGCGCCGTGGTGATCTGGCTGCTGCGGCTGCCGGGGCTGATGCTGCTCGGCGGCGTGCTGTTGCTGCCCATCGCCTGGAAGCTGCTCAGGCAGGACGATTCACCGCACGAGGTCTCCGCCGCCGCCGGCTTCTGGTCGGCATTGCGCACCATCGTCGTCGCCGACACGTTGATGGGCGTGGACAATGTGCTGGCGATCGCCGGGGCCTCGCACGGCAACCTGCCGCTGCTCGCCTGCGGCCTGCTGATCAGCGTGCCACTGGTGGTGTGGGGTTCGACCCTGATCCTCAAGCTGGTCGGGCGCTTCCCCGCCATCATCTATCTGGGCGCGGCCGCCATCGCGTGGACGGCCGGCCGCATGGTCTCGCACGACCACCTGCTGCACGGCTGGTTCGCCGCGCATCCACGGACAAGCCATCTGCTGGAAATCGCGCTGGCTGCGCTCGTCTGCGGCGGGAGCTGGCTGGCGCGGCGCCGGCAGGCGGCGGACAGCTGATCCACGCGCAACGAAAAGGGAGCCGACCGGCTCCCTTTCCACATTGCCCATGTATTGCGCTTCAGCGCTTGTCGATGGCCACGTAGGCCAGGTCTTCCGGGCCGGTGTAGTTGGCGCTGGGACGGATGATCTTGCCGTCCTCACGCTGCTCGATCACGTGCGCGCTCCAGCCCGAGGTGCGCGCGATCACGAACAGCGGCGTGAACATCGCGGTGGGCACGCCCATCATGTGGTAGGCGCTGGCCGAGTACCAGTCGAGGTTGGGGAACATCTTCTTGATCTCCCACATCACCTTCTCGATGCGCTCGGAGACGTCGAACAGGGTCGGGTTGCCGCCCTCGGCGCAGAGCTTGCGCGAGATCTCCTTGATGATCACGTTGCGCGGGTCGGACACCGTGTACACCGGATGGCCGAAGCCGATCACGATCTCCTTGCGCTCGACGCGGGCGCGGATGTCGGCCTCGGCATCGCCGGCGTTGCGGTAGCGCGCGATGATCTCCATCGCCACCTCGTTCGCGCCGCCGTGCTTGGGGCCGCGCAGCGCGCCGATCGCGCCGGTGATGGCCGAGTACATGTCCGAGCCGGTGCCGGCGATCACGCGAGCGGTGAAAGTGCTCGCGTTGAACTCGTGCTCGGCGTACAGCACCAGCGACTTGTCCAGCGCGTTCGCGTGCAGCTCGCTGGGCGCCTTGCCGTGCAGCACGTGCAGGAAGTGCGCGGCGATGGAGTCGTCGTCCGTCTGCGTCTCGACGCGCTTGCCGTTGTGGCTGAAGTGGTACCAGTACAGCAGCATCGAGCCGAAGCTGGCCATCAGGCGGTCGGCGATGTCGCGCGCGCCGGTGACGTTGTGGTCGTCCTTCTCCGGCAGCACGGTGCCCAGCACCGAGCAGCCGGTGCGCATCACGTCCATCGGGTGGGTGGCGGCGGGCAGCAGTTCCAGCGCGGCCTTCACCGGCGCCGGCAGGCCGCGCAGGCGCTTGAGCTTGGCCTTGTAGTTCTGCAGCTCGGTCCAGTTCGGCAGCACGCCGTAGACCAGCAGGTGCGCCACTTCCTCGAAGCAGCCCTTGGCGGCCAGGTCATGGATGTCGTAGCCGCGGTAATGCAGGTCGTTGCCGCTGCGGCCCACCGTGCACAGCGCGGTATTGCCGGCGGCCACGCCGGACAGCGCCACGGACTTCTTGGCCTTGGGAAGGACTTGCTCGCTCATCGGGTGTCTCCTGTGATGCAGGGATTGCGAAACGGTGGAACGACATGCCTCCGTAGGAGCGCACCCTGTGCGCGATTGCCTGCCGCTTCGATCGGAGCAAAAGGGCATTCGCGCACAGGGTGCGCTCCTACAAGAGACCGGCGTCAGCCTTGCTTGTTGAACAGCGCGTCGAGCTTGTCCTCGTAGGCGTGGTAGCCCAGGAAGTCGTACAGCTCCTCGCGCGTCTGCAGGGTGTCGATGATGTGCTTCTGGGTGCCCTCGCGGCGCACCGTCTCGTAGAAGTTAAGCGCCGCCTTGTTCATGGCGCGGTAGGCGCCGCAGCAGTACAGCGCGATGTCCACGTTGGCGCTCCTGAGCTCCTCGGTGCTGAAGAACGGCGTGGAGCCGAATTCGGTGAGGTTGGCGAGGATCGGCACCTTCACCGCCGCCTTGAACCGGCGGTAGTCGTCCAGCGTCTTCATCGCCTCGGGGAAGATCATGTCGGCGCCGGCCTCGACGTAGGCGCAGGCGCGGTCGATCGCCGCATCGATGCCTTCCACCGCGGCGGCGTCGGTGCGCGCCATCACCACGAAACCCGCGTCGGTCTTCGCATCCACCGCAGCCTTCACGCGATCGACCATCTCCTCCTTCGGCACCACTTCCTTGCCGGGGCGATGGCCGCAGCGCTTCTGGCCGACCTGGTCCTCGATGTGCACCGCGGCCACGCCGATGCGCTCGAAGTTGCGGACGGTGCGCGCGATGTTGAAGGCGCCGCCCCAGCCGGTGTCGATGTCCACCAGCAGCGGCAGGCCGGTGGCGTCCACGATGCGGCGCGCATCGGTGAGCACGTCTTCCATGGTGGAGATGCCGAGGTCGGGCATGCCCAGCGAATTGGCGGCCACGCCGCCGCCGGAGAGATAGAGCGCCTGGTAGCCCACGCGCCTGGCCATCAGGCCGGCATAGGCGGTGATCGCGCCGATCACCTGCAGCGGGGATTCGGCGGCAAGCGCGGCGCGGAAGCGGGCGCCGGCGGTGGCTGATTGAGTCATGTGGCCTCCGTCAAAACGCCTATTTTAGCCCACGCGCCCCATGCGCTCTTGCTGCAGCACAGCGATTCGCGGCGCCAGTGATAGTCACGAACGATGATGTCGATGCCAACAATCAATTGGACGAATCATGCCAGCAGCCTAGAATGGACCCCATCGCCTCACCCAACCACCCGCAACGGAGACCACGAAATGTCTTTGATCAATACCGAAGTGAAGCCGTTCAAGGCGCAGGCGCTCAAGGCCGGCAAGTTCATCGAAGTGACCGAGGCCGACCTCAGGAACAAGTGGTCCGTGGTGTTCTTCTACCCGGCCGACTTCACCTTCGTCTGCCCGACCGAGCTGGAAGACCTCGCCGACAACTACGCCGAGTTCCAGAAGCTGGGCGTGGAGATCTACAGCGTCTCGACCGACACCCACTTCTCGCACAAGGCCTGGCACGACACCTCCGACGCGGTGAAGAAGATCGGCTACACCATGGTGGGCGATCCCACCCACATCATCTCGCGCAACTTCGAGGTGCTGATCGAGGACGCCGGCCTGGCCGACCGCGGCACCTTCGTGATCGACCCGCAGGGCAAGATCCAGATCGTCGAGATCACCGCCGGCGGCATCGGCCGCGACGCCAAGGAGCTGCTGCGCAAGGTGAAGGCCGCGCAGTACGTCGCCAGCCACCCGGGCGAAGTGTGCCCGGCCAAGTGGAAGGAAGGCGAGAAGACCCTGGCCCCCTCGCTGGACCTGGTCGGCAAGATCTGATCGCGACACCGCAACACGCCGTACCGGAACCGGGCGCAGGCCGCCCGGTTCCACCCTCCCCAGGATGCTTGTGCCAGCGGCTTGCGCCCGGCATCGCTCCCCGCCTGCCGTCCCCTCCCCGCTGACGCAGGCCGCTTCCACAAGCGTTCCTTCCCGATTCGATTTCCCGCATCCATGCAGGAGTGTTCGCCATGCTCGACGAAGCCATCAAGGCCCAGCTGAAGGGCTACCTGGAAAGACTCACCCAGCCCATCGAACTGGTCGCCGCGCTGGAAGACGGCGCGAAATCGCGCGAACTGGAAGAGCTGCTGGCCGAGATCGCCGCGATGAGCGACAAGATCTCCCTGCGCCGCGACGACAGCGAGGCGCGCAAGCCCTCGTTTGCGATCAACCGCCTGGGCACCGACATCGGCGTGCGCTTCGCCGGCATCCCGCTGGGCCACGAATTCACTTCGCTGGTGCTGGCGCTGCTGCAGGTGGGCGGCCATCCCTCAAAGGCGGCCGCGGAAACCATCGCGCAGGTGCAGAACCTGGAAGGCGAGTTCCACTTCGAGACCTACTTCTCGCTGTCCTGCCAGAACTGCCCGGACGTGGTGCAGGCGCTCAACCTGATGAGCGTGCTGAACCCCAACATCCACCACGTCGCCATCGACGGCGCGCTGTACCAGGACGAAGTGGAGCGCCGCCAGGTCATGTCGGTGCCCACGGTGTACCTGAACGGCGAAGTCTTCGACCAGGGCCGCATGAGCCTGGAGCAGATCGTGGCCAGGCTCGACACCGGCGCCACCGCGCACGCCGCGGCAGCGATCAAGGCCAAGAAAGCCTTCGACATGCTGATCGTGGGCGGCGGCCCGGCCGGTGCCGCCGCGGCGATCTATGCCGCGCGCAAGGGCATCCGCACCGGTATTGCCGCCGAGCGCTTCGGCGGCCAGGTGCTGGACACCATGGCGATCGAGAACTTCATTTCGGTCGACTACACCGAAGGCCCCAAGCTGGGCGCGGCGCTGGAACAGCACGTGCGCAACTACGACGTGGACATCATGAACCTGCAGCGCGCCACGAAGCTGGTCCCGGCCGATGCATCCGCCAGCGGCCTGGTCGAGATCGAACTCGAAAACGGCGCCAGCCTGAAGGCGAAGTCGGTGGTGCTCTCCACCGGCGCGCGCTGGCGGCAGATGGGCGTGCCCGGCGAGGACGAATACCGCAACAAGGGCGTGGCCTACTGCCCGCACTGTGACGGCCCGCTGTTCAAGGGCAAGCGCGTGGCGGTGATCGGCGGCGGCAACTCCGGCGTGGAGGCGGCGATCGACCTCGCCGGCATCGTCGCCCACGTCACCCTGGTCGAATTCGACGGCAAGCTGCGCGCCGACGAGGTGCTGCAGCGCAAGCTGCGCAGCCTGCCGAACGTGGAAGTGATCGTCAGCGCGCAGAGCACCGAGGTGCTGGGCGACGGCCAGAAGGTCAGCGGCCTGGTCTACAAGGACCGCAACGACGGCAGCATGCACAGCCTCTCGCTGGAAGGCATCTTCGTGCAGATCGGCCTGCTGCCGAACACCGAGTGGCTGAGGGGCACGCTGGAACTCAGCCCGCGCGGCGAGATCGTGATCGACGCCCGCGGCCAGACCTCGCTGCCTGGCGTGTTCGCCGCCGGCGACGCCACCACGGTGCCGTACAAGCAGATCGTGATCGCGATGGGCGCCGGTTCCACGGCTGCGCTGGGCGCGTTCGACCACCTGATCCGCAGCTCGGTGCCGGCTACCGAAACCGCCGCAGCCTGACGCGCTTGATGAAGCCCCTCTCGCTCCGGGAGCGGGGTTGGGGTGATGGTTCGGCCAGGACGAAAGATTGCGCTCCGCCCGGACCCTCACCCCCTGCCCCTCTCCCGGAGGCCTGATCAGCGTCGAGTCTCAGTCGTGCCATGTTCTGTCTCCCTCCCCTGCATGCAGGGGAGGGCTGGGGTGGGGGCAGGCTCATGCGAGGCAAACCATGAGAGTCCTTCGCAAGGTTTCACCCCCTCCCAGCCTCCCCCTGCAAGCAGGGGGAGGAGCAAATCAACTTGCCGCTGAGACTCGACGCTAATCAGGTCCCGGAGGGAGAGGAGCGTCAGGCTTCGGGCCCGCGCTCCAGCGCCTTGCGGATCTCCTCCAGCGCCGCCGGATCGTCCAGCGTGGACAGATCGCCCGGATCGCGTTGCTCGGCCAGCGCCTGCAATGAACGGCGCAGCAACTTGCCCGAGCGCGTCTTGGGCAGCGCATTGACTACGTACACCCGCGCCGGCTTCGCCACGCTGCCGAGCTGGTCCACCACGCACTGCTGCATGCCGCGCGCCACTTCGGCGGCGCCCTCGCCCGCCGCCTGCTTCAACGTGGCGAACACCACCGGCACCTGGCCCTTCAACTCGTCGCGCACGCCGATCACCGCCGCCTCGGCCACCGCCGGATGGCCGGCCACGGACTCCTCGATCTCGCGCGTGCCCAGGCGGTGCCCCGCCACGTTGATCACGTCGTCGGTGCGGCCGAGGATGAAGGTATAGCCGTCGGCATCGCGGATCGCCCAGTCCAGCGAGCTGTAGACCAGCTCGCGGAAATGGCTGAAGTAGCTGTGCACGTAGCGGTCGTCGTCGCGCCAGATAGTGCTGAGGCAACCGGGCGGCAACGGCGGTTCCAGCACCAGCACGCCCTTGGCGCCCGGCGGCACCTCGCGGCCGCTGTTCTCGTCGATCACCTTCATCCGGTAGCCGGGCGCCGGCAGGCCGGGCGAACCGAGCCTGGCGGGTTTCATGTCCAGGCCCGGCATCAGCGTGATCGCGGGCCAGCCGGTTTCGGTCTGCCAGTAGTTGTCGATCACCGGCACGCCCAGTTCCGCGTGGATCCATTGCGCGGTGGGTTCGTCCAGCGGCTCGCCGGCGAGGAACAGCCACTGCAGCTTCGACAGGTCGTGCGAATGCAGCCAGCTCGCGTCCTGCTTCTTCAGCACGCGGATCGCGGTGGGCGAGGAGAACATGCTGCGCACGCCGTACTTTTCGCACAACCCCCACCACACGCCCGGGTCCGGCCGCGTGGGCAGGCCTTCGTAGAGCAGCGAGGTGGCGCCGCCGATCAGCGGACCGTAGACGTTGTAGGAATGCCCCACCGCCCAACCCACGTCGGAAGTGGAGAACATCACCTGCCCCGGCGCGATGTCGAAGATGCAGCGTATCGACATGGCCATCGCCACCGCATAGCCACCGGTGTCGCGCTGCACGCCCTTGGGCTTGCCGGTGGTGCCCGAGGTGTAGAGCAGGTAGCTGGGCTCGTTCGATTCCAGCCAGGCCACCGGCACTTCGGCATTTTCGTGCTTGGCACGCAGTTCGGCGTAATCCACGTCGCGGCCGGGCACACGGTTCATCTGTGGATCCAGCCCCCGATCCACGACGAGCACGTGCGGCGGCGGCGCCGAGGCTTCGTTCAATGCCGCGTCCACCAGCGGCTTGTACGGAATCACCTTGCCCGCGCGCATGCCCGCGTCGGCGCAGACCAGCAACTTCGGTTGCGCGTCGTCGATGCGCAACGCGAGGTTGTGCGCCGCGAAACCGCCGAACACCACCGAGTGGACCGCGCCGATGCGCGTGCAGGCCAGCATCGCGAACACCGCCTCGGCGATGTTCGGCAGGTAGATCACCACGCGGTCGCCGCGTTCCACGTCCAGCGACTGCAGCACCGCGGCGAAGGCGTTCACTTCGCGGTACAGCTCGCGATAGCTGAACTCGCGCGTGATCCCGGTCTCGCTGGATACCGCCACCAGCGCCGGCTGCTCCGCGCGCCCGGCGAGATGGCGATCCACCGCGTTGTAGCAGAGGTTGGTGGTGCCGCCCACGAACCAGCGGCGGAACGGCGGCTTCGACTGGTCGAGGATCTGCCGCGGCGGCGTCTCCCAATGGATGCGCCGCGCCTGCTCGGCCCAGAACAACTCCGGCTGCTCGACCGATTGCCGGTAGAACGACTCGTAATCCATGCCCGCCTCCCGCACCGAACCGGATCAAGCCTAGTCCCGGCGTTGCCGCTACGGCAGCGCGACGTTGGTCGCAGGCGTGCGGGAAATCCTCATGTCCCCGAAACGAGCAAGGGGCAGCCGAAGCCGCCCCTTGCCGTCGCACATGCGTGCCTGCTTACTTGGCGAACAGGTGCTCGACGCCCGCGCGCTCCTCGCGCAGTTCCTTGTTGGTGGCGTCGATGCGCGACTGCGAGAACGCGTTGATCGCCAGGCCCTGCACGATGGCGTACTTGCCGTCCTTCACCGTCACCGGGTAGCCGAAGATCACGCCCGGCGCGATGCCGTAGGAACCGTCGGACGGGATGCCCATCGAGACCCAGTCGCCCTCGGCCGTACCCTGCGCCCAGGTGCGCATGTGGTCGATCGCGGCGGAGGCGGCGGAAGCGGCCGACGAGGCGCCGCGCGCCTTGATGATCGCCGCGCCGCGCTGCTGCACGGTGGGGATGAAGTCGCTCTCGTACCAGGCCTGGTCGACCAGCGACAGCGCCGGCTTGCCGTCCACGGTGGCGTGGTGCAGGTCGGGGTACTGGGTGGAGCTGTGGTTGCCCCAGATGGTGACCTTGCGGATGTCGGTGGTGTGCTTGCCGGTCTTCTCGGCGAGCTGCGACAGCGCGCGGTTGTGGTCCAGGCGGACCATCGCGGTGAAGCACTTCGGATCCAGGCTGGGCGCGTTCTGCTGGGCGATCAGCGCATTGGTGTTGGCCGGGTTGCCGACCACCAGCACCTTCACGTCGCGCTTGGCGTGGTCGTTCAGCGCCTTGCCCTGCGGGCCGAAGATCGCGCCGTTGGCTTCCAGCAGGTCCTTGCGCTCCATGCCCGGGCCGCGCGGACGGGCGCCGACCAGCAACGCGTAGTCCACGTCCTTGAAGGCCACGTTGACGTCGTCGGTGGCGACCACGCCGGCCAGGGTCGGGAACGCGCAGTCGTTGAGTTCCATCACCACGCCCTGCAGCGCGGGCAGCGCCGGGGTGATTTCCAGCAGGTGCAGGATCACTGGCTGGTCGGGGCCGAGCATGTCGCCGGCGGCGATGCGGAACAACAAGGCGTAGCCGATCTGGCCAGCGGCGCCGGTAACGGCAACTCGAACGGGGGCTTTCATGATGGAACTCCTTCGACGGGCAGGATCAGGTAGGAGCCCAGCCTGTGCGCGATGGCTCGAATGCTTGATCAAAGCAAAAGCATTTCGCGCACAGGGTGCGCTCCTACAGGTGTTGGTTTCAGGCGAGTTCGGCAAAGAACTCCTGGATGCGTTGGATGCCGGGCTGCAACTGCTCGAACGGGCACGTGTAGGAAATGCGCATGCCGCGCGGCTCGCCGAACGCCGAGCCGGGCACGCAGGCCACGCCCTTGGCTTCCAGCAGCGCGGCGCAGAACTCCACGTCGTTGGAAATCGCGGTGCCCTTGTGGCTCTTGCCGAACGCGACGGAAATGTCGGGGAACGCGTAGAACGCGCCCTGCGGCCGCGGGCAGCTGACGCCCGGGATCGCGTTGAGCCCGTCCACCACGACGTCGCGGCGCCTGGCGAACTCGGCGCACTTGGCCTGCGGGATGTCCTGCGGGCCGGTGAGCGCCGCCACCGCAGCCGCGGTGATCACTTCCGGCACGCTGGTGATGTGGTTGGAATTGAGCGTGGTCACCGCCTTGGCCACGTTCTCCGGGCCGGCGATGAAACCCACGCGCCAGCCCGGCATGCCATAGGTCTTCGACACCGAGTCGACGAACACCAGGCGGTCCTTCAGTTCCGGCCGGGCGAACACGAAGTTGTGGTAGCCGATGCCGTCGAACACCATCGAGTTGTAGATGTCGTCGGTGATGATCCAGGTATCCGGATGCTTCGCCAGCACCTCGGCCAGCGCGGCGATTTCCTCGCGCGTATAGACCATGCCCGTGGGGTTGGACGGGTTGTTGAACAGGAACACCCTGGGCTTGCGCGCCAGCGCGGCGTCGAGCTGCGCCGGGGTGAGCTTGTAGTTCTGCGCGGGGCCGCAAGGCAGCACGTTGGCCTTCGCGCCCACGATGTCGGCGATGTCGTGGTAGGTGGTCCAGTACGGCGCGGCGAAGGCGATCTCGTCGCCCTCGTCCAGCAAGGCCTCGGCCAGGTTGTACAGCACCTGCTTGGCGCCGATGCCAACCGACAGGTTGGCGTGGCCGTAGCCGCTGAAGCCCAGCGCCTCGATGTGCCTGAGGAAGGCATCCAGCAGCGCGTCCGCACCGCGGTTGCTGCCGTACTGGCCGCTGTCGTGCTTCAGCGCCTCGCGCGCCGCGGCGTACACGTGCTCGCCGGGCAGGAAGTTCGGTACGCCGATGGAGAAGCTGATGATGTCGCGGCCTTCGGCCTTGAGCTGCTTCGCCTTGCTGGCGATGACCATGATCGCGCTGGGTTTGGCGCGGCCGACACGCTGGGCAAGCTGGGGCATGGCTTCCTCTGGATCGTGGGGAGGGGATCGTCGGATTCGAGGCGGCGAACCGGCGGATTTTAGCATGCGGCGGCGCGTCAATCGCTTGCGGCGGGAATTCCTCCTATCGCCCTCTCCCGGCACTGCTGGCATGATGCGGGCACCGCCAGACGAACCGGCGGTGGACAGCATGTTGGTCTTTCCACCCGAAGATTCAGCCAGCCCGAGGGGTAAATGCGCATGTTCCATATCATCTGGTCCATCATCGTCGGCTTCATCGTGGGCGTGATCGCACGCTGGATCGTGCCCGGTGCCGAACACTACGGCTTCATCATGACCACCGTGGTGGGCATCGTGGGGTCGATCATCGGCGGCTTCATCGCCACGCTGTTCAGCAAGCCGGCGCCCGGTTCGAAGTTCCACACCGCCGGCTTCCTGATGTCGATCGTCGGCGCGTGCATCCTGGTCTACCTGCTGCGCTTCGTCAGCGTCTGAGCATCCCGCAAAAGCAAAAAGCGCGGCAGGTTGCCCTGCCGCGCTTTTTTTATCTGGAAAATCCGATCAGGAATGACCCCACCCTCACCCACCGCGTGCCGCGAGCAGCTTCTCGGCCAGGCCGCCCAGCATCGAGAGATCGAAGCCGCCACCGCCGGCCGGCGCCTGGCCGTCGGGCGTGAGGTGATCCACCGCGTGCGGCAACACCTGCGACAACTGGCCGACCAACTGGCCCGGGTCCACGCCCAGCTTGCCCGCCGCCTCCTGCACCACCGAGCCGAGGCCGCCGTTCTGCAGCGCCTGCCCCAGTTGCTCGGACGACACCGCCTGGTTCGCGCCGTTGCCGATCCACGACTGCACCGCGTCGCCGAGGCCATGCTGCTGCAGGGTATTGGCCAGGCCCTGCACGCCGCCGGCCTGCTGGATCAGCTGGCCGGCCACGTTGACCAGCGACGATGCGCCGTCCGCTTCACCCTGGCCACCGCCAAGCAAGCCGCTCAAACTGTCGAGTAGGGACATCGCCGATCTCCTTTCATTGGGGGTTTGACGAAGAGCCGGGGCAAGGCTCCATGTCGCCATGGAGCAGGAACGCGGGCGCCCCGGCAACCGCCCACGCGCAACGGTCAGCCGCGTGCGTCCAGCGTCTCGTTCCATTCCTTCACGCGGTCGCCCTTGGCGACGAGCAGCGCATCCACGTCGCCTTCCAGCGTGACCTTCTCGATGACGTCGTTCTGGCGGATCGCATCGACCACCTGCTGGTCGTTCGCGTCCACCACTTCGCCGAACACGCTGTGCTTGCCGTCCAGCCACGGCGTGGCGCCATGGGTGATGAAGAACTGGCTGCCGTTGGTGCGCGGGCCGGCGTTGGCCATGGAGAGCACGCCCGGCTTGTCGTGGCGCAGCGAGGGATGGAACTCGTCCTCGAACTTGTAGCCAGGGCCGCCGCGGCCGCTGCCTTCCGGGCAACCGCCCTGGATCATGAAGTCGGCGATCACGCGATGGAACGACAGGCCGTCGTAGTAGCCGCGCTTGGCCAGGTTCACGAAGTTCGCCACGGTCAGCGGCGCCCTGTCGTCGTGCAGGTTCAGGCGGATCGGGCCGCGGTTGGTGTGCAGGGTGACTTGGATGGCCATGGGTAATCCTTCGTGTTGGCTGGGCGCGCCTGGTCGAGCGCGCGTGGGCTGCCAAGGATAACGCCTGCCGCCGTTATTGCGGCAGGTCGAGCGCCCCGCGCTTCAGCGCGGCGGCGCCACGCGGGCGCGCGGCCGGCGTCGGCACGGCCGTTGGCCACGGGGTGCCCGCCTGCAGGTGCGCCCAGAGCCGGTCGAGCGCCGCGTAGCCGTAAGGCAGCAGGGGCACGTGGCGGTCGCCGAAGCCGGGCAAGGCGAGGAAGGCGTCGAAATGCTGCGCCGCCGGCACCTTCCAGTACAGCGGATGGCGTCCGGCGGCCCGCAACCATGCCACGTAGGGTTCCGAGGTGAACGCCGTCGGCAGCAACCCGTCGGCGGCGCCATGCACCACCCACACCGGGAGATCATCGCGCGGCAGGCGTGCCGCCAGCGCCGCCACCGCGGCATGCAGCGCGCCGGCATCGGCGCCATCGCCCGTCCACAAGTCGCGCAGGCAGCGCAGGCCCGGCAGCGTGGGATCGGCCGAGCCATCGGTGCCGCCGGCCAGTGCCACGCCATTGCCCGGCGGTATGCCGGAGGCATCCGCCCACCACGACGCACGCGTCGCCGCGCCGGCATCGTCCATCGCCCGATAGCTGTAGCCGCAGGGCATGTGGCCCACGCCGCGGCGCAGGTAGGCCGAGGCGTATCCTGCCGCCACCGCGCGCCATACGTCGAACGCCGTGGTGCTGGCGCCGGTGGCGATGGCCTCGTCGCGCCAGCCGCTGTCGTGCAGTTTCCGCAGGGCCTCGGCCGCCTGGCTGCCAGGCGCGTCCGCCTGCAGCACGCCGGCGGCATGCAGGCTGGCGCAACGCGCGAGGAAGGCCGGCGGCAACGCGCCGCCGGCGCGGGCGAACGGCGCGTCGGCGAAGCGCGCGTCGGCCAGCGCGCACGGCATCAGCAGCGCGGCCTCGGTGACATAGTCGTACAGCGCACGGCCATGGCCAGCCACGTGCACGTTGGGCTCCAGCGCCACCACACCGGCGAGCAGGCCATCGTCGTCCAGTCCCGCCGCCTGCAGCACCGCGCCGCCGCCGTTGGACAGGCCGGTGGCGATGATCCGCGTGTTCCGCGGCGTGAACGGCGCCGCGTCGGGATAGGCGCGATCCAGCATCGCCAGGCCGAAGCGCGCCGCCTGCAACACATCGCGCCCCCAGTCGGCCTCCGGGTTATCGCCCGAATGCGCATGCTTCACCGCGATGCCTGTATCGGCGGTGGCATCGGCGGGCGCGAATTCCAGTTCGGCCTGCCCGGCCTTTGCACGCGTGCCGTCCAGCGCCACGCCGCTGCCGTCGGCGGTATCGAAATAACCCGCGCCGGTGCCCTTGTCGGTGTAGGCCACCGCGCAGCCCTTCGGCAGGCCCCACGCGCCGGCCAGCGCGATGGCGCCGTAGACGCCGCGCGAACCGGACGAGGCCGTGACCACCAGGCAGCGCGCCGCGCGGTCGAAGTGGTCGGGCGCCTGCAGCAGCACGCGGTGCGGCGAGTGCGCACCGGGGATGCGCGCGAACGCCGTGTATTCGCGGCCGGGCACGTCGGGCACCGCGCCGTACACGCTGCCGTAGCCACCCAGCGGACCGAGGTCGGCGATGCCTTTCCAACTGGCCTGGATCGCGCGCCGTCGCAGCTCGGTGGAAGTGGGGTGCAGCGGATCGGCATACGCCGACGGCGTGCCGCGCAGGCCGGCAAGGCCGAGCCCGGCGCTGAGCAGGTCGTCGCCGCCGCGATGCACGGTCGCCTGGATCGGGCTGACCACGAAGGAAGGCGTCATGGCGTTGCTCCTGGGCGCTGGCGCCGCGACGCATGCCGCCAGCGCGAGCGCGGCGACGGCGAGGCAGGACAGGCGGGCGATGGGTGGCATCTCCGCACGATAGCGCGCCGCCGCGCGCCGGCCATGGGACGAAAGTCCGATGCGTCCGCCGCGCCATGCCGCTAACCTCGACGACATGCCACGCCTGCTGATCGCCGACGACCATCCGCTGTTCCGCGCCGCGCTGCACCAGGCCGCGCTGGCCGCGCTGGACGACGGCAGCATCGGCGAGGCATGCGACCTGCCGGGCACGCTCGATGCGCTGGGCGCGGAGCCGGACACCGACCTCGTGCTGCTCGACCTGCACATGCCCGGCAGCCGCGGCCTGTCCGGCCTGGCCACGCTGCGCGGGCAATTCCCCGCGGTGGCGGTGATGGTGGTGTCCGCGCACGACGAACCGCGGGTGGTGCGGCGCGTGCTGGACCACGGCGCCGCCGGCTTCATCTCCAAGAGCGCCAGCCCCGGCGAGATCACCAGCGCGATCCGCACCGTGCTCGACTGCGGCGAATGGGTGCCGCCGCACCTGGGCGAGAGCGTGGCCGCCCTGCCCTCCGACCCGAACGACAGCGACCTCGCCGCGCGCCTGTCGCGGCTCACCGCGCAGCAGTACCGCGTGCTCGGCCTGCTCGCCGAGGGCCTGCTCAACAAGCAGATCGCCGACCGGCTGGCGATCCAGGAGCGCACGGTGAAGGCCCACGTCACCGCGATCTTCGAGAAGCTGGGCGTGCGCAACCGCACCCAGGCCAGCATGCTGCTGCGCACGCTGGACCTGGCCGATCCCGCGCGCGTCGACTGAAGCGCATTTGTGGCGTGTCCGCGTAGGAGCTCACCCTGTGCGCGATGGCCTTTCGCTTCGATCGGAGCATGAGGCAATCGCACGCAGGGTGCACTCCTACGCGCGTCACACCGAAGCCGCCGCACGCGCCGCCATGTGGTGCTGGATCAACTGCCGCAGCGCCAGCGGCTTGAGCGGCTTGTACAGCACGCTGACGCCGGCTTCGAGCAGGCGCTGGCGCAGCGCCGCGTCGCGGTCGGCGGTCAGCACCACCGTAGGCAGCACGCCGAAACGCACGCGCAACCGGGCCAGGGCATCCAGCCCGGTGAGGCCGCCGTCGAGGTGGTAGTCGAGCACCAGCAGGTCCGGCGTCCATGGCGCCTGTTCCGCCTGCGCCGGCGTGCGCGCCTCGTGCACCTGCCATTGCCAGCTCGCCAGCAACACGCCCATCGCCGTCAGGGCTGCCGGTTCGTTGTCCAGCACCAGCGCGCGGCCCTGCGGAAGCTTCCGCGCCGGTGCCGCGGCCGGCGGGCGCACCGTGCGGCCGGTGGCGGCGCTCGGCAATCCCACCGCGAACACGCTGCCCCGGCCCGGCCATGAGCGCAGCGACAGGCGGTGCCCGAGCAGGCCGGCCATGCGCTCGGCGATCGCCAGCCCCAGGCCCAGGCCTTGTCCGCTGGCCGCGCTGCCGCGGCGGAACTGCTCGAAGATCAGGCGCTGCTCGCCTTCGTCTATGCCCGGGCCGCTGTCCCACACCTCGATGCGCCACTGCCCTTCCGCGCGGCGGCAACCCAGCAGCACGCGGCCCTGCTCGGTGTAGCGCAACGCATTGGCGAGGAAGTTCTGCAGCACGCGGCGCAGCAGTTGCGGATCCGAATGCGCCCAGCCGCGGGTGCCCACCACGCGCAGGCGGATGCCGCGCTCCTCGGCCAGCGCGCGGAACTCGGCGGCCAGCGGATCGAGCACCTCGGCCAGCGCGAAGTCGCGCGGGCATACGTTGAAGCGGCCGCCCTCCAGCTTGGCGATGTCGAGCAGGCCGGCGAGCAGGCTTTCGGTGGCGGCCAGCGCACCGTCCAGGTGCCGCGCGGTGGCGGCGGCTTCGTCGCCGGCGAGGCGCACCTGCAGCGCATGCGAGAACAGCTGCGCGGCGTGCAGCGGCTGCAGCAGGTCGTGGCTGACCGCGGCGAGGAAGTGCGTCTTCGCCTCGTTCGCCCGCTGCGCGGCGTCGCTGGCAAGTGCCAGTGCCTGCGTGCGCTCGGCCACGCGCTGCTCCAGCGTCTCGTTGATGCGCTTCAACGCGCGCTCGGCGTTGCGGAACGCGGTGACGTCGGTATAGGTGGCGACGTAGCCGCCGCCGGGCATCGGGCTGCCGCGGATCTCCACCGCCACGCCGTTCGGGAATTGCCGCTCCGAATGGTGCAGCGAACCGGCCTCCATGTGCGCCAGGCGACGGCGCACGTCGGCATCGACCTCGCCGCCGCCGGCCAGGCCGGCGGCGAGGTTGTGGCGCACCAGCTCGGCCACCGGACGCCCCACTTCGAGCAGGCCGGGCGGATAGGCGAACAATTCCTCGTAGGGACGATTCCACGCCACCACGCACAACTGCGCGTCCACCACGCAGATGCCCTGGCTCATGCTGGTCAGGGCCGCGGCCAGCACGCGCTGGTTGAAGCGCAGGTCCTGCGCGGCCTCGCCCACGATGGCGGCCACCGCGTCCAGGTCCTGCGGCCCCTGGTGGCGCATCACGTCCAGCAGCAGGCGCGCGGACGCGGCGCCGATCACCGCGGCCAGCTCATGCTCCACCGCGGCGATGCGCGGGGCATCGGCCAGCACGCGGTCCGGCGCGTCGCGGAACAGCTCGTGCACGCGCAGCGCCGGCAGGAAACGCTGCGCCAGCGCGCGCAGTTCCACCAGCAGCACGCCACCGCCAGGCGCCGGCGCCGCGTGCGCGAAGCGCGAGCGCGCCACCAGCCACATCACCGCCACGTTCGCCGCGAGGCTCAGCGCCACCGCGCGCGCCAGGCGACTCCAGTCGTCCAGTCCGAGCAGGTGGGCGGGCGCCAGCCACGCCACGCCGAACGGGCCAGCCAGCACCCAGGCCGGCTGCGGCGCGAACAACGCCGGCAGCAAGGCATACAGCCATACCAGCGTGCCCACCAGCAGCCCGCCGCCCACCGCGCGCGCGCCGACCTGTGGCCGGTACACCGCCGCCAGCGCGGCCGGCGCCAGCCCCGCCAGCGCCGAGAACGAGATCGCGCCGATGTCGGCCAGCGCGTCGCTGCGCGCCAGCACGCGGCTGTAGCCCCAGGCCAGCAGCACGATGGCGAGGATCGCCAGCCGCCGCTGCATCAGCACCGCGCCGCGCAAATCGCCCTGCCGCCCGCGCCCCCAGCCCGCGCGCACCAGCAGCGGCGCCACGAAATGGTTGCTCACCATCAGGCTAAGGGTGAGCGTGCTCACCACCACCATGCTGGTCGCCGCGCTGAGTCCACCCAGGAACGCCGTGAGCGCCAGGCCGTGCTCGCCCTGCGCCAGCGGCAGCACCAGCACGTAGAGATCCGACGGCACGCCCACCGGACGCAGCCAGCTGTCGCCCAGCCGCGCCAGCGGCAGGATCGGCAACGCGATCAGCAGCAGGTACAGCGGGAACAGCCAGCGCGCGGTGCGCACGTGGCCGCCGTCGCGGCATTCCACCACGCCGGCATGGAACTGGTGCGGCATGGTGAACATCGCCAGCGCGCCGAGCAGGATCAGCGCGGGGAAGCCGTCGCGATCCACCGGCGGCGGCGTGCCGATCGCCGCGGTCGCCGGCACCGCGGTGAACAGCAGCGAGCCCAGCGCCAGCATCGCGCCGAGCTTGAACAGCGATTCGAATGCCACCGCCAGCACCAGCCCGCGGTTGTGTTCGGTGGCCGCGGCGCGGCGCGTGCCGAACAGCATCGTGAACAGGGCCATCGCCAGGCCCACGTAGAGCGCGCTGTCCTGCCAGGCCGGCGTTCCCGCATAGTGCCCGCGACTGAGCACGCCGTAGCTCATCGCCACCGCCTTCAGCTGCAGCGCGATGTACGGGACCATGCCGAGCAGCATCACCGCGGTGACCACGGCCGCCAGTCCGGAGTGTCGCCCCAGCCTTGCGGCGATCAGGTCGGCCAGCGAGCTGGCGTTGCATTCGCGCGCCAGTTGCACCAGGCGCTGCAGCCAGCCTGCCGCGAACAGATAGATGAGGATGGCGCCCACGAAGGTGGGGGGCAGCCACCAGCCCGAGCGGCTGGCCTGCGTGACGGTGCCGTAGAACGTCCACGAGGTGCAGTGGATGGCCAGCGAGAGGCCGTAGACGATGGCCCAGCGCTTGTTGAACGCCTGCGCGTGGCGTTCGCCGTAGAGCGCGACGGCGAACAGCAGGCCCAGCCACAGCAGGGCGGCGGCGGCGATCCAGACGACGCTCAGCATGACGCCCACCTGTTGCTCCCCTCGCCCGCTTGCGGGCACGCGGAGAGGCGCCATGGATGGCGCCGGCTTTGGGGAGCGAGGAGAGGGGTTGGGGGAGAGGGGCTTTTGCTCTTCGGGGTGTCGCAAGTTTCAAAGCGGTTTCGAGCGCCTGTCGGCGCCCGAGTTACTTCTCCTTTGCTTGTCCAAAGGAGAAGTAACCAAGAGGAAACGACACCCCGCGGCGGTGCTTTCCGCCCTTCCATGGGCGGAAAGTCCGTGAGCCGTGGCCGGGCTTTTCGAGCGGGCTCCTGCCCGCGCGAAAAGGCGAGCCCATCCATGGGCTCGCCCGCTGCGCGGCCTCTTCGTCCACGGCTCACCGCCGCCGAGGGGCCCCGGAAAAGCAGGCGCGCATCGTGCGCGCCAGAAGCAACCGCAGAGCGTCGTGCGGGCGCGGCGCTTTGGCTTTGGCTTTGGCTTTGGCTTTGGCTTTGGCTTTGGCTTTGGCTTTGGCTTTGGCTTTGGCTTTGGCTTTGGCTTTGGCTTTGGCTTTGGCTGTTGCTGTTGGAGTTGCTTCTGCGCGCAGGAGCGCGCTGCTCTTCCGGGGCCCCTATGGCGCGGCGGGGGGGCGGAGGAAAGCCCGCAGGGTGGCCGGCAGGGATGCCGGCCAGTTTTTCGCCGGGGCAGGAGCCCCGTCGAAAAACCCCGTAGCCCACCCGCGCACCCGTAGGGCAGGAGGCCCGGAGGGCGCGCCATCGGGGTGCCCTTTCTCTTTGGTTCCTTTCTCTTTGGGCACGCAAAGAGAAAGGAACTCGGCCGCCGACAGGCGGACGAAACCGCTCTGTCGCTTGCGATAACACAGCCAAAGCAAAAGCGCCCTCTCCCCCAACCCCTCTCCTCGCTCCCCAAAGCCGGCGCCATCCATGGCGCCTCTCCGCGTGCCCGCAAGCGGGCGAGGGGAGAACAGTGGCTGCGGCCATCACTTTTCGATGGCGCGCACCGCAGCCATCAGCCAGCGCAATTGCACGCCCTGCCGTGTGTCGTAATTCGTGCCGGAATATCCCCACCAGTCCCAGCATGCCTGCGGATTCAAGGGCGCGAAGCTTGCGCGTGTCTGAGGGTACAGCACGGCCACGTCGTAGGCGTCCGCCCAGCGGTTGAAGCCGGCGTCGCGCACGAAGGCCTCGCCCACCGCCTCGGCGTTCTGCTTGCAGCCGTGCAGGGCCACCAGCAGGCCGCAGGGTTTGCCGGCGAGGCAGTCCGGCGGCAGGTAGACGTAGCCGGTGTCGGCGAGGAAGGCATCGGCGCCACCGGGCCGCAACGCGTCCTGGTCGAACGTGCGCAACTGTCCCTTCGCCGCCGTGGCCGCCCGCGGCGCGGGGCCGTACAGCTGCGCGAAGATCGCGCCCGCCGCGTCGAAGCCGCAGTGGCCCAGATAGGGCGATTCCGATTTGCCGCAATCGTCGCCGCCCGCCGCCACCGGCAGGTTGTGGCCGAAGCCGCGTTGGCCGTCGTCCACCACCTGCATGCCCTTGAGGCCCGGCACGCCATCGCGCAGCTTGCGGTAGAACGCCGCGCCGGCTTCGGCCACCGCGGGAGCGACGACCTTGTCGGCGCGACCATGCAACAGGTACACGTGCGACGACGACAGCGCGTCCAGCGAGCCGAGCTCGCCGGAACTGGCGCGCTGCTCCGTGCGCTTCACCAGCGCATCCACGTCGGGCGGCGGCACGCCCTTCATGCAACTGCCCAGCGCCGCGTTCAACTGGCCGTTCGCGCAGCCGTACGGCCCACCGGCCACCAGCGCGGCGCCGCGGAAGACCTCCGGATAGGCCAGTTGCGCCTGGGTCGCCATGTACGCCCCGGAGGACAGGCCGGCCACTGCCACGCGCACCGCGTCCACCTTCAGCCTGGGCAGCGGCGCGGCCTCGTCGGCCTGCACCGCCGCCGTCAGCAGCACGGCGGCGGTCATGCACCATTTCATCCAACGCATCGCGATTCTCCCGCTCCGTCCACCACGTGCATCATCGTCAGAACTGGTAACGCGCGCTCAGCGTCACCATGCGCGGGTTGCCGTAGTAGCCGGTGACGATGCCCAGCGCGGCGATGTTGTAGCCGGTGGTGCGGTACGCCTTGTTGGCGAGGTTGCTGCCCTGCAGGCTCAGCGACCACGGCTGGTCGATCTGCCAGGTCACGCCGGCATTCCACAACCCGTAGGCGGGCTGCATGATCAGCGGCGACAGCGTGGTCTCGGGATACACCGAGGTCTGGTAGGTGTAGTTGATCCGGCCGCTCAGGGTGCCGCCGTTGTCCAGCGGCACGGTGTGCTCGAGGCTGAGGCTGCCGGAGAACTTCGGCGCATTGGTGAACGTCTGCGTGTCGGCGATGTTGACGCCGCCGCTCATGAACTGCGTGTACTTGGTGTGCATCCACGCGAAGTTTCCGCGCAGCGTCCAGTTGTCCGTGGGCACCCACGCGAACTCCTCCTCCAGGCCGTCGATGTGGCCCTTGCCGGCGTTGGTGAAGTCGCCGAAGAAACCCTGCTGGCCGTTCGGCAGCGTGTACGAGGTGAACACCGACAGCTGGATGTTGGAGTACACGTTGCGGTACAGCGCCGTGTTCATCATCAGGCTGTCGTCGAAGAAGGTCATCTTGCTGCCCAGCTCGAAGGACTTCACCTTTTCGTCCTCGATCGGCCGGCACGAACTGGGGATCGCCGCGCAGTTCGCGCGGATGTTGTAGCCGCCCGAGTGGAAGCCCTCGCCGTAGCTGGCATACAGCTTGATGTTGGGGTCCACGCTCCAGTCCAGCGACACCTTGGGCGACACGTTGTTCGTCCCGTGCGAGCCGCTGAAGTCGGCCAGCGTCGCGATCGGCGTGGCGAAGCTGGCGTCGGCATAGCCGTAGTTCTGGATGACCGCGGTCTTGGTCTCGTGCGTGTAGCGCAGGCCCACGTCCAGGCTCCAGTCGGGGCTGAAGTCCCAGGCGAAGTCGCCGTAGCCGGCGTAGCTCTTGGTGCCCATGCTGCCGCCGGTGCTGCCGTACTGCGAGTAGCCCAGCGTGGAATACGGCGGCGAGCCGAGGAAGATGTTGTGGATCTGGCCGTTCGCGCTGCCGTCGAAGTAGAACAGGCCGAACACGCCGTGCAGGCTGCCGCCGGCGTCGTAGTTCGCCTGGAATTCCTGGCTGAACTGGTGGTCGCTGTACAGCGCGCCGACGTCGGCGACCTGCGCCGGCAGGGTGTCGAAGTCGATGTTGGTGTCGGTGGACGAGCCGCGCACCGCGGTCACCGACTTCAGCGACCATGCCTGGCTGGCGATCCAGTTCATCGTCAGCGCGGTGCCGTAGACCTTGGTGTGGTTGAGCTGCGCCATGCCGCTGCGCGTGTCGTAGTCGCTGGCCAGCGGCTGGTAGTTCGGATAGAACGCGTTCACCTCCAGCATCTTCGCGCCGCGCGGGTTGGAGTTGTCGCGCATGCCGTCGAATTCCAACTGGGCGTTGAAGTCGTTCGACGGGAAGAAGCCCAGGGTGAGCCGCGCCGCGTTGGTGTTCTTGTTGCCGTTGCGGCTGCCGGTGTCGATGTCCTTGCCGAAGCCGTCGTTGTGCAGGCTGGCCACCGCGAGGCGCGCGCGCCACACCTGGTCCGCGCTGGCGGTGCCGAGGTTGGCCTTGACGTCCTTCTCGCCGTGCGTGCCCACGGTGGCCTCGACCGCGCCTTCGGTCTTCACCGGCAACGGCCTGGAGACGTACTTGATCGCGCCGCCGATGGTGTTCTTGCCGTACAGCGTGCCCTGCGGGCCGCGCAGCACCTCGATGCGGTCCACGTCGAACACGTCCAGCATGGCGCCCTGCGGGCGCGCCATGTAGACGTCGTCGATGTAGATGCCCACGCCCGGGTCGAAGCCCCAGGTGGGATCGGCCTGGCCGATGCCGCGGATGTAGGCGGTGAGCGTGGTGTTGGAGCCGCGCGCGGCGTAGACCTGCAGCGAGGGCACCTTGCCCTGCAGGTCGCCGAGGTTCTGCACGTTCTGCGCGCGCAGGTCGTCGCCGGTGAACGCGCTGACCGCGATCGGCACGTCCTGCAGCGTCTCCGCGCGCTTGCGCGCGGTGACCACCACCTGGTCCAGTTGCTTGGCCTTGACCGGCGTGGCGTCCTGCTGGCCGGCGTCGGCGGGCGGCGACTGTGCCCATGCCGGCGCGGCGAACGCCGTGCCCACCGCGAGACCGACCGCCAGACTCAGATGCGTGCGCTTCATGGTTTCCCCTCGTCGTCGTTGGCGCATCCGACAGGCGCGGATGCCGATTGTGCGGCGAGCTTAGGCAGCGCCCGCGCGGGCGGCACTTGTACCTTCGTACAGTGCCGGCGCGGCGCGGCAGTGCCGAATACTGCGGCCATCGCCGATGGCTGCAGGGGATTCGAAGGCAATGGCATTCCTGATCGTGCTCGCCGCGCTGTGCTTCCTGATGCTGGCGGCGTACCGCGGCCACAGCGTGATCCTGTTCGCGCCGCTGGCCGCGCTGGGCGCGGTGCTGCTCACCGATCCCGCGCTGGTGGCGCCGATGTTCACCGGCCTGTTCATGGACAGGATGGTCGGCTTCCTCAAGCTGTATTTCCCGGTGTTCATGCTGGGCGCGCTGTTCGGCAAGCTGATCGAGCTGTCGGGTTTCTCCAAGGCCATCGTGGCGGCCACCATCGGGCTGCTTGGCAAGGGCCGCGCGATCCTCTCCATCGTGCTGGTGTGCGCGCTGCTCACCTACGGCGGCGTGTCGCTGTTCGTGGTGGTGTTCGCGGTGTATCCGTTCGCCGCCGAGTTGTTCCGCGCCAGCGACATCCCTAAGCGGCTGATCCCCGGCACCATCGCGCTGGGCGCATTCACCTTCACCATGGATTCGTTGCCGGGCACGCCGCAGATCCAGAACATCATCCCCACCGCGTTCTTCGGCACCACCGCCTGGGCGGCGCCGTGGCTGGGCACACTGGGCGCGGCGTTCATCCTGGCCACGGGCCTGGCCTACCTGGAATCGCGCCGGTGCAAGGCGGCCCGCGCCGGCGAAGGCTACGGCAGCGAGCTGGCCAACGAGCCCGCGCCGTTCGACGGCGGCAGGCTGGCGCACCCGTTGCTGGCGCTGCTGCCGCTGGTGCTGGTGGGCGTGGCGAACAAGTGGCTCACCGGCCTGATTCCGCGCCTGTACGGCGGCACCGCCACGTTCCAGCCCAGCGTGGTGGGCAGGAGCGCGCCGGTGGTGCAGGAGGTCTCGAAGATCGCCGCGATCTGGGCGGTGGAAGGCGCGCTGCTGCTGGGCATCCTCTGCGTGCTGGCGTTCGCGTGGAAGCCGGTGGCGCGGCGCTTCGCCGAGGGCAGCAAGGCCGCGGTGGGCGGCGCCCTGCTGGCCTCGATGAACACCGCCTCGGAATACGGCTTCGGTGCGGTGATCGCCGCCCTGCCCGGCTTCAGACTGGTGGCCGACGCGCTGCACGCCATCCCGAACCCGCTGGTGAACGAGGCAGTGGCGGTGACCGCGCTGGCCGGCATCACCGGCTCGGCCTCCGGCGGGCTCGGCATCGCGCTGGGCGCGATGGCGGACACCTTCATCGCCAACGCGCATGCCGCCGGGATACCGCTGGAAGTGCTGCACCGCGTGGCGGCGATGGCCTCCGGCGGCATGGACACCCTGCCCCACAACGGCGCCGTGATCACCCTGCTGGCGGTGACCGGCCTCAACCACCGCCAGTCCTACCGCGACATCTTCGCGGTCACCGTGATCAAGACCCTGGCGGTGTTCGTGGTGATCGCCGCCTATGCGCTGACCGGCCTGACCTGAACGCGGCGCCGGGACGCAAGCAGGCGCGCGCGCAAGCGCGTATAATCCGCCGGTTCCCCTATCAGAAACCTGCGTGACGACTCCGCGTCGCCCGAGCCCGCCCATGTCCATCGAAAACCTGCGCAACATCGCCATCGTCGCCCACGTCGACCACGGCAAGACCACCCTCGTCGACCAGCTGCTGAAGCAGTCCGGCACGCTCAACGAGCGCACCGTGCTGGCCGAGCGCGTGATGGACTCGAACGACCAGGAAAAGGAGCGTGGCATCACGATCCTGGCCAAGAACACGGCCATCACCTGGACGGACAAGAAGACCGGCACCAAGAACCGCATCAACATCGTCGACACCCCCGGACACGCCGACTTCGGCGGCGAGGTGGAGCGCGTGCTGTCGATGGTGGACACGGTGCTGATCCTGGTCGACGCGATGGACGGCCCGATGCCGCAGACGCGCTTCGTGACCCAGAAGGCCTTCGCCATGGGCTTCAAGCCCATCGTCGTGGTCAACAAGGTCGACCGCCCGGGCGCCCGCCCGGAGTGGGTGGTCGAGCAGGTGTGGGACCTGTTCGAGAAGCTCGGCGCCACCGACGAGCAGATGGAATTCCCGATCGTCTACGCCTCGGCGCTGAACGGCTACGCCTCGCTGGACGAGAACGCCCGCGAAGGCGACATGACCCCGCTGTACGAAGCGATCATGCAGCACGCGCCGAAGCCGGACGTCGATCCGGAAGGCCCGTTCCAGATGCGCATCAGCCAGCTGGACCACAACAACTTCGTCGGCGTGATCGGCATCGGCCGCATCCAGCGCGGCACCCTGAAGAAGGGCATGCCGGTCGCCGTGATCGATCGCCATGGCAAGAAGCGCCAGGGCAAGATCGGCCAGGTGCTCGGCTTCCTCGGCCTCGAGCGCATCGAGCAGGATTCCGCCGAGGCCGGCGACATCGTCGCCATCTCGGGCATCCCCGAGCTGACCATTTCCGACACCGTCACCTCGCTGGACGTGCCCGAGGCGCTGCCGGCGCTGAGCGTCGACGAGCCGATGATCAGCATGACCTTCCAGGTCAACAACTCGCCGTTCGTCGGCCACAAGGACCTGTCCGGCGGCAAGTTCCTCACCAGCCGCCAGCTGCGCGAGCGCCTGGACCGCGAGAAGGTGCACAACGTGGCGCTGCGCGTGGAAGATGGTTCCGACGCCGACAAGTTCCTGGTCTCGGGCCGTGGCGAACTGCACCTCTCGGTGCTGATCGAGAACATGCGCCGCGAAGGCTACGAGCTGGCCGTGTCGCGTCCGGAAGTGATCATCAAGGAAATCGACGGCCAGAAGATGGAGCCGATCGAGCAGTTGGTGGTCGACATCGAAGAGCAGCACCAGGGCGGCGTGATGGAGCGCCTCGGCATCCGCAAGGGCGAGCTGAAGAACATGGTGTCGGACGGCAAGGGCCGCGTGCGCCTCGAGTACCTGATCCCGGCGCGTGGCCTGATCGGCTTCCAGAACCAGTTCAAGACCCTCACCCAGGGTTCGGGCCTGCTGTTCCACGTGTTCGACCACTACGGTCCGTACACGCCGGTGGCGATCGCCAAGCGCCTCAACGGCGTGATGATCGCCAACGCCGGCGGCACCACGCCCGCTTACTCGCTGGGGCCGCTGCAGGAACGCGGCAAGCTGTTCGCCGCCGAGGGCGACAACGTGTACGAAGGCCAACTGGTCGGCATCCATGCCAAGGACAACGACCTCACCGTCAACGCGATCAAGCCCAAGCCGCTGACCAACATGCGCGCCTCCGGCAAGGACGATGCGATCCAGCTCACCCCGGCGACCAAGTTCTCGCTGGAGCAGGCGCTGGACTTCATCGACGACGACGAACTGGTCGAAGTCACGCCGAAGGAAATCCGCATGCGCAAGAAGCATCTCACCGAGAACGACCGCAAGCGGGCTTCGCGCGGGTAACCCGTGCGGGTCAATACGTTGATGCCAAAGGCCGCCGCGAGGCGGCCTTTGCTTTTTCCCCTCTCACTTGCGCCCCATTTTATTTGTATATACATTAAATCACATGGAAGTCAGTTACGACCCGGTCAAGAACGAACGGAACATCGTCGAGCGCGGCCTGTCGTTCGAGCAGGCAGCTCAGTTCAATTTCGAAACGGCACTGTTCATCGAGGACACGCGCCGGGACTATGGCGAAACGCGCTGGCAGGCCCTGGGCTTTCTCGATGGACGGCTGCACATGCTGGTATTCGCGGAAACCGGCGCCAGTATCCGGGTCATCAGTTTCCGCAAGGCAAACAAGCGCGAGGTAAGACGATATGAACAAGCGACCCGCTCCTGAAATGATCGACAACGAAAGCCCCGAGTGGACGGACGCCGACTTCGCCCGCGCCAAACCCTTCGCCAAACTGCCGGCCACACTGCAAGCCAAGTTGCGCGGCCGCCCCAAGGTCGAGTCTCCGCGCGTTGCGATCAGCCTGCGCTTGCCGCCCGACGTGCTTGAGGCATGGAAGGCGACCGGCGCCGGCTGGCAAACGCGCATGGCCGCCATGCTGTCCAGCCACGCACCGCACGCAAAAGCGCGATAAGGCATCGCCCCGACGGGCTGTCTCCGCGAACAGCTGCGTACGAGCCGCAAATCAGGTATACCCGCAACCGCTTTTCTCCAACCCTCGCCATCACCCGGAGAACCCGCCATGCAGACACACATCCAGGGCACCACCATGCCGGTGCTCGAAGTGCAGCTCGATCCCGGCGAAAGCGTGTTCGCCGAAAGCGGCGAACTGTCGTGGATGAGCGCGTCGATCCAGATGACCACACACACCCAAATGGGCGGCGGCGGCGGCCTGCTCGGCATGTTCAAGCGCGTGGCCGGCGGCGGCAGCTTCTTCATGACGGACTACCGCGCCGTGCAGTCCCCCGGCGTGGTGGCGTTCGCCACCAAGGTGCCCGGCCATATCGTGCCCGTGCCGGTGGCGCCGAACAGCGAATACATGGTGCACCGGCACGGCTTCCTCTGCGCCACGTCGCAGGTCAGCATCGGCGTGGGCTTCCAGCAGTCGCTGGGCGCCGGCATCTTCGGCGGCTCCGGCCTGCTGTTGCAGCGGATCAGCGGCAGCGGCACGGCCTGGCTGGAACTGTCCGGCGAGCTCATCCGGAAGGACCTGGCCCCCGGCGAGACGCTGCGCGTGCATCCCGGACACGTCGGCGCCTTCCAGGCCTCGGTGAATTTCCAGATCACCACCGTGCCCGGCATCCGCAACGCCATCTTCGGCGGCGACGGCATCTTCCTGGCATCGCTGACCGGACCCGGCACGGTGTGGCTGCAGACCCTGCCCATCTCGCGCCTTGCCCACCAGATCGCGGAATACATGCCGGGCGAAGGCAACCGTGCGGCATCGACCGGCATCGGCGCCGGGCTGCTCGGCGGCGTCATCGGCTCGGTGCTCGGCAACAACGACTAGGGTCGTGCCGCTGGCCGGTCGGCTACGCCGCAAGCCATCGCATGAAATAGCGACGCGGCGACCGGACTTCCTGCCCTGCCGGATCGATCGCAAGGCCGCCACACGGCGGCCTTCGCGCTGCGGGACCGCGTCGCGGCTTCATCGTGTCAGCCGCGATTCAGGCGCCGAATCCTGCTGCTACGCAGCATGCGTCGAATGGCGTGGCCGGAGGCCGCGAATCCGGCCGTCCAAACGCGTTGACAGCCCCGTGACCCGCGACTACAGTGCGCGCGCCTTCAGCCCGCCTGACGGCTTCTTTGGCCACTCCCAGCGAGAAATGGACAGTTATCCCAGTCGACGCGCCGGCAACCGCAAGCATTTGCGGATGCTGGCGTTCCACAACCCGATGAGCGTCCGCGACCGCCTGCGGTCGGCTTTCGTCTTACTCGACTGAGGGACGGGCCGCCGTCGTGCGCCGCGTGCGCATGCAGAGGCGAGCCCATGCTCCACCGCTTCACTACAAGGACATTGCACCCGGCGCGCTGGCGGCGGGTGTCCGCGCGTGCCTGTCATCGTTCCGACATGCGCGGGCCGCAGGCTTCGATGGATCACGGAGGCGACCATGCCTGACGACAGTAGACCTCCCTCCGCCGCTCACAAGAACGCGATGTTTTTCTCCTCCCCCTGCATGCAGGGGGAGGCCGGGAGGGGGTGCTTTGGCGTTCTCGTCGATCCAGAGCACCCCACCCCAGCCCTCCCCTGCTTGCAGGGGAGGGGGGATGAAATCCCTCGCGCATCCAACGCGATTCAAAACGATTCCACACCTCACCGGATCGACGCGTCCGGCGCGATGCAGGGCTGATGCCCGCCTGCATCCGCCGTCGCCCGGCCGGGCTGCATCGGATGCCAGTCATGTCCAACACGCTTTCCCGTCCGCGCGTTGCCTTCTGCACGCTCGCTTTCACCCTCGCCTGCCTGCTTGGCGGCTGCTCCCACGATGAATCGGCGCAGGAAGCGGCACCCGCCTTCGTCGTCCACGGCCAGCAAATCGAAGTGCCCGCCAACTCGCCACTGCGCCAGCGCCTGAAGATCGCGCCGGTGGACATGCACCAGGCGCCGCACGAACTCGCCTTCCCCGCCAACGTCGAAGCCGATCCTGCACACACGGCCAACGTGCTGCCCGCGCTCACCGGCCGTGTGGTGTCGTTGAGCGTCAACCTCGGTGACTACGTGCAACGTGGCCAGTTGCTGGCGGTGATCGACTCCGGCGACCTCGCCCAGGCTTATGCCGATGTGGACAAGGCGCACGATGCCTTGAACCTCGCGAAGAAGGCGCTGGACCGCGCGCATGGCGTGCAGCAGGCCGGCGGCGCGGCGGTGAAGGATCTGGAAGCGGCGCAGAGCGGCTACGTGCAGGCCGAGGCGGAATACCGGCGCGCGCAGACGCGGCTCACCGCGCTGGGCGGCAACGCCAGCGGCGGATCGCGCCCGATGCAGGTGCGCGCGCCGATCGACGGTACGGTCACCACGCTGTCCATCGCACCCGGCGCCTTCGTCAACGATCCCACCGCCTCGATGATGACCATCGCCAACATCGACAAGCTGTGGATCACCGCCGAAGTGCCGGAGGATGCGCTGGGCCTGGTGTCGCAAGGCCAGCCCGTCACGGCCAGCGTGCCGGCGTATCCGAGCCGGGTGTTCCAGGGCACCGTCTATTCCGTGGGCGCCGTCCTCGACCCGGCCAGCCGCCGCGACCCGGTGCGCATCGCCATGGCCAACGCCGACCATGCGCTGAAGCCCGGCATGTACGCCACCGCCAGCCTCGCCGCCGCGCAACCGGCGCAGGTGTTCGTGCCGGAGTCCGCGCTGCTGATGAACAACGACAGCACCACCGTGTTCGTGGAAGTCGCACCGTGGACGTTCGAGCGCCGCACGGTGGAGCTGAGCTACGACGAGAACGACGGCGCCCGCGTGCTGAAGGGCCTCAAGGCCGGTGACCGCGTGGTGGTCGCCGGCGGAGTGCTGCTCAATGATTAATCGCATCATCGAGTTCTGCTTCCACAAGCGCCCGCTGTGCTTCGTGGTCGCCATCCTGGTCGCGATCTTCGGCTGGTACTCGTGGACCCAGCTTTCCATCGAGGCCTACCCCGAGCTCAGCGCCGTCACCGCGCAGGTCACCACCCAGGTGCCCGGCCTCGCCGCCGAGGAGATCGAGCAGCAGATCACCACCCCGCTGGAACGCGCGCTGGCCGGCACGCCGGGCCTGGTGCACATGCGCTCCAGCAGCACCTTCGGCCTGTCGCTGATCACGCTGGTGTTCAAGGACGGCAGCGAGGACTACTGGGAGCGCCAGCGCGTGACCGAGCGCATCGGCCAGGCGCAACTGCCGCCCGGCATCACGCCCGGCCTCGATCCCGTCTCCGGACCGGCCGGCGAGATCTACCGCTACACGTTGGAATCGGACACGCAGAACCTGATGCAGCTGTCCGAGCTCAACAACTGGGTGGTGATCCCGGCGCTGGAAGCCGTGCCCGGCGTGGCCAACGTGGACAACTTCGGCGGCTACACCAAGGAGTTCCAGCTGGTGCTCGACCCGGCCAGCCTGCTGCGCTACGGCGTGAGCGTGAACCAGGTGATGCAGGCGATCACCGCCAACACCGCGAATGCCGGCGGCGGCCGCATCACCCGCGGCGAGCAGAGCTACATCGTGCGCGGCATCGGCATGGTGCACTCGCTGAAGGACATGGGCGACATCGTGGTGAGCCAGTCGAACGGCTCGCCGGTGAAGGTGCGCGATCTCGGCCTGCTGCGCTACGGCCACCAGGTGCGCGAAGGCATCCTCGGCAAGGACAACAACCCCGACACCGTCGAAGGCATCGTCGACCTGCTGAAGTACCAGAACCCGTCCGGGGTGCTGGTGGATCTGCACGCCAAGGTCGACGAGCTCAACAAGCAGCTCGCGCTGAAGGGCGTGAAGATCGTGCCCTACCTGGACCGCGATGACCTGGTGCATGCCACCACCGACAAGGTGTTCCACACCGTGATGGAAGGCGTCGGCCTGGTGTGCCTGGTGCTGATCCTGTTCCTCGGCAGCCCGCGCGCGGCGCTGGTGACGGCCACGGTGATCCCGCTGTCGCTGGTGACGGTGTTCATCCTGATGCACCTCACCGGCATGAGCGTGAACCTGTTCTCCATCGGCGCGATCGACTTCGGCGTGATCGTGGACGGCGCCATCGTGGTGACCGAGGCGATCCTGCTGCGCCGCGAGGCCAAGCCGGACGAGGAGCTGGCCAGCGCCGACGTGATGGCCGCCACGGCGCAGGTGGGCAAGCCGATCTTCTTCGCCACGCTGATCATCGTCACCGCCTACCTGCCGCTGTTCGCGTTCGAGCATGCCGAGGGCAAGCTGTTCCGGCCGATGGCGTTCACCGTGGGCTATGCGCTGCTGGCCGCGCTGCTGTGCACGATCACGCTGATCCCTGGCCTGGCCTACCTCGCGCTGCGCAAGCCGCGCAAGCCGTTCCACAACAAGCCGCTGGAGCGGCTGCACGCCGGCTTCAAGTCCAGCCTCGGCCGGCTGCTGCAGCACTTGCGCGTCGCCTACCTCGCCGCGGGCGTGGCGCTGCTGGCGGTGATCGTGCTGGGCGCCACGCTGGGCCGCGCCTTCCTGCCCACGCTGGACGAAGGTTCACTGTGGCTGCAGGTGCAGATGCCCAGCGGCCTGTCGATGGACCAGGCCAGCGCGATGGCCGGCGACCTGCGCCGCGTGGTGCGCGGCTTCCCCGAGGTGTCCTACGTGGTCACGCAGTTGGGCCGCAACGACACCGGCACCGATCCGTGGACGCCCTCCCACGTGGAAGTGGCGGTGGGGCTCAAGCCCTACGACAGCTGGCCCGGCGGCGAGAGCAAGGCCGCCTTCGTGCAGCGCTTCCAGTCGCGGCTGGACCGCGAACTGCCCGGCATGAGCATCGGCATCAGCCAGCCGATCAGCGACGGCGAGGACGACATGGTCAGCGGCGCGCACAGCGCGCTGGTGCTGTACGTCTACGGTGACGACTTCAAGCAGATGCGCCGGCTCGGCGGCCGGATCGTGGACACGCTGAAGACCATCCCCGGCACCGAGGCGGCGATCTTCCAGGACCCGCCGATCCCGCAGCTGGTGATAGCGGCGGACCGCGACGCCGCCGCGCGCTACGGCGTCAACGTGTCCGACATCAGCAACCTGATCCAGACCGCCATCGGCGGCGCGCCAATCACCCAGGTGTACGTGGCCGACCGCATCTACAACGTCACCGCGCGCGTCTCCGACACGGTGGCGAACAGCGCGGAAGCAATCGGCAAGCTGCCGCTCACCACGGCCAGCGGCGGGCAGATCCCGCTGTCGCTGGTGGCGCACATCGCCTACCAGACCGGCGAAGGCACCATCGCCCACGAGGGCGGCAAGCGCGAGCTGTCGATCACCGTGGACAACAGCCGGCTCGCGCTGTCCAAGCTGGTGTCGCAGGCGCAGGCGCTGATCGCGCAGAAGGTGCACTACGACCCACAGGCCTACCGGCTCGAATGGGCCGGCACCTTCCAGGAGGCCGAGCGCGCACAGGCCCGATTGATCGTGGTGCTGGGCATGGTGATGGCGATGATGGCGGTGCTGCTGTTCGGCGAGTTCGGCAAGCTGCGCCAGGCGCTGCTGGTGCTGGGCGTGGTGCCGCTGGCGACGCTGGGCGGCCTGGTCGCACTGCACCTGCGCGGCGAGACCTTGAACATCGCCACAGCGGTGGGCTTCATCGCGCTGTTCGGCGTGGCGGTGCAGAACGGCATCATCATGGTGGCGAACATCAACCGCCTGCGCATGCAGGGCACCGCCCTGGCGCAGGCGGTGGTGGAAGGCGCCTCCGAGCGCTTCCGCCCGGTGCTGATGACCGCCACCGTGGCCACCATGGGCATGCTGCCCGCCGCGCTCGCCACCGGCATCGGTACCGACGTGCAGCGCGGCCTCGCCACCGTGGTGGTGGGCGGCCTCGCCATCGCCACCCTGCTCACCCTGTACCTGCTGCCCGCGCTGTACTACGCGATGGAAAACCGGTTCGAACGCCGGCACCCGCCGCGCACGCCCAGCCCGGTTCCCGCGCAAGGCATCGTCCACTGATCCATGAAGGGCCAGGCCAACCCGCTTTTCAGCGCGTCATCCCGGCCTGCGCCGGGATGACGCGCAAAAACGAAAATCCCGCACATGCGTCGCGCCCCCACAACGGCGCGACGCCACAGGTGTTCGCATGAAGACACACATCACCCGCACATTCCGCGCGCTGCCGCTGCTGGCCAGCGCCGCCTTCCTCGCCGGCTGCATGGTCGGCCCCGACCACCACCGCCCCGACGCGCCGCAGGGCGACCGCTACACCGCGCAGCCGCTTCCCGCTTCCATCGGCCAGGACGGCGACACGCAACACTTCGCCGCCGGCATGGACGTGCCCGCGCAGTGGTGGACGCTGTTCCGGTCGCCGCAACTCGACGCGCTGATCAGGCAATCGCTCAAGGCCAACCCCGGGCTGGCCGCCGCGCAGGCCGCGCTGCGCCAGGCGCAGGAAGCGCAGGCCGCCGGCAAGGGCGCGCTGTTCCCGCAGGTCTCGGCCGACTACAACGTGGAACGCCAGCGCGTGGCCAGTACGCTGGCCAGCCCTGCCGCGTCCAACGCCTACTACTACACGCTGCACACCGCGCAGCTCGAAGTGTCGTGGGCGCCGGACCTGTTCGGCGGCAACCGCCGCCAGTTGGAGGCGTTGCGCGCGCAGACCGACGTGCAGCGCTTCCAGCTGGAAGCCGTGCGGCTCAGCCTGACCTCCAGCGTGGTGGTCGCGGCGATCCAGCAGGCCGGCTTGCGCGCGCAGGTCGAAGCCACGCAGAAGATCATCGCCGCGCAGCAGGAAACACTGGACTCGTTCCAGCGCCAGCTCAAGCTGGGCCAGCTCGCGCCGGCGGACGTGGCCGCGCAGGTCGCCACGCTGGCGCAGGCGCAAGCCACGCTGCCGCCGCTGCAGAAGCAGCTGAACCAGCAGGACGACGCCATCGCGGCCCTGCTTGGTCAATCGCCCGCGGATGCCGCGACAACCGACTTCAACCTCGCCGACCTGCACCTGCCCGGCACATTGCCGCTCAGCCTGCCCGCGCAACTGGTGGCACAACGCCCGGACGTGCGCGCCGCCGAGGCGCAGTTGCACGCGGCCAGTGCGCAGGTGGGCGTGGCCGTGGCCAATCGCCTGCCGAAGTTCACGCTCAGCGCAAACGCCGGCAGCTCGCCGATGAACATCAGTGACTTCTTCAAGGACGGCTCCGCGTTCTGGAACCTCGCCGCCGATGTCAGCGAGCCGGTGTTCGACGCCGGCACGCTCAAGCACCAGCAGCGCGCCGCCGAAGCCGCGCTGGACGAGACGAAGGCGCAATACCGCGGCACGGTGGTCGCCGCCCTGCAGAACGTGGCCGACAAGCTGTACGCGCTGAAGGCCGACGCCGATGCGCTGCAAGCCGCGCAGGTGTCCGAACAGGCCGCCAAACGCAGCCTGGACATCAACCGCCGCCAGTTCGAGCTGGGCGACGTGAACCGCGTCGCCGTGCTGCAGGCCGAGCAGGCCTGGCAGCAGGCCGAAGTCGCGCTGGTGCAGGCACAAGTCGCGCGCTACAGCGATACTGCGGCCTTGTTCCAGGCCTTGGGTGGCGGCTGGTGGCAGGACCAGCACGACGGGGAAACCGGCAGCAAGTGAAGCGACTGCAACGACTGCCAAGCCTGTTGCTCGCCGGTGCCCTCGCACTGGCGGGCAATGCACGCGCCGACGATGCGCCATCCGCCGCACCGCTGTTCGTGCCGCAATGGCTGGGCGCGCAATACACCTTCGTCGACCAGCACCAGGGTCGCGTGCATTCGCCCTACTCCGGCCCGTTGAGCCTACGCCCGCAGGGCGACACCGAACGCTCGGACACCTTCGGCGCGTACTTCGGCGTGGCCCTGCCCTGGCACCTGGCCTTCTATTTCGACGTGGAGATGTTCCGCGGCGCCGGCGTGAGCGGCGCCACGGGACTGGGCGGCCTCACCAACGGCGACGTGATCCGTGCCGGCGTGGCCGGATTGAGCAACCATGCCTATGTGGCGCGCCGCTACCTGCAATGGTCGCTGCCGCTCGGCGGCGCAAGCGAAACCGTGCAGCGCAGCCAGGACCACCTGCCCGGCACGCAAACCACGCGCCGCCTCGTCGCCAAGCTCGGCAAGATGGCGGTGAACGACGACTTCGACACCAACCGCTACGCCAACGGCACGCGCACCCAGTTCATGAACTGGGACCTGTTCAACGCCACGCCCTGGGACTTCGCCGCCGACACCCGTGGCTACACCGAAGGCCTGATGCTGGCCTGGGTCAACCCGGCATGGACGCTGCGCTACGGCGTCTACCGCATGCCGTACAAGGCCAACGGCCCGCTGCTGGAAAGCGACCTGTCGCACGCGCGCGGCGAACAGGTGCAGCTGAGCCTGCATCCGCAGCCCGACGGCTGGGTGCTGCGCCTGCTGGCCTTCCGCAACATCGCGCGCATGGGCAGCTACGGCGAAGCCATCGCGCAGGCACTGGCCACCGGCGAAGTGCCGGACGTGCAGGCCACCGACGCGCCGGGACGCCACAAGTTCGGCTTCGTCATCAACGGCGAACTGCCGCTGGCCGACGGCGGCGACACCGGCCTGTTCATGCGCGCCGGCTGGAACGACGGCCACACCGAATCCTTCGTGTTCACCGAAGTGGACCGCACGCTAGACGGCGGCTTCCAGCTCTCCGGCGTGCACTGGGGCCGCAGCGACGACCACATCGGCATCGGCTTCGCGCTCAACGCGCTGTCGCCGCTGCACCGCGAATACCTCGAAATGGGCGGCGGCGGTTTCGTGCTGGGCGATGGCGCATTGGACTACGCGCACGAGGAAATCACCGAGCTGTACTACAGCTACGCACCATTTCCGCACCTCACGCTCAGCCCGGATTTCCAGTGGATACGCCATCCCGGCTACAACCGGGAACGCGGGCCGGCTGCATTTGCGGGGTTGCGCGCGCACCTGGAGTTTTGAGCGGCGCTGGAGCACTCCCTCCAGTCCGCGGGAGAGCGGACGCCATGGTCCGCTACGCCTCAAAGGCCGTAGTGCTCGAACTGCGCATCGACCTGGGGGTTGATCGCCTTGGCCGCGGCGAGATCGGCATTCCCCGCATCAGCCTGGCCACTGCGGATCCGCGCCAGGCCTAGGCCGTAGCGCGCCCATGCCAGGCGCGGCCGTTGCGCCAGGACCTGCTCGAAGCCCGTGATGGCATCCGCGTAATCCTTCAGCCGCAACTGGACCAGGGCCTCGCTTTCAAGATAAGCCGGGGTGGCGCCATCGAGCTTGATCGCCTTGCGGCAATCATGCAGCGCCTTGTCGGGCATCACGTTGGCAAGGCCGCGCGCCCGGCAGCGGTCGTCGAGCGCGGCACCCAGGCCATGGTCGTTGCCATGCAGGCGGATCCACTCATCGAGCAGGGGCAAGGCCTCGCCGGGCTGGCCGGTCGCGATGTAGAACTGCGCGATGACACGCGACTGCTGCGACCCCGGCGGTGCCAGTTGCCGCGCCGCCGCCATGTCGCTCTCGGCGCCCGCCTTGTCCTTGTGCGCCAGCTTCAACCGCGCGCGCTGCAGCAGGTTCCCGACATCATCGGGGTCGAGCCGGATGGCCTGGTCGAGGTCGGCCATGCCCGTGTCCGGCTGCCCCAGCAGCAGGTGCACGCGCGCCCGCGTGGCATACCAGTCCGGCTTGCCCGGGTCCATCCCGATGGCCTTGTCCAGGTCGGCCAGCGCCGCCGTGGTTTCGCCGCGCGCGAGGTCGGCCTGCCCGCGCAACGCATAATCGTCCGCCGTCCTTGGCGCATCCGCGGCATCGGCCGCCGTGACATCCGGCTTGCTGTCGCCGGGCGCCTGCGCGAGGGAAAACACGCGGCCGCCGTTGTAGGTGAAATAGACCTTGCCCTGGCTGTTCGCGACGTAGATGCGATGCGCCAGGAAGAAATCCACGCCCAGCAGCATGTCGGGCGCGTCCTCGCCCGTGCCGATGCGCCCGTCCATCACCAGCACCTTGCTGTTGCTGATGGTCTCGGTGCCGATCGAATAACTGGGTATGGGCACCAGCCATGTCTGGAAGGACCTGGCACCGGCGCCGGACATGCGCCCGACGGCCTTCACGTCGGCCGCGGACAGGTCGAGGCCCGCCCGTTCCGCCGCGCTGCGCGTCAGCAGGGTCGCCTCGGAACCGCTGTCGAGCATGGCGCGGATCTTCCTGCCGTTGATGACGACGTCGACGAAGCTGCGGCTGTCGTGCGCATTCCGTGAAGAAAGCAGGTCCGCCATCTGGAAATGGCCGTCGGTGACCCAGTAGGCCATCGGCCGATCGCCGCAACTGGATGGCTTCATCAGGTGCAACTTGCCGTGCGCGAGGTCGATGTCGAGGTCGAACACGTCGAGGAAGCTGGCCCCGATGAAGCCCATGCCGCTGTCCGAGCCGCCGACCAGGAACTCGACGTTGTGGAGCGTGGCGCCCAGGATGCCGAAGTCTCTGACACGCGCCAGGCTGACGCCGAAACTGCCGCCGATGCCGGAGCCGCGCAGGTCGAAGGGAAGCATCGATTGCCGCAGCTTCAGGTCGGTGGCGTTGGCCCGCGACATGGTATTGAACATCGCGCCGGTATCGAGGATAAGGCGCGTGTTCTGGCCGTTGATCGCGGCCATGGCGGTGGCCCTGTTTCCTTCCATCTCGACCGGCAGGGCACCGTAGTCGGCCAGATGGCAGGTGCCGGCCATGGCGGTTCCGCCCAGCAGCATGGCGACGCCCAGGAACAGGATCTGCGCTTTCCGAAGCATGTTTCCCCCTTGTGGATTTGCCTGCGCCGCCGCGCCGGATGGTAATGCAGCTATGCCGGCATCTGCGCCCTCTCCAATGCCGCGATGCGCCGCTCCAGCCGCGGCCCCAGGTAGCAGTGCGAGCCACACGGCAACAAGCCGGCCTCGCCGAACTCGCGCAGGTACCAGCCCGGCGCCCGCGACACGAAGCCATGGTGGTCGCCCTCCACATCGTCGCGGCTGGTGAACAGTTCGAGGAAGGCGATGCCTTCCAGCATCTCGACCATGCCGCCGAGGCCGGCGCGGATTTCCGCAGGCTTGAGGTAGTGCAGCACGTCGGTGCACACGATCAGGTCGAAGCGCGTGTCGAAGCGCAGGTGTTCCAGTTGGCCGAAGCGCGCCAGCCCGATGTTGCGGCTGCGCCCGTAGCGCGCCACCACGTACTCGCTGGCGTCCAGCCCGCGGTAGTCGATGCCGGGCCGGAGCGCGCGCAGCGGCGCGCGCCACGTGCCCTCGCCGCAGCCCACGTCCAGCACGTTGCGGATCGGCCGGCCGAGGTAGTACTCCGCCTGCGCCACCGCCATCGCCACCTTGCGCCTGAGTTCGGCGGGCGAGCCCACCGCATGCGCGGGGTCGCGGTACCACTTGTCGAAATAGGCGCGGTCGTAGGTCTTGGGCATCGCGTGGCTCCGGCGGGATGGCGCATGGTAACCGGCGCCGCGCGGGCGCAAGTTGCTGCGAAACATGAATCGTCGGCGAACCCGCGCACCGTATCGGGGCACGAAAGTCATCGGTACCGTTATGCCCGGCGTTGAATCCCCCCGGACCTCCCATCTGGAATGCATGCATGCCCGTCGCATCGACACGTCGACGCACCACCGTGCTTGGCCTGCTGCTGGGCTGCCTGCCCGCCATGGCCTGTGCGGGGCAAGCCGGGCCGCAGGTCATGGCCACTTCCACCGTCGTCGCGAAGGTGGACGGGCTGAGCCTCGCCGACATCGCCTGGCTGCGCCGCGACGGCTTCGGCCTGGACAGCGCCACGCTGGCCAGCTACCGCCAACTCGGCCGCACGCGTTTCCTCGACGGGCAACTGGCCGGCGCCGACGACACGCTGCCGCCGCAGGTCGCCGCGCAGATCAACGCGCTGTCGGTGGTGAACACGCCGCTGTCCGAGCTGTGGGCAGATTTCCGCGATAGCCAGCAGCGCTACAAGGACATGGCCGACGGCCCCGGCAAGGAGGCCGCGAAGAAGGCGCTGCAGCAATACCGCCGCGACCTCGAGCAGCAGGCCGCGCAGGTCGAGCTGCTGCATGCGGTGTACGGCGGCGACCAGCTCAAGGAACAGCTGGTGTGGTTCTGGCTCAACCATTTCAGCGTGTACGCGAACAAGGGCCCGGTGCGCGTGTTCGCGGCAGACTACGAGGAACGGGTGATCCGCCCGCATGCGCTGGGCAAGTTCAGGGACCTGGTGATGGCCACGCTGCAAAGCCCGGCCATGCTGGTGTTCCTCGACAACGCGCAGAATGTCAAGGGCAAGACCAACGAGAACTACGCACGCGAACTGATGGAACTGCACACGCTGGGCGTGGGCGCGGGCTACACCCAGGCCGACGTGCAGCAGCTGATGCGCGTGCTCACCGGCGCCGGCCTCGCGCCGCCGAAACTGGCGCAGCGGATCGGCTATTTCGGGCGCGGCCGGCCCGGCGTCGTGCGCGACGGCCTGTTCGTGTTCAACCCCGCGAAGCACGACGACGGCGACAAGACCTTCCTCGGCCAGACCATCCGCGGCAGCGGTTACGCCGAGATCGCGCAGGCGGTGGATCTCATCACCCGCCAGCCCGCCTGCGCGCAGTTCGTCTCGCGGCAGCTGGCCGAATACTTCATCGCCGACCAGCCCTCGCCCGCCCTGCTGGATGCGATGGCGCAAACGTTCCAGCGCACCGACGGCGACATCGCCGCGGTGGTGCGCACCATGATGCTGTCGAAGGACGCGTCCGCCCTGGGCGGACGCAAGTTCAAGGATCCGATGCGCTTCGTCGTCTCGTCGATGCGCCTGGCCTACGACGGTCAACCCATCCCCAACGCCGCGCCGCTGCAGAACTGGCTGCGGCAGATGGGCGAGCCGCTGTACGGCCGCATCACGCCGGACGGCTGGCCGCTGGATTCGGCGAGCTGGACCGGCTCGGGCCAGCTGAGCAAGCGCTTCGATTTCGCCCGCGTGATCGGCAGCGGCCGCAACCGGCTGTTCGCCGATGGCGACGCCGGGCCCGTGCCGCACGACGTGCCCGACCTGCAAGGTTCCGCACTGTATCGCGACGCCATCGCGCCCACGCTTTCCGACGCCACCCGCGACGCGCTCGCCAAGGCGAAGTCACCGACGGAGTGGAACACCTTCCTGCTGTCCTCGCCCGACTTCAATTACCGCTAGCAGAACTCCCTCCCCTGCTTGCAGGGGAGGGTCGGGGTGGAGTCGCTCTTGCAGCGAAAAGCCCCCCTCTCAACCTCCCCCTGCATGCAGGGGGAGGCGCAAACCACCACCGAGGTATCGCCATGAACCGCCGCGAATTCCTGCTTGTCGCCGCCGGTGCCGCCGCCGCGTCCACGCTGTCGTTCTCCGGCCGGCTGTTCGCGGCCCCGGCCGGCACGCCGCGTTTCCTGCTGGTGTTCCTGCGCGGCGGCTACGACTGCAACAACCTGCTGGTGCCCTGCGGCAGCGACTTTTACTACGAATCGCGCCCCACGCTGGCCATCGCCAAGCCCGACGCGAACAACCCGGACAGCGCGCTGCCGCTGGACGCCAACTGGGCCTTGAGCCCGGTGGTGCGAGACTCGCTCTACCCGCTGTGGCAGAAGAAGCAGCTCGCCTTCATCCCCTTCGCCGGCACCAACGACCTCTCGCGCAGCCACTTCGAGACGCAGGACCACATCGAGCGCGGCGAACCGCTCGGCCCGGTGGCCAACTACCGCTCCGGCTTCCTCGCGCGGCTCTCCGGCGTGCTCAACGGCGACACGCCGGCAATCGCCTTCACCAACAACCTGCCGCTGAGTTTCCAGGGCGCGGGCCGCGACATCCCCAACATCTCGCTGCAGAGCGACCCCAAGGCGCATTTCGACGCGCGGCAGTCGGCCATCCTCGCCGGCATGTACAAGGGCACCTCGCTTGAACAGGCCAGCGCCGACGGCCTCGCCCTGCCCAAGACCGTGTCCGACGACCTGCGCAACGAGATGGTGGCGGCCAGCCGCGGCGCACCCAGCGCGCACAACTTCGCCGCCGAGACGCGGCGCATCGCCACCCTGATGCGCGCCCAATACCGGCTGGGTTTCGTGGACGTGGGTGGCTGGGACACCCACGTCAACCAGGGCAGCACCAAGGGCGGCCTCGCCAACAACCTGAAGAACCTCGGCGAGGGCCTCGCCGCCTACGCCGACGCGATGGGCGACGCCTGGAACGACACCACGGTGGTGGTGCTCTCCGAATTCGGCCGCACCTTCCGCGAAAACGGCGACCACGGCACCGACCACGGCCACGGCACCGTGCACTGGGTGCTGGGCGGCAAGGTGGCCGGCGGCCGCATCGCCGGCGAACAGCTCGCCGTGAACCAGCAGAACCTGCTGCAGAACCGCGACTACCAGGTGCTCAACGACTACCGCGACGTGCTGGGCGGGATGTTCACGCGGCTGTGGGGCCTGAGCGGCAACCAGCTGCAGACGGTGTTCCCGCAAGCCAGGCCGAAGGACCTGCGGCTCGTGTAGGAGCACCCTGTGCGCGATTGCCGTACGCTCCGATCAAGGCAAGAACAATCGCGCACAAGGTGCGCTCCTACGCCACCGCACGGATAGCCGCCATGCATTGCCGCGCACTCGTTCCCCTGCTCACGACCGCGACCCTGCTGCTCGCCGCCTGCGCCAGCCAGCCCACGCAGGCCGGCGCACCGGCAGCGCGCGGCGCGTTCAACGGCAATGACCTCACCTGGCTGCGCCGCGACGGTTTCGGCGTGGACGGCGCGGACGTGGCGCGCTATCGGAAGCTGGGCCGCGAAGGCCTGCTCGATGCGCAGCTGGCCGACCATGTGCCCGGCGCGCTGCCGCCGCCCATCGCGGGGCTAATCCACGGCTTCGAGGCGATCGACACGCCGATGCCGAAGCTGCTGGGCGACCTGTACGACGCGCAGCAACAGATCAAGGCCATGCCTGCCGGGCCGGACAAGGACGCCGCCAACAAGGCATGGCAGCAGCACGGCAACGCGCTGATGCAGCAGGCGCGGCAGGCCGAACTGCTGCAGGCCGCGTACGGGCCCAACCAGCTCAAGGAACAACTGGTGTGGTTCTGGCTCAACCACTTCAGCGTGTATGCGCCCAAGGGCCGCATCCGCTGGGAGCTGGCCGACTACCAGCAGCACGTGATCCGCGCGCACGCGCTGGGCCGGTTCCGGGACCTGGTGATGGCCACACTGGAAAGCCCGGCGATGCTGGAGTACCTAGACAACGCGCAGAACGCCAAGGGCCACGTCAACGAGAACTACGCGCGCGAGCTGATGGAGCTGCACACGCTGGGCGTGGGCTCGGGCTACACCCAGCAGGACGTGCAGCAGCTGGCGCTGATCCTCACCGGCGTCGGCATCGTGCCGGCGGACGGCAAGCCGCAACACTTCAACGCGCAGGCGGCGCCGCTGGTGGTGCAGCACGGCCTGTTCCAGTTCAACCCGTACCGACACGACTTCGGCGACAAGGTATTCCTCGGCCAGCACATCAAGGGGCGCGGCTTCGACGAGGTGAAACAGGCGGTAGACCTCATCGTGCGCCAGCCGGCCTGCGCGCAGTTCGTCTCGCGCCGGCTCGCGCAGTACTTCGTGGCCGACAACCCGCCGCCCGCGCTGGTGGCGCGCATGGCGCAGACCTTCCGCCAGACTGGCGGCGACATCGCCGCGGTGCTGCACACCATGCTCGATTCGCGCGAACTGCTGACCAACGGCAAGCAGTTCATGGACCCCACGCGCTTCGTGGTGTCCTCGGTGCGCCTGGCCTACGACGGCAAGCCCATCGCCAACGCCCTGCCGCTGGTGTACTGGCTGGACCAGCTGGGCGAGCCGCTGTACGGCCGCATCACGCCCGACGGCTGGCCGCTGGACGGCGCCAGTTGGACCGGCTCGGGCCAGCTCTCGACCCGCTTCGACATCGCCGCCGCCATCGGCAACGGCAACACCCAGCTGTTCACGCCGCCCGGCAGCAAGACGCGCGAGGCCGGCTTCCCCATGCTGGCCACGCGGCTGTACTACGACGCCATCGAGCCGCACCTTTCCGTCGTCACGCGCGATGCGCTGGCCAAGGCGAACTCGCAGCAGGAGTGGAACACCTTTCTGCTGGCTTCGCCGGATTTCAATTATCGTTGAGGACAGTCTGCTTGCCGGATGATGGAAGGGGAATAAACCCGACCCCCAGACTTCGAACCTGATCACGCTTGATTGGCGCGAATTACCAGTCAGGCAAAAACTTATAAGCCTGGTTCGCAAGCATGATGACAATCAATAATGAAAGCACTGCCAAGACAATTACGCCACCATATCGGTGGCCGAATGGCACAGGGTGAGTCTTGAATTTTTCCTTGAAGTATTTCTCTACTTCCTGACTCTTCAGCATCACGCCATTGCGACAATTTGAGCAAGCCAACTGGTATCTTATGTCACTTGCAAAATTCATGATGAGATTGAACGTCGTGAGCCTGTATTGAAGCCATATATTGTGATTTTGATTTTGTTTGCAAACCGGACAAAACTTAACCTGCTTCTGGCCGAGATTCCGCAGTTCATTGTGCGATTGCAAAAAGATCACCTGGACTCCCCTCATTCCTGTGAAATTAAATCCGTCATCATCCCGGCTCCAGCCCCTCGACCCTACGTTCAAAGTGGCAGCGTGAGGCAATGGTCACATGATGGCCATATCTGCAGCGCATGAGCTCATTGCAAAACAGGATTAGATAAAATCCTCCTCAATTCACATGGTCAAACTCGGGCATGGCCTCGAACAACTGGCCGCTGCGCCACGCCTCCGCACCCTCCCGCTGGTACACCAGCCTGCCGCCGACGAAGGTGTAGAGCACCCGCGTGCGCAGGATCTGGTCGTCGGGGATGGTCAGCAGGTTGCCCGAGATCACCACCATGTCGGCGAGCTTGCCGGGGCTCAGCGTGCCGAGGCGCTGGTCCTCGAAGTTGGCATAGGCATTGTTGAACGTGTAGGAGCGCAGCGCCTCCAGCCGGGTCTTGGCCTGCGCGGGGAAGAAGCGCTGGCCGCGGCCGTTGTCGCGCGTCACCGCGCAGTAGAAGCCGGCGATGGGATTGGTGTCCTCCACCGGCGTGTCGCTGCCGTCCAGCACCATCGCGCCGCTTTCGATCAGCGAGTGCCACACGTAGGCACCCTCCTTCGCACGTTGCTCGCCCAGGTGCGGCACCACGTAGGGCGCGTCCGAGCAGGCGTGGATGGACTGCATCGAGGCGATCACGCCGAGCTGCGCGAAGCGCGGGATGTCGGAGGGCGCCAGGTGCTGCGCGTGCTCGATGCGCCAGCGCAGCGCGTGCGCTGCCGGATCCTCGGCGAAGATCTTCTGGTACATGTCGAGCAGTTCGCGGTTGGCGCGGTCGCCGATCGCGTGGATCGACACCTGGAAGCCGTCGCGCGCGGCGATGCGCGCGATCTGTTCGAGCGTGGCCATCGGCGTGACGTTCTTGCCGGTGACGCCCGGCGCGTCGTCGTACGGCTTGAGGAACCACGCGCTGTGCGTGCCCAGTGCGCCGTCGGAAACATCCTCGCCCACGCCGCGCACGGTGAAGTGGTCGTCGGCGAAGCCGATCGTGCGGTACCTGGCGAGGTTCCTGTCGAGGCTGGCGACGTCCAGCACGCCGACGTTGACGTACAGGCGCAGCGGGAAGCCCTTGGTGGCCTGCTGCTTGAGCCAATCAATCGTCTGGAAGTCCTCGCCCATGTCCACGAAGCCGGTGATGCCCTTGCTCACCTCGTTCTGCATGGCCAGTTTCAGCGACTGCTCCTTGCGCGCGGCCAGCTCCTGCGGCGGCAGGCCGTCGAGATAACGGTTGTAGGCCGCGTACACCGCGTCGCCCGCGGTGTCGCGCAACGCGCCGATGGCGTTGCCCCGGGCGTCGCGCACGATGCTGCCGCCGACGGGATCGGGCGTGTCGTGGCCGATGCCGGCGAGCTTCAGCGCCATGGCGTTCGCGTAGATCGCGTGACCGCTGGTGTGCGCGAGCAGCACGGGGTTGTCCGGCGACACCGCGTCGAGGCTGGCCGGCAGCGGCAGGCCGTCGATGTTGGGTTGCGGCACCTTGTCCCATTTGCTCTGCTGCCAGCCCTGGCCGACGATCCATTCGCCCGGCTTGGCCTTGGCCACCGCGGCCTTGACCATCGCCACGACGGCATCCCAGTTCGGCGCCGTGCCCGCATTGAGCTGGGTCAGCGAATCGCCAGTGTCCAGCAGGTGGCCATGGCCCTCGATGAAGCCGGGGGCGACGAAGGCGCCGTGCAGGTCCAGCACCCTGGTGTCCGGGCCGACGTAGCGCGCGATGTCGGCGTCGCTGCCCAGCGCGGCGATCTTGCCGTCCTTCACCGCCAGCGCCTGCACGCTCGGCTGCAGCGGATCGAGCGTGGCGATGCTGGCGTCGCGCAGCACCAGGTCGGCGGCGGGCAACGCGGGCGGGAAGCCCTTGACCGGCGCGTCCGCCGCGGCAGCCGCGAGCGAAGCCAGCATGAGGGCCGCAAGCCCGGATCGACGGAAGCGCATGGTTTCTCCCCGGTGGCCGCGCACGGACGCGCCGGCCCAGCGTAGGAATACCGCCGCGCGGGGTCAACCGCGCTCCACGCCCCGCACCAGCAGTCCCTTGGCCAGCGCACCGTGCATGTGGCCGAGCCCGCGCACCACGTGCAGCAGTGTGAAGAACAGCAGCACGCCCAGCACGCACAGCACGCTCGCGCCGCCCCAGCCACTCAGCCATTCGATGCCGCCGCAGGCCCAGTCCGACAGGCCGGTGCAGGTCCCGGTGTCCCAGTGCCCGAGCTCGGCGACCAGCTTCAGGACGGGGGCCGCGGCAAAGCTCAGCGAAACGGCCAGCCACGCCACGATCAGCGTGAAGTAGAAGATGCCCAGCGGCAGCTGCAGCAGTGCGTACAGCATCGAGCTCCAACTGCGCGGGTCGGTGAACATCGCGCCGATGCGCTGGAACAGCGTCATGTCCTTCGGCGGGTACGGCGGCCGGCGCGGCATGCGCACGCCCAGCATGGTTTCCACCAGGCGCCCTTCCAGCAGCGCCAGTCCGCGCACGCTGCCGAAGAACAGCACGATGAACGGCAGGCCGATGATCAACACCGAGAAGCCCGCCGACATCGAGAGGCCGGTAATCACCCAGGTGAAGTACGCGATGCCGGTGACCAGCCCGAACAGCAGGTAGAACAGCGCGCCCCAGGCGCGCGGATCGGCGATCACGCCGAAGAAGCGGCCGGCGGCCGAGCGCCGTTGCGGCGGCGGCGGCGGGCGGATCGCGCGCTGGATCCGGATCTCCTGGTCGCGGTAGATCTCGGCCACTTCATCAGGCGCGCCGTAGCTTTCGACCACGTGCTCGAGCATCGCGGCCTCGTCGCGGCCGGGGCGCTCGTACAGTTCGGCGCGCAGATGTTCCTCGGCGTCGTACAACGCATCCTGGATCAGCGCGGGATCGGCGCCGCGCAGGGCGACGCGCAGTTGTTCAAGGTATTCGTTGATGGTGCGTGGCGTGGTCATCACAGCTCCCCTTGCAGGACCTTGTCTACGGAATCGCGACTGGCGTTCCACGCGGCGATCCATTCGCGCAGCACCTCGCGGCCGACTTTCGTGATGCGGTAATAGCGGCGCGGCGGCCCGCTCACCGAGGGCTCCACCTCGCTGGCCAGCAGGCCCGCGCCTTCGAGGTTGCGCAGCACCGGATACAGCGCGCTCTGCTTGCCCGCCAGCACGCCCTCGCCCGCCTGCTCCAGCCGCTTGGCGATCTGGTAGCCGTACAGCGGCTGGCGCGACTGCCCCAGCACCGCCAGCAGCACCAGCGACACCGTGCCCGCGGACAGCTCCTTCTGGAACTTCTTCAGTTGGCCGTCGATCTCGTCCACCTGCTTGCCCGCCCTGCTGCATAGCTTGGACTGAAGCATAGTGTTGACTTCGCACTAGTACATGCGCCGGAAGTCATGCCGGGGCGCCATTGGCCGGGCAACGATGCCCGTATGTTGCCGGGGAGTTTTTGAGACTAAACTGCCGCCCGACATGGGCATATGGATGGATGCGACAGCAGCCTGAATTCCCGGGGATGTCACCGCCGGCGGGCACGTTGCCCGTGCGAACCGTGCACAACGGTGTCGGCTGCGCTTCCCCGTGCATGTCCAGCCACAAAAAAGCGAGGGGCCGGCCAGGCTCCTCACAGGGGACAATCGAATGAATCGTATCTTTCAGTTGGTCTGGAACCGCGAGCTGTGCGTGCTCCAGGTCGCGTCCGAACTCACCCGCGGCCACCGCAAGGGCGGGCGCAGCGCCGAAGGCGGCACGCGTCGCGCGGCATGGTTGGCAGGCATCCCCCTGAGCCTGCCGCTGGTGGCGCTGGCGGCCATACCCTCCCCCGGCATTCCCGTCACGGGCGCCTCCCCCGCCGTCACCGCCGCCGTGGCGGCAAACGCGCTGCCCACGGGCGGCCAGGTCACCGGCGGCACCGGCCAGCTTGCGCAGCACGGCAATACGCTCACCATCACCCAGCAGAGCCAGAACCTCTCGCTCAACTGGCAGACCTTCGATATCGGCAGCCAGTCCACCGTGGACTTCGTGCAGCCGAATGCCAGCGCCATTGCGGTCAACCGCATCGCCGACACCAACGGCAGCCGGATCTTCGGCCACCTCGACGCCAACGGCCAGGTCTTCCTGATCAATCCCAACGGCATCCTGTTCGGCAAGAGCGCGCAGGTGAACGTGGGAGGCCTCGTCGCCTCGACGCTGGATGTCGACGACAACACCCTGGACACCGGCTCGCTGAGCTTCAGCGGCACCGGCAAGGGCAGCGTGACCAATCTGGGCACGATCAACGTAGCCGGCGGCGGCTACGCGGCCCTGCTCGGCAACCAGGTCGTCAACCAGGGGGCAATTCATGCCCAGCTCGGTGCCGTGGCGCTCGCCGGCGGCAGCGCGGTGACGCTCAGCTTCAGCGGCGACAAGCTGGTGGGCGTGCGCGTGGACCAGGGCGCGCTCGACGCCCTGGCGCAAAACGGCCAGTTGATCGAAGCCGATGGCGGCAACGTATGGATGACCGCCGGCGCACGCGACAGCCTGCTCGCCAGCGCGGTGAACAACACCGGCACCATCGAGGCGCAGACCGTGCAGAACCGGAGCGGCCACATCATGCTGCTGGGCGGCATGGATGCAGGCACGGTCGGCGTGGGCGGCACGCTCGATGCCAGCGCCCCCGATGGCGGGAACGGCGGACAGGTCGAAACGAGCGCCGCGCAGGTCAATGTTGCGGACACCGCGCGGATCACGACCGCCGCCCGCCTGGGCCTGGCCGGAACGTGGCTGATCGACCCGTCCGATTTCACGGTCGCGCCTAGCGGCGGCAACATGACGGGCGCGACGCTGACGAGCGAGCTGGCGGGCGGACCCGTCACCATCCAGTCAAGCGCGGGGACGGCGGGCGGCAGCGGCAACATCAATATCGACGACAACGTAAGCTGGAGCCTGCACACGCTGACGCTGACGGCGGCCAACAACGTCAACGTCAACGCGACGATGACGGCGAGCGGCACGGCAGGCCTTGCGGTCAACACGGCGACGGCCAATGGCGGGGACGCCGCCGTGACCGGCGGCACGCTGAACATGGGGCTGGGCAGCAGCGGGTTCGTTGGGCAGGTGAATTTCACGGGTTCGGGCAACTCGCTGACGATCAACGGGCACAGCTACACGCTGGTCAACAGCGCTTCAACGCTAGGGGGCATGGGGACATCCGGCTTCTATGCGCTTGCGGGCAACCTGACTCTCTCAGGCAACTTCACGCCGATCGGAGACAGCACCACCGCGTTCTCGGGTGTGTTCGATGGACTTGGCCACACCATCAGCGGCCTCAGCATCACGAACTCCACCGCAACCGACGTAGGGTTGTTTGGAGCGTCCTCGGGCACGATCCGCAACGTGGGTTTGTTGAACGAAAGCGTTTCGGGCACAAGCCAGGGGGCTTCCATTGGCGGATTGGTGGGCGATAACTCAGGCACCATCAACAACGTTTTCATGACGGGAACGGTCAGCGGCGCGGGAAACCCAAGCAACGCGAGCGACCAAGGAGGCGGCGAGTGGGTGGGTGGACTGGCCGGCGCCAACGAGTCCGGTGGAACCATCAGTAACGCCTATGCCACGGGAGCGGTTACCGGCTCGTCATATTCCGCCAATCTCGGAGGCCTCGTCGGGACCAATTACGGCACGATTCGCAATGCCTATGCGACTGGGTCGGTGAGTGGTTCCTATAGTGGCACCTTGCCTGAAGCAGACAATATTGGTGGACTCGTCGGTTTTAACCCTGGAACCATCGTGAATGCCTATGCCACAGGCAGCGTGTCCAGCGCCAAGATTACGTACAGCGGGAGTAATTACGGGAACGCCATCGGCGGACTTGTGGGCTACAACTATGGCAACGGCTCGATCACCGACACGTATGCCACGGGAACAGTGTCGAGTCCGAACACGCACGATTATCTGGGTGGTCTGGTTGGCGAGGTCAACATCCCCGCTGGCTACACTGGCAAGGTCACCACCAGCTATTGGGATACCTCGAACAACAGTGCGCTGCCCAGTGGTGTTGGCAATGGCAGCACCAGTGGGGTAGCTGGCTTGACCACGACCCAGATGGAGCAAGCCAGCAATTTTTCAGGCTGGAGCATTGCGACAACCGGCGGCCAGGGCCTGGCCTGGCGTATCTACGCTGGCGACACCACGCCCCTGATCGAAAGCCTGCTGGTTCCGCTGACGATCTCCGCGAGCAATCAAACGGTGACGTACAACGGAACCAATCAGGACACCGCGGTGGTGGGCTATTCGTTGCCATCGCCAAATGTTTCGGCAATCACGCTGGGGTTGACGGCGGCGCAACACGCCGGCTCCCATGCCGAGAACATATCGTCGGCGTATTCGACCACCTACGACCTGAGCATAGGCACGTCAAGCGCGACCCTGACGATCAACCCGGCGACGCTGACGGTATCGCTGACCAATACCGGCGTGACCAAGACCTACGACGGGACAACCAGCGCACCATCCGGCTTTACCCCGACATACCACGTCACCGGCTTTGTCTCCGGCGATACCGCCGCGACCCTGTCCGACACGGGTGCCGCGTACAACAACGCGCACGTGGCCGGCGCCACCGAGCTCACCGTATCGGGGCTTGGCATCACCGGCGTCACCGGCAGCAATGGCTCGCTGGCCGGCGATTACACCCTGGCCTCCACCAGCGCCAACGTGTCGGCGAGCATTACGCCCATCGTGCTGGCGGCCACGGCACCGACCATCGGCGGCATCACGACCAAGGTCTACGACGGCACCACGACGGCAATCGGCGCCACCTTGGTTGGCGGCAGCATCAGTGGCGCGCTCGGCGGCGACAACCTGTCGCTCAACACCAGCGGCATCTCACTGAACTACAACAGCAGCCACGTCGCCACCGCCAGCAGCATCGGCGCCAGCGGCAGCCTTTCGGTGAATATCCTCAGCAGCACGCACGGCAGCCAGAGCACGGACTACAGCGTGGCGATGCCCTCCATCGCCGCAATGGCCGGGACCATCACGCCGGCGACACTGACGGCGACGCTGACCAACAGCGGTGTGACCAAGACCTATGACGGCACGACCAATGCGCCGGCTGGCTTTACACCGACGTACAGCTACAGCGGGCTGGTCTCGGGCGACACCAGCGCCAGCCTGTCCAGCACGGGCATCGCTTACGACAGCGCGCATGTGGCCAGCGCCACCGAGGTCACCGTATCGGGGCTGGGCATCACCAGCGTCACCGGCAGCAACGGTTCGCAGGCCAGCGATTACACGCTGGCATCCGGCAACGCGAGCGTGGCGGCCACGATCACGCCAGCACCGTTGACGGTGTCGCTCTCCAACACCACCAACGTCAGCAAGACCTACGACGGCACCGCGTCCGCACCGTCGGGCTTCACTCCGACCTACAGCATCGCGGGCCTGGTTCCGGGCGACAGCGCCACGGTGAGCAGTTCGGCGACGCCGGTCTTCGATTCCGCACACGTCGCCTCGGCGACGGCGATCACGCAGGGCGGCCTGTCGTTGGCATCGATCACCGGCAACGGCACCGACAATTCCGTGCTCGGCGATTACACCCTGGCGAGCACCACGGCTGCCACCGGCGCTGGCATCGCAAGCATCGTGCCGGCGACGCTGACAGCGACGCTGACCAACAGCGGCGTGACCAAGACCTATGACGGCACGACCAATGCACCGGCTGGCTTTACGCCGACGTACAGCTACAGCGGGCTGGTCTCGGGCGATACCGATGCCAACCTGTCCAGCACGGGCATCGCTTACGACAGCGCGCATGTGGCCAGCGCCACCGAGGTCACCGTATCGGGGCTGGGCATCACCGGCGTCACCGGCAGCAACGGTTCGCAGGCTACCGATTACACGCTGGCATCCGGCAACGCGAGCGTGGCGGCCACGATCACGCCAGCGCCACTGACGTTATCGCTCTCCAACACCACCAACGTCAGCAAGACCTACGACGGCACCACGGCAGCGCCCAGCGGCTTCACCCCGACCTACAGCATCGCGGGCCTGGTGTCGGGTGACAGTGCCACGGTGAGCAGTTCGGCGACGCCGGTCTTCGATTCCGCGCACGTCGCCTCGGCGACGGCGATCACGCAAGGCGGCCTGTCGTTGGGATCGATCACCGGCAACGGCACCGACAATTCCGTGCTCGGCGATTACACCCTGGCGAGCACCACGGCTGCCACCGGCGCTGGCATCGCCAGCATCTCGCCGCTGACGCTGACGGTCTCGGCGCCGACCATCGGCGGCAGCACGACCAAGGTCTACGACGGCAGCACGACAGCATCCGGCGCGATCCTGTCCGGCGGCGGTGTCAGCGGCGCGCTCGTCGGCGACGACCTGTCACTCGACACCAGCGGCATCACGCTGGACTACAACAGCAGCCACGTCGCCACCGCCAGCAGCATCGGCGCCAGCGGCAGCCTCGCGGTGGACATCCTCAGCAGCACGAACGGCAGCCAGAGCACGGACTACAGCGTAACGTTGCCCTCCATCGCCCCGGTGGCCGGAACCATCACGCCGGCGCCACTGACGGCAGCGCTGACCAACACCGGCGTCAGCAAAACCTATGATGGCACCATCGCCGCGCCGGCCGGGTTCACCCCGACGTACGACGTCACCGGATTCGTCTCCGGCGATACCGCCGCGACCTTGACGGACACCGGTGCGGCCTACAACAGCGCGCACGTGGCCACTGCCACCGACGTCACCGTATCCGGGCTGGGCATCACTGGCATTGCCGGCAGCAACGGTTCACTGGCCAGCGATTACGTCCTGGCCTCCACTAGCGCGAATGTCGCGGCGACCATCACGCCTGCCATATTGACGGCGACGCTGACCAACAACGGCGTGACCAAGACCTACGACGGGACGACCAGCGCCCCTGCCGGCTTCACCCCGACGTACAGCATCATCGGATTTGTCTCCGGCGACACCGCCGCCACCCTGTCCAACACGGGCGCCACGTACGATAGCGCGCACGTGGCCACCGCCACCGAGGTCACCGTATCCGGACTGGGCATCACCGGCGTCACCGGCAGCAATGCATCACTGGCCAGCGATTACACCCTGGCCTCCACCAGTGTGTACGTGCCGGCAACGATCACGCCTGCCACATTGACTGCGACCCTGACCAACAGCGGCGTGACCAAGACCTACGACGGGACGACCAACGCACCGACCGGGTTCACTCCGACATACGACATCGCCGGGTTTGTCTCCGGCGATACCGCCGCCACCCTGTCCGACACGGGCACCGCTTACGACAGTGCGCATGTGGTCAGCGCCACCGAAGTCACCGTATCGGGGCTGGGCATCGCCGGCGTCACCGGCAGCAACGGTTCGCAGGCTACCGATTACACGCTGGCATCCGTCAACGCGAGCGTGGCGGCCACGATCACGCCAGCGCCATTGACGGTATCGCTCTCCAACACCACCAACGTCACCAAGACCTACGACGGCACCACGGCAGCGCCCAGCGGCTTCACCCCGACCTACAGCATCGCGGGCCTGGTGTCGGGTGACAGTGCCACGGTGAGCAGTTCGGCGACGCCGGTCTTCGATTCCGCGCATGTCGTCTCGGCGACGATGATCGCGCAAACCGGCCTGTCACTGTCGGCGATCATCGGCAACGGCAGCGACAATTCCGTAATCGGCGATTACACCTTGTCGAGCACCACGGCTTCCACCGGTATTGGCGTCGCCAGCATCTCGCCGCTGACGCTGACAGTCTTGGCACCGACCATCGGCGGCATCACGACCAAGGTCTACGACGGCACCACAACAGCGGCCGGCGCGATCCTGTCCGGCGGCAGTGTCAGCGGCGCGATCGGCGGCGACAGTCTGTCGCTCAATACCAGCGGCATCACGCTGGACTACAACAGCAGCCACGTCGCCACCGCCAGCAGCATCGGCGCCAGCGGCAGCCTTTCGGTGGATATCCTCGGCAGCACGAACGGCAGCCTGAGCACGGACTACAGCGTGGCGCTGCCCGCCATCGCCCCGGTGGCCGGGACCATCACGCCGGCCACATTGACGGCGACGTTGACCAACAGCGGCGTGACCAAGACCTACGACGGCACGACCAGCGCCCCTGCCGGTTTCACCCCGACGTACGACGTCACTGGCTTTGTCTCCGGCGATACCGCCGCGACCCTGTCCAATACCGGCAGCGTTTACGACAGCGCGCATGTAGCCACCGCCACCGAGGTCACCGTATCCGGGCTGGGCATCACCAATGTCATCGGCAGCAACGGCTCACTGGCCAGCGATTACGCCCTGGCATCCACCAGCGCGAATGTCGCGGCGACCATCACGCCGGCCACATTGACGGCGACGTTGACCAACACCGGCGTGACCAAGACCTACGATGGCACGACCAGCGCACCGGCCGGGTTCACCCCGACGTACGACGTCACCGGATTCGTCTCCGGCGATACCGCCGCCACCCTGTCCGACACGGGGGCCGCATACAACAGCGCGCACGTGGCCAGCGCCACCGGCGTCACCGTATCCGGGCTGGGCATCACCGGTATTGCCGGCAGCAACGGTTCACTGGCCAGCGATTACGCCCTGGCCTCCACCAACGCGAATGTCGCGGCGACCATCACGCCTGCAACGCTGACGGCAGCGTTGACCAACAGCGGCGTGACCAAGACCTATGACGGCACGACCAACGCACCGGCCGGCTTCACCCCGACGTACGACATCACTGGATTCGTCTCCGGCGATACCGCCGCCACCCTGTCCGACACGGGGGCCGCATACGACAGCGCGCACGTGGCCACTGCCACCGACGTCACCGTATCCGGGCTGGGCATCACTGGCATTGCCGGCAGCAACGGTTCACTGGCCAGCGATTACGTCCTGGCCTCCACCAGCGCGAATGTCGCGGCGACCATCACGCCGGCAACGCTGACGGCGACGCTGACCAACACCGGCGTGACCAAGACCTACGACGGCACGACCAGTGCGCCGGCCGGCTTCACCCCGACGTACAGCATCACCGGATTCGTGCCCGGCGATACCGCTGCGACCCTGTCCAATGCCGGCAGCGTTTACGACAGCGCGCATGTGGCCACCGCCACCGGCGTCACCGTATCCGGGGTGGGCATCACCAGTGTCACCGGCAGCAATGCTTCGCAGGCCAGCGATTACACCTTGGCCTCCACCAGTGCGAATGTCGCGGCGACCATCACGCCTGCAACGCTGACGGCAACGTTGACCAACAGCGGCGTGACCAAGACCTACGACGGGACGACCAGCGCACCGGTCGGTTTCACCCCGACGTACGACATCACCGGATTCGTCTCCGGCGATACCGCCGCCACCCTGTCCAGCACAGGCACTGCTTACGACAGCGCACATGTGACCACCGCCACCGAGGTCACCGTATCGGGACTGGGCATCACCGGCGTCACTGGCAGCAATGCTTCGCAGGCCAGCGATTACACCCTGGCATCCACCAGTTTGTACGTGCCGGCAACGATCACGCCTGCCACATTGACGGCGACGCTGACCAACACCGGCGTGACCAAGACCTACGATGGGACGACCAACGCACCGGCCGGCTTCACCCCGACGTACGACGTCACCGGATTTGTCTCCGGCGATACCGGCGCCACCCTGTCCGACACGGGGGCCGCATACGACAGCGCGCACGTGGCCAGCGCCAGCGCGGTCACCGTATCGGGGCTGGGCATCGCCGATGTCACCGGCGGCAATGCTTCGCTAGCCAGCGATTACGTCCTGGCCTCCACCAGCGCGAATATCGCGGCGACCATCACGCCGGCAACGCTGACGACGACGCTGACCAACACTGGCGTGATCAAGGCCTACGACGGGACGACCAGTGCGCCGGCCGGCTTCACCCCGACGTACGACGTCACCGGATTCGTCTCCGGCGATACCGCCGCGACCTTGACGGACACCGGTGCGGCCTACAACAGCGCGCACGTGGCCACTGCCACCGACGTCACCGTATCCGGGCTGGGCATCACCGGTATTGCCGGCAGCAACGGTTCACTGGCCAGCGATTACGTCCTGGCCTCCACCAGCGCGAATGTCGCGGCGACCATCACGCCGGCAACGCTGACGGCGACGCTGACCAACAGCGGCGTGACCAAGACCTACGACGGCACGACCAGTGCGCCGGCCGGGTTCACCCCGACATACGACGTCACCGGATTCGTCTCCGGCGATACCGCCGCCACCCTGTCCGACACGGGGGCCGCATACGACAGCGCGCACGTGGCCGCTGCCACCGAGGTCACCGTATCCGGGCTGGGCATCACCGGTATTGCCGGCAGCAACGGTTCACTGGCCAGCGATTACGTCCTGGCCTCCACCAGCACGAATGTGGCGGCGACCATCACGCCGGCAACGCTGACGGCAACGCTGACCAACACCGGCGTGACCAAGACCTACGACGGCACGACCAGCGCACCGGCCGGGTTCACCCCGGCGTACGGTTACAGCGGGCTGGTCTCCGGCGATACCGGCGCAACCTTGACGGACACCGGCGCGGCCTACAACAGCTCGCAGGTATCCAGCGCCACGAATGTAACGGTGACGGGCCTGGGCATCGGCAGCATCACGGGCAGCGTGGGTTCGTTGGCCAGTGACTACGCTTTGGCGGCCAACAGCGCCAGCGTGGCGGCGACGATCACGCCGGCGGTGCTGACCGCCAGCCTTACCGGCCAGATCAGCAAGGTGTATGACGGCACGTCGGCAGCAACGCTTGCGTCCGGCAACTACTTGTTGACCGGCGTGATCGGCGGCGATGCGGTAAGCCTCGACACCCCAAGCTCCGGCACTTATGCCTCGGCGAATGCCGGCAGCGGCATCGATGTGCAGGTGGGCGGGCTGGCCATCAGCGGCAGTGCCGCAGGCAACTATGTCCTTGGCAACGGCACGGCCAGTGCTGCGATCGGAACGATCACCCCTGCCCGCCTCACCGTCACTGCCAACAACGCCAGCGCCATCTACGACGCCCAACCCTACAGCGGCGGCAACGGCGTGACCTACAGCGGCTTCGTCGACGGGCAGACCGCCGCCGTACTGGGTGGCGCACTGGGCTATGGCGGAAATTCCCAGGGCGCCATGAACGTGGGCAACTATGCGATCACGCCCGCCGGCCTGAGCTCGGACAACTACACCATCACCTACGACAGCGGCAGGCTGGCGATAACGCCAGCCACGCTGACCTACGTGGCGACACCGGTGCAGGTGTATGCCGGGCAGGCGATTCCGGCACTGGGCGGCACGGTCACCGGCTTCCAGGGCAGCGACACGCTGGCCGATGCCACGACCGGCACGTTGGGCTTTGCCACCCAGGCCACGGCACAGAGCCCGGCCGGGCAATACGCCATCATCGGCAGCGGGCTTGCCGCCAACGACGGCAACTACACCTTCGTGCAGGCCGCAGGCAATGCGCTCGCCTTCAACGTGGCGCCCGACAGCGCAACCGCACTGCCGGGCGTGGCAACTGCGCAGCAGTTGCTTGGACAGGCCGCACCTGCGGGTATCGCGTCATTGCCAGGCGGGCTGCTGGTATCGGCGGCGGCCTCGCCGGACGAATCGTTGCCGGCAACCATGCCGCCACGCTCCGCCACTGCGCCAGCCGGATCGGACCTCTACGCCCCGGATGTCCGCGTCGTAAGCGGCGGCGTACGCCTGCCCTGACGACTCGCCTCCTTCTCCCTTACGCCTTACGGATACCTGCCTGTGACCCGTTCCATCACGTTGCGCTTGTCGCCACTCGCCATGGCCCTGCTGGCCGCCCCTGCGTTCGCGCAGCAGGTGCCACCCAGCAGCGGTCAACTGCTGCAGCAGGCACAGCCTTCACAGCATCTGCTGCCCCGCAGTGATACGGGTGTGCAGATCCAGAATCCCGGGACCACGCATGCCAGCGACAACACCCCTTTCGAGGTGAGGCGGATCGTTGTCGACGGCAATACGGTATTCGATACCCGGACGCTGCACGCGTTGGTCGCCGATGGCGAAGGCCACACGCAGACGCTCGCCACGCTTGCCGTGCTCGCGCAACGCATCACCGACTACTACCACGCCCATGGCTATCCATTGTCCCGCGCCGTCATACCGGCGCAGGCACTGGATGGAGGCGTGGTGCGCTTCAAGATTGTCGAAGCGCGCTACGACCAGGTGGCGGTGAGCAACCACAGCCGCGCCCGGACGAGCCTGCTTGACGCCACCCTGGCCCCGCTGCAGGCCGGACAGGCGGTGACGCAGGAATCCCTCGATCGCCAGTTGTTGTTGTTGAACGACCTGCCGGGCGTGCAGGGGCATGCCATCCTGAGTCCTGGCAGCGCGCCCGGAACCAGCAACCTCGACGTCGAGGCCCAGCCGTTGCCGCCCGTAACCGGCAATCTCACACTGGACGATGGGGGTGACCGCTATACCGGCCGTCTCCGTCTCGGCGGCAACGTGGCCGTGAACAATCTTGCAGGCCTCGGCGACCAGCTCAGCGCAGGCGCCCTGGTTTCCGACGGGCACATGCATTACGGCCACCTGGCCTACGACCTTGCGCTCAACGGCGCCGGCACCCGGTTCGGACTTGCGTACTCCGCGCTCGCCTACCGGCTGGGCGACAACCTGTCGGACCTGGATGCCCGTGGCCACGCCACCGAAGCCAGTGCGTGGCTGCTCCAGCCTGTCGTGCGCAGCCCCGACACGAACCTCAGTGTCCGGCTCGAGGTCGACAACCGCCATCTGGCCGACGACACCGGCAGCATCGGCGTGCACAACGACCGCCATTCGTGGGACTGGACAGCCAGCAGCACGTTCGACCACCGCGATGATTGGGGTGGTGGCGGCGTGACGCAGGCGCAGTTGTCGGCGACGCACGGACAATTGGCGTTCGACAATCCCGCGGCCAGGGCGGCTGACGCGGTGACCGCGGACACCCAGGGCCACGAGCTGCATTGGGACGGCAACCTGAGCCGCCTGCAGACGATCACCGCCACGACGCGCCTGTACCTGTCGCTCACTGGCCAGTACAGCCACCGCAACCTGGACAGCTCCGAGCAGGTCCTGCTCGGCGGCATGCAGAGCGTGCGCGGCTACGACGTGAGTACGCTGGCCGGCGCTTCCGGATACCTGGCCACGGTGGAGCTGCGCCATGACCTGGGCCTGCCGGGCGGCGCCTGGCAAGGCAGCCTGTTCGTCGACCAGGGCGGCCTGTGGATCAACCCGCAGCCATGGGCCGGCGATACTGGCGGCAACCATGCCTCGTTGAGCAGCGCCGGCGTGGGGCTGAACTGGGCCGGCCCCGGGCAATGGGTGGCACAGGTCCAACTGGGGCAGCCCATAGGCAGCACGCCGGAACTGGCAGGCAAGCGTCCGTCCACGCGTGCGTGGATGCAGATCAGCAAGGGGTTCTGACGTGGCAGGAAGCGCTTTCGTCGGCGTCACCGGTCTCCCGCGCGCGGGTTCGACCCTGCTGTGCCAGCTGCTTGCACAGCACCCGGAGATCCAGTGCGAAGGACACAGTTCGCCACTGTGCAACACGCTGCTCGGCATCCGGCGGATGATCAGCGACGACCAGTTCTTCCTGTCGCAACTCGATACCTCGTTCGAGACGAGCTACGCGCACCTTGCCGCGGCCATGCAGGGGTTTCTGCGCGGGTGGCACCACGACAGCGGCGCACACCGGGTGGTGGTCGACAAGAACCGCGCCTGGCTGCATGCGATCGAACTGCTACTGCACATCGAACCGGAAGCCCGACTGATCGTCTGCCTGCGGGAACTCGGACAGGTCTACGGGTCGATCGAGGCGCAGCACCAGCGCACGATACTGGTGGACTTCAACGACCACCTGGCGGACTACGACCGCTTCGGTCGTGCCGATGCGTTGTTCGCGAAAGACCGGGTGATCGGCGCCCCCCTCGTCTCGCTCCAGGCGGTGCTGGATCTTCCCCCGGCCGTGCAGCAACGCCTGTACTTCGTGCGCTTCGAGGATCTGGTGACGCAACCGGTGAAGTGCATGTCGCACCTGCACGCGTGGCTGGGGGTATCGCCCTGCGAAATCGATCCCGAACGGATCGCCGCGGGAATGCACGAAAGCGACAGCCACTACCGGATGAAGTACCCGCACCGGCGATTCACCCGCATCGTCGCGCCCACGCCGCACCCCGTGCCGCCGCGGATCCAGAAGCAGATCGAGACGGTGTGGGCATGGTTCTACCGGCTTTACTACGGCGAAAAGACGACGCCCGTCCAAGACTAGCCGGGGCGGGTTTGCGCGAACTCAGTCGGCACTTTCAAGAAACCGGATGTTTCTTCTATGGTGACGGCTCACTCCCGACCATGGCGCCCGCATGTCCGCACCCACGCAACAGCCGGACCACCTGAGGCGCAGCCTCTCCAACCGCCACCTGCAGCTGATCGCCCTCGGCGGCGCGATCGGCACCGGCCTGTTCATGGGCTCGGGCAAGACCATCAGCCTGGCCGGGCCGTCGATCCTGCTGGTGTACCTGATCATCGGCGTGATGCTGTTCTTCGTGATGCGCGCGATGGGCGAGCTGCTGCTGTCGAACCTGGAGTACAAGTCGTTCATCGACTTCTCCACCGACCTGCTCGGGCCGTGGGCCGGTTTCTTCTGCGGCTGGACGTACTGGTTCTGCTGGATCGTCACCGCGATCGCCGAGGTGATCGCGATCGCCTCCTACGCGCAGTTCTGGCTGCCGCATCTGGCGCCGTGGATACCGGCGCTGCTGTGCGTGTTGCTGCTGCTCGGCCTGAACCTGGCGACGGTGAAGATGTTCGGCGAGCTGGAGTTCTGGTTCGCGCTGATCAAGATCATCGCCATCGTCGCGCTGATCGTGGTCGGCTTCGCGCTGGTAGCCTGGGGCTTCCATTCGCCGGCGGGGAACAAGGCTACGCTGGCCAACCTGTGGAACGACGGCGGCCTCTTCCCGCATGGACTGTCGGGTTTCTTCGCCGGCTTCCAGATCGCGGTGTTCGCCTTCGTCGGCATCGAGCTGGTCGGCACCACCGCCGCCGAGACCGCCGACCCGCGGCGCAACCTGCCGAAGGCGATCAACTCGATCCCGGTGCGCATCATCATCTTCTACGTGCTGGCGCTGGCGGCGATCATGGCGGTGACGCCGTGGCACCTGGTCGAGGCGGACAAGAGCCCGTTCGTGGAACTGTTCGTACTGGCCGGCGTGCCGGCGGCGGCCAGCCTGATCAATTTCGTGGTGCTGACCTCGGCCACCTCTTCGGCCAACAGCGGCATGTTCTCCACCAGCCGCATGCTGTACGGCCTGGCCGACGAAGGCCATGCGCCCAAGGCATTCGCGCGCCTGTCGAAGGCCGCGGTGCCGTCGCTGGGCCTGCTGTTCTCCTGCTTCTGCCTGCTGCTGGGCGCGGCGCTGATCTACCTCGTGCCCAACCTGGTCACCGCGTTCACCCTGGTCACCACGCTGTCCGCCGTGCTCTTCATGTTCGTGTGGTCGCTGATCCTGTGCGCGTACATGGCCTACCGCCGCAAGCGCCCGCAGCAGCATGCCGACTCGGCGTACAAGATGCCCGGCGGCGTGTTCATGTGCTGGGTGTGCCTGGCGTTCTTCGCCTTCGTGCTGGTGCTGCTCTGCCTGCGGGCCGATACCCGCGCCGCCCTGCTGGCCAGCCCGGTGTGGTTCGTGCTGCTGGGGATCGGCTACGCGTGGAAGGGCCGGCGCGGCGGCAAGCCCATTCCCAAAGGGGAGTAAATCCATGATTCGATCCGCCCCGCTTGCCCTGGCGCTTGCCTGCGCCCTGGCCACGTCGCCTTCATACGCCGCGCAGGACAAGCCCACGCCCAGCGCGAAGGAGTTGCTGGATGCGTCCAAGCCTGCCGAATGGCGCACGCCCGACCCGGCCAACCTGCTCTACATGCAGTTGCCCGCGGGCCGCGTGGTGATCGAGCTGGCGCCGGACTTCACCCCGCTGCATGCGCAGAACATCCGCACCCTGGTCAGCCAGCACTACTTCGACGGCCTGGCCATCGTGCGCGTGCAGGACAACTTCGTCACCCAGTGGGACGACCCGGACGGCGACGACGGCGGCGACAAGGCGAAGATGCACCCGCTGGGCAAGGCCAAGGCCACCCTGCCGCCGGAATTCACCCGCGCCATCGACCCGAAGCAACCGTGGACGCCGCTGCCCGACGGCGACATCTACGCGCCACAGGTCGGTTTCTCCGAAGGCTTCCCGGTGGCGCGCGACCCGGCCAGCGGCAAGGAATGGCTGGTGCAGTGCTACGGCATGGTCGGCGTGGGGCGCGACGTGCCCCCGGACAGCGGCAACGGCAATGCGCTGTACGCCGTCATCGGCCAGGCGCCGCGCCGCCTGGACCACAACCTGGCGGTGGCCGGCCGCGTGCTGCAGGGCATGCAGTACCTGTCGGCGCTGCCGCGCGGCACCGGGCCGATGGGTTTCTACGAAAAGGCCGGCGAGCGCACGCCCATCCTGTCGGTGAAACTGGCCTCCGAGCTGCCCGCCGCGGAGCGCGAACAGATCCAGGTGCTGCGCACCGGAAGCCCCACCTTCGCCGCACTGATCGATGCCGCGCGCCATGGCCACAACACGTTCTATCCCACGCCGGTGGGCAAGGTCGGCATCTGCGACATCCACGCGCCGGTGCGGGTGGACGGGAAGCCGCTGTGACGAGGCGCGCCATCGCAGAAGCTAGCCCCATGTCCCGTCATTCCCGCACGAACGACGTCGGCACTCCGGCGCACGGCGGCAAGCCGGATGGCGGCTTGGGCGTGATGCCTGGCAGGGCGGCATAACCGTATCCGAACATCCGGCCAGCCCCTTCAGGTTATGGTGGTTTCCATGCGCCAACCGGCTCTCCGTCCATGTCACTGAATGACACCATGCACCTGCTGCGCGCCTGGCTGCGCGACCCGCGCAGCGTGGGCGCGCTGGCGCCTTCCGGTCCCGCGCTGGCACGGCTGATGACCGCCCATGTCGACCACGCGCACGGCCCGGTGATCGAACTCGGCCCAGGCACCGGCGTCTTCACCAGGGCCCTGCTGGAGCGCGGCCTGCCCGGGCACCGGCTGGTGCTGGTGGAAACCGATGCCGTGCTGGCCGCCACGCTGGCCCGGCGTTACCCGCACGCCCGCGTGCTGCGCATGGACGCCGCCCGGCTGGGCGATTCCTCGCCATTGTTCGGCGACGAGCGCGCCAGCGCCGTCATCAGCGGCCTGCCCCTGCTGTCCATCCCCGCCGACAAGGTCGCCGCCATCGTCGAGGGCGTGTTCGAGCGCCAGCTGCAATCCGACGGCGCGCTCTACCAGTTCACCTACGGGCTGCGTTGCCCGGTACCGCGCGCGTTGCGGCAGCGGCTGGGCCTGCAGGCCGAACGCGTCGGCGGGGCATGGCTCAATCTGCCACCGGCCTGGGTCTGGCGGATCCGGCGGAAGGGTTAGCCCCGCCGTACGATTTCGTGAGCGACAGAGCGGTTTCGTGCGCCTGTCGGCGCCCGAGCCACTTCCTCTTGGCGTGCTAAAGAGAAAGCAGCCCAGGAGAAAGGGCTCCCCGCGAAAAGCAGCGCGCTCCCGCGCGCAGAAGCAAACGGCCAAAGCAGTTGCGTGGCTGTTGCTCGTCATTCCAGCGAAAGCCGGACAAGCGCGAAGCACGCAGAACGCCCGCAGGGCGGCCCCGAAGGGGCGAGGGTAGCGAGTCATGCTGTGACGTTGATTTTTAGTGCCAAGGCACTGGATGACTCGCTGCGCTCGCCCTTGCAGGGCCAGCCTTCGGCTGTTCAACGCTCGCGTAGCTCGCTTTTGTCCGGCCTTCGCCGGGATGACAGATGTGGAGTGCTCGCGTGCCTCAGCTTCCAGATACGGCGCGGCATGGCGGCGGCGGAGGTCGTGTCGCGTAATGCCGTTCCAACATCCTCGAAACAGCAGGCTTGTAATTCCGGCGGATTAAGCAAGGCCATTTCTCTTGGTTACTTCTCTTTGGGCCAGCAAAGAGAAGTGACTCGGTCGCCGGCAGGCGATCGAAAGCCCGCCGCAGGCGAGCCAAGTCGCAGAAGCGCAGGATTGTCGCGGGCATCCGCCCCAAACCACCTTGCGAAAAATTCCCACCGCACCCTTGCAAAAGACATATCTTCGATATATCGTAATTCCACAAATTCGATATATCGGAGACATATCATGCGAATGCACCACTTCTTCCAGCACATCCGCAACCACCACCATCACCACGGCTTCCGCCTCTTCGACCTGGAAGGCGACGAACACGGCTTCCACGCCGGCCGCCACGGCCCCTTCGACGGCGAACGCGGCGACGACGCCTTCGGCGGCTGGAACGGCCTGCGCGGCGGCGGACGTCGCGGCGGCGGCCGCATGTTCGGCCACGGCGACCTCAAATTGATCCTGCTGGCCTTGATCGAGCAGCAGCCACGCCACGGCTACGAACTGATCCGCATGATCGAGGAGATGTTCCACGGCCAGTACACGCCCAGCCCCGGCGCGATCTACCCCACCCTCGCCATGCTGGAGGACATGGGCTACGCCTCGGTGGAGAACGAGGCCGGCAACCGCAAGCTGTACGCGATCACCGACGAGGGCCGTGCCTTCCTCGATGAGAACCGCGCCGCGGTGGATGCGGCCAACGCCCGCACCGAGCAAAGCGCCAGGCTGGCGGCGAAGATGGCCGCCCCGATGCGCGTGCGCAAGGCCATGCATGCGCTCAAGCACGCGATGCTGATGCGCGTCAGCTGGGACAAGGCCGAAGCCGAGCGCGTGGCCGCGATCCTCGAACGCGCCGCCAGCGAAATCGCCAGCAAGGGAGCACAGGAATGACGCCCGCCGCCACGCTGGAACGGCATGTCCACCAGCGCCTGCGCCACGACGTCGTGCTGCGCAGGCTGGCCGTGCTCCGCGTCGAGCGGCTCACCCCGCACATGCAGCGCGTGACGTTCGGCGGCGCCGAATTGCGCGGCTTCCACAGTGCCGCGCCCGACGACCACGTGAAGCTGTTCCTGCCCAACCGCGACGGCGAACTCGTGTTGCCCACGCTGGGCGCCAACGGCATCGAATTCCCCGCCGGCCGCGAACCCTCGCCGATGCGCGACTACACGCCGCGCCACCATGACGCCACGCGCGGCGAGCTGGTGGTCGACTTCGTGCTGCACGGCGACGGCCCTGCCTCGCATTGGGCCGAACAGGCCGCGCCGGGGCAGCACATCGGCGTCGGCGGTCCGCGCGGCTCGCACGTGATCGCCGGCGACTTCGACCACTACGTGCTGGCCGGTGATGAAACCGCCCTGCCCGCGATCAGCCGCTGGCTGGAGGAAATGCCCGCCGGCATGCGCGCCACCGCACTGATCGAAGTCCCCGCGGCCGCCGATCGCCAGGTGCTGTTCACGCGCGCCAACGTCGATATCCGCTGGTTCGAGCGCGATGCCGCGCATGGCGAATCGCTGGAACACGCGTTGCACGGACTACCCGCCATCGAAGGCGACTGCTTCTGGTGGATCGCCACCGAGTCGGGCCGCGCCCGCGCGATGCGCCAGTCGCTGGAGCAACGCGGCGTGCCGAAGGACTGGATCAAGGCCACCGGCTACTGGAAGGCCCACGCAGACGACGACACGGAGTGATCGCCGCATGAACAAACGATGAGCTGAATCGGGCGACCACTACAAAATCTTGCCACGCCATCGGCTAAGCCTGCCGCATCACCATCGCCAACATGTGCCGCCCCGGCGGCCACAGGGAGACGATCATGAAGTGCAGGCACCCATGGCTGACCTGGATCATCGTTGCGCCCGTGACGTTGCTCATCGTGCTGACCTCGGCCCTGGTGATCACGCTGTCGCTGTTCGACTGGAACCGGCTGAAGCCGACCATCGATGCGCAGGCCAGTACGGCCATCGGCCGCGCGTTCGCGATCAACGGCAACCTCGGCGTGGCATGGCTGCGCGATCCGCAATCGCAAGGCTGGCGCGCCTGGATGCCGTGGCCACACGTCGTGGCGAACGACATTTCCGTCGCGAACCCGGCGTGGACGAAGCAGCCGCAATTCGCGCATCTCGACGCGTTGCGCTTCAGCCTGTCGCCGCTGGACCTGCTGCAACACCGCGTGCGCATCCCCACCCTGCAGTTGGTGAACCCCAGCGTGGACCTGGAGCGCGACGCGCAAGGCCACGCCAACTGGACGTTCGAGCTGCCACAAGGCGGCACGCCCTCCGCGTGGACGGTGGATCTCGGCGCCATCGGCTTCGACGCCGGCCGGATCGCGCTGGACGACGCCAGCGGCCACGTGAAGATCGATGCGCGGATCGAACCGCTGCAGCAGGCGATTCCCTACGACCAGATCGTGGTGCAGGCAACGGCGGATGCACGCACGCAGGCGGTGAGCAGCGCCGGCCGCAACGCTGGCAAGACGATGGACAAAGGTGACGAGCAGGAGCAGACCGGCGGCACGAATGCACAACCGTCCAGCTACCAGTTCGCGTGGAGCGCGAAAGGCAGCTATCAGGGCGCGCCGCTGGACGGCAGCGGCAGGATCGGCGCCGTGCTGGCCTTGCAGCAGGCCAACCAGCCGTTCCCGCTGCAGGCTAAGCTGCGCATCGGAGACACCCACATCGCCCTGGTCGGCACGCTCACCGATCCGGTGCATCTAGGCGCGCTGGACCTGCGCCTGTGGCTAGCCGGCTCCAGCATGGCGAAGCTCTATCCCATCCTCGGCGTGACCCTGCCCGACACGCCGGCCTACGCCACGCGCGGCCGGCTCACTGCCACGCTGGGGCGCAACGGCAGCCACTTCGGTTATCACGGTTTCCGTGCGCACGTGGGCGGCAGCGACATCGCCGGCGACATCGACTACGTCACCGGCGGCGCGCGGCCCAAACTCAGCGGCAAGCTGCAGGGCACCCAGCTGCGTTTCGCCGACCTCGCGCCGCTGGTCGGCGGCGGCGGCTCCAGTACCACCGCGCCGCCGCCCGCCGCCTCGGACCGCGTGCTGCCCACGCAGTCCTTCCGCACCGACCGCTGGAAGGCGATGGATGCCGACGTGAGCTTCGCCGCCGGACGCATCGAACACGGCCCCTCGTTGCCGATCCAGTCGCTGTCCACGCACCTGGTGATGGACGACGGCGTGCTGACGCTGGATCCGCTGCGCTTCGGCGTGGCCGGCGGCCAGGTGGACGGCAGGCTGCGCATCGACGGTAGCACCGCGCCGATGCGCGGCACGCTGCAGCTGGGCGTGCGCCACCTGCGCATCGAGCAGTTGTCGCAGAGCTTCGCGGCGATGCGCAGCAGCCTCGGCGAGATCAACGGCGACGCCGCGCTGGACGCGCGGGGCAACTCCGTGGCTGCCCTGCTCGGCAGCGCCAGCGGCCAGTTGCGGCTGCTGATGAACAACGGCGCGATCAGTCGCAATCTGCTGGAAATGGCCGGCCTCAACGTGGGCAACATCGTGCTGGGCAAGCTGTTCGGCGACAAGACGGTGCAGATCGACTGCGCCGCCAGCGACCTGGTGGGGAAGGATGGCCTGTTCAGCACGCGGCTGTTCGTGTTCGACACGCAGGACGCGCTGATCAACGTCAACGGCACGGTGAACTTCGCCGACGAGAAGCTCGACCTCGACGTGGTCCCGCACACCAAGGGCGTCCGCCTGTTCACGCTGCGCTCGCCGCTGTACGTGCACGGCACATTCAAGCAACCCGACGTCGGCGTGCACACCGGCCCGTTGATCGCGCGCGGCGCGGGTGCGCTGGCGCTGGGCGTGGTCGCCACGCCGGTCGCGGCGCTGCTGGCGCTGGTCGCCCCCAGCCATGGCGACGGCGGCGTCGATACCTGCGGCACGGTGTTGCAGCAGATGCGCTCGCCCGCGGGCAAGGCCACGCACTGAACAGTTTCGCTTCCCCTGCGTGCACCTGATCAGCGTCGAGTCTCAGTCGTGCCATGTGCTGTCTCCCTCCCCTGCGTGCAGGGGAGGGCCGGGGTGGGGTCAAGCTCTGGCGAAAGCCATCCATGAGCGTCTTTCGCAAGGTTCCACCCCCTCCCAACCTCCCCCTGCACGCAGGGGGAGGAGCAGATCAGCTCACCGCTGGGACTCGACGCTGATCAGGTGCGTGCAGGGACGGGAGTCCACCGTGCGCTCCCCTTACAATGTGCGCCCCCATCCCGGTAGCGCACACTCCATGCAACCCGTCAGCAAGGCCCGTTTGCAGATCCACTTCTGCGTCCTGCTGTGGGGCTTCACCGCGATCCTCGGCAAGCTGATCAGCCTGCCGGCGCTGCCGCTGGTGTGGTGGCGCGTGCTGCTGGTGACGGCGGCGCTGCTGCTGGTACCGCGCGTGTGGCGCGGGCTGCGCGCGATGCCGGCGCGCCTGCGCTGGGCCTACGCCGGCATCGGCGTGCTGGTGTCGCTGCACTGGCTCACCTTCTACGCCGCGATCAAGCTCGCCAACGCCTCGGTGGGCGCCACCTGCATGGCGCTGGGGCCGGTGTTCCTGGCCTTCGTGGAACCGTGGATCGCCAGGCGCAAATTCGATCCGCGCGAGATGCTGATCGGCGTCGCGGTGGTGCCCGGCGTGGCGATGGTGGTGGGCGGCGTGCCCGCGGGCATGCGCATGGGCATCGCGGTGGGCGTGGTCTGCGCGCTGCTGGTCGCGGTGTTCAGTGCCTTCAACAAGCGCATGGTGGAACACGGCGACCCGCTCACCATCACCTGCATCGAGCTGGGCGCCGGCACCGTCTTCCTCGGCCTGCTCGCTCCGCTGCTGCCGCACGCCGGCCCCGCCTTCGTGCTGCCGGACCTGCACGACACGCTGTTGCTGCTCGCGCTGGCCTTCGGCTGCACCCTGCTGCCGTTCGCGCTGGCGCTGGTCGCGCTGCGCCACCTCAGCGCCTTCGGCGTGCAGATGGTGACCAACCTGGAACCGGTCTATGCGATCGTGCTGGCGATACCGCTGCTCGGCGAGCAGCGCCAGCTGGACGGCTGGTTCTATGCCGGCGTGGCGGTGATCCTGGCCGCGGTGTTCGCGCATCCGCTGCTCCACCGCAAGCGCGGCGAAGCGGAGCAGCCGGAGCTGCTGGGCGTCGCCGAGGGCCACAACATCGTCGAGTAGTGCCGGCTCCGCCGCCGGGACCGGCCGCCGCTGCGGCGGCCTTTTACTCCGCTCGTTCCGCAAGGCTCGTGCGCAGGTGGTCGATGAAAGCCCGCACCTTCGCGGGAGCATGCAGCCCCGCGTAGACCGCGTGGAAGCTGCCTTCGGGCAGGCGCTGGGCGGGCAACAGGTGCTCGAGGCGGCCGGCCGCCAGGTCGGCCTGCACCATGAAATCCGGCAGCACCGCGATGCCAGCCCCGGCCAGCGCCATCGCATGCACGGCCGCCGCGCTGTCGGCCATGGCGCGGCGCGCCAGGCGCACGCGGGCCTGGCTGCCGTTGCGCGCGGTGAAGGTCCAGTTCGCGGGCGAGCTGAGCACCGAGAGCAGGATCGCGTCGTGCTGCGCCAGCTCCGGCGGCCGGCGCGGCCTTCCGCGCGCATCGAGATAGGCCGGCGCCGCCACCAGCAACTGGCGGAAGCCGGACAGGCGCACCGCGTGCAGACCCGAGTCACGCAGCGGGCCGCCGCGGATCGCCAGGTCGAAGCGGCCGCCGATCAGGTCGCTGATGCCGTCGTCCAGCACCAGCTCGGCGCTCACCTCGGGACAGGCCCGCAGGAAACTGGCCAGTGCGGGCGCCACCACCATCGCGCCGTAGTTCACCGGCGCCGTGAGGCGCAGCGTGCCGCGCGGGGTCTCGCGGTTTTCGCCCACGCGCGCGATCGCCGCCTCGGCCTCGCCCAGGATGCGCACGCAGTCGGCATGGAACACGGTGCCGGCTTCGGTCAACGTCATCCGCCGCGTGCTGCGCACCAGCAGCGCCACGCCCAGCTCGCGTTCCAGCCGCGCCAGGTGCTGGCTCACCATCGCCTTGGTCAGGCCCAGCTGTTCCGCCGCCGCGGTGAACGAACCGGCGCGCACCAGCGCCACGAACACCGCCAGCCGGTTGAGATTGACCTCGCCCATGCGCTCTCCCAACTGTCAATCCGCACTTTACAGTGAATTCCATCATGGGCGGTTTATCGCATGAATGGGAGGGCGCATGCTGTGTCCCGTTCCCTCATCCACTGGAGACTTTCCATGCGCATTGCATTGTTCGGCGCCACCGGCCACCTCGGCCACGCCATCCTCGACGAAGCGCTGGCGCGCGGCCACGACGTGACCGCCATCGTGCGCGATCCGTCACGCCTGTCCACGCACCACGCCAGGCTCACGGTCGTCGCCGGCGACGTGGCGCGGCCGGAAACCTGGCTGCCCGCCGTGCATGGCAGCGATGCCGTGGTGGCCAGCCTGTCCGCCCGCCGCGACGGCAACCCGGACAGCCTGCCTGCCAACGCACGCCTGCTGCTCGACCAGTTGCCCGCGGCCGGCGTGCCACGCCTGGTCTGGGTGGGTGGCGCCGGCAGCCTGGAAACCGCGCCGGGCGTGCGCGTGCTCGACGATCCGAACTTCCCGGCGGCATGGAAGGCCGAGGCCGAGGCACAGGGCCGTGCGCTGGAAATCTTCCGCGCCAGCACCTCGCCGATCGCCTGGACTTACATCAGCCCCGCCGCGCTGATCGAGGACGGCGAGCGCAGCGGCCATTACCGCATCGGCGGTGACCAGTTGCTGGTCGATGCCGCGGGCTCGAGCCGCATCAGCGTGGCGGACTATGCCATCGCCCTGCTCGACCGCGCCGAGAAAGGCGACGCCCCGCGCCGCCGCATCACCGTGGCCTACTGAGCCGGTTTCGGCACGGAAGCCGGCGCGGCGGCACTGGCCGCGCCGGCCGGCATGGTCATGTCGCCCATGTCGCCACCGGCATGCTCGTGATGGTCGTCCATGCCCATGTCGTCGTCCGGCGGCGCCTTGGCCACGATGGCCTTGTATTGAGTGGGCGTCATGCCGGGCAGTTCCTGCAGGAAAGCCACCATGCTCCATATCGTGGCGTCGTCGTGGCTGGAGCCCCAGGCCGGCATCGCGCTCATCTTGATGCCGTGCTTGATGACCCAGAATGCGACTTTCGGATCGACGCGCTGCTGCGCCAGGTTCGGCGGTTGCGGATAGAGGCCGGGGCGGATTTCGGAATCGCGCATGCCCGGCGCGAGGTGACAGCCGGTGCACATGGCCGCGTACTGGCCCGCGCCCTTGAGGATCCGTTGCGGATCGTCGAGGTTCGGTACGACGAGGTTTTCCGCGCGCGCATGGATGGAGCGGTCGCGCAGGGTTGCAAGCAAGACATAGGTGGGCTTCCAGTGCTGCGCATCGGCGCCGATGTCGTAAAGCCCCGACCAGACCCAAGCCATACCACCAAAGGCCAGTACCACAAGTGTGGCTGCGACAACCAGCGTGCGTTCGGCGTTTCTCTTCATGGCGGGATCCTCAGAACCAGAAGCGCAGGCCAGCGACCAACTGCCGGTCGAAGACGGGTTGATGCGCGTCGCGGGTGAAGTCGGCCGTGTCGCCGTAGCGCTGCGTCCACACCACGCCGACATACGGCGCGAACTGCCGGCGGATCTCGTAGCGCAGGCGCAGCCCGAACGTGGCATCGGACAGGCCGCTGCCAAGCCGGTGTTGCGGATCGGCCTTGCCGTAGAAGTTCAGCTCGAACTCCGGCTGCAGGATCAACCGCTGCGTGAACAGCAACTCGTAATCGGCCCGCAGGCGCGCCGCGGTGCGGCCCGACGAAGCCGCGTAGGCCGTGGCCTGCAGCTCGAACCAGTACGGCGCCAGCCCCTGCACGCCGAACGCCAGCCATTGCCGCGAAGGACCGCCGCCGAAGTCGTTGCGCACGCCGAGCTGGGTGTCCCAGTACGTCGCCACGGCATGGCTCCACAGCGCCTCGACGTCGCTGTCGTCGAACGAGCCGCCTTTCCGCTCGCCCTCGCTGCGCAGCCACAGCTTGTCGGCATCGGTGCCGTACCAGCCCTCCATTTCCCACGACTGGCCGTTGCCGTGCAGGCCGTCGAAGGCTTCGAGCTGGTCGATGCGCAGCATGCCCAGCGATCCGGCATCGCGCATGTCCATGCCGGCCATGTCGCCGTAACCGATGCCGTCGGAATAGTCGGCGCTGCGCGCATCCGCCGGCGCGGTGCCCCCTTGCATGCGCATGGGCGGCATCGCATGCATGTCGTGCGACGGGTCGTGGCCCATGCCGGGCATCGTGGGCATGTCCATGCCGCCCATGTCCGTGCCTGTGCTGCTGGCCGGCGCAGGCGCGGCCTGCCCGGCTTGCGTGGCCGGCTTCGCCTGCGCGGCCGGGTCGTGTGTCATGCCGAGCATCGACGACATGCCCATGCCGCCCATGTCCATGGCCGTGTTGCTCGCGGATGCTGGCCGAGGCTGTCCTGTCTGCGATACAGGCTTGCCCGGGCCCTGCGTCATGCCCGGCATCGACGACATGTCCATGCCCGTGCCGCCCGCCGGCGCCGGCGCGGTCTGCTGCGCCAGTGCCGTCAATGAAACCGACAGCGCGACGCAGGCCAGGCTGTTGCGGATGAATGCGCTCATGACACCACCACCTCGCGCATCATCCCGGCCCCCATGTGGTAGAGCATGTGGCAGTGATACGCCCAGCGGCCCAGCGCGTCGGCGGTGACGCCGTAGGCGATGCGCTGCGCGGGTTGCACGTTGACGGTGTGCTTGCGCACCTGGAACTGGCCGTCCGGGCTTTCCAGCTCGCTCCACATGCCGTGCAGGTGCACGGGGTGGTTCATCATGCTGTCGTTGACCAGCACCAGCCGTAGCCGCTCGCCGGCACGGAAATGCACGGGCCTGGCGTCGGAGAACTTCACGCCGTCGAACGACCACTGGTAGCGCCGCATGTTGCCGGTGAGGTGCAGCTCGATCTCGCGGCTTGGCTCGCGCGTGTCCAATGAACCGCCGAGGGTGTGCAGGTCGGCGTAGGTGAGCACGCGGCGGCCGTTGTCGCGCAGGCCGGTGCCCGGGTCGTCGAGGTTGCTGCGCGGCGTGTCCACGCGCATGTCCACGCCGGGGTTGCGGTATTCCGTGCGGGCATGGCGTGTGTAACTCCCCTCTCCCTCCGGGTGAGGGACTGGGGGTGAGGGTTCGGTGGAACCGGCAACATCATGCTCCACCCGTACCCTCTCCCGCCCCCGGATCAAGTCCGGGGCAGGCTCTTCGGGCACCCTCTCCCGGGGGGAGAGGGGAAAGCCGCCCATCGCGCCCATCATGTCCATCATCGCCAGCGGCACGCGCGCATCCATCGCCGGCACCGGCGCGCTCATGCCTGCGCGCGGCGCCAGCGTGCCGCGGGCATAGCCGCTGCGGTCGATGGATTGCGCGAAGACGGTCCAGGCGCGGTCGTCCGCAGGTTCCACGATCACGTCGTAGGTCTCGGCCACGGCGATGCGGAACTCGTCCACGCTCACCGGCTCCACGTCCTGCCCGTCGGCCGCCACCACGGTCATCTTCAGGCCGGGGATGCGCACGTCGAAGATCGTCATCGCCGAGCCGTTGATGAAGCGCAGCCGCACCTTCTCGCCGCGTCGGAACAGGGCCGTCCAGTTGCCGGCGGGCGCGGCGCCGTTCATCAGGTAGGTGTAGGTGGCGCCACCCACGTCGGCGAGGTCGTTCGGGCTCATGCGCATCTGCTGCCACATGCGTCGCTCGGCCAGCGCCTGGCGCAGGCCCTGCGCGCGCATGTCGCGCAGGAAATCCGGCGCGGTGGGTTCGGCATGGTTGTAGTAGTCGCTTTGCTTCTTGAGGTGCGCGTAGATCGCCAGCGGATCCTCGTCCGTCCAGTCGGCCAGCATCACCACGTAGTCGCGCTCGGCGGGAAAACGCTCGCCGCCCGCCGGCTCGACCACGATCGGGCCGTACAGGCCGGTCTGCTCCTGGAAACCGGAATGGCCGTGGTACCAGTAAGTGCCGGTTTGCCGCACCGGGAAGCGGTAGGTGAACGTCTCGCCCGGCGCGATGCCGACGTAGCTGATGCCCGGCACGCCGTCCATGCCGGACGGCAACAGGATGCCGTGCCAGTGGATGGAGCTGGGCACGCGCAGGCGATTGGTCACGCGCAAGGTCACCGTGTCGCCTTGCCGCCAGCGCAGCAGCGGCGCGGGCAACTGGCCGTTCACCACGGTGGCGACGCGCCTGCGTCCGGTGAAGTCCACCGGCAGCTCGGCTATGGACAGGTCGAATTGCGTGCCGCGCAACTCGCGTGGCGCGGCGCCCGTCGCCTGCGCGATGGATGCGCCTGCGCGCATCCCGAGGCCGGCGGCCACGCCACCCAGCATCAAACCCTGCACGAAACGTCGGCGCGACAGTCGCACGTCGCGCGAATCCAGTGTGTTCATTCTTCGCTCCTGTTGCGTGGCCGCGCACGCGGCCACCAGCCTGCGGGTGCAGGCGATCAGCCGAACGGGTCGGCGCGAACGGAGGGGATCAGGCCAGTGGCGGTCGCAACGGTGGCGCGTGCGCCAGATCGGGTGCCACGGCAGGCTGCGCCTGCCAGGCCAGCATGGCGAAACGCACGGCCCCGGCCGTCACGACCGGCAACGGCAGCGTCGCCGTCATGTGCGCGCAAGCGCAATCGGCATGCATGCCGTCCGCGTGCATCGGGGCAGGCGCATCGTGGTGATGTGTCATCGTCTTCATGGCGGGCATGCCCGCCATGCCGGCGCAGCAATCGGCTTTCGCGAACACCGCAGTGGCCAGGCCCAGCCACGCGCACAGCGCCAGCGCGAACAGCGCGCGGCAACGGCGCAAATGGTGGAGGACGGGACGGACCATGTACCGAGCATAGCCATGCAAGCCGCGCCCGCTCAACTCTGGAGCAGGCTCCGTGCGGCCGCACGCCTATACTTGGCCACTACTCGCCTCCCCTCTCCCTCCGGGAGAGGGGTTGGGGTGAGGGTTCGATCGAAGCGTGCTGCCGACATCTTCCGCAAATCACCATCACCGCGCTTCGCCCGAACCCTCTCCTGTCTGTCGGCACCCTCTCCCGCAGGGAGAGGGAATCACTCACAACGCTACCCGCGAACCACAATCATGAACTATCGCCACGCCTACCACGCGGGCAATTTCGCCGACGTACTCAAGCACGCCGTGCTGCTGGCGCTGATCGAGGCGCTCAAGCTCAAGCCCGCGCCGTTCTGCGTGATCGATACCCACGCCGGCAGCGGCTGCTATGCGCTGGACAGCAACGAAGCCGGCAAGACCGGCGAGTACAAGGACGGCATCGCGCGCCTGCTGTTCCCCGACCTCGGCAATGCCAGCCACGAACCGCTGCCGCCGCTGCTGCGCCGCTGGCTGGACGCCATCCTCGCGCTGCCCGGCAACGAGCACGGCCTGAAGCTCTACCCCGGTTCGCCCCTGCAGGCCGCACTGGCCATGCGCGACGCCGACAGCGCGCAACTGTGCGAACTGCATCCCGAGGAAGCCTCGCGGCTGCGCGAGCTGTTCCGCCGCGATGCGCGCGTGCACGTGCACGAACGCAACGGCTACGAGGCGCTGAAAGCGCTGCTGCCGCCCATGGAAAAGCGCGGCCTGGTGCTGATCGACCCGCCCTACGAGGCGCAGGAAGCCGAGTACCGCCTGATCGAGCACGCCTTGAAGGAAGCACTGCAACGCTGGCCCGGCGGCATCTACGCCATCTGGTACCCGATCAAGCGGCGCAGCCAGGTGCAGCCCTTCCTGCGCTGGCTCGCGCATTGCGGCGCGAAGCGCGTGCTGCGCGCGGAGCTGCTGCTGCACGGCGACGACTCGCCGCTGCGCCTCAACGGTACCGGCATGGCGATCATCAACGCCCCGTGGCAGCTCGACGAGACCCTGCGCGAACCGCTGCGCGCGATGGCCCGACTGCTTGCGCAGGAACGTCCCGCCGAATGGAAGCTGGACTGGCTGGTGGACGAAGCCGCCCCTGCGCCGCCGCCCAGAACCGCAAAGCTACCGCCCTCGCCGCGCCGTCGCTAAGCTCACTGCATCGCCGTTGCGATCTTCGCTACTGGAGTCCGCCATGCGCCTCATCGCCCGCACCCTCCTGCCCGCCCTGTTGCTCGGCCTCGCCGCCTGCGCACCCGCGCCGATCTACAAGGCCGCGCCGGGCACGCTCGCCGCCACGCCAGGCCAGGTGGCGCAAACGCCGGAACAATTCTCGCAAGGCCAGGTGATCTGGGGTGGCCGCGTGGTGGGCGTGCGCAACCTGCCCGACCACAGCGAAATCGAGGTGCTCGCCTATCCGCTCGACTCCTCGCAGCGCCCCCGGTTCGGCGCCGGCGCCAGCGGCCGCTTCATCGCCGTCGTACCCGGCTATGCCGAGCCGATGAACTACCCGGGCGGCGCGCCGATCACGGTCGATGGCCAGCTTGCCGGCACCCACGTCGGCAAGGTCGGCGAGGCCGACTACGTGTTCCCGCTGGTGAAGATCGCGCAATCGCATGTGTGGACGCCCGACGAAATGCGCAGCGGGCATCCGAACATCAGCTTCGGGGTGGGCGTGGGTGTCGGCATTCGTTGAAGCGGGCCAGCCGGCAAGCACGACCATGACCATGGATGAAGGCGTCGCCTTCACGGCCCACCCCATCGGCCACATGCGCTCCCCCTACGCGCGGCGCATCGACGCGCCGCACCAGTCGGTGGTGGTGGCGGGTACCGAGACGGGGGCCGAGGCGGAAGCGCGCATCGAGTTCGTCGATGGCCTGCCGGCCGAAGCGTTCCGCGACCTTGCCGGCTTCGAGCGGATCTGGCTGGTTTTCGTGTTCGACCGCAGCGAGGGCTGGAAGCCGCAGGTGCGGCCGCCGCGCGGTGGCGGCAAGCGCGGCGTGCTGGCCACGCGTTCGCCGCATCGACCGAATGCCATCGGGCTGTCGGCCGTCGAACTGGTCGCCGTCGAGGAACGGGCGTTGCGCGTGCGTGGCGTGGACCTGCTGGACGGCACCCCCATCCTGGACATCAAGCCCTACGTGCCTTACGCCGATGCCTTCCCCACCTCGCGCGCAGGCTGGATCGACGCCATCGACACGGCACAGGGCCGCCATTCCGCGCCCGGGCCGAAACGGCCGCGACGGCCTCCGGGCGGGTCCCAGGGCTGAACCGCAGAACATGTGCTCTTGCGCCAAATTGACGCAACAGCTTGCATCGTGACCGCAATCAAGCCATGCTGCATCGCACACAATACGCAAGAGTATTGATATGAACGCCGCCAGCCTGCGCTCCATGGCCTCGCATCCCTCCCTGTCTTCGCGCAGCAGCGAACGCCTCGCCCCCGCGTTCACCGTGCACACCGCCCATGGCGAACGCGTGCGCAGCCGCGACGGCCGCGAGCTGTGGCTGCGCGGGATCGAGCCGGGCGATGTCGCGACCTTGCAGCGCTGCTTCACCCGGCTGTCGCCGGAGGACATCCGCCGCCGCTTCCTGCACGCGATGTCCGAGCTGCCGGCACCGATGGCGCAGCGCCTGTGCAACATCGACCCGGCGCGCGAGACCGCCCTCGTGCTGGTGGACGAATCGGTGCGCCCGGCCGAAATCCGCGGCGTGGGCCGCATCTACGTGGACGAGGCCGCCGACAGCGCCGAGTTCTCGGTGATCGTCGAGCACGACTGGAGTCGCGTCGGCCTCGGTGCACTGCTGATGCAACGACTGGTGGACGATTGCCGCCAGCGCGGTCTCGCCGAGCTCTGGGGCTACGTGCTGCTGGAAAACCGCCCGATGCTGGAGCTGTGCCGGGAGCTGGGCTTCACCCAGCGCCTGATGATGGACGAGCCGGGCACGGCGCAGATCACGCTGAGGCTGTAAGAGCACCCTCTCCCCAACCCCGCTCCCGCAAGCGGGCGAGGGGCTTGAAAGCGCAGCGCGCTACACTTGCCCGCTTTCCCGGCGCGGTTCGACGTTCGCGCCACCAGCGCCGACGTGTCCATGCCCGCTCCGATACCGCATCCCCCGCTTCCCACCACCCCGAAACAGCGTCGCTACTGGACGCCGCCGCACGGCTCGTCGCGCGCCCTGCTGCTGGCGGAAGCCGCACGCTCGCATGCGGGCCTGCTGGTCGCGGTGACCCGCGATACCCAGCGCGCCTCGGCACTGGAAGACGAGCTGCGCCTCTTCGCTGGCGACCTACCGGTGCTGCATTTCCCGGACTGGGAAACCCTGCCCTACGACGTGTTCAGCCCGCACCCGGAGATCGTCTCGCAGCGCATCGCCACGCTGTACCGCCTGCCTGGTGTGAAGCGCGGCGTACTGGTGGTGCCGGTGGCCACGCTGATGCAGCGCATCGCGCCGCGCTCGCACATCACCGGCTCCGGCCTGGTGGTGGCGAAGGGTCAGAAGTTCGATCTCGCCACCGAGCAGCGCCGGCTGGAAGCCAGCGGCTACCGCAACGTGCCGCAGGTGGCCGAGCCGGGCGATTTCGCCGTGCGCGGCGCGCTGATCGACATCTACCCGATGGGCGCCGCCGAGCCGTATCGCGTCGAGCTGTTCGACGACGAGGTGGACTCCATCCGCAGCTTCGACCCGGAGACGCAGCGCTCGCAGCAGCCGGTGGAGAAGGTCGAGCTGCTGCCCGCGCGCGAGTTCCCGCTCACCGAGCAGGCGGCGAAGGATTTCCGCAGCGCCCTGCGCGACCGCTTCCCCATCGACGTGCGCCGCTGCCCGCTGTACCAGGACATGAAGGAAGGCGTGACGCCGGGCGGCATCGAGTACTACCTGCCGCTGTTCTTCCCTGCGAAGAGTCCGCACATGGATGCGCGGGGTGTTGCGGAGGCCAGTACAGGTACAGCCACGCTTTTTGATTACCTCGCCGACGACGCCCTGTTCGTGCTGGGCGAAGGTGCGGGCGACGCCAGCGAAATGTTCTGGACGCAGACCGGCGAACGCTACGACCAGCGCGCGCACGACATCGAGCGCCCGGTGCTGCCGCCGGCCGAGTTGTACCTCTCGCCCGAGCAGCTGCGCGAGCAGTTGAACAAGCGCCTGCGCGTGGAGATGGTGGACAGCGGCCACGCCCATGCGGTGGATGCCGGCACACTGCCGGCACCCGAGTTGCCGCTGAACCGCAAGGGCGAGGAACCGGGCACGTCGCTCAGGCATTTCCTCGAAAGCTACCCGGGCCGCGTGCTGGTCGCCGCGGATTCGGCGGGACGGCGCGAGGCACTGCTGGAAACGATGGCGGCGGCGGGGTTGAAGCCGCAGAACATCGAGAGCTGGTCGGCTTTTCTCCTCCCCCTGCAAGCAGGGGGAGGTCGGGAGGGGGTCAACCAACTTCACGGCAAGCCAGAGCAACCCCACCCCAACCCTCCCCTGCATGCAGGGGAGGGAGCCAAGTTCGCCATCACCATCGCCCCGCTGGAACAGGGCTTCGCCCTCAGGCAACCCGCGCTCACCGTACTCACCGAGCGCGAGCTGTTCGGCGAGCGCGTGCGCAGCGAGCGACGCCGGCGGCGCGGCGCGGCGCGCGATCCCGACACCATCATCCGCGACCTCACCGAGCTGTCCATCGGCTCGCCCATCGTGCACGTGGACCACGGCGTGGGCCGCTACCAGGGGCTGCTGTCGATGGAACTGGGCGGCATGGAAGGCGAGTTCCTGGTCATCGAGTACGCCAAGGGCGACAAGCTCTACGTGCCGGTGGCGCAGCTCGGCCTGGTCAGCCGCTACTCCGGCACCGCGCCGGAACTGGCGCCGATGCATTCGCTGGGCGGTGACGCGTGGGAGCGTGCACGCAAGAAGGCCGCCGAGAAGGTACGCGACGTGGCGGCGGAACTGCTGGCCATCTACGCACAGCGCGAGGCGCGCGGCGGCGAGTCCCTGCCCATCGACCGCCTGTTGGTCGAGGAATTCGGCGCCAGCTTCCCGTTCGAGGAAACGCCGGACCAGGAACAGGCCATCGCCGCCGTGCTCGGCGACCTCGCCGCGTCGCGCGCGATGGACCGCGTGATCTGCGGCGACGTGGGCTTCGGCAAGACCGAGGTGGCGCTGCGCGCCGCCTTCGCCGCGGCCACCGCAGGCAAGCAGGTGGCGGTGCTGGTGCCCACCACCCTGCTGGCGCAGCAGCACTACCGCAACTTCGCCGACCGCTTCGCCGACTGGCCGGTGAAGGTGGACGTGCTGTCGCGCTTCAAGTCCGCCAAGGAAGTGAACGAGGCGCTGAAGCGGCTGGCCGACGGCCAGATCGACGTGATCGTAGGCACGCACAAGCTGCTGCAGCCGGACATCAAGTTCAAGAACCTGGGCCTGGTCGTGGTGGACGAGGAACAGCGCTTCGGCGTGCGCCAGAAGGAGCAGCTGAAGAAGCTGCGCGCGGAAGTCGACCTGCTCACCATGACCGCCACGCCGATCCCGCGCACGCTGAACATGGCGATGAGCGGGCTGCGCGACCTCTCGCTGATCACCACGCCGCCCGCGCACCGCATGGTTGTGCGCACCTTCATCAGCGCGTGGGACCCGGCCACCATCCGCGAGGCGTTCCAGCGCGAGCTGCAGCGCGGCGGCCAGGTGTATTTCCTGCACAACGAAGTGGAGAGCATCGAGCGCACCGCGCGCGAGCTGGAGGAGTTGATTCCCGACGCGCGCATCGGCGTGGCCCACGGCCAGATGGCCGAGCGCGAGCTGGAGCGCGTGATGGCGGATTTCCACCGCCAGCGCTTCAACGTGCTGGTGTGCACCACCATCATCGAAACCGGCATCGACATCCCCACCGCCAACACCATCATCATCGACCGCGCCGACCGCTTCGGCCTGGCCCAGTTGCACCAGTTACGCGGCCGCGTGGGCCGCTCGCACCACCGCGCCTACGCCTACCTGATCGTGCCCGACCGCAAGGCGATCACCGCCGACGCCGAGAAGCGCCTCGAAGCGCTGGCCTCGCTGGAGGAACTCGGCGCCGGCTTCACCCTCGCCACGCACGACCTGGAAATCCGCGGCGCGGGCGAGCTGCTGGGCGACGAGCAGTCCGGCCAGATCCAGGAGATCGGCTTCGGCCTGTACACCGAGCTGCTGGATCGCGCCGTGCGCGCGCTGAAGAGCGGCAAGGTGCCTGACTTCGACCTGTCCTCCGAACACGAGACCGAAGTCGAGCTGCACCTGCCCGCGCTGATCCCCGACGACTACCTGCCCGACGTGCACACGCGCCTGACCCTGTACAAGCGCATCGCCAGCGCGCGCAACGAGGACGCGCTGCGCGACCTGCAGGTGGAGATGATCGACCGCTTCGGCCTGCTGCCCGAACCGACCAGGACCCTGTTCGCGCTGTCCGGCCTCAAGCTGATGGCCACGCCCTTGGGCATCCGCAAGCTCGACTTCGGCCCGAACGGCGGCCGCATCGTGTTCCGCGAAAAACCCGAGGTCGATCCGCTGGCGATCATCAAGCTGGTCCAGGGCCTGCCGCGCGTGTACAAGCTGGACGGCCAGGACAAGCTGCGCGTCACCCTCGACCTGCCCGGCGCCAGCGAACGCATCCGCAGCGCGCAGGAAGTGCTGGTGTTGCTGGGAGCACGGCGACCGGGTTGATCGCTGCACGCAGGACATCCGCATGACAGCCGTCACTGGATCGCCCCGGCACGGCACCGCATGCTGCGCCGTGCCATCACCCCGGAGGCGGATCATGCGGGAAGACCGGATCGAATCCACGCGCGGCGACCAACCACGCTTCGGCATCGACGCGCCCACGCTGGTGCTGGGTTTCGCCATCGGCGGCCCGCTGCTGGTCGCACTCAGTTTCATCGACTGGCTCGCCCAAGTGCAGGCACTGCTGTGGACGATACGCAACACCGGTCTGGTGCTGTGCCTCGAAGCGATCCTGATGACGTTGAGCAGCCTGTACGGCAAGCGCATCCTGCTGCGCCGCATGGTCGATTCGCTGGCCCTTCGCGGCGACGAACAGGCGCTGGACGTGGGTTGCGGACGCGGCATGCTGCTGCTGGAAACCGCCAGCCGCCTGCCGCGCGGCCGCGTCACCGGGCTGGATCTGTGGAGCACGCGCGACCAGAGCGGCAACGCCGCCGCGGCCACCGCGCGCAATGCCGAACTGGCCGGCCTGCGCGAGCGCGTGCAGATCGACACCGGCGACATGCGCCAGTTGCCCTATGCCGACGCCAGCTTCGACGTGATCGTCTCCAGCCTCGCCATCCACAACCTGCCCACCGAAACCGACCGCGAGCAGGCGGTGCGCGAGATAGTACGCGTGCTCAAGCCCGGCGGGCAGGTCGCCCTGCTCGACTTCCGCCGCACGGCGCACTACGCGCAGACGCTGCGCGAAGCCGGGCTCGACACCCGGCGCTCATGGCCGTTGTTCCTGATGTTTCCGTGGGTGTGGATCGTGCGCGGACGCAAGGCCTGAAAGCCTGTTCAATATCTCCGCGCAACCGTACGGGGATATTGGCGGACGAGCTCTTGCTCAGGAACTGCAGGAAAGCATCGAACAGCCGGGCTTGTGCCGTGCCCAGTCGGGCCGCCGGCGCGCGAAGGCCTCGCGACCGGGTTGCTCGTCGTAGGGATGGCGCAATACGTCCAGCAGCTCGTGGATGCCGCCGTTGTCGCCCTGTTCCGCGCGCTCGATCGCCTGCTGGGCGAGATAGTTGCGCAGCACGTAGCGCGGATTGGCGGCGCGCATGCGATCGCGGCGCTCCGCGATGGGCAGCGGATCGTCGGCAAGGCGACCGGCATAGCGCGCCAGCCAGTCCATCAAGGCCGGCTCGTTCGCGCGCCGTTTCGACTCGTCATAGAACGCCTCGTGCAGCGGCTGCAACGCAGGACGCTGCGGATCGAAGTCGATGAGATGGCGGAACCACAGCGTCATGTCCACCTCGGCCCCGTGCAGCAGCACCTGCAACGACTGCATCAATGCCACATCCTCATCACGGCAGGCAGCAAGGCCGAGCTTGGCCGCCGTGTTGGCGCGGCCCGCCTCGGCATAGGTGGCGGCGTAGCGGTCCAGCCCGGCCTGCAGCGGCGCGATGTCGCCGAACAGCGGCGCCAGCGCGGCGGCGAGCCGCGAGAGGTTCCACCACGCCACGTTCGGCTGCTGGCCATGGCGGTAGCGGCGACGCGAGGCGTCGGTGGTGTTCGGCGTCCAGTCCGGATCGTAGTCGTCGATCCAGCCGTAGGGGCCGTAGTCCAGGGTGAGGCCGAGAATGGACATGTTGTCGGTGTTCATCACCCCGTGCACGAAACCCACCCGCATCCAGCCGGCGACCAGCTGCGCGGTACGCTCGCAGACCTCGCCGAACCAGTCGCCGTAGCGATCCTCGCCCTGCCCTGCGAGATGGGGGAAATCGCGGCATATCGTGAAGTCGGCCAGTTGCCGCAGCAACGCCGTGTCGCCGCGCGCGGCAGGCAGCTCGAAGCTGCCGAAGCGGATGAAGGAAGGCGCCACGCGGCAGACGATGGCGCCCGGCTCCGCACGCGGGTGGCCGTCGTAGAGCATGTCGCGCACCACCGCCTCGCCGGTGGCGACCAGGCACAGCGCACGCGTGGTGGGGATGCCGAGGTGGTGCATCGCCTCGCTGCAAAGGAATTCGCGGATCGAGGAGCGCAACACCGCGCGCCCGTCCGCGCCGCGCGAATACGGCGTAGGGCCGGCGCCCTTCAGTTGCAGCTCCCAACGCCCGCCGTCTGGCGTGACCGCCTCGCCCAGCGAGATCGCCCGGCCATCACCCAGTTGGCCCGCCCACACGCCGAACTGGTGGCCGCCGTAGTTCGCCGCCCAGGGCTGCATGCCCGGCAGCAGTGCGTTGCCGCCGAATACCCGGGCGAAACCGTCGCCCGCGGGATCGTCCGCGTCGAAACCCAGCGCCGCGGCCATCTCCGCCGAGTGGGCGAGCAACCGCGGCGCCGCCACCGGCGTCGGCATCACCCGCGAATGGCAGGCTCCGGTCACCTCGCGCGGACCGGGTACGTCGGACGGATCGCCGGGGAGTTCGCGCAGAAAGGCGTTGTCGAAGTGCAACGGGGGCATGCCGTGGTCCTGGAACGTGTTCCCGGGTACCCGGGAGGTGTGGTCACGCACGATCCGGGGCCCGGCCGCACGCGTGCACGACTGGCCGCGTGCGGGCCATCCATGGCCCGCCGGCCGGCCCTGGGCAGCCGCTGCTTACTCCGGCTTGCGGAAGCGGTAGATGAACTGGTCGGTGTGGCCGCGTATCGACGGGTCGAACACCTTCGCGGTATGCGGGTCGGCAGGATTGCGCAGCGCGTCGCTCTCGCCGTCGAAGACGAAGCCGGCAGCCTCGACTTCCTGCTTCACCGCTGCCGGGTCGATGCGATGCAGGGTGCCGGTGTCGGCCAGGCCCGAGCCGGCGGGCGCCACGTGGTCGACGATCACGAACAATCCGCCGGGCTTGAGCGCGTCGTAGACCTGCTTGTCGAACTTCGCCACGCCCGCCGGATCCGTCACGTCGTGGAGGTCGTGGTAGTTCTGCACGGTGAATGCCAGGTCCACCTTCGCCGGCACCTCGAGCTGCGCGACCGGCTGCTCGGACACGCTGACATTGGCGTAGTGCGGCGTGGTGGCCAGCTTGCCCCACTTCGCGAAATTCTTGTCCAGGTGCGACATCATCTCCTGCGGCCAGATCGTGTACACATGGCCCTGCCCGCCCACGATGCCGCTGAACACCCGCGTCCAGTAGCCGCTGCCTGGCACCAGTTCCATCACCTTCTGTCCGGGCTTCACCCCGGCAAACACCATGACGGCGGCCATCTGCCGGCGCGCATCGTCGTTGCGGTCGGTACCGCGCGCGGGGTCGTCCATCGCGGCCGTGACATAGGAGGGCGTGGTCTGGCTGCCGGACGATGCGGCAGGCGAAGCCTGGCTGGCGACGACGGGCAAGGCCGACGCGAGCAACGCGACGAGTAGGGTCTGGCGCATGACGGACTCCGTTTTCGACGAGGGGAACGCATTGTGCGCCCGAGTGCGGCGCAATGAACGCGTGAGTCCGGTCATTGGCCTCACCGTCGATCCCGATCCTGCGATGCAGGGTGTGTCGGCGGCGCACCCGAAGCAGGGTTGGCCCCGGGCAGGCTGCTTTCTTTGATGCGTTTCGCCGGCATCTCGTGTCGGTCCGCAAGCCCGGACCGGCATGGCTGCGTCGCGGCGCGCAAGTTCATGCACGCCACTCGCGAGAATTTGTGTACACAGCATGAATGGAGCTACAGTGTCCCCAAGGCCGCACGGGGACGGCCGAAGGGCAAGAACATGCGCTCACCAATAACCCGAGTCGCGGTGAAACACGCAGTACTCAGGATTATGGAGATGCTGGGCGGAGGGAATTCCGCGCTGTCGACACCGGAACCTCTCGCCACGGAGGGATTCGCATTGGTGTCATGGCTTACGGAAACGCATTCGCGCCGTGCCGACGAGAATGCCCGGCAGGCGCAGTTCCGCACAGCCGGCGAAACCATCGGGTTCCCGGCGATACCGGCCGGCACTCAGCGCATCGGCCCGGCCGATGACGGCCTGGCCGTGAGCAATGCGCGGATCACCCGCAGCTTCGCCTTGAGTTCGCCCTCGTTGGCCGGGCCCAGCCGCAACATCAGCTTCTGCCCCACCGACAGCGATTCCAGCGCGGGATCGGCATAGGTGTAACGCCCATTCGCGAGCTTCAGCGCCGGCGGCTGCGCCAGCGAGGGCGCGGCCAGCATGTCGTCGATGGCGGCAATCAGGCGATCGTTGAAATAACCCTTGGGATAACCGAGTTCGCGGTACGCCTGCTGGAACAGCGGATAGCTGTGCACGTACCACGCCACCAGGGCCGGTGAATCGACGCGCCGCGCGATCGCCATGTAGGCCGCGTAACGCCCGGCATTGCTCGCATCGGCGGCAAGGATGCCCTGCGTTTCGATCGTCGTGAACGCCCCGCGCGGCGTACGCAGCGGAAGAATGGATGCACTGCCCAATTCGTGGCGTGGCAGCGCGTCCACCGTGGCCACGATGTGGTTCACGACCTGCTGCGGCAGCAGCAGGTCCCGCAGCCTGTCGCCCCCCAGCGCCAGCAATGCCTCTCCCACGCTGGCATCGCTGTCCTCCAGGGAAGGCAATGGCGCAGTGGAAGCCGGCGCCGGCACCGTGGCTTGCGCAATCGGGTGCTGGGGGATGGCGGCCACGGCCGGCGCCGCGACGCTCGCCGCCGCAGCCACGGCGGATGCCTGTGCGGGGGCCGCGGCCGGATGCGTCGCGCGCCATGCCATGTAGGCACCCACCGCAGCAACGGCCACCACCGCGACCACTGCCGGCACCCAGCCGCTGCCCGATTTCCGCCTGTTCGCCACTACCCACCTCGATTGCGCGCTGCATGAAGAAGATTCGACACGCACCCGGTCGAATCGTTCAGTGAACGGCGAACCCGCTCAAACCTTCAGCCGGTAGCCCGTCCTGAAGATCCACCACACCACGGCCAGGCACAGCACCAGAAACCCCAGGGTGGCGGCCAGGCTGATGCCCACGCCGACGTCGGCCAGGTCGTAGAAACTCCAGCGGAAGCCCGAGATCAGGTACACCACGGGATTGAACAGCGTCACCTTCTGCCAGAACGGCGGCAGCATGTGGATGGAATAGAAACTGCCGCCGAGGAAGGTCAGCGGCGTGATCACCATCAGCGGCACCACCTGCAGCTTCTCGAAATTGTCCGCCCAGATGCCGATGATGAAGCCGAGCAGGCTGAAGGTGACCGTGGTGAGCAGCAGGAAAGCCACCATCACCAGCGGATGCGCGATCGAGTAGTCCACGAACAGGCGCGCCGTGGCGAGGATGATCAGCCCCACCATGACCGCCTTGGTGGCCGCCGCACCCACGTAGCCCAGCACGATCTCCAGGAACGACAACGGCGCGGAATGCACCTCGTAGATGGTGCCCACGAACTTCGGGAAGTAGATGCCGAACGAGGCGTTGGACACGCTCTGCATCAGCAGCGACAGCATCACCAGGCCGGGAATGATGAAGGCCGCGTAGCTGACGCCTTCCACGCTGGTGATGCGCGAGCCGATCGCCGAGCCGAACACCACGAAGTACAGCGAGGTGGAAACCACCGGCGAGGCGACGCTCTGCATCAGGGTGCGCCCGGTGCGTGCCATTTCGAAGCGGTAGATCGCGCGGATGCCGTGCCAGTTCATGCGCCCTCCTTCACGAGCTGCAGGAAGATCTGCTCCAGCGTGTCCTGCCGCGTGCTGAGGTCGCGGAAGCGGATGCCGGCCGCGGCCAGGTCGGCCAGCAGCGTGGTGATCCCGGTACGTTCGCCCTGGGTATCGTAGTTGTAGACCAGTTCGTTGCCGCCGGCGGCCAGTTCCAGGTGATGGGCCGCCAAGGCGCCGGGCACTGCATCCAGCGGCTCGTGCAATTGCAGCCGCAGCTGCTTGCGGCCCAGCTTGTGCATCAGCGCGGCCTTCTCCTCCACCACGATCAGCTCGCCCCGGCTGATCACGCCCACGCGGTCGGCCATCTCCTCGGCCTCCTCGATGTAATGCGTGGTCAGCACGACGGTGACGCCGCTCTCGCGCAGCCGCCGCACCATCGCCCACATGTCGCGGCGCAGCTCCACGTCCACGCCCGCGGTGGGCTCGTCGAGGAACAGCAGCTGCGGCTCGTGCGACAGCGCCTTGGCGATCATCACGCGCCGCTTCATGCCGCCGGAGAGCATCAGCATCTTGTTGTCGCGCTTGTCCCACAGCGACAGCTCCTTCAGCAGCCGCTCGATGTAGGCGTCGTCCGGCGCCTTGCCGAACAGGCCGCGGCTGAAGCGCACCGTGTTCCACACCGTCTCGAAGGCGTCGGTCTTCAGCTCCTGCGGCACCAGGCCGATCAGCGAGCGGGTGGCGCGCCAGTCGCGCACCACGTCGTGGCCGTCCACCGTGATGCTGCCGGCGCCGAGGTTGACGATGCCGCAGATGATGCTGATCAGCGTGGTCTTGCCCGCGCCGTTCGGGCCGAGCAGGGCGAAGATCTCGCCGCGGCGGATCTCGAGGTCGATGCGCTTCAGCGCCTGGAAGCCGCCCGGGTACACCTTGTCCAGCCCGCGTATGACGAGGATGTCGTCGTCTGCCGTTCGCACCACCGCATTCATGCCCGTCTCCCGTGTTCCGCCGGCCGCCGCGAGGCGGCCAAGGACCGGAAATACTAAACCAAATGGTTTTGAAATCAACCGAGCCAACCCGCGTGCATTTGCGCGGGCTGTCGGCGTCGCTCGCCACGATATGAAGTTTACCTTTGCAGTTTTCCTGTATTAACCCTAACATCCGGCGTCATGAAAACCCTCCGCCACGATCCTCGCATCGCCCAGACCCAGGCGACCGCGCGCGAACTGCGCGCCCTGATCGGCAAGCTGAAGCGCCAGCTGCGCGAAAAGGTCGGCATCATGGGACTCACGCTGTCGCAGACTTCGGTGCTGATCCACCTGGAACGCCAGGGCAGCGCCACGGTCAGCGAACTGGCGCGCGCCGAGAACGTCAGGCCGCAGTCGATGGGCGCCACGGTGCTCGGCCTGCAGGTGCAGGGCCTGGTCGATGGCGTGCCGGATCCGAACGACGGTCGCCGCACCCTGCTCTCGCTGACGCCGCTGGCGCACGAAAAGATCCGCGCCAACCGCACCGCACGCGAAGACTGGCTGTTCCAGGCCATCCGCGACCGCTTCGACGCCAGCGAACAGGACGCCCTCGCCCGCGGCGTCGAATTGCTCAAGCGGCTGGCCGAAGGCTGAGCCGCACACTTCCCTTCCCCAGCCCGAGGCCTTCCCCATGGCACTGACCACGCTCGATCCCAAGACCGCCCTGATCGTCATCGACATCCAGAAAGGCATCGTCCAGTTGCCCTGCGCGCATCCCATGGCCGAGGTGATTGGCCGCGTGCTGGAAATCACCCGGGCCTTCCGCCAGCAGCATGCCCCGGTGGTGCTGGTGAACGTGGCCGGTGGCGCACCGGGCCGCAACGAGCAACCGATGCGCGGCAGCCTGCCGCCGGACTGGACCGAACTGGTGCCCGAGCTGGACATGCAGCCCGGCGATCACCTGGTCACCAAGCATACCTGGGGCGCGTTCATGCATACCGACCTGCACGAACACCTGCAGAAACTCGGCGTGACCCAGGTGGTGATCGTGGGCGTGGCCACCAGCATCGGCGTGGAATCCACCGCGCGCCAGGCCTACGAACTGGGCTACAACGTCACGCTGGCCACCGACGCGATGACCGACATGAACGCCGATGCGCACGCGAACAGCGTGGCGCGCATCTTCCCGCGCCTCGGCGAAACCGGCAGCACCGCCGAAGCCATCGCCCTGCTCGCCGGCAGCCGCGGCTGAGCAAGGAGCGCCCCATGCCCTGGCTGCACTTCGTTTCATGGTTCTTCGGCGGCGCCCTGCTCGCCAATGCCGTGCCGCATGCGGTCAGCGGCCTGATGGGGCGCGCGTTCCAGAGTCCCTTCGCCCGCCCGCGCGGCGAAGGGCTGTCCTCTTCGGTCACCAACGTGTGGTGGGGCTTCCTCAACCTCGCCCTTGGCTACGGGCTGCTGGCGCACGTCGGCAGCTTCGATCCGCATGACACGGCGTGCATGGGCACGGCATTCGCCGGCGCCCTGCTGTTGAGCCTGGGCATGGCGCGCCATTTCGGCCGCTTCAACGGCGGCAACACGCCGGAACGCACGTGAGCGCGAACGGTTCCGGCATGTTCGGTTCGCTGCGCGTCCGGAACTACCGCGTGTGGGCCGGCGGCGCGCTGGTCTCCAACGTCGGCACCTGGATGCAGCGCGTGGCGCAGGATTGGCTGGTGCTGACCATCCTCACCCATCGCAACGCCAGCGCGGTGGGCGTGGTGATGGCCCTGCAGTTCGGCCCGCAGCTGCTGCTGTTGCCGTGGAGCGGCTACGCCGCCGACCGCTTCGACCGGCGCAGGCTGCTGATCGCCACGCAGGCCGCGCTGGGCCTGCTGGCCTTGGGTCTGGGGCTGGTGACGGTGCTGGGCGTGGTCGCGTTGTGGCAGGTGTACGTATTCGCCTTCCTGCTCGGCTGCGTCTCCGCGTTCGATGCGCCGGTGCGGCAGGTGTTCGTCAACGAGCTGGTGGGCGACCGATACCTGGCCAACGCGGTGTCGCTCAACTCCACTTCGTTCAACGCCGCGCGGATGATCGGGCCGGCGGTGGCCGGCCTGCTGATCGCCGCCGTGGGTTGCGGCTGGGTGTTCCTGATCAATGCCGCCTCGTTCGCGGGCGTGCTGGCTTCGCTGATGCTGCTGCGCAAGGACCAGTTGCACGACGGCGGGCGCAGGTCGCGCAAGCCGGGCGGCATCGCCGAAGGCTTCCGCTACGTGTGGCGGCGGCCCGACCTGATGGCGGTGCTGGTGATGCTGTTCCTGATCGGCACGTTCGGCCTGAATTTCCCGATCTTCATCTCCACCATGTCGCTGACCGCGTTCCACGGCGGCGCCGGGCAATACGGCCTGCTCACTTCCGCGTTCGCGGTCGGCTCGATGGGCGGCGCGCTGTATTCCGCGTACCGCAGCCAGCCGGGGATGGCCGTGCTGTGCACGGCTTCCGCCGCATTCGGCGCGGGCTGCCTGCTGGCGGCGCTGGCCCCGGACGAAGGCCTGTTCGCCGCCGCCCTGGTGCTGACCGGCCTCGCCGCACTGGTGTTCGCCACCGGCACCAACAGCCTGATGCAGCTCACTACGGAGCCGGCCATGCGCGGCCGCGTGATGGCGTTGCGCATCGCCGTCGCCATGGGCGGCACGCCGCTCGGCGCGCCCATCGTCGGCTGGATCGCCGACCACTTCGGTCCGCGCTGGGCATTGGGCGTGGGCGCGGCCTCGGGCCTTGCCGCGATGCTGGTGGCACTGCGCTACATGGCCGGCCTGCGGGTGCAGCCGGAGGGAGCACGGGCCTGACCCCGGCGGGATCGAATGACGCAACCATGCAGTTGCATTTCTCCGGACATGGCCGCAATATGCAACCACAAAGTTGCATTCAACCGTCCTGGAGAAACTGCATGAGCACGAGCACCGATCGCATCGAGCGACAGATCCTGCTGCAGGCCACGCGCGACAAGGTCTGGCACGCGCTGACCGATGCCGAAAGCTTCGGCGACTGGTTCGGCATGAAACTGCAAGGCCAGCGCTTCATCGCCGGCGCGACCACGAGCGGCCACCTCACCTACCCTGGCTACGAACACCTGCTGTGCGAGTTGCAGGTCGAGCGCATCGAGCCCAAGCACCTGTTCTCGTATCGCTGGCATCCCTACGCCATCGATCCAGCCGGCAACTATTCGCACGAGCCGACCACGCTGGTGGAGTTCGTGCTGGAAGACCATGCCGAAGGCATCCTGCTGCGCCTGCTCGAATCCGGCTTCGACCGCATCCCGCTGGCACGCCGTGCCGAGGCCTACCGCATGAACAGCGGCGGCTGGGACCAGCAGATGCAGAACATCCAGCGCCACCTGGCCGGGCGCTGAGCCCATGGCGAAGAAAACCGCCTGGCAGGACAGCGCGCCGGTGTTCGCCGCGCTGGGCGACGCCACCCGGCTGAAACTGCTTGCCGCGCTGTGCGCCGGTGGCGCGCTGTCCATCGCGCAGCTCACCACCGGCACCGCGATCACCCGCCAGGCCGTCACCAAGCACTTGCTGGTGCTGGCCGATGCCGGGCTGGTGCGCGACAGCTGGCAGGGACGCGAGCGGCTGTGGGAACTGGAGCCGTCGCGGCTGGACGAGGCACGCCGCTCGCTGGACGCGATCGCGGCGCAGTGGGACCGGGCGCTTGCGCGCCTGAAGCACTTCGTCGAGCGCTAGGAGTCCGGACGGCTTCCCCCGCCCGGGCTCCCGCCCCGGATCACGCCGCCTCGGGGCAATGCTCCATCACCTGCCGCACCTCGCATTCGAGGTCCCAGTCGTCGCCGTGCACCGCGAGGAAGCGGCGGGTGATTTCCAGCGCCTCGTCCATCGAGGCGGCTTGCAGCATGGCGTAACCGGCCACCACTTCCTTCGTCTCCGTGAAGGGGCCGTCGATCACCGTCTGCCGGCCGCGCGACAGGCGCACGCGCTTGCCTTCGGCCGTGGGCTGCAGGCCGGCGGTATCCAGCAGCGAGCCGGCCGCGCTCAGCTCGGCCATCAGCCTGCCCATGTCTTCCATCAATTGCGCACTGGGCTTCTGGCCCGCCCGTTCGTTGATCCGCACCATCGAAAGGAATCGCATCTCGTCATCTCCATGTCGGGGTCGACGCCACACGCAAGGCGGCGCTCGCAGGGACGACGAACGGTGCGGCGGCGGATCGACAAGTGCAACGCCAACGCCTTGCTTGCCTCAAATGAGAATAAATATCATTATCTAGCATCTCCCCTCTCCGACAGCTCGCTGGAATGCGCCTCAACGACTTCATGCACCGCTACGGCACGCCGCTCACCGCCGGCCTGTTCACCGTCTCCGCCGTCTCGGGCGTGGCGCTGTTCTTCCACTGGGCGCCGCGCACCTTCCATGCCATGCACGAATGGCTGAGCGTGGTGCTGCTGGCGCCGTTCGCGCTGCACTTGCTGAAGAACTGGAAGCCGCTGCTGGCCTACGCCAAGCGCAGGACCCTGCTGGTTCCGCTGCTGCTGTCCGTGGTGGTGGCGGTGCCGTTCGCATTGACCGCCGGCAAGGGCCGCCCGGCGAATCCCGCCACCCAGACCGTGGCCTTGCTGACGCAGGCCAGCCTGGCCGATCTCGCGCCGGTGCTGCAGGCGACGCCGGACGAACTGCTGCGCCACCTGCAGCAGCAAGGCTACAAGGCCGGCTCCACCGGCGACTCGGTAGCCGCCATCGCCACCGCCTCGCAGGCCAACGCCAGCGATGTGCTGTACGCGATGCTGCCGGCGCGACGCACGGGCAAACCTGCCGGCAACTAGCCCCTTCCCGACAAACCATCAAGCCGCATTGGATGGCGCACATCAAAGACTGACAAACTTGACATGATGTAAAATATATTGAACATTAGGTTCGAAATAACGAACCTATGGGGAATGCCATGTCACCGTTTGAAAAGCGCGCCTGGCTGGCGCTGTGGAGTCAGTGCCCGCCTTACCTCGTCTATTTCCTGATCCAGGCCGAATGCCCGATGTGGCTGACGACGTTCCTGCAGCGCATCGCCTGCCTCGCCATCGTCGCCGGCGTGCATGCCATCGCCTACGTGACCGGCCTGCTGGTGATGAAATGGCAGGAGCGCGCCGAGCCGCTGCTGCTGGACGAGCGCGACCGCGCCATCGACGGGCGGGCCACCCGCACCGCCTACTTCGTGATGCTGGCCGGCATGATCGTGGTCGGCGTGGTGATGCCCTTCAGCGATACCGGCTGGAAGATCACCAACACCGCGCTGTTCGCCATCGTGCTGGCCGAGACGGTGCGCTATGCGCTGATCGCGATGGGCTACCGCAGGACGCCGCGCCTTGCCCACTGAATCGCTCACCAACGAGGTGCGCCTGCTGCGCTTCCTGGCGCAGGACATGACGCAGGCCGAACTGGGCAAGCGCGTGGGCCTCACGCGCCAGACCATCGCCGCCATCGAACAGGGCCGCTATTCGCCGTCGCTGGAAGTGGCCTTCCGCATCGCCGACGTGTTCGGCAAACGGCTGGACGAGGTGTTCCACTGGAATCCGGGCGGCGTGGCCGAAGCCGGCGGCGCGGAGTGAGCGATCACTTCGTACGGCTGTATTCCAGCCTGACCGTGAGCATCTCCTTGCCGTCGTGGCGCTCGTAGTAGGCATAGCTGAAATGATCGGCATCGCTGGCTTCGAGCACTTCGCGCACGGGCACCGGCGCGCCGCCGTGCGCGCCTGACATCGCTCCGCGGAACGTGCAGTTGCGGCCATCGGCGCTGCAATCGCCGTGCGCGATCACCACGCCGCCGAAGTTCACGTCCATCCACAGGCTGTCGTAACGGCTGGCCGCATCGTCGTAGCCGAGATAGCCCAAACCGTGGAAGGGCTTGGCCGAGGCGATGGCCAGATCCTGCCGCAAATGTCGACCTTCAAGCACGGACGTGAAAACGGCCGAACCGGTATCGATGGCCGGCGCCTTTGCCGCGTCGCTCCAGAAGGATTGGCGCACGTTCCAGTTTCCCACCAGCCAATTCAGGCCGTGGGCAGCTGGCGCAGGCTGCTGCGCAACCGCTGCAAATGGCGCCGCGCCGGTGATCGCAACCATTGCGATGAAGGCGGACAAAGAGCGGAAGAGACTGCGCTGACGCATTGGGGAATCCTGCGATGAAGGTGGTGCCAGCGTGCGCGCACCTACCGGCTGCGTCCATGACCTCGCAGGTCAAGTCACGGCGATTTCCTCTCGCGCCAACCGGGCGCATACCGCCGCGGTATGCGCATCCGCCGGGAACGCACTTTCGATGCGCAGTTCCTGCAACGTCACGTCATGCGGCATCGAGAAGGTGGTGATGGTTTCGAAAAAGCGCAGCTCGCCCGCGCGACTGCGGAATTCCAGCGTGAGTACCGGCGCGGGCAACTCGCCGTCGTGCAGCGCGCCCGGCGCAGGCACGTCCGGGTAGCGCGCGATCTCCGCCAGCAGGCGGCGCGGCACCGGATCGGTGGGCGCGGCCGCGATCTGCGCGTGCAGGTGGTGCAGGAACTTCTCCGCCACAGCGGGCCAGTTGACGATCACCGGGCGGAAGTCCAGCGGATCGAACACCTGGTGCAGCAGGTTGGCGTGGCGGCTTTCGCGCCCGTCCATCAGCAGGCGGTTGACGCGCATCGCGGCGCCGTTGGCCATCAGCACGTTCCACTGCCGGTCGAGCACGAAGGCGGGATACGGCTCCTGCTGCGCGAGGATCAGTTCCACCGCGTGCCGCATGCGGTCCAGCGCGGGCGCGGCCCACTCGCGCTCGGGATATTCCGGCGCGTACCCCGCCGCGAGCAGCATGGCGTTGCGCGCGCGCAGCGGCATGTCCAACGTGGCCGCGATGCGGCCCAGCGCTTCGCGGCTGGGCCTGGCCTTGCCGGTCTCGATGCAGCTGAGGTGGCGCGTGGACATTTCCGCCGCCAGCGCGAGGTCGAGCTGGCTGTGCTTGCGCAGGGCGCGCCATTCGCGCACTAGTTGGCCGAGTGCCGGAGGCTGGTGAACGGGCGCGACGATCATGCAGGGGTCCATGGATTGCGTAGGCCTTGCACCCTCTTCCGGGAGGGCAGCGGAAACGCTACTTCCGCGCGGCGATGATCTGATCGAGGTAATCCGGCGTGCCGGCGATGCGCTCGAGGTGCGGGTATTGCGGGCCGCCGTGGTAGTCCACCGGCACGGTCTGCAGGTTGCCCTGGAACTTCAGCAGCAGCTTGATCGGCGCCTGATCGGTCTTTGCCGTGGCGATCGCCTCCTGCAGCACCTCGCGCGAATACGCCTGCCCGTTCACCGCCACCACGGTGGCGCCGGTGCTCACGCCGGCCTTGAACGCGGGGCCGCCCCAGCGCACGTCGTTGACTGCGCCATCGTCGGTGAGGGTCAGGCCGATCGACCACGCGAAGTTGTAGATGTGGCGCGGCGATTCCGGCCGGCTGTCGTACTGCTTCTCGAATTCGCTGGGCTTGCCGGTGTAGACCAGCTTCCAGCCGGTGGCGGCCAGGCCATCCACCAGCGCTGGGTTCACCGCATCGACGTGCGCGTGCAGGAAGCCGGCCCAGTCGTACTTCGCCACACCGTCGAGCGCGGCGGCCACGTCGTCGAAGGTGTAGGTCTTCGTGACGAAGCTGCCGTTGTCCACGCCGAAGAAGGCCTGCGCGAAATCGTCCAGCGATTTCTTCCCACCGGTGAGCTCGCGCAGCTTGGCGTCCACCGCCAGCCACATCATCTGGCCGCCGCTGTAGTAGTCCTCGCTCATCTGCCAGCTGCGGTACGGCAGCGGCGAGCGATGCGCGGCGGTGGCGTCGTTGGTGGTGTCCTCCAGCGTGCGCCACTGGAAACCGGGGCGGTTGCGCTCGTAGTTGGCGGCGTCCATCGCCAGCGCGTCGCGGAACTGCTGCGGCGTCCACAGGCCGGCGCGTGCGGTGAGCACGAAGCCCCAGTACTGCGTCTGGCCCTCGTACACCCACAGCAGCGAGTCGCCCATCGGCACGTTGAAGTTCGGCGTCCACAGGTCGACCGGGCGGCGGAACTTGCCGTTCCACGAATGCGTGTACTCGTGCGCCAGCAGGTCGCGGCCCGGCGCGTCGTCAGCCCATGCGGTGAAGTAGTCCGCGCCCAGGCCGTTCTCGCTGGACTGGTGGTGCTCCAGGCCGTTGCCGGACAGCACGTCGGACAGCGAGAACAGGAAGTCGTAGTGGTCGTAATGGTGCGAGCCGAACAGCTTCACCGCCTGCGTCACCAGGGCCCGATGCTGCGCGATCTGCTCCGGCGTCGTCTCCAGGTACTTCGGCGCGTCGGCCACGATGTCCAGGTGCACTTGGGTCTTGTCGCCCGGGTTCAGGTCCACGCGCTTGAAGTAGCGCCCCGCGTAGATCGGCGAATCGACCAGCGTGTTGTAGGTGGTCGGCTTGAACGTGGCATCCGCGCCCGACTGCGAAGCCGTCTCCAGCGCGCTGCCGAACTGCCAGCCCTGCGGCAGGCTCACGCTGGGTTCGACGTGGATGCCGCGGGTGTAATAGCCGGCCGGATAGAGGGACATCTTGTCCCATTCCAGCATCAGCATGCTGCCGGTCATCTCGTAGCTGCCGTCGTCGCGCGGCGAGAGGTACTGGAAGTCCGCGTCGAGGCTGCTGACGCCCTCGGGCACGACGAGGTGGAAGGCGTAGACGTCGTACTTGTCGCGCGTCCACGGCACCGGCTTGCCGTTGGCGCTGAGCCTGAGGCCCGCCAGCATCGCGACGGGACCGCTGGGCGAATGGTTGCCGGGGATCCATTCCGGATACAGCAGGGTGAGCTTGCCGGCCTGCACCGGGATCGTCTCGTGCACGCGGAAGATGCCCTGCCGCGTGTCGCTGGCGTCGACGTGGATGGCGAGGGTGCCGGGATACGGCGTGTCCTGTGGCACCGGCACCTGCGTGCTGGACGACACCTGCGCACCGGCGGCTCCGGCGGCGAGCGCGAGCGACACGGCCAGGGCAAGACGCATCACGGGATGGCGGCTGGCGAGCCGCGGACGCACGAACGAAGCGAGAGACATGGCTGTACCTGCAGGCGGGACGGGGATTCGCCCAACTTATCACCCCGCGCGCGGCGCGCGGGGGTGACGACTGGCACGGGTCGTCGTCATGCGACCATGCATCGTCGCCATCCCGTCCCCATCGAGGAATCCGCCGTGGCCGAGATCCTGCAAGCGCATGACGTCACCCGCTTCTGGCGCGAGGCCGGGCCCGCGCGGTGGTTCGAAAAGGATGCGGCGTTCGACCACGCCTTCACCACCCGTTTCCTGGACGCGCACATGGCTGCCGCGCGGCGCGAACTCGACGACTGGCTGGACGAAGCCGAAGGCGCGCTGGCGCTGCTGATCCTGCTCGACCAGTTCCCGCGCAACGCCTTCCGCGGCACGGCGCACATGTTCGCCACCGACCCGCTGGCGCTGGGCTTCGCGCGGCAGGCCGTGGCGCGCGGCCACGACCATGCCGTGGAACCGGCGTTGCGCGTGTTCTTCTACCTGCCGTTCGAGCACAGCGAGGTGCTTGCCGACCAGGATCGCTCGGTGGCGCTGTGCGAGGGGCTGGACGACTACGCCCGATACGCCCGCATCCACCGCGAGGTGATCGCCCGCTTCGGCCGCTTCCCGCACCGCAACTCCATGCTCGGCCGCGTAACCACGGCCGGGGAACAGGCGTTCCTCGACGAAGGCGGCTTTGCGGGGTGAGCGGATTCCGGTAGGAGAGCGTCAGGCGAGCTTGCGCGCCGCCGCCACCACGTCCGCATCGCCCGGCAGCACCAGGAAGGCCGCGCCGGCCAGCGGCGTGAAGGTATCGGCACCGACCACGCGCTCCAGCGGCGTGGCGCCATAGCCGGCTTCGACGATGGCGGTGATGACGCCCTCGCCCACGCCGGCGCTCTTGCGGCCTTCGTCGAGCACGATGATGCGCTTGGCGCCCTTCGCCTGCGCGGCGATGAAGGCGTCGTTGAGCGGCGCCAGCCAGCGCAGGTCGACCACGCGCACCTTCCACTTCAGCTCGGCCTCGATCGTGCGCGCAGCGCGCAGTGCCATGGTCACGCCGTTGCCGAAGGTGAACACCACAAGGTCGTTCGCCTGCTCGTCGTAGACGCGGCCTTCGCCCAGCGTCATCGCTTCACCCGGTGCGGGATAGGCGAACTGCCACTGACCGTCGCCGGCCTCGTACAGATCCTTGGTCATGTACAGCGCGATCGGCTCGAGGAAGGCGCAGACGCGGCCGTCCACCTTGGCCAAGGCGGTCAGCGTGCGCAGCATGGTCGCCGCGTCGTCGCCGCGCGAGGGACAACCGACCACCAGGCCCGGGATGTCGCGCAGCGCGGCGATCGAGTTGTCGTTGTGGAAATGGCCGCCGAAGCCTCGCTGGTAGCCCAGCGAGGCCACGCGCATCACCAGCGGGTTGCGGTACTGGTCGTTGGAGAAGAACTGCAGGCTGGCCGCCTCGCCGCGGATCTGGTCACCCGCGTTGTGGAAGTACGCGAGGTACTGGATCTCCGGGATCGGCAGCATGCCCATGTTGGCGTAGCCCTGGGCGAGGCCGAGGATCACCGTCTCGTCCAGCAGCGTGTTGAACACGCGCGTGTTCTTGAACGCCTTGTGCAGGCCCTTGGTGACCGTGTAGACGCCGCCCTTCTGCGCCACGTCCTCGCCGAACAGCAGCGACTCGGGGTACTTGGCCATCACGTCGTGCAGCGCTTGGCCGATCTGGATGGCCAGGTGCCGCGGCGGCTGGTTTTCCGGCAGTTTCGCTTCGCTACCGAAGGCCGCGAGGCGAGCTTCCGCGTAATTCGCGCGTTCGGCCTCGGTCTTCACCGCGACCGGCGTGTACGGCGCGAGTGGCTTCATCACGTCGTCGAGGCGCTCCAGCTTCGGGCGGCGGTCGGCTTCCTCGGCGGCGGCGAAGCAGCGCTTGCGGATGGACTCGTTGAGTTCCAGCAGCGAAGCCTTGGTGTACAGGCCCGACTCCAGCGCGATGGCTGCCGAACGCAGCAGCGGATCGGTGGCTTCCAGCGCCACCAGCTCCTCGATGCTGCGCCACTCGATCTCGAAGTCGGTGCCCGCGTGACCCATGATGCGGGTGGTCCGGACGTGCAGGAAGGTGGGCCGGCGCGTGCCGCGGCAGTGCTCCACCGCGCGCTGCACCTGCGCGTAGCCTTCGGCGAGGTCGAGGCCGTCGGCGAAGAAGTAGTCGAGGTCGGCGCGGTGCCGGAAGTTGTTCGCCACCCAGCCGGTCGGCGTCTTCACCGAGATGCCGATGCCGTTGTCCTCGCACACGAACAGCACCGGCGCGGGCAGCTTCTGGTAGGCCGTCCACGCCGCGGCGTTGAACGCGGTCTGCGCGGTGGCGTGGTTGCTGGAGGCGTCGCCGAACGAGCAGATGGCGATGGAGTCGTCGGGAATCGGCAGCGTGTGGCCGATGCGCTTCGCATGGTCGATCGCGACGGCGGTGCCCAGCGCCTTGGGCAGGTGCGAGGCGATGGTGGAAGTCTGCGGCAACACCCAGAGCGGCTTGCTGCCCCACACCTTGTGGCGGCCGCCGGAGGCCGGGTCGTCCTTGCTGGCGGCGAACGACAGCGCCGAATCCATCACCGGGTCCATGCCCGGCAGCTTGCGGAAGCGCTCGGCCATGAAGCCGCCGCTGCGGTAATGCAGGAAGGCCGGGTCGGTGTGGCGGGTCAGCCGCGCCACCATCGCGTTGCCTTCGTGGCCACTGGAGCCGATCGTGTAGAACACCTTGTTCTGCACGCGCAGCACGCGCGCCATCAGGTCGAGGTGGCGCGAGATCAGCTGCGATTCCAGCAGCTCGCGGAAGCCGCGCGCGTCGAGCGCGCTGCCCGGCAGCACCGGCGCATCGTCGCGCGGCGCGGCATGCGCCTCGCCCTGCCACTGCTGCACGAACTCGGTGAAGTTCTGGTCGACGATCTCGGCGCGGTTGAAGCCCTTGTGGCGGGCGGCGATGGGGGTTGGCGTGGTGGTCATGGCGATGCCGTCAGGAAGAGGAAACGATGGAAAGCACGGAAGGCTGGCGCAAGCGGCGCAGGGCCGCGGCGCGTGCGCGGTCCTTGTCGCGGCCGAAGGATTCGAGGATGCGGATCTGCTCGTCCAGTGCGGGCACCGGCACGGCCATGCCCTGCACGCCGGCCAGCACCAGCCGGCCCGGCGACACCGGCTGCCAGCCTTCGCCCCGGTCGAGTTCAAGGCCGCCCATCACTTCAACCGGCAGGCCGGGAAAGTCGAAGCGGGCGAACTGCGAACGGAAGCGGCCGTCGTCGGCCGGCACATGCGTGGCGTCGCGGCGCTCAGCCCACAGCGTCGCCAATGTTTCGGCATCGGCGCGCGAAACCAGCACGTCGATGTCGGCCACGCTCACCTCGGCGCCAAGCAGGCGCGCCGCCGCGCTGCCGATCAGGCACCACGGCTCGGCGCAATGCACGTGCAGATCGGGCACCAGCTCGGTAAGCGCGACGAACAGCGCGGGCGGGATGTGGCTCATGCGCGGCGACGCAGCCAAGTGTCGCGGCTCTGGCCCCACACATCCACCACTTCCCCGCTGAAAGGCTCGGACATCTCGATGCAGCGCAGGACCCCGGAACCCAGGCGCCGCGCCACACCTTGCGAAGGATGGTTGTCGGGTGTGACGAGGTGAATCACTTCGTCCCAGCCCAAGGTTCGAAACACCCAATCGACGACGGCCGTGGCGGCTTCGGTGGCATAGCCGTGTCCCCACGCTGCGCGCACCAGGCTCCAGCCCACTTCGCGACCCGGCCAGCCGGGCGGATCCCAGGGGCCGCTCCAGCCCAGCCATTGTCCGCTGCGCTTGTCGATCAGCGAGAAGGACGAAGCACCCTGGATGTTCCACGCGCCCACCATCATCAGGAAATGGCGCCATGCCAGCGGCTCGCTGCGCGGTCCGCCCATGTGGCGCGTGGCCTCCGGATCGGCGAAGAAGGCCGCCCAACCCGCGAAATCGCCGGCCTGCGGCGGACGCAGGATCAGGCGTTCGGTTTCGATGCGGATGTCTTGCCAGCCCATGCGGGACATTCTGGTCTCGGTGTCGACTCGCCCTCTCCGTCATTCCTGCGAAAGCCGGAATCCAGTGTCTCGGGCCTCGAAAGGCGCTGGATCCCGGCTTGCGCCGGGATGACGATCAGGAAGCTCAGAACGCGTTGATGCCGGTCAGCTCGCGGCCCACCACCAGCTCGTGCACCGTCTCGGTGCCTTCGTAGGTGATGACCGATTCCAGGTTCAGCGCGTGGCGGATCGCCGTGTGCTCGGTGGTGATGCCGGCGCCGCCGAGGATGTCGCGGCACTGGCGCGCGATGTCGATGGCCATGCGGCAGTTGTTCCACTTGGCCAGCGACACCTGCGTCGGCTGCATGGCGCCAGCATCCTTCAGGCGGCCGAGCTGCAGCGAGAGCAGCTGCGCGGTGGTGATGCGGCGGGCCATGTCGGCGAGCTTGAGCTGGATCGCCTGGTTCGCGGCCAGCGGGCGACCGAACAGCACGCGCTCGGCGGTGTAGTCGATCACTTCCTTCAGGCAGGCCTGCGCGGCGCCGATCGGGCCCCAGGTGATGCCGTAGCGCGCCTGCGTCAGGCAGCCCAGCGGGCCCTTGAGGCCCTTCACGTTGGGCAGGCGGTTGGCGTCCGGCACGCGCACGTTGTCGAGGAACAGCGCGCTGGTGACCGAGGCGCGCAGGCTCATCTTCTTGTGGATCTGCTGGGCGGTGAAGCCCTTCGTGTCGGTCGGCACGATGAAGCCCTGGATGCCGTCCTCGGTCTGCGCCCATACCACGGCGATCTGCGCGAGGTTGCCGTTGGTGATCCACATCTTGGCGCCGTTGATGACCCAGTCGCCGCCGTCCTTCTTCGCGTGGGTCTTCATGTTGGCCGGATCGGAACCGCCGTGCGGCTCGGTGAGGCCGAAGCAGCCGATGATCTCGCCCGCCGCCATCTTCGGCAGGTACTCCATCCTCTGCTCTTCGCTGCCGTAGGCGTAGATCGGGTACATCACCAGCGAGCTCTGCACCGAGGCGAAGCTGCGCAGGCCCGAATCGCCGCGCTCCAGCTCCTGACAGATCAGGCCGTAGCTCACGCCGCTCATGCCGGCGCAGCCGTACTTCTCGGGGATGGTGGCGCCGAGCAGGCCGAGGCTGGCGATCTCCGGGATCAGCTCGGTGGGGAACCGCGCCTGGTCGAAGGCGTCGCCGATGATGGGCAGCACCTTCTCGTCGACGAAGCGACCGACGGCGTCCTGCACCATGCGCTCCTCGTCGGAGAGCAACGAGCGGACGTCGTACAGGTCGAGCGGGTTCAGGCGGGCAGCAGCCATGAGCGTTCCAGTGGCAGGTGGGGAAACGGCAGATTCTACCCGGGGCGCCGGCGCGGGTCATGGCCCGGTGCGGCAGGACGCCCCCGGCGACGGCCGGGAGATCCGGACGCCGCCGCCCGCCAGATGCGATCATGGACGCCCTCCCCCCCGCCGACTCCGGAAATTCCATGCTCAAGGGTGTGTTGCTGGGCTTCGCCTGCTTCGCCGCCTATGCCATCAGCGACGCCTTCGTGAAGGCCGTGCACGGCGGCGTGCCGCCCTACGAATCGGTGTTCTTCGGCGGCCTGCTGGGCCTCGCCGCCCTGCCCTTCGTGATGGACAAGGGCGACCGCTGGCACGACGTGTTCGCGGCGCGGCGCCCGGCGCTGTGGTGGGTGCGCGCGCTGGGCGGCGCGGTGGGCAACATCACCTCGGTCACCGCGTTCACCTTGCTGCCGATGGCCGAGGTGTTCTCGATGATCTTCCTGATGCCGATCTTCGTGACCATCCTCTCCGTGCTGCTGCTGAAGGAGCACGTGGGCTGGCGGCGCTGGACGGCGGTGTTCGTGGGCTTCGCCGGCGTGCTGGTGGTGCTGCGCCCCGGTTTCCGCATGCTGGGGCTGGGGCACCTGGCGGCCATCACCTGCGGCATCGCCGCCGCGCTGTCGGTGGTGGCGCTGCGCATGGCCGGCAGCGAGGAAAAGCGCGTGAGCCTGTACGGCGCCGGCGTCATCGGCCCGCTGGTGGCCGGCGGCGCGCTGATGCTGCCGCACTTCGTCTGGCCCGACCTGCAGCAGTCCCTGCTGCTGGCCGGCTACGGCCTGCTCGCGGCGCTGGCCGGCGTGCTGCTGATGCACGCCACCCTGATCGCCCCCGCCAACCGCGTCGCCCCCACCCAGTACAGCCAGATGCTGTGGGCCATCGCGTTCGGCTACTGGTTCTTCGGCGACCACCTCGACTGGCCGATGCTGGCCGGCATCGTGATGATCCTCGGCGCGGGGCTGTTCACCCTGGTGCGCGAGGAGAAGGTGACGGGCTGGTGGAAGCGGACGCGGATGGTCTGACCCTGTTTCCGCGGCCGTACGCTGAACCGCACCCGGCGCGGCGTGCATGACTTCCGGCACGCCACTGTCAACTTTTCGCGCGTCGGTTCGTTTTGGGTAACTCGACCGCCTTCGTGATGGCGGCCGCGTCGTCCGGGAAACTCCGAGCATCGGAAGCGGAAGGCGGGCCTCCGTCACGCATGCGATGGACTGATGCGCTGGAGACCGAATGATGAGCAACAACGCGGCCATGACCACGGGACAGGTTCGCAGGAAGCGTGGGCCGCTGATCGCCGGCATCGTGGTGGCGGCGATCATCGCCCTGATCGTGCTCCACCTGCTCGGCGGCAGGAAGGTCCGCAACGGGCAGCCGGCGCAAATGGTGGGCACGGCCACTGCCACGCTCGGCGACATGCCGGAGACCCTCAAGGAACTGGGCACGGTGACGCCGACGGCCACGGTCAACGTGCTGCCGCAGCTGAGCGGCTACCTCACCGAGGTCGCCTACCAGGAAGGCCAGGACGTGGCCAAGGGCCAGTTCCTCGCCCAGATCGACCCGCGCCAGTACCAGATCAACAAGCAGCAGGCCGAGGCGCAGCTCGCCAAGGACCAGGCGAGTCTTGGACAAGCGCGCGCCGACCTGGCCCGCTACACGCAGTTGCACGCGCAGAAGTCGATCGCCGAGCAGACCTTCGCCGACCAGCAGTTCACCGTGCAGCAGGACGAGGCGGCGGTGAAGGCCGACCAGGCCGCCGTCGCGCAGGACGACCTGGACCTTGCCTACTGCCACATCACCGCACCGGTGTCCGGGCGCGTCGGCCTGCGCCTGGTCGATCCCGGCAACTACGTCACCGCGTCCAGCTCGCCGGGCATCGTGACCATCACCACGATGAAGCCGACCACGGTGCAGTTCGCCGTGCCGCAGAACTCGTTGGGCCAGGTGCTGCAGCGCTTCAACAGCGGCGCAAAGCTGCCGGTCGCGATCTGGAACAGCGACAACAGCAAGCAGATCGCCAGCGGCACGGTGTACGCCATTGGCAACCAGATGGCCACCGGCACCGGCACGGTGACCCTGCGCGCCACGGTGCCCAACGACGACGAGGCGCTGTTCCCCAACGAGTTCGTCAACGCCTACCTGCTGGTGGACACGCTGAAGAACGCGGTGCTGGTGCCGACCCCCGCCGTGCAGAACGGTGCGCCGGGCGACTTCGTCTACCTGGTCAATGCCGACGACACCGTCTCCGTGCACAAGGTCACCCTCGGCCCCAGCGACGGCAAGAACACCGTGATCCTGTCCGGCCTCGCCGCTGGCCAGGTCGTGGTCACCGACGGCACGGACCGCCTCAGCGACGGCGCGCCGATCAAGCTTGCCGGCGCGGCGCCGGCCGCGTCGGGCAGCACGGCGGCGGCACCGGCGGGCAAGGCCGGCGGCAAGCATTCCGGCTGGAAGAAGAAGCACGCATCCGCCGACAGTTCGGCCTCGTAAACGGCGGGCGCGCAAGCGATGAACATTTCACGACCGTTCGTGCTCCGTCCGGTGGCGACGGCGCTGCTGATGATCGCCATGGTGCTGGTGGGCGTGGTCGCCGTGCGCTTCCTGCCGGTGTCCTCGCTGCCGGACGTCGATTACCCGACGATCCAGGTGCAGACCTTCTACCCCGGCGCCAGCCCTTCGGTGATGGCGACCACGGTGACCGCACCGCTGGAAGTGCAGTTGGGCGAGATCCCCGGCCTGCAGCAGATGACCTCGACCAGCTCCGCCGGCGCGTCGGTCATCACCCTGCAGTTCGACCTCTCGCTCAACCTCGACGTGGCCGAGCAGGACGTGCAGGAGGCGATCAACGCCTCCAACAGCCTGCTGCCCAGCGGCCTGCCCGCGCCACCCACCTACGCCAAGGTGAACCCGGCCGACCAGCCCATCCTCACGCTGGCGGTGACCTCCGATTCGATGTCGCTGACGCAGCTGCAGGACGCCGCCAACAACCGCCTCGCCACCAAGATCTCCGAGGTGCCCGGCGTGGGCCTGGTCACCGCCGCCGGCGGCAACGTGCCGGCGATCCGCGTGGAGGCCGAGCCGCAGAAGCTGGCCGGCTACGGGCTCAACATCGACGACCTGCGCTCGCTGATCGCCAACGTCAACGTGAGCCAGCCCAAGGGCAGCTTCGACGGGCCGAAGCTGGACTACACGATCAACGGCAACGACCAGATCCAGAACCCGCAGGGCTACCTGGACACGGTGCTGGCCTACCAGAACGGCGCGCCGGTGTTCGTGCGCGACGTGGCCCGCGTGACGCAGGCCGCGCAGAACAGCGAGCTGGGCGCCTGGTACAACAAGACCCAGGCCATCGTGCTCAACGTGCAGCGCCAGCCGGGCGCCAACGTGATCGCCACGGTGGACCACATCACGCAGGAACTGCCCGCGCTGGAGGCCACCCTGCCGGCCGGCATGAAGATCAGCATCGTCAACGACAGCACCGGCGTGATCCGCTCATCGGTGTCGGACGCCACGTTCGAGCTGGTGCTGGCGATCGCGCTGGTGGTGCTGGTGATCTTCGTGTTCCTGCGCAACCTGCCGGCCACCCTCATCCCCAGCATCTCGGTGCCGGTGTCGCTGATCGGCACGCTGGCGGTGATGTACAAGCTCGGCTACTCGATCGACAACCTCTCGCTGATGGCGCTGATCATCGCCACCGGCTTCGTGGTGGACGACTCGATCGTGATGATCGAGAACATCGTGCGCTACCTGGAAGAAGGGAAGACGCCGCTGCAAGCCGCACTGGAAGGCGCCGGCCAGATCGGCTTCACCATCCTGTCGCTGACCGTGTCGCTGATCGCGGTGCTGATCCCGCTGCTGTTCATGGGCGGCGTGATCGGCCGCCTGTTCAGCGAGTTCGCGGTCACGCTGGCGGTCACCATCGTGCTCTCCGCGGTGGTCTCGCTGACCCTGGTGCCGATGATGTGCGCGCGCATCCTCAAGGCCCAGCACGACCGCCACCCCAGCCGCTTCGAGCGGATCAGCGAAGGCCTGTTCGACAAGCTGCTGGACGCCTACCGCCGCGGCCTGATCGTGGTGATGAAGCACCAGACCACCACCCTGCTGGTGTTCCTGGCCACGCTGGCGCTGACCATCGTGCTGTACGTAGTGATCCCCAAGGGCCTGTTCCCGGTGCAGGACGTGGGCGTGCTGCAGGGCATCAGCACCGCCGACAACTCGGTGTCCTACGACACCATGGTGGAGCGCCAGCAGGCGCTGGCCGAGGCCGTGCTGAAGGACCCCGACGTCGCCAGCCTCACCTCCTACGTCGGCATCGACGGCACCAACATCACGCTCAACAACGGCCGCTTCCTGATCAACCTGAAGCCGCGCGACGAACGCTCGGGCACCGCCCGGCAGATCGCCCGCCGCATCCAGAAGGAAACCGCGGACGTGCCCGGCATCAAGCTGTTCCTGCAGCCGGAGCAGAACCTGACGCTGGACACCACGGTGTCGCCGAACCAGTACCAGTTCGTGCTGCGCGGCCCGAACCAGGCGGCGTTGCAGCAGTACGTGCCGGCCCTGCTCGCGCGCATGAAGGACATCAAGTCCATCGCCGACGTCACCAGCGACCTCGACAACAACGGCCTCAGCGTGAACGTGGAAGTGAACCGCCAGCTGGCGGCGCGCTACGGCATCACCGCGGCGACCATCGACAACGCGCTGTACGACGCGCTGGGCCAGCGCATCGTGTCGACGATCTTCGACCAGTCCAGCCAGTACCGCGTGATCCTGGTGGCCAAGCCGGAGAGCCTGCCCACGCTGCAGTCGCTGGGCAACCTGTACCTGCCCAGCCAGACCAGCAGCAGCGGCCAGGTGCCGCTGAGCGCGATCGCGCAGATCCAGGTGGACAAGTCGCCGCTGGTGATCAGCCACCTCGCGCAGTTCCCGTCCACCACCATCTCGTTCAACCTGGCGCAGGGCGCCTCGCTGAGCACGGCGGTGGACGAGATCACCCAGGCAGAGAAAGCGTCGAACCTGCCGTCCTCGATCGAATCCTCGTTCCAGGGCGCGGCGGCGGCGTTCCAGGATTCGCTGTCCAGCGAGGTCTACCTGCTGATCGCCGCACTGGTGGCCGTGTACATCGTGCTCGGCGTGCTGTACGAGAGCTTCATCCACCCGGTGACCATCCTCTCCACCCTGCCCTCGGCCGGCATCGGCGCGCTGCTGGCGCTGATGGTCGCCGGCGCCGACCTCGACGTGATCGGCATCATCGGCATCGTGCTGCTGATCGGCATCGTGAAGAAGAACGCGATCATGATCGTGGACTTCGCGCTGGAAGCCGAGCGCGTGCACGGCAAGCCGCCAGCGGAGGCGATCTTCGAGGCCTCGCTGCTGCGCTTCCGCCCCATCCTGATGACCACGCTGGCGGCCATGCTGGGCGCGCTGCCGATGCTGCTGGGCACCGGCATGGGTTCGGAACTGCGCCGTCCGCTGGGCCTGTCCATCATCGGCGGCCTCGCGCTCAGCCAGCTGCTGACCCTGTTCACCACGCCGGTGATCTACCTGTTCTTCGACCGGCTGGCGCAGCGCCTGCGCCCTGCCCCCGCGCTGGAAGCGGAAGGCGGTGAAGCGTGAGCGGTGGCGTCATGACTTGCCGCGGACCACTCCCTCCCCTGCGTGCAGGGGAGGGTCGGGGTGGGGTCATCCACGCTTGCCGCAACGCCGGGGACTTCACCCCGTCCCAACCCTCCCCTGCTGCACGCAGGGAAGGGAGCATGGGTGACCGCGCATGAGCATCCCCGGCCTGTTCATCCGGCGGCCGGTGGCGACCACCCTGCTGGCGGTCGCGATCCTGCTGTCCGGCCTGCTGGCGTATTTCCACCTGCCGGTGGCGCCGTTGCCGAACGTGACCTATCCGGTGGTGGTGGTGCAGGCCAGCATGGCGGGCGCCAGCCCGAACATCATGGCCTCCACCGTCACCGCGCCGCTGGAGCGCCGCCTCGGCAGCATCGCCGACGTCAACGAGATGACCTCGACCAGTTCGGTCGGCTCGGCCAGCATCGTCATCCAGTTCGGGCTGGACCGCGACATCAACGGCGCCGCGCGCGACGTGCAGGCGGCGATCCAGGCCGCGCGCGCGGACCTGCCGTCCACCCTGCGCGGCAACCCGACGTACCGCGAGTACAACCCGGCCGACACGCCGATCATGATCCTGTCGCTGACCTCGGACACGCTGACCCGCGCCCAGCTCTACGACTCGGCCGATTCGGTGATCCAGCAGCAGCTGTCGCAGATCGACGGCGTGGGCCAGATCACCCTGGGCGGCAGCGCGCTGCCCTCGGTGCGCGTGGAACTGCAGCCGGACAAGCTCAACAGCTACGGCATCGGGCTGGAGGACGTGCGCGCCGCGATCAGCGCCGCGAACGCGAACAGCGCCAAGGGCCACATCGACCAGAACGGCCTGCGCTACGAAGTCACCTCCAACGACCAGATCAGCAAGGCCGCGCCCTACCGCGACCTGGTGGTGGCCTACCGCAACAACGCGCCGGTGCTGCTGCGCGACGTCGCCGACGTGCAGGACTCGGCGGAGAACATCCGCAACGCCGGCCTCTACAACGGCAAGGACGCGGTGCTGGTGATCGTGTTCCCGCGCCCCGGCGGCAACATCGTCAAGACGGTCAGCTCGATCAAGGCCGTGCTGCCTTCGATCGAGGCGGCGCTGCCGTCGGGCATCCACGCCGACGTGGCACTGGACCGCTCGGTATCGGTGCAGGGCGCGGTGAGCGACACCGAGCGCACCCTGTTCATCGCGATCCTGCTGGTGATCGGCGTGGTGTTCGTGTTCCTGCAGTCGCCGCGGGCGATCCTGATCCCGGCGGTGGCGCTGCCGCTGTCCATCGTCGGCACGTTCGGGCCGATGTACCTGATGGGCTACAGCATCGACAACCTGTCGCTGATGGCGCTGACCATCGGCACCGGCTTCGTGGTGGACGACGCGGTGGTGGTGCTGGAGAACATCGTGCGCCATGTCGAGGCCGGCATGGAGGTGCACGAGGCGGCGATGCGCGGCAGCGCCGAGGTCAGTTTCACGGTGATCTCGATGAGCGTGTCGCTGATCGCGGTATTCCTGCCCATCCTGCTGATGCCGGGCATCATCGGCCTGCTGTTCCACGAGTTCGCGGTGACGCTGTCGATCGCCATCCTGCTCTCGCTGCTGATCTCGCTCACCGTCACGCCCACGCTGGCCGCCTACGTGCTCAACCGCAGGACACTGCATTCCAAGGCGCGCTGGGCGCTGTGGTACGAGCGGCAGTTCGAACGCTTCAAGCAGGCCTATTCGCGCTCGCTCGACGCCGTGCTCGACCACGCGCTGCTGGTCAGCCTGACCCTGGTCGGCCTGCTCGTGCTGAACGTCATGCTGTTCAAGCTGCTGCCCTCGACCTTCTTCCCGGAGCAGGACAACGGCATCCTGATGGGCTCGGTGATCGCCGACCAGAGCATCTCCTTCCAGGCGATGGAGAAGAAGCTGGCGCAGTTGCAGTCCATCGTGCAGCAGGATCCCGCGGTGGCCTCGGTGGCCGGCTTCACCGGCGGCCGTTCGACCAACAGCGCCAACGTGTTCGTGGAACTGAAGCCGCTGGCGCAGCGCAAGATCTCCGCCGCGCAGGTGGTCGAACGCCTGCGGCCCAAGCTCAACCGGATCACCGGCGCACGCCTGTTCCTGCAGGCCGCGCAGGACCTGCGCATCGGCGGCCGGCAATCCGCCGCCGAATACCAGTACACGCTGACCGGCGACGACGCCGACCAGTTGTACCAGTGGGTGCCCAAGCTGGTGGACGAGCTGGGCAAGTACTCCGGCCAGCTCACCAGCGTGAACTCCGACCTGCAGCAGCACGGCCTGCAGATCGACATCAACTTCGACCGCACCACCATGATGCGCTACGGCTTCACGCCGACCCAGCTAGACAGCGTGCTGTACGACGCCTTCGGCCAGCGCACCGTCTCCACCGTGTACAACGAGCTCAACCAGTACTACGTGGTGATGGAGGTGGCGCCGCAATACTGGCAGTACCCGCAGATGCTCGACCGCATGCGCTTCAGCGGCGCGGCCGGCGTCGCCAGCGGCACCGATCAGACGCAGTACTCGGGCAGCCTGGTGAAGGCGCCGGCCACCGCGTCGGCCACGTCGGCCAGTACCAACGCGAACAACGCCAACGCCGAAGCGAACCTGCTCACCAACGCCATCTCCAACTCCAAGGGCGGCGCCTCCAGCGGCAGCGCGGACAGCACCGCGGCCGAGACGCTGGTGCCGTTCCCGGCACTGGCCAGCTACAAGAGCGACCACACGCCCACCCAGGTCAACCACCAGAGCGGTCTGGTCGCCACCACCATCTCGTTCAACCTGCCGCCCGGCGGCTCGCTGAGCAAGGCGCTGCTGGCGATCGACCAGGCCGAGCAGGAAATCCACATGCCGGCGTCCATCCGCGGCGCCACCGCGGGCGCGGCGCAGGTCTATTCGCAGTCGATGTCCACCATGCCGCTGCTGATCCTCGCCGCGCTGGTGGCGGTGTACATCGTGCTGGGCATGCTCTACGAGAACACCGTGCACCCCGTCACCATCCTCTCCACCCTGCCCTCCGCGGGCATCGGCGCCACGCTGGCGCTGCTGATCTTCGGCACGCCGTTCTCGGTGATCGCGATGATCGGCATCATCCTCTTGATCGGCATCGTCAAGAAGAACGCGATCATGATGATCGACGTGGCCATCCACCTGCAGCGCGACGAAGGCTACGAGCCGCGCAAGGCGATCCACGACGCCGCCGTGGTGCGCCTGCGCCCGATCATGATGACCACCGCCGCCGCGGTGCTGGGCGCCATCCCGCTGGCGGTCGGCATCGGCCAGGGCGCCTCGCTGCGCCAGCCGCTGGGCATCACCGTCGCCGGTGGCCTGATCCTCAGCCAGGTCTTCACCCTGTACACCACGCCCGTGATCTACCTCTACTTCGACCGCCTGCACGACAAGCTGGCCCGATGGAACGCCACGCTGCCCTGGAACCGCTCGGAGGCCAACGCATGAACACCCATCTCCCCCGCGCCGCACTGGCCGCCACGCTGGCTTCGCTGCTGGCCGGCTGCATGGTCGGCCCCGACTACCACCGCCCGCAGGTGCAGATGCCCGCGCAGTTCAAGCCGCTGCCCGGCTGGTCGGCCGCCGCGCCGGGCGACGCCGACCTGCCCAAGGGCAACTGGTGGGCGCCCTTCCACGATCCATTGCTCGACGAGCTGGAACCGCAGGTCGCGGTCTCCAACCAGACCGTGGCGCAGAGCTATGCGAACTACCAGGCCGCACTGGCCGAGGTGAAGGAAGCGCGCAGCGCGCTGTTCCCCACCATCGGCATCAGCGGCGCCGGCGACAAGGAACGCAGCGCCAGCGGCAGCTCCCTTGCGACGACGCGCCGCATCGGCACCAGCGGCTCGCTGGAAGGCACCGCGAGCTGGGCGCCCGACCTGTGGGGCAAGGTGCGCCGCGGCCTCGAGCAGAGCAAGGCCTCCGCGCAGGCCAGCCAGGCCACGCTGGCCAACGCCACCTTGTCCGAACAGGCCGCGCTGGCCACCGCGGTGATCGAGCTGCGCGCCACCGACGCCAGCATCGACCTGCAGCAGCAGGCCGTCGCCGCGTACACGGAATCGCTGCGCGTGGTGCAGAACCAGTCCAGCGCCGGCACCATCGCGCCGTCCGACGAAATCAGCGCGCGCACGCAACTGGAAAACGCCCAGTCCAGCCTGCTGTCGCTGGGCATCGCCCGCGCGCAGTACGCGCACGCCATCGCCGTGCTGGTCGGCAAGAACCCGGAAGACCTGGACATCCCGCACGACGCCGCGTTGCCCAGCCTTCCGGCCGTGCCTTCCGGCGTGCCGTCGACCCTGCTGCAGCGCCGTCCCGACATCGCCGTCGCCGAACGCCAGATGGCTGCGCAGAACGCCGCGATCGGCGTGGCCGAGGCGGCGTATTACCCGACGCTGTCGCTGTCGGGCGCGGACGGCTTCTCGCAATCGCCGCTGGCCGGCCTGCTGCACCTCGCCAACCACGTCTGGTCGCTGGGCGCCGACGTCGGCGCCACCCTGTTCGACGGCGGCGAGCGCAGCGGCCAGGTCGCCGCCGCCAGGGCCAACTACGAAGCCGCCGTCGCCAACTACCGCGGCACCGTGCTGGGTGCGCTGCAGAATGTGGAGAACGACCTCTCCGGGCTGGGCATCCTCGCCCGGCAATCCGACGTGCAGGACAGCGCCGCCCGCGACGCCACCCGTGGCGCCGAGATCGCCCGGAACGAATACCAGGCCGGCACGGTGGACTACACCACCGTCGCCACCGCCCAGGCCACCGAGTTCAGCAGCCGGCAGAACGCGCTGGGCGTGCACGAACAGCGGCTGCTCGACACCGTGTCGCTGATCGGCGACCTCGGCGGCGGCTGGTCGGCGGACGAACTGGGCACGGCGCCGCAGGCCGCGGCGAAACGCTAGTCGCCCAACCAGCCGCGCGACTGCAACAGCAACAGCGCGCCGACCAGCACCAGGCCGGCGTACAGGCAACGCACGAAGGCCGGGCCGCCCAACCGCCGGTTGAGCATGCGGCCCAGCAAGGTGGCGACCAGCACCAGCGGCAAGGCCAGCAGATAGTCGCGGGTCACCCCCGGCGTCCACAGACCGGTGAGGCCATAGCCAGCCATGGTCACCAGGCTGGCCGGCAGGAAATAGCCCTGCAGCGTCGCGCGGAAATGCCGCGGCGACCAGCCGCGCAACGCGCCATACACCGCCAGCGGCGGCCCGTTCATGCCATACGCGCCGCCAAGCACGCCTGCGCCGAAGCCGAAGATCCAGGCATGGCGGTCGTCATGCAGCGTCGCCTGCGGGCGGCGCATCAGGGCGAACAGCGAGAACGCCATCACCACCGCACCGAGCACCATCTTCACCAGATGCCCGTCCAGCGCATGCAACGCCCACAGGCCGAGCGGCGCGCCTGCCGCGGTGGCGAGGAACAAGCGACCCGCACTGCGGAAATGGATGTGCCGCCAGTCCTGCGCGATGGCCACGATCGCCACCGTGACCGAGACCAGCGCGGCGATCGGCGCCGCCTCCTCCACCGGCATCGCGAAGGCCAGCAGCGGCACCGCGATCAGGGCCTCGCCGAAGCCGAAGGCCGAACGGATGAAGCTGGCGACGAACAGTATCGTCAGGACGGCAAGCAGCACCGGTACCTCGATGGAACGATGGAGACGGCGAGATTACCGCAGCCCGTCCCTGCCCCGGCGCCGCGGCTCGCGCACCAGCATGCACACGCCGCCGTAGATCACGAACAGTGGCCACCAGGTGCCCCAGGACAGGTCGAGGATGAAGATCATCGCCACCATCACGATGGCGAGGGCATTCAGCAGCGAATGCGCCACCGCGCCATCCACCGTGCCGACGGCGCGGTAGCGGTCCCAGGCCTCGGACAGCGGCCACGCCGCACCGAACAGGATGAACCACGCCCACCAGTTCGCCCAGTTCAGGAAGGGGAACTGCACGCCCAGGTTGCCGCACAGGAAGATCACGCCCACCCCGACCACCAGCAGGGCCGGGATGATGCGATGGCCGCGCCACGCAACCGTGTTCGTTCCGGTATTCGTTTCGTTGTCCGTCATCGTCGTTGCCTCCCCAAGGTGGCGTTACGGTAAGGCGCCATCCAGGCGGCAACCAGTGACAGGCGTCATCCGAAACGATTGCGCCGGCACCCGCTCCGGGGCCACCGACCCATCCCCATTCCGCACCCGGTTTCGATGCTGCATGATGGCCGGGCCCCGATCCCGAACGAGCCAAGCATGACGATTGCCCGCGCCTCATCCGCACTGGAACTCTCCCCCATCGTCGCCGGCCTGTGGCGCATCACCAGTTGGAACCTGTCCGTGCCGGAGCGCGTGCGCTGGATCGAGCAGGCGCTGGACCTGGGCATCACCAGCTTCGACCACGCGGACATCTACGGCGACTACCAGGCCGAAACCCTGTTCGGCGAAGCACTGCAGGCAGCCCCGGCGCTGCGCCGACGCATGCAACTGGTGAGCAAATGCGGCATCCGCCTGCGTTCGGTGCAACGCCCGTACCGCGTGAACTACTACGACACCTCGGCGGCCTACGTGCGCGCGCAGGTCGAGCAGTCGTTGCGCAACCTGCGTACCGAACGACTGGACCTGGTGCTGATCCATCGCCCCGACTACTTGATGGATGCCGCCGCGCTGGCCGAAACGTTCGCAGCGCTTACGCATGAAGGCAAGGTGGCGCACTGGGGCGTGTCCAACCATTCAACCAGCCAGTTCGCCCTGCTGCATCAGCACCATGCCCTCGCTACCAACCAGCTCGAACTCTCGCCCCTGCACATGGACGCGCTGGATGACGGCACGCTGGACCAGGCGCAACAACTCAGCCTGCGTCCAATGATCTGGTCACCGCTGGCCGGCGGCCGCCTGTTCACCGGCGAGGACGAACAAGCCGTGCGCGTGCGCGCTGAAATGCAGCGCATCGCCGATCGCCACGGCATCAGCCTGACAACCCTGGCCTTTGCCTGGGTATTGCGCCATCCCTCACGACCCTATCCGATCACAGGCACTGGTCGCATCGAAGGACTGAGCGAAGCCGTGGCCGCGCTGGATGTTTCACTGGATGCCGAGGACTGGTACACGATCTGGACGGCGAGCAAGGGGCATTCGGTGCCTTGATATGCAACTTGCAGCGCGAAGCAATTTCACATTGCTCAGCGAGCCAGAAGTAAGTGAACCCGACCCTCGTTTCCCAATCCTATTTCGGCCATCCGAACATATGCATTGTCTGTGCATGAAACCGATCACGACACGCTACGATGAACTGCCGAACTTGTGCCACGTCACCACCACCATTGGCCTTAATGACTTCAGCTGCGGACATAGCATCAGGGTATACACCGTGCTCCATCGCGTAGCCGGCAATTTTTGCCAAGACCTGTATGCAGGGTTGTGAAATAGTCCCTCTGATCATCCTCTCCTGTAATTCGTACCACTCAATTCCATAAAGCGCTTGCTTCAAGAAGAAAGGAAAATCCGCCCATGGCTTCTTACCGGACAATGGCGACATTTTCATCTGCAAGTAAAGGTCATAAAGACAGTTGCAACTAGTGAAGATGTAGAGTGCCGCCCTTGCATCTTCCGTTAAACTCATCTCCGCAATAGCTTTCTTATTGACAAAATCACCCTGGAAGAATGCGTAAGAACCGCGCTTCAACGCCTCGCCGGTTCGACCTTTCTGTCCAAATGCAAACATGGCCTCACCCCTGAATGAACCACAAAAAAATTTATGCCACTTTCAGTACAAAGGCAGAAGAAGGCGCATCTATCTAGAAATTTTTAACACTTTCCAGGCCATCCCTTGATCATCCGTCATCGGTTGCTCACCCCATGCGGCACATGCCCCGTCGCCACATGCTTGCGCGCGGACTCCACGTTGGCCGGTGAGTCGTCGAAGAAGATATCGGCACCGAAGGCATCGAGGAAGGGGCCTTTGTCGCGGCCGCCGAGGAACAGCGCCTCGTCGATGCGCACGCCCCAGCGGCGCAGGGTGAGGATCACGCGCTTGTGCGCGGGCGCGGAGCGCGCGGTGACCAGGGCGGTGCGGATCGGCGAGTTCTCCGCGGGGAACGCCGCCTGCAACCGGTGCAATGCGGTAAGGAAGCCCCGGAACGGGCCGACCGAGAGCGGCTCCTCGGCGTGCTCGCGCTCGCTGCGGTGGAAGGCTTCGAGGCCTTCCTCGCGCGAGACGCGCTCGCCCTCGTCGCCGAAGATCACCGCATCGCCATCGAAGGCGATGCGCAATTGTTCGCTGGCGCGCGGCGGCGCCACGCTGGGCAGGATGGTGGCCGCCGCCACGCCGGCCTTGAGCGCACGGCCCACGTCCTCGGCGTTGGCGGAGAGGAACAGGTCAGCCTTGAACGGCGCAATGTAGTCGGAGGTGGGCGCGCCGCTGGTGAAGGCGGCGCGGCTGATCTCCAGGCCGTGGTGCTGGATCGCGTTGAAGATGCGCAGGCCGGTGTCGCCGGAGTTGCGCGACAACAGGATCACTTCCACCGGCGGCACGTCGCCCGCCAGCTTGTTGAGGCCGAGCAGTTTCTGCACCAGCGGGAAGGCCACGCCGGGTTGCAGGATCTCGTCCTCGTGCTCGATCTGGAAGTTGCGGTAGGCGTCCAGCCCTTCGCGCTCGAACAACTCGTGGCTGTTGCCCAGGTCGAACAGGGCGCGCGAGGAGATCGCGACGACGAGGCGGTTGTCGGTGGCGGCGGAAGAGTCGTGGGTCGGCATGCGGTCAATCTAGCGCATGCCATGCGCACAGCGTGAGACTCGCTTTGCGTAGGCGCACCCTGTGCGCGATTGCCTTGCGCTCCGATCGAAGCAGTCCGCAATCGCGCACAGGGTGCGCCTACCGAGAAGCCGCTTCGCATCCAGCCTTGCCCGCGGTGTGGGGAAAAAAGCGGGTCAGTCCGCGGCGAACTGCTCGTCGAGGATGCGCTGCTCCAGGTTGTGCTCGGGATCGAACAGCAGGCGCACGCCCTGCCCCTCGGCCTGGCGCACCGACACTTCGCGCACGTCGCGCACTTCGTGGAAATCGGCGGTGGCGCTGACCGGGCGCTTGCCGGGATCGAGCACGCGCAGGCTGACCCGGGTGCGGTGCGGCAGGATCGCGCCGCGCCAGCGGCGCGGGCGGAACGGGCTGATCGGGGTGAGCGCCAGCACGTTGGCGTCCAGCGGCAGGATGGGCCCGTGCGCGGAGAGGTTGTAGGCGGTGGAACCGGCGGGCGTGGCGACCATCACGCCGTCGCAGATCAGGTTGGGCAATTTCACCGCGTCGTTGAGCTTCACTTCCAGATGTGCGGCCTGGTTGCTCTGGCGCAGCAGCGAGACCTCGTTGAAGGCCAGCGCGGTGTGCGCATGGCCGGCCGTATCGGTTACCTGCATTTCCAGCGGGAACAGTTCGGCGGCATGCGCACGCGCCACGCGCTCGGGCAGCTCGTCCACGCGATGCTTGTTCATCAGGAAGCCGACGCGGCCGAGCTTCATGCCGTACACCGGTACGCCCAGCGCGAGATGCGCGTGCAGGGTGCGCAGCATGAAGCCGTCGCCGCCCAGCGCCACGATCAGCTCGGCCTCGTCGGCGGGCACGTCGCCGTAACGCTCCACGAGCTTGCGCCGCGCCTGCTGGGCGACGCTGGTGTCACTGGCGACGAAGGCTATGAGCATGGGATTCGGGATTCGGGATTCGGAATTGGGGATTCGGAAAAGCCGGCGCCCCGGCTCTTCCGATCATCCCGGCAAGGCACGCGGCAAATCAAGCTCGCGTGCCCCGCTTTTGCGAATCCCCAATCCCTATTCCCGAATCCCGGCCTTCAACCCACCGGAACCTGCGCCAGCTGCGCAAGACGGCGCACGGCCACCGAGGCGATCGGGTAGTCGGCGTTCTGGGTGAGGATCTCGGCCAGCATGCCGCGGGTGTGCTGCAGGGTGGCGTCGTCGCGCTGCAGCCATGCCTGCACCGGCGAGACGTCCTTGCCGCCGCCGCCCAGCTTCAGCACCTGCTGCGCCAGCGCGCGATGCTGGTGGTTGAGCTCGTCCAGCAGCGAACCGCGTGCCTGCGCGTGCCAGTGGCCTTCCACCGGCAATGCCTCGATCTGGCCGCGCAACCATTCGAGGTCCAGCGCCTCGCCCAGTTCGTAGAACACGCCGGCCACCTTCTCGACGGGCTGGCCGGTCTGCTGCGCCACTTCGACCATGTCCAGCGCGGCGCGCAGTTCCGACAGCCTGGCCAGGCGCACGGCCAGCTCGGCGGGCAGGCCCAGGCCTTCCCACTTCTCCTGGCTGCAGGCGAAGTCGCCCTTGCCGGTCGGCGTCAGCGCTTCGGGCAGGGCCTTGCGCAGCGCGCTCACGCCGGCCTGGTAGCGCTCGACGTTGGCGGCGATCTCCAGCGTGCCGCCGGGACGGTTGAGCAGCCAGCGCGTCATGTGGCGCAGCAGCGACCAGATCTGCATCACCGCGTCGACCTGGGTGCCCTCGGCCACCTTGCTGTCCAGCGCCTCGATCTCGGCCCACAGCTCGCGCGCGTCGAGGATCTCGCGCGCGGCGGTGTAGGCCTTGGCGATCGCCGCCGGGCCTTTGCCGGTGTCCTCCTGCATGCGCATCATGAAGGTGGCGCCCATGCGGTTGATCGTCGAGTTGGTCACCGCGGTGGCGATGATCTCGCGCTTCAGGCGGTGGCGCTGCATGTGCGCGGCGTACTTCTCGTGCAGCGGCGCGGGGAAGTAGCGCACCAGCTCCTTGGAGAGGTACGGGTCTTCCGGCACGTCGGAATCCAGCAACTGCTGGAACAGGCGGATCTTGTCGTAGGAGAGCAGCACCGACAGCTCCGGACGGGTCATGCCCTGGCCGCGCGTCTTGCGCTCGGTCAGCTCGGCCTCGCCGGGCAGGTTCTCCACCTGGCGATCCAGCGAACCCTCGGCTTCCAGCGTGCGGATGAAGTGCGCCATCGAACCGAGGCGCTTGGCCGACTGGTGCTCCATCAGGGTGATCGCCTGGTTCTGGCGGTAGTTGTCCCACAGCACCAGTTGGCCCACCTCGTCGGTCATCGCGGCGAGCTGGGTATTGCGCGCGGCCTCGGTGAGCTCGCCGCGCTGCACGGCGTCGTTGAGCAGGATCTTGATGTTCACCTCGTGGTCGGAGGTGTCCACGCCGGCGGAGTTGTCGATGAAGTCGGTGTTGAGCAGCACGCCCTTCTGCGCCGCCTCGATGCGGCCCTTCTGGGTCATGCCGAGGTTGCCGCCTTCGCCCACCACCTTGCAGCGCAGCTCGTTGCCGTCCACGCGCAGGCCGTTGTTGGCGCGGTCGCGGGCGTCGGCATGGGTTTCGCTGCTGGCCTTGACGTAGGTGCCGATGCCGCCGTTCCACAGCAGGTCCACCGGCGCCTTGAGGATGGCGTTGAGCAGCTCGTTCGGCGCCAACTGCGTGACATCGGCCTTGAGGCCCAGCGCCGCGCGCACCTCCGGCGACACCGGGATGGCCTTGGCCGTGCGCGGCCACACGCCGCCGCCGGCGGAGATCAGCGACTTGTCGTAGTCGTCCCAGCTCGAACGCGGCAGCTTGAACATGCGCTCGCGCTCGACGAAGGAGCGCTCCACGTCCGGGTTCGGGTCGAGGAACACGTGGCGGTGGTCGAACGCGGCCAGCAGCCTGATGTGGCGCGACAGCAGCATGCCGTTGCCGAACACGTCGCCGGACATGTCGCCGATGCCCACGCAGCTGAAGTCCTCGCTCTGGCTGTCGCGGCCCAGCGCGCGGAAGTGGCGCTTCACCGACTCCCACGCGCCCTTGGCGGTGATGCCCATGCCCTTGTGGTCGTAGCCGTTGGAGCCGCCGGAGGCGAACGCGTCGCCCAGCCAGTAGCCGTGCTCGATCGAGATCGCGTTGGCGATGTCGGAGAAGGTGGCCGTGCCCTTGTCGGCGGCGACCACCAGGTACGGGTCGTCCGCGTCGTGGCGCACCACGTCGTGCGGGTTCGCCACCTTGCCTTCGACCAGGTTGTCGGTGATGTCGAGCAGGCCGTTGATGAACAGCTTGTAGCAGGCGATGCCTTCGGCCAGCTGCGCGTCGCGGTCGCCCCCCACCGGCGGCTTCTTGACGAAGAAGCCGCCCTTCGAGCCCACCGGCACGATCACGGTGTTCTTCACCATCTGCGCCTTCACCAGGCCCAGCACCTCGGTGCGGAAATCCTCGCGGCGGTCCGACCAGCGCAGGCCGCCGCGCGCCACCGGGCCGAAGCGCAGGTGGATGCCTTCCACGCGCGGCGCGCACACCCAGATCTCGCGGTACGGCACCGGCTTGGGCAGCTCGGGCACGGCGTGCGAGTCGAGCTTGAAGCTGATGTAGTCGCGGTACGCGCCGTTCCACTGCTGGAAGAAGCTGGTGCGCAGCGTGGCGTGGATCACCGCGACGAAGCTGCGCAGGATGCGGTCCTCGTCGAGGCTGGCCACGTTCTCCAGCAGCAGGTTGATCGCGGCCTCGATGGTCTTGCACTGTTCGGCGCGCGGCTGCGCCAGCGCGGCGGCGAGACCGTCGACCAGCACGGGATTCGCCGCCTGCACGCTGGCCGGGATCAGCGCGGACATCTCGTCGTGCAGCAGTTTGCCCGCGGCCTTGCGTTCGTCGGCCGACAGCGATTCGCGGCGCGGGTCGAACTTGGCGAGGAACAGCTCCACCAGCAGGCCGGCGATGGCCGGATAGTTGTTGAGCGTGTCCTCCATGTACGACTGCGAGAACGGGCTGCCGGCCTGCAGCAGGTACTTGCAGTAGCCGCGCAGCATCGCGATCTGGCGCCAGCTCAGCTGGGCGCCCAGCACGAGACGATTGAAGCCGTCGTTCTCGGCGTTGCCGCGCCAGATCTGCTCGAACGCGTGCTCGAACAGCGAACCCACCTGCTCCACGCTGAAGGTGAGCTTGCCCACCGGCTGCACCTCGAAGTCCTGGATCGACAGCGGCACGCCGTCGCCCTGGATCTCGTAGACATGCTCGGTCAGCACGCGCAGGCCCAGGTTCTCCAGCTGCGGCAGCACTTCGGACAGCGCGATGTCGCCGCCGGAGCGATAGACCTTGAAGCGCAGCGTCTCCGGCGCCTTCGGCGGATGGTAGAAGGACATGCGCAAGGCGTTGTCGCCTTCCAGCAGCGACAGCTGGTACACGTCCTCGGCGGCCACCGCCGGGCTCACGTCGTCGATGTAGCCGGGCGGAAGCGCACGCGCGTAGCGGTTCGCCAGCACCACGCCTTCGTGCTCGCCGCGCTGCTTCACCAGCGCGTCGCGCACGTCGTCGTGCCAGTTGCGCGCGATCGCCGCCACGCCCTGCTCCAGCGCGGCCAGGTCGTATTCGGGCTGGTCGCCGATCTTCGGGCGCAGCACGATGTAGAGGCGCGCCAGCGCGTCCTCGCCCATCAGCACCGAGGAGTCGACCTGCTCGGCGTGCAGGGCTTCGCCCAGCAGCGCCTCGATGCGTTCGCGCACCGAGGTGTTGAAGCGCTCGCGCGGCACGAACACCTGGCAGGCGAAGAAGCGGCCATAGCGGTCGCGGCGCATGAACAGGCGCGTGTGCGCGCGCTGGCGCAGCTCGAGGATGCCGCTGGCGATGGCGGACAGCTCGTCCTCGCTGCTCTGCAGGAGCTCCTCGCGCGGCAGCGTTTCCAGCGTATGGCGCAGCGACTTGCCGGAGTACGAGTCGCGCTTCAGGCCCGAGCGCGCCAGCACCGCCTCCACCTTGTGGCGCACCAGCGGCACGTCCTGCGGGCGCGCCATGCCGGCGCTGGAGGTGAACAGGCCGAGGAAGCGCTGTTCCGACACGGCACGGCCGTCGGCGCCGAAGCGCAGCACGCCGATGTAGTCCATGTAGCCGGGGCGGTGCATGCGCGAGCGCGCATTGGTCTTGGTGAGGATGACCGCGTCCACCGCACCGGACTGCGGCAGCTCGCTGGCCGCCAGCGTCTTCAGCGAGCGCGGCGCCAGCGACTGTTCGTTCCTGCGCAGGATGCCCAGCCCGGAGCCGTCGATGGCACGCAGCACGCGGTCGCCGTCGGCGTCGGTCACTTCGTATTCGCGGTAGCCGAAGAAGGTGAAGTTGTCCGCGGCGATCCAGCGCAGGAACTCGCCGGCCTCGCGCGCCGAGGCCGCGTCCAGCGCGGGCTTGCGCTGCGGCAGCTCGTCGGCGATGGCGAGCGCCTTGTCGCGCATCGCCGCCCAGTCGCCCACGGCGGCGCGCACGTCGTCCAGCGCGGCCTCGACCTGCGCGACCAGTTGCGCCTGTTCGGCGGCATCGGCCACGCGGTCGATCTCGAAATGCATCACCGACTCTGCCACGCCCTGCCCGCCGCCCAGCTCCAGCAGCTTGCCGCCGGCGTCGCGTCGCACCGGCAACACCGGATGGACCACGGCATGCACGCGCGAACGCGCCGACACCACCATGCTCACGGTGTCGATCAGGAACGGCATGTCGTCGGTGACGATCTGCAACTGGCCGTGGCCGGCCTCGGGGTTCAGCACGCGCACGGCGGCACGCCCCGGCGTGCGCTGCTGCATGAAGTCCAGCAGGCCGCCCACCACGGTCGCCCATCGCGCCGGGGTGTGCAGGCCACGATCGCCCTCGCTGATCCGCGCGAAGAAGGCTCCGATAAAAAATTGCGCCTCATCAAGGCGCTGGGCGGGGAATCCGGTTTGCTTCAGCGCCTCGAGAACGGCGGACTGAAACGGAACTTCATGGTCTGCACGAATGGCATTCATGGCATCTACTGTGTAGTGGAGACGAAAGTGACGCGATAAAGCCCCAAAAGGATACGCTTCAATCCATCGTTGTGCCTTGTGCATAGCGTCATGGACGGCGCTTCATTCATGCTCGCGGGGACAGTACGCAAACGCATCGTCGAAGCCCCGATGCAGACGCGCACGGCGGGCACGCGACGTCACCGGCGCGACATCACGGCGACACATGGCGGAAACGCGGCACCGCTTCCCCCGCGCCCGTCCGGACCGGTCGCCCGGAAAACCTCCCGCAAGCCCTTCAATAAATTGTGAACCGTGCGGTATAGTAGCGAGCCGCGAACCCGCACCTGCTCTTTTTACGGCGCGCGTGAAGCGCCGTCATCCGACCACGATCAGCACGCCCCGGAGTCCCCATGAAATCCCCGTCCCTGCGCGCCCCCGCGTTGTGCCTCGGCCTGCTGGCCCTGACCGCCTGCGGCAAGAAGGAACAAGGCCCGCCGCAAATGCCGCCGCCGCAGGTGGGCGTGGTCACCGTGCAGCCGCAGAACGAGCCGCTGACCAAGGACCTGGTCGGCCGCCTGTCGTCCTTCCGCAGCGCCGACGTGCGCGCCCGCGTGTCCGGCGTGCTGCTGAAGCGCGTCTACGTCGAAGGCTCCGACGTGAAGAAGGGCGACCTGATGTTCCAGATCGACCCGGCGCCCTACCAGGCCGCGCTGAATTCCAGCATCGCCAACCTCGCCTCGGCCAAGGCCACCTACACCAATGCGCACGTGGTGGCCGAACGCGACCGCCAGCTCATCCCGCAGGGTTACATCGCACGCGCGCAGCTGGACGCCGACGAGGCCACCGAGCGCAGCGCCGCCGCCGCCGTGCAGCAGGCGCAGGCCGCCGTGGAAACCGCCCGCATCAACCTCGGCTACACCCGGGTGGTGTCGCCCATCGACGGCCGCTCCGGCCAGCAGCAGGTGACCGAAGGCGCCATCGTCGGCAACGGCACCGCCGACACCGGCGCCAGCGCGACCCTGCTCACCACGGTGGACCAGATCGACCCGCTGTACGTGAACTTCACCATGAGCGTGGCCGACATGGAGCAGCTGCGCCAGGCGCAGACCGGCGGCGGCGTCACGCTCGCCCAGCCGAACACGGCCACCGTGCGCGTGACCCTGCCCGACGGCAGTACCTATGCCGAACCGGGCGTGCTGGACTTCACCGCCGCCACGGTGGACCCGTCCACCGGCGCGATGAACCTGCGCGCGCAGATCCCCAATCCCAGGCACAGCCTGCTGCCCGGCATGTACGTGACGCTGAAGGCGAAGCTGGGCGAGCAGCACCAGGTGTTCCTGGTGCCGCAGACCGCCGTGCTGCGCGACACCGCCGGCGCCTACGTGTTCGTGGTCGGCGGCGACGGCAACGTCAAGCGCCACGACGTCGCCACCGGCGGCATGAGCGGCAGCAACTGGGTGGTCACCGGCGGCCTCGCGGCCGGCGACCAGGTGGTGGTGTCCGGCGTGCAGAACGTGCGCGACGGTGCGCCGGCCAAGGCTTCGCCGTGGCAGCCGCAGCCGGCCGCGGGCGGTTCCGCAGCGGCAGCCGGCAAGTAACGGAAGAGCCTGCTCATGATCCCCAAGTACCCCGCGTTGCCGTCGAATGGCTGCCAGGTGGTAGTGCGTGGCGCCGGCCTGACTGGCCGTCAGGCCAAGCCGCGCGCTGCCGCATGGCGGCCATTCGACGGCAACCCGCAGGGCCGGGTCTGTTTGCCCGCATCCCTGCGTCATCACTCAGTCGTGGACCGACGTCCACTCCTTCGCTCTTCCTTGGCCTACGCGCAAACAGATCCCGGCGCGGGGTGCTTGGGGATCATGAACAGGCTCTAAGACCATGCCGAGTTTCTTCATCGACCGCCCGATCTTCGCCTGGGTGGTGGCCATCCTGATCTCGCTGGGCGGCGTGCTGGCCATCCTCAACCTGGGCGTGGAGTCGTACCCGAACATCGCGCCGCCGCAGGTCGTGGTGAACGCCACCTACCCCGGCGCCAGCGCCGACACCACCGAGAAAACCGTCACCCAGGTGATCGAGCAGCAGCTCACCGGCATCGACCACCTGCTGTATTTCAACTCCTCCTCCAGCGCCACCGGCAGCTCGCAGATCACGCTCACCTTCGAGACCGGCACCAACCCGGACATCGCCCAGGTGCAGGTGCAGAACAAGGTGTCGCTGGCCACGGCGCGCCTGCCCAGCGAGGTGACCCAGCAGGGCGTGGTGGTGGCCAAGGCCAACGCCGGCTTCCTGATGGTGGTGGCGCTGAAGTCGGACAACCCGAGCATCGACCGCGACCACCTCAGCGACATCGTGGCCTCGCAGGTGCTGGACCAGGTCTCGCGCGTGCCCGGCGTGGGCAGTACCCAGCAGTTCGGTGCCGAATACGCGATGCGGATCTGGCTGAACCCGGACAAGCTGCAGGGCTACAACCTGTCGGCCGCGCAGGTGTACAACGCGATCTCGGTGCAGAACGTGCAGTTCGCCGCCGGCTCGATCGGCGCCGACCCGGCCCTGCCCGGCCAGGGCCTCAACGCCACCGTGTCCGCCGAGGGCCGCTTCACCACGCCCGAGCAGTTCGCCGACATCATCCTGCGCGCCAACGCCGACGGCACCGTGGTCAAGCTGGGCGACGTGGCGAAGATCAGCTTCGGCCCCACCAGCTACGGCTTCGACACCACCTGGGACGGCAAGCCCATCGCCGCGTTCGCGATCATGCTGCTGCCCGGCGCCAACGCGCTGGACGTGGCCACCGCGGTGCGCGCGAAGATGGACGAGCTGGCCCCCAGCTTCCCGCAGGGCGTGAGCTGGTTCAGCCCCTACGACAGCACCGCCTTCGTGCACATCTCCATCAACGAGGTGGTGCACACGCTGGTCGAGGCGATCATCCTGGTGTTCCTGGTGATGCTGCTGTTCCTGCAGAACGTGCGCGCCACCATCATCCCCACCCTGGTGATCCCGGTGGCCCTGCTGGGCACCTTCCTCGGCATGCTGGTGCTGGGCTTCACCATCAACCAGCTCACCCTGTTCGGCATGGTGCTGGCCATCGGCATCGTGGTGGACGACGCGATCGTGGTGATCGAGAACGTCGAACGCATCATGACCGAGGAGAACCTGCCGCCGAAGGAGGCCACGCGCAAGGCGATGGGCCAGATCACCGGCGCGGTGGTGGCGATCACCGTGGTGCTGGCGGCGGTGTTCGTGCCGTCGGCGCTGCAGCCCGGCGCCTCCGGCGTGATCTACAAGCAGTTCGCGCTGACCATCGCGGTGTCGATGGCGTTCTCGGCCTTCCTCGCGCTGTCGTTCACGCCGGCGCTGTGCGCCAGCTTCCTGCAGCCGGAGCACCACAAGAAGAAGAACATCGTCTTCCGCAAGTTCAACGACTTCTTCGACTGGACCACGCACACCTACACCGGCCACGTCGGCGGCGCGATCAGGCACGCCCCGCGCTGGATGGTGGTGTTCGCGCTGATCGCCGTGCTGGCCGGCTTCCTGTACACCCGCCTGCCCGGCAGCTTCCTGCCCGAGGAGGACCAGGGCTACGCGATGTCCATCATCCAGTTGCCGCCAGGCGCCACCAAGCAGCGCACCAGCGCGGTGATGGCGCAGATGCGCGCGATCCTGGACAAGGATCCGGCGGTGGAAGGCGTGCTGCAGGTGACCGGCTTCAGCTTCATGGGCTCGGGCGAAAACGCCGGCATGGCCTTCATCAAGCTGAAGGACTGGTCGCAGCGCCAGGGCACCGCGATGGACTTCATCCAGCGCGCCAACCGGGCGCTGTACGGGATCCGCGATGCGCGCATCTTCGTGGTCAACCTGCCCACCATCCAGGGCCTGGGCCAGTTCGGCGGCTTCGACATGTTCCTGCAGGATCGCGCCGGCCTCGGCCGCGACGCGCTCACCCAGGCACGCAACATCCTGCTCGGCAAGGCCGCGCAGGATCCGCTGCTCACCGGCGTGCACCCGAACTCGCTGGAGGACTCGCCGCAGCTCAACCTGAGCGTGGACCGCGTGCAGGCGCAGTCGATGGGCCTGTCGGTCAGCGACGTCTACAACGCGGTCAGCATGATGCTGGCGCCGGTGTACGTGAACGACTTCACCTATGGTGGCCGCGTGAAGCGCGTGATGATGCAGGCGGACTCCGCCTACCGCATGAGCCCGGACGCGCTGCAGCACTTCTACATCCCCAGCAGCACGCAGACCAACGCCAACGGCACGCCGGCGATGATCCCGCTCGCCAACGTGGTGCAGGCGAAGTGGGGCATGGGCTCGCCCGCGCTGACCCGCTACAACGGCTATTCCGCGGTGGAAATCGTCGGCTCGCCCGCGCCGGGGCACGCCTCGGGCGAGGCGATGAACGAGATGCAGAAGATCGTCAGCCAGGACCTGCCGAAGGGCTTCGGCAACGACTGGACCGGCCAGTCCTACCAGGAAATCCTCTCCGGCAACGCCGCCACGCTGCTGATGGTGCTGTCCATCTTCATCGTGTTCCTGGCGCTGGCCGCGCTGTACGAGAGCTGGTCGATCCCGGTGGCCGTGCTGCTGGTGGTGCCGCTGGGCCTGCTCGGCGTGGTGGTGTTCACCATGCTGCGCGGCCTGCCCGACGACATCTACTTCAAGATCGGCCTGGTCACGGTGATCGGCCTGGCGGCGAAGAACGCGATCCTGATCGTGGAGTTCGCGGTGGCCGAGCAGAAGGCCGGCCGCACGCTGCGCGAAGCCACCGTCGACGCCGCGCGACTGCGACTGCGCCCGATCCTGATGACCTCGCTGGCCTTCATCCTCGGCGTGTTCCCGTTGTTCATCTCCAGCGGCGCCGGCGCCAACGCGCGCCACGCCATCGGCACCGGCGTGATCGGCGGCATGCTGTTCGCCACCTTCCTCGGCGTGCTGCTGATCCCGGTGTTCTACATCGTGGTGCGGCGCCTGCTGGGCGACAAGATGGACGGCGACGGCAAGCCGCAGGCGGCCTCGGGCACGAACATGCAGTCGTTCGACTCCAACCCGCAACACGGGCATTGAGAGTCGGGGAATCGGAAAGCCCGTTCCCGCAGCCTTGAAGCAAAACGCCCCGGCACCTGCCGGGGCGTTTTTGTATCGCGGCCGACACGGCAACGGGACTTTTACGGGCCCAAAGCGCATCGAGCCACGCTGCTCTCCCGAATCCCGAATCCCGAATCCCGAATCCCGAATCCCGGCTCTTACCGCAATCCCGTCTCGTTGCGCGCGATCACGATGCGCTGGATCTCGCTGGTGCCTTCGTAGATCTCGGTGATCTTGGCGTCGCGGAAGTAGCGCTCCAGCGGCATCTCGCGCGAGTAGCCCATGCCGCCGTGGATCTGCACCGCCTGGTGGGCGATCCACATCGCCGCCTCCGAGGCGGTGAGCTTGGCGATGGAGGCCTCGGTGCCGAAGCGGCCGCCGTTCCTGTCCGCCTCGCCCTTCGCCCACGCCGCGCGCAGCGTCAGCAGGGTGGCGGCGTCGAGCTTGCACTTCATGTCGGCGATCTTCGCCTGGGTCATCTGGAACGTGCCGATCGGATGGCCGAAGGCCTTGCGGTCGCGCGACCACTGCAGCGCGGCCTCGTATGCCGCGCGGGCGATGCCCACCGCCTGCGAGGCGATGCCGATGCGCCCCGCGTCGAGCAGGCTCATGCCCATCGCGAAGCCCTTGCCCTCCTGGCCCAGCAGGTTCTGCTTCGGGCACACGTAGTCGGTGAACTCGATCTCGCAGGTGGCCGAGGCGCGGATGCCCAGCTTGGGTTCGCTCTTGCCCGCGTGGAAGCCCGGCAGCTGCGTGTCGATGATGAAGGCGGACACGCCCTTGGCACCGATGCCCGGCGTGGTTATGGCGAACAGGATGATGTAGCGCGCCACCATGCCGGAGGTGATCCAGCTCTTCTTGCCGTTGATCACCCAGTCGCCGTCGGCGTTCTTCGTGGCGCGGGTGTGCATGGCCGAGGCATCGGAACCGGACTGCGGCTCGGTCAGCGCGTAGGCGCCGATCGCCTCGCCCTGCGCAATGGCGCGCACGTACTTCTGCTTCTGCTCCTCGGTGCCGTGCTTGAGGATGCCGTTGCAGAACAGCGAATTGTTGACCGACATGATGGTCGCGGTGGCGGCGTCGGCCGCGGCGATCTCGATCATCGCCAGCGAGTAGGCGATCGGGTCCATGCCCGCGCCGCCGTACTCGGTCGGCACCTCGATGCCCATCAGGCCGAGCTGGCCCATCTCGCGGATGTTCTCCAGCGGGAACTCCCCCTTCTCGTCCAGCTCGGCTGCCACCGGCGCGATGCGCTTCTGTGCGAAGTCGCGGGCAATGGCCTGGATAGCCAACTGGTCTTCGGTAAAGCTGAAATCCATGGGGGACTCCGGTAGCGAAACGGGGGATGAAAAGCCGGTCATTTTAGCCGCGTCGGCCGCTTCGCCTTGTGCGGGCGCAACAAAGGCCGGGCGTGGATGGAACGAGCGCGGCGCTTGACGCACGGCAAGCCACGGCCCAGACTTCGCATCTCTTTATCGCGATATAGGGATAACGCATGGATCTGGCCACTGCGTCCAGCATCTTGCGCCTGCTGGCCGACCCCACCCGCGTGCGCCTGCTGGCCCTGCTGGAAGGCGAGGAGCTCACCGTGGCCGAGCTGGCTGCGGTGCTGCACCTGGCGCAGCCGCGCGTCTCCACCCACCTCGCCAAGCTCAAGGAAGCCGGTCTGGTGCGCGATCGCCGCGCCGGCGTCTCCGCCTACTACCGCGCCAACGGCGAGGGCGACGAACACCAGCATGCGCTGATCGCCTCGCTGCGCGAGAACATCGACGACGCCCTGCTGCGCGAGGACGCCGCCCGCCTGCCCGGCGTGCTGGCCAACCGCGCCCGCTCCGAAGGCTGGGCCGACACCGTGGCCGGCGACATGGAGCGCCACTACTCGCCCGGCCGCACCTGGGAAACCCTGGCGCGCGCGCTGTTGCAGTTGCTGGGCACCGGCGACGTGCTGGACATCGCCTCCGGCGACGGCATCACCGCCGAACTGCTGGCGCCGCACGCGCACTCCATCGTCTGCGTGGACTCCAGCGAACGCGTGGTCGAAGCCGCGGCGAAGCGCCTGCAGGCCTTCCCCAATGTCGAAGTGCGCGCGGGCGACATGCACGCGCTGGAACTGGGCGAGCGCCGCTTCGACCTGGTGCTGATGCTGCACGCGCTGACCTACGCCGAGCGCCCCGCGCAGGCGGTGGCCGAAGCCGCGTGCCTGCTGCGCCCCAACGGCCGCCTGCTCGCGGTGACGCTGGGCAAGCACGACCACCGCGCCGCGGTGGAGCCGTTCGACCACCGCAACCTCGGCTTCACCGAAGCGGAATTGCACGACTACGCCAGCGCCGCCGGCCTGCAGGTGCTCAGCTGCAACCGCATCAGCCGCGAGCGCAAGGCGCCGCATTTCGAAGTCATCAGCCTGCTCGCGCAAAAGCCGAAGAAGTGAGAAACATCCCATGAGTGCCCTGCCCTGGCTGCACCCCGAACGCGTCGCGCTGCTCGAAGCCGCGCTGGCCGAACGCATCCTGATCCTCGACGGCGGCATGGGCACCATGCTGCAGGGCCACCGGCTGGACGAAACCGGCTTCCGCGGCGAGCGCTTCGAGCATGGCCATGACGGTGCGCACGCACATCACCACGATCACCCCGGCTGCGACCTCAAGGGCAACAACGACCTGCTCACGCTGACCCAGCCGGCGATCATCCGCGGCGTGCACGAGGCCTACCTCGAAGCCGGCGCGGACCTGGTGGAAACCAACACCTTCAACTCCACCCGCATCAGCCAGGCCGACTACAAGCTGGAACATCTCGCGCACGAGCTGAACCTGGAAGGCGCCAGGCTGGCGCGCGCCGCCTGCGACAAGTTCACCGCGCTGACGCCCGGCAAGCCGCGCTTCGTGATCGGCGTGCTCGGCCCCACCAGCCGCACCGCCTCGCTGTCGCCCGACGTCAATGACCCCGGCTTCCGCAACGTCACCTTCGAGGAACTGGCAGCCAACTATCGCGAGTCCGCCGCCGGCCTGGTCGACGGCGGCGCCGACATCGTGATGGTGGAAACCATCTTCGACACGCTCAACGCCAAGGCCGCGCTGTACGCGCTGTCCGAGCTGTTCCGCGAGCGCGGCGCGCGGGTACCGGTGATGATCTCAGGCACCATCACCGACCGCTCCGGCCGCACGCTTTCCGGCCAGACCGCCGAGGCGTTCTGGTACTCGGTGCGCCACGCGCGGCCGCTGGCGGTCGGGCTCAACTGCGCGCTGGGCGCTGCCGACCTGCGCCCGCACATCCAGACCCTGGCCGACACTGCCGAATGCTTCGTCAGCACCCACCCGAACGCCGGCCTGCCGAACGCCTTCGCCGAATACGACGAGACGCCGGAGCAGATGGCCAGCGTGATCGGCGGCTTCGCCCGCGACGGCCTGCTCAACCTCGTCGGCGGCTGCTGCGGCACCACGCCGGCGCACATCAAGGCCATCGCGGAAGCCGTGCGCGACTACCCGCCACGCGCACTACCCAGCGAAGCGAAGGAAGCCGCGTAATGCCCCGCCACACCCGTCTCTCCGGCCTCGAACCGCTGGTCATCACCCCCGACCTGCTGTTCGTCAACGTGGGCGAGCGCACCAACGTCACCGGCTCCGCGCAGTTCCGCAAGCTGATCAAGGAAGACCGCTACGAAGAGGCGGTGGAAGTCGCGCGCCAGCAGGTCGCCAACGGCGCGCAGATCATCGACGTCAACATGGACGAGGGCCTGATCGATTCCGAGGCGGCGATGGTGCGCTTCCTCAACTTGATCGCCGCCGAACCGGACATCGCCCGCGTGCCGGTGATGGTGGACTCCTCCAAGTGGAGCGTGATCGAGGCTGGCCTGCGCTGCCTGCAGGGCAAGGGCATCGTCAACTCGATCTCGATGAAGGAAGGCGAGGCGGCCTTCCTCGATCATGCGCGCAAGGTGCAGCAATACGGCGCCGCCGCGGTGGTGATGGCGTTCGACGAGCAGGGCCAGGCCGACACCGCCGAGCGCAAGATCGCGATCTGCTCGCGCGCTCATGAACTGCTGACGCAGGAACTCGACTTCCTGCCCGAAGACATCATCTTCGATCCGAACATCTTCGCCATCGCCACCGGCATCGAGGAGCACGACAACTACGCGGTGGACTTCATCGAGGCCACCCGCGAGCTGAAGCGGCGCTTCCCCGATTGCCACATCTCCGGCGGCGTCTCCAATGTCTCGTTCTCGTTCCGCGGCAACGACACCGTGCGCGAGGCGATCCACTCGGTGTTCCTGTACCACGCCATCCAGGCCGGCATGGACATGGGCATCGTCAACGCCGGCGCGCTGGCGATCTACGACGACCTCGACGCCGAGCTGCGCGAGCGCGTGGAAGATGTCGTGCTGAACCGCCGCAAGGACGCCACCGAGCGCCTGCTCGAGATCGCCGACCGCTACAAGAAGAAAAAGGGCGAAGCCGTCGTCGAGACGCTGGCCTGGCGCGAGAAGCCGGTGCGCGAACGGCTCAGCCACGCCCTGGTGCACGGCATCGACCAGTACGTGGTCGAGGACACCGAGGAAGCGCGCCTGCTGGTCACGCGCCCGCTCGACGTGATCGAGGGCCCGCTGATGGACGGCATGAACGTGGTCGGCGACCTGTTCGGCGCCGGCAAGATGTTCCTGCCGCAGGTGGTGAAATCCGCCCGCGTGATGAAGAAGGCGGTGGCCTACCTGCTGCCCTTCATCGAGGAGGAAAAGGCGCGCACCGGCGACGTCGGCAAGAACAACGGCAAGATCGTGATGGCCACGGTCAAGGGCGACGTGCACGACATCGGCAAGAACATCGTCGGCGTGGTGCTCCGCTGCAACAACTTCGAGGTGATCGACCTGGGCGTGATGGTGCCCACGCAGAAGATCCTCGACACCGCCATCGCCGAGGGCGCCGACATGATCGGCCTGTCCGGCCTGATCACGCCTTCGCTGGAAGAGATGAGCCACGTGGCGCGCGAGATGCAGCGGCAGGACTTCCGCATCCCGCTGCTGATCGGCGGCGCCACCACCTCGCGCGCGCACACCGCGCTGAAGATCGAGCCGCACTACAAGTCGCCCTGCGTGTGGGTGAAGGATGCCTCGCGCGCGGTGGGCGTGGCGCAGTCGCTGGTCAGCAAGGACCTCGTCGACGACTTCATGGCGAAGATCCGCTCCGAATACGCCGAAGTGCGCGAACGCCACCGCAACCGCGGCCCCGGCAAGCAACTGGTGCCGTTGGACAAGGCACGCGCGCAACGCTTCACCTGCGACTGGGCGAACTACCTGCCGCCGCAACCGGCCAGGCCAGGCCTCACCGTGTTCGACGACTACGACCTCGCCGAACTGCGCGGGTACATCGACTGGAGCCCGTTCTTCAACGCATGGGAACTGGCCGGCCACTACCCCGCCATCCTCACCGATGAAATCGTCGGCGCGCAGGCCAGCGAACTGTTCCGCGACGCGCAGGCGATGCTGGACAAGCTCATCGCCGAAAAGTGGCTCACTGCCCGCGGCGTGATCGGCTTCTGGCCCGCCGCCAGCGTGGGCGACGACATCGAACTGACCGCTCTGCTCCCCTCTCCCTCCGGGAGAGGGGCCGGGGGAGCGGGTGCGGGCGAAGCGCTGACTTCCGGTGCAACCGAACCCTCATCCGCCCCTTCCGGGGCACCTTCTCCCGAAGGGAGAAGGGAAAGCGCCATCGTGCTGCACCACCTGCGCCAGCAGGCCGACAAGCCCGTCGAGCGCCCCGACTTCTGCCTGTCCGACTTCATCGCGCCGAAGGAACACGGCAAGCGCGACTGGATCGGCGGCTTCGCCGTCACCGCCGGCCTCGGCATCGAGCCGCACCTCGCGCGCTTCCACGCCGAACACGACGACTACTCGGCGATCATCCTCAAGGCGCTGGCCGACCGCCTCGCCGAGGCGTTCGCCGAACGCATGCACGAACGCGTGCGGCGCGAGTTCTGGGGCTACGCCGCCGACGAGCAGCTCGACAACGAGGCGCTGATCGCCGAGCAGTACAAGGGCATCCGCCCCGCCCCCGGCTACCCCGCCTGCCCCGACCACACCGAGAAGACCGCACTGTTCCAGTTGCTCGACGCCACCAACAACGCCGGCATCGAACTCACCGAGGGCTTCTCGATGTACCCGGCCGCCGCGGTGTCCGGCTGGTACTTCTCGCACCCGGGCAGCCAGTACTTCGTGGTCGGCCGCCTGACCCGCGAACAGGTGGAGGACTACGCCAGGCGCAAGGGCTGGTCGCGCGAGGAAGCCGAGCGCTGGCTGGCCCCCAACCTCGACTACGACCCGGAATGAGGGCAAGGCGGGGGCGTGCCCGACACGTCCCCGCATCAACGGATCAGGCGATCTCGTCGCCCGTGACGTTGTTCTTGTGGTGGCGCAGGTGCACCCAGAGGTTGTAGACCGAGACGAACGCCGGGAAGAAATTCGAGATGATGCCCACCGAATCGTTCTTGCCGATGGTGAAGTACGCCAGCAGCAAGGCGCTGCCCAGCACCGACAGCCACCAGAACGACAGCGGCATCACCACCCGCTTCAGCTTGCGCGTGTAGTAGAGCTGCACGAACCAGCGGCTGGTGAACATCACCGAGCCCAGCAGGCCGACCGCCTTCCACGGCGTCAGCTGGAACTGCTGCAGCGCCTGCAGGGCGTGGGAAAGGTCGTGTGACATGCGGCAGGTCCGGTCGGCGGCGAAGCCCGGCATTTTACGCGATGGCTTCGCCATGGTTGACCTGCCTGCCCTCACCCCGTATATTTGCGCGCTCCCGGCGGGCGGTTAGCTCAGCGGTAGAGCACTGCCTTCACACGGCAGGTGTCACAAGTTCGATCCTTGTACCGCCCACCACTAGTTCCAGCAATACAAGCACTTACGAAAAAGCCCGATTCGCACCGAATCGGGCTTTTTTGTGCGTTTTGTGACTCAGGTGTACCGTTCGCGTACCGGCGTTTCATGACGTTTCGCAGCGTTTCAACGGGGCTGTACCGCACACGTACCGCACCGCCGCTCACGTTGGAGAAATGCGACGACCGGATACGTTTCGTGCAGGCATGCCAAAGGCCGCCACAGGCCCCGAAGCGGGACGCCGTGACGGCGAAACAACAGGCGACCAAGCCCGCGCAGCGCCGGAAATTCCGGGCTACGCGAGGAAGCGCGTCGACGCCGAAAAACGAGTTGTTGCGCGATCGTGTCAGATTCGTTCGATGCATTTCAGCCGAAGAATTGGCTGGGTCTTGACGCGTTGCAACGCTTGAAACTAGATTGAATGCAACCCGTCGTTGGCTACAACGGGCCAGACCAAACCCGCGCAGCGTCCTGAGGACGCTCGCGATGGAAAATCAAGCCAATCCTACTGTCGGCCGACACGGTGCCGACGCCCTAACGCATCTGCTCGCTCGGTACGGCGAGATGATGCTACTCGGCGACCTTGCAGTCGAGCTTCGGTCGACTTCTAACGCATTGCGTTTGCGCATTTTGCGCGGCGGCGATATGCCGCCCGAGTGCCCCCAGCACCTCCGCCTGAGTCGAGCGCACAGATACATGACTCGTGACGTCGCTGCGTGGCTGTTTGGCGAGGCTGAGCCCACCGTGCCACCTTTGCCTACTCGGCCCTTGCCTGCACGACCCCGTGGACGTCCGCGGGGCTCTGTTGCACGGAGGGCTGCACGATGAAGACCGCAACCCACAAACTGCGCGAGGTGGTCCGCGCCGAGCTCGGCGTCGATGACACCCGAATCATTGAGATCTTGGCGGTGGGACGTCGTGCTGGCCTAGCTGAGGACGACGCCCTGGCTACGGTCTGGCTTGCGGAGCGAGATCCGATGCATTACGCGGGGTCGCGTGGGCCTCGACCAAGGGACCCACTCCTGCGTGCGCTGCAGGTGGAAGGTGAACGGCAGGCTGCGATGGCTGCAGATGATTTGGACACATCGACGCCCGCGGCAGTCGAGGCGGCGGAAATGCTGGCCGAAGTAATCGCATCCTCCTGGCGACACGGCCGCGCACGCGGGACGCGACCGCAAGTTGAGCGGCGGGCAACAGCGCGACGTGAGCAGGCAGCAGCTGCCGGCCAAGACAGCTTCCGCGGCTTCGGCTGGGGGGTGCCGGCATGAGCACCATATACGTCCGCGCTCGATCAGGCGTCAACGTGCTGATCACACCATCATCGACGGTCCGAGATACCAGCATTAGCTACAGAGCCGCTGGAGTGTTGTCACGGATGTTAGACAACGCTGAGGGATTCGGCATGACGGCCGAAGACTTAGCGAGAGGCGCGGGTCGTGAGGGACGCGATGCGATACGTACCGCACTGCGCGAGCTGCAGGATGCTGGATACATAGTGCGGCGATCCCAACGGACCTCGAGCGGCACATTCGGAGGCCAAATACTGTACGTCTTTGACACGCCGCAGGCCTCAAAGCACCGAGAGCCTGAAAATCCGCTCGCGGGAAAACCACCCGCTGAAAAGCCGCCCGCTGAAAAGCCGGTTCGGAAAAGCAGTAAAAGCACCACCCAAGTAACTACATCAACACGAGTACGAGCAGCAGCAGCAAGTCTGCACGTGCCTGCTGCTGCAAATATTTCGCCTCAAAAATTTAAGAAAAAAATCGTACACCCCAACGGCGTCGAGAGCTGGTACGACTCCGACGTAACCGACGCCCAAATGCTTACATCCGACGAGCACGATGATGACATTCGTGCTGCTGTCGCTGCAGTCGAAGCGCGCGGCCAAAGCCCCGTCGCCTCGGTGGTCCGACGCGAGATCAAAAAGCAGCGATCAAGGCCTAGTGGTGAGACCATGCAGAAAAGCCGAGGCATGCAGGCGATGGATGCGCTGGACGAAGTGATTGCTCAGATCAAGCAAGGTCGGACGCAGCTAGCCACTGGATCTAAGCCAGCGCTACCGCATGATCCGCACGAATAACTCGTCACCAGCCGCCGGAGACGCGAAGCCGAGCGTGCCACTTCGTGGCTCAGCCGCCCTGCGGGCTCGGCCCGCTGTCGGGCTGCCTGTGCGGCCCTGCTGCCGTGGAGGGGCAGCTGGATCTGGCCGACGATTCCGCAAGCTCTCTGCACGTGTTTGAAGTCCACCTGCAGCCTTCCCTGCCCCGCCGTATGATTCGCGGACCAACAGGGGACACACATGCTCACGTTCAATGCTTTGCTTGAATCGGCCGGGATTTCGCCCAAGGAAACCCGCATGGCACGGCATCAACGGAAGCGCGGCGAACTGGGTGTGACGCCGGCAGACTTGTGGCGCAAGGAGGATGGCTCGTTTAAGCGGTACCAGGACTATCAAAGTGAAGACAAATTTGGCGACGCGAAGTACATCGCCAACTTCGTGCCCGGTCCTGTAGGTGAAACGCTGTTCGTTGGCCTCTACCGCGTTTTGAGCAAAAGCATCTGCAAGGATCCCAGCCTCACCTGTCCCATCAGCGGGCATTCGGTCCTGGAGCATCAGTTCTACGAGACCGAACGCGTCGAGGCCATGGATCCCTTTATTGGGAAGGTGGTCGTTGAGTGGGGACCCGCACACATCGCTTGGGTCCAACGTGCCGATCGACAGCCCAAGGACATCCTGGAAATCCGGAAGAGCATCACGGAACCCGACTTCCCTGGGTATATCGAATTCATCAGCACCATTCGCAAACTTCCCGATGAGCCCAGCTCATGGCGGTCGAATCTGTCGACAGCCCGGGGCATCTATCTGCTCGTGTCTCTGAAGAACGGGAAGAACTACGTCGGGAGCGCCACGGGGAGCGACGGCTTCTGGGGGCGGTGGATGGACTACCTGCAAAACGGCCACGGTGGCAACGACGGCCTGCAGTTGACCGCGGACGCGGACTACCAAGTGACCATCCTTGAGGTTGCGGCATCCAGTGCGACTGTCTCAGAAATCATCGAGCTTGAACATCACTGGATGCGCAAACTCATGACGACCACATACGGCCTCAACACCCAGCCGATGCCGGGCAAGGCCAAGGTGAAAGCGAAGGTCTAGAACAGGCTAACGGAGTCGCTGACCAGGCGTAGGAAGTGCTGCATCTCGTCGCAAATGAACTCCATCCGTCACACCCCGATAGCTGATGCACTGCGAGCGGCCGACTGGGGCTAAGCTCGCCACTTCGCGGCTCGGCCTCCCTGCGGGCCCTGCCCGCTGTCGGCCCGCTTGTGCGGCCCAGACGCCCCATCCGCCGTGGACGGGCTGTTGAAGGCTTGGAGGGAATGGGTTTGGCGGGAAAGGCATAGGCGCCATCAGGTCGGCCTCCCGATTGTCATGACCAAGACAATAAGTATGAGCATGCCGGCACCCCCGAGAAGGACGCCAACATCAGTTGCACCCGCAAGTCCCCCAGTAATCACACCGACGACGCCGACGGCGGTGATGAGGAGGCGTTGTGCAGTTCTGCGTGTCATAGTGACTCCCTGCATTCTGCATTGAATAGGAGTCCTCACTGTAGATCCACCGATTCATCCAGTTGGTCCGCCAACGCTTGATTCAACGGGCCGTAAGCGGCACGGATCACCCCACCTCAGGATGCGCCTCACATGATTGAATTTCTGAAAGGGATGCTCGATGGCTTTCGCAAAGGCAAAGCGAAGCCGTGGAGCGTAGTTGTGGCCGGCTATTTCACGCCGTTCACGGGCCTGATGAGGTCGATCTTTTCGTGGATCGATCAGGCTACAGTTGAGGCTCAGCGCCGGCACGATCAAAAAATCGCTGATCGACACAGGAGCACGTGAATGGGCTTCTACCTCTGCATTCTTGGCGTGCTTACCGCTGGTGGTTTCCTGGCCTGGAACATCAATCGCCGCATCCGAACCAGCACCAAGCCGGGCAATGATGACTCCGCAGCAGCGATCAAATTTTTCGGTTTTGGTCGCATTCCTTACGAGCTGATTCCTGACGATCGTCCGCCGGCCTCAGACTGCTATGTGAAGGATGGATTCGGATCACTCGCGACCTTCGAGTTGATGTCGCTGCGCGGCGTAGCCCTCGACACTTTGCATATCGATCATTTTGCGTTGGACGCATCGCGAAAAGGAAAACGATTGGCCGAGTCTGTGCTACGTGGTTTCGCACGGCTAGTAGCTGAGCAAGCTCCACAGATCAAACGCATCACATTCGACCTATACCGCTCCAGCGAGGGCAGTGAAATCACAAAGTTGGCACAGGCACGCTCCAACTTACTGAATAGGATCGGCGCGCGCGAAGTAGCCCAGCACCAGCCAAACATGCACTGCATCTGCGTTAGTGGAGTTTGGGACAAGGCGCACTGGAGCAACTGAAATTCTGTTGCGCTTTCTCCAGCGCTTCTAGGCGCTTCATCAGATCTTCGACGATATTCCAACCGACGCCTTGCTGGACACAGCTTTCAAGCTCCGTGATGCGTTGCTCAAACATGAATGTTCGCGCCGGCCGAGCCCCAATGAACACTAGCGTTGCCCCCTGTGCACGCCACCGTTCAATGGCGGATTTCAACTCCGGCATGCCCATGCAGGTCGAGCAGAATTCTAAAATCATCGCCGCGAAATCGTCCAAACCCAGCCAAGACATCAGAGTGTCGCCTTCGCCATCATTCTCATCTACACACCACGCGCGATCTTCAAGCACCTGCACCCACTGCGATGTGTCCAACCATCTAAAAAGTACGATGCAACCATCCTCGGGAGCGAGCTTAAGTCCTTCACCTTCGATTTTTTCAGCATCGCAGATTTCGCATTCGGTACGGCGGCAATTTTCATTCCGCGCCGGCCAGATCCGCACACCGCGCTCGTAGTTGAAATCCTGTAGCAGGCTGATGTTGCTCATGGCGCAACCTCCATCGGCACAACGCGGGCTGGCTGATTCCAGCCACCACCGATGAGCTGTACATGCTGACCTGCTTGGAGTCGCACATCAGCCGCCTGCGTGACATTCACGATCTGGCCACTGTCCAACCGAACGGTGACTGACAGCCCAGCCTGAGTGCCGGCTGCATCACCCAGCTTGTTGCCTGCGACAGCGCCTCCTACGGCCAGCGCAGCTGTGGCAACTAGCTTGCCGTTGCCCTGCCCCACTTGATGCCCCAAAAGGCCGCCGACGGCGGCACCGATCAAGCTATCGCCCTCCGTAGTACCTGGCGTTTGGTGGATGGTGACAGCGCGCACGCTCAGCACTGTGCCGAGCTGCACCTGCTGAACCTGCTGCACTTGGCCAGCGTTGTAGCGGTCGGCGCTCGATTGCTGCCCTCCGCCTAGTGCCGAAGGAAGTGTGGCGCAGCCGGCGAGAGTCAGCCCGAGCGCTACCACTACACCGCGGGCAAGGGCGAAGGGAATGACGGGAAGGATCTTATGGAACGTGTTCATGAGTAGCTCCCTGTTCGTTGAGTGACGACTGGCGAAGGCTGGAGGGGGTCTCGTAATCGATGCCCCTCCCCCACTTGTTGGAGTTTTCGTGGTCAACACGCAGGGAGAAGGCTCATTGGCAATCGGAAGGCCAGTTATCGACGGGGCACCACTTTTGCGAAGCAGCTGTAGCTGCCGGCGCGGGCGTCTGTACGGCCGCCTTGGCGATCTGCTCAAACATGGTTTGCTGCGCGTTCTGTTCGGCCAGCACGTGCCGAATTTCAATGTGCCCAGCAATCAGAAGCGCAACGAGAGAGGTCGCTGACAACAAGACGCGCAGGTTCTCGATGGCGAGGCTGGCCACCATGGTGGCCAGGTCGGCGATGGTGTCGATGAGGTACTTCATGATGTGCTCCTTGGGGCTGAAGTGCAGGAACCGCTGCTGCGGCTGAGGTGAGAAATCAGGCGTAAGCCGTCCAGTGATCGACCGGCCAGACGCGCAGGCCATCAACCTCCGTAAGCGGTTCGATCTTGCTGGCACGCTGGAAGCTCGACAGGCGCACGGTGTTGCTCGAACCATCGACCTTGCAGCGGATCGGCTCACCCGTGAACTTGCCAGGCAGCGGTGTGCAATCGCCCTGCATGCCGCCTGTTGCTTCCCTGCGTGCAGCGATGGGGCGCAACGTGACTTGCGTGCGGCCGTGGCGCGCAGTGACTTCGTAGTAGTCCACGTTGGTCTGCTCGTAGCCCCACATGCTCATCAGCACATCGCCCACGGTCAGGGTGTGCGGCTGGTTGCGCTGGGCGCGACGCTCGTTGGTGCGCTCCTGCATACGCATCACGCCACCGGCCCAGTCGTTGCAGTGTTCAGTCCGCAGCTCCTCCGAACGGAAGCTGTAGCGGAACGCGGGTTTGATTGCCTTGCCGTAGAAGGCTATGGCACACAGCTTTCCGGCGGTGTTGGTGTAGTGGAAGATCGCGAAGGCATCACCCGCCCCGCGAATCACATTGGTGACTGTGCCAGTGAACTGCGCGCGGCGGGCCTGGTCGCGCTTCTCGGTGGTCATGCTGGCCGGATGCGTCGTGGTGGTCATGGCTTGTGCCTCTTGGTCGTGTGATGGCTGCTGCTTCGGCTTCTCCCGCCCTGCCTCGGAGGGAGCCTGCTTTTCGGCTTCTGGCTGGAGGCTCGCGCGCTTTTGAAATTGATCGATCACACCTACGCACTCCATTTGAAGTCCTGCCCCGTCGGTCGCCTTGTAGCGACGGGCGCTGAGGCAGGGAGCGGATGCAAGGGGGGTCTTGAGTGAAGACGTTCAGTGTCCGGTTCAGCCGTGTCGGCTGAATCCGGCGCTGGGCGTCGGAACGCCCTTGCATCCGCGTACTGCCTCTGCGACCGCTTGAGCGAAAAGGCGACCGACGGGGTAGGACGATGGAGTCATGGATCGAGGCGATTTCATGCGCGAGCTGGAAGCCGCTTTGCGCTCCTACCTCTCGAAATCCATTGTCGGGTAGCGCCTTTTTCGCGCAATACAAAAACGGCCTCGGTCACAGTGGTATGCCGATCTGCAGTCCGATAAAGCCGCTCTCGCACGCACCAAAGTTGGGGACAGCAAAAAGACTCGCTGCCATGCCCGATGGTGATTCGATTCGAAACAACGCTGTGCCCATCGCCGGCGACGTCGGGATCTCACTTCGGCGATAGCCGGATGCAACACCACCTGACAAGCCCGCATCCACGTGCCAGTTCTGCGGGTTGCCGATGTGGAGTGGCGTCCACTCTGCAAGGGCGTAGGCCGTCAGACGTCGATAGCTGTTGTTGTAAGCCCCCATTGAAAGCGCCCAGTCGCCCGCGCTTCCCTCAGGGCGATAGGTGATACCCAGACCGGGGTTGATCTGGTTGAGGTCGCGACGTGCCCATTGCTCGCCGTGAATGGACGCCACGTTCAGATCGAGCGTGACGTCTGCTGCCTGTGCAGGTGACGATGCGCCGACTCCTCCGACGCCGGCGATAAGGAATCCCAGGGCAATTACCGCCTTTTGCCAGCTCTTCGCTTGGTCGATCACCTTTTGAAGGTTCTCTGGCGTGAGTTTCCTTTTTCCCACCACGGGCGCGGGCTCGTCCGCCGACGGCCCCGCGGGTGTTGGTGATTCGAGAACCGGGGCTGGCCGCGGCGTGACCGTGGTATTCGACTGGGGTGCCAAGCCAATGAGATCTGGCAATTCGTGATGATGCCGGCGGATAAGAAGACGAATCGCAGTTCCGCGATCGCGAGGGGACAGTGCACGCAGCGCGGAGGCTGCAGGTTCATCATCTTGGAGTCGGGTTTCTATGCGCACTGGAATTCTCCTGGTCAGGTGAGGCAACCAAGTGCCGCCTCTATCTGTTAGGAGTTTTCGTGGTCGGGATTCCCCGGCATTGCCCGTCGATGGCCGCTTGCATCGCTTCTATTGCCGGGAATTCCCGGCAAAGACCGGCGACACCCGGCATTTGCCGGGTGTCGCCGGTGAAGCAAATCACCAGCTGTATCCCATGCCGGCACCGAGGCTGCGTTCAAAGCCCGACACCTCGCCGTGCACCGAAAACGACACGTGGCCGTTTTCGAGCACGTGGCGATAGCCCACGGCCAGCGCGGAGTGTCCACCCGCCCAGCCAGCGCCCGCTGCCAGGCTGTCGTCACCACGGAAGTTGCTGGACATGGCGACTGCCGCCGACCCTTCCGACGCCACGCGCGCCACGGCCTCGCCCAGCTGGCTGAACTTCCAGTCGGTGTAGGCGTTCGCTTCTTGCAGCGCCGCCGCGGTCTGTGCATCGGTGTAGCTCTGCGCCCACGACCGCACCTGTTGCACCTGCGTGTCGGTGTAGTCGTCGGCGGTGCTAACGGCGGCCTGCTGGGCGGCCTGCACCTGGCCGACGTTGGCGGCATCGGTGGAGGCCGACCCGGCGGCCAGGTTGTGGATCTGCGTGCCGCCCGCACCCGCCAGTGTCACGCTGGTCTTGCTGCTGCTGTCGTAGTTCACGGCCAGCGGATCGTTGTTGCTGGTGCCGGCGGGACCTTGCGGGCCTGCAGGACCAGCCGGCCCTTGCGGCCCGGCCGGAATGTTGCCCACGAGGGTGTTAACAGCGTTCAAGCCGTTGTCCAGCGCGAGCAGCGCGCTACCCACGTTGTTGTAGGTGCCGGCCGCGCCCGGCGCCGTCAGGACATACGATGGGGCGGTGAACACGCCACCGTTAAAGGTGGCGCCGCCGCCGAATGTCGCGATGGCCGGTGTCAGCTGCTCCACGTTCACCGCATCGTTGCTGTTGATGCCGTCGGCTACGTTGACGATGCGGCGCGTGTTTCCCGGACTACCCACGCTCACCGTGTTGTTTTCGTCCGCCACGCTGTTCATGCCGATGGCGACACTGCCTGCACCGGTGGCCTGTGCGCCGTAGCCCAACGCGATGCTCTGCGGGCCGGTGGCTGCCGAATCCGAGCCCAGCGCGATTTCGCCGGTTCCGCCGGCACTGCCGGCAATTGCATCGTCGCCCATTGCGAGCGCATCGGCGGTGGTGGCTTGCGCATTGAAGCCACCGGCGACGCTCGATGAACCGTTGGCTGTGGCCTGCACACCGATGGCCGTGCTGAACACGCCGCTGGCTGCCGATAACTCACCTATGGCCGTGCTGGCCATCCCACTGGCCCTGGCCTGCTGGCCGAGGGCTGTGCTGGACATGCCGCTGGCCTGTGCGTATTCGCCAACGGCCACGCTGGCCGTCCCGCTGGCGGTGGCGTTTATGCCGAACGCATTCGAATCGACGCCGGTGGCCTGCGCACCGTACGAATTCGTGGTGGTGGTCGCGCAAGGCGTCGGGTTTCCCTGGGCGTCGGTACCGCCAGTGCACACGGCGGCATACCCTCCAGCGTCGGTCACTTGCGTGCCGGTGGTCTGCGCGTGGACCGACGATGGTGCAAGGTAGGCTGCGATCGCAGTTGCCATAGCAGCAGCCGTAAACATTGAAATGTGTCGCATGGGTGGGTCTCCTTTTGATGTCCCACCCGTTGGGAGTTTTCGCGTTCAATGGTTCAAACCGCTGAGCGCACCCACACTCTCACGCAACTACTTTTCTCCTGCGAAGATGCGGCTATGGTAGGCGAGGATCAGGGACTCCAGCGCTTCCCGGCGGCGCATGTTCGTGCTGTCCATGATTTCTTCAAGCTTCCTGAAAGTTTCATTCGGCAGCAGAAGATCGAGTCGCCGCATCTTTGGTCCTGACGGGTCACGCGTCAGAAACCGCATACGCATCGCCTGGCGAGTCATCTTTAAAGTGCTGCGATGTACTGGTCTGTGACTCATTTCGGGATCTCCGGAGGGGTTACCAGCGACGCCGGCGGCCCCGCGAGAGGCCGGCGATGACAAAGACGGCGACTATTCCAACGCATGCGAAAACAAGCGTCGCCGGCAGCCCGAGGTGCCTCACGATTTTGAAGATCGTGGCGTAGATGAGACCGTGGATGATGGAAGAGAGCAAGGCGTGAAGCATCGTGGTTGGCTCGCTAGTGATGACGCATGCCACGCACGATCCGGCGAACGTGTCATGCAGGAGATATCGAACTGTCGTGCATCCCGGATCTCCGTCCACGACGAGTTCTCACCTATTGGGTGTTTTCGCGATCACGTCAGAGCATCACCGGCAACGCTGTGGCCACGCCCGCCGCAATCGCAGCCATCGCGGCGCCCAGCATCAGTCGTTCATGCCTGTCAGGCCAAACCAGTGCGACCTTCGCAGTAAAGAATCCGGCTGCGACGGCCATGCAACCGACAGACGCTGCGATGGCGTCACCACTGCGCAAGGCTTCAAGCAGTGCAATGAATGGAATGAGGCTGGCCACTAACGCCACGCCTGCACGAGCGTGTTCATTACCTTGTCCATGGCCAGCGGCCGCAAGGCCGACAAGGCTGGCACCCGCCGCCGAAGCCGTCACAGCGGCACCATGGTTCGTGATATACGCCAATGCCAGCCACGCGAGAGCTGGCCACGCTACAAGCGGCATGGCGACCCGAAATAGCCAGCGGATTGCCGCACCTTGTCGGCCAGCCAGCATCGGCGCAAACAGCTCCATGGTTGCCAGCAAAATCGCGATGCCTATGGCCGGCCCGGTAGGTAACACAATGCCGAAATAGAGGAACCCTAGCCAGCACAAAAGTGCCGCAACAAGCAGCCGGATCAGGAACCCTTCGAGTGCGTTCTGCATGTTCGGTCTCCAGGTTCACAGGAAGTTGAGAGGGCCGCTGTCAGCGTTCATTTGCTCGGCCTCAGGTTCCGCCTCGTCACCCTCGTCAGCGAACCCAGTCGGAAGACCCGCAACCGAACCCTCCGATGCCGGCTGCACGAGCGCAGGCGCGGCCCTAGGCAAAGAACCATTCCGCCAGGTTGCAGACTCGATAAGCCGTTCGGCACCGGCACTCCGCGCTTCAGGGAATGGCTGCACCAACTTCCCGAGCGTGTCTTCGATGTGCATGACCAATTCGACGCCCACCGGCGGCTCCTGTCGGCGCACGCGCAACCCCATCAGCTCACCTGGGTGGATGACGGGATCGCGCACCACCTGCTTTGTCTTTCCCTGCACGGCACCGCTTTCGGCAGTTGAATTGATCCGCATGACTTCCCGCTCACCCACACGCTTGCAGACTGCCTCGGCAGTCTTGTCGCTGCTTCGCATGTAGATCCGAGTGGACTGCATGGCAAGCATGGGCGCGGCTTTCTCGCCACCCACCTTGGCCGTCAGCTGGGATTCGTCCTGCAATGCCGTGACCATTCGCATGCCACGCGATCGGCCCAACTCCGCAATCTGCTGGATCTTCGCGAGTGCTGTAGCTCCAAGTTGCGGAAACTCATCGAGCACGCTCCAATACCCGCCAGCTGAGTCAGCACTGATTTCCGGCAAGAGCGGGCTCGATGCGATCGCAGCCACGCTGGCGAGCATTGCGCCAAAGATGCTTTCGCAGGCCGTCTGGTAGACCGTATGACTGTTCAGCACAACGATTTGCACGTTGTCATGAGCTTCGCGCAATAGCCAGCGCCGAAGACTAAAGCGCTCTCTGTCGCTGTCAGCAGCGTCCAGCGCTGCATAGTTCAGTAGCCACGTTGTCCCTGTAGCCATGACCGACAACACAGCCTTTTCGCCCTGCGTCAATTCATCTGCGTCGATGAACGCACTTGGCATGAGCGTTTTTATCTGGGCATTACCCTCTGCAGCGCGACGGATCAGCGTGAAGGGATCGCCGCTGAGCGAACTGGCAAGATCCTTCCAGCTCCATACAGAACCATGACGCAGTTCCGCGCGGATCAGTCCGGCGATCACCACACCCGCACCATCGTGGAAGACTTTGTTCTGACCTTCGCCTCGACCCGCGACGCTTGCACCGAACTCGTCTGCGAGTGCCGGGCTGTCAATGTCGGCACTCGCATCCCACACTGCCGCGCGTTCATCCCACGGGCCAAGGAGAACCGTGCTCTTCGCGTTGTAGTAACGCTCGATGAAGTCCCCCTTCGGGTCATGCAGGATGATTCGATCACCGCGAGCGATGGCCTGATCGATGATGCTCGTCAGTACCACCGTCTTGCCGCTACCCGGCAGACCCACGGCATAGACATGCCCGACTTCACGCGACCGGGCCAGATGGACGCCGCCGATTTCGATACCCCGCACACCTCCTCTCTGCTGCCCAGCACTGAACTGCTTCACCTCTCCCTCCTGTAGCGCCCGTACCGCAGCGATTGGATCGGAGTAATAGCGCGCTCCACGATTGTGCGAATCGCGCTCCTGTGTGCTGGCCAGCCAGCCGCCAAGAGCCGCACCGCCACAAGTGAGACAAAATGCGATGGCGCTCTGCACGAAGCCCCACGCCCCAGCAGCGAACGTCGGAATCAACGATGGCATGCCAACCGCAAGGGGCGTCGCAATAGCCAACCCAAGCGAGCTACCAAGTACTGCACCGGCCGCGATTTCCTCGATGCGAACCTTGATCTGCATGTCAGACCTCCTCGCCTTTCGGCCGAAGGGCAATCAGCATCAACCGCAGCGCGACCTGCATCCGCAGCAGCAGTGAAGGTCGTAGCCAGCGTGCGCATTTACGCCATCGGCGGCGCTTGTGCTGGATCAATGCCCACAGCACGAAAGTTTCGCGTGCGTCTTCATCCATCGACGCCGGGAATACACCCGGCACCTCGAAACGGCTCAACCACGCGTGCTCTTCAGCCGACGTTGGGATGCCGTGATCCGTGTATTCGTAGTGGTGAGGTTCTTCGGACACCCTCGTTGCTCCTGTGGCTGCAGAGCGAAACGCCCCGCCTACCAGTTAGGAGTTTTCGCGTACAACCTCCCGCTCACACCAACTCGAGTACCCCTTCAGCCTTTCGCTCTTATCTTCCTATCACCATCCAAGATCGGCGTCCTGAGGCAATCCCAGGACCGAGGGCTTTTTGATGACAAATGCCACGCTGAACCGGGCACGGGTCACGGCCACATAGAATTTTTCCGGGGCCTTCAGTTTCGTGGGATCCCGATCTTTGAGGTAGGCGAGCATGGGTTCGGTTGGGAAAATAAGGACCCGATCGAAAGTGCTGCCTTTGGCGACACCAAAGTTCATCGCAGCCAGCCCAAGAGTCTTGGCGCGCTTGTCGTGGCGCAGGAGTGTCACCCGTTCGAACCGTCCCAGGTATTCGGACACCCGGCTCTCGGGCACATAGAAAATTCCATCATGCTCTGTGACTTCGACGTCAGAGGACTTTGTTTTTGGCATGTCCGGATAGAGCGCATCTGCGAAGTCGCAGATCACCTGGTTGCAGCGGTAACTGACCGTGCGCTCGTGCAGCACGCACACGGATGCACGCGCCTTGAACCAACCCAGCAACCCAGTCCCCTGATGCTTTTTCCCCTTTTGGGAGTCGTTGGTGGAAAAGGTGTGCTGACGAGGGTCGCCCACCATCGTTACTGCGATCTGGGACTTCATTAGCAGATCCAACATATCGAGGTCGTACCCCGCCATGTCCTGGACTTCGTCGACAAAGATATGGGTGTAGATCTTTTCGAGCCGTCGAATCACCGCTCCGTCGGTGGCTTCATTCAGTACCACCGCAAGGTCCGAGACTCCGTCCTTAAACAGGTCACTGTTACTGTCCAAGAAGTAATGCCGATCCGATTTTCTGGCGTATTTGTGGTGCTTCCCCTTGAAGTTCAGTCCCTGAACTAGGAACGTGTCCCCGAATCGCGCGCGTTGATACGGTTTGATGCAATGAGCGATGAGGAACGAGAACCACCCCACGACCATAATGTGCGCGGGGATCGTCCCAACCTTCTGCTGGATGCGCCGGACGATTTGGCTTTGGTTTTCATTCGTGTAGGTGGTGATCAGGACACGGCCGTTCGTCACAGCCAACGCCGCCTCGACGATGTGCTCTGTTTTGCGGGATCCTGCGGCCGCGAGGATGGCGCAGTTACGCGGGCTTGAAGACATTGGCGATGTACTCCGGCATGGTGATCTTCGTTGCTGACTCGAAGATCGCTAAAGCCGCCTCGGTCTTGTGCTCCAGCATCCAGTCGCGAACGGCGTCCTTGGACTCGTGCTTGGCTCCCAGGACTGTGTTGAGAACCTCAAGATCGTTGGTCGCCACGATGCACGGTTCCAAAGTTTTCAGGTTGGGATCACTCCCCGTGTGGATAGAGACAAAGGCATTGCCGCTATAGGCCGAAAAGCGAGCCTCGATCTCGCCCTTCGATTTCCCATCATTGTCAGTGACAACCCACACGCGCCGTTTCAGCGGAACGGCCAAGTCGAGGAAGCGCTTATGGGACAGTCCCACGCTGATCACATCGATTCCGTCACGTATAGGGAGATGCCCTTTGGAGTCGATGTAGCCACGCTGCACCACCAACTCATCCGACGGCCCTTCCACCAAAATGACCGCCTTGGCGAGCACCAAGCGCAAGGTGTCGTATCCGGCCAATTTCTTGAAAAATCGCACCGTTTCATCTGGAACCTGGGAGAGCCGAACAGCGGAGTCGTTCTCACCCAGTAGGATCAGGTTTTCCAGACCCAGTTTGTTGAGGACAAAATTGCTGTGCGTGGCAACGACAATTTGTTTGCCTTCGCATTGCTGCTCGATGCGCTCCAGCAACATGTGCAGGTGATCGAACGACAAGTGCGCCTCCGGCTCCTCGATGAGCACAACGTGCGCCCCGTCGGCCTTGCGGCCCACAGCCAGCACTGTCTTCAGTGCACTTTGTTCACCTTTGCTCGCAAACATGAGCGGCACATCGTCGAGGTGCGCCGTCACGGTGTTCTCCCACGTGGTTCGCTGAGAAATATCGATGGCTAGGCTCAGGGCACGTGTGGTGAGCGATTGCCCACTTGTCTTCAGTTTGTCGTTGATGTCCTTGACTGATGGCTGCTCTCCAAACGCCTGCCGGAGGCTCCGATATTGTCGTGCCAACTCGACACGCTCATTCGGTGCCAAGTGCGTCTGAATGATCTGCTGCAGGTGGTAATCCACACCCGCCTGAAGGCGGACAGCCGAGGGATCAACCATCGATGCGGTGGCCGGAATGCTCCGCGCGGTCACTCCACTACCAGAAAAGCCCAGCCACTCCACCTTGTAATACTCGGTGGGAACCAGCGTGACATCGTTCGGCTGGGCGACAAATGCCTTGTATTCCTTGTCAAACCGGGCAACATCGAAGCGTGCCCAGATGCGGACCCCGCAAGTGTCCTCGTTCAGCGTGTTGTTGGTGCCCTGCAAAAGATTCGCGTCACCGCCATCCTCCAAGTACACCTCGATCAGGATCTCCGGCGGCACAGCCGTGCGGCTGGCCTTGAGGTCGTCGATGTATTCCGTCGTGGCCGCCTGATTGACGTAATACGGCGACAACTCTTGAGCGAATGCCCGGCCATTGACCCGCCCGGTGAGCGCCAGATTGATCGCCTCGATTAGGGTGGACTTCCCGCTGTCGTTTCCACCAACGAGGATGTTGGTTCCTGGCGTGAGATCGACCGTGAGATTCCGAAACTTGCGATAATTCCGTACTACAACCTTCCGAATCATGACTCCCCCCCTGTTGCAGCAATCCTTAATTAACGGCCTTGCATCAGGCCTGCCTAATGACCACCCTCCACATAATTTGTGCGCAGCGTAAGCGCACTCGCCGATCACTGGCCATCGCGATACGCGCATGCTGCTCCGCTACTACCACCCCGATGCGGCCGAGCTGGCCAAGTGGCTTGCCTAGAGATCAGCGCGGGCCTCAATTTTAGCTCTGCGGTGGTAGTTCCGCCGGCGCGAGCGAATAGCGGCCAATCCACTCTTTCGTGGCTCTTGCTTCAGCATCAAGCACAGCTCGGAACGGCGCGGTCATCCGAATCATGATGGCATCGGTGCCGGGCTGCTTAGCGCCGAAGTTTTGCGTGATGTAATCAAGAGAATCCAGCAAGGAATCGAGGCGGCCATCGATCACGGCTTCGTGGTGAGCAATGCGATTGCGTGCTTCATAGATCACTTCCAGATGTCTGGCGACATCCACGCGCTCAATGGCTTTGTTCGGGAACAGTCGGCGCAGGACTGGCTTCCACAGTGCAGCTTCGTAGTCGACCGAGAACAGGCCTTTCCAGAAGGACAACGTCAACTGCGCAATGGTCTGGCCAACGCTGACTTGGATTTGCGCCTGACGAGCACGAACTCGGCGAGCACGTGGTAGTCCGGCGGGTACACCGTTTGGGTAGGCCAAGGTGTCGAGCGCCTTTTTCTCGGCGTTCGTGAGCTTGGCGTAGGCAGCTCGCTGGGCATGGACAATGGCCTTCTTGATGCTGTCCACCTCCTTGCCATGCCAGACCAAGTGCGTGCGCGGCGGGGCGGTGAGCCAGTTTGGAACCCCTAGTTTCGCGCGGAGCTGCTCGCTGATGGCATTGCGGAGGCCGATTTCAATAAGAGCGATAACCGGCATGATCGCAGCGTTCAGTCGTAGCGACTGGTTATGCAGCTCAATCGCGTCCTGTTCCGTTCCGGTGATGGTCAGGAAAGGCGTTAGCCGCTCAGGCGAAAGGAGCCATACAATGGAGCCGTCATTCATTCCGTTGCCTTGCAAGAGGTCACGAGACGCTATATTATCGCTGGTGCAACACCCGGATCAGGTGGGCAGCGCGGTTCGCCGTGACGCACCCCGGGTGCCCTCTAAGAAGAGCGCCCCAAGGGCGCTCTTCGCTTTTATGAGGTCTGCAGAAAGCGAGTTTGGCAGGAAAGGAGTGAGGGTGATGCTCTGGGTGCAGTGCAGTCCGCGGAGCGGGCTGTCTGATGGTCTGCGGTGTTCACGGCAAAAGGCGTGTCCGCAGGTGCGTCGCTCCACAACCCACGGCTTTTCCGCCACCTGTGACGGCGAGGATGGAAGCCACCCAAGCTCGGAATTCACCACTTGAGCCCTTTGTCTCGCCTGGATCGGTGCCCGTCGTCCGTTGGCGTCTGACTCTTGCCAGCATCGACCTTCGTCGTCTTAGGTTCCGCTCCGCGCTGTGGCGCCGCTTGCGGGCCTTCTTCAAGTCTCGATCCAGACCCAACTTTCGTCGTCTTAGGTTCCGCCCCGCGCTGTGGCGCCGCTTGAGGGCCTTCTTCAAACCTCGATCCAGACCCAGCTTTCGTCGTCTTAGGTTCCGCCCCGCGCCGTGGCGCCGTTTGCGGGCTTACTTCAAACCTCGATCCAGACCCAGCCTTCGTCGTCTTAGGTTCCGCCCCGCGCCGCGGCGCCGTTTGCGGGCTTTCTTCAAGCCTCGATCCAGACCCAGCCTTCGTCGTCTTAGGTTCCGCTCCATCGCCCGCGAGCCTTTCAAGGCGTTGAATTTCCGCCTCTCGCTCGCCTTTGATGGTCTTTTCCACGGCACGCCTTGCCAACATCCCCCGCACCGCGCCAGCCGTGCGCCCGTCGGTTTGACTGCGCACCTCACGGCCGCGCTGTGTTTCGCTCATCGCGTGGCTGCGCTTTGTCAGCGCCTCGCTGTGCAGCCCACCCTTACCGTCGTGGGCATACCGGTGGCCATGTCGGTCGTACTCGACTCCATGTTTGGCTGCCATCGCATCCCAGTCGCGCTGCGGCGGAATTAGCTTCTGTTGGTCGGCCTGGTGGGTCTCTAGTGCGCGCCGCGCCAGATCCTGACTGTTGGCCGTCTCGCCGCCACCCCGCATGCGGTGTTCACGACGCCCTTGTTCAAGAACAGCCTCCCGACGAGCGGTTGCGGCAGCCTGGTGCCGGTCGATCAAGCCCTTGATACCGCGTTCCTCAGTGAAAGTACGACCACCGTCTGAACTACGTGCCGTGCGCCCGTCGGCCGATCGCACAAGGATCTTCTGCGCCTTGGGGTCTTGCCAGTTCAGTTTCCGGCCGGTGTCCGCAGCCTCCCACCTGGCATGCGCGACTACCTGCATACCCCTGACCTTGGCCTTGCTTCGCTCCGCGCCCGCACTGGCTGCCGCCACCTTCATATGGCGGATGGGGTTTACCATGCTCCGCCCTCGACGCGCCGCCTTCAGTCTCGCCTGCGCCTGTATGTCGATGTTGCGAAGCATTTTCTTGGTGTTGCGATCAAAGCGCCGGCGTGGCGCCTTGGCTGAGTAGTCCCGGATCTGATTCCCAAGCCGCTCCGCGCCCTGCCCGATGGCATGCCCCGCCGTACTGGCAATCCGCTTCCAGTTACCGCCTCGTACCTGTTCTCCCCGCTCCTTTTGCGACACCGGCTGGCTGCGCGCTTCGCGCGCGGGCCGACGTTCAGCGTCAGGCGTCACTGATGCCGAACGTCGGCCAAGATTATGGCCTTCCTCCGACCTGCCATGCTCCGGCAACGCCATTTCCTTTCTGCCTGTCTGGCTTTCGATCTGGGCAGCAAGCTTCTTGCGGTCATCCGTGTGGACAATGGCCCGTTCTCGCGCGCGAGACAACGCGACGTAAGTGCGCTGCCGATCTGCCAGCTTGCGTTGTCCCGAACGCATATTGGCAATCACCACATCCACTGTTCGGCCTTGCGCCTGGTTGGCCGTCTGCGCATAGGCCAAGTCGATCTTCGCCCCTTGTCGGGAATCGATGGCGTGGCGGCGGCCTGTGGTGTCCGTGGCCTCGATACGGCCATCCTCTCGCACGCAATCAACGATCAGATCCGAACCATTCTTGATCCGCTCCCCGTCCTCGGTGCGGATCGTCCCCTTGGCGACGATCCGGTCCCCGGTACCGATTCGAGTTTGCACTCGCTCGCTCACCTGGAGTTTGTTTGACTTGGCCGGATCAAATATCCACTCGCGCCCGTCAGCACACAGTGCAGTGACTCTCCCATCCTCGATCCGGGTGACCTCAGCCAGCTCGCCACGCTTCGGGCCACCCCGAAAATCCCGCCCTGCCTCGACGACATCGCCGGCGCGATAGTGCGCAGCATCAGCCCGCTCCGTTTCAGTCATCTGCCGATCCCGCAGCGTCGAAACCCACTGCACGTCATGAACCTGGTCAACATCCACGCGACGCTGCTGGATTGCCTTATTGACCTCATCACGGTCGGCGCGGGAAAGCGTCACGACAAGGGTGTCCCTCCCTGCGGCAGTCTCCCGCATGTAGTCATCCGCGACTGCCTCGGCAGCGGCGCCTGCAGTGGCGTGTTCGCGCACGTCCACCTTATCCAGCGCATCGGAAACCTTCCCGCTCAGCGCGTCATAGACGGCTTCCCGCAAGTGCTCGTTGCGCTGCCGCTTGATGTCGGTCAGTTCATGGGTTGCATCCGCATGAGCGGCCTTGATCTGCTCGAAGGCGGCGCCGGCCCCCACGCTACCAATCTGATGATCGTCGCCGACGAGAATGACACGCGCACCACTTTCCTGAGCCCGACGGAGCAGGTCGCGTTTGTCGCCGGCACTGACCATGCCGGCCTCGTCGACGATCCATACCTCCGGCTGCCTACGTTGACCCGGCCGATCACGGGAATGATTGGCTGCCGCGACCGTCTGCGCCTCCGCACCAATGGCATCACCCAAGGTCTTGGCCGCACTGTTGGTCGGCGCAAGTGCCTGCACCCGCCAGCCAGCCTCCCGCGCCTTCTCAGCAATGGTCGCCAGCACGGTGGTCGTTTTGGCCGTACCGGCAAACCCCTGGATCACGTGGAGGCCGCTTTCGCTGGACAAGATGCCCCGCACAGCCGCACGTTGTTCTGCGGAAAAACGATGGCCCGTAAGAGCCTCCTGGCACTCAATGGCGGCATCGATGATTGCCGCCGAATTGTCGCCGTACTGGTTCTCGCCGATCCGTGCCTGTCCTTTACCGGACGCGGCGATCGCCTGCGCCGCCGCCAGCATCTGCCGCTCGGTTTCCTCCCCCTGCCGTGTGGTGAACCCGGCCACGTTCGCTCGGCGCCCACCAGGCACATCCTGCATCGTTTCGCGTGTGACCAGATCGCCGCGCTCATGGGCGCGCTGAACCGCTTCGCCCAGCGTCACTTCATCGGCCCGTCCCTGCGAAAACTTGCGCGCTTCCGCCATGATCTGGCGCGCGGTGAACCGTGTCTCGCGTTCAGAAAGGTGGGTAATCGCGTCCCGAACGGCGGCATCTTCCGCCGCTATGGCCAGTTCGGATTCACCAGCCAAAATGCGATCGGCAGGCCGCTGACCAAGAACATATCCAGCTTGCGCTGCCTGAGCTTCCCAGCGTTGATGCAGTAGCGCTGGCGGAACATGTTCCTTGGGGCTACGGGTGTCGAGTGTGACCGCCTCGCGCGCCGCCGCGCTTGCAGTTTTGCGGCTCAAATTTCGCTTGGCTAGCCCATCGTCTACCTCATTCCGACGACTCGAAAGATCATAATGAAGATCGTCTGGAATGCCTAATAGATCAAAGCAAACTGCTCCTTTGTCATTCACTTTCCAATTGATCTCATAGCCAGCCCGCCGCGCACCATCAGCGAGGGTATTCATGTAGACGTTGCCGGCTTCGATCTGACAGGCATAAAGTCCCTGTCGGCTGTCGATACTCGCCCAACGCCCAGTAACAGGATCGCGTGTCGCGTTGGCAATTACGGCGTGACTGTGGAGCTGTGGATCAAGATTGCGCGACGTCGAATGACGAACGACACCAGCGACGAGGTTTCCAGTGTTTCGGTACGCATACCCACTGGTTGCATCCCGCTGGCGGGTGATTATTACGTGCGCTTCGATGTGGTCGAGTGCCGCCCTGACAGCCATATCGTGGGCAGCCGTCAGCCGCTCATCCTTGTTCACAAGCGCCGCAATGCTCACGCTTTTCGGCGCACTGAAAGTCACATCCCATCCCGGTGTATGACGCTGGGGATTCTTGACGGCTGTCGCTCCGAACGAACCCGCCAGCACATCGCGGAACTCGGTTGGGTCGATGTCACCACGTAGACCCAAATCTGCCGCGCCACGCCCATACCACGCTGCCGCGCTTTGGTCGGACAGATAGTAGTCGTCACGCTCGCTGTAGTAGTTGAACGCCAGCGCAGCGCTCTTGATTTTCTTCAAACCAAGCATGTTTGAAATCTCCTCACTTCTGATCCACAGGCCAACGTGTTTCTGCCCACTGTCGGAACTTCAGCAACCCACCATTGATGCGCTCTGCACTTGCGTTGAGTTCGGCGGCCAGCGCCGTAGAAATCGCCTCTGTCAGCTCCGCCCGGAATTCGACGAACTGCGTGTTTTGCTCATCCCGCATGGCATTGAGTTGTTCCCAAAGCCGATCATCCCGATCTTCGGCAGCGCCACGCTCTAGCGCGGCGGCTGTGAGGTAGGCGTTGATCGACATGCCAAGACTCGCGGCATGTCTTGCGATCGCCTCCGCGTTCTCCGACGACACGCGTAACGTGAGTTTCTTCTCGTCCTGCATGGCTGTTTTTCTCCACGATTTAGCTGCAAGCCATGACGGCATGGCGGCGGCACCTGAAACCGCGCAACAACGTGGTTTCAGGGTGTTGTGACGGCACAATGACGGCAGAAAGCGACGGCCCCCATGCCATCACCCGCAAACCGCATTACCGTTGGGTTTGCCGGGGTTTTGAGCGCCGAAGGCGCTGCCGCAGGCGTGCATGGTGTGTGCGAACGAGCGCAGCTCGCGAGCAAGCGGACTTGTCCGCGACTTTCCGGGGCCCGCGCAGCGGGCATGAATGTTCGATTTCACAGATTCGATGCTCATGCCGGTTTCGCCTCCGGGCCTGAATTCGCATCCGACGCCTTTGCTGCAGCACCTGCTTTTTGCTGTGCGATACGGATCAGGTCACGCGTGCAACCTGCGGTTCGAGCGAGGCGCAAAAGCTCCCGCTCGTCCCGCTCACGCTCGGCGGCTTGCTCCGCTTTGAGTTGCTCGCGGAGCTTGGCGATTTTGGCTTCAAGGGTTTGGATCTTCTTGCTCATGTTCACGGTCTCCTTTGTTGGCTGTACCTGTTGAAGTTTTCGCGATCAGATCGCTACTGCCCGCGTCGCGGCGTGGACGACGACACGGTTGTCTTCAACCCTAATTGCGACATGGGAGACCCCGCGGTCTTTGAGGTCGAGCAGTTGATCGACCACGGCGCTTTCGACAGCGCGCACTACCTCACGGACGCCGTAGTCCTTGAGCTTTTCAGCTTTCGTCACGAGTTCGATCAGCAGTTCCGCGTCCACGCTCACCACCTCAACGCCAGCCTCACGCGCGAGGCCCATCAGGAAGCGGCCAACGATGGCGGCAAGCGCCCGCCGGCTCAGAGGTTCAAACGGGAAAATGGCGTCCAGACGTGCCAGCACTTCGGGCAGGAATCCGCTGCTTTTCAGTTCGTCCTTGACCTTGCGCGTGCGCTCGGAAGGATCGGTGGTGGCCGCCGCGATCTTGCCGATTTCTGCCTGCTGCGCATTGCTGGTCAGCACAATCATGAAGCCCGAGGCGTCATAGACCTGCCCGGTCGATTGCTCGGTCAATCTGGCCTCGTCCAGAAGACCCATCACCGTCCGCAACACCACGGGATGTGCCTTTTCAACCTCGTCCAACAAGATCAATCCCGTACCAAACCGGCCAATTTCGCGGCAGAGCTGCCCGCCCTCTTCCGCCCCCGTATATCCCGGGGGCGCACCGATCAGGCGCTGCACGCTGTGCTCGGCGCTCAATTCGTTGCAATCCACGCGAATCATTCGCCCGGCGAAAAGCTCGCCTGCCAGTGCCTTCGCCAGTTCGGTTTTCCCCGCGCCTGTGGCGCCCACAAACAGCGCGGTCATGACCGGCTTGTTGGGGCGTGCCAGTCGTGCCCGGCGGAACGCTGTCTGCACGCACTCATGCACGACCACGTCTTGGCCAATCACCCGCTCACGCAGAAATTCTTCGATGCGGGCAGGATCGAGGTGAGAAAAATCAGCACGCTGCCCCTGTGGTGCCTTGGCACCAAGAAAATCGTCAAGCTGAGCTTGCTGGTCGGTGGGGATGAGGTCGAAAACGTTCTTCATGACTTTGCCTTCGAGGATGAGGATGAGCGCCGCGCTCGCCGCCGCAGCGACCGCTGCGGCACCGATTCCGAGGGCCGGTTGATCGAGTGACAGGAGTGCCACCTGGGCACCCGCTCCCACGACAAATGCGCAGGCAGGGAGCGCCAACTTCAGCGTCCCGAAGTAGTACCGGAGCTTCACCTCCGGCCAGCGTCGCAAGCGGGCATAGGCCAGCGCTGCTGACACTGTGAGCAACCCGCCGGCAAGGTCTTCCAGGTGCGAAAGGAAAAGGAACGCAACCACAACGCCAATCGCAATACGGACGCGTGACACACCCTGCGGCATGGCCGGATCGAGGTTCGGGTTATTCATGGCTTGCTCCTTCGCGCTTGTCGCCATCGGAACCCGGCATAAGCTCGAAAATTTCGGCCATGCTTGATCCATCCAGTATCCCGACGAGACGAACAAAGCTCGCGCCGCTCCATACCGCCACAGCAAGCGATAGTTGTATTGCCAAAAGAGACACTGGGGATCGCTGCAAAATTGAATAGGCCGGGCAGACCGCGCTGATAAGCGCCCCAGTTATCAATGCAAGTAGCGGAAGCGCCATCTTCCGAGTCGTGAAGTAGTACCTCAAGCCGACACTTGGCCAAAGAGACAGTCGCGCGAGAGCGAGTACGGCAACCATGCACGCCATGCCAATAGCAATTGCAACCAAGTGCGCGAGATAAACACTGGCACCCACACAAACGCATGTGTAGGTCAGATCTTCCGCGACGTTCCACGGCAAAAGCCGCAATTGAAGATTTGGACTTCCGATGAGCTTATTCATGACCTTCTCCGGTTTCTGCAACGGCTGTGGAAGGCTTCGCCGGCGTTGAAGTCGGCACATCGGTCGGATGGTTGGTATCACCAACCGCAACAGGCGGCATGGCATAGGGCACCACCGACATCGGCGAAGTGGTGCCATCACCCACTGCGATCTGCACGGCAATGCCCGTACTGGCCCCTTGGAAACCACCACGGCTCACTTGGATAAGGAACGTGTGCCAACCCTTGCTGAGATTGAGCGTGGCCGTCTGCGACGCGGGTTCATTGGCAAGGGAGAGCGGCTGGCCCAACGGCTGGCCATCAATGGTGGCTTCCACCGTACCCACCCCTGCGGCGACACGCAGGATTGAGATCGATGCGGGCGCATCGAGCTTGAACCAACCTTGGAATTTTTGCGCCCAGTCCGGGCCGCCTCGCGCCGGATTCTCAGACTGAAATTCGGTCAGTTGAGCGGGTTCCGCAGCAGCCTCAATCTGCGAGAGCTGGCCGAATTGGTCTCGCTGGAAGGTGGAAGATTCGACCCAGCCTGACGCGATCCCGGCGGGTGGCGCAGTTGGCTTGACCATCGCCTGTGGAACCAGGGGCGGTGTGCCACGCATTGCCTCTGCTGGCACAACCGCTGGTGCAGTGCCACCTACCACCGCTGGTGGCTGTGTGGCCGCCACCGGAAGGGCCAGGGGTGGCTTGATGACCGGAGCAGGCGGCAAGGGCTTGCGAAGGACCGTTTCCGCCACGGGCACGTGCTCAGGCACGAGTGCAGTTCGAGAGAATCCCCGGCGAGCCACCGAAGCAAGTGAAAGCAAAACGACGATCGCGATGAACGCGACGGGGATCAGAACTGCGCGCGGTTGCCGACGTGCCCAGGCTTGTACGCGCTGAGCGATGGTTTCGTTTCCCATGCTGTCCTCCTGTTGAAGGGGGCAGCAGAAATTGGTGCCCCTATATGTTAGGAGTTTTCGCGGTCGCGCTCGGATTCGGAGCCACTCACGTGCTTCTTTTTCGGCTTGCTCGGACTATTCAGCAGGTGGCTGCCGAGAAGCGTGCCAAATGCCAAAAAGGTGAGAGTTCCCAAGAACTCAATCATGTAGAGGTCGAAACCGTTCATCACCTCAATCTTCGCCCTGATGCTTGCGCATCACACGAGCCTTGCGGGCCTCATCAGTTGATCTCGCTCTCGCGCCTTCAGCACTACGAGCGTCTTCGCCAACGAAGCTAGGGAAAGCTCTCGTTCAAGAAAGCCAGTACGGAATAGAGGAGTGTCAGCAACACACCGGTCCAAAACCACGCCTCTACGTTGCCAGTACAGAATCCATATCGCTGAAAGTCGGTGACCGTAACCGCCTGCGGCGTGTGTTCCAGCGAACCTAGCCACGGACTGGCCAGTGGCATGCAGCTCTGAAAATCACCATCCACACAGAGTTGCGGCCCATCAATTTTGTTGAACACTTCAATGCTCATCTTCTGGCCACGAAGCGCAGAGATGGCACCCTTCACGGTCACAGTGCCAAGGGTTGTCTGGATGCTGGAATCCACGGATGAAACAAAGGTGCCAAGATCAAGCTTCTGAACAACTACCAATGGTGTGCATGCCTGCCAGATGAGAAGCATCGACGGAGTAATGATTCCAAAAATGATCATGGCCGACAGGCCTGCCAGACGCAGCCTCTTGCTAAGGGTCGTACGGCTCATGGCATCACCTCCGATGTCATCGAACTTGCGGCAACCATGGCCACATCGCGCAGACGCATGGCAAAGTCTTCTGGATCTGGGTGGTAGTAACGAAGAAGCATGGCGGGCGACGTATGCCCCACGATCTTCATCAACTCGTGCAAGCTGAAAATCTTCGCAAGGCGGCTACAGGCTTCGTGACGAAGATCATGGAAGGTCAGATCAGCAAGGAAGTCAGGCGCAGGGATGACCCCGCTTTTCGCACAGTCAGCCAGGTATTGGGCACGACTGCGCTTGACGGCCCGACCAAACGCCTGCGTTATCGAATGCGGCTGAATCCCGCCAAGCAAGGAAGTCTCCGCCACCTCGTCCTTGCTCTTCTTCGCAGGCAAAAGTTCCCGCAGCACCTTGATCGATTCAGGCGACAACGGGACACCACGCGTTTTGCCCGCCTTTGTGATCTGGCCGGGCAATTTGGTCACGCAGGCATCCAGATCCACCATCGACCAGCGCAGCTTGCTGAGTTCACCGCGGCGCATGGCAGTTTCCACGGCAATCCGAACAGCAGCAGGTAGCCAAGGGGAGTCGCTCGAATCACAGAGAGCGGTTATTTCTGCGGAGCTGACGCGACGTTCGCGTTCGGTCGCCCCCTTGAGCTTCAGCGCCTCAGCCGGGTTGCTCAGCCCCGTCATGTGCCAATCTACCCGCGCGCACTCGAAAACAGCATGCAGGATGGTCAGTCGACGATTGATCGTGGCCACGGCGTAGCCTTGCTCGATCCAACGATCGCAGAGTGAGCGCACATTGCCGCGGGTGACGCGGTCGAGCACAGTCTTTGCAAGTGCTTCTTCTTTCAATGCCTTGATGTGATAGCCCTCGACCTTGGCACCACGGTGCTTGGGGGTCTCCGTGGTCTGGTACTTTTTCAGCGCTTCCGCCAGAGTCATCCGGTCGGCTCCGCCAACGTCGCGCCACGCGCCGCGCTCGATTTCTCCCTCGATCTTCCTGGCCCACGCCTCCGCGTCCACCTTGCGTGTGAAGGTTTTGATTAGTTGTGGGACGCCAAATCGAGACTTGCGGATGAGCACTCTGTAGGTGCCCGCTTGTGTTTTTGTGATGGTTGCCATGCCTCCATCGTAGGAAAACTTTTTTCCCTGTAAATACAAGAACAAAGTGTACTTTTCGCGTACCGCGTGACAGACAAATACCGCTGAACCCGTTGGTGCACCTTGCTTTGCGGGCGTTAGAAATTCGCCTTCACACGGCAGGTGTCACAAGTTCGATCCTTGTACCGCCCACCACCGAATCGAAGACGAAGGGCCCGGCCATGCCGGGCCCTTCGTCTTTCTGCCCCTCCGACGCAAGACGCACGCTGCGCGGCATCCGGCATTTCCATTTCTCCGCTCTCAAACGTCTCTAGCTCGATGGATGCGTCCCGCCACGGGGAGTGGCCGGGCACGAATCGACACGGTGCAAACCAGGCGCATCAGACGGGGAGAGAAGTTACGTGAGCAAGTTCAATCTGCGGCCGCTGCCTTTGGCGCTGGCCTGCCTGCTGGCACCCTTCCACGCGGCGGTCGCCGCCGATACCAGCACCACCATTCCGCTGGACCTGATCCAGGAGAACTACGGCGGTGGCCAGTACGGCTACCGGCTGGGCATCAACGTGGGCGTCAACGGCGCCACGCCCGAGGAATACCTGTTCGACACCGGCTCGGACTCCTTCAACATCGACGTGGGCCACGGCTCGCCCGCGTGGTTCCCGAACCAGCCGGGCGTGGCGCAAAGCGCGCCGTACGCCTACCTGTACGGCAACGGCACCTACGGCTACTGGCAGACCTCCACCACGGTCGGCAGCCTGCAGTTCTACAACTCGTCCACCGGCACGCAGGCCGCCAGCTACGCCACGCCGCAGGGCCTGCCCGTGGCCACGGCAACCGACTGGCTGGTCACCCCGCAGAGCGCCGGCGGCGACACGCTCGGGCCGGCCATCACCACCCAGGGCGGCGTCACGCTGTACCAGGACCTCACCTGGCAGCAGAGCCTCAACCAGGGCAACCCGCCCGAGGAAGGCATCTTCTACGGCACCTTCGGCGCCGGCGACTTCGGCAACGGCGTGCCCGGCATGCTCACCGGCAGCGGCTACATCGTGGAAGCCAACGGCACCGGCAAGGCGCCCGGCGCCTGCGCCCAGGCCTGCCTGATCGTCGGCCTGACGCCCGCGCTGCGCGCGCAGTTCCTCAGCGTGGTGCCCTGGCTTCCCACCCAGGGCCAGACCAGCCCGTTCCCGCTGTCGGGCGCGCCCTCCGCCTACCAGTTCGACACCGCGTTCCTGTACACGCTCACCAGCGGCGGCCAGAGCGTGAGCGCGCCGATGATGACGCTGTTCGACACCGGCACGCCGAACATCATGCTGATCGACAACGGCGACCTCGGGCTGGCCAGCGGCGAGCAGGCCGCCGGCAACATCAACCAGTACGGCGACCTGGTCCCCGGCATCACCCTCACCGCCACCGGCCTCGCCGTCACCGCGAACGGACTGGCCATCTCCGGCCTGCCGACCTCGGTGACCAGCGGCAACGACAGCCAGGGCGACTACAGCAACGTGGTCACGCTGGGGCCCTACGGCGGCTTCCCCGATGCGGCGATCTACGGCCTGTCGTTCTTCATGCACAACGCGGTGATGTACGACCTCGCCAACCAGGCCACCGCGTACACGCCGTTCTACATTTCCACCGCCGACATCACCACCGGCTTCACGGTGACGCCGGACATGGGCCCGCTGGGCCTGGCCGGCACGATCTCCGGCAGCGGCCCGTTCGAGGTGGCCGCGGGCGGCATCGCCGACCTCAGCGGCAGCAACACCTACACCGGCGCCACCCAGGTCGCCAACGGCGGCTGGCTGGCGCTGGCCGGCCCGGGCAGCATCGCGGCTTCGTCCAGCGTGCAGGTGGACGGCATCCTCGACGTCTCGCGCACCTGGCAGCCCACCGCGCTGCAATCGCTCTCCGGTACCGGCCTGGTGCAACTGGGCGACACCACGCTGGACCTCACCAACGCCAGCAGCAGCTTCGGCGGCCAGATCACGGACGGCGGCATCGGCGGCGGCATCGGCGGCAGCCTGGTCGTGTCCGGTGGCCGCGAGACGCTCACGGGCAGCAACACCTATACCGGCGCCACCGGCGTCGGCGCGTCCGCGGCGCTGGACGTGGAAGGTTCGCTGGCCAGCGGCGTGGTCAACCTGGGCATGCTGGTCGACAACGGCAGCATCCACGGCAACGTGGTCGACGGCGGCCTGCTGCTCGGCCACGGCAGCATCGGCGGCAGCCTGGCGGCGACCGGCATCGTGGCGCCGGGCAACGGGCCGGGGCAGTATCAGACGCTCGCCGTGGCCGGCAATTACACCCAGGCCGCCCGTTCGTCCTACCTGGTGCAGCTCGATCCGGCGCAGGCCGGCGTGTCCAGCCTGATCGCGGTGGGCGGCAGCGCGACCCTGGCCAGCGGCGCCGGCATCGGCCTGTCGTCGGTGTCCGCCGGCCTGTACCAGACCGGCGCGCGCTACACCGTGCTGGATGCGGGCACGGGGCTCAGCGGCCACTACCAGCTCGTCGGCGATACCGCGCTCAGCGCCGTGCTCGGCATCACGCCCGGCTACGACGCCAACCATGTCTACCTCACCGTGACGCAGACCCGTCCGCTGACCGCCGCCGGCGGCACGCCCAACGAAGTCGCCACCCTGGGTGGCGCGCAGAGCCTGGCGCCGCAGGCATCCGGCACGGGCCAGGCCGCAGTTGCAGGCATGCATCCGGCGGCCTACCGCGCCACGGCCGCCGGTTCCGCGCCGGCGGCGGCGTTGTTCACCGTGCTCGCCAACCTGCCCACCGATGCGGCGCTGCGCGCCGCCGCCGACCAGCTCTCCGGCGAGATCCACGCCACCGCGCAGGGCGTGTTGCTGGAAGACAGCCGCTACGTGCGCGACGCGGTCACCGGTCGCCTGCGCCAGGCCGGCGAAGGCGCATCGGGCGATGCCGGTGGCGCAACCGTGCAGGACGGCCAGGGCGGCCTCGCCTGGTGGGGCCAGCTCGTGGGTGCCTGGGGCCAGCAGGACGGCGACGGCAATGCCGCAGCGACGAAGCACACCAGCGGCGGATTGCTGCTCGGCGCGGATCATGCCCTGGGCGACGACACGCGGCTGGGCATCGTCGCCGGCTACACGCAGACCTCGCTGGATACGGCGGCGCGCGACTCGTCGCTCTCCAGCCACGACCTCGATCTCGGCGCCTATGCCGGCACCCAGCTCGGCGGGCTGGGCCTGCGGGCAGGTGCCGACTACAGCTGGCACACGCTCGACGGCACGCGATTCATCAGCGTGCCCGGTCTGGCCGGGCACGAGGCAAGCCGTTACGACGCCGGCACCGGCCAGGTGTTCGGCGAGGCCGGCCACCTCTTCACGTTCAAGCGCTCGACGCTGGAGCCCTTTGCCCAGGCCGCCTGGGTGCACCTGAGCACCGACGGCTTCCGCGAATACGGCGGCGCCGCGGATCTGGACGGCCGCGGCGCAAGCCGCTCCATCGGCTACAGCACGCTGGGCGCGCGCGCGACCACCGGCTTCCCGTTCCACGGCGACCAGCGCGTGAGCGTGCACGGCATGCTGGGCTGGCGCCGCGCATGGGGCCGCACCGACACCGCCACGACGATGGCGTTCGCCGGCGGCGCGCCGTTCGTGGTGGCTGGCCTGCCAATCGCCCGCAACGCGCTGGCCGCCGACGCCGGGCTCACCGTGCAGGTGGCGGAGCACGCCTCGTTCGACCTGTCCTGGCAGGGCCAGCTCGCTCGCCAGGCGGTGGACAGCGGGTTCCGCGGCAGCTTCGACTGGCGCTTCTGAGCGCCTTGTTCGCGGCCTCCGCACGACCCGCGCAGGCGCACGCCATCGCGCGTGCGCCTGCGCGTCCCGGATGGCCTGCGCACGGCCCGCGCGCCTGGGCCTGATGTACCATCCGGGGCTCGTACTCAGGGGAAAAAGCCATGGCACACCGCGATCTCGAATCGTTGCTGGCACCGTTCGACGATGAAACCCCCAGCGGCCCCGACCTGGAGTACGACCCGGAGTTCCAGAACCTGGAGCGCACCGCCACGCCCAAGGCCGAACGCGCCGTCGGCGACAGCGTGAAGACCGCCGAGGAACCCGACTGGGACAAGGTGTCGGACATGGGCGAAGCCCTGCTCGGCCGCAGCAAGGACCTGCGCATCGCCCTGCACCTGACCGCCGCGTGGACGCGCATGCACGGGCTCGCCGGCTGGACCGATGGCCTGGCGTTGATCCGCGGCCTGCTGGAAAACCAGTGGGACAGCGTGCATCCGCAACTCGATGCCGAGGACGACAACGACCCCACCGCACGCGTCAACGCGGTGGTGCCGCTTACCGACATGCAGGGCGTGCTCGGCTACTTCCGCAGCACGCCGTTCGTGCAATCCCCGCGACTGGGCCGCTACTCGCTGCGCGACCTGCGCATCGCCAACGGCACCATGAAGGTCTCGGCGGAGAACGAATCCGCCCTGCCGAGCATGACCGACATCGAGGCCTGCTGCCTCGACTGCGCCGAGGAGCAGCTGACCGACGCCGCCCAGGCGACGGCGGCGGCCATGGAACACGCACGCGCCATCGACGCCGCGTTCAACGATCGCATCGGCACTGCCGGCCCGGATCTCAAGCCGCTGCTCGGCGAGATCTACGAGCTCAAGAAATTCCTCGATGGCGAGATGGCCAAGCGCGCGCCGGCCGGCGAAGCCGGTGCAGCGGACGGCGACGATGCCGGCGACGGCTCCGCCGCCCCTGCCGCCGCGAACGCGGCCGGTGGCCGCATCGAAACGCCGCAGGATGTCATCCGCAAACTCGACGAGATCTGCGAGTACTACGCGCGCCGCGAACCCTCCAGCCCGGTCCCGCACATCCTGCGCCGCGCGCAGCGGCTGGTGGGCATGGACTTCGTCGGGCTGATGAAGGACCTGGCGCCGGGCGGCCTGTCGGAATTCCAGGTCATCTCCGGCGCCAACGAGGAATGACGGGGCCGCGCCGGGAAGGCGCGGCCGCTCAATCGACGCCGAGGCAGACCGGTGCGCCGCTGCGCACGAACAGCATGTGGACGGTCGGGTCCCAGCTGAGCGTCATGCCCCCCGGCAGGCCCGCCGTGATGCCGGCATCGGCCGACTGCGTGATCGGGCCCACCGTGGCCTGGTCGCCATCGCCGAAATGCGCAGTGGCGCTGACTGTGTAGCTCTGCGGATTCGCGCAGGCCGTCCCGTCGATCGCCTGCGACACGGCGGCGTTGCGCCGCGTGATGGCCGGCAGGCTGCCGTGCCCCAGCGTGAGCGTGCCCTGCCCGCGGCAGCTCGCCGTGAGCGTGTAGTCGATGCCCACCTGCAGCGGCGGCGCCACCTGCAGTGTCGCCACCGCCTCGGGCTGCCTGGTGCAGCCCACCAGGAACGCCTTGCGCTGGGGCACCACGTGCAGCACGTAGCCGCCCGGTTTCAGGCTTGCGGTGTTCGCCAGCGTGAGCGCGATGCGTTGCGGCGTGATGCTGGTGATGGCCGGTTGCGCGTCGACGGGCCTGCCCTGCGCGTCGGTGAGGCTCAGCTGCGGATTGGCGCATTGCGCGTCCAGCAGGTTCGCGCCGAGCACGACGAAGGCCAGCGGCTGGTCGGCGGGATGGATCACGAACAGGGGTTGCTGGTCCGGAGTCTCCACCGCATCGATCACCGGTGGCGACGGCTTGTCGGCGGGCGCAGCCCTGGCGAGCTGGTCGACCGCCAGCGCGAGCGATGTCGCCAGCGCCTGCGCATCGCCGCCGCGACAGGCGGCCGAAGCCTTCAGGTAGGCTTGGGTGCGCTGCGCGGCGGCGTTCGCACGCAATGCCGCACCCTTGATCCTGCCGCCGAGGATCTCCACGGGCTGGGCCGTCGCACTGCCCAGTTGCTGGCGCAACGCGTCGCCGATCTGCGCCAACTGCTGCCCGACCGTGGACAAGGCCGGATCCGGGCGCGCCTGCGTCCGCTGCGCAAGGGCCTGCCGCGCCGCGTCGAGTTGCGCGAGCACGTAGTCGCCGGTGGGGCGGGCCGCGTCCTGCGCCGCGATCCGCCCGTTCCATCCGGCCGCCGCCAGCAGCAGGCCCAGGCCGGCAAGCACCGCCGGCAGGCGTCGCGGCCCGTGCATTCGCCGTGGCTCACTCATTGTCCGGGCAATCCGCCGACGCCGGCTGGCCGGGCTGGCAATCCTGCTGGTCGGCCGGCAGCAGGATGCCGGACGGCACGATGCCGAACGAGCGGTAGTTCGCGGTGATCACGCTGGAGTCGATGTAGGTGTCGCCGTGGTTGCCGTTCTGCGCGCGGCTGGTCAACGCCGAAGTCGGCACGTTGACGGTGGGCGCGCCGGCCACGCCGAGCAGGCCGCCCTGCGCATCCACGGCGTAGAAATACGCCGGCGGCGAGCCCACGTCGGTCACCACCTGGGTGCTCACGCCGGTGACGTAGATCGGCGCGCCGGCGGTACCCATGTGCCCGGTCGACGACCAGGTGCCGCTGCCGTCGTACAACCACGTGGTGCCCAGCTGCAGCAGGTTGCCGCCCCGCACGCCGAGGTACAGCGAAGCGGTACCCGCGTTCACCGTGTACGCGCTGCCGCCCACCGAGGCCAGCGTCAGCGTCTGCGCGTCGGTGAAGCTGAAGCCGGCCGTCGAGGAGAACCCGCCCAGCGTGGAGACATGGTTGCCCATGAATTGCGCGGCCGAGCCCAGCGTGGTCGGGCCGACCGCGCTGCCGGTCAACGTGGTGGCCGTGATGGCGCCACTCGCGCCGCCGTCGATGCGGCCCGCGGACTGCAGCGACACGAGGTTGGCGGACAAGCTGCCGTCGATCGCCAGGCCGCCGCTGGTCGTCTGCAGCGTGATGCTGCTGCCGCCGTTGACCGCGCCGGTGACGTCCAGCGCCTCGCCGTCCAGCAGGGTGAAGCCGTTTGCCGTGAAGTTGCCCAGCGCGGCGATCATGTTCGGCGGGTCCAGCGTGGTGCTGCCCGTCGACTGGCCGGTCAGCAGGCCGGCCGTGATCTGGCCATTGCTGCCTTCGCTGATCGAGCCGCCGGAAACGAGCGTGGTCGTGCCGCCGCCGCTGTCGACGCCCGCGTTGATCGCAAGGCCGCTGCCGCCATCCAGGGTCACGGCGCTGCCTGCGACGTTGCCGTTGATCGTCAGCGCACCTGCCGTGGTGGCAAGGCTGGTCGCGCCGCTGCCGCTGTCCACCGCGCCGGCCACCGTCATGGCCTGCGCGTTCGTCACGCTGATGCCGTCCGCGCTGAAACCGCCCAGGCTGCCGATCCGGTTCGCACCGTCCAGCGCGGCCGCGCCCGCGGCGTTGCCGACCAGCGTGCCCGCGGTGATGACGCCGCCGCTGCCTTCGCCGATCGCGCCGCCCGAGGCCAGCGTGGTGGTGCCGCCGCCGCTGTTCACGCCGCCATTGATGGTGATGCCGCCGTTGCCGGCGAGGCCCACGGTGCCACCGGCGACGCTGCCGTTCACGGTCAGCGCCCCTGCCGTGGTGGCGAGGTTCGTCGCGCCGCTGCCGCCGCTGACCGCGCCGGTCACGCTCAGCGCCTGCGCGTTCGTCAGGCTGAAACCGTCCGCGCCGAAGTTGCCCAGGTCCGCAACCCTGTTGGCGCCGCCCAGCGCCGTCGCGCCGCTGGCGCTGCCCGTCAGCGTGCCCGCCGTGATCACGCTGCTGCTGCCCTCGACGATGGCGCCGCCGGAAGACAGCGTGGTGCTGCCCGCGCCGCTGTCCACGTTGCCGTTGATGCCGAGGCTGCCCTGCCCGCTCAGCGCGACCGAACCACCGGAAACGCTGCCGTACAGCGTGAGCGCCCCCGCGGTCGTCGCGATGCGGGTGGCGCCGCTGCCGCCGTTGACCGTACCGGCCACGGTCAGCACCTGCGCGTTCGTCAGGCTGAAGCCGTTCGCGGTGAAGCCGCCCAGCATGCCGATCTGGTTCGCACCGTTCAGCGTGGTGCTGCCGGTCGAGCTGCCCGTCAGGGTGCCGGCGGTGATGATGCCGCCGGTCTGCGCGATCGAACCGCCGCTGCTGGTCAACACCAGGGCACTGCCGGCCACGACGTTGCCGGCGAGGGTCACGCCCGACTGGCCGCCGAGGGTGACGTTCTTGCCCGACAGTGCGCCGGCGGCAGTCAACGCGCCGCCGTTGGCGGCCAGCGAGAGGTTCCCGGTACCGGCATTGATGGCGCTCGCCGGCAAGGTCAGCGCCCCGCCGGCAACCAGGCTCACGTTGTTGTTGCCGGTGTCGGTCAGGGAAGCGATGGTCAGGCCGTTCTTGTCCACCAGTGCAACGCCAGCCCCGGCGACGGTCACGTCGCCGACGAAATCGTTGCCCTGGTTGGTCAGCGCAATGCCGCCGCCGGCCTGGATCGCGGTCGTCCCTCCGACCGTGAGCGGCCCGCTGCCCTGCTGCACCGCCCCGCCGGCATTCAACGACAGGTTCGTGCCCACGCTGAGCGGCCCAAGCGTGGTCGTGGCCGCCGGATTCGCCTCACTGATCGCCAGCGCGCCGGCGACGACGCCGCTCACGCCCAGGTCGCTGCTCGCCTTGATCGACGAAATGCCCGAAATGGTGCCGCCGATGCCCGTGGTGCCGCTGCCCGTCAGGCTGACGTTCACCGCCGTGGTGTAGCCGGTGTAATCCAGCGTCCCCTGGCTGCCGGCGTCGAGGCTGCCGGACAGGCTGCCGTCGGCTCCCGAGTGCATCAGGACGTAACCGCTCCCGGTATCGACCAGGTTGCCGATGCCCGCGAAGGTCCCGGCGAGATCGGTCGCCGTGCCGCGGTTGGCTCCGCTCAACGCCCAGTCCTGGTTGGCTGCGACGATGGTGCCGATGCCGCGGTCGGCAATGTTCTCGAACGACGTCCAGCCCACCGTGCCGTTGTTGCCCGCGTTCGCGCCGGTGAGCGTGTAGGTCTGGCTGCTGCCCGTGAGCGTGTCGCTGTTCCCGCTGCCCGCGACCGTGGTGACGCCGCTCCACGTGCCACCGATGCCCGTGCTCTTGTTGCTGCCGTCCGACAGGTCGAACGTCACTGCCGTGCCATAGCTGCCGTAGCTCAGCGTCTTCGCCGTCAGGTTCCCCGCGAGGNGCTGCCCGCGGTGCCGAAGTTCACCGCGCCCGTCGCATCCGCGATGTTCTCGAACGACGTCCAGCCCACCGTGCCGTTGCTGCCCATGTTCGCGCCGGTGAGCGTGTAGGCCTGGCCACTGCCCGTGAGCGTGTCGCTGTGGCCGCTGCCCGTGACTGTCGTGACACCCGTCCAGGTGCCGCCGATGCCTGTCGTCGCCCCGCTGCCGTCCGACAGGGCGAACGTCACCGCCGTGGCGTAACTGCCGTAGTTCAGCACCTTCGCCAGCAGGTTCCCGGCGATACTGCCCGCGGTGCCGAAATTCACCGTGCCCGTCGCATCCGCGATGTTCTCGAACGAGGTCCAGTTCACCGTCCCGTTGTTGCCTGCATTCGCACCGGTGAGTGCATAAGTCTGGCCACTGCCCGTGAGCGTGTCGCTGTGGCTGCTGCCCGCGACTGTCGTGACACCCGTCCAGGTGCCGCCGATGCCTGTCGTCGCCCCGACGCCGTCCGCCAGGGCGAACGTCACCGCACTGCCGTAGCTGCCGTAGTTCAGCGTCTTCGCGGTCAGGTTCCCGGCAATGCTGCCCACGGTGCCGAAGTTCACCGCACCCGTCGCATCCGTGATGTTCTCGAACGACGTCCAGTTCACCGTGCCGTTGCCGCCCGCATTGGCACCGGTGAGCGCGTAGGTCTGGCCGCTGCCCGTGAGCGTGTCGCTGTGGCTGCTGCCCGCGACTGTCGTGACACCCGTCCAGGTGCCGCCGATGCCTGTCGTCGCCCCGACGCCGTCCGCCAAGGCGAACGTCACCGCCGTGCCGTAGCTGCCATAGTTCAGCGAGGCCGCCGTCACGTTCCCGCTGACGCTACCCGTCGTGCCGAAGTTGACCGTGCCTGCCGCATCGCCCAGGTTGCCGATACCGGTGAAGCCGCCCGGCAACAGCGTCGCCACCGTGCCGGCATTGCCGCCGGTCAGGTTGTAGACCTGACCACCCGTCGCCTCGATCGTGCCAACGCCCGCGTCGGCGATCTGCTCGAACGACGTCCAGCTCACCGCGCCGTTGTTGCCCGCGTTCGCGCCGGTGAGCGTGTAGGTCTGGCTGCTGCCCGTGAGCGTGTCGCTGTTCCCGCTGCCCGCGACCGTGGTGACGCCGCTCCACGTGCCACCGATGCCCGTGCTCTTGTTGCTGCCGTCCGACAGGTCGAACGTCACCGCCGTGCCATAGCTGCCGTAGCTCAGCGTCTTCGCCGTCAGGTTCCCCGCGATGCTGCCCGCGGTGCCGAAGTTCACCGCACCCGTCGCATCCGTGATGTTCTCGAACGAGGTCCAGTTCACCGTGCCGTTGCCGCCCGCGTTCGCCCCCGTGAGCGCATAGGTCTGGCCATTGCCCGTCAGCGTGTTGCTGTTGCTGCCGCTGCCCGTGACCGACGTGACGCCGCTCCACGTGCCACCGATGCCTGTCGTCGCCCCGACGCCATCCGCCAGGGCGAACGTCACCGCCGTGCCGTAGCTGCCATAGTTCAGCGAGGCCGCCGTCACGTTCCCGCTGACGCTGCCCGCGGTACCGAAGTTCACCGCACCCGTCGCATCCGCGATGTTCTCGAACGACGTCCAGTTCACCGTGCCGTTGTTGCCTGTGTTCGCACCGGTGAGTGCATAAGTCTGGCCGCTGCCCGTGAGCGTGTCGCTGTGGCCGCTGCCCGTGACCGTCGTGACACCGCTCCACGTGCCGCCGATGCCCGTCGACCTGTTGCTGCCGTCCGACACGTCGAATGTCACCGCCGTGCCGTAGCCACCGTAATTCAGCGTTGCCGCCGTCAGGTTTCCGGCGATGCTGCCCGCGGTGCCGAAGTTCACCGTGCCCGTCGCATCCGCGATGTTCTCGAACGAGGTCCAGTTCACCGTACCGTTGTTGCCTGCATTCGCACCGGTGAGTGCATAAGTCTGGCCGCTGCCCGTGAGCGTGTCGCTGTGGCCGCTACCCGTCACCGTCGTGACGCCACTCCACGTGCCGCCGATGCCCGTCGTCGCCCCGACGCCGTCCGACAGGGCGAACGTCACCGCACTGCCGTAGCTGCCGTAGTTCAGCGTCTTCGCGGTCAGGTTCCCGGCGATGCTGCCCGCAGTGCCGAAGTTCACCGCACCCGTCGCATCCGTGATGTTCTCGAACGACGTCCAGTTCACCGTGCCGTTGCCGCCCGCATTGGCGCCGGTAAGCGTGTAGGTCTGGCCACTGCCCGTGAGCGTGTCGCTGTTATTGCTGCCCGTGACCGTGGTGACACCACTCCACGTGCCGCCGATGCCCGTCGTCGCCCCGACGCCGTCCGACAGGGCGAACGTCACCGCACTGCCGTAGCTGCCGTAGTTCAGCGTCGCCGCCGTCACGCTGCCCGTGACGCTGCCGCCCGTGCCGAAGTCCACCGTGCCCGTCGCATCCGTGATATTCCCGAACGATGTCCAGCTCACGCCACCGCTGCTGCCCTTGTCCGCCACGCTGTTGTCCAGCGCGTAGGTCTGGCCACTGCCCGTCAGCGTGTTGCTGTTGCTGCCATTGCCCGTCACCGTCGTGA
>NZ_JACYXK010000023.1 GCF_014842975.1 Rhodanobacter sp. DHB23 | reverse complement strand
GAGGTCGATGTGCGGCCGCTCGGGCTCCTACTCGTGCTTCCAACACTGCGCGCCTTCGGCGTGCCGCACATCGCTCTCCGCTTCCACTTTACGGATTTGGGCAGACACAAGCGCACCCTGTGCGCGATGGCTCTTGGCTTCGATCAAACATCAGAGCCATCGCGCACAGGGTGCGCTCCTACGGTTGCCCGTCGGGATCGCCCGTGCTTTCGGCGGGCGCCGGCGGCACGGAGGTGCCGTCGTCCTCGTCGCCGTAGATCGCCACGTGCGGCACGCCGCTGGCGTCGATCCAGCCGCGGTACATGCCGTCGGTGTTGAACGGGATGGCGATGTTGCCGTGCGCGTCCAGTGCGATCGCGCCGCCGTTGCCGCCCAGCGCGGGGATCTGCTGGTTGATCACCACCGCCGCGGCGCGCTTGAGCGGCACGCGCATCTCGCTCACCTGCATGCAGATCGCGTGCGCCGCCACGGTGCGGATGTAGTACTCGCCCCAGCCGGTGCCCGACACCGCGCAGTCGCTGTTGGCATACGTGCCGGCGCCGATGATCGGCGAATCGCCGATGCGGCCCCAGCGCTTGTCGACCATGCCGCCGGTGGAGGTGCCCGCGGCGAGATGGCCCTGCGCGTCCAGCGCCACCGCGCCCACGGTGCCGAAATGCTTTTCGGTTTCCCCATCCGCATGCGACTTGCCGGCCGCGTCCTCCTTCAGCGCCTTCTGCAACTGCTGCCAGCGCTCCTCGGTGCGGAAGTAGGACGGATCGACCAGCGGCATGCCGATGCTCTGCGCGAACACCTCGGCGCCGGCGCCGGAGAGCATCACGTACGGCGTCTTTTCCATCACCGCGCGCGCCAGCAGTATCGGGTTCCTGATGCGCGTGACGCCGGTCACCGCGCCGGCGCCCTGGCTGTCGCCGTCCATGATCGCCGCGTCCAGCTCGTTCCTGCCGTCGTGGGTGAACACCGCGCCCCGGCCGGCGTTGAAGTCCGGATCGTCCTCCAGCACCACGATGGCGGCGCTCACCGCGTCCACCGCATCCTTGCCGGCCTTGAGCTGCGCGTAGCCGTCCTGCAGCGCCTTCGTCAGCGCCGCGCGTATCGCCTTCTCCTTCGCCGGCGTGAGGTCGCGCTTGATGACGCCGGCGCCGCCGTGGATCACCAGCACGGGTGGCGTGGCGGCATGGCTCATCGCGGCGACTCCGAGGGCGGCAAGGGCGGGCAACAGGCGGCGCGGCTTCACGGGACTCTTTCCCTGAGGACAACGGGGAAAAGTATAGCGAGCCGCGCCTGCCGCACCTGTGCGGCGAGACTCAACAGCCGATGTTGGCTGTCATCATCAGTCTGATACCCTTGAAGCTGCCGCTCTTGCTATCAACGTTGCCTATTTGGATGATGGCCGGCCGTCCCGGCATGGTTCGCAGGATCGGGTGCGTTGGCTTGTCCAAGGTTCCTCCGCTCATGTCCGCGCGTATTTCAATCTCGCCCTTTTCAGCAGGAAACATGGCAACACGCCCCTGCCACGGCGGCACCTCCGTGGCGACACCGTTTACATTCGCGTATTCGCCTGGCTTCAGGCACATTTTCTTGAGCTTCTGCGCAGGCTTGCCGTCGAACGACACGTTCCATTCCAGCGCATAGCGGTCGCTGGTTATTACAGCCGGCACTGCAGCCGCATAAGCCACACCTGCCGCCATGCCGGCGAACACGACCAGGACAACGGCGCCCGCATGACGACGCGAGCTGGAAACTGGCTTCTGCTTCAACATGGCAATACGCTCCGTGAGTGGATGACGAGGGGACCACGCGCAGCCCACCGGCAACGCGAGTGCTGCCGACCGGGTTTTCAACATCGCATTCGCATAGCTGCGGCGTTGCGTGCCGTGCTCGCGCAGCACGGCGGCGTCGCAGGCCAGTTCCTGGTCATGGCGCAGCGCGGCCAGCGCCCACCAGGCCAGCGGGTGGAACCAGAGCGGCGCGACCAGCGCGTGCGCCAGCAGGCTCCACCAGCCATCGCCGCGACGCGCATGCGCACCCTCATGGGCGAGGATTAGCGCCTGCTCGGTGGCGTCGTAGCGCTCCGCGAAATCCGCCGGCAGCACGATGCGGCTGCGCCAGGCGCCGACCAGCGCCGGGCCGGTATCGGCATCCGTGGCGCGCAGCACCGGCCAGCGCAACGAGGCCTGCGGCAACGGCGTGGCGCTGCGCAGGCGCCTGCGATAACGATGCTGCGCCATAACGATAAGCGCGAGCACGGCGAGCAGACCGGCCAACCACAGCAGCGAGGCGCCCATGCGCCAGTCGAAACCACTGGCGCCCGCTGCGCCCGGCAACGGTGCGGCGACGGCCGAGGTGATCGCGTAGACCAGCGGTGGCAAGGAGGCCGGCGCCGCGACGGCGTGCGGCAACTGGCTGGCCAGCACGGCCAGCGGCGGCAACAGCCACAACTGGAACGCACGCTCCGCGCCGAACCAGCGCCGGCCGGGCTTGCGCAGGGCGGCCACGACCAACACCCCCGCGGTGAATGCCAACAATGCTAACCAGCCGCGCGCGGCCCATGCGAAGGCCAGCGATTCAAGCTTGTTCATCGTCGAGCTCCTTCAGCAGCTTGCGCAGTTCGGCGATGTCCTTCTTCGTCAGCTTGCGCTGCTCGGAAAAATGCGCCACCAGCGGCGCCACGCGACCGTCGAACAGGCGGTCGAGCAATCCCTTGCTCTCCTGCGAAACGTACTTCCCGCGGCTCAGCAGCGGCGTGTAGAGGTAGCGACGGCCATCCTTCTCGGCCTTCACCGCCTTCTTCTTCAGCAGGCGGTTGAGCAGGGATTTCACCGTGCCCTCCTGCCAGCCCTGCGCCGGGCCGACCTCGGCGAGGATCTCCTCGGCGCTGCGCGGCGCCGCGCGCCAGAGCACCTCCATCACCACCGCTTCGGCTTCGCTGACAGCCATGGCATCACCGTTTACGCCTGTAAGTGAATTCATGTTTACATGCGTAAACTCAAACCGTCAAGCGGTCTGGATCCATGCGGCGGAAATGTCCGGGATGTGCAAGAGACGGCTACATGGAGGTGGCTTTCCGGCGATTCGCCGCCGGACGGCCTTCGCCATGGGCCAGGAGGCAGCAAAAAGTTGTGCCACGCGGCGGACGGCTCCCGCCGTGCGGGCGCCTGGAACCTTCGTACAACACGACCCGGCGTCGATCCGTCGTATCCTTGGCAGCTGGTTTCCCTGCACGAAGGCACGGCAATGGACAAGGTCCACGCAACAGCGACCCAGGCGCTCGACGGCCTGCTGTTCGACAACATGACGATCGCGGCCGGCGGCTTCGGCCTGTGCGGCATCCCGGAGAACCTGATCGCCGCCCTGCTCGCGGCCGGCACCAAGGGCCTCACCATCGTGGGCAACAACGCCGGCGTGGACGATTTCGGCATGGGCCCGCTGCTGAAGACGCGGCAGGTGAAGCGGGTGTACGCCTCCTACGTGGGCGAGAACAAGGAATTCGAGCGCCAGGTGCTGGCCGGCGAACTGGAACTGCACCTGGTGCCGCAGGGCACGCTGGCCGAGAAACTGCGCGCCGGCGGCGCCGGCATCCCCGGCTTCTACACGCGCACCGCGTTCGGCACCCAGCTGGCCGAGGGCAAGGAGACCAAGCTGTTCGACGGCAAGGAATACGTGCTGGAGGAAGCGATCCGCGCCGACGTCGCCATCGTCAAGGCCTGGAAGGGCGACCGCCTCGGCAACCTGGTGTTCCGCGAGACCGCGCGCAACTTCAACCCGATGATCGCCACCTGCGGCAAGGTCTGCGTGGCCGAGGTGGAGGAACTGGTCGAGGTGGGCACGCTGGACCCGAACAACATCCACGTGCCGGGCATCTACGTCGACCGCATCATCCAGGGACCGTCGTACGAGAAGCGCATCGAGTTCCGCACCATCGCCGGCGCCAACACCGGCAAGGAAAGCCCGATGCGCACCGCGCTGGCGCAGCGCGCCGCGAAGGAGCTGCGCGACGGCTTCTACGTGAACCTGGGCATCGGCATCCCCACCCTGGTGGCCAACTACATCCCCGACGGCATGGACGTGGTGCTGCAGTCGGAGAACGGCCTGCTCGGCATCGGCCCCTTCCCCACCGAGGCGCAGATCGATCCCGACCTGATCAACGCGGGCAAGCAGACCGTCACCACCCTGCCCGGCTCCAGCTTCTTTTCCAGTGCCGAATCGTTCGCGATGATCCGCGGCGGCCACATCGACCTGGCCATCCTCGGCGGCATGGAAGTCTCGGTCGCAGGCGACCTCGCCAACTGGATGGTGCCCGGCAAGATGGTGAAGGGTCCCGGTGGCGCGATGGACCTGGTCAGCGGCGTGCGCCGCGTGGTGGTGCTGATGGAGCACTGCGCGAAGGACGGCTCGCCCAAGATCAAGGACCAGTGCGACCTGCCGGTCACCGGCAAGGAATGCGTGGACCTGATCATCACCGACCTTGCCGTGTTCGAGGTGGAGAAAGGCAGGGGCCTCACCCTGATCGAACTGCAGGACGGCGTGACGCTGGACGAGGTGAAGGCGAAGACGGGCTGCGCGTTCGCGGTGAGCCCTTCGCTGAAGCAGTAGGCGCCGCTGCTGCGGACACGGTGCCCTCCCGTAGGAGCGCACCCTGTGCGCGATTGCTTCTGCTCCGATTGAGCATCAAGGCAATCGCGCACAGGGTGCGCTCCTACGCATGGCGCCGGCGGCGTGCCTGGACGGCAAGGACCGCCTTACGCCATGCGCGCCGACGCCACTTCCGCGTCGAGGTCCGCGAGCCGGTAGCCGGCGGAGTGGATGGTGTGCAGCAACGGGCGCGGGAAGGGCTTGTCGATCACGCGACGCAGGTTGTACAGGTGCGACCGCAGCGTGTCGGAGTCGGGCAGCATGTCGCCCCAGATCTCGCGCTCGATGTCGCGCCGGCTCACCACGCGCGGCGACTCGCGCATCAGGATCGCCAGCAGCTTCAGGCCGATCGGCGACGCGGAGAGTTCCTGCCCCGCGCGGGTCAGCCGCAGCGTGGCGGTGTCCAGCGTCATGTCGCCCACGTGCAGCACCTCGGTGGAAACCTGCCGCCGGTCGCGGCGGATCAGCGCACGCAGCCGCGCATCCAGCTCGCGCACCTCGAACGGCTTGACGAGGTAGTCGTCGGCGCCGGACTCCAGCCCGGCGAGCTTGTCCTCCAGCGTGCCGCGCGCCGTGAGCATCAGCACCGGCGTGGCTTTCTTCGCTTCGCGGCGCAGCTTGCGGCAGACCTCCAGCCCGTCCATGCCGGGCAGGTTGAGGTCGAGCACGATCGCGTCGTAGCTGCTGGCCACCGCCAGGTGCAGGCCGCTGGGGCCGTCGGCCGCGTAGTCCACGGAATAGCCGCTGCGCTCCAGCGCCGCGCCCACGGGTTCGGCGATCTGGCGGCTGTCTTCCACCAGCAGGATCAGGCCGGACTGCTCAACATGTCCGTTCATGTCGCATCCTCCACATGGTTTCACAAATGTGAAGAGCTAACCGGGCGCCCGGTGATGATTGTGTGAAAACCGCGCTAATGCCCCAATAGCGGCTGCAGCGCACCCCATACGTTCCCCAGCACCCTCGGCTCGCCGGCGGCGTTGGGGTGCAGGCCATCGTCCTGCATCAGGGCGGGATCCAGCGCCACGCCGTCGAGCAGGAAGGGCAGCAGCGCCACGTGCATGCGCTTCGCCAGGTCGGCATACACCGCGCGCAGGCCGTCGCGGTATTGCGGGCCGTAGTTCACCGGCAGCTCGATGCCCAGCAGCAGCACCCTGGCGTGCGTGGCCTGCGCGGCGCCGACCATGGCGTCGAGGTTGTCGCGCAACTGCAGCAGCGGCAGCCCCTGCAGGCCATCGTTCGCGCCCAGCTCGATCACCACCACCGCGGGGCGATACGTCGCCAGCAACGCCGGCAGGCGATTGCGCCCGGACAACGAGGTCTCACCGCTGATGCTGGCATTGACCACGACCCATGGCGGCACCATCTTGCCCAGACGGACTTCCAGCAGATGCACCCAGCCCTGCTCCACCGCGATGTTGTGCGCGGCGGAAAGCGAATCGCCCAGCACCAGCACGGTACGCGGGGATGCGGCATGCGCGGTGGCGGCAAACCCGAACAACAGCGACAGCAGGCACAGGAAACGACGCATGAAAGACACGCCCCGGTTGGTTCTCGACGTGCACGATGTTAGCAAGTCGGTGCACGGCCCCGAGGGGCGGCTGGACATACTCGACGGGGTCGGCCTGCAGGTGGCGGACGGCGAGAGCTTCGCCATCGTCGGCGCCTCCGGCTCGGGCAAGACCACCCTGCTCGGCCTGCTCGCCGGACTGGACACGCCCAGCAGCGGCAGCATCCGGCTCGACGGCCACGCGCTGGAGGGCATGGACGAGGAAGCGCGCGCCGACCTGCGCCGCCGCCTGGTGGGCTTCGTGTTCCAGTCCTTCCACCTGCTGCCCGCGCTCAGCGCGGAAGAAAACGTGATGCTGCCGCTGGAGCTGGAGGGCGACGCGCAGGCGCGCGGCAAGGCGCGGGCGGCGCTGGAAGCCGTCGGCCTCGCCGCACGACGGCGGCACTATCCGGCGCAACTCTCCGGCGGCGAGCAGCAGCGCGTGGCCATCGCCCGCGCCTTCGTGCACGGTCCGCGCCTGCTGTTCGCCGACGAACCCACCGGCAACCTCGACCAGCGCACCGGCCACCACATCACCGATCTGCTGTTTGCGCTCAATCGCGACCACCGCACCACGCTCGTGCTGGTGACCCATGACACACAGCTCGCGGCGCGTTGCGAACGGCGCATCGAGTTGCAGGAAGGGCGCGTAGTGGTGGGCGCATGAGCGCGCACGCTCTTCCCGTCGCCTGTATGCGCGAGATGCTGCGCACTCCTCCCCTCTCCCGCTTGCGGGAGAGGGGTTGGGGGAGCGGGGCTTTTGCTCGTGCTGGGTTGTCGCAAGCGACGAAGCGGTTTCGTGCGCCTGTCGGCGCCCGAGTCACTTTTCTCTTGCGTGGCCAAGAGAAAAGTAACCAAAAGAGAAGGCCACCCCGGTTGGCGCTTGCCGGGCCTCCTGCCCGGCAAGTCCGTGAGGCGGGACCGGGCTTTTCGAGCGGGCTCCTGCCCGCGCGAAAAGGCGAGCCCTTCCCTGGGCTCGCCCGCTGCGCGGCCTGGCCGTCCCCGCCTCACCGCCGCCCAGGGGCCCCGCAAGAGCAGGCGCGCATCGTGCGCGCCAGAAGCAATGGCAACAACAACGGCAAAAGCGAAGCGCCACGGCCTTGCGGCTCGCTGTCTCCCTCCCCTGCTTGCAGGGGAGGGCTGGGGTGGGGTGCTCTTGCTTCTGCGCGCCGGGAGCGCGCTGCTCTACCCGGGGCCCCTATGGCGCGGCGGGTGGGCGGAGGAAAGCCCGCAGGGTGGCCGGCATGGATGCCGGCCAGTTTTTCGCCGGGACAGGAGTCCCGTCGAAAAACCCCGCAGCTCACCCGCGTACCCGCAGGGCAGGATGCCCGGAGGGCGCGCCATCGGGGTGTCGTTTTCTCTTGGCTACTTCTCTTTTGGACAAGCAAAAGAGAAGTAGCTCGGCCGCCGACAGGCGGTCGAAACCGCTCTGTCCCTTGCGATAACACAGCCAAAGCAAAAGCGCCCTCTCCCCCAACCCCTCTCCCGCAAGCGGGCGAGGGGAGCGGAGCACGCCAAGCGCAAGACGTCGCACATGCATCCACCGGAGCGCAGCCATGAACCTCCTGCGCCTCGCCCTCCGCAACCTGCGCCGCGAATGGCGCCTCCCCGAACTGCGTACCCTGGCCGGCTCCCTGTTGCTGGCCGTGCTGGCGCTGGGCGTGGTGGCCACGCTGGCGACGCGGGTGGAGCGTGGCATCCTCGCCAGCGCGGCGGAACTGATCGGCGGTGACATCGGCGTTTCCGCGCCACAGCAGGTGCCGCAGCCGTATGCCGATGAAGCGCGCCGCGACGGGCTCGCCACCGCCCGCGCCGCCGGCTTCCCCAGCGTGGCTTTCGCCAACGGCCGCAGCCAGTTGCTCGACGTGGAAGCCACCGACGTCGCCTATCCGCTGCGCGGCAAACTGGTGCTGGCCGATGCCAACGGCCACCAGCGCAACGGCCACGGCCCTGCGGGCGGCACGGTGTATCTCGACCATCGCGCGCTGGTGGCGCTGTCGCTCACGCCGGGCGACACGCTGCAGCTCGGCGGCAGGGAACTGCGCATCGCGGCGGAACTGGTACAGCAGCCCGATGGCGGCGCGCTGGTATCCCTGGCTCCCCGCGCACTGATGAGCCTTGCCGACGCCGAGCAGGCCGGCCTGCTCGGCGTCGGCAGCCGCGCGCAACATCGCCTTCTGCTGTCCGGCGCGCCGGATGCCGTGCGGCGCTGGCGCGACTGGGCGCAACGACAAACCCTGCCGCAAGGCGCCGAACTCATCACGCCGGAGCAGACGCAGGAACGCATGCGCACGGCATTCGACCGCGCCGGTGCCTTCCTGCATCTCACCGCCCTGCTCGCCGCCCTGCTGGCCGGCGTGGCGATCGCGCTGTCCGCGCAGCGCTATGCGCGGCGCAAGACGCCCGAAGTGGCGCTGCTGCGCGCGCTGGGCACGCCGCGCCGGCGCGTGCTCGGCCTGCTGCTGCTCACCCTCGCCACCCTGGCCTTGCCGATCGCGCTGGCCGGCACCGTGCTCACGCTGGGCACGGCGCAACTGGCCTGGCAATTCGCCAGCATGCTGTTCGGCGGCATCCCCACCGAGTTGCCATGGCTGCCCGCGCTGCTCGCGGCGGCGATGGGGCTGGCGGTGCTGGCTGGTTTCGCGCTGCCGCCGTTGCTGCGGCTGGCCGAGGTGCCGCCCGTCGCCGTGTTCCGGCAAAGCCTCGCGCGGCGCGTGCGCCGCTTCGACGCCTTGTACCTGCTGCCCGTGCTGGTGGCGCTGGCGTTGATCTGGAGCCAGAGCGGCTCGCTGCAACTCGCCGGCATCCTTGCCGCCAGCCTCGCCGGCGTGGCGCTGGTCGCCGCGCTGCTCGCGACCCTGCTGCTGTGGCTGGCGCGCCGCGTGGCGCCGGGCGCGCATCCCGCCTTGCGGCTCGGCTTGGCCGCACTGGCGCGGCGGCGCGGGCTCAGCGTGGTGCAGGCCACCGCGCTCGCGCTCGGCCTCACCGCGCTGCTGTTGTTGTCGGTGGTGGCCCCGGCGCTGCTCGACGGCTGGCGCCGCGAACTACCCGCCGACACGCCGAACTGGTTCGCGCTGAACCTGCAGGACGAACAGCGCGGCAACTTCGCGCCGACCCTCGCGCGCATCGGCGCCGACCAGCTCAACATGATGCCGCTGGCGGTGGGCAAGCTCACCGCGATCAACGGCAAACCGATCGACAGCCTGCACTTCGCCGACCCGCGCGCGAAGGAATGGGCCGACCGCCAGTTGCGCCTGTCATGGTCCGACGCGCTGCCGCCCGCCAACCGGGTGATCGCCGGCCAGTGGTTCGGGCCCGCGCAGGCGCAGGCCGAGGTATCGGTGGATCGCATGTGGCGCGACATGTTCGCGCTGAAGCTGGGCGACACGATGCGCTTCGACGTGGGCGAAGGCCACCTCGACGCGAAGGTCGCCAGCTTCCGCCAGGTGGACTGGAGTTCGTTCCGGGTCAATTTCTTCCTGCTGCTCGACCCCGCGCACGCGGGCGCGCTGCCACACGCCTGGCTGGCCAGCTTCCACCTGGCGCCGGGCCACGCGCAGGCGATGGCGCAGCTGTCGCGTGACTACCCGAACCTCAGCCTGGTGGACGTGGACGACCTGCTGGCGCGCATCCGCCAGATCGTCGACCGCGTGGGCAGCGCGGTGCGCTGGATCCTGGCCTTCAGCCTGCTCGCCGGCGCGCTGGTGCTGGCCGCCTCGCTCGCCGCCAGCGCGGCCGAACGCCGCCACGAAGCTGCGTTGCTGCGCACGCTGGGCGCGCGCCGCGCGCAACTGCGCGTGGCCGCCGCCTGCGAGTTCGCCCTGCTCGGCCTGATCGCCGGCCTCACCGCGGCGCTGGGCAGCGCAGGCGCCGGGCTGTGGCTGGGCCACGCGATCTTCCACATCGACGGCTTCGTACCGCCGCTCGCGCCGCTGGCACTGGGCGCGCTGGGCTGCGCCTGCGTGGTGATGCTGCTGGGACTGGCCGGCACGCGCAAGGTGGCGCGCACTTCGCCGATGCGGCTGTTGCGGGAGGGGTAAGGCAAGCCTCACCATCAATGGGTTCGCACCACGACGCGGAGATCCCATGTACACGCTCTACTACTCCCCCGGCACCGCCAGCATGGTGGTGCACCTGGCCCTGCTGGAAATCGGCGCGCCCTACGAGTTGCGGCTGGTCGATTTCGAGCGCGACGCGCAGCACGGCGACGAATACCTCAAGCTCAACCCGCGCGGCGTGGTGCCGACGCTGGTGATCGACGGCCGGCCGCGCAACGAGTCGGCCGCGCTGCTGACGATGCTGGCCGAACGCCATCCCGGGGCGAAGCTGATCCCGCCGCCGGGCACGCCGGAGCGCGAGGCGTGGCAGCAGTGGGTGGTCTATCTCAGCAACACGCTGATGTCCGCCTACCGCTTCTGGTTCTATCCCGCCGACCTGGGCATGGCGGAACACACGCCGGAGGTCCGCGCGGCCCTGCAAACGAAGATCGAGGCGGTGTGGAACCTGCTCGACGCGCAACTTGCGCAGCACGGCCCCTACCTGCTCGGGGCGACTTTCTCCGGCGCCGACCTGCTGCTGGCCATGCTGATGCGCTGGTCGCGCAACATGCCGCGCCCCGCCACCGAATGGCCAGCGCTGAAACGGCTGGCGGACTTGGTTCGTGCCAGGCCAAGCTGGAAGAAACTGTACGAACTGGAGGGCCTGGGCGAATGGTGATGCCCCGCCCGGATCGATCAGACCTGCAGAGTTCGTTCTCCACCGACTTCTCCACCGACAAGGAAACACCCATGGCCGACCAGACTCCATCCGGCAAACCCGGTCCCGAGCGTCAACGCAAAATGGCCATGGGCCTTGGCCTCGGCGTAGCCATCGGCACGGCCATCGGTGTCGCGATGCACAACCTCGCGCTGGGCATCGGCGTGGGCATCGCCATCGGCGTCGCGATTGGCGCCAGTAACCGCAGGAACGGCAACCAGGATCGCGAATGACCCTGGTTGCCGTCGCCAGCGGCTGGCGCGCCAGGCTGAAATCCGAATGGCTGTTGCTGCTGTTCGCCGCGCTCGCGCTCGCCCTGGCGCTGTTCGACCCGCGGCCGCTGGCGGACTATCGCCGCTGGCTGCAGCTCCCCACGCTGGCTGGCCTGCTCGGCCTGATGCTGGCGATCCAGGGTATCCGCGACAGCGGGCTGGTGCAGCACGCGGCGGGCGCACTGGCGGCACGCGTGCACAGCCTGCGTGCGCTGGGCCTGCTGCTGGTGACGAGCGCCGCCCTGCTGGCCACGGTGCTGACCAACGATGTGAGCCTGTTCCTGGTCGTGCCGCTGACGCTGGCGATCGGCGCCATCTCCAACCTGCCGGTGGCGCGCATGGCGGTGCTGGAGGCGCTGGCGGTGAACGCGGGCAGCACGCTCAGCCCGATAGGCAATCCGCAGAACCTGCTGCTGTGGCAGCACGCGCAATCGCCGTTCCCGCGCTTCGCGCTGGCGATGCTGCCCGCGGCGGCCGTGATGTTCGCGCTGGTGGCGGCGCTCACGCTGGCGTGGTTGCCGAAAGGCCGCGCGATGCTACGCCCCTCGCAGGTGGACGGCCACCCGGTAGCCGCGCCGCTGGCCGCAGGCTCGCTGCTCGCGCTGCTGCTGATGGTGCTGGCGATGGAATACGGGCTGGCCCTGCCCGGCGCACTGGTGCTCGCCGCGGCCTATGCGCTGATCGCCCGGCACGTGCCCGCCCGCATCGACTGGCTGCTGCTGGCCACGTTCGTGGCGATCTTCCTGTGCCTTGGCCACTTCGCCGAACTGCCGCTGGTGCGGCATGGCCTCGACCGGCTCGCGCTCGATCGCCCGCTGACCTTGTTCGCCTGCGGCATCGCGATCTCGCAGGTCATCAGCAACGTGCCGGCCACCGTGCTGCTGCTGGATCGCGCGCATGACGCCACCGCGTTGGCGGTGGCGGTGAACGTGGGCGGCGCCGGGCTGGCGATCGGTTCGCTGGCCAACCTGATCGCATTGCGGCTGGCGAACCAGCCGCATGGACTGCGGCTGTTCCACCGCGTGTCGATCCCGTTCCTGCTGGTGAGCGCGCCGTTGGTGTATCTGGCATGGCGGTGGCTGGGATAGCAACGCGTAGGAGCACCCTGTGCGCGAATGCTCTGACGCTTCGATCAGGGCCTAGAGCATTCGCGCACAGGGTGCTCCTACACAGGGCAGGCGCCGGGGCCGGCACGCGATCAATCGTCGTCGCGCGGCACGTTGACCTTGCCCTTCACCCCGCTCTGGCTGACGTCGCCGCTGCCCTTGGCGCCGAGGGTGAGGTCGCCACCCACGTCGTGCACGCCGAGGTCGCCCGAGCCCAGCGTGTCCGCATGCACGCTGCCGCCCACGTTGTGCAGGGTCACGTCGCCGGAGCCGATGCTGCCGACCTTCGCGTCGCCCTTGATGCCGCTCACCTTCAGGTCGCCCGAACCCACCGAGCCGGCCTGCAGGCTGCCCACGTCGCTGGCGTCCACGTCGCCCGAGCCCACGCTGGTGTCGAACGCCCCGGCGATGCTGGACACGTGCAGGTCACCCGAACCCACCGAGCTGTGCAACTGCTGCACGCCGTGCACGCTGGCGTCGCCCGAGCCCACGCGCACGGTCACCGGCAGTTCCGGCGGCAGTTGCACGTTGGCTTCGAGGTTCGTGGAGAAGCTGCCGAACAGATGGAACGAGAAGGTGTTCTGCCCGCCCAGTTCGATGATGAGCTGGTCGCCCTCGCGGCGCTGGGTGATCTGCAGCTTGTCCAGCAGCGACTGGTCGGAGGCGCAGGCGCGGCCGTTCACCACCAGTTGCCGCGCGCCCGGCGCGCCGTTGACGTGCAGGTCGTAGCTGTTGACGTCGATCTGCACGCCGCGCACGCCGGCGAGGTCGACCTGCAGGTTGCGCGGTGCCTGGTATTTGCAGCCGTCGGCGGCATAGGCGGCGAACGGGGCAAGCAGCAACAGGGCAAGGGCGGTGCGGCGCATGGCAGGACTCCTGGTTGGGTATCGCCTGTTCTGATGCGGCAGGACGGCAAAAGGTTGCAAGCCGCTTGCCGTAGAGCACACCCCGTGCGCGAAGGCTCTGACGCTTCGATCAGGGCCAAGGGCGTTCGCGCACAGGGTGCTCCTACGCAAAGCCGACGGTCAGCCTTCTTCCCGCTTGACCTGCTGCCACAGCGCCTCCTGCGCGGCGAGGTCGTGTCCGGCCAGCGTGCCGCCTGCCGTGGCGGCCAGTTGCTCCATGCGGCGGAAGCGGCGCTCGAACTTGGCGTTGGCGTGGCGCAGGGCACGCGAGAAATCCACCCCGGCATGGCGGGCGAGGTTGGCCGCCACGAACAGCACGTCGCCGATCTCGTCCTCCAGCCGCGCCGGGTCGGCGCCGGCGTCGAATTCGGCGCGCACTTCGTCGAGTTCCTCGGCCAGCTTGTCGAGCACCGGGCGATGGTCGGGCCAGTCGAAGCCCACGGTGGCGGCGCGTTGCTGCAGCTTGGTCGCGCGCTTCCATTCCGGCAGGCCATGCGAGACGCCGGCCAGCGCGCTGGCGTCGTGCACCCCGCCTTTCGCGGCGCGTTCGGCCGCCTTCAATTCTTCCCACGCCTGCTTCTGCGCGCCGAGGTCCGCGTAATGCGCGTCGCCGAACACGTGCGGGTGGCGGCGGATCATCTTGGCGTTGATCGCCTGCGCCACGTCGTCGAAGTCGAAGCGTCCCTGCTCGGCCGCCATCTGCGCATGGAATACCACCTGCAGCAGCAGGTCGCCCAGTTCCTCGCGCAGGTCGTCGAAGTCGCCGCGATCGATCGCGTCGGCCACCTCGTAGGCCTCCTCGATGGTGTAGGGCGCGATGCTGGCGAAGTCCTGCTGCACGTCCCATGGGCAACCCCGCTCGGGGTCGCGCAGGCGCGCCATGACCGCCAGCAGCTCGTCGATGCCGCGACGCGGGGCGTCGCTCATGGCAGGCCGGCGTCGTGCAGCCTGGCCACCCAGTCGAGGCCGGCGTCGCCCACCGCGATGAACTCGGGGTTGAGCAGCGATTCGCCACGGTCGTAGCGCAACGGCTTGCCGTGCAGGTCGAGCACGGCACCGCCGGCTTCCTCCAGCACGCATTGCGCGGCGGCGGTGTCCCATTCGCTGGTGGGGCCCAGGCGCAGGTAGACGTCCGCGCCGCCGCGCGCCAGCAGGCAGAACTTCAGCGAGGAGCCCAGCGGTTGCAGCACGAAGCCCTCGCCGAGCAGGCGGTGCAGGGCTTCCTCCTGCGAGCCCCCGTGCGAACGGCTGCCGGCGACGACGGCCGGCCGCGCCAGTGCGCGCGTGCCGATGCGCTCCCAGTCGCCGCCGTCCCCGGCCTGCCACCATGCGCCGATGCCGCGCGCGGCGGCGTACAGGTCGCCGGTGACCGGGGCCAGCACCACGCCCAGCACGGGCTCGTGCCTGTCGATCAGCGCGATGTTGACGGTGAACTCGCCATTGCGCTTCACGAATTCGCGCGTGCCGTCCAGCGGGTCGACCAGCCAGTGCCGCGCCCACGCGCGACGCTGCTCCCACGACACCTGGCTGGCTTCCTCGGAAACCAGCGGCAGCACGGGATCGAGCAGGGCCAGGCCCTCGGCGATCACCTTCTGCGCGGCGAGGTCGGCGGCGGTGAGCGGCGAGCGGTCGTCCTTCAGCTCGACGTCGAAGTCCTGCCGGTAGACCTCGAGGATGGCTTCGCCCGCGCGATGCGCCAGCATGGCGATGTCGAGCAGCAGGGAATCTTGGAACGGCGCGCTCACTTCAGTTGCATCCTTCCGGCAAGGTATTCGCGCGCCATGAACAGCGCGGCGATGGAACGGCCTTCGGTGACGTCGTCGCGCGCCACCAGCGTGTGCAGCTCGGCGAGCTTCCACGGCACCACTTCCAGCGGCTCGGGCTCGTCGCCTTCGAGGCGCTCGGGATAGAGGTCCTGCGCCAGCACCACGTGCGCCACGTGGGTCATGTAGGACGGAGACAGCGAGAGCACGTGCAACGGCGTCAGGCGACGCGCGCCGTAGCCCACCTCCTCCTTCAGCTCGCGGTCGGCGCCTTCTTCCACCGTCTCGCCTGGATCGAGCCTGCCCTTGGGCAGGCCCAGTTCGTAGCGCTCGAGGCCCACGCCGTACTCGCGCACCAGCAGCACGGTTTCCGCATCCAGCATCGGCACGATGATGACCGCGCCGAGGCTGCCCGATTTCGTGCGCTCGTAGGTGCGGCGCTCGCCGTTGGAGAACTCCAGGTCAACCTGCTCGGCACGCAGGAAACGGCTGCGCTCGATGTCGCGCTTCGCGTGGATGATGGGCGGCTTGGGCATCGTCGGATTGTAGCCGGCTCACCCGATCGGCGGCGGCAGGGCTCGTGCCTGCTGACGTCCGGCGAACGCGGCCCAGACCAGCAGGCCGAGCACGGCGCCATGCAGGATGCTGCTGCACACGCCCCAGACGCCCATGAACAGGGAAAGACGCTGCAGCGAGAGCTCGCCCGCCTCCCTTGCCGCCGGCAGCCACCAGCCCTGCATCCAGGCGCCGAACAGCGTCACCGCGAATTGCATCGCGCAGGCAAGCAGCACCAGCAGGGCCGGTCGCGGCGCGCACTGCCACAACACCAGGGCCAGCACGCCGCCGACCAGGGTGGCAAGCAGTGTCGGGCTCGCGCCCGCCAGGGCCATCAGCAGGACCATCATGGATCGCACCGTCACCCCGCTCCATCGCGGTCAAGCGAAAGCCGCCGCAACGCTTCGGCGTGGATCGCCGGCGTGCCGGCCAGCACGCTGCGCGTTTCCAGCGTCGGCGCCTGGCCGTCCAGGTCGGTGAACACGCCGCCAGCCTCGCGCACGATCACCGCCAGCGCGGCGATGTCGAGGATGTTCACGTCGGACTCGACCACCAGGTCCAGCGCACCGCGCGCGAGCAGGTGGTAATGGCAGAAATCGCCGTAGCCGCGGATGCGGTTGCTGTCGCGGATCATCGCGCCCAGCGCAGCCCAGCGCGCGTCGCCGGTGAGCGTCTTGACGTTGCCGGTGGAGATCGAGGCCTGCGAGAAATCCACGGTATCCGCCACGCGCACGCGTTCGCCTTCGAAGCACGTACCCTGCCCCGCGCTGGCCCACATCGTCTCGCCGTACACCGGCGCGCTGGACACACCCAGCACCAGTTCGCCGCGATTCATCAGCGCGATCTGGGTGGAGAAGAACGGCGTGCGGCGCACGAAGCTCTTGGTGCCGTCCAGCGGATCGACCAGCCACAGCAGGCCATCGCTCACGCCGTCGAAGCCGTATTCCTCGCCGTAGATGCCCGCCTCCGGCAAGGCTTTTTTCAGCACCGCGCGGATCGCCTGCTCGGCTTCGCGGTCGGCCACCGTCACCGGTGTGGCGTCGCCCTTGATCTCCACGTCCACACCGCGCTTCCAGTAATGCAGGATCACCTCGGCGGCGGCGGCGGCGGCTTCGCGGGCGGCGGCGAGGGCCTGCGCGGCGGTTTCGGCATTCATCGTGCGGTTTTTCCGGTGATGGCGGCGGCCATGCCGCCGCTGCGTGTGATGTGGATGCTGCCGTCGGCACCGGGCCGGCCCAGGGCGGCGAGCCAGCGCTGCAGCGCCGGGTCGGCGTGCCGTGCCTGCAGCATGGCTTCGAGCCGCCAGCCCAGCGGGCTCAATGCGAACTCGCCGGTCGTGCGCAGCGGGCCCTGGCCGTCGTCCTGCCATTGTGCATGGATCACGCCGCCCTGCGCGGCGAGCGTGCCATGCAAATCACCCAGCGGAACATCGCCGTTTTTCATATGCATCGCGGCTTGCCGCCACTGCCAGTCGGCCTGCAGCTCCAGTGGCCAGCCGCCCTGCAGTACGGCATGTTGCGCGTTCAACACCAGCTCGCCGCGCGGCTGGCCCAGCGGCAGGCGAAGGCGCGGATCGGCCAGTGCCGCCAGGTCCGCATGCGCCTGCAGGCCGCTCCATTCCACCTGGCCGGCCGGCAGTTTCCGCATGTGCCCGCGCAGGCCGAACCGCGGCCCCGCGAAATCGAGCTGCAGCTCGACCTGCCCGAAAAGGGCGCGATGCGACAACTGCCACTGCACGCGTCCCGGCACGCGACCGTCCGGCGACCGCACATCATCCGCATGGCCGTCCCACAGCGTGCCGCCCGCCTGCTGCAGGAGCACGCCATGCAGCGACGGCTGCAGCAACGGCATCGCCCAGCGCGCCGGCAACCACCACAGCAGCGCCGCGATGGCCAGCAACGGCACGGCCACGGCCGCAAGGATTTTTCCCAGGAGTTTCAAGCAGGCTTTCCGCAAGTTCCGTGCGCGCACTTGAGCGCGCAGCTACGGCCGCCGATCATAACCGGATGACGAACCCCGCCGACCGCAACGCCGCGCTCGCCGCGCGCGACCTGAAGCACATCTGGCATCCGTGCACCCAGATGCACGACCACGCCGTCGCCGGCGGCGTCCCGATGCTGCCCATCGTGCGCGGCGAGGGCGCGTGGCTGGTCGACGCCGAAGGCCGCCGCTACCTCGACGGCATCAGCTCGTGGTGGACCAACCTGTTCGGCCACGCCAACCCGCGCATCGCCGCCGCGCTGGCGGAGCAGGCGCGCACGCTGGAGCACGTGATCTTCGCCGGCTTCACCCATCCGCCGGCGATCGAGCTGGCCGAGGAACTGGTGCGCATCACGCCGGCCGGGCTGGACAAGGTGTTCTTCGCCGACAACGGCTCGGCGGCGATCGAAGTGGCGCTGAAGATGAGCTTCCACTACTGGCTCAACCAGGGCCATGGCGGCAAGACCCGCTTCATCGCGCTCACCGGCAGCTACCACGGCGAGACGCTGGGCGCGCTGTCGGTGAGCGACGTGGCACTGTACCGCAAGACCTATGCGCCGCTGCTGCTGACGCCGATCCTCGCGCCCTCGCCGGATGCCTACGAGGGCGAACCGGGCGAGACGCCTGCACGGGTCGCCGCGCGCCGCCTGGCCGAGCTGCGTGCCTTGCTGGAGCGCCACGCGCACGAAACCTGCGCGGTGATCGTCGAGCCGCTGGTGCAGTGCGCGGGCGGCATGCGCATGTACCACCCGGACTACCTCGCGGGCCTGCGCAGGCTCTGCGACGAATTCGCCGTGCACTTCATCGCCGACGAGATCGCGGTGGGCTTCGGCCGCACCGGCACGCTGTTCGCGTGCGAGCAGGCGAACATTTCGCCCGATTTCATGTGCCTGTCGAAAGGCCTCACCGGCGGCACCCTGCCGCTGTCGGCCGTGCTCACCACGCAGCATGTGTACGAGGCGTTCTACGCCGAATACAGCGCGGGCAAGGCCTTCCTGCATTCGCACAGCTATACCGGCAATCCGCTGGCCTGCAGCGCCGCGCTGGCCACGCTGGCGATCTTCCGCGACGAACCGGTGCTGGAACGCAATCGCACGCTGGCCGCCCATCTCGCCCGCCGGCTGGAGCCGCTGCGCGACCACCCGCACGTGGCCGAGGTGCGCCAGACCGGCATGATCGCTGCGGTGGAACTGGTGGCGGACAAGGCCACGCGCCGTCCCTTCCCCGCCGAAGACAGGCGCGGCCTGCGCGTGTACCTGCACGGCCTGCGGCGCGAAGCACTGCTGCGCCCGCTGGGCAACGTGGTCTATTTCATGCCTCCTTACGTGGTGAGCGAGGCGGAGATCGACCATCTGGTGGCGGTGGCGGCCGCCGGCATCGAGAGAGCCGTGGAGTAATCACCAGCATGCGCACCATCCGTATCCATGTCGACCTGCCGCTGGCCGTTGGGGCCGAAGTGGCCCTGCCGGCGCAGGCCGGCGAGCACGTGGCGCGCGTACTGCGCCTCGTCGCGGGCGATCCATTGACGCTGTTCAACGGCGACGGCGCGGACTATGCCGCCACGATACGCAGCGTGGGCAAGCGCGAAGTGCTGGTCGAGGTGCTGGACCGGCAACCCGTGGAGCGCGAGTCCCCGCTGCCGCTCACGCTGGCGCAAGGCGTGGCACGCGGCGAGAAGATGGACCTGATCGTGCAGAAGGCCACCGAGCTGGGCGTGGCGCGCATCGTGCCGCTGCTCACCGAACGTTCCGAGGTGAAGCTGGACGCCGCCCGCGCGGAGAAGCGGCTGGCGCACTGGCGCGCGGTGGCCGCCAGCGCCTGCGAACAAAGCGGCCGCGCACGCCTGCCGGAGATCCTTCCCACGCAGGCCCTGCCGGCCTGGCTGGCCTCGCTGGATGGCGATGCCGCGCTGCGGCTGGCGCTGCTGCCCGAAGCGGCGGTTTCCGCGCGCGGGCTGCGCCCCGGCGGCGAGGGCGCGTTGCTGGTGGTGGGGCCGGAAGGCGGGCTGGGCGAGCGCGACGTGGCGCTGCTGGATGAAGCCGGCTTCACCGGCCTGCGGCTGGGGCCGCGCATCCTGCGCACCGAGACGGCCGGCCTCGCGGCCCTGGCTGCGTTGCAGGCCCTGCACGGGGATTTCTGACCGCCGCAAGCGCGGCTATTTTTTCCTGCGCGCCTGCGCCAGGAAGACCACCGCGACGCCGATGAACGCCGCCCCGACACCGTAGAAGGCCGGCTGCCTGGCTATCGCCGCAGCGACGAATTCCATCACCGCCGCCACCGCGAACAACACGCTGGGCAGCCAGGCGCGATGGCGCTCCATCACGCCGCGCCGTCCAGTTCCTCCGGCTCGTCATCCGCGCCGGACAGGTCGTGCACTTCCTGTTCCCCGGGCTGGTCCTGCGCCAGCAGGCGCACCAGCTCCGCCTCGATGCCTTCGAGGTCGGGGATCACCGCCACGTCGTCGCGCACCAGCACCTGGGCACGCACGCCCGGCGGCAGTTCGTTGCCATCGTGGGTGGGGATGATGAGTTCGGAGTTGAGCGTGGTCAGGCGCGGGAAGCCCTGCGTGAGTACGGCGATGAAGGGCATCCTGGGATCGCCGCCCAGCGCCTTCAGCACGGCCACGCGCACGGTGAGCTCGGCGTCGCCCTCGCCCGCGCCGGCGAGGGTGGAAAACGACACCAGCGGCACGCGCCAGCCGCGCCAGGCGAAGCGTCCGACCAGCCATTCGGGCGCACCGGCCACCGCCTCGTGCACCGGCCGGGTGATGACTTCGGCCACGGTGGCGTTGGGCAGCAGCAGGCGCAGGCTGCCGGCCGGCACCAGCACGCAGCGGATTTCGCGGGGCAACTCGACGCTCATGGATAGACCTCGATCAGATGCGCCGCCAGTTCGTGCAGCGTTCCGGAATAGCTCACCAGCCGTTCGGCGAACAGGGCGCCGACCATGTCGGCGGAATACCCGCCTTCGGCGGACTCCACCCATACCTGGCCATTGCGGTCGTGGATCGCCTGCGCACCGGCCACCGCGTCGGTGGAACGGCCGGCGAACACGATGGCGAGCGCATCGCGCCCGAACGCGTTCGCCGCCATGGTGAAGCTGGCGTCGATGGACGGCTCCGGTGCATCGTCGCAGGTGCGCAGCTCGATGCTGCCGTCGCGGCGCAATTGCACCTGGGACGCGGCCGGAACCAGCAACACTTCGCCGGCACGGGCACGGCCACCTTGCCTGGCGAGCCGCACCGGCAGGCTGGAATGCTCCGACAGGCGCTGCAGCACCGCATCGGCCGACTGCGCGCCGAAATGCTGGGTAAGCAGGATGGCGTAGCGCGCGGTGGCAGGCAGGCTCGCGAGGAATTCGCAGACCGAATCCAGCCCATCGGATGTCGCGCCCAGCAACACCACGCGGCTGAGCGCGCTGCCGAGGTCGTCCAGCAGCATCTCGCTCGACTCCCGCTCCCATTCCTTCGGCGCCACGGCCTCCTCGATCGACACCAGCTCCAGCGTCAGCGTCGGCTTGAAATCCTCCGTCGCCGGCTCGACGTCCGGCGCGAGGTAATCCGCGGCGCTCACCTTGTGGATGCCGAAGTCGCCGGCCATGGCCGGCGCCACGGCGACTGCATCGTGATCGACCAGCGCCCAGCCATCCGGCGCAGCGGGCGCCCTGGCCGCCGCTTCCGCTGCAGCGGCCGTCGCGGGCGCTGCCTCGGCATGCGGCAGGGTGCTGAAATCGCCGTCGTGCAGCGGCAGTTCCTGGCGTGGCGCAGCGGGCGTGGAATCCTCGTCGGGCAACTCGCCTTCGCCGGCGAGCAGCGCGGCCAGCTCCGCCTCCAGGTCGTCCGTCGCAGCGAAGTCGTGCCCGTGCCCCGCATGTTCATCCGCGTCGCCATGCAGCGCGGCCGGGTCGGCGAGGGCGTGCATGTCCATTTCCGGCAACGCGACCACCGGCGCATCGGCCAGCGGCTCGGACGGCAGGGCGGATTCAGGCGTGGCCAGCAGGGCCGCCAGTTCCGCCTCGAGGTCGGCCGAGGTGGCGCGATCCTCCGCCTCGTGCCCAGTGCCGTGGTCGTACTGTCCGACCGGCTCCGGCACGTACGGCGCTTCCGGCTCTACTACGACCGACTCGACGGCCGCCGAGTCGGATGGCGGCACTTCGACAGCTTCGGCCACCGTCGGCAGCGTTTCCACGGCCTGTGCATCGGCCGGGCGCGGCGGATCCACGTCGCCGCTGGCCAGTACCTTCATCGCCAGGTGGCGCGCCCAGCGCGCGCGGTCCCAGCCACCCAGCGCGCGGCTGGCGCGGGCGTCGTTGAGCACCAGGCGCGGGCGATCGCCCTCGACCATGTCGAACAGGCGGTCGCAGGCCTCGTCGTCCTCTTCGTCCAGGTTCACCACCAGCACGTCGGGATCGAGCTGGTGCAGCAGCCCGGCGTCGAACCCGGCGACGGCGCCCTCGTGCAGGATGCGCGCACCGCGCTCCTGCAAGGTCTGGCGCAGGTGCCCCCCCAGCTCGGCGTCGTCGAACAGCAATGCCACCGAAGGCAGTGCCTCAACCATGGTGCGGCTCCTGCGAAAGCTGTTCGACGGCGCGCCGCTCCAGTGCCTCGGCGCGCTGGTCCAGCACTTCGGCGATCTGCGACAGCAGCTCGGCCTCCTGGTACGGCTTGCCGAGGTAGCGGTCCACGCCGATGTCGAACGCGCGCTGGCGATGCTTGTCGCCGGTGCGCGAGGTGATCATGATGATCGGCACGTCGCGCAGGCGCGGATCCGCCTTCATGTGGGTGGCCAGCTCGTAGCCGTCCATGCGCGGCATCTCGATGTCCAGCAGCATCAGGTCGGGCACGCGCTCGTGCAGTTTCTCCAGCGCGTCCACGCCGTCCTTCGCGGTGCCCACTTCGTATTCGTGGCGCTCCAGCACGCGGCCGGTGACCTTGCGCATGGTGATCGAATCGTCCACCACCATGACCAGCGGGCGGGCGCGCTGCTCCTCGATCTTCGGCAGCTCGACCGCGGCGAGGCCCTCGGACAGGCGCTGCTCGCGGCGCAGCACGCCATGGCGCACCAGCGGCGCCAGGTCGAGAATCACCAGCACCGAGCCGTCGCCCATGATGGTGGCGCCGAGCACGCCCGGCACCGAACTCACCTGCGGACCGACCGACTTCACCACGATCTCGCGCGAACCCAGCACCGCGTCGACGCGGATCGCCGCACGCAGGTCGCCGGTGCGGGCCAGCAGCAGCGGCGGCTGTTCGCCTTCCGGCACCGCGCCAGGCGGCAGGCCGAGCAATTCGGCCAGATCGTGGATGCCGAACTGCTCGTCGCCGTGCGCGAACACCGGTTCGTGCTCGGCCATGCGCGAGGCCAGTTCCTCGGCGTTGACGCGCGCCACGCCCTGCACCGAGGTCATCGGGATGGCGAAGGTGCTCTCGCCGATGCGCACCAGGATGGCCTGGGTCACCGCGAGGGTGAACGGCAGGCGCAGCACGAAGGTGGTGCCTTGCCCCTGCTGCGACTCGATCGCCAGCGAGCCGCCCAGCTGCTTGATCTCGTTCGCCACCACGTCCATGCCCACGCCGCGGCCGGCCAGCTGGGTGACCGTGCTGGCGGTGGAGAAGCCGGGCTGGGTGATCAGCGCGAGCACCTGGTCGTCGCTGAGGCGGGCATCGGCGGCGATCAGGCCGCGCTCCACGCCGCGCTTGCGGATGGCCTCGCGGTCGAGGCCGCGGCCGTCGTCGCTGACGCGCACCACCACCTCGGTGGCTTCGCGCGTCACCCGGATGCGCACCGCGCCCTCGGCCGGCTTGCCCGCCTTGCGGCGGTCTTCCGGCGATTCGAAGCCGTGCGCCACGGCGTTGCGCAGCATGTGTTCGAACGGTGCCTTGATGCGGTCGAGCAGGTTGCGGTCCATTTCGCCGTGCGCGCCGTCCACGTACAGCTGCGCGCTCTTGCCTTCTTCCTGCGCGGCCTGGCGCAGGGTGCGGCGCAGGTTCGGCACCATGGTGTCGAACGGCAGCATGCGCGTGCGCAGCAGGCCTTCCTGCAGCTCGGTGCTGACGCGCGACTGCTGTACCAGCAGGTTCTCCGCCTGGCGGGTCAGTTCGTCCAGCACGCCCTGGATGGACACCAGGTCGGACACCGACTCGGCCAGCGAACGCGAGTACTGCTGCAGCTGCGAGAAACGGTCGAGTTCCAGCGGGTCGAACGTGGTGGCGCTGCCCGCCTCGCGATGCTCGCGCTGGAAACGCGCGATGATCTGCGCCTCGGTTTCGATTTCCAGCATGCGCAGCTGGCTGCGCAGGCGCTGCACGGTCTGGTCGAGTTCGACCAGGTTGAAGCGGTAGCCGGATACCTGCTGTTCCAGGCGCGAACGGTAGATCGCCACCTCGCCGGCATGGTTCACCAGGTTGTCCAGCAGTTCGGCGCGGACGCGGATCTGCTCCTGCGCCGAAGGCGCATCGGCGCCCTGCTCCGTGGGCAGCAGCTCGGGCAACGGCTCGGCTGCGGCTGCGGTCGCCGCATGCCCCGTTTCGACAGGTTGTGCGGCCGGGGGCACCACGCGGGCCGCCAGGGCCGCGTCGTCGGCGAACCCCTGCTCGCCGGCCAGCGCCAGCAGGTGGTCGATCGCGGACTGCGGGTAAGCCGGCACCTGGCCTTGCCCGATCTGCTGCACCATGGTGTGCAGCTGGTCGAAGCTGGTCTCCAGCACGGCGATCAGCGGGAGCGCCTGCGCCTCGCCCGCCACCGGCTTTTCCAGCAGCGTTTCGATGGCGTGGGACAGGTCGCCCACCGACATCATGCCGGCGATGCGCGCACCGCCCTTGAGCGTGTGCAGGTCGCGCTGCAGTTCGCCCAGGTGGCTGCCCGCGGCCGGCTCGGCATGCCACTGCGCCAGCACGCCATCGGCGTGGTCGAGGATCTCGCGCGCCTCCTCGACGAAGACTTCGAGCAGGTCGGCGTCGATCGACAGGTCCGCATGGATGGGCGCCGCACCGGTGGCCGGCGCGGCGCGCACCGCCTCGTTGGCGGCGCGGCGCGCGGCTTCGGCCGCACGCTGCGCTTCCTGCCTGGCCTGCTCCGCCGCCGCGGCTTCCGCCGCGCGCTGCTCGGCCGCCGCCTTCTCCGCCGCGGCGCGCATCTGCGCCTCGGCGGCCTCGCGGGCGGCGCGTTCCTGCGCCAGCCGGGCCTGCTCGGCGCGTTCCTGCTCGATGCGCTCCTGCTCGGCGCGCTCCTGCTCGGCGCGTTCTTGTTCGGCCAGTTCCTGCTCCAGGCGCTCCTGTTCCAGGCGCTCCTGCTCGGCCTGTTCGCGTTCCGCCTGTTCCTGTGCGGCCTTCGCCTGTGCCGCCTGCTCGGCGGCGGCGCGTTCGGCCGCTTCCTGTTCGGCGGCTTCGCCCGCCTGCCGTTCGGCTTCGGCCTGCCCGGCTTCCTCGGCCGGCGCATCCGGCTCGAATGCGCCCAGTGCGACCATCAACTCGTTGGCGTAGTGGTCGTGCGAGCCATCGTCCAGCGGTGCCTGGGATGCAGGCTCCTCGACCGCGGCTGCCTCATGGGCATCCGCACCGGCTTCTTCCGCAACTTCGTCGGCCCGGGGTTCGGACACGGGCTGCGCCGCCTCCGCAGGATGTTCGGCGATGATGTGCGCGCCCTGCACTTCGGGGTAGCGGTCGCGCAGTTCGGTCAGCTGCAGCGTGAGCTGGTCGACGTTCGGCAACTGCGGCATGGCCACGTCGAACTGGGCCATGGTCTGGTCGACCACGTCGGCCGTGCGGTCGAGCAGGCGCACGCCCTCCACCGGCAGCGGCTGGGCCGTGTGGCGCAGGCGCTTGAGCAGGGTCTCCAGCGGCGACAGCAACTGGATGAGCAACGGGATGTCGACCATCGCGATGGCGCCATGCAGCGTGTGCACGGCGCGCAGCAGGTCTTCGCCCACCGGCAGTTCGCCACTGCCGCGATGGATCGCGGTGCGGATGGTCTGCAGGTACTGCGCGACCTCGCTGCGCAGGATCTCCAGCAGCACCGGGTCGACCGAGGGCAGCGGCGAGATGGCGAACGCGGCCGGCGGCTCCACCGGTTCCGGGGCGGCGATGCTGTCGGCTTCGGTGATGCCGGCGGACGGGACCGACGCGGCGGCGGCATCGAAGCGCGGCACGCGGCGACGCACGACGCGGCGCACGGTTTCCATGGCGGCTGGCGCGTGGTCCTCGATGCGCGCGGAAGCGTCGCCGGCGGCGAGCTTGCCGGCGGTCTGCATGATCGCCTCGATCGGCGCATGCGGCACGCCCTCGCCCTTCAGCGAGGCCAGCAGCTGCGGCAACGCGGCGATGGCGTGGCGCACCACGGCCTGCACGCCCTCGTGCGGCTCGATGGAGTGGTCGAGCACGCGGTTGAGCATGTCCTCCACTTTCCACGCGAACTCGCCCAGTGCGGGGATGCCGACCAGCCGGCCGGAACCCTTGAGCGTGTGGAACGAGCGGCGGATCGGCGTAAGCGCGGCCAGTTGCACGGGATCGGCCAGCCAGACGCCTTCGGCGCCGCGCAGGTTGTCGATCTCCTCCTGCATCTCCTCCAGGAAGATGTCGCGGATGTCGTCGTCGATGCCCTCGGCCTGCTGGTCGAAGTGGAAACCCTCGGCCAGCGCGCCATGCGCCGGCACCTGCTCCTCGATCTCTTCCTCGATCTCGATCCAGTCGGCATCACTGCCAGCGGCGGCGACGGACGCCGGCGGCATGGTGGATTCGGTCTGCGCGAAGCGCAGGCCGTCGACGTCGTGCGCCGGCGCCAGCTGCGGCGCCTCGGGCGCAACCAGCAGGTGGCTGAGGTCGCCGCCCGGGTACACGCTCACCGACTCGGACAGGTTCTCGTGGCCATGCGCTTCCGAAGCAGCCGTCGCCTCGGCCCCTGGCAGCGGACGCTCGGCCGGCAACGGCCAGTAGCCGAGCTGGCCCAGGCTGTGCTCGGCCACGTCGATGATGTGCGCCAGGCCGCCGCGGTGCTCGCGCGCCGCCTCCAGGTAGTACTCCAGCGCGGCCAGCGCATCGGCCAGGTGGTCCATCTGCATGCTGTTGGGCACGCGGCGATCGACCAGCAATTCGTTGTGGATGAAGCGGCCGATGCCTTCGGCCAGCTCGGCGGGACGATCGGCGGACAGCATGCGCGCGGCGCCGGCCACTTCGGCCATCTGCGCGGGCGCATCGGCCAGCCCGGCGTGGTCCCAGCCGGATTCGACGAAGCCGACGATGGCTTCCTTCACCTTGCCGGCGTTGCGGATCGCCTCCTGCATCACCGTGCTGAGGATGCCCTGCACCTCGCTGCGCGGCAGGGTCGTCGCGTCGGCGTCGTCCTGCCGCGTCTCCTCGCTCGCGCCGAGGCTCTCGATGTGGTCGTCCAGCGAGGCTTCCACGTACAGCAGCGCGCCGGCCACGTCGAGCAGGGTGTCCTCGTCGGCGGCACGCAGCTTGTTGGCGACCTCGTCGAGCACGCGGCGCTGCTCGTCCACCACCCGGCGTGGCACCGCCAGCGCCAGCATGCCGAGGGTGTCGGCGACGCGGCCCAGCAGTTCGCATTGCGGCGCCAGCGAGGCCGGATCGGCGTTCGGCTGGCGCTGGAACAGGTCGAGCGCCTCCTTGACGCGCAGCAGGTCTTCCTTGAGCGCCTTGGCCACCGAATCGAGCAGGGCGCGGTTGTGCCCGGCCATCGAGCTGCGGGCGTGCTCCAGTTCCTCGGCGTCGGGCAGCAGGCTGTCCAGCGCGTAGGTGCGGCGCAGCAGCTCCATGTGCGGGCTGTGCTGACGCGACTGCGCCACGATGTAGAGCAGGCGGTTGCACAGCTCGTCGGCTTCGCCACCGCGCAGGCTGTCCTCGCCCTGGTCGATCAGCTGGCGGATGTGGCGGTCGGCCCTGCCGATCAGCTGGCGCAGCTCGGTGGCATGGGCGCCGAGCATGCCGTGCTCCAGGCCCTCCACCACGCCGGCGGCGATCCACCACAGGCGCCGGCCATGCACGTGGTAGCAGCGCGCGGCGATCGCCAGCAGGGTCTTGCGCATGCCGGCCAGCGGTTGCGCCTGCGACTGGCCGCGGAACCACGCCAGCATGTGTTGCTGGAACTGCGGGCGCAGCGCGACCAGCTCGCCATGGCGCTCGCGCGCCTGCGCCTCGCTCATCGCGGCGGGCGCCTGCGTGGGCAGGAAGGCGTCGAGGTTGGGGCGGAACAGCGCCGCTTCGGTCAATGCCTCCTCGCCGAGGCTGGCGCGCAGGTCGTTCAGCAGCGGCAGCAACACCACCGGCACGTCGCGATGGCCGCTGGCGACGCGCTCGAGGTAGTCGGGCAGCTGCATCAGTCCGCGCATCATCGCGGCATAGGCGTCCTCGCGCTGCGCGACCTTGTCCTGCAGCAGCGCGATGGCGAGCGTTTCCATCTCCGTCGCCACCATCGCCGGGCCGGGCAGCTCGACCATCCGCAGCGTGCCCTGCACCTGGTGCAGGTTGTCGGCGCAGGAGCGCATGGCCTCGCCGCGCGCCGGGTTGTCCACGTAGGACTCCAGCGCTTCGCGGGCCCTCGCCAGGGTCTGCTCCAGCTCGGGGCGGACCCACTGCAGGGTGGTGAAATCGATATTGTCTTGAAGTCTCATGCACTTCCCTCAGCGGTCGCGCGGCGAATCGCCACGCCACCATCGAGACTGCCCCAGTCGGTAAATGTCGGCGCCAATCCGTCAGCCCGGCAGCTTGAAGTGGGCCACCGAACGACGCAGGTCGCTGGCCAGCTGCGCCAGCGTACCGATCGAGTCCGCGGTACGGCTGGCACCCTGCGAGGTCTGCGAGGTGATTTCCCGGATCGCGTTCATCGATTGCGAAATGTCCGTCGCCGCCGCCGACTGCTGGCGCGCCGCGCTGGAGATGTTCTGAATCAGCGCGGACAGGTCGTGCGACACGCGCTCGATGTCGCCCAGCGCGCTGCCGGCGTCCTCCGCCTTGCGCGCGCCGGCCACCACTTCGGCGGTGGTCTGCTCCATCGAGTTCACCGCTTCGTTGGTATCGGACTGAATCGTCTGCACCAGCGTCTCGATGCGCTTGGTGGCGCTGGTGGAGCGCTCGGCCAGTCGCTGCACTTCGTCCGCCACCACCGCGAAACCGCGGCCCGCCTCGCCGGCCGAGGCCGCCTGGATCGCCGCGTTCAAGGCCAGGATGTTGGTCTGCTCGGCGATGTCGTTGATGAGTTCCACGATCGAGCCGATTTCCTGCGAGGACTCGCCCAGCCGCTTGATGCGCTTCGAGGTTTCCTGGATCTGGTCGCGGATCGAGTCCATGCCGGAGATCGTCTCGCGCACCACCTCGGCGCCGTGCGAGGCGATCTGCACCGAGCGCTCGGCCACGTCGGCCGACTCGGCGGAGTTCTTCGACACGTGGTCCATCGAGTTGGCGATCTCGTTGATCGCGCTGGTCGCGGTGCTGATCTGCTGCGCCTGCTGCTCGGCCGAGGCGGCCAGGTGGCGGGCGGTGGTCTGCGTTTCCTGCGCCGACGAGGAAACCTGCTCGGAGGTCTCGTTGATCGTGGTCACCAGGGTGCGCAGCTCGTCGATGGCGTAGTTCACCGAGTCGGCGATCGCGCCGGTGATCTCCTCGGTCACCGTGGTCTTCACCGTCAGGTCGCCTTCGGCCAGCGCGCCCATCTCGTCCAGCAGGCGCATGATCGCCTCCTGGTTGCGCTGGTTGAGCGAGGTGGATTCGGCGAAGCGGCGGCGCTGGTCGCGCACCAGGCTGACCACCAGCAACAGGGCGAACGCCACCGCGCCGATCGCGGCGAGCAGGCCCCACCACACGTTCGGGAACAGGCGGCGCAGCGGCAGCTTGCCGACCTGCTCGGCCAGGTCGTTCGCGCGCAGCAGCACCGACTGCGAGTCCAGCGAGGCCTGGGTACCGGCCTGCTTCACCGCGGCGAGGTTGCCGGAGGCGGACACCAGCTTGGCCAGCGGGTCGGCCAGCTTGCCCCAGTTGCCCTGCATGTCGGTGAGGATCTTGCGCGCGTTGGCGTCGCCGATCGGCTTCACGCCGCTGTTGGCGTTGTTCTCGGTCAGCGCCTGCAGCACGATGCCGTACTGCTGCGCGTCGCGCTGCAGGCCGTCGGCGGCGGCCTGGGCGTTGTCGCCGCCCTGCAGCACTTCCTGCACGCGGCGGATGATGCGGTCGGCCGACAGCATCTGGCGCGAGGTGCCCAGCATCTGGTCGGCGCTGCCGTTGCGCTGCTGCAGGATGGTGACCACCTGCTCCATGCTGGAATTGAGCAGCGGCATCTGCTGCGACACGGTGCCCGCGTCCTGGCCGGATTCGAGCACCACGGCCTTGTTCGAGAGGATCTTGCCGATGTCGCCGTCCAGCTGCTTCCAGGCGCCGTCCAGCGCGCTGTAGGCGCGGCCGACCAGCGAGGCGTTGTTGTCGGCATAGGCGTGCATGCCGGTGGTCGCGTCGCCCTTGCCCAGCTTGCGCACGGCCGAGTCGATCGCGTTGCGGGTGCTTTCCAGCTCCTTGAACGAATCGGCGTTGCCGTCGGACGACTCCAGCGCGAACTTCGCGGTCTGCTGCGACAGCACCTGGATCTGCGTGGTCAGCGCGACGGCCTGCCGGTCCTCGCCGTTCTTCACGTTGAGCTGCCAGAAATCCAGCGCCGCGAAGCCGATCGCGACCAGCAACATGACAATGAGCGCGGTATTCCCCCGCTCCTTGCCTACGCCCCCAGTAGTGCTCATGTTCACCTCGTCCGTCTACTTCGCCGGATCGGCCCCGCCCCCTCGGGCGGCAACGGATCCTTGGTCTGCCATCTTGGAATTGCCGGCCCCTCGCGGCGCCGGACCTGCCCTTGCCGTTTGCAACCGCCCCGGCTCAGGCTGCGGCCTGGCGGAAATCCGGGGCGCGCACCAGCTTGCCCATGCTGAATATCGCCATCTGCTGCCCGCCCTCGCCCACCAGCTGCTCGGCGAAGCGGGACAACCGCGGGTCGTCCTCCTGCTCCGCCGTGCGCCGCTGCTCCTCATCCACGGTGCGCTGGCCGAACACCTCGTCCACCAGCAGGGCCACGCTGCCGCCGCCCTGGCGCACCACCAGCAGGCGCGCGCGATCGGTCTGCGGGGTGCGTTCGTCGAACAGGAATCGGCCGAAATCCACCACCGGCATCAGGTTGCCGCGCACGTTGGCCACGCCGAGCAGCCAGGGCTGCGTGCGCGGCACCGTGGTGAGCGGCGGCATCGCCAGCAGCTCGTTGATCTCGCCGATCTCGCTGACCAGGGTGCGCTGCCCCACGCGGTAGCCGATGCCGCGCCACAGGCCGGGCGCGTCCATTCGCTCGCGGGTGTCGGAGGCGTGCGCCAGCGACAACCGCTCGTAGCGGGCCAGGATCTCGAAGGGGGTGGGGCCGGACGGTGCGTTCATGCCGCGCTCGCGCTGGACAGCAACTGGTTGATGCAGGCGAGCAGCTCGCCCTCGTTCACCGGCTTGGTGATGAAGGCCCGCGCGCCCTGGCGCAGGCCCCACACGCGGTCGGTTTCCATCGCCTTGGTGGTGATCATCACGATCGGCACCCCGGACGTGAGCGGATCGCGGGTGAGCGTGCGCGTGGCCTGGAAGCCGTTCATGCCGGGCATGATGACGTCCATGATGACCAGCGCCGGCGGCGCACTGCGCACGCGCTCGATGCCTTCCTCGGCGTTGCCGACCGAGGCCACCTGATGGCCCGCGCGCTCGAGCAGCATGGTGAGCACGCGCACGTCGGTCGGCGAGTCGTCGATGATGAGAATATTGGCCACGGTTCCCCCTGAGAATCCGCAGTCAGCGACCGGCCGCGACGCCGACGTGCTGCTGGATGGCACCCAGCAACTCGTCGCGCGTGAACGGCTTGGTGAGGTACTGCTCGGCGCCCACGACACGGCCGCGTGCCTTGTCGAACAGGCCGTCCTTGGAGCTGAGCATGATCACCGGCGTGGCGCGGAACTGCGGGTTGTTCTTGATCAGCGCGCAGGTCTGGTAGCCATCCAGCCTCGGCATCATGATGTCGACGAAGATGATGGCGGGCTTCTGGTCGGCGATCTTGGCCAGCGCCTCGAAGCCGTCCACCGCGGTCAGCACGTCGCAGCCTTCCTTCTTCAGCAGGGTCTCTGCCGTGCGACGGATGGTCTTGGAATCGTCGATCACCATGACCCGCAGGCCGGCCAGACCATTCGCGTTCGCGTTCAGATTCATTTCTCCCCCTGTCGCCCGACACCGGACTCAGGACAACCAGCATGGCAGGCAACAAGCATGCCGCTGGCGCACATGACAAAACAACACTGGATATTGCGGTCCGCGACCCCGCTCTGCGGCGGGATGCACAGGATTCGTTGTTTACTGCCTGCCTGCCATTGCGTCAAGCAACATTCGCATCGTCAAGCATCCGTCGGCGCGCAATGTGACCCCTGCCGGCCAAGTCGGACCTCCAGCGGCATGTCGCATGTCGGAGGCAGGCGCGCTTGTGGCAACCAGCCGCGTGGGCGAACATCGGCGACCTGTCGCCGGCACCCGCGGCGCAAAAACCTTCTGCGGAGAATCACGATGCCACTTTCGGTCGCCGTGCTGATGGACCCCATTGGCGCGATCAAGCCGGCCAAGGACACCACCCTGGCCATGCTGCTGGAGGCGCAGCGCCGCGGCCATGCCCTGCTCTACATGGAACAGGGCGACCTGGCGCTGCGCGACGGCGCGCCCTGGGCGCGGCTGCGCCCGCTGGCCGTGCGCGACGACAAGCGCGACTGGTCCTCCCTCGGCGAAGCGCAATGGCGCGACCTGCGCGAACTGGACGTGGTGCTGATGCGCAAGGATCCGCCGGTCGACGCCCAGTTCGTCTACGACACCATGGTGCTGGAAGCGGCCCAGCGCGGCGGCGTGAACGTGGTGAACGACCCGCGGGCGCTGCGCGACTGCAACGAGAAGCTGTTCGCGCTGCAGTTCCCGCAGTGCATCGCGCCTACCCTGGTCAGCCGCGACGCCGGCGAACTGCGCCGTTTCGTGGCCGAATGCGGCGAGGCAGTGCTGAAGCCGCTGGACGGCATGGGCGGGCGCGGCATCTTCAAGGTCAGGGCCGGCGACAGCAACCTCAACTCCATGCTGGAAACCCTGCTGGCCGGTGGCCCGCACGGCGAGGGACGGCAGTTCGCCATCGCGCAGAAATTCATCCCGGCGATCAGCGCGGGCGACAAGCGCATCCTGCTGGTCGACGGCGAACCGGTGCCGTACGCGCTGGCGCGCATCCCGCAGGGCGACGAGTTCCGTGGCAACCTCGCCGCCGGCGGCCGCGGCGAGGGCGTGGCGCTGAGCGAGCGCGACCGCTGGATCGTCGCCCAGGTGGCACCGGAACTGCGCCGGCGCGGCCTGCGCTTCGTGGGCCTGGACGTGATCGGCGACTACCTCACCGAGATCAACGTCACATCGCCGACCTGCGTGCGCGAGCTGGATGCGCAGTTCGGCCTTAATATCGCAGGCCTGCTGTTCGACGCCATCGAGAACGCCGCTTCGTGAGTCCTGCCGCCGCACGCCCCGGTGCCGATCCCATCGGCGCCACCCTGCTGTTCTCGCTGTTGCTGCACGGCGTGCTGCTGCTGGGTATCACCTTCCATTTCGCCAGGACCGCCCCCGGCCTGCCCACGCTGGACGTCACCCTGGTCAACGTGGCCAACCGCGAGGCGCCGGACCAGGCCGACTTCCTGGCCCAGGCGAACAACCGCGGCGGCGGCCAGAGCGATCAGGCCGCGCGACCGTCGCAACCGGTTTCCGGCGCCCTGCCCAAGCCGCTGCCGGGCACGGCCATGCAGACGCTCGATGCCGCCGCGCCGCAACCGCGCGAAGCCACTCCGCAGCGCATGGTGACCACCAGCGGGCAAAGCGATTTCAGCGTGGCCAGCGACACCGCCCGCACCGAAGTGCCGCCGCAGGACGTCCCCAACGCCGAAGACCTGCGCCGCCAGCAGGAAATGGCCCAGCTCGCCGCCGAACTGCACGACCAGACCAAGGCCTACGCCAAGCGGCCGCGCAAGAAATACATCTCGGCCAGCACCAGGGAATACCTCTACGCCGCCTACATGCGCGGCTGGTCCGACCGCGTCGAGCGGGTGGGCAACCTCAATTACCCGGAGGAAGCGCGCCGGCGCGAACTGCACGGCGACCTGCTGCTCACCGTGGGCATCAACCGCGACGGCAGCATCCGCAGCATCGACGTGATCCAGAGCTCCGGCCAGCCGTTGCTGGACGCCGCCGCCAGGCGCATCGTGCAACTGGCCGCGCCGTTCCCGCCGCTGCCGGCCGAGGCGAAGGTGGACCAGCTCTACATCACCCGCACCTGGCAGTTCCAGCCCGGCAACGTGCTGCGGAGCAAGTGACGCGGCGCCGGCTTACAATGCGCGCATGAGCCGCACCGAACCCCCGACTCTCACCGGCCACTTCCTGATCGCCATGCCCGGACTGGCCGAGCCGCCGTTCTCGCGCGGCGTGGCCCTGCTCTGCCAGCACAGCGAGGAAGGCGCGGTGGGCCTGCTGGTGAACCAGCTGTCGCACTACCGCTTCGGCGACGTGCTGGCGCAGATGAAGCTGGAATGCAACGACCCCGAGCTGGTCGACGCACCGGTGCTGATCGGCGGCCCGGTGCAGCAGGAACGCGGCTTCGTGCTGCACCGCGAACCCGGCCACTGGGAGTCGAGCTACCGCATCAACACGCAGTGGTCGGTGACCACCTCGCGCGACATCCTGGTGGCGATGGCCGCGGGCGAGGGCCCGCGCCAGGCGATCATGGCGCTGGGCTACGCGGGCTGGGACGCCGGCCAGCTGGAACAGGAGCTGATGGCCAACGCCTGGCTCACCGTGGAGGCCAGCGAGCGCGTGGTCTTCGACACCCCGCTGGAGGAGCGCTGGAGCGCCGCCGCCGGCCTGGTCGGCGTCGACCCGCTGCAGCTCGCCGGCTACGCGGGCCACGCATGATGAGTTGCGCCTTCGGCTTCGACGTCGGCAGCAAGCTGATCGGCGTCGCCGTGGGCAACCGCGTCACCGCCAGCGCCCGCGCGCTCGGCATCGTGGCGGTGCGCGACGGCTCGCCCGACTGGTCCGCACTCGATGCCCTGCGTACGCAATGGCTGCCCGACACCCTGGTGGTGGGCCTGCCGCTCACGCTGGCCGGCGAGGAACAGCCTGCCAGCAAGCGTGCCCGCCGTTTCGCCGAACAGCTCCGGAACCGCTACGGCACCGCCGTGGCGCTGGTCGACGAACGCCACAGCTCGCAGGAAGCCGCGCACCGTTTCGCCGGCGCACGCGCCGCCGGCCTCAGGCGCCGCCGCGACGCCGCCGCCATCGATGCCGAAGCCGCCGCCGTGATCCTCGAACGCTGGCTTGCCAACCCATCTCCCGACTCTCCCGCCCAAGCATCCCCGCCATGAGCCCACGCCTGCGCCACCTCACCACGCTGGAACACCTGCCGCGCGCCAGCATCGAGCGCCTGCTCGACCGCGCCATCGCCCTGCGCGACGCCTGCGCGCACGGCACCCGCAAGCTGGACACGCTGGCCGGGCGCACCGTGCTCAACCTGTTCTTCGAGCCGTCCACGCGCACGCGCACCTCGTTCGAACTGGCCGCGCGCCGGCTCGGCGCCGACGTGGTGAACTTCGACATCGGTTTCTCCTCCACCACCAAGGGCGAGGCGCTGTACGACACCCTGCACACGCTGGAGGCGATGCACCTCGACGCGATCATCGTGCGCCACAAGGTGTCCGGCACGCCGGACGAACTGGTGCGCCACGCGATGAGCGGCGTGTCGGTGATCAACGCCGGCGACGGCAACCGCGCCCATCCCACCCAGGGCCTGCTCGACGCGCTGACCATCCGCCAGCACCGGCCGGATTTCGAGAACCTCGTGGTGACGATCTGCGGCGACATCCGCCACTCGCGCGTGGCGCGCTCCGACGTGCACGCGCTGGCCGCACTGGGCGTGGGCGAGATCCGCCTGTGCGGCCCGGCTGCGCTGCTGCCGGAAGCCGACGAGTTCCCGCAGTGCCGCCTCACCGAGGATTTCGACGGCGCCATCGCCGGTGCCGACGTGGCGATCATGCTGCGCCTGCAGAAGGAGCGCATGGCGGCCACCGAACTGCCCGACGAAGCCGCCTACTTCCGCCGCTACGGCCTCGACGCGCGCCGCCTGGCCCTGGCCGCCAAGGGCTGCCTGGTGATGCACCCCGGCCCGCTCAACCGCGGCATCGAGATCGCCGACGAGGTGGCCGACGGCGCGCAGTCGCGCATCCTCGAACAGGTGGCCAACGGCGTGTTCGTGCGCATGGCCGTGCTGGGCGAGCTGCTGGCGCGCTGAGCCTCCGCGCACCGGAGTCCGCCCGCCCCCACCGGGTGCCGCCTGCGTGCAGGCCGGGGGAAGCGAAGGGACGGGCGCCGGTTCGCGACCGGGCCACCGCACCGGGGCACGGGCAAGCGCCTCAGCCCCTGCGGACTGCCGCCTGACGGCCGCCATCTTGCATCGCAACAAGCACGCAAACGGGCATAATGCCCGCAACGGCTTTCACCACCTGGGGAACACCATGCAATCGAGGACGCGCTTCATCGCGCTGGGTCTGGCCTGTGTCGCGCTGGCGGCCTGCTCGCACAAGGACAAGAACGCACCGCTGGCCTTCGTGCCCGCTGACACGCCCTACGTGGCCGCCAACCTGGCCGTGCTGGACGACGACACGCGCAACGCGCTGCTCGCCCAGGCCGACCTGCAGCTGCCGTCGCAGATCGCGCAGATGCAGGCCTACGCCACCCGCCTGCAGGCCAACGATCCCGATGCCGCGCGCCTGGTGCAGGCCTTCGTCGCCGAGTACAAGGACAACAAGACGGTGGAGGGCTTCGCCCAGTCCACCGGCTTCGACCTCAAGGGCCGCTTCGCGCTGTACGGCGAAGGCATGGCGCCCGTGCTGCGCGTCGAGCTGAGCGACCCCGCTGCCTTCGAAAGCTTCGTGGGCCGGCTGGAAACCGCCTATGGCAAGAAGCTCGACACCGCCACCCTCGGCACGCAGACCTACCGCCAGCACGTGTTCGCCGCCTCCGGCAGCGAACTGGTGCTGGCCGTGGTCGGCAAGCAGATGGTGGCCGCCCTGCTCCCGGCCGACGTCGCCACGCCGCTGCTGCGCCAGACGCTGGGCCTCGATCGCCCGGCGAAGAGCCTGCAGGACGACGGTCGCCTCGACGCGCTGGCCAAGGACAAGGGCTACGCCAAGTGGCTGGTGGGCCAGCTCGACCTCACCCGCGCCTTGCCGCTGGTGCTCACCGGTTCCGACCCGCTGGTCGCCGCGGTGGAGAAGGCCCGTGCCAGCGCCGAATCGACCCAGACCGGCGAACCGCTGGCGAACCTGCTGAAGAGCTCGCCCGACTGCGCCCCCGAGGCCAGCCGCATCGCCGCGCGCGCGCCATCGATGAGCTTCGGCTACACGCGGCTGGATGCCACGCACCAGGACGGGCGCTTCGACCTGGCGCTGGCCGACGACATCGCCAAAGCCTTCAGCGGCCTCAAGGTGGAGCTGCCCGGGCTGGGCAGCGGCGCCAGCACCGCACCGTTCGATTTCAGCCTCGCCATGCCGGTGGCGGCCCTGCGCACGTTCTGGTCGGCGCAGTCGGAAGCAGTGGCGGCCAAGCCGTTCGCCTGCCCGATGCTCGCCGACCTCAACGACAGCTTCGCCAAGCTGGGCGAGGCGCTGCCGAAGACGGCCATCCCGCCGTTCGGCAACCTGCTCGGCCTGCGCATCGCGCTGGACACCTTCGGCAACGACAGCACCAGCAGCCTGCCCGATTTCACCGGCCGCATCGTGCTGGGCACCACCGATCCCGCCGGCCTGCTCGCCACCGGCCAGATGATGGTGCCCGCGCTGGCCACGGTGAAAGCCGCCGCCAACGCCACGCCGGTGGCGCTGCCGAAGGACGTGACCGGCATGCTCGGCCAGCCGGGCTGGCTGGCCAGCGGCGACAAGGCGCTCGCGCTGGGCATCGGCGCCGGCGAGGACGCCAAGCTGGCCGGCACCCTGCACGATGCCTCGGGCGAACCCGGCCAGATGGCGCGCATGCACCTCTCCGGCGCGATGTACCTGGACTGGCTGAAGTTCATGGAGAAAAAGTCCGACAGCCTCGCCGCCGCGGCCGCCGAGATGAGCAAGAGCGACGAGCCCGCGGTCGCCGGCGAACCGTCGCCGGCCGACGAGGCCGCGCAGGCCGCCGCCGACGCGGCCCGCAGCAAGGCGCAGTTCGCCGTGATGGAAGCGCAGGCGCAACGCGTGGACAGCATCGACGCCGAGATGCACGTGACCGACAGCGGCCTCGTCGTCACCAGCCACACCACGCTCAAGCAGTGAAAGAAAGAAGGCGCCCGATGGGCGCCTTCTTCGTTCCTGTGCGTCTGTAGGAGCGCCCCCTGTGCGCGATTGCCTTTCGCTTCGATCGGAGCACAAGGCAATCGCGCACAGGGTGCGCTTCTACATCGGAGGCATGGTTCAACGCTGCAGCAGGCCGCCGCCGAAGCTGTCGCCGCCGCGGGGCTGTTCCACCTCCACGCCGTCCAGGCCCTGCGACAGCGTGTGCGCGTCGCCGCCCTGCGCCAGCTTGATGCGCAGGCGCACCTCGTTCGAGCTGTCGGCGTGGCGCAGCGCGTCCTCGTAGCTGATCTCGCCGGCGTGGTAGAGCTCGACCAGGCTCTGGTCGAAGGTCTTCATGCCGAGCAGGGTGGACTCCTTCATCACTTCCTTGAGCTTGTGGATCTCGCCCTGGCGGATGTAGTCCTGCACCAGCGGCGTGCCCAGCAGCACCTCCACCGCCACGCGGCGCGCCTTGCCGTCCGGCGTGGGGATCAGCTGCTGCGCCACCACGCCCTTGAGGTTCAGCGACAGGTCCATGAACAGCTGCTGGCGGCGATCCTCGGGGAAGAAATGCAGGATGCGGTCCATCGCCTGGTTGGCGTTGTTCGCGTGCAGCGTGCACAGGCAGAGGTGGCCGGTCTCGGAGAAGTTGATCGCGTGCTCCATCGTCTCGCGCGTGCGCACCTCGCCAATCATGATGACGTCGGGCGCCTGGCGCAGGGTGTTCTTCAGCGCGTTCTCCCAGCTGTCGGTGTCGATGCCGATCTCGCGCTGGGTGATGATGCAGCCCTCGTGCTTGTGCACGTATTCGATCGGGTCTTCGATGGTGATGATGTGGCCGGTCGAATTGGCGTTGCGGTAGCCGATCATCGACGCCAGCGAGGTCGATTTGCCGGTGCCGGTGCCGCCCACGAAGATGATGATGCCGCGCTTGGTCATCGCCAGCTGCTTGATCACCGGCGGCAGGGTCAGCTCCTCGATGGTGGGGATCTTCGACTCGATCCGGCGCAGCACCATGCCCACGCAGTTGCGCTGGTAGAAGCAGGACACGCGGAAGCGGCCCACGCCCTGCGCGGAGATCGCGAACTGGCACTCGTGGGTCTTCTCGAACTCCTCGCGCTGCGAGGGCGTCATCACGTTGAGCACCATGTCGCGCGACTGCTGCATGGACAGCGGGCTCTGCGTGATCGGCACGATGCGGCCCTGCACCTTCATCGACGGCGCCACGCCGGCGGTGATGAACAGGTCGGAGGCCTGCTTGTGCACCATCAGCTTGAGGAAGGAGGTGAAGTCGAAGTCGCTCATGGCTTTTGTCCGGGATTCGGGATTCTGGATTGGGGATTCGGCGGAAGCAGCCAGCCTGACACCCAAGGGATTCGTGGAGCGGAAGGCTTTCCGAATCCCGCCTCCCGAATCCCGAATCCCGGCTTCACTTGAACAGGTCCTTGTTCTTGGCGTAGCTGCCCGCCTCGTCGCGCGACACCAGGCCGCGCTTGACCAGGTCCTGCAGGCACTGGTCCAGGGTCTGCATGCCGAACTGCTGGCCGGTCTGGATCGCCGAGTACATCTGCGCCACCTTGTCCTCGCGGATCAGGTTGCGGATGGCCGGCACCGCGACCATGATCTCGTGCGCCGCGATGCGGCCGCCGCCGGTCTTCTTCAGCAGCGACTGCGAGATCACCGCGCGCAGCGATTCGGACAGCATCGAGCGCACCATCGGCTTCTCGCCGGCGGGGAACACGTCGATGATGCGGTCGATGGTCTTGGCCGCCGAGCTGGTATGCACGGTGGCGAACACCAGGTGGCCGGTTTCCGCGGCGGTGAGCGCGAGGCGGATCGTCTCCAGGTCGCGCAACTCGCCGACCAGGATGTAGTCCGGGTCCTCGCGCAGCGCCGAGCGCAGCGCCTCGTTGAAGCCGTGCGTGTCGCGGTGCACCTCGCGCTGGTTGACCAGGCATTTCTGCGAGGTATGCACGAACTCGATCGGGTCCTCGATCGTGAGCATGTGCCCGTATTCATTCTTGTTGATGTGGTCGACCATCGCCGCCAGCGTGGTCGACTTGCCCGAACCGGTGGGACCGGTCACCAGGATCAGGCCCTGCGGCTGCTCGATCAGTTCCTTGAACACGCGCGGCGCGCCCAGGTCCTCCAGCGTGAGCACCTCGGAGGGAATGGTGCGGAACACCGCGCCGGAGCCGCGGTTCTGGGTGAACGCATTGACGCGGAAGCGCGCCAGGCCCGGGATCTCGAACGAGAAGTCGGTCTCCAGGAATTCCTCGTAGTCGCGCCGCTGCTTGTCCGACATGATGTCGTACACCAGCGAGTGCACCTGCTTGTGCTCCAGCGCGGGAATGTTGATGCGGCGCACGTCGCCATCGACGCGGATCATCGGCGGCAGGCCGGCGGACAGGTGCAGGTCCGAAGCCTTGTTCTTCACCGAGAAGGCAAGCAGTTCGGCGATATCCATCTGTGGTTCCCCTCGACCAGTCGTCGGATGCTGTGGCAATGGCTGCAGCGAAGGGACGATGTGCGGATGCGGCGCACCATCGATGCGCGGACACGCCCCGGCCACCCGACTCCCCCTGCAACGAGCCGATACTACTCGCGGCACGGGGCGAACGGCCAGCCTCCGCCGCGGTTTGCGCACCGCGTCACCGAAACCGCGGCGACGCAGGACGACGCCCACTCCGGTAAGGTATGCGGCCACTCCCCGCTACCCTGGTGCTTTCATGACACGCATTGCCTTCGTCGGCGGCGGCAACATGGCGCGCAGTCTGATCGGCGGCCTGCTCGCCACCGGCCTGGCGCCCGCCGACATCCGGGTGTCCGAACCGCTGGCCGAGACGCGCGACCGGCTGGGCCACGACTTCGGCATCGCCACCTTCGCCGAGAACCGGCTGGCCGTGGCCGACGCCGACGTGATCGTGCTGGCGGTGAAGCCGCAGGCCATGCCCAAGGTGCAGGCCGAGTTGCGCATGGCCATGCAGGACCGGCGACCGCTGCTCATCTCGATCGCCGCCGGCGTGCGGCTGGACCAGCTCGAACGCTGGCTGGGCAGGCTGCCCATCGTGCGCTGCATGCCGAACACCCCCGCGCTGATCGGCGCCGGCGCCACCGGCCTGTGCGCCAACGACCGCGTCAGCCCCGCGCAGAAGGCGCAGGCGCAGCACATCATGGACGCCGCCGGCCTCACCCGCTGGATCGCCGACGAGGCGCTGATGGACACCGTCACCGCGCTCTCCGGCTCCGGCCCGGCCTATTTCTTCGCCCTGGTCGAGGCGCTGGAGGACGCCGCCGTGGCGCAGGGCCTGCCGCGCGACACCGCCCGCGCGCTGGCCGCGCAGACCTGCCTGGGCGCTGGCCGCATGCTGGTGGAAAGCGGCGAGGATCCCGCCGAGCTGCGCCGCCGCGTCACCTCGCCCAACGGCACCACGCAGGCCGCGCTGGAAAGCTTCGCCGCCGACGGCCTGCCGCGCATCACCGCCCGCGCCGTCGCCGCCGCCACCCGCCGCGGCACGGAACTGGCTGACGCCCTCGACAAGGAACCGCACTCGTGAGCTACCTGCTCAATGCCATCGCCCTGCTGGTCGAACTGGCCTTCGACGCCGTCGCCACGCTGTTCCTGCTGCGGCTCGCCGCCGAAGCCTGCCGCGCCGACTTCCACAACCCGCTCAGCCAGTTCATCTACCGCACCACCAACCCGGTGCTGGCGCCGCTGCGCCGCGCGCTGCCGAACTGGCGCCGCATCAACCTCGCCGCCCTGCTGGTGGCGTGGCTGGCGATGCTGCTGAAGCGCTTCGTGCTGCTGGTGCTGGTGGGGCTGCTGCCGCATCCGCTCGGCCTGGTCGTGCTGTCGCTGGCCGAGCTGCTGGACTATGCCCTGCTGTTCTACCTGGTGCTGGTGTTCGGCTGGTCGCTGATGAGCATGTTCGCGCCCGACCCCTACCACCCGCTGCAGCGCCTGCTGGGCACCATCGTCGATCCCCTGCTGCGGCCGCTGCGCGGCAGGCTGCAGGTGGGCATGATCGACTTTTCGCCGACGGTGGTGATCGTCGCCCTGCTGCTGGCGAGGATGCTGGTGGCGCAGCCGTTGCTCGATCTCGGCACGCGGCTGGCGGTGATCGGCTGATTCCCGGCGGCCGGACCTCCGGCTGCGGCCGCCCGGTCGAGCCACGTCGAAAGTCATGCCTCCCGCGCGGGTCCGGCCACGCCCCGATCCGCTAGCATGCGCCGACATTCTTCCGGAGTCCTGCGCATGAAAGCGAACCCACGCCGCCTGTCCTGCTGCCTGCTGGCCGCAGCCGTGGCGATCGCCCTCGGCGGCTGCAACAACGCGCCGCCGCAGGCAGCGGGCACCGCCGCGCCTGCAGCCAGCACCGCCCCGGCCCGCGCCGCGACGGCGGCGGTTCCCGCGGCGAAGGCGGACGTGGTTGCCGCGAACGTCGATACCTCGGTGAACCCCGGCGACGATTTCTTCAGCTATGCGAACGGCGCGTGGCTCAAGCACAACCCCATCCCCGCCTCCGAAGCCACCTGGGGCATCGGCAAGCTGGTGCAGGAGGACCTGTACGGCAAGCTGCGCAAGATCAGCGAGGATGCCGCCGCGAAGAAGGACGCCGCGCCAGGCAGCGACGAGCAGAAGATCGGCGACTTCTGGAGCACGGCGATGGACGGCGACCTGGCCGAGCGCCAGGGCCTGGCGCCGCTGAAACCGGAGCTCGACCGCATAGCCTCCATCAAGGACGTGCCCGGCGCGCTCGACGAGGCCTTCGCGCTGCAGCCGCTGGGCGTCCGCGGGTTCTTCGACTTCGGCGTGCAGCAGGACGAGAAGCAGAGCGACGTGATGGCGGTCTACCTCGAGCAGGGCGGACTGGGCCTGCCCGAGCGCGACTACTACTTCAACACCGAGCCCGGCGTGGCCAAGGCGCGCGCGGCCTACGTCGTGCACCTGCGCAACATGTTCAGGCTGCTGGGCGAGGACGATGCCGCGGCGGGCGCCAGCGCCGGCCAGGTGATGGCCTTCGAGACCGCGCTGGCCAAGGTGTCGCGGCCGCTGGCCGACCTGCGCGATCCGCAGAAGAACTACAACAAGATGTCGCCCGCCGAGCTCACCCGCCAGTACACGCCGGGCATCGCGTGGAACCGGCAGCTGCAGGCGTGGAAGCTGGACCCGTCCTACGTGATCGTCGGCCAGCCCGAGTTCTTCGGCGGACTGCAGAAGCTGCTCGCGCAGACGCCGGTACCGGTGCTGCGCGACTACCTGCGCGTGCACCTCGTCGACGACTACGCCGCGACCCTCAGCAAGCCATTCGACGACGAGCACTTCGACTTCTACGGCCGCGTGCTAACCGGCCAGCAGGAACAGCAGCCCCGCTGGAAGCGCGCGCTGCGCGCGGAGAACCGCGCCATCGGCATGATCCTCGGCCGCATCTTCGTGCAGGACTATTTTCCCGCGAAGGCCAAGCAGCGCTACAACGACCTGGTCGAGGCCATCCGCACCGCCTACGGCGAGCGCATCGACAGGCTGGACTGGATGAGCGCCGCCACCAAGGCCAAGGCGCACGAGAAGCTGGCCGCGGTGACCAAGAAGGTGGGCTACCCGGACAAGTGGAAGGACTACTCCACCCTGCAGGTCGGCCGCGATTCGTGGGCGCAGAACGAGATGAACGCGCGGCGCTGGGCCTTCGACGACGAAGTGTCGAAGTTCGGCAAGCCGGTCGACCGCAGCGAATGGGACATGACGCCGCAGACCTACAACGCCTACTACAACCCGTCGAACAACGAGATCGTGCTGCCGGCCGCGCAGTTCATGATCCCCGGCTTCCAGGACGACCAGATCGACGACGCCGTGGTGTACGGCTACGCCGCCGCCTCGACCATCGGCCACGAGATCACCCACGGCTTCGACGACCAGGGCCGCCAGTTCGACGCCAAGGGCAACCTCGCCGACTGGTGGACGAAGGACGACGCGAAGAACTTCAACCAGCGCGCCGCCGTGCTGGCGAAGCAGTTCGACGCCTACGAGCCGCTGCCCGGCCTGCACATCAACGGCAGCGCCAGCCTCGGCGAGAACATGGCCGACCTGGGCGGCCTGCTGATCGGGCTCGACGCGTTCAAGAAGACCGCGCAATACAAGGACGGCGGGAAGATCGCCGGCTACACGCCGCTGCAGCGCTTCTTCCTCGGCTACGCGCTGGGATGGATCTTCGAGGAGCGCGACGCCATGCTGCGCCAGTCCCTGCTCAGCGACGTGCACGCCCCGGCGAAGTGGCGCGTGAACGGGCCGCTATCGAACATCCCCGATTTCTACCAGGCGTTCGACGTCAAGCCTGGCCAGCCGATGTGGCGCGACGCGAAGGACCGCGTGCAGGTCTGGTGATCGGCTTCAAAGCCCCTCTCCCTCCGGGAGAGGGGTTGGGGCGAGGGTTCGGTCAAGGCGCGCTACTGACGTCTCGCGCAAATCACCAACATCTCGCTCCGCCCGAACCCTCACCCGCCTCTCGGCACCCTCTCCCGGAGGGAGAGGGATTCACTTGGTGAGTACATCGCAAATTGCTCCGCGTATCGACTCACTGTGTACGCGCATTTGAACTGCCATCAACTCTCGGCTCCGGTACGGATGGCGTGAAAACCGCGAAGTCGAAAATCTCCGCCGCGAGCCCCTTGGGTGCGTCATCCAATGGCTCGATCCGCACATTCGCGAACGGCGCCCCGGGGGGAGCGTTGAACATGTGCGGGCCGCATCCCTGGCCGGGCTGGCAATTCCATGCGCTTCCCGCATCCGCCTGCACTTCGACGTAGAGCGGACGATCGTCCATCACCTGCTGGAGCACGGATGGCTGCGGGTGGCCCGCGAGCACGGCATAGCGCGAATGGACCCTGCCCATGTAGGCGACGACAAGCGCATTTTTCGGAGCGGTGGCCAATGCAGTCTCGAGCGCCTTCGCCATGCCGTTCTCTTTCCAGGCCAACTGGTCCGATTGCAGATCCGCCGGCCTGGTGGGGACGTCGGGCTCCATCAGGAAGACATCGACATCCCGCCCGCTCTTGCGCAACACGCGAACGGCTTCGACGAGATCGACCATCGCCCTGCTGCCACGACCGTCTGGCACGGCTTTCCAATACCCCATGCGCAGCATCGCCTTGCGGTCATCCGGCGACCCTCGCGACGCGAGATATGCCGCCACGTAGTCCTGCATCCAGGCAGGCCATTCCAGGCCAACGCGGACGGGACGGTCTTTCGATGCCGCCTGCACCAGTTCAGCGACGAGCGCAGGGGTCTCCGTGGTGCCATGTATTTCGCCAACGACGAGGAGCCGCCGATCAGCGGACTGGCGCTCAAGCTGCCGGACGGCGGCGTTCATCGTCATGGCGCCGGCAGGCGCCGGAGCCGCTGCTTGGTCACGGGCGGCACTGGATGCGGCACTCCTGGCGTCTGCCTGGCTTGCACCCAGCATCAGCAGGAACGTCACGAACAACGCCTGCTTCCAGCACTCGATCGAACGCATCTTTGGCTTCTCCCGGATCAGTTGAATGGCCGCTGGATGACCAGCTTCGCCATTGTGAAGCTCCCCGGGCCCTCGCCGGAATGACGAGCAAAGCCTAATCGCCCTGCCGCCCCGCCCACGCCACGATGACCCGATGGATCGCATCCAGCCCGTCGAACAACGCCGCCGGCCCCGGCTGCAGGATGATCGGCGACTTGATCTCGTGCAGCTCGCCGTCGCGCACCGCGGGGATCGCGTCCCAGCCCGGCCGCGCCGCCACCTTCTCCGGCCGGAAGCGCTTGCCGCACCACGAGCCGAGGATGATGTCCGGCGCGCGGCGCGCCACTTCGTCGCCGTTGGCGAGAATGCGCTGCTTCGCCAGCGGCTCGCGCGCCAGCTCGGGGAAGCAGTCCTCGCCGCCGGCGATCTGCACCAGCTCGGCCACCCAGCGGATGCCGGTGATGATGGGGTCGTCCCATTCCTCGAAATACACCTTGGGTCGGCGTGGCAGCCGCGCGGCGGCGACGCGGATGGCGGCGATGTGCTGCTCCGCGCGCTGCGCATAAACCTCGGCCTTCCCGTGCGCGCCGACCATCGCGCCCAGCCGGCGGATGTAGGCGAGGATGCCGTCCACGCTGCGGTGGTTGCTGATCCACACCTCGACGCCGGCCTTCACCAGCTCGCGCGCGATGTCGGCCTGGATGTCGGAGAAGCCGATCGCCAGGTCCGGTTCGAGCTTCAGGATCTCGCCGATCTTCGCGCTGGTGAACGCCGAGACCTTGGGCTTTTCCATGCGCGCCCGCGGCGGGCGCACGGTGAAGCCGGAGATGCCGACGATGCGCTGCTCCTCGCCGAGCGCGTACAACACCTCGGTGGGCTCCTCGGTGAGGCAGACGATGCGCCGGGGGAACGGATCGCTCACGCCGGATCTCAGGGATACAGCAGGCGGTGCGTCCAGGTCTGCCCGTGCCGGCTCCAGCGCACGCGGTCGTGCAGGCGGAACTCGGCGCCGTACCAGAACTCGACCATGTCCGGCTCGACCAGGAAGCCGCCCCAGTGCGGCGGGCGCGGCACCTCGCGACCCTCGAACTCGTGCTCGTAGCGCGCCACACGCTCGTCGAAGCTGTGCCGGTCGGGCAGGGTCTGCGACTGCAGCGAGGCCCAGGCGCCGATCTGGCTGCCGCGGGGACGGGTGGCGAAGTAGGCGTCGGATTCCTCCGCCTGCAGCTTGCGCGCCGCGCCCTCCACGCGCACCTGCACGCCGTGGCGCAGCTGCTTCCAGTGGAAGCACAACGCCACCTGCGGGTGCGCCGCCAGCTGGCCGCCCTTGTCGCTGTCGTAGTTGGTGTGGAAGCGGAAGCCCCGCTCGTCCACCCCCTTGAGCAGCACGATGCGCGAGGTCACCCGGCCGTCGGCCCCCACGCTGGCCAGGTTCATCGCGGTGGGCTCGGGGTCGCCGGAGGCCTTGGCCTCGTCCAGCAACTGCCGGAAAGTCTGCAGAATCTCGGGGGTCAGCATGGCTTTGAAACTTTTCCTTGAATCGTGGCGCGACCGCGCCATCATGACGCGGATGAAGCCGGATTATCTTAACGCAATCCCCCTCTCCGCCCTTGCCCGCGGCAGGCTGCGCCCACCCCTGGCGGAAGCCTGCCGATGACGGCCGCCAAGCCGCATCCGCCCGCCCCGAACGCCTCGCTGGCCGGCCACCTGCTGGACCAGTACGCCGGGCGCATCGCCCGCTCGCGCCGGCCCTACATCATCGGCCTATCCGGCCTGCAGGGCAGCGGCAAGAGCACGCTGGCGCGCGAGATGAAGGCGCAGGCCGAGGCGCGCGGCTGGGCCACCGAGGTGCTGTCGCTGGACGACTTCTACTACTCGCGCGCCGACCGCGAGCTGATGGCGCACCAGGTCCACCCGCTGCTGCGCACCCGCGGCGTGCCGGGCACGCACGAGGTCGAGCTGCTGCTCTCGGTGCTGGCCGCGCTGCCGCAGGCCTCGGAGAAGCTGCCGGTGGCGTGGCCGCGCTTCGACAAGGGGCGCGACACGCGCGTGCCGCCCTCGCGCTGGCCCCGCGTGACGCGTCCGCCGAAGCTGGTGATCGTGGAGGGCTGGGCGCTGGGCATCCGGCCGCAGCTGCAGGCCGCGCTGGAGACACCCGTGAACCGGCTGGAGCGCGAGGAGGATCCCGACGGCAGCTGGCGCCATTGGGTCAACAAGCAGTTGCGTGGCTATCAGCCGCTGTGGCGCAAGTTCGACGCGCTGATCGTGCTGCAGGCGCCCGGCTGGGACGTGGTGCGCCGCTGGCGCGGCGAGACCGAGGAAGAGCTGCTGGCACGGCACGCGCCGCTGGCGATGGACGCGGCCAGCATGGCGCGCTTCCTGCAGCACTTCGAACGGCTCAGCCGCCACGCGCTGGCCACCCTGCCCGCGCTCGCGGACAGCGTTGTGGAATACGACGACGATCGGCATATGACTGGACTCACGCACGCATAGATCGCCGTACCAGACCGGGCTCACGCACGCCCGGTCCGTTGCAGGAGCGCACCCTGTGCGCGATGGCTCTTGTTCCGATCAAGCATCAGAGCCATCGCGCACAGGGTGCGCTCCTGCATGCAGACAACTTACGCCGGCTCCACCTGCACCGCCGTGCCGTAGGACAGCACCTCGGTGACGCCCTCGGCCACGTCGTTGGCGTCGTAGCGCATCGCGACCACCGCGTTTGCGCCCATCGCACCGGCATGTTGCAGCATCAGCTCGAAGGCCTCCTCGCGCGCCTTCTCGCAGAGTTCCGTGTAGATCGTGATGTTGCCACCCACCAGGGTCTGCAGCGCCGCGCCGATATTGCCCACCACGCTGCGCGAACGCACCGTGATGCCGCGCACGATGCCCAGCGTGCGCGTGACGCGATAGCCGTGCAGGTCGTTGCCGGTGGTGACCATGCCGTGCGGGATCGGGAGGCTTGCCATGACGCGGACTCCGGTGGTGAGGGAGCTCAAGTATCCGGCAAGGCCGCGTAGCCGTCGCGTGCATCGGGCCATCGCGGTACCCAGCCGCCGGCGCGCAGGCGTGCATTGCGCAGCCGCTTGCTGCCCACGCCGACGGGCGCCGCCCCCTCGCGCGGCGGCGGTACGTCGAGCCTGCGGGCGATGAAGTCGCACAGCTCGTCCAGCGGCAGCGGCGTGTCGTCCACGCCCAGATACAGCGGCAACGGCGCAGGCAGGCACAGCAGGTGCACGATGGCCGACGCCGCGTCGTCGACGTGGATGCGGTTGGCCCAATGCGGCACCGCGCGCGGCACGCGCTGCACGCCGGCACGCAGACGTTCGGGCAACTGCGTGCGCCCGGGCCCGTACAGGCCGGCGAGGCGCAGCACGGTGGACGGCACGGCCTGCGTGGCCAGCCACTGCTCCGCTTCCAGCAGCAACGCGCCGTTGAAGCCCAGGGGCGCGGGCGGCGTGTCCTCGTCCACCCAGTCGCCACCGTGCTCGCCGTACACCGCGCTGGAGGACACCAGCAGCACCTGCTTCAAGGCACGCGCATCCAGCGCTTCCAGCAGATGGCGCAGGCCATCCACGAACAGCGCGCGGTACGCCGCCTTGTCGCGCGCACCGGGCGCGGGCAGGTAGACCACGCGGTTGATGCCCGCGGGCAAGCCACTCAAGGTGTGCGGCTGCGTGAGATCGGCTTCCAGCCAGCGCAGACCGGACACGGTTTCATGCGGCGAGCTGCGGCGCAGCGCCCATGCCTCGTCGCCTTGCGCCAGCAGGCGCGCAGCGACCCGCAAGCCCAGATCGCCGCAGCCGGCGAGCAATACCCGTTCAGCCATCCAAACACCTGCTGCTAAAGTGGCGAGATGAATCCGTCGCGCAACCTGTTCCTGATTGGCCCGACCGGCGCCGGCAAGACTTCGCTCGGCCGCCGCCTCGCCGCGCATTATGGCCTGCGTTTCATCGATCTCGACCGCGAGATCGAGCGCCGTACCGGCACGACCGTGAACATGGTGTTCGAGGTCGAGGGCGAGGCGGGTTTCCGCCAGCGCGAGGGCGCGCTGCTGGACGAATTCAGCGCGTGCGACGGCGTGCTGCTCGCCACCGGCGCCGGCGCGGTACTGGCCGCGCACAACCGCGCACGGCTGGCCGAATCCGGCTACGTGCTGTGGCTGCAGACCACCATCGACCAGCAACTGGAACGCCTGGAGCACGACACCCGGCGCCCGCTGCTGGCCGGCGCGGATCGCCGCACGCGGCTGGAGGCGATGGCCGCGATCCGCGATCCGCTGTACCGCGAAACCGCCGACCTCGCCCTGCCCGCCATCCACGGCATCGCCGCGATCAGCGCGCAGGCCATCGCCTTGATCGACCGACACTGGCAACGCCAGACACTCAGCGCATGAACCAGCACAACCCCATCACCCTCGACGTCACCCTCGGCGACCGAAGCTACCCGGTATGGATCGGCCGCGGCCTGCTCGGCGATGCCACGCGCTGGCGCGAACGCCTGCGCGGCCGCCACGTGCTGGTGGTCAGCAACACCACGGTGGCGCCGCTTTACCTGGATCGCGTGGCGCGCGGCCTCGACGGCTTGAAATTGGCCAGCTTCCTGATCGGCGACGGCGAAGCGCACAAGAGCTTCGCCAACGTGGAGCGCGCACTGGTCGCGCTGGCCGAACTCGGCGCCACCCGCGACGCCTGCGTGATCGCGCTGGGCGGCGGTGTGGTGGGCGACCTCGCCGGCTTCAGCGCCGCCTGCTGGATGCGCGGCATCGACTTCATCCAGATGCCCACCACCCTGCTGGCGATGGTGGATTCCTCGGTGGGCGGCAAGACCGGCGTCAACCTGCCGGCCGGCAAGAACCTGGTCGGCGCCTTCCACCAGCCGCGCGCCGTGGTGGCCGACATCGATACGCTGGCCACCCTGCCCGTGCGCGAATACCGCGCCGGCCTCGCCGAAGTCATCAAGGGCGCGGCGATCGGCGACGAGTCGTTCTTCGCCTGGCTGGAAGCGCACGCCGGCGCGCTGGCCGCGCGCGGCGACGATGCAGTGGTCGAGGCCATCGCACGCAAGCTGCGCTACAAGGCCGGCGTGGTGGCGCGCGACGAAACCGAGCAGGGCGAACGCGCCCTGCTCAACCTCGGCCACACCTTCGGCCACGCGCTGGAGACCGCAGGCCACTACACCACCCTGCTGCATGGCGAAGGCGTGGCGATCGGCATGCTGCTCGCCGCGCGCCTGTCGGAACGGCTGGGCATGGGCGACGCCGCCGACACCGCGCGCCTGCAACGCCTGCTGGAAACCGTGGGCCTGCCCGTGGCGATCCCGCCCGGCATGGATGCGCAGCAACTGCTGGCGCTGATGCGGCTGGACAAGAAGAACACCGCCGGCACGCTGCGGCTGATCCTGTGGCGTGGCATCGGCAAGGCGGAGATCGTGGGGGGCGTGGATGAAAACGACGTGCTGGCCGTGCTGCGCGAGGCCATCGCATCGCCGTAGCAGCGACTTCAACCGCGATCACGTAGCGCGAATCGCGGCTGAAGTCGCTCCTACAAAGCGCAAGCGCGTCCTATAAACTCTGCGCTCCGGCTCACGCCCAACGCCCAGCCCCATGCGCCTCTACCTGCAAAACCTGCCCGGCAGCGCCGAGCCGCCACGCTATGTCCAGATCGTGCTGGAGCAGGACCTGCTCGGCGGCTGGACGCTGTACCGCGAGACGGGCCAGCAAGGCGGCAAGGCCACGCTCAAGCGCGAGCAGTTCCTGGAGCGCGACGAAGCCATCGCCGCGTTCGAGAAGGCGCGCGACGCCCAGCTCAAGCGCGGCTTCCGCCTGATGTTCAGCCAGGGCCTCGACGGCCCCTACGGCCGCTGACCCGATGGACGCACCGCTGAAGAACGACCGCTTCCTGCGCGCGCTGCGCCGCGAACCCGTCGACACCACGCCGGTCTGGGTGATGCGCCAGGCCGGCCGCTACCTGCCCGAGTACCGCGCCACGCGCGAACGCGCCGGCAGCTTCATGGGCCTGGCGCAAAACCCGGAGTTCGCCTGCGAGGTGACGCTGCAGCCGCTGGCACGCTTCGACCTCGACGCCGCGATCCTGTTCTCCGACATCCTCACCGTTCCCGATGCGATGGGCCTGGGCCTCAGCTTCGCGCAGGGCGAAGGCCCGCAGTTCGCGCGCCCGCTGCGCAACGCCGCCGACATCGCGCGGCTGGCCGTACCCGACATGGACGGCGAGCTGCGCTACGTGATGGACGCGGTGCGGCTGATCCGCAGGGAACTGGCCGGCCGCGTGCCGTTGATCGGCTTCGCCGGCAGCCCGTGGACGCTGGCTTGCTACATGGTCGAAGGCGGCGGCTCGCGCGACTTCGCCACGCTGAAGGCGATGTGCTGGAACGAACCCGCGCTGGCCCACCGGCTGCTAGCCGTGCTCGCCCGCAGCGTGGCCGCCTACCTCTCGGCGCAGGCCGCGGCCGGCGCGCAGGCGCTGATGGTCTTCGACACCTGGGGCGGCCTGCTCGGCCCCGCGCCGTTCCGCGAGTTCTCGCTGCGCTACATGGCGCAGATCGTCGCCGAGCTGAAGAGCGACGCACATGCGCGCGACCTGCCGGTGATCCTGTTCTCCAAGGGCGCCGGCGCGCATCTCGTCGCGATGGCCGACTCCGGCTGCGCCGCGCTGGGCGTGGACTGGACGGTCGACCTCGCCGACGCCCGCCGCGCGGTGGCCGGCAAGGTGGCGCTGCAGGGCAACCTCGATCCCGCGATCCTGCGCGCCGGCCCCGGGGTGATCCGCCGCGAGGCGCGCGCGGTGCTCGACAGCTACGGCAACCATCCCGGCCACGTGTTCAACCTCGGCCACGGCATCACGCCGGAAGTCGACCCGGAGCATGTCCGCGTGCTGGTGGACGAGGTGCATGCCTACGGCCGGACGTTGCGCGGCGGCTGAGGCTTTGCGCCAGGCTATCGCCCTGGCCACGCTTCCCGCACGGCCACGATCATTCCATGCAGAAACCCGCGCCCGTCAACGGCGCGGGGCCTGGCATGGACACGCTCCGATCGCACCGGCTCGGCCGCACATCTCTGCCACGCATGGCGCACCGGCGACACGACGCGCCTCAGCGCGTGTGCACCCAGTGCACGTAGACGCCGTTGGCCCGGTCCTCGTCGCGAAAACCTTCGCGGCCGTCCATCACGATGCCCCAGGTCGAACTCGGCGCGCCGGCGCGGATGCGGTCCACCCGCACGTGTTCACCCTTGGGGATGGCGAAGCGCGTCTCCACCACCAGCACGGCATCGCGCTCGTAGACCAGGGTGGCGGGCCGGCCGCTGCCGGCGCCCCACCCCACGTGCAGTTCGCACGCCGTGGGCGTGTACACGCCGCGCTTGTCCAGGCTCCAACCTTCGGTCTTGCTGAGCAGCGACTGGAGCTCCGGGTGGTCCCAGTCCACGGTGTGGCCGGATGGCGGTTTGCTTCGATGACTCATTCCGGAGGAAATTCCTGGCCTGACATTGGCACCCAAAATGTCCACCACGCGCATGCGCGCGCACTTCGACTGGCGAACACGAAGGTATCGACCGCAAGGTTAAATTCCTGAGAGGCCGACGCGGGTCCGCCCGCGGAAGCAAGTCGCGTCAGCGAACCGCGGCGGCATCGATGGCGCCCGGCAGCCGCGTCCGCAACCAGCGTTCGCACGGCGCCGAGAACCAGCGCTCCACCATCGCACCCAGCAGCCAGCACGACGCCAGCGCCGGCAGGTACCACAACCACCCGTGCGCCGGATCGCCATCCAGCGCGTGGTACGCGCGGATCACGGCGAACACCACGAACATGTGGGTAAGGTAGATCTCGTAGCTCATGCGGCCCCACGAGCGCAGCCAGCCGAAGCCACGCAGCGGCGATGCGCCGCCTTCTCCGGCACGCCACTGGCAGCACAGCAGCAGGCACAGCGTGGAGCATGTGAGCAGCAGCATGTAGCCGTCGCGCAGCCAGTGCCACATCGCCCCGCCATCGAGCAGCACCGCCCCCAGCCCCAGCGCCCCCAGCCAGCCCAGCAGCAGCACGGTGCGCCGCGGCGGACGGCAGGCAGTGGCCAGCAATGCGCCGAGCACGCCGGTGGCGATCGCCGCCATGCCCGGCACGTAGGCCTTCTCCAGCCAGATCTCGTTGCCGTGCAAGGCGGCGCGCGCCCACGGCAGCGACAACGCGAGCAGCGCCAGCGGCGGCACCAGCAGCGCGCGACGCCGCAGCAGCAGGCAGGCCAGCGGGAAGCCGAGGTAGAACGCTTCCTCGATGGACAGCGACCACAGCACGTCCCACGAACCCGGCAGGTAGCCGGTGCGCCCTTCGTACCAGTTGAGATGCAGGCCCAGCGCCGACAGCAGCGCGCGTGGCAACGACTGGCCGGCGCGATGGATCACGTAGTCCTGCACGCCGAGCAGGTGCAGCACGCTCAGCACCGCGAGCAAGGCCAGCAGGCACGGCATGATGCGCGCGAAACGCCGTGCGTAGAACGCAGGCGCGTCGATCGCCGCGAGGCTGCCCCAGCGGCGCAGCGCGTTGCCCGCGATCAGGAAGCCGGAGATCACGAAGAACACGTACACGGCTTCGTAACCGTTCCAGTTCAGCCGGTTCAGCAGCCACGCCGGCAGCACGTCGGCCAGTGCGCTCTTCTCCAGCGGGATGCGGATGCCGAGGTGGTTGAACAGCACCAGCACGATGGCCAGTCCGCGCAGCAGGTCGATGCCGGGATTGCGGGATGCCGCCTTCGTCGTGGTGGAACGAACCGTGTCGCGCATGCATCCTGCCCCGTCGTGTCGAGCCGCGATGGTGGCGGTACGCACGCCGGCAGGCAAGACAGCGACGCGGCCTCAGCCCGGCGGTTCGGTGGTCCAGCGCGCCGCCGCGAAATCGATGAAGGCGCGGGTGCGTGCGGGCAGCTGGCGGCCCGACGGCCACACGATGTGCAGCGGCAGGCCGGGGAGCTGCCAGTCGTCCAGTACGGTTTCCAGCCGCCCCTGGTCGAGCAGCGGACGCACCTGCCATGCCGCCGCCACCGCGATGCCCAGGCCCGCCGCTGCCGCCGCGTTGCAGGCGGCGGCGTTGTCCGCGCGGAAACGGCCGCGCACTTCCACCGGCTGGCGGCGGTTGCCGCGGGCGTAGTCCCAGCGCTGCTTCGCGCCATCGCTCTGCCGCACGATGCATTCGTGCCGGACCAGTTCGGCCGGCTTGCGCGGACGGCCATGCCGCGCGAAGTAGCCAGGCGCGCCCACGGTGAGCATGCGCAGGGTGCCGAGCTGGCGCGCGTGCAGCCGGCTGGGTGCCAGCTCGCCCAGCCGCACGGCGGCGTCCAGCTTTTCGCGCTGCAGGTCGACATGCCGGTCGGCCACCACCAGTTCCACGGTCACGCCGGGATAGCGCTCCATGAAGGCCGCGATCAGCGGCACCAGGTAGGGCGCACTGAACTGGGTCGATCCGCCGATGCGCAGCGCACCGTCGATGCGCGCGCCATGCTCGGCCAGCTCGGAACGGGCCAGGTCGATGTCGGCCAATGCGGTGCGGATGCGCCCATGGAAGGCCAGCCCCGCCGCCGTGGGCTGCGCGCGGCGCGTGGTGCGCTGGACCAGTTCCACGCCCAGTTCGCGCTCCAGCGCCTGCAGCGAACGGCTCACCGCCTGCAGCGAGCGATGCAGCTGGCGCGCGGCCGCGGTGAGGTTGCCCTGCTCCACGATGGCGACGAAGACGCGATAGTCGTCCAGGCTGGCCACGGCATTCTCCCGATTATCGTGATAGTCCATCCATGGTAGCGACTATTCTCCCGAACGGCTGGCAGGCGAAGAATGACTTCCGTCCCTTCCCCACCGGAGACACGCCATGTCCGCACAGCTCCCCGCCGCCATCGACGGCAACGAGACGAACCTCGATCCGGCTTCGCCACTGGCCGCCCTCAGCGCGTTCTACCGCGCCTTCAACGGCCGCGACATCGAAGCGATGGCGCGCAACTGGCATGACGGCGCCGATGTGGCGATGAGCAACCCGCTGGGCGGCATCGCGCGCGGCTGGCCAGCGATCCGCGCGGTGTACCGGCGCATCTTCGAGGGCCGCGCACGCGTGCAGGTGGCATTCCACGACTACACCCTGCACGAGGCCGGCGACATGTTCTATGCGGTGGGCCGCGAGCGCGGCACGCTGGAACGCGACGGCCTCCGGCTGGCACCGGCGATCCGCACCAGCCGCCTGTTCCGCCGCATCGACGGCGCCTGGCGGCAGGTGCATCACCATGGCTCGTTCGACGACGCCAACCTGCTCGCCGCCTACCAGGAGGCCGTGCGATGAATACGGCGGCGACCACCGCCGAACCGGCCGCGCAAGCTCCGGTGCTGCTGTTCGCGGTAGCCACCGGCGTGATCGTGCAGAGCCTGTACGTGGCGCAGCCGCTGGTGGGCGTGATCGCCCATTCGCTGGGCCTGCCCGCCGCGGTGGTGAGCCTGGTCGCCACGCTGGCCCTGCTCGGCTACGCGCTCGGCCTGTTCCTGCTGGTGCCGCTGTGCGACCTGGTGGAGAACCGCCGGCTGGTGCTGGCGACGCTCGCGATCAATGCGGTGGCCCTGCTGGTCGCGGCGCTGCCGGTATCGGCGCCGGTCTTCCTCGCCGCCAGCCTGCTGGTGGGCTTCAGCGCCACGGTGATCCAGATGCTGATCCCGCTGGCGGCCGCAATGACGGCGGAAGCGCAGCGCGGCCGCGTGATCGGCAACATCACCAGCGGCATGATGCTAGGCATCATGCTGGCGCGCCCGCTGAGCAGCGTAGTGGCCGGCTATCTGGGCTGGCACGCCAGCTACGCCGTGCTGGCGGCCTCCATCGTGGTGGTGCTGCTCGCGCTGACGCGCTCGATGCCCCGCCTGCCGCCGCGGCAGCACATGGCGTATCCGGCCCTGCTGTCTTCGCTGGCCGCGCTGTGGCGCGCCGAGCCGCTGCTGCGCGAACGCGCGCTGTCGGTGGCGTCGTGCTTCGGCGCGTTCAGCGCTTTCTGGGGCATGGTGGCGCTGCGCCTTGCGGCAACACCATTCGGGCTGCACGCGAACGGCATCGCGCTGTTCGCGCTGGCCGGCGTGAGCGGGGCGATCAGTGCGCCGTTGGCCGGGCGGCTCGGCGACGCCGGCAAGGCGCGCGTCGCCACGCTCGCGGCGCACGCCTGCGTGGTGCTGGCGACGCTGCTTGCGTGGCTGGGTGGAAACGCACGGCTGCTCGCGTCGCCGACGCTGGCGCTGGCGATCCTGGTGGCCGCGGCGATCCTGCTCGACGCAGGCACCATCGGCGACCTCACGCTGGGCCGGCGCGAGATCAACCTGCTGCGGCCGGAGGCGCGCGGACGCATCAACGGCCTGTACACCGGCGTGTTCTTCATGGGTGGTGCGGCCGGCTCGGCGCTGGCCGGCCTCGCCTGGGCCCGTGCGGGCTGGGATGGCACCTGCCTGGCTGCATTGGGCTTCGGCCTGGCGGCCCTGGTCAGCGGCCTGCGCCGTCGCGCGCCATCGCCGCGAATTGCCGTCTGCGCGTCGTGAGCACAGCTATTCGTCCGCCGGATCCATGCCCGGGAAAAGCACCTCGGTGTAGCCGAATTTGGAAAAGTCGGTGATCCGGGACGGGTACAGCCGACCGATAAGATGGTCACATTCGTGCTGCACCACGCGAGCGTGGAAGCCTTCGGCGCGACGGTCGATGGGAGCGCCATTTGGGTCGATGCCCTGGTAGCGGATCAGGCTGTAGCGGTTCACCGCGCCACGCAGGCCGGGCACGGAGAGGCAGCCCTCCCAGCCCTCCTCCATGTCCTGCGACAGCGGCGTGATGACCGGATTGAGCAGGATGGTCTGCGGCACGGCGGGCGCATCGGGATAGCGTTCGGAATGCTCGAAGCCGAAGATCACCAGTTGCAGGTCCACGCCGATCTGCGGCGCGGCCAAGCCCACGCCGCCGGCCTCATGCATGGTGTCGAACATGTCGGCGATCAGGGCTTCCAGTTCGGCGCTGCCGACCATCCCGTCGGGCACCTGCGGCGCCACGCGCAGCAGGCGCGGGTCGCCCATCTTCAGGATCTCGCGGATCATCGCAGCCTCGACCGGGGAACAGGCTGCCCACTCTAGTGGAGCGAAGATGACGCTGGCGTGCCGGCGCATGAATACGCCGCGGCCGGCCGCAACCCGGGGCATTCGACCAAAGGCTAAACCGCATGGCATTGACCCCCGCCACGCCCGGCGGGACCCTTGCAGGGACTTTCGGGAGAGCAACCATGCACAGCGCAACCGTCAAACCCAGCCCGGCGGCGAAGATCCTCTGGGTCGCCATCGCCATCGTGGGCGCCTGGTGCCTCGGCGTGGTGGCGCTGCGCCGCGGCGAACCGATCAACGCGATCTGGCTGGTCGCCGCCTCGCTGTGCGTGTTCCTGATCGGCTACCGCTTCTACGGCAAGTTCATCGAGCACAGCGTGCTGCGCCTGGATCCCACGCGCGCGCCGCCGTCGGTGCTGCGCAACGACGGCCTCGACTACGTGCCCACCGACAAGTGGGTGGTGTTCGGCCACCACTTCGCCGCCATCGCGGGCGCCGGCCCGCTGGTGGGCCCGGTGCTGGCGGCGCAGATGGGCTACCTGCCCGGCACGATGTGGATACTGTTCGGCGTGGTGTTCGCCGGCGCGGTGCAGGATTTCATGATCCTGGGCCTGTCGCTGCGCAGGGATGGCCGCTCGCTGGGCCACATGCTGCGCGAGGAGCTGGGTCCGGTGCCCGGCCTCGTGGCGATGATCGGCGTGCTGGTGCTGATGATGATCGTGCTGGCGGTGCTGGCGCTGGTGGTGGTGAAGGCGCTCACGCACAGCCCGTGGGGTACGTTCACGGTGGCGGCGACGATCCCGATCGCGCTGCTGATGGGCGCCTACCTGCGCTGGCTGCGGCCGGGGCGCATCCTCGAGGTGTCGGTCATCGGCCTCGCGCTGCTGCTGCTGTCGATCTGGGCCGGCCGCTTCGTGGCGGGCTCGGACACGCTGGGGCCGATCTTCGACCTCGACGCCAAGGCGCTGGCCTGGTGGCTGATCGGCTATGGCTTCTGCGCCTCGGTGCTGCCGGTGTGGCTGCTGCTGGCGCCACGCGACTATCTTTCCACCTTCCTCAAGATCGGCACCATCGCGCTGCTGGCGCTGGCGATCTTCCTCGCCGCGCCGATGCTGCAGATGCCGGCGGTGACCCGGTTCATCGACGGCACCGGCCCGGTGTTCCAGGGCAACCTGTTCCCGTTCCTGTTCATCACCATCGCCTGCGGCGCGGTGTCGGGCTGGCATTCCATCATCGCCTCCGGCACCACACCCAAGCTGCTGGCGAACGAAGGCCAGGCGCGCCTGGTCGGCTACGGCGGCATGCTGTGCGAGGCCTTCGTGGCGATCATGGCCCTGGTGGCGGCGGTGTCCTTGCATCCGGGCGTGTATTTCGCGATGAATGCGCCGGGCGCGCTGATCGGTACCACGGCCGAACACGCGGCGCAGGTGATCAGCCAATGGGGCTTCGTGGTGACGCCTGATGCGCTGGTGCAGACCGCCAAGGACGTCGGCGAGCAGAGCATCCTCAGCCGCGCTGGCGGCGCGCCCACGCTGGCAGTGGGCATGGCGCAGCTGCTGCACAACATCATCCCCGGCGAGGGCATGATGGCGTTCTGGTACCACTACGCGATCCTGTTCGAGGCGCTGTTCATCCTCACCACGGTGGATGCCGGCACGCGCGTGGGCCGCTTCATGATCCAGGAGATCGCCGGCCTCATCCACAAGCCGCTGCAGGCCTCCGAATCGTGGGCCGGCAACCTGCTCGCCACCGCGATCTGCGTGGGGCTGTGGGGTTATTTCCTCTACCAGGGTGCGGTCGATCCGCTCGGCGGCATCAACACGCTGTGGCCGCTGTTCGGCATCGCCAACCAGATGCTCGCCGCGATCGCGCTGATGCTGGCCACCGTGGTGGTGGTGAAGCTGAAGCGCGAGCGCTACGTGTGGGTGCCGGGCATCCCGGCGATCTGGCTGATCACCTGCACGCTGGCGGCGGGCTACGAGAAGCTGGTCGGGCCGATCAGCTTCACCGCGGCCGCCGACAAGTACGCCGCCGCGCTGGCGGGCGGCCAGATGCTGGCGCCGGCCAAGACCGCGGCGGCGATGCAGCAGATCGTCACCAACAACCGCGTGGACATGGCGATGACCGCGATCTTCATGGCGCTGGTGGTGGCGATGACGCTGTTCTGCCTCAACGCGCTGGCCAGGGCCTGGCGCACCAACCATCCCACCGCGCACGAGGAACCCTACGTGGCGCTGGCGGCCACGCAGCACTGACGCCATGGGCATCCACGCGCGACTGCGGGCCACTTGGAAACGGGCGGTGCAAACCGCCCGCCTGTGCTGCGGCGTGCCCGACTACGACGCCTACGTGAGGCACCTGCGCGAACACCACCCCGAACGCACGGTGCCCAGCTACGCCGAGTTCTTCCGCGAGCGGCAGGAGGCGCGCTACAAGGGCGGCGGCGGGCGCTGCTGTTGAGAGCCCGTTCACGGTCCCGGGCGTTCCGCGCCACGGGATCGCGGGCAGGCCCTACAAAGCCGCCGGCAGGCTCTAGAATGCAAGGCTCCCGTGGCCCCGGCCTGGCAATCAGGCAGGGTCACGCGTTTCCGGACGGACGCCAGCGGCGGTTGCGCCAGCGTCCAGGTGCAGTGCATGCCAGCAGCAACGAGCTTCGCCAATTTCGGGTACTTCGCCACCGCGCTGATCGCGACGGCCGCGGTGGCAGTGGCTGCAGGCATCCAATTCCTGCTGGTCGGCTGGCGCCGCGGCGGCGACCGCACGTCCCAGGCCTTCGCCGTGCTCTGCCTGTGCGTGGCGACGCTCGCGTTCGGCCGCGCGGGCGTCTACTCGGCGCAGACCCTGCCCCATGCCATGCTCGCGCTGCGCGTCCTGGCCGGCGCCGTGCTGCTCGCGCTGCCGGCGCTGATGTTCTTCGTCGCCGGCTACACGAACCGGCCGATGCCGCGACGCCTGGCCGTGGCCGTGCTGCTGCTGACGCTGGGCATGTCCGTGCTCAACCTGTTCGAACCGGGCACCGTGATGTACGCCTCGGTGCAGGCTGCGGCGCCCCTGCAACTGCCCTGGGGCGAAACCCTCTACGCCATCGACGGCACGCGCTCGGCATCCGGGCGGGTGTTCTACTGGCTCTGCTACGCAGCCTTCGCGTGGACGTTCTACCGCGCGCTCCGCCAATGCGCAGCGCATGACCAGCGCCTGCGCGGCGCCATGCTGCTGGCCTGCCTGCTGGTGCAGTTCCTCGCCCTGCTGTGGAGCACCGTCGTGATCGACGCGATGGGGCGCCCCTACCCTGCCACCGACGCCTTCGCCTTCCTGTCCTTCGTGCTGCTGATGGGCCTGTGGCTGGTCGGCCAGATGCGCACGCACACGGCGCAGCTCGAACGCACCGCCGCGCAGTTGCGCGCGGAAGCCGCGACCCGCCACCAGGCCGAGCAAAGCCTGCGCCATGCCGCCTGGCACGACGCGCTGACCGGCCTGCCCAACCGCCTGCATGCACTGGACAGGTTGTGCGGCCTGCTCGACGACGCCGAGCGCAGCGGCCTGCACGGCAGCGTGCTGCTGGTCGACCTGGACCACTTCAAGACCATCAACGAATCGCTGGGCCACCGCTTCGGCGACCTGCTGCTGCAGGCCGTCGCCGAACGCCTGTCCGACGCGGTGCCCGATGCCATCGCCGTGGCACGGCTGGGCGGCGACGAATTCCTGGTGCTGCTGTGCCCCACCTCCGCCGATGCCGCCACCGCCGCGCGGCGCGGCACGGCCATGGCCGCGCACGTGCTTGCCCACCTGGCCAAGCCGCTGGTGGTCGAGCGCCGCCCGCAGGCCATCGGCGCCAGCATCGGCGTGGCGAGCTTCCCCGACGCCGGCGTCGGCGCCGCCGACATCGTGCGCCGCGCCGACATCGCCCTGCATCGCGCCAAGGCCGCCGGGCGCCATGCGGCGCGGCTGTTCGAGCCGCAGATGCAGGCCGAGGCGGATGTCCGGCTGGAGCTGGAGCGCGGCTTGCGCCTCGCCCTGCAACGCGACGAGCTGACGTTGCACTTCCAGCCGCAGGTGGATGCCGCCGGCCGGCTTGCCGGCGCCGAGGCCCTGCTGCGCTGGCGCAACCCGGCCCAGGGCATGCTGCTGCCCGGCGGCTTCATCCACATCGCCGAGGAAACCGGGCTGATCCATGCCCTGGGCCTGTGGGTGGTCGATGCCGCCTGCAGCCAGTTGCGCGAGTGGCACCGGCAAGGCCTCGCCGCCGGCATCCACCTTTCGATCAACGTCAGCCCCTGGCAGATCACCCAGCCGCAGTTCGCGGACGACCTCGCCGCGCACGTGCGTGCCGCCGGCATCGAGCCCGCCGCGCTGACCCTGGAATTGACCGAGAGCGCCCTGCTGGGCGATTTCGATGCAGCCCGGCAGACGCTGCAGCAGCTGTCCGATGCCGGTTTCCGGCTGTCGCTGGACGACTTCGGCACCGGCTATTCGTCGCTCGCCAGCCTGCAGCAGTTGCCGCTGGACGAGCTGAAGATCGACCGCTCCTTCGTCCTCGCGCTGCAACCCGGCAGCGCCAACCCCCTGGCCGGCTTCATCGTCGACATCGGCAAGCGGCTGGGCATGACCACCGTGGCCGAGGGCGTGGAAACCGCCGAGCAACAGACCACGCTGGCCGCGCTGGGCTGCAACCTCATGCAGGGCCATTTCATCGGCATGCCCATGCCCGCGGAAGAATTCCAGCACTGGCTGGCCGCACGCCACGCTACCGACGCCGTGCCCGTGGGCGCGCCCTGACCTATACGCCATGCCCCAGACCCAAGCCGCCCTCGCCAACCCCTCCCACCATCGCACCGGCCTGCGCGTGATCGCGGTCTACGAAATCATCAAGACCACCTGCCTCGTGCTGGTGGCCGTCGCCGCCTTCCACCTCGAGCACCAGCAGAACTTCGACCGGCTGGTGTACTGGCTGGGACACCTGACCCTCACCGACAGCAACGAATTGCGCTGGCGGCTGGTGGACGCATTGCAGGACTTCGGCCCCAACCGCTTCGTGGCGGTGGGGCTGGTGGCGCTGGTCTACGCCGTACTGTTCGGCATCGAGGGCGTGGGCCTGTTGATGGGCAAGTACTGGGCGGAGTGGTTCACCGTGATCGCCACGGCTTCGCTGATACCGCTGGAACTCTACGAAACCGTGCGCCACTTCGGCTGGGTGAAATTCGCCACGCTGGTCGGCAACGTGGTGATCGTGGTGTATCTGGTGCGCGTGGCGTTGCACACGCGGGAGCTGCGCAAAGTGTCGCCGGCGCCGGGCAGGCCACTCGAGCCCGTCCGCCCTCACACCTCGTGATGCGCCGCCTCCGCCCCCAGCGCCGCTGACCGGCGCGGCATCAGCTCCACCAGGTACATCGCCCCCAGCACCAGCGCACCGCCGGCCAGCATGCGCCAGGTGAGCGCATCGCTGCCCAGGGCCACGGCGAAGGCCGCGGCGAACACCGGTTCGGTGGTCATCACGATGGCGGCGCGGGTAGCGGGAAGATGGGCCTGCGCCCAGGTCTGCACCAGGATCGCGCCGGCACCGGCGACCAGGCCCATGTAGAGCACGGCCAGCCATGCGGCGCGGTCAGGCGGCAGCATGGGCCCGCCGTGCGGCCACGTCGCAAGCAGGCAGACCAGCGCGATGGCGACCATCTGCAGCGCCGTCAGGCCGAAGGCTACGTCCGGGCGCGACCATTGCCCCAGCAGCACGATGTGCAGCGCATACAGCACGGCCGAGGCCAGCGTGAGCCAGACTCCCGCATCCACCGACACGCCGTTGAGCGAGAGCAGGGCGAGCCCCGCCGTGGCCAGCCCCACCGCGAACCACACCACGCCGGCCATGCGCTGGCCGAGCAGCAGCGTCGCGAGGATGGGCGTGAACACCACGTACATGCCGGTGGCGAAACCGCTGACGCTGGGCGAGATCAGCGCCAGGCCCCAGGTCTGCAGCAACTGGCCGCAACCGTAGATCACGCCCAGCGCGAGGCCACGCGCGACGCCCGTGCGTCCCAGGCGCCAGACATGGCGCGGGAACAACGCCAGCATCGCCAGCGCGGCGACGGCGAAGCGCACGGCGAGGAAATCCGCCACCGGCATGCGCGCCACCACGTCCTTGATGAGCACGAAGGTGGAGCCCCATACGGCGGTCATCGCCAGCAGGCCGAGCGTGGGGAGCAGGGTGGTGCGTGGGTTCATCGGGCGGGATGGCGAAAGTGGCGTGGAAGAAGATGGCAATGCGCGGGCCGCGCGCTATTTCCCCGCCACCTTCCGCGCCAGCTGGCCGGGGACCTGCACGAGGAAATGCGCCCAGATGCCCAGCCAAACCGTCGCCGCCACCAACGGGTTGCGCGCGGCGGGATCGAACTTGCGGAACCAGCGCCACATGCCGCGATGCTTGTGGCGACTCACGAACACCGGCCGGTGCCGGCTGGAGCCGCCCTTGGCGTGCGGCACGCGCACGTCGCCGGCCAGCAGCACGCGCCAGCCGGCGTCGCGCACGCGACGGCACAGGTCCAGGTCCTCGCAATGCAGGAAATAGCCTTCGTCGAAACCGCCCAACCGCTCGAACAGGCTGCGCGTCATCAACATCAGCGCGCCGGATACCGCCTCGGCCTCGACCAGGCCATCCGGCATCACGCCCTCGACTTCGACCCGCTCGCCCTTGCCGCCGGAAAGGCTGGCCAGCGCACGACGCAGCAGCGGATCGCGTCGATGCGAAGCGGGGTCGGGCTCGCCCTGCGCATCGCAGACCACGGCGCCCAGCAGGCCCACCTGCCGCTCGCTCGCGAACACGGCGAGCAGGCGGTCGAGGCTGGACTGGTCCAGCAGGCAATCGGGGTTGAGCACCAGCAGCAGCTCGCCCTTCGCCTGCGCCGCCGCACGGTTCGCCGCCGGGCCAAAGCCGAGGTTGGCATGGTTCTGGAGCAGCCGGAAACGCGGATCGTGGTCGTGCGCGCGCGCCGCCGCCTGGGGCACGCCGTCGGTCGAGGCATTGTCGATCAGCAGCAGTTCCAGCGCCGTGTCGCACGCCAGCACCCGGCGCACGCAGTCGCGCAGGCCCGGCCCGCTGTCGGCGGATACCACGATCACGCTGAGCGGCAACGGCGAGAAGGGAGAGGGCATGTTCACGGCGGAAGTATGCGGCAGGAAACGTGCAGCGGATGCGCAGGCCCGACCGCCCTGCCCACCCCCGGCATGCCTGCGCCGGCAGCCTTCGGCCGCCGGCGCTCCGGCGCGACCCCGCTCAGCCGCACCACGCCCGCGCGTTGCGGAACATGCGCATCCACGGCGAGTCCTCGCCCCACTGCTCCGGGTGCCAGCTCATCTGCACGCTGCGGAACACGCGCTCCGGGTGCGGCATCAGGATGGTCACGCGACCGTCGGCGGCGGTGAAGCCGGCCAGGCCGCCAGGCGAACCGTTGGGGTTGAGCGGGAAATGCTCGGTGGGCTTGCCGCGGTTGTCCACGAAGCGCACCGCGGCCTGCGCCTTGGACGGGCTGCACGCATTGGGGAAATGCACGCGGCCCTCGCCGTGCGCCACCGCCACCGGGATGCGCGAGCCGGCCATGCCCTTGAAGAACAGGCTGGGCGAATCCAGCAGCTCCAGCGTGGCCACGCGCGCCTCGTACTGCTCGGAGGCGTTGCGCAGGAACTTCGGCCAGTGCTGCGCGCCGGGGATGATGTCCTTGAGCTGGCTCAGCATCTGGCAGCCGTTGCACACGCCCAGCGCGAATTTCGCCGGGTCGGCGAAGAACGCGGTGAATTCCGCGCGCAGGTAGTCGTTGTACAGGATCGAGGTGGCCCAGCCGCGGCCCGCGCCCAGCACGTCGCCATAGGAGAAGCCGCCGCACGCGGCGAAGCCGCGGAAGTCGGCGAGCCGGACGCGCCCGCTGGCGAGGTCGGACATGTGCACGTCCACCGCCTCGAAGCCGGCGCGGTTGAACGCGGCCGCCATCTCCACCTGGCCGTTGACGCCCTGCTCGCGCAGGATCGCCACGCGCGGCCTGGCGCCGCCGGCGATCGCCGCGTGGACCAGCGGCGCGGCGATGTCCTCGGCCGGGTCGAACGTGAGCTTCGGGCTGATGCCCGGATCGGCGTCGTCCAGCCGCCACGCCAGCTCGGCGTCGGCGCTGGCCGGGTTGTCGCGCAACTGCTGCATCGCGTGGCTGGTCTCGTTCCAGGCGCGGTACAGCGTGCTCCAGTTCCACTTGAACAGCGTCTCGCCGCCCGAGAAGAGCTTGATGCCCAGCTTCTCCTTGGGACGGCCGATGCGGTAGCTCATGCCGGCGAGGTCGTGCTTCACCAGCAGCGCCTCGAAGGCTTCGCGGTTGGCCGCGGCCACCTGCAGCACCGCGCCCAGCTCCTCGTTGAACAGGGCGCGCAGTGCGGCGTCGGCCCAGCCGTCGAGCTGGATTTCCAGGCCGCAATGGCCAGCGAAGGCCATCTCCAGCAGGGTGACGATGGCGCCACCGTCGGAGCGGTCGTGGTAGGCCAGCAGCAGGCCGCCGCGGTTCGCTTCCTGCACCAGCTCGAACAGCGCCTTCAGGCGCCTGGCGTCGTCCAGGTCCGGCGGCACGCCGCCGCTGCGGTTGAACACCTGGGTCAGCGCGGACGCGCCGAGGCGGTCGCGGCCGGCGCCGAGGTCGAGCAGCCACAGGTCGGTGTCGCCACGGTCGAGCTTCAGCTGCGGCGTGAGCGTGCGGCGCACGTCGTCCACGCGGGCGAAGCCGGTGACCACCAGCGACACCGGCGACACCGTGCGCTGCGCGGTGTCGCCATCCTTCCACACCGTCTGCATGGACAGCGAGTCCTTGCCCACCGGGATGGAGATGTCGAGTTCGGGGCACAGCTCCATGCCCACGGCCTTCACCGCGTCGAACAGCGCGGCGTCCTCGCCGGGGTGGTTCACCGCGGCCATCCAGTTCGCCGACAGGCGGATCTCGCCCAGCGAGGCGATCGGGGCCGCGGCGAGATTGGTGATCGCCTCGCCCACCGCCAGGCGCGCGGCGTCGGCGCTGCCGAGCAGCGCCACCGGCGCGCGCTCGGCCATCGCCATCGCTTCGCCGCGGTAGCCGTTGAAGTCGGCCATCGTCACCGCGCAATCGGCCACCGGCACCTGCCACGGGCCCACCATAGGGTCGCGGTGGTTGAGGCCGCCCACGGTGCGGTCGCCGATGTGGATCAGGAAGCTCTTGCTGCCCACGGTGGGCAGGCGCAGCACGCGCAGCAGCGCCTCGTCCATGCCGATGCCGGTGAGATCGGGCACCAGGTCCACGCGCGGCTTGATGCGCTTCGCGTCGCGGTGCATGCGCGGCGCCTTGCCGAACAGCACGTCCATGGGGAGGTCGATGACGACCTCCCGGGATTCGGGATTCGGGATTCGGGATTCGGGATTCGACAGGCGGGTGACGAGCAGGCGGCGTTCCTGCGTAGCAGTACCCACCACTGCATAGGGGCAGCGCTCGCGCGCGCAGTAGGCCTCGAACTCCGGCAGGTTTTCCTGCGCGATGCCGAGCACGTAGCGCTCCTGCGACTCATTGCTCCACACCTGCATCGGCGACAGCGAGGGATCGTCGCAGGGGATCTTCGACAGGTCGATCTCGCCGCCCACGCCAGCGTCGTTGAGCAGCTCGGGAATCGCGTTGGAGAGGCCGCCCGCACCCACGTCGTGGATGCTGACGACGGGATTCCTGTCGCCGCGTGCCCAGCAGGCGTCGATCACCTGCTGGCAGCGACGCTCCATCTCGGCGTTGTCGCGCTGCACGGAGGCGAAGTCCAGCTCCGCACTCGACGCGCCCGAAGCCACCGAGGACGCCGCACCACCGCCCAGGCCGATCAGCATCGCCGGGCCGCCCAGCACGATCACCGCGTGGCCGGGCTGGATCTCGTGCTTCTGCACGTCGCCGCGGCGGATGTTGGCAAGGCCGCCGGCCAGCATGATCGGCTTGTCGTAGCCGCGGCGCAGGCCGGCTTCGCCGGTCTCGTGCTCGTAGGTGCGGAAGTAGCCGCCCAGGCAGGGACGGCCGAATTCGTTGTTGAATGCGGCGGCGCCCAGCGGGCCGTCGCGCATGATCTCGAACGCGCTGGCCATGCGCGGCGGCAGCGGACGATCCACTTCCCATGGCTGCGAATGGCCGGGGATGCGCAGGTCGGACACCGAGAAGCCGGTGAGGCCGGCCTTGGGCTTGGCACCGCGACCGGTGGCGCCCTCGTCGCGGATTTCGCCGCCCGCGCCCGTCGCGGCACCGGGCCACGGCGCGATCGCGGTGGGATGGTTGTGCGTCTCGACCTTGATCGCGTAGTCGATCTGTTCCTCGTGCGCGCGCCACACGCCGTTTCCGTCGGCGAAGAAGCGCTTGCCCGTGCTGCCCTCGATCACCGCCGCGTTGTCCTTGTAGGCGGACAGCGTGTGCGCGGGCGAGTGCTGGTGGGTGTTCTTGATCATCGCGAACAGGCTCTTGTCCTGTTCCACGCCGTCCACCGTCCAACTGGCGTTGAACACCTTGTGGCGGCAGTGCTCGGAGTTCGCCTGGGCGAACATGAAGAGCTCGGCATCGGTGGGGTCGCGGCCCAGCTCGGCGTAACGCGCGGCGAGGTAGTCGATCTCGTCCTCGGCCAGCGCCAGGCCCAGTTCGACGTTGGCCTTGGCGAGCGCGGCGCGGGCGTCGCCGCCCAGCGCGACGTACACCAGGTCGCCCGGCTGGCCGGCGAGGAACAGGCCCCGCGCCTCGTCCAGCGAACCCAGCACCGACTGCGTCATCGCATCGTGCAGCAGGGCCAGCACGGCCTCGTGGGCGGGCGTGCCCGCCGCGGGCAGGCCGGCAAGCTGCCACGCCGTGCCGCGCTCCACCCGGCGCAGGTCGAAACCGGCGCCGTGCAGGATGTCGGTGGCCTTGCTCGACCACGGCGAGATCGTGCCCAGCCGCGGCACCACCCACAGCGTGGCCGGCGCCGGCGCGGCGTCCTTCGCCTCCAGCACTTCCAGCAGGCGCTGGCGCAGCGCGCCTTCCGGCGCGACGGCGGCATCGAGGAAATACACGAACCACGCGGCCTGCACGTGCGTCCCGCGATGCAGTGCATCGAGGCGGGCGTTGAGGCGTTCGAGGCGGAAGGACGAGAGGGCGCTCTGCCCGTCGAGTGCGATCATGCGGGGAACGGTGCTGCGCTGGGGGAAGCGACGTATTCTAGCTGATGCTGCAGCACGGCATAACCGGGGGCGGGAATGCCGGCCCTCCCGCATGCGGCGGCGCGCAGACTGGAGGGGGGGGATGGCCCCGGGAACGCCTCCGCAGGGCGTCCCTAATCCATTCTGGCCGCATCATCCCCGGAACCCGCCGGAGGCAGCAGCCGACCCAGCGGCAGCCGGGCGAAACCACCTTGAAACCAGCGGGGAAGACGCCTCCGGAACGCGCGCGCCCGGCTCACTCCTTCTGCAACGCCTGCAACAGCTGCTCCGGGGTGAGATACCCGCCGATCTGACGACCGCTGGCGGTGAAGATGGCCGGAGTACCGTTGACTCCCAGCTTCACCCCCAGGTCGAACTCCTGCTGCACGGGATTGGCGCAACTGGCGGCCTTGGGTTCGCGCCCGGCGAATTCGCCATCGAGCGCGGCCTTGGGATCGGCGGCGCACCACGCCGAGACCATGGCCTTGTAGGTCTCCGTGGGCCGCCCGGCCCCGTCGACGACGCCCGAACGCGGCCACGCCAGGTAATCCACCGCCACGCCCGCCTTGTTCAGCTCGGCCATGTGTTCGTGCAGCACCCGGCAATACGGGCAGGTGACGTCGGTGAACACAGTGATGCGGTACTTCGGATTGGCCGGCGCGTAGGAGAGGCGCGCAGCCGCCGGCAGCTTGTCCAGCTCGGCCTTGCGGAACGCCGCCCAGGCGGCATCGTTGAGGCTCTTCTTCGCGCCGAGGTCGACCAGGTCGCCGTTCAGCAGGTACTTGCCGTCCGCGCTGATGTAAACCAGCTGGCCCGACGCGATCACCTGATAGAAGCCCGGCAGCGGCGCGCGGTTCACCACGTCCACCTGCACGCCCGACGCCAGCTTCGCCAGCGCCTGCTGCACCACCTGCAGGTCGGACGCATCGACACCGCTGCCCAGGGCCGGCGTGGCGGCGTGCGCCGGCGGCACGGAAACGGCGGCGGAGTTGTCGGCCGCGCAGGCAGTCAGGGCGAATCCGCTGACGCACGCGGCCAGCAACAGCTTCTTCAGCATCTTGCACCTCGATGGCCGCGGGGAACCGGCCTTGCAGCCGCGATTCTCGCACAGCGACGTCCCTCAGCCGCGCGGATGGTGCTGCGCGTGCAGCCGCTTCAGGCCCTCCTTCGCCACCAGCGTGTAGATCTGCGTGGTGCTGAGCGCGCTGTGGCCCAGCAACATCTGCAGCGCACGCAGGTCGGCGCCGTGGTTGAGCAGGTGGGTGGCGAAGGAGTGGCGCAGCACGTGCGGCGAGATGCGTTTGGACTGGATGCCGACCTTGAGCGCATGGCGCTTCACCAGCGTCCAGAACATCTGCCGCGTCATGCCTTCGCCGCGCTTGCTCAAGAACAGCGCCGCGGGCGTGCGCCCCTTCGCCAGCGCGGGGCGCACGCTGGCGAGGTAGCCCTCGATCCAGCCCAGCGCCACCTCGCCCACCGGCACCAGGCGGTCCTTGCCGCCCTTGCCGGTGATGCGCAGCACGCCCTGGCGCGGATTCAACGCGGCCAGCGGCAGCTCCACCAGCTCGGACACGCGCAGGCCGGAGGCGTACATCAGCTCCAGCATCGCGCGATCGCGCAGGCCCAGCATGCCGTCTGTGTCCGGGGCATTGAGCAGCGCCTCGATCTCGCGCTCGGCCAGCGCCTTGGGCAGGCTGCGCGGCATGCGCGGGCGCTCGATCAGCAACGTGGGATCCTCGAAACCCGGCATCTCGCGGGCGCGGAACGCGTAGTAGCGGCGGAACGCCGATTGCCGCCGCGCCATCGAGCGCACCGCTGCGGGCTGCGCGCCGTGATACGCGGAAATGTCCTCGCGTCGCGCATCGCGCAGCGAACGGCCGCGCCCGGCCAGCCAGCGCGCCAGCGTTTCGAGATCGCGGCGATAGGCTTCCAGCGTACGATCGGCCAGTCCGTCCTCCGACCACACGCGCTCGACGAAGGCCTCGATGCTCGCGGCATCCGCTTCGGCGATACTGGGGGAATCTTCCTTTTTCATGCGTGCGATGCTGGGCATCGCGCGCCGCGAGCGCAAGCATGAGCAACCTGCCCTGCCCCCTGTGGCGCCGGCTGGCCGCACTGGCCTACGACCTGCTGATCGTGGTGGCGATCGTGATGGTGGTGGGCCTGCTGTGCCAGCTCGCCACCGGCGGCAGGCTGATCGCCGCCGGCACGCATGCCGTGGCCCCGCTCTGGTACCAGGTGTTGCAGGGCGTGGTGGTGGCCACCTATTTCATCGTCTCGTGGCGGCGCGGCGGGCAGACCGTCGGCATGCGGCCGTGGCGCATCCGCGTGTGTCGCGACGATGGCGGCACGATCGGCCTGCAGCAGGCCGCGGTCCGCGTGCTGGTCGCCGCGGCGCCCATGCTGCTGCTGGCGCTGGAGCCGGCACTCGGACTGCGCGCCACGTTGTGGGCCGTGCTTGGCGCATGGACCCTGTGGTTCGCGACGGCCCTGTTCGACCGGCGGCGGCGCGCGCTGCACGACTTCGCGGCGGATACCGAAGTGCAACGCGTGGACTGAGGGCAAACCCTTGATCGCCCAAGGGAAGGTGCTTGCGGCGTCGCAACACAAGAATCCGCAATGGCGCTAAGATGGGGCGATTTTCGTCAACGCCGGTCGCCTCGATGCTCTACCAGATCCACGAGTGGCAACGCGCCTTCCTCGGCCCGCTCAGCCATTTCGCCGATGCCAGCGCGCAGATGCTCAACGATGCAAACAACCCGTTCGCCGCCTGGCCCGGCACGCAGCGCCTGGCCGCCGGTTACGAGCTGATCCACCGCCTCGGCAAGGACTACGAGAAGCCCGTCTTCGGCATCCACCAGGTCGAGGCGCACGGCCACGGGATCGCGGTGATCGAGCGCGTGGCGCTGGACACGCCGTTCTGCCAGCTGAAGCGCTTCAAGCGCTTCAGCGACGACCAGGCCACCGTCGAGACGATGAAGAACGATCCGGTGGTGCTGGTGGTGGCGCCGCTGTCCGGCCACCACGCCACCCTGCTGCGCGACACCGTGCGCACCCTGCTGCGCGACCACAAGGTGTACGTCACCGACTGGGTGGACGCGCGCATGGTGCCGGCCGAGGCCGGCCCGTTCGGCCTGGACGACTACGTGGCGCTGATCGAGCGTTTCATCCGCCACATCGGCGCCGAGTCGCTGCACGTGATCTCGGTGTGCCAGCCCACCGTGCCGGTGCTGGCAGCGGTGTCGCTGATGGCCGCGCGCGGCGAAGCCACGCCGCGCAGCCTCACCATGATGGGCGGCCCGATCGACCCGCGGCGCAGCCCCACCAGCGTCAACAACCTCGCCACCACCCAGCCGCTGTCGTGGTTCAAGGGCAACGTGATCCACACCGTGCCGCCGAACTACCCCGGCCGCGGCCGCGAGGTCTATCCCGGCTTCCTGCAGCATGCCGGCTTCATCGCCATGAACCCGGGCCGCCACCTGCAGTCGCACTGGGACTTCTACGAGAACCTGCTGCGCGGCGACCTGGACGACGCCGAGTCGCACCGCAAGTTCTACGACGAATACAACGCCGTGCTCGACCTGCCGGCCGAGTTCTACCTCGACACCATCGCCAGCGTGTTCCAGCAGTTCCTGCTGCCGCGCGGGCTGTGGGACGTGAACGGCGAGCGCGTGACTCCGTCGGCGATCAGGGGCAGCGCCCTGCTCACCGTGGAAGGCGAACTGGACGACATCTCCGGCCTCGGCCAGACCCAGGCCGCGCACGACCTGTGCAGCAGCATCCCGGCCAAGCGCCGCGCCCACAAGGTGATCGAGGGCGCCGGACATTACGGCATCTTCAGCGGCCGGCGCTGGCGCGAGATCGTTTATCCGCAGGTGCGGGATTTCATCCGCAAGTTCGACAAGGCGGCGGACTGACCGCCGAAGAAACGCGTCAGGACATGCCCCACAGGGCGCGGTCGAGGTTCGCGTCCAGCCCGAACGCGGATAGCGCCACGCGGCCGTTCTTCACCTCCACGCCCTCGGCGCGCAACCGTCGCACCTGTTCGCGGAAGCCGCGGCTGCCCTTGGGCAGGGCGATCTCGCCCGAGGAACGCAGCACGCGGAACCACGGCAACTCCATGCCGTCGGGCACCTCGCCCAGCAGCCGGCCGACCAGCCGCGCCCGCCCCGGCAGGCCGGCGCGGGCGGCGATGGCGCCGTAGCTGGCCACGCGGCCGGGCGGGATCGCGGCGATGGCGGCATAGACGCGGGCGTGGCTGTCTTGCATGGCGATAACGGAGACTTGACCAAGCCGGCTGGCAGACGTGTCAGAGTAGCAGGGCCATCGGTCAGTCTCGGGGGCTAGCCATGCACCACTTCGAAGCCGTGCGTTCCCACGTGGGCAGCCTGCATGGGCTGCGCCAGAACGACCCCTACCTGATCAGCTTCGACCTCAGCCTGCCGCATGGCCGCCACCAGGGCATCTACCTGGCCGAGCTGGAAACGGAGTCGGGCCACCGCTACCTGCGCATCTCCACGCCCATCGGCCCGCTGGCGGGCACGGACGCGCAGCGCTGCCTGCGCTTCAACTGGGAGCAGCGCTGCGGCTTCCTCGCCGTGACCGACCTGGACGGCGCGCCCTACCTGCACCTGTGCGAGAACCGCCCCTACGAATTGCTCGACGAGGGCGAACTGCAGCGCGTCATCGTGGAACTGGGCCGGCTGGGCGACCAGCTCGAACAACTGGTCGTCAGCGGCAGCGACGCGTTCTAGCCAACCGGAGCTTTTGCTCCGGCTTTGTTTGCTCCGGCCTTGGCTTCCGCTTCTGCGCGCAGGAAGCGCGCTGCTCTTCGGGGCCCCTATGCGGCGGTGAGGCGTGGACGATCAGGCCGCGCAGCGGGCGAGTCCATGGATGGACTCGCCTTTTCGACCGGGCAGGAGCCCGGCCGAAAAGCCCGGCCACGCCTCACGCACTCGGAGGGCAGGATGCCCGGAGAGCGCCGCATCGGGGTGGCCTTTCTCTTTGGTTCCTTTCTCTTTGGCCACGCAAAGAGAAAGGAACTCGGCCGCCGGCAGGCGGACGAAACCGCTTCGTCGCTTGCGCCCCCCACAAACGAGCGGAAAACTAGCCGAACAAGTGGGCGATCGCGACGAAGCCCCACGCGACCAGCGCGGTGATCGGCAGGGTAAGGATCCACGCCCACACCATGCGCTCCACCACCGACCAGCGGATCGCGTTGGAACGCTTGGCCGAACCCACGCCCATGATCGCGGACGACACCACGTGGGTGGTGGACACCGGCAGGCCAAACGCCGAGGCGGCGAGGATCACGATGGCCGAACTGCCTTCCGCTGCGAAGCCGTTGATCGGGTGCAGCTTCACCATCTTGTGGCCCAGCGTCTTGATGATGCGCCAACCGCCGCCGGCGGTGCCGCCGGCCATGGTCAGCGCGCACACCACCGCCACCCAGGCCGGCACCACGAAACCGCCGTGGGCCGAACCGTTGATGCGCAGGAAGTGCAGCCACGTCGGCAACTGGTCGAACTGCCCCGCCGCGGTGGCGCTGGCCAGCGCCAGCGCGATGATGCCCATGCTCTTCTGCGCGTCGTTCATGCCGTGCGCCAGGCCCATCGCACTGGCCGAAACGATCTGCGCCTTGCCGAAGAAGCTGTTGACGAAGGGCGTGCGGCCGAGCAGCCGCAGCCAGCCGCTGCGGCGCGAGAACCACGCCAGCAGCGCGTACAGCCCGCCCATCAGCAGGAAGCCGATCACCAGGCCGGCGATGGGCGAGGCCACCATCGGCACCACCACCTTGGGGATCACGCCCTTGCCCAGCCACCAGTGCGCGCCGCCCTGCGACCAGACCACCGCGTTGAAGTGCCCGCCCGCCTCGGCCATCGCGGCGCCCACCAGGGCGCCCACCAGCGCGTGGCTGGAGCTTGAAGGCAGACCCAGCCACCAGGTGATCAGGTTCCACACGATCGCCGCCAGCAGCGCGCAGATCAGCAGTTGCGGCCCGGCCTCGACCACGCCGGTGTTGACGATACCGGCGGCGATGGTGGCCGCCACCGCGGTGCCCCACAGCGCGCCGATCAGGTTGGTCACCGCGGCCAGCAGCACCGCCTGACCCGGCGTGAGCACCTTGGTCGCCACCACCGTGGCGATCGAGTTGGCGGTGTCGTGAAATCCGTTGATGTAGGTGAAGGCGAGTGCGATCGCCACCACCACCACGACCAGTCCGAGGCTCATGCGCAGGTCGCCTCAGGAGTTCTTCAGCACGATCGAATAGACGATGTTGCCGACGTCGCGGCACTTGTCGATGGCCTTCTCGATCAGTTCGAACAGGTCCTTCGCCAGCATCGCCTTCATCGCGTCGTTGCCCTCGACGTACAGCGTGCGGTACGGCGCCAGCAGCATGCGGTCGCCTTCGGACTCCAGCGTCTGCAGGCGGTCCTGCAGCTTCTTCACCGGGTCGATGCGCAGGCCGCGGCGCAGCTCGCCGATCATCTCCACCACCACCGTGGCGGAGCGCTCCAGCACCAGCGCGCGCTGGCCGAAGTCCACGCCCTGCAGGCGCACGGACACGATGTCGTAGCGCTCGGCGAACTTCTCCACCGACTTGGGGATCTTGTACAGGGCCGAGTTCAGCGCCTCGATGTCCTCGCGGTCCAGCGCGGTGACGAAGGTGTTCACCAGTTCCTCGCTGATCTTCGAGGCCAGCGACTTCTCGCGCGCCCGCGTGGCGGCGAACGCCGCCATCACCGGCGCATGGTCGGCCTGGGTGACCAGCGCGTGCAGCGCCTTGGCGCTCTCGTGCGCCGCCTCGGCGCTCTGCTCCAGCAGGCCGTAGAACTTGTCGCCTTTGCCGAAGATCGTCTGCAGTGAAAACATGCGGGTCGCGCCTGGTGTCGAATGACGGGAATGTTACAGGACAGCCGTGCCGCGCCGCAGCAGGACGATCCGCGACGGCGCCGGTTTAACCGCTAAACTTCCGCCATGCGTTCCGCCCCCCGCCCCCCGCGATGCTGACCGAAATCGCGCTCGTCCTCGTGCTCGCCCTGTGCAACGGCTTCTTCGCGCTGTCCGAGATGGCGCTGGTCGCCTCGCGCAAGAGCCGCCTCAAGCAGATGGCGCGCGGCAGCCGCCGCGCCACGGTGGCGCTGCGGCACGCCGAAAACCCGGAATACTTCCTCTCCACCATCCAGGTCGGCATCACCCTGATGATGCTGGTCACCGGCGCAGTGGCCGGCGACGCGCTGGGCACGCATATCGCCGACCTGCTGCACGGCGGCCACGCCGCCTGGCTGGAACCCTATGCGCGCATCATCGGCGTGGTACTGGGCTTCGTGCTGATCTCCTTCATCCAGATCGTGGTGGGCGAGCTGGTGCCCAAGCGCCTCGCGCTGTCCGCGCCGGAGCAGGTGTCGGCCATCGTCGCCATCCCGATGCTGCTGCTGTCGCGCGCCACCGCGCCGTTCGTGTGGCTGCTCAATGCCTCAAGCAACCTGCTGCTGCGCGCACTGGGCGTGCGCGGCCACAACCATGCCGCCGCCACCGAAGAGGAGATCCGCCTGCTGGTGGCCGAAAGCGCCGAACAGGGCGTGCTGGACGCGGACGAGCACGCCATGGTCAACCGCGTGCTGCGCCTGGGCGACCGCACCGTGGACAGCGTGATGACGCCGCGCGTGCGCATCGCCTGGCTGGACATGGCCGCGCCGCGCGAGGAGAACGTCGCCGTGCTGCGGCAGACGCCGTATTCGCGCTACCCGGTATACCGCGGCGACGAGAGCGAAGTGGTGGGCGTGGTCGAGGTGAAGCGCCTGCTGCAGTCCTTCGCCGAGGGCCGCCCGCAACTGTTCGAGCACCTCGCCAAGCCGCTGTACGTACCGGCCACCGCGCGTGCGCTCGACCTGCTGGAAGAGTTCCGCGACGCCGAAACGCCGCTGGCCCTGGTGGTGGACGAATACGGCGACATCGAAGGCGTGGTCACCGTCAACGACCTGCTCGCCGCCGTGGTCGGCGCCAGCCAGCTCGCGCACGGCGACACCGCGGAAAACGCGCCCATCGTCGAGCGCGCCGACGGCAGCTGGCTGATCGATGGCAGCCTGGCCACCGACGACCTGCGCGAACTGCTGCACCTCGACCACCTGCCGGGCGAAGCCGAGCACGAATTCCGCACCGCCGCCGGCATGGTGATGGCCGCGCTGGGCCACATCCCGCAAGTCGGCGAGGTGTTCGCGTGGCAGGGCATCCGCTTCGAGGTGGTGGACCTGGACGGCGCGCGCATCGACAAGCTGCTGGTCACCCGCACGATCAAGCAGGAGAGCGGGGACGAAGCGGAAGGCTAGCGGCGGCGCGTAAAGCCAGAGCAAAAGCGTGGCTTGATGTCAGGAAAGGGCTTCCTGCCCTTTCCTGACTCACCCTATCCGGCCAAGGCCGGACAGGGCTCCGTCAATCAGGCTTGGCCTGATTGACGTGCGATCCCTCCGTGGATCGCGGCGATGCTGGCGCGGATCGCGCCAGCATCGCCATCCGCTGCGCGTCGGCCAGGATCCCGTGCAGCACGCGCAGCTCGCGCTGGTCCGGCTGCGCACGCTGGAAGAGTTTCCTCAGCCGCAACATGATCGTGGTCGGCTCGCGGCCCTTGTGGAAGTCGATGTCGTCCAGCGTCTCGGCGAGGTGCGCGTAGAAGCGCTCCATCTGCCCGGCATCGGCGGGCGGCTCGTCGTTCTCGGGTGGTGGCGCAAGGGGGGCATCGCCCAGCATCGCCAGACGCAGTTCGTAGGCCATCACCTGCACCGCCTGCGCCAGGTTCAGCGAGCTGAAATCGTCCACGCTGGGGATGCGCACCATCGCATGGCAGGTCGCCAGTTCCTCGTTCTCCAGCCCGGTGCGCTCGTTGCCGAACAGCAGCGCCACCTGCTCGCCGCGTGCCGCCGCGGCCAAGGCCTGCGCGGCGCCCTCGCGCGGCGACAGCTCCGGCAGTGTGACCCCACGCCGCCGCGCGGACAGGCCCAGCGCGAAGCTCGCCCCGGAAAGCCCCTCGACCAGGGTCTCGTGCACGCCCGCCTCGGCCAGCACCTGCACCGCGTTCGCCGCCAGCGCGTCCGCCTCGCGGTCGGGGAAACGCTGTGGCGCCACCAGTTCCAGCCGCGTGAAGCCCATGGTGCGCATTGCCCGCGCCGCGCCGCCGATGTTGCCCGGATGCGAGGTGCGCACCAGCACGAAGCGGAACAACGAGGCGAGATCGAAGGGGTTCATGGGCGCTATCGGTGAGGCAAAGACCGACTAGGATACGCCAGCCCGCGGCCCGGCTCTGCTAGAATCGCCGGCCGCAACCCCGCTCTTTTGCCAAGCCGAAGCCATGACCCGACCCGCCATCACCATCGCGGTACGCGCCGCGCGCGCCGCCGGCAACGTGATCCTGCGCTACATGAACCGCATCGACGGTCTCGCCGTGGTCGAGAAGCAGCGCATGGACTTCGCCTCCGAGGTCGACAAGCTGGCCGAGGCCGAGATCGTCAAGGAACTGCGCCGCGCCTACCCCGACCACGGCATCCTCGCCGAGGAAAGCGGCGCCGGCGGCAAGAAGGGCAGCCCGCTCACCTGGGTGATCGACCCGCTCGACGGCACCCACAACTACCTGCGCGGCATCCCGCATTTCAGCGTCTCCATCGCCATGCTCGACAAGGGCGTGCCGGTCTACGGCGTGGTGTTCGACCCGCTGCGCGGCGAGCTGTTCACCGCCAGCAAGGGCGACGGCGCCTACCTGGACAAGGGCACCGGTCCCACCCGCATCCGCGTGAGCAAGCGCGAGGACCTGGGCGGCGCGATGATCGCCACCGGTTTCCCCTGGCGCCAGCGCGCCCACCTCGACGCGCAGTTGGCGATGACCCGCGCCCTGCTCGGCCAGGCCGAGGACATCCGCCGTTCCGGCTCCGCCGCGCTGGACCTCGCCTATACCGCCGCCGGTCGCTACGACGGCTACTTCGAGATCGGCCTCAAGCCCTGGGACATGGCCGCCGGCGTGCTGCTGGTGCACGAGGCGGGCGGCCGCTACGGCGACTTCGCCGGCCGCGACGGCATCCCCGCGAGCGGCAACATCATCGCCGGCAACCTCAACGTGGCGAAGGCGATGACCGATGCGATCGGCGCGCAGGCGACGCCGGAGTTGTTGAAGGCTTGAGATCACTTGGGGCGCGCAAAAGCTTGCAAGCCAACTCACTTATGCGTGTCTGAAACGTGGTCAAGGACAAAGATGCCATCGGCCGTATCCGCTGGTGTCTTGTCGAACGTGCCAATCAACGTGACGTGACCACGCGCATGGTGCGCATAAAGTCGTCCCATCACCGCAGCGACTTGCGCACCCTTTCCGGCCTTGTCATTCATCACGAGCTTCAGCGCGCCACGGCAGCGATCATCAATCAGAACACCGTGGTGTGGCCCCAGCACCAAGTCCGCTGCGAGAACGAATTGACGCTTGCCGTATTGCGCAGGGTTGTCGAGAACATCGCAAACAGAAACAGGACGCGACGGATATGCGTTGACTGGCGTGTGAAGCACCCACAGGCCAAGCAGTACCACCAGCAAGCCACGCCCGCACTTTGTTCCGTCGCAAAAATTCATATCACCGCCGAAACTCAGTAGGCCGCTCCAGCTGGTAGATCGCCTCGCCCAGCTCGTCCATCTTGCCGGAAAGGATGGCCTGCGCGTCGTACAGGCCACGGTTGTAGAAATAGCCGCCGATTTCGCCGGCGAAGAAATCCAGCAGGAATTCGGCGTCGAAACGGCCGATCTCCTGCTTCAGCTCCTCGGTGAAATAGAGCTTGATCTTGCGCACGAGGATTTCCTTCTCGTCAGTGCTGAACTGGATGTCGGGCATGGGCTCATCACTCGAACGGATGGAATGCACGTTGCACGGAACGTCCTGGTTTTGGACGTCATGCCCGCGAAAGCGGGCATGACGTCAGTACGGAACAGACGGCTCAATCCAAAGGCTATGCGCCCGCCTCGCGCAGCAAGCCACGCAGGAACGGGATCGTGACCCGCCGCTGTGCCGCCAGCGAGGCCTGGTCCAGGCGGTCGAGCAGATCGAGCAGCGCGCCGAGGTCGCGGGTATGGCGGGTGAACAGCCAGTCGAGCACGCCCTCGTCCAGTTCGATGCCGCGCAGCGCGGCCTGGGCCTTGAGCACGTCGCGGCGTTCGGCGTCGTCCAGCGGCCTCAGCGAAAGCTGGGTGCAGGCGCCGAGACGCGAACGGAGATCGGGCAGGCCCAGACCCAACTGCGCGGGCGTGGTTCCGGCCGCGAACAGCAGGGACGCGCCTTCGGCCCTGGCGCGGTTGTAGAGGTCGAACAGCGCATGCTCGGCCTCGCGTTCGCCGGCGATGGCGCCGAGGTCGTCCAGCGCCAGCAACGCGCCGCCCGCCACGCCGCGGATCGCGGCGGCGCGGTCGGCCAGCTTCGCCAGCGGCAGGTACTGCACGCTGCGGCCGGCTTCGCCGGCGACCTGGCAGGCGGCCATCAGCAGATGGCTCTTGCCGCTGCCCGCGGGGCCATGCAGGTACAGCCACGCTGTGCCGGGCTCGCGCGCAAGCCGCTCGACCGCGGCCAGCGCGGCGGCGTTGGCGCCTGCATGGAAATGCTCGAATCGCTGGCGGCGCGGCCAGCGCAAGGCAAGCGGCAACTGCGGGATCATGGCGTGGCGGGCGGCTCGTGCGGCGGCGGGCCGCCGACCGTGGTGTCCACGGCGACTTCCACCTCGACGACGGTTTCGTGGATCGCCGGATCGGCCTCGCCTTGCTCGGTGTACAGCTCGCTGTGGCGGTAACGCTCCATCAGGTAACGCAGCAGCACCATCACCACCGAGGCGGCCGGCAGCGCCAGCAGCACGCCGAGGAAGCCGAACAGCTCGCCGCCGGCCAGCACCGCGAAGATCACCGCCACCGGATGCAGGCCGATCTTCTCGCCCACCAGCTTGGGCACCAGCACGTAGCCTTCCAGCAACTGCCCCACCACGAACACGCCGCAGACGACCAGCACGTGGTTCCAGTCGCCGTACTGCACCAGCGCGGCGATCAGCGCGGCGCCGAAGCCGGTGATGAAGCCGAGATAGGGCACGAAGCTGAGCAGGCCGGCGACCATGCCGATCAGCGCGCCCACCGACAGCCCCGCCACCAGCGACAGCGCGCCGCCGTAGTACACGCCCAGCGCCAGCATCACCAGCAACTGGCCGCGCACGAAGGCGCCGAGCACGGCGTCCGATTCACGCGCGAGATGGGCGATGGTGGGCTCGATCGAGCGCGGCAGCAGGCGGTCGATGGCGGCCACCAGCCGGTCCCAGTCGCGCAACAGGTAGAACGCCACCACCGGGATCAGCACCAGGTTGGTGAGCCACAGCACGAAGCCCAGGCCGGAGCGCGACACCTTGCCCAGCACCTGGCCGGCGACGCCGCCCACCGAACCGATGTGCGCCTTGATCGTGGCGATCAGCTGGTCGCTGTCGAAGGTGCGCGGATCGAGGTGCAGCTTCGCCTGCAGCCACGGCCAGGCGGTGTGCTCGGCCCAGTCCACGTAGCGCGGCACGTTCTGGATCAGGTTTTCGACCTGGTGCGAGATCAGCGGTATCAGCAGCAGCAGGGCGCCGCCCAGCAGCAGGATCAGCACCAGGAACACGATGCTCACCGCCAGCGTGCGGCCCATGTGCAGGCGCTCCAGCCGGTCCGCCAGCGGATCGCCGAGGTAGGCCAGCATCGCCGCCACCACGAAGGGCATCAGCATCGGCGCCAGCCGCCACAGCAGGAAGGCGATGACCGCGACGATCGCCAGCATCTGCCAGCGGCGGTGAGCCTCGTGGTTCAACATGCAAAAGCCCCGATTGAGAACCGGCTTTTCTGGGGAGTCCGCACATGCACATGGATGTGCGGTTTTGCGCGAGGGACTCGCATCAATGCAACCACTGCAGGCTGGCATCCGTATCCGGATGCGCCTCGCCGCGGATCAACCGTCCGCTGGCCGCGAGGTTCGCTGCCAGCGCATCGGCGGGCATCACCGACTTCACCTCGAACAGCATGCCGTCGTTGTCCGCGCCCAGCATGGCGACGCCGCGCACCGAAGGATCGTTGTCCAGCAGGCTGAGCAGGTTCGCGTAGTCCATCGCGCTGACGAGGCCGCTCACCCACAGCTTCTCGTCGTTGACGGTGGAACCGATCACGTTGAGCTGCTGCCCGATGCGGTCGACCATGCCGTTGCCGGCATCCGCCATCAGCGCATCCTCGGTGGCGGCCTTGTCGCTCCAGCGCTGCGCCTTGCCGCCGGACACCAGGGTCCAGTCGGCACCGCCGCCGTGCAGGCTGCCCAGCAGCACCAGGCCGGTGTGGTACTGCTGGTTGATCGCCACCAGCGTGGCGGGATCGGCGGCATCCACCTTGGCGGGATCGGGCGCGCCCGCGGGGTCGACGTAGGCCACGCCGTAGCCGCGTGCGGCGGCCGCCCCCGCGAGGCTGGCCAGCGCGTCCTTGTCCAGCAACTGGCCGTCGCTGCCGCGCACCATCAACAGCACCGGCGGCTTGCCGCCCGCGTTGTCCGCCACGCCGAGCTGGCTCACCAGGTGGCGCACCGCGCCCGGCTCGAAATCCACCGCGAGGTTCATGCCGGTGGTGGCGCGCGCGTACTGGAAATGCAGCACCAGCGCGGCGGCGTTCTTCAACGCATCGTCGTAGCCCGGCTTGCCGCGCAGGTCCTGCCCGCCCGCCACCCGCGCCAGCACCTGGCTGAGCGCGCTGGCGAAGGCGGCGCCGCGCTGGGTGTCGCTGGTGTCGGTGACCGGCACCGTCACCGAGTACGGCGATGCATTCTGGGCATGCACGGGCGACAACCCGGCCAGGCCCAGCAGCAGGACGACGGAGAACAGGCGCAGCAGGCGCATGGCGAACGGGCGCATCGGCAGGGCACTTCGCGGGGGATACCACGGAAGTCTGCCCAATCGCCCCCGCGGCGTCCATGCCGCTGGCCACGGAACCGGCACGCCAACGCGGCGGCGGCCGGCCGCATGCGGTAGAATCGCGCGTTTCCCACGCCGGTTGCCGCCATGTCCGACGCCCTCACCTACCGCGCCGCCGGCGTCGACATCGACGCCGGCAATGCCCTGGTCGAACGCATCAAGCCGCTGGTCAAGCGCACCAGCCGCCCCGAAGTGATGGGCGGCCTGGGCGGCTTCGGCGGCCTGTTCAACCTCGGCGGCAAGTACAAGGAGCCGGTGCTGGTCTCCGGCACCGACGGCGTGGGCACCAAGCTCAAGCTGGCCCAGCAGCTGAACCGCCACGACACCATCGGCATCGACCTGGTCGGCATGTGCGTGAACGACGTGCTGGTGCAGGGCGCCGAGCCGCTGTTCTTCCTCGACTACTTCGCCACCGGCAAGCTGGACGTGGACACCGCCGCGGCCGTGGTCGGCGGCATCGCCAGGGGCTGCGAACTGGCCGGCTGCGCGCTGATCGGCGGCGAGACCGCCGAGATGCCCGACATGTATCCGCCGGGCGAATACGACCTCGCCGGCTTCACCGTGGGCGCGGTGGAGAAGTCGCAACTGCTCTCCGGCGACGGCATCGTGGCCGGCGACGTGGTGCTGGGCGTGGCCTCCAGCGGCCCGCACTCCAACGGCTATTCGCTGGTGCGCAAGATCCTCGAACGCGCGGGCAGCCCGCTGGACCTCGACCTGGGCGGCACAAAGCTGGTCGACGCTCTGATGGCGCCCACCACCATCTACGTGAAGCCGATGCTGGAACTGCTCGCCGCCGGCTCCCCCCGAATCCCGAATCCCGAATCCCGAATCCCGGTTCACGGCATGGCCCACGTCACCGGCGGCGGCCTCAAGGAAAACATCATCCGCGTGGTGCCCGACGGCCTCGGCCTCGCGCTGGACGCCTCCAGCATCGAACTGCCGCCGGTGTTCGACTGGCTGCAGCGCGAAGGCAAGGTGGCGCGCGAGGAAATGTGGCGCACCTTCAACTGCGGCGTGGGCTTCACCGTGATCCTGCCGCGCGACGCGGTGGCGGCGGCCGCGGCCCTGCTGGCGAAGCATGGCCTCGCCACCCGCGTGATCGGCGAAGTGGTCAAGGCTGCCGGCGACGAGCGCGTCCACATCGGTTGAGCCGCCCGTGACACATGCCCCGCTGAAAGTCGCCGTGCTCGCCTCCGGCCGCGGCAGCAACCTCGCCGCGCTGATCGCCGCGCGCGATGCCGGCAGCCTGCCGGTGGAATTCGTGCTGGTGGGCAGCGACAAGGCTTCCGCCGGCGCGCTGCTGCTGGCCGAAGCGGCCGGCATCCCCGCGCTGGCGCTGAACCCGAAGGATTATCCGGATCGCCCGGGCTTCGACCGCGCGCTGTTCGCGCGCGTCGCCGCCAGCGGCGCGGAGTTGCTGGTGCTGGCCGGCTTCATGCGCGTGATCGACGGTGCCGTGGTGGCGGAATGGGAAGGCCGCGCCATCAACATCCACCCCTCGCTGCTGCCGAAGTATCCCGGCCTGCATACGCACCGCCGCTGCCTCGAGGCCGGCGACGCCGAGCATGGCGCCAGCGTCCACTTCGTCACGGCCGAGCTGGACGGCGGCCCGGTGGTGGCACAGGCGCGCATCCCCGTCGGCGCGGGCGATACCGAGATTTCGCTCGCGGAACGCCTGCTGGCGGAAGAACACAGGCTGCTGCCCGCCGTGGTCGGCGCCATCGCCGAAGGCCGCCTGCGCTGGAATGGTGCGGCGATGTTCGACGGCCAGCCGTTGACGACGCCTCTCACACTCGCCCAGCTTTCGTAGCACCCTGTGCGCGATGGCCTTGCGCTTCGATCAAGGCGCAAGGCCATCGCGCACAGGGTGCTCCTACGGTTCGGGGTCGCCCGTCATTCAGGCATGCGCCCTATAGTCGGCAGGATGAAGACCATCCTCCGCACCGGCCTTGCCCTGGCCCTGGCCCTGCCCGCCGCCGCGTCCTTCGCCGCGAGCGTGCCGGCATCCTTCACCGCCACCTATCGCGTCCTGCAAGGCGGCCAGCTGCAGGGCGACGCCACGCTCACGCTGAAGCCGGCCGGCAACGGCCAGTACGAGTACACCGACAAGGTCACCGGCACCTCCGGCCTCGCCGCCGCGCTGGGCGCCAGCACCCTGGAGGTGTCGCGCTTCATTTGGGCCGGCCAGGTGCCGCAGGCGGTGTCGTACAAGTACGCCTTCGCTTCCGCGTTCAAGCCGAAGAACCGTGAGCTCGTCGTGCAGGGCGACACCGTGCAGATGGACGACAACGGCAAGCACCACAGCTACCCCATGCAGCCGGGCATGGTGGAACGCAACACCCTGCCGCTGGCGCTTGGCCTCGCGCTGCGCAATGGCGCGAAAAGCGCCAGCTTCCCCGTCGGCGGCAGGCAGTCCGTCGAGATGCAGACGTTCAAGGTGGCCGACAGCGAGAAGGTCAGCGTACCGGCCGGCTCGTTCAACGCCGTGCGCGTGGAGCGCACCGACCAGAACCGCGACTTCAATGCCTGGTACGTGCCGGCGAAATACCCGGTGCCGGTCAGGATCGCCCAGAAGGACGGCGGCGACCTCACGCTCGAACTGGTGAGCTACTCGCAGCCGTGATTCGGGATTGGGGATACGGGATTCGTAAAAAGCAGAATCACGCCAGCGTTCCGTATCCCGCTCTTACCGAATCCCCAATTCCGTAATCCCGGATCCCGTCAATTCGGCAAACGCCGGATCCGCGCGCCCAGCGTGCCGAGCTTTTCCTCGATGTTCTCGTAGCCGCGGTCGATGTGGTACACGCGGTCGACCACGGTGTCGCCCTGCGCCACCAGGCCCGCCAGCACGAGGCAGGCGGAGGCGCGCAGATCGGTGGCCATGATCGGCGCGCCGCTCATCTGGGTCACGCCCTTGATCACGGCGGTGTTGCCTTCGAGCTGGATGTCGGCGCCAAGGCGCTGCAGCTCGTGGGCGTGCATGAAGCGGTTCTCGAACACCGTCTCGGTGATGATGCCGGTGCCCTCGGCCACGCAGTTCAGCGCGGTGAACTGCGCCTGCATGTCGGTGGGGAACGCGGGGTACGGCGCGGTGGTGATGTTGACCGCCTTCGGCCGGCGGCCGCCCATGTCCAGCTCGATCCAGTCCTCGCCGCTGGAGATCTGCGCGCCGGCGTCCTCCAGCTTGGCCAGCACCGCGTCCATCGTGTTGGCGCGCGCGCCGCGGGCGCGCACCTTGCCGCCGGTCATCGCCGCGCCGACCAGGAAGGTGCCGGTCTCGATGCGGTCGGGCAGCACCTGGTAGTCGGTACCGTGCAGGCGCTCCACGCCATGGACCACCAGGGTGGAGGTGCCCACGCCCTCGATCCTCGCGCCCATCGAAATGAGGCAGTGCGCGAGGTCGACCACCTCGGGCTCCTGCGCGGCGTTCTCGATCACCGTGGTGCCTTCGGCCAGCGTGGCGGCCATCAGGATGTTCTCGGTGCCGGTGACGGTGACCATGTCCATCACGATGCGCGCGCCCTTGAGCCGCCTGGCTCGCGCCTTGATGTAGCCGCCCTCGACGGTGATCTCGGCGCCCAGCGCCTGCAGGCCGCGGATGTGCTGGTCCACCGGGCGCGAACCGATCGCGCAGCCGCCGGGCAGCGAGACCTCGGCCTGGCCGAAGCGCGCCACCAGCGGGCCCAGCACCAGGATCGACGCGCGCATGGTGCGCACCAGGTCGTACGGCGCGATGCAAGTGCTGGTGGTGCGCGGGTCGACGTGGATCTTCATGCGGTCGTCCAGCACCAGCTGCACGCCCATCTGGCCGAGCAGTTCGATGAAGGTGGTGACGTCATGCAGGTGCGGCACGTTGCCGATGCTCACCGGCGCGTCGGCCAGCAGGCAGGCGGCGAGGATGGGCAGCACGGCATTCTTGGCGCCGGAAATGCCCACCTCGCCCTGGAGCGGCACGCCGCCATTGATCAGGATTTTGGCCATTTATCTACGGGATTCGGGATTCGGGATTGGGGATTCGGAAAGGCGGTATGCGGGACGCTGGCGGGGATCGGCTTTCGCCAATCCCGAATCACGAATCCCGAATCCCGGCCTCTTCCGGCGTCAACGTCTTCAATGCCAGCGCGTGGATCGCGCCGCCCATCAGTTCGCCCAGCGTGGCGTAGACCAGCCGGTGCCGCGCCAGCGGCAGCTTGCCGGCGAACTGGCTGGCGATCACGGTAGCCTCGAAGTGCACGCCGTCGTCGCCGCTGACCTCGGCCTGCGCGCCAGGCAAGCCGGTTTCGATCAGGGTCTGGATGCGTGCAGGGTCCATCGGGTTTCCACGAACTAGGGGACGGCAGGCGCGGCCGGAATCGGCATCGCGTCGGCTTGTGACGTTAAAATGCGAATATGCCATGGTAATGGAAATCCCCTGTCGCAGAAACGACAGCACCGCCGCCATGGGCACCCCGCGCCCCGCATCGAGCCGACATGAACCCACGCCCCGCCCCGCACGCCGCCATCGAACCGCAGCCCGACGCCATCGTGCGCAGCGCCCGCGCGGTGATCGCCACCGAGGCGGCGGCGATTGCCGAGCTGGGGCCGCGCATCGACGGCGCGTTCGTGGAGGCGTGCCGGCTGGTCCTGGCCTGCCGCGGCCGGGTGGTGGTCACCGGGATGGGCAAGTCCGGCCACGTGGCGCGCAAGATCGCCGCCACCCTGGCGTCCACCGGCACCCCGGCGTTCTTCGTGCATCCCGGCGAGGCCAGCCACGGCGACCTCGGCATGATCCAGCCCGACGACGTGGTGCTGGCGCTGTCCTATTCCGGCGAAACCGACGAGCTGCTGTTCATCCTGCCGATGATCAAGCGCCAGGGCATCCCGCTGGTCGCGATCACCGGCAAGCCGAACTCCTCGCTGGCCAGCCAGGCCGACGTGCACATCGACGGCAGCATCAGCAACGAGGCCTGCCCGCTGGGCCTGGCCCCCACCACCAGCACCACCGCGGCGCTGGTGCTGGGCGATGCGCTGGCGATCGCCCTGCTGGAAGCGCGCGGCTTCACCTCGGACGACTTCGCCCGCTCGCACCCGGCCGGCAGCCTGGGCCGCCGCCTGCTGCTCCGGATCAGCGACGTGATGCACGGCGGCGACGACGTGCCGCGCGTGCCGCCCGAGGCCAGCCTCACCGCCGCGCTGGTGGAGATGACCCGCAAGCACCTGGGCATGACCGCCGTGGTGGACGAGGCGCAGCGCCTGCTCGGCGTGTTCACCGACGGCGACCTGCGCCGCGCGCTGGACGACGAGGGCGTGAACCTGCGCGGCGCCACCGTGGCCGCGCTGATGACCCGCGGCCCCAAGACCATCGGCCCCGACAAGCTGGCGGCCGAGGCGGCTCAGCTGATGGAGAAGCACCAGATCCACGCCCTGCTGGTGGTGGACGACGAGCGGCGCGTGGTCGGCGCGCTCAACATTCATGATCTGCTCCGGGCGCGTGTCGTCTGATACGGCTTGCCGTATCAGACAAATCAGGCAAGCCGCTCTTGATCTTGGTCCCACCCAGAACCACGCCCCGTGTCCACTAACTACCTCTCCCACATCCCCCCCGACATCCTCGCCCGCGCCGCGAAAATCCGCGTGGCCGCGTTCGACGTGGACGGCACGCTCACCGACGGCCGCCTCTGGTATGGCGAGGACGGCCGCGAGACCAAGGTGTTCCACGTGCACGACGGCCTGGGCCTGAAGCGGCTGCTGGCGAACGGCGTACAGGTGGCGCTCATCACCGCGCGCATCAGCCACCCGGTGGCGCTGCGCGCCGAGGAGCTGGGCCTCGCCCACGTCTACCAGGGCCAGGGCGACAAGCGCGCCTGCCTCGAATCCCTGCTGGAAGCGCTCAACCTCGCGCCCGAGCAGGCCGCCATGGTCGGCGACGACCTGCCCGACCTGCCGCCCATGCGCATCGCCGGCCTCGCCGTGGCGGTGGCCAACGCCCACCCCTGGGTGGCCGAGGCCGCGCACTGGCAGACCCGGCTGCCCGGCGGCATGGGCGCGGCGCGCGAAGCCTGCGACCTGATCCTGCACGCGCAGGGCAAGGATGCCGCCGAGCGGGAGCGCTGGCGGTGATCGCCTCGCTGCGCCTCTGGTTCCGCGACCGCAAGCTGCCCGCCATGATCGTGCTGGTGGCGCTGGCCGCCGGCCTCGCCCAGGCGCTGCTGTGGTGGGTAAGCGGGGCGCCGAAGGAGAACGACTTCGTGGGACCGCCGCGCTCGGGCTACGTCCTCTACAACGCCAGGATGTGGTCCTACAACCCCGAGGGCATGCTGGCCTTCCGCATGCAGGCGCCGCACATGGAGCGCCGCGAGGACGACGACACCCTGTACATCAACGCGCCGGTCTTCCAGATCTCCCCCAAGAAGCCCGGCATCCCGGACTGGGACGGCCACTCACTGTACGGCTGGGTGGACAAGAGCGGCACCCTGATCAAGCTGCAGGGCCCGGTGCACATGCAGCGCGCCGCCTATGTCGACGCCAAGGGCCAGGCACAGGCGGAGGCGACCCTCGACACCTCCGAGGTCACCGCCTGGCCGAAGGAAGACCGCATGGAAACGGCCGAAGCGGCGCACGCCGTGCAGGGCGCACGTACACTGGACGGCATTGGCATGCGTGCCAACCTCAACGACAACCATCTGGAGCTGCTCGATGCAAGCCACGGTACCCTCCCGCCGCGTCCGCGCCCGCAACGCAAGTCGTGACGCCATCGGCATGGCCTGCGTGGCGGCGCTGCTCGCGCTGGCGCCGCTGGCGGCCAGCGCCAAGAAGTCGGACCGGCAGCAGGTGATGAACTACGCGGCCAGGCACACCGACGCCTACAACGCGCCGAACACGGTCACCACGCTCACCGGCAATGTCAGGATCACCCAGGGCACCATGCTGGTCACCGGCGACGTCGCCAAGATCTACCTCGACGGCGACCAGCAGGTATCGCGCGTGGTGGTCACCGGCAAGCCGGCGCACATCCAGGAACTGGACGAGAACAACAACCTGATGACCGGCGACGGGACCATGCTGGACTACGACAACACCAACAGCATCGCCGTGCTCACCGGCAATGCGGTGGTGAACCAGCAATGCCGCGGCGAGTTCCACGGCGACAAGCTCACCTACAACCAGGACACCAGCCAGATCACCGGCGACACCGCCGGCGACGGCCTGGTGCACGGCGTGATCCTGCCCAAGAACACCACGGCCACGCCGGTCGTGTGCGCCAGGCCGCCCACGGCGCAGCCGGTGCCCGACAACGAGCCGGTGGCCGGCAGGCTGCCCGCCAAGGCTGTCACGCCCGCCCCGGCGAAAACCGACACTCCGGCCAAGGGCCACTGATCGATGCTGTCCGCCGAAGGTCTGCAAAAGAGTTTCAAGGCGCGCCAGGTCGTGCGCGATTTCGGCTTCTCCATCCGCGAAGGCGAGGTGGTGGGCCTGCTCGGCCCCAACGGCGCCGGCAAGACCACCTGCTTCTACATGATCGTGGGGCTGATCGAGGCCGACGCCGGCACGATCAAGCTGGACCAGCAGGACATCACCGGCCTGCCGATGCACCTGCGCGCGCGCTTGGGCATCGGCTACCTGCCGCAGGAAGCCTCGGTGTTCCGTCGATTGAGCGTGGCCGACAACATCATGGCCGTGCTGGAACTGCGCGAGAACCTCACCCCGCAGCAGCGCGAAGCCGAATGCGAGAGCCTGCTCGACGAGCTGAAGATCGGCCACATCGCCACGCAGAAGGGCATCAGCCTGTCCGGCGGCGAGCGCCGCCGCGTGGAGATCGCCCGCGCGCTGGCCGCCAACCCGCGCTACATGCTGCTGGACGAACCCTTCGCCGGCGTCGACCCGATCTCGGTGGGCGAGATCCAGCGCATCGTGCGCCACCTCAAGGAACGCGGCATCGGCGTGCTGATCACCGACCACAACGTGCGCGAAACCCTGGGCATCTGCGATCGTGCGTACATCATGAACGAGGGCGAGGTGCTGTCGCGCGGCACGCCCGCGCACATCCTCGCCGACGAGAAGGTGCGCGAGGTCTACCTGGGGCGCGAATTCAAGCTTTGACGCAAGCTTCACGGCGGGCGACTGGCTATGGCCGCGCCCGCCGGCCGCGGAGTAGGATGACCGTCAGCCCATTCCACAGGCCGGCATGAAACCCGCACTGCAATTCCGACTCCATCAGCAGCTCACCCTGACGCCGCAACTGCAACTGGCGATCCGGCTGCTGCAGTTGTCGCAACTGGAACTGGAGACCGAGCTGCGGCAGATCGCCGAAGGCAACCCGCTGCTGGAATTCGCCGACGAGAGCGAAGACGGCGAAGACGGCACCGACGAGGCCGCGCCGGAAGCCGAATACACGCAGGCGCCCGGTTCCGCCGAAACCGCGACCGACCATGGCGCCGACGCCGACGACAACGCCGAGTGGGCGGACGACGGCGGCGGCAGCGTCGAGACCCCGATCGACTTTTCCAGCAGCTCCGCCGGCGGCAACGCGCGCGGCGACGAGGACTTCGAGCCGCAGAACGCCGCGCCCGAAACCCTGCAGCAACACCTGCTGTGGCAGCTCAACCTCGCCGGCTTCAACCCGCGCCAGACCGCCATCGCCACGGTGATGATCGATGCGCTGAACGCCGACGGCTACCTCGCCGACGGCATCGAGGCGGTGCGTACGGCCCTGCCGGCCGATCTCGACGCCAGCCTCGCCGAGATCGAGGCGGTGCGTCGCCGCCTGCAGGGCTTCGACCCGCTGGGCGTGGCCAGCCTCGACCTGCGCGACTGCCTGCGCAGCCAGTTGCAGCAGTTCGACGACGCCACGCCGCAACGCGAGCTGGCGCTCGCCATCGTCGAAAGCGAACTGGAGCTGCTGGCGCGCAACGACGTCGCGAAGCTGGCGCGCAAGCTCCGCGCCGACGAGGAAGAGGTGGCCGCCGCCGCCGCGCTGATCCGCAGCCTCGACCCGCGCCCCGGCGCGGCGCTGGACGCCACCCCGGTGGAATACGTGGCGCCGGACGTCTATGCGGTGCGCGAGGGCAGCCGCTGGCAGGTGCGCCTCAACGCGGACGCGCAGCCGCGGCTGGGCCTCAACCAGCACTACTGCAACCTGATCGCGCGCGCCCGCGGCGACGACGCCAGTTGGATGAAGGGCCAGCTTCAGGAAGCGCGCTGGCTGCTCAAGAGTCTGGAGTCGCGTGCCGAAACCTTGCTCAAGGTGGCCGGCGCCATTGTGCGGCGGCAGAGCGCCTTCCTCGACTACGGCCCCGAGGCGATGCATCCGCTGGTGCTGCGCGAAGTGGCCGAGGAGGTGGGCATGCACGAATCGACCATCTCGCGCGTCACCACGCGCAAGTACCTGCACACGCCGCGCGGCACCTTCGAGCTGAAGTATTTCTTCTCCAGCGGCGTATCCACCGAGGACGGCGGCAGCGCCTCGGCCACCGCGATCCAGGCGATGTTGCGCAAGCTCATCGACGCGGAGGATCCGCGCAAGCCGCTGTCCGACCAGGCCCTGGCCGCCGAGCTGAAGAACAAGGGCATCCAGGTCGCGCGCCGCACCGTGGCCAAGTACCGCGAGGGGCTGCGCATTCCCAGCTCCAGCGAACGCCAGCGCAAGAATTGACCGGGGAACTTGCCTGCCGCGGAAGCACTCCCAATGTCTGTAGCGAAGGATGTTTGAAGGCGCGCCAGGACAGCCCGACGCGCGCCCGTCCCGCCGCGAAACGCGGCCTGCACCACCCAGAGGAGGCGTACCATGCAATTCCAACTCAGCGGCCAGCAGATCGATGTCACCCCCGCGCTGCGCCAACACGTCGAGTCCAGGCTCGACCGCCTCCACCGCCTCGATGACAAGCTGGTCAGCCTCGCCGTGATCCTCTCGGTGGACAAGCTGCGACATCGCGCGGACGCCACCCTCGGCGTCACCGGCGCCACCCTGCACGCCGAGGCCGCCGAGGCCGACATGTACGCCTCCATCGACGCGCTGTTCGACAAGCTGGTCAACCAGCTGCGGCGCCATCGCGAAAAGATCGTGGACAAGCACCACCGCGCCACGCGCGCGGAGCCTCAGTACGGCTGATGCCCTCCGCAGGCCGCCCCGCACGGGCGGCCTGCCTTTCCCCGCGCACACTCTCCGCCCAAGCTGGCACAATGGCCTGCCCCGCCGCAAACCCACGCTCGGCGCGCGATGCAAAGGACCGAAGCTTGGATCGGCTCACCGCACGACAACTCTTCGACGGCGTCAACGAGCGCATGGCGCTGCGTTGGATCGCCGGCATGCGCGGCGAATCGCGCATGCTGGAGCCCAATGTGGCGCAGTCGCGCCGCCCCTCGCTGATCGGCTACCTCAACGTCATCTATCCGAACAAGATCCAGATCGTCGGCTCGGAGGAGCTGAACTTCCTCGACGCGATGGACTCGCGCCAGCGCTGGGAGGCGATCCACAAGATCGCCGCCACCCGGCCAGTGGCGCTGATCGTCACCAAGGACCAGGCCATCCCCCCGGACCTGCGCGAGGTAGCCGAGGAAACCGACACCCCGCTGTGGGTCAGTTCCAAGCGCGGCCACGAGCTGCTGACCTTCCTGCAATACCACCTCGCGCGCCAGCTGGCGGCGAAGGTCACCCTGCACGGCGTGTTCCTGGAGGTGTTCTCGATCGGCGTGCTGATCACCGGCGAGCCCGGCTCCGGCAAGAGCGAGCTGGCGCTGGAGCTGATCAGCCGCGGCCACCGCCTGGTCGCCGACGACGCCACCGAATTCACCCTGATCGCGCCGGACGTGATCGACGGCACCTGCCCCGAACTGCTGCAGGACCTGCTGGAAGTGCGCGGCCTCGGCGTGCTCAACGTGCGCGAGATGTTCGGCCACATGTCGGTGAAGCCGTCCAAGTACCTGCGCCTGGTGATCCACCTGAAGCCGTTGCGCGAAGGCGAGGACATCGACGCGCTGACCCGCCTCACCGGCGACACCGGCCACCGCGAGGTGTTCGACGTGCAGGTGCCGATGATCACCATCCCGGTGGCGCCGGGCCGCAACATCGCCGTGCTGGTCGAGGCCGCCGTGCGCAACCACGCGCTGAAGAGCAAGGGCATCGATCCCGCGCAGACCTTCATCGACCGCCAGGCGCACCAGCTGCGCCGGCTGCCGCCATGGTGACGCCATGACCGACCAGTCCACGCCGGGCAACCTGTTCGCCAACCCGCACGAAACCCACCTGATCGTGCTCACCGGCATGTCCGGCGGCGGCAAGACGGTGGCGCTGCGCGCGCTGGAGGACCTGGAGTTCTACTGCGTCGACAACCTGCCGCCCTCGCTGCTGCCGCAGTTGGTGGACGCGGCGGGACGCGGCGCCGGCCGCTACCGGCGCATCGCGGTGGGCGTGGACGTGCGCAACCGCGGCGCCGACCTCGAGCACCTGCCCGAGGCGCTGTCCGAGCTGGCCGCCACCGGCGTGCAGTTGCACCTGATCTTCCTCGACTGCAGCGACGATGTGCTGCTCAAGCGCTATTCGGAGACCCGCCGCCGGCACCCGCTGGCCACGCGCGGCAAGTCGCTGGCCAGCGCGATCGCCGAGGAACGCCGCCTGCTGCGCCCGCTGGTCGCGATCGCCGAGAAGGTGATCGATTCCAGCGACCTCAACGTGCACCAGCTGCGCCGCCTGGTCGCCACCGGGTATGCGCAGGCCACCGAGGGCATGACGCTGATGTTCCAGTCCTTCGCGTTCAAGCGCGGGCTGCCGCTGGACTCGGATTTCGTGTTCGACGCGCGCTGCCTGCCCAACCCGCACTGGCAACCGAAGCTGCGCCCGCTGTCCGGCAAGGACGCGCCGGTGCGCGAGTTCCTCGACGCCGAACCGCTGGTGGCCGAATACCTGGCCGACACCACGCGCTGGCTGGACGCCTGGCTGCCGCGCTTCGAGCAGGACGACCGCAGCTACGTCACCATCGCCATCGGCTGCACCGGCGGCCGCCATCGCTCGGTGTACCTCGTCGAGCAACTCGCCGCGCACTACCGCACGACGCGCGAAGGCGTGCTCACCTTCCACCGCGAGCTGGACTGACTGCCATGTCGCCGCGACAAATCCAACAGACGGAAGCACGGCCATGAGCGTCGGCGTGCTGCTGATGACCCACGAGGCGGTCGGCCAGGCGCTGATTTCCGCCGCCCACCACGTGATGCCGAAACTGCCCTTGCAGGTGGAGGCGGTGGAAGTGCCGCCGCAGGCCGACCCCGACGTGATGCGCACGCTCACCGCGCGCCACGCGCGCGCGCTCGACCAGGGCGAGGGTGTGCTGGTGCTGGCCGACCTCTACGGCGCCACGCCGTGCAACATCGGGCTCTCGCTCAGCTCGCTGGGCGTGCGCCTGCGCTGCGTCTCCGGCCTCAACCTGCCGATGCTGCTGCGCGTGCTCAACTACGCCGACAAGACGCTGGACGAGCTGGCCGAGATCGCGGCCAGCGGCGGCCGCGGCGGAATTTTCATCGACAAGGCTTGTCCATGAGCCACTCTCGAAAAGCCTGACCCATGCTCGAAAAAGAAATCGTCGTCTCCAACAAACTCGGCCTGCATGCGCGCGCCTCGGCCAAGCTGGTGCAACTGGTGCAGGGCTACAAATCCACCGTGCTGCTGCTGAACCGCGGCCGCGAAGTCAACGCGCAGAGCATCATGGGCGTCATGATGCTGGCCGCCGGCATCGGCACGCCGCTGACGATCCGCGCCGAGGGCCCGGACGAACAGGCCGCGCTGGACGCCGTGGCCGACCTGTTCGACCGCAAGTTCGACGAGGGGGCATGAGAGCGATGGGATTCGGGATACGGGATTCGGGATTCGGAAAAGCAAAAGCCGCGCATCGGGCGTTGCGGCAAGTCTTGCCGCAACCCGCTTTGCCGAATCCCGAATCCCGTATCCCGAATCCCGGCCTCACGGGCACGCTCCAAGGGGCGTGCCCGTGAGGCACGTCCTGCCCGGCACGCTGGCCTCGCGCGGCATGGCGTTGGGGCGCGCGCGCCTGGTGCGGCCCAGCCGCTACGCCGTGGACAACCGCCCGCTGGCCGAGGACGAAGTCGAGGCCGAGCTGGAACAGCTGCACCGCGCGCTGGACACCGCGCGGCTGGAACTGCGCGAACTGCGCGGCAAGCTGCACGGCGCGCTGGCGCGCGAGGTCAACGAGTTCATCGACGCGCACAGCCTGCTGCTGGACGACGCCGAGCTGCTGCGCGGCCTCGACGACCTGGTGAAGATCGGCCACTACCGCGCCGGCGCCGCGCTGAAGAAACAGCGCGACCGCCTGGCGGCGGTGTTCGAGGCGATGGACGACCCCTACCTGCGCAGCCGCAAGGAGGACATCGACCAGGTGATCGCCCGCGTGGTCTCCGCGCTGCAGCGCCACACCACGCCGGAAGAGCGCAAGATCGCCGCGCGCGTGGGCGAGATCCTGATCGCCGACACCATCGCGCCGGCCGACATGGCCCAGCTCGCCGGCAACGGCCTGCTCGGCGCGGTCACCAGCTCCGGCAGCGCGTATTCGCACAGCGCCATCCTCGCGCGCAGCCTCGGCCTGCCCATGCTGGTGGGCGCGCGCGAGGCGCTGTCGCTGCTGCACGACGACGACCTGATCCTGCTCGACGCCGAGCGCGGCGAAGCCATCGTGCATCCGACCGCGCAGGACCTCGCCCGCTACCGCGCCTGGCAGCGCGAAGCCGCCGCCGAGGGGCGCCGGCTCGCCACGCTCGCCAACGCCGCCACGCGCACCCGCGACGACGTCGCCATCCGCCTGCTGGCGAACGCGGAAACCCCCGCCGACGTGGCGCTGGCGCGCACCCGCGGCGCCGACGGCGTGGGCCTGTACCGCACCGAGTTCCTGTTCCTGCGCCACAAGGGCCTGCCCTCGGAAGACGAGCAGTTCATCGCCTACCGCGACCTGGTGCTGGGCATGGGCGGCCTGCCGGTCACCATCCGCACGCTGGACCTCGGCGCCGACAAGGCCGACGCCGCGGGCCTGGTGATGCGTGGCGAGGACAACCCCGCGCTGGGCGTGCGCGGCGTGCGCCTGTCGCTGCGCTATCCGGCGGTGTTCACCACGCAGATCCGCGCCATCCTGCGCGCCGCCTGCTACGGCCCGGTGCGCGTGCTGGTGCCGATGGTGACCCAGCCCGACGAGCTGATCGCGGTGCGCACGCTGTTCAAGCTGGCGCGGCAGGACCTGAAGCGCGAGAACATCGACCTGCCCGAGAAGCTGCCGCTGGGCGCGATGATCGAGGTGCCCGCCGCCGCGATCAACGTGCGCTCGCTGCTGGAGCACGCCGACTTCCTCGCCATCGGCACCAACGACCTCGCCCAATACGTGCTCGCCGCGGATCGCGGCAACGACGCGCTGGACAACATCTACACCCCGCTGCAGCCGGCCCTGCTACGCCTGCTCTCGCACGTGATCGGCGCGGGGCGCCGCGCGAAGAAGCCGGTGAGCCTGTGCGGCGAGATCGGCGGCGACGTGAACTTCACGGCCATGCTGCTCGCGCTCGGCCTCACCGAGTTCAGCATGCACCCCAGCCAGTTGCTGCTGGTGCGCGACCGCCTCGCCACGCTGGACCACGCCACCCTGCGCAACCACGCCACCCGCCTGCTGCGCGCCACCACCCACGAGCACGTGGCCGAGCTGCTGGCGCAGTTCGGTTAGGTAAAGCCGGCTTCTCCCCTCTCCCGCTTGCGGGAGAGGGGTCGGGGGAGAGGGCACAAGCTTGCCTCACCATCTCGCTCCGCTCATACCCTCTCCCGCCCTTCGGGCACCCTCTCCCGCAAGCGGGAGAGGGGAGAAGCGCGTTGATCCACACCGGATCATCTATGCTTCGATACGAAGCCTACCAAGCGTCAGGCCCAATTTGCCGGGGTCGCCATGAATCGCAACCAGACATCCATGCTTCGCAATTTATTGGCCATAGCCATTTGTGCATTGGTGATTCTCACCACAACATCCGCCAACGCCAAATCCAATGAATCAAAAGATTTAGAAGCCACCATTGCCGCTCTTGCCACAAGTCAAAAATTCCCCCAAATCGGCAATATCCAAGTGTCATTGCATGTTGTATTCAGCGATGAAACAACAACCGGCTCGGGCTTGGCTACTTTTTATAAAGCCGCAGACAATAGATGGGGCATCACCACTATTGTCATGGACAGCCCAAGCAGCTTATCTCATGGAATGAGCATCACATTGAATGGATCATCCTGCGCAACCGCCATTGGAATTGCGAAATTTGCAGGGGTTACCATCAAACATAACTGGGCGCTCGGCGTAGATGGCGGACCTGGCTACCGAGCAATTTCAGCACGCATCAACGATCGCCGCGAACTCAGATTTGGGGCTGCATCCGATCACGATTGCTTAACCAGAATCGACCTGGCGGAATACCCTTCTACACATTAAAGCCTCGCGCATCACCGCCCCAACCCCACCTGCGCGATGAACGCGTCCAGCAACGCACCACGGTATTTTTGCCGGTGGACCAGCATCGACAGCCTGCGGCTCAAGTCCAGGAACGGCGTCTTCAGCGCCTTCAGCCGGCCCGTCGCCAGCGCATCGACCACCGCCACCTGCGGCAGGCAGGCGATGCCCAGGCCGGCGATCACCGCCTGCTTGATCGCTTCGATCTGGTCCAGCTCCAGCACCGTCTCGCCCGGCGGCAATTGCGACAGAACGCGCTCGCTGGTGGCGCGGGTGGCCGAGCCCGGCTCGCGCATCACCCAGCGCGCACCGGCGAAGTCGGCAGGCTTGAGGCCGCGCTTGCGCGCCAGCGGATGATCGGGCGGGGCGCAGACCACCAGCGAATCATCGCGCCACGGCCGCACTTCCAGCTGTGGGTGCGTCACCGGTCCTTCCACGCAGCCGAGGTCGAGGCTGTGCTCCAGCATCGCCGCGGCGATCGCGTCGGTGTTCGCCACGCGCAGGCGGATCGCCACCTGCGGATGCGCGCGCACGAACGCACCCAGCAGCTCGCCCACGCGATAATTGCCCACCGTGTTGCTGGCGCCGATGCGCAGTTCGCCGGAGAGCACGTCGCCATCCTCGCGACCGCGGCGGCCGAACTCGGCGTGGCGCTCCAGCAGTTCCTGCGCCAGCGGCAACAATTCGCGGCCGCGCGGGTTGAGCCGCAGCCGGCCGCGCTCGCGGGCGAACAGCGGCGCGTCGAGCTGCCGCTCCAGCTCGGCCAGCGCCATGCTGGCGGCCGGCTGGGTCAGGTACAGCCGCTCGGCGGCGGCGCGCACGCTGCCCAGCAGCGCGATCTGCACGAACACCTCAAGCTGGCGCGGGCTGATGTTATTCATCATTCGATCTTATACGAATGATCAGATATTCCAAGTTTTACTGATTGCATGAGGGGCGGACAATGCAGCACCAATACCCGGGAGGGTCAGGTTCACCCAAGCCCTCCCGAAGAAGTCGTCATTCCAGCGCAAGCGGGAATCCATCTTGCTCTTGTGAGGCAAAGCGAAGTGGATTCACGCTTACGCGGGAATGACGTCGAGGTGGAACTTTCAGATCTTCCCAAGGCCCGCACCATGAACGCCCCGCTCGCCGCCGCCCTTGCCCGCCCCACCCTGCGCAACCGCGCGCCCGGCCTGCTGCTGGCCATCGTGCTCGCGCTCGCCGCATGGTGGCTGGGCCGGCTGCTGCCGCTGATCGGCGGGCCGGTGATCGGCATCCTGCTCGGCATCGCGGTGCGCAACACCGTCTCGCCGGATGCGCGCTTCACGCCCGGCATCGCCTTCGCCGGCAAGCAAGTGCTGCAGTGGTCGATCATCGCGCTGGGCTTCGGCCTCAGCCTCACCCAGGTGGCGAAGACCGGGCTGGAATCGCTGTCGGTGACCCTGGTGACGCTGACCGTGGCCTTCCTCAGCGCGTGGGCGTTGGGCCGCTGGCTGGGCGTGCACGACAAGCTGAAGATCCTGATCGGCGTGGGTACCGCGATCTGCGGCGGCTCGGCGATCGCCGCGGTGACGCCGATCATCAAGCCCGACGAGCACGACACCGCGTTCGCGATCTCCACCATCTTCCTGTTCAACGTGGTCGCCGTGCTGCTGTTCCCGCTGCTCGGCCACCTGCTGCACCTCAGCGACCTCGGCTTCGGCCTGTGGGCAGGCACCGCGATCAACGACACCTCGTCGGTGGTGGCCGCCGGCTACAGCTTCAGCCACGCGGCGGGCGACTACGCCACCATCGTCAAGCTCACCCGCGCCACGCTGATCATCCCGATCTGCCTGATCCTGGCCTTCGCGGTGGCCGCGCGCGAGAAGAAGAAGGGCGCCACCGACTTCAGCCTGCGCCGCATCTTCCCTTGGTTCATCCTGTGGTTCCTGGTGGCCTCGGCGCTGCGCACCGCCGGCCTCATCCCCGTCGCCATCCAGCCCGCGCTGCACGCCGCCGCCGAGTTCCTGATCATCGTCGCGCTCACCGCGATCGGCCTGTCCGCCAACCTGCGCAAGATGATCGCCAGCGGCCCGCGTCCGATCCTGCTGGGGCTGGGCGTGTGGGCGGCGGTGTCGGTCAGCAGCCTGGCGGTGCAGCTGGTGATCGGGCAGCTTTGACTTCAGCTTGCCGTGTTGATTTCCCAGGGCGTCCCGAAGCGATCCGTCACCACGCCGAAACCGGGCGACCAGAACGTCCCGCCAAAAGGCAGATGCACCTCGCCCTGTTCCGAAAGCGCCTTGAATACGACCCGTGCCTTGTCCAGCGCATCAAACGTCAAGGTGACAAAAAAGCCTTGGGGCCTGACGTAATTTGGCGGAAGCATGTCGACGCCGGTCAGTTCGATGTCGTCCACGACGAGCGTTGCGTGGACGATCCGGCCATGCCATTGCGCATCGACCTGCGAAGACAGTGCCGACTCGCCGTAGGTGAGCATGGTCGTGATCTCGCCGCCAAGGATGCGCTGGTAGGCAGGAAACGCCGCCCGGCATTGACCATCGAACGTCAGGTGTGGACTCGCACGCATGCACGCCGCTCCAAAGATCGAAGATGGAAATCAAAGCAGCATCCGCGCCAGAGCAGCATCGACCAGGATCCTCTGGCTGCAAAACCACCGTTTTCGCCCGTGACCGATGACTCGGCGGCTGTGGTCCCGGGTCATTTGGCCCTACGCATATCCTCCTGCGCAACCGACAACGCCTGCTCGATCGCATCGATCACGACTTGCGGGTGCTCGTACTGGATGTAATGGCCCGAATCCGGCACGATCTCGTTCACGCCACGCGTGGACATCGCGGCCACCTCCAGATGCAGCGACTCCCACAGCAGCGTGCGCTGGTTCCGCTCGTCCTGGGTCTCGTCCTTCGCCTTCGGATAGGGCGAATGGGTCAGCACGATGATCGGCATGTCGCCGTAATGCCTGCGCGTGGCGCGCGCCTGGTCGGCGCTCGCGTAGGCCACGGACTGGCGCTCGGAGGCCGCCGCGGCCTGCCAGCGTGCGGTCGCGGCGTAGCGCGCCTGCGCCGCATTGATGGCCGGACTGAAGCGCGGGTCGGGATCGCCGACGCATTTCTTGTAGGCCGGTGTCTCGGGGACGAGGCCGCGCTTCGCCTCGTCCACGCAACTGCCGTAGTCCTTCAGGAAGGCATCCCATTTGGCTTGCTGGCCCGGTGCGCCGATGGCCCAGCCGCGCACCCATTGGTCCTCGTGCGAGCCTTCGACCGAAACCATGCCGACCACCTCGTCGGGATAGCGGTCGGCATACACGCGGATGTACATGCCTGCCGCCGAGTGGCCGACGAGAACATAAGGCGGGGCGACATGCGCCGCCTTGAGCAAGGCGTGCAGATCCTCGGCGATGTTGGCCGCGGTGCTCGGGCGGCTTGAGCCGTCGCTGAAGCCCAGGCCGGCGCGATCGTAGGAACAGACCTTCGTCCTGGCGGCGATGGCCGGCTGCACCAGTGCCCACGAGATGGTGGAATCGCCCATGCCTGCATCCAGAATGACGGCCGGCGAACCGGAGCCCAGGCAATAGATGTTCATCCTCCGCCCGTGATCCATGTCCACGAGCTGCTGCGGCTTCGTGTACACGGGACTGGTGATCAGCGGCTTGGCGGTTTCCTGTCCCAGGCATTGGCCCGCGTAGGCCACGCCCACGGAAAAGATCGCCGCTGCGGCAATGCGTAGATACATGCTTGTCCCCTGCTCGACTGGCAGCCGTGAAGCGGCCACCCGCTTCCCCTGCACCACTCTATGGCAGGGGCGCGATCACCGTCCATGTGGATTCATTGCAACGTAATCGCCGGCTTCACGGATACATGCGGGCCAGGCTTTCTCCTGCTCCGCCAACGCCGATGCCACCTTGTCGCGCAGATAGATCGGCAAGGCGCATTCCGCCTCCCGCGCACGACTGGGCGGCTCCCAGGTCCTGACCACGCACGCGGACAACGCGGATTCGCGCCCCGGGAAGCGGCGCGCAAGTCAGTCATCCGAGCCTGCCGCGAAGCGCGCGCCCAGGAAATCGATCAGCGCCCGCACCGAAGGCAGCAATCCGCGGCGCGAGGCAAACACCGCATGCACGATTTCGCGCCGCGGCCGCCAGGCGGGAATCACCCGCTGCAGCACGCCGCTGGCCAGTTGCGCGCCGATCATCATGGTCGGCAACTGCACCACGCCCACGCCGGCCATCGCCGCATCGCACAATGCCGGCATGTCGCGGGTGATGAAGCGCGGACGATGGTGGATCGCGGCCTCGGCACCGTCGGGGCCGAACAGGCGCCACACGTGCTCCCCATGCGGCGCGCCGAGGCCCAGGCTGGGAAAGCGCGACAGGTCCGCCGGTCCCTGCACCGCCCCATGCCGCGCCACCAGCGCGGGGCTCGCGACCAGGCACTGGCTGCGCTCGGCCAGCACGCGCATCACCAGTTCGCTGTCCTCCAGCGGCGGCGGGCGCACGCGCAGCGCCACGTCGACGCCCTCGCCCACCACGTCGACGCGGCGGTTGGTCTCTTCCAGGTGCACCTGCACCTGCGGATGCTCGACCATGAAGTCGGCCAACATCCGGCCGACCAGCGCGTCGAGCAAAGCCATCGGACAGGTCATGCGCACGATGCCGCGAGGCTCTGCGCGGGTGACCTCGATGGCCTCCTCCGCGGCATCGGCTTCCACCAGCATGGCCTTGCAATGGGCATGGAAGTCCCGTCCGATCTCGGTCACCGAGAAATGGCGCGTGGAGCGCTGGATCAAGCGCACGCCCAGACGCTCCTCCAGCAGGGCGATGCGGCGGCTGAGCCTGGACTTGGGCATGCCCAGTGCGCGCCCGGCCGGCGCGAAACCGCCGTGCTCGACCACTTGGACGAAGTAGTAGAGGTCATTCAGATCCCGCATGGTGCGCCCTCATCGTTCCACACATGGGACTCTGAGGATAAATCCTGCCGACTACCGGCACCATCGTCCCACGAAGATCATTCCCGTCAACGCCAACGGACAGCATCCCGCGGCCCCCGCGCAACGCTTGGAGTCGACATGAAAAAGATCCTCGGCGTCTACAGCGCCCCCCGCCCGCACTGGGTCGGCGACGGTTTCCCGGTGCGCTCGCTGTTTTCCTACGACAGCCACGGCCGCGAGCTGAGCCCGTTCCTGCTGTTCGACTACGCCGGTCCCCACCGCTTCGACGCCGCCGCGCGTCCGCGCGGCGTGGGCCAGCACCCGCACCGCGGTTTCGAGACCGTCACCATCGTCTACGAGGGCGAGGTGGAACACCGCGATTCCACCGGCGCCGGCGGCAAGATCGGCCCGGGCGACGTGCAGTGGATGACCGCCGCCTCCGGCATCCTGCACGAGGAATTCCACTCGGGCGAATTCACCCGCAACGGCGGCACGCTGGAAATGGTGCAGCTCTGGGTGAACCTGCCGGCCAAGGACAAGCTGGCCGCACCGGGCTACCAGACCCTGCTCGACGCCGACATCCCGTCGGTGGCGCTGCCCGACGGCGCCGGCCAGCTGCGCGTGATCGCCGGCGAATACGCCGGCCATCGCGGCCCGGCCCGCACCTTCACCCCGATGGACGTGTGGGACATCCGCCTCAAGGCAGGCAAGACGGCGGCCTTCAGTCTCCCCGCCGGCCGCACGCTCGCTCTGGTGGTGCTGAAGGGCACCGTGCTGGTGAACGGCAGCGAGGTGGTGCGCGAGGCGCAGATGGCGGTGCTGGAACGCGACGGCAGCGAGATCGCGCTCGAAGCCAACGGCGACGCCACCCTGCTGCTGCTCGACGGCGAGCCGATCGACGAGCCCATCGTCGGCTACGGCCCGTTCGTGATGAACACGCACGAGGAAATCGGCCAGGCCGTGACCGACTTCAACAGCGGCCGCTTCGGCCGCATGCAGTAAACCCAGCGCCGACCCGGATCCGTGCCGGCGCCTTCCTTCCTACATCACGGAAGAACCACGGGCAGACCGCCCCGTACCTGACACACCACCGCTCTATCTTCGACACGCGTGCCGCGTTCCGGCACATCCACGCAACGGAGTACTTCCATGGCAAGCGAACCCATCCGTGATCCCCTGAAGGACGAACTGCTGACCCCGCAGAACTCGGCCCTGATCGTCATCGACTACCAGCCGGTGCAGGTGAACTCGATCGCCTCGATGGACCGGCAACTGCTGGTCAACAACATCGTCGGCACGGCCAAGGCAGCCGTGGTCTACGGCCTGCCGATCGTGCATTCCACGGTCAACGTCAAGACCGGATTGAACAAGCCGCCGATCCCGCAGTTGCGCAAGGTGCTGGACAAAGTCCCCACCTACGACCGCACCTCGATCAACTCGTGGGAGGACGTCGAATTCCGCAAGGCGGTAGAAGCCACCGGCCGCAAGAAACTGATCATGACGGCACTGTGGACCGAGGCCTGCCTCACCTTCCCCGCGCTCGACGCGCTGAAGGCCGGCTACGAGGTCTACGTCGTCGCCGATGCCGTCGGCGGCACCTCGGTCACCGCGCACGAAATGGCGTTGCGGCGCATTGAGCAGGCCGGTGGCAAGATGATCAGCGTGGCGCAGCTGTTCTGCGAACTGCAACGCGACTGGCAACGCCAGGAGACGGTGCCAGCCTTCATCAACCTCTTCATCGAGACCGGCGGTACCGCGGGCATCCAGTTCTCGTACGACCGCACCGAGTAAATGCAGCACACGACGCGTCCCTGCTGATGCCGGGACGCGTCGTGAATCGTCCATCCGTAGGCGCGCGGTGCACGTGGCGCTGCCGGCCCGCGATTTACGCCTTGCCCTGCTCCACCAGCGTCAACGCCACCTTGTCTCGCAGGTACACCGGCAACGCCTGCTCGGGTGGAAGCGCATGCCCTGCCCTGAATTCGCGGGCGGCGAGCTCGGCCACGTGCACGGCCTGCGGGTAACGTGCCCCGTCAGCGAAGCCAGGCGCACGGCCCAGTCGTTCGCCCAACACGGCTTCGTAGGTGGCCCAGCCGCTGCCCACCACTTGCCAGGAGCCGGCTTCGGGCAGCAGCAGGGATTCGGCGGTGCAGACCCGTTCGCTGTCCAGCGCAATGAGGCCGCCTTCGCCGTCGCGGCGGTAGCTGGCGGCATAGATCTCGCCCATGCGGGCGTCGATCACGGCAAGGATGGCGCTGTCGGCTTCGCCATCGTCCGGCGCCTCCAGCGCCAGCGCGGCAAGCGAGGAGACGGTGACCACGGGCAGGTCCAGCGCCAGCGCCATGCCCTGCGCCAGCGACACCGCGAGGCGCACGCCGGTGAAAGCGCCGGGACCGCGGCCGACCGCGATCACGTCCAGAGCGTGGCGCCCCAGGCCCGCCTCGGCCAGCAGCTCGTCGGCCATCGGCAGCACGCGTTCGGCGTGGCGGCGCGGTGCGAGTTCGCTGCGGGCGATCACTTCGTCGCCGTGGATCAGGGCGACGGAGCAGGCTTCGGTGGCGGTTTCGATGGCGAGCAGGTTCATGGCCGGCCCATGATAGCGGCAGGGGCTTCGCCCAGGGCCGGCGTGTATGCGTACCAGTCGATGCGGCGAGTGAGGTACATCAGCAACGCCACCGTGGCGAGCAACACCAGCGCACCGACCAGCAGGGCGTATTGCTCGGCTGCGATCAGGCCGTAGAGCATCGCGTAGATCAGCGCCAGCACGCCGCCCAGCAGGCAGCCGGCGTTGCGCGCGCGCAGCACGGCGACCGCATAGCCGCCCACGATCACCACCACCGCCGCCGCGGCTATCGCATAGGCCGCGCCGAAACCGATTTGCTCGGACAGCGCCAGCAGCACCACGTAGAACGTGGCCAGCGCCATGCCCACCAGCAGGTATTGCACCGGATGCACGCGCAGCCGCTTCAGCACCTCGAACAGGAAGAACACCACGAAGGTCATCGCAATGAACAGCAGGCCGTATTTGCCCGCGCGCACGTTGCGCTGGTAGACGTCCACCGGCTGGTACAGCTGCACGCCGAAGCTGGAGCACGGCAAGGCATTCACCACGCCGTCGTCGCGCTCGTTCCAATGCTGGCCATAGCTGCGATTGAGGTCGAGCAGGTGCCAGTGCGCGCTGAAGCCGTTGGCGCCGATGCTGCGTTCCAGCGGCAGCGCCGCACCGGCAAAGCTGGGGTCGCGCCATGGCGCGCGCATGGTGACGTCGGTGCTGCGCGCCAACGGCAGCAGTTGCAAGGCCTCGGTGCCGGCCAGCTTGAGGGTGATCGCCACAGCGATGGGCTGGCCGCCCAGCGCATCGAGGTCGATCGGCACCACCACGACCGGCCACGGGCCGAAGCGTTCGGCGGATGACTCGAAGCGCACCGGCTTGCCGTTGATGCTCAGCTCGTCCACCTGCTGCAGGCCGCGCAGGTCGGCCACGGGCAGGCGCAATTCGGCCTTGCCGCCTTGCCATGCGGCATCGCTGCCCGCACGGAACTGCGCAAGATCCTCGGCACGGAACGCGGCCTGCAGTTTCGCCGTGGCCACGAACACGGATGCGGCGTAGATGCCGTATTGGCGCGTGGAGGTAGCCAGCGCCACGTCGACATGCAGCGTGTCGGCCAATACCGTTTCGCTGCCTGCGCGCCATTGCGGCGGCTGCCCGTCCGGCGTCACCAGCCGGCGCGTGGGCACCACCAGCATCGGCCCACCCAGCACCTGGTTGCCGCCCCAGCCCTGCGCGATCTGGTTGACCGCCTCCGTGCGCAAGGCCTGCCGCTCGGCGACCAGGCCGCTCACCTGCATCAGCGGCAGCGTCATCAGCAGCGCCAGCACGCCGATGCCCAGCACCTTGGCCGTAGCCGTTTGCATCCACTTGCCCATGTCCCGGCTCCTTCGATTCGGAGCCTGCATCACAGCAATCCACGATGCCCTGGCGCGGGCGCCTGCGGGTGGCGGCCGGGACGTTGTGTGGCTTTTATGCGATGGCGAGGCTGTCGCGCGAGATGCCGGCCAGCGACTTCGCGCCGGTCAGCGTCATCGCCACGCGCATTTCGCTGGCGATCAAATCGAGCAGATGGGCCACGCCCCGCTCGCCGTTTGCGGCCAGCGCATAGACGAAGGCGCGCCCCAGCAGCACGCCGTCGGCGCCCAGCGCCAGCATGCGCACCACGTCGAGGCCGCTGCGCACGCCGGAATCGGCGAGGATCTTCAACTCGCCCTTCACCGCGTCGGCGATCGCCGGCAGCGCACGTGCGGACGACAGCACACCGTCGAGCTGGCGCCCGCCGTGGTTCGACACCACGATGCCGTCCGCGCCGAAGCGCACGGCTTCCTTCGCGTCCTGCGGATCGAGGATGCCCTTGATCAGCATCGCGCCCTTCCAGGATTCGCGTATCCATTCCAGGTCGCGCCAGCCGATCGAGGGGTCGAAATTCTTGCCCAGCCAGCCGATGTAATCCTCCAGCCCGATGCGATGGCCGAGGTAGGCCGACACGTTGCCGAGGTCGTGCGGACGGCCCAGCAGGCCCACGTCCCACGACCAGCGCGGATGGCACACCGCCTGCCACACGCGGCGCAACGCGGCGTGCGGGCCGGACATGCCCGAGTGCGCATCGCGGTAGCGCGCGCCCGGCACCGGCATGTCCACGGTGAACACCAGGGTACGCACGCCGGCGGCCCAGGCGCGGTCCAGCACGTTCTTCATGAAGGCGCGGTCGCGCAGCACGTAAAGCTGGAACCAGATCGGTCGCGACACCTGCGCCTGCACTTCCTCGATCGGGCACACCGACACCGTGGACAGGGTGAACGGCACGCCCTTCGCCGCCGCCGCGCGCGCCGCCTGCACCTCGCCTCGCCGCGCATACATGCCGGTGAGGCCCACCGGCGCCAGCGCCACCGGCAGGCTCAGCTGCTCGCCGAACAGCTCGGTGGAGAGATCGACCTCGCCGACCTCCCCGAGCACGCGCTGGCGCAGCGCGAGGCTGCGCAGGTCTTCCACGTTCCGACGCAGGGTCTGCTCGTCGTAGGCGCCACCGTCGATGTAGTGGAACAGGAACGGCGGCAGCCGACGCTGCGCGGCGACGCGGTAGTCGAGGGCGGAGGAAATGATCATGGCGATGCTAGAGCCTGTTTATGATCTCCGCATGGCCCGCGCCGGGAACTGTTTGCGCGCAGGCCAAGGAAGAACGAGAGAGTGGACGTCCGTCCACGACCGAGTGATGACGCTGGAATGTTGGCAAACAGACCCGGCCCGCACGCGGGGAGAGTCCATGGATGGACTCGGCCTTGAGGAGCGAGGAAGGGTTGCCTTGCATTAGCCGCCATGCGGCAGCGCGCGGCTTGACCTGACGGCCAGTCAGGCGCGGCGCCACGCACTACCACCTGACGGCCAATGCAAGGCAGCGCGGGCCATGTGGAGATCATAAACAGGCTCTTAGCTGCGTGTCCGCCACCATCGTGCCCTGATGGAACACGATCTTCCAGCCGCCTGCATCGCGCCGCCAGATCGTGGCGCGGCGCGTCACGCGCGCGTCCTGGCGCAGGGTGTAGGTGAGCAGGTAGACCGCTTCGGCAAGCTGGCGGCAGTGGAAATCGGAAGTCTCCCACGGGTCGGGCTGCGGATCGCGCCGGCGTTCGTCGAGCACGTCGAGCACATGCTCGCGGCTGTAGCGGTTGCCGGAGGCGCCCACCTCCCAGAAATCCTCCGCCGTCATCGCGAGATGGTCTGTGCGCGTCGTGCCGAATTCCGGGCGATGGAAGATCGGTTCGCGCTGGCGCAGCTCCTCCTGCACGGAGAGCAAGGCGGGATCGGTGCGCAGGTCGGGCTCGTGGTTCATGCGGCGGGTTCCTGGAGTTCGCAATGCACGCTTTGCTCCCCTCTCCCACTTGTGGGAGAGGGGCCGGGGGAGAGGGCGCGTGCTGGCCGGGTTGTCGCCACAAGCAAAAGCCCCTCTCCCCAACTGCTCTTCCTCGCTCCTCAAAGCAGGGCCATCCATGGCCCTTCCCCGCGTCCGCAAGCGGGAGAGGGGCTTTCAAGCGAAGAACGCCTGCACATCGCCAAGATCCCGGGTACGCGGCATCGGTGGCAGGCTGGCGAGGAACAGCTTGCCGTAGTTCTTGCTGGCGATGCGCGGATCGCACAGCACCAGCACGCCGCGGTCGGTGACGCTGCGGATCAGCCGGCCGGCGCCCTGCTTCAGCGCGATGGCCGCGGCGGGCACCTGCCAGCCCATGAAGGGGTTGATGCCCTGCTGCTCCAACGCCTCCAGCCGCGCCACCAGCACCGGATCGTCCGGCGCGGCGAACGGCAGCTTGTCGATCACCACCACGCTGAGCGCGTCGCCGGCCACGTCCACGCCCTCCCAGAAACTCGCCGCGCCGAGCAGCACTCCATGGCCGGAATGGCGGAACTCCTCCAGCAGCTGGTGGCGCGGCGCCGTGCCCTGCACGAACAGCGGCCACGGCACGCGCTCGGCCAGCAGCTCGGCGGCGCGGCGCAAGGCGCGATGCGAGGTGAACAGCAGGAAGGCGCGACCGTTCGATGCATGCAGCACCGGCAGCACGGCGTCGAGCACGCGCTCGGTGTAGTCGCGCGCGGCGGGATCGGGCAGGCCGTCGGGCAGGTAGCACAGCGCCTGTTCCGCATAGTCGAACGGGCTTTCCAGCAGCAGCGCCTGCGGTTCGTCCAGGCCGAGCTGGCGCGCGAAATGCTCGAACCGGCCGGCCACCGACAGCGTGGCCGAGGTGAACACCCAGGCGGCCTCGCTGCGCTCGCGCATCGCACGCAGCGGTGCGGCGAGGTCCAGCGGCGTGGCGTGCAGCGCGAAACCGCGCGGGAAGAGTTCGTACCAGCGCACGTCGCGTTCGGACGTCTGTTCGAGGATGCGATCCAGACGTTCGGCCAGCATCGCCGCACGCTCGTACACATTGGCGAAGCCGCGCGAGCGTTCGGCCTGCGAGGCCAGCAGGTCGGCGAGCGTGGCCAGCAGTTCGCCGGTTTCATGCAGGCCATCGCGCACCTCGCCCGCGGCCTCCAGCGCCGCGAACGTGCCGCGCGGCGGCAGCGGATCCATGGCGAGGCGCAGCTTGCGCAAGGCATCCTGCAAGGCTTCCACCGGCTCCAGCAGCAGGCCGATGGCGCCGGTGACGCCGCTGCATTCGCGCAAGGCGTCCTGCGCGAGGTCGGCGAGCTGGCGCGCGCTCACGCTTTGCGAGAAGAACTGCCCGGCGAGTTCGGGCACCTGGTGCGCCTCGTCGAGGACGAAGGCCGCCGCGCCGGGCAGGATCTCGCCGAAGCCTTCCTGCTTGAGCGCGAGGTCGGCGAACAGCAGGTGGTGGTTCACCACCACGAGGTCGGCTTCCTGCGCCTCGCGGCGCGCCTTGACCACGTGGCAGTCGTCGTAGAACGGGCACTCCACGCCCAGGCAGTTCTCCGGCGTGGAGGTGACGCGCGGCCACAGCGGCGATTCCTCCGGCACCTCGGCCAGTTCCATGCGGTCGCCGCGCCGCGTGCGCGCCGACCATGCGCGTATCGTCGCCAGCTGCGCGGCCTGCGGCTTGTCGAAGCTGGCGCCCTCGCGCACCGTCTGGTCGAGCCGGTACAGACAGAGGTAGTTCGCGCGTCCTTTCAGCAACGCCGTCTTCAGCCGCATGCCAAGCACCGAGACCACTTTCGGCAGGTCGCGGAAATACAGCTGGTCCTGCAGCGCCTTGGTGCCGGTGGAGACGATCACGCGCTCGCCCGAGAGCAGCGCGGGCACGAGGTAGGCGTAGGTCTTGCCGGTGCCGGTGCCGGCCTCGGCGATCAGCGTCTCGCGCCCGGCGATGGCCTGCGCCACCGCCTCGGCCATCGCCTGCTGCGCGGCGCGCGGCGCGAAGTTCGGCAACTCGCGCACGAACGGCCCATCGGCACCCAGCAGCGCGGCAACGCGGTCGGGCCGCGTGTCATCGGAAGCTATCATCGCCGCAGTATCGCCCAGCGCCTGCATGCGGCAAACCGGTTTCGCGCAAGGCATGCGACGGCAGCCCGCGCTCCGGAGCGGCGCAAGTCCTCCGGCAACCCGGCGGCGCGGGGGCACCGCCGGGTTGCCGGAAAGGCGTCCTCCCGACGCAGACCTGCATGCTTGCGGGGCAAGGCATGCATACCACTCCAACCGTCGGGTCGGCGGCGTGTCCCGCGGACGCCCCGTCCTGTTGCGGAGCGCCGCGGACGGCGGCGACGGCCCGGGATACCCTGGCCATCGGCAGCCGCAGCGGCACACTACGACCCGTCTCGGGGAGTTAGACGTTTGAGGGGCGGAAAATTGAAATGCGGCCTTCCCGCGGGCGTGACGGCCGTGGTTCCGGCCTGGAACGGCCTCCCGCAGGCGCGGCGCCATGGCGCCGCGGGACGGGTCAGAACCGGTTGACGCCCTGCACGTGGCACTTCGGCAGCCACTTCTCCGCGGAGTCGAAGCCGGCATCGTCGCCGGCCTGCCGGCGCAGCTGCGCGATGGTTTCCCAGTTGCGCGCGCACAGCGGGCCGAACTTGGGGCCCACCGTCCACGATTGCTGCGCGAGCTTCTGCGCCATCTCGTAGTTGTGCTGGTACACCGCCACTTCAGCGCGGTCCTGCAGCAGGTCGGGCGAGTTCGGGCTTTGCTTGATCGCCTGGTCGAGCGTGGCTGCGGCCGCGTCGTAATGGCCGGCCTGCACGCTGGCTTCGGCGGCCTGCTGCCAGGCGGAGATGCCCGGATCGGCCAGCGGCTGCACCGCGATCACGGACTGTTCGCGCTCGCCCGCGGCACGGATCGCCGCGACCATGGCGGCGGGCTGCATCGCGGGATGCCTGGGCGGCGCTTCGACCGGCGCCTGCGTGGCGCAGGCCGCCAGCAAGGCCGTCGCCGGCAACAGGGACCACGCGCGCAGGATTCGATGGGTGAAGCTCATGCTCAGTTTCCGTTGGAAGGTTGGGCTGCCACGGGCACCGCGGCGGGATTGGCGACGGCGCTGGACGACGCGGCCGCCGGGCCGCCGCCACCGAACAGGCTCTGCCAGAAGCCGCAGCCCTCGACGTCGTCCGGCAGCGAGCCCGCCACCACCGGCACCTGCTTCGCGCCGGTGCACTGCGGCTCGGTGGGCTTGCCGTCGGCGGGATTGATCCACGCCATCTGCAGGCCGTCGCCCGGCGCGCTGGGCAGCGGCCGCGTGGGCAGCCTGGCGAACAGGTTGCGCCACACCGGCAGCGCACCGGTGGCGCCGAACAGGTGGGCCGGCTTGTTGTCGTCGCGGCCCAGCCAGAACACCGCCAGGTGGTCGCCGGTGAAGCCGGCGAACCAGCTGTCGCGCAGGTCGTTGCTGGTACCGGTCTTGCCGGCGGCGTGCAGCGGGGCGAGGCTGGAGTCGCCCAGCGCATGCGCGGTGCCGTACAGCGCCACCTGCTGCATCGCCCAGGTGACCAGGCGCACCGCCGGCTGGTATTCGCCCGCGCCGGTCTTCACCTCGTAGCGCTTGATGGTGTTGCCGTTGCCGTCCACCACGCCGCGCACGGCGAGCAGCGGCAGCGCGTGGCCGTCGGAGGCGATGTACTCGTACATCTGCGCCACCTGCAGCGGCGAGAGGTCCAGCGCGCCGATCAGCAGCGATGGCCCGGAGTTGACGTTGTCGAGGCCGAAGGACTGCAGGAAACCGCGGATGCGCGGCAGGCCCACGGCGAGGCCGAGGCGGATGCTGGCGAGGTTCCACGACTGCTCCAGCGCCTCCACCATCGGCACCATGCCGTGGCTCTGGTTGTCGTCGTTGTGCGGTTCCCACAGCGTGCCGTTCTGCATGCGCATGCTGATCGGGCTGTCGTCCAGCGCGGTGGCGAGGTTCCAGCGCGAGGGATTGGTCAGCGCCACCAGGTAGACGAAGGGCTTGATGGTGGAGCCGATCGGCCGCTGCGAATCCAGCGCGCGGTTGAAGCCCTGGTCGCCGGCGAACTTGCTGCCCACGATGGCCAGCACGCTGCCGTCGTGCGCGTCGGTGACCACGCCGGCCGCCTGCACCGGGTCGGCGCGCTTGCCCAGGCTCTTCATCGTCGCGTCCACGGCCTGCTCGCTGTAGAGCTGCGCGGCCGGGTCCAGCGTGGTGAAGATCGACAGGTTGCCCGCGCGCAGCGTGTCCTCGTCGAAGTCGCTGGTGATCTGCTGGCGCACCAGCTGCATGAAGGCGGGGAAGCGGTTGTGCGGCAGCTGGCCGTTCTGGATCACGTCCAGCGGCGTGGCCTGCGCGGCCTTGGCCTGCTCCGCGCTGAGCAGGCCGGTGTCGGCGAACTCCTGCAGCACCAGGTTGCGCCGCGTCAGCGCGCGGTCCGGGTAGCGGCGCGGGTCGTAGTAGCTCGGGCCCTTCACCAGACCCACCAGCATCGCGACCTCCTGCGGGCGCAGGTCGCGCAGCGGACGGCCGTAGTAGAACTCCGCGGCGGCGGCGAAGCCATGCACCGCCTGGCCGCCCTGCTGGCCGAGGAAGACTTCGTTGACGTAGGCCTCGAGGATGCGGTCCTTGCTGTAGTGCATCTCCAGCAGCATCGACATCAGCGCCTCGTTGATCTTGCGCTTGAAGGTCTGCTCGCGCGAGAGGAACAGGTTGCGCACCAGCTGCTGGGTCAGCGTGGAGGCGCCCTGCACGGTGCGGCCGGCGCGCAGGTTGGCGAAGGTGGCGCGCAGGATCGCGCTGAAGTCGATGCCGATGTTGTGCTTGAAGTCGCGGTCCTCGACCGCCTGCAGGCCGCCCACCAGCAGCGGCGGCAGGTCGGCGAGGTGCACGATGCGCCGGTCCACCTGGTCGGCGCCGTACACCGTGGCGATGCGCGCCGGGTCGAGGTGAGTGAGCTCGATGGGCCTGCCGTTGCCGAGGTCGCGCACCGACGCGATGGCGCCCTTGCCCAGCACCACCTCGATGCGCTTGGGCAGTTCGCCGCCTTCCGGCCCGGCATAGCCGCGCGAGGAAATCGTGTAGCGCGAACCCTTCATCGTCCAACTGCCCGCCACCTGGCCCGCACCGTCCTGGGTGTAGCCGGCGAAGGTGAGCTCGAGCTGCAGCGTCTCCGCCGTCATCGGCTCGCCCACCGCCAGCGGCAGCGGCCGCGCGAACACGCGCGTGGGCACGGCGAACACCAGGTCGTTGAAACGCTCCTGCACGCGCTTGTTCAGCACCAGCGTGTATGGCAGCACGAAACCGACGAACAGGCCGAGGCAGACCCAGAACGGGATGCGCAGCCAGGGCCAGCAGGCCTGGAAGATCAAGCGGAGGCGGGTCAGCAACGCGGGAGATCCAGGGGACGGAAGCCTGGATGATAGGGCCTGCCGCCCGGCGCGGATATGAACGGAGCGGGCGCTTTCCGGGGCAGCGCGGAGATCAAGACCCCCAAAAGCACCGTGCCTGATTTGTTGATATCGCCCATGGCGATATCAACCGGCCTTGTCGCCCGCCTTGTGCGCGATCCACGCGCCGATCACGGCCGATACGTAGGGGATGGCCTGCGCGGCGAGGATGAACATCCACAAGGTGCCTTCGATGTAGCGCGTGCCGTAGCCGTGCGCCATGCCGACGATGCACAGCGTCAGCGCCACCGCCATCAGCAGCTCCTCGCGCACCGGCGCGAAGGCGGCGAAGCTGCTGCCGCCCATGCGCCGGCTCTTGGCGGTCACCACGAACGAGGTCTTCTCGCGGGTGAGGCCGTGCAGGATGCCGCGCGCGATGGCGTGCGAGAGGCTCATGCTGGCCAGCGAGGCCATCAGCGTGTCGTACCAGCCGCAGGGCACGCGGGCACGGTACAGCACGATGCCGAAGATCGCCTTGGCGAAGAAGAAACCGATCACCGGGATCAGGAACAGCTGCATCGGCAGGCTGAAGTACTGCGGGAACGCCACCATGCCCGCGGTCCAGAACAGCGCCATCAGGGTGAAGATCAGGTGCAGCGCGTCGGCGAACCAGCTGAACCAGCCGGTAAGGAAGTGGAAGCGCTGGCCGCCGGAAAGCGGGCCCTTCTGCGTCATCCAGCGCCAGCGGCCCTTGAGGATCTGCATCGCGCCGAAGGCCCAGCGGTAGCGCTGGCTCTTGTACGCCTTGAAATCGGCGGGCGTGAGGCCCTTGCCCATCAGCTCGTCCACGTAGACCAGCTCGTAGCCGGCATGCATCAGGCGCAGGCCGAGCTCGGCGTCCTCGCAGATCGTCCACTCCGACCAGCCGCCGGTGCCCTCCAGCGCGCTGCGCCGGACCATGGTCATGGTGCCGTGCTGGATGATCGCGTTGCGCTCGTTGCGGTGGTGCATGCCGATGCGGAAGAAGCCGTCGAACTCCCACGCGGTCATGCGGCGGAAGCGGTTGTGCTCGAAGTCGCGATGCGCCTGCGGGCACTGCACCACGGCCACCTTGGGGTCGTGGAAGTAGCCGGTGAGCGTGGCCAGCCAGTCGTGGCGCACCACGTAGTCGGCGTCGATCACCGCCACCACGTCGGCCTCGGGCGAGGTTTCCTTCAGGCCGAAGTTCAGCGCGCCGGCCTTGAAGCCCGGCCATGGCTCCAGGTGGAAGAAGCGGAAGCGCTTGCCCAGCTTCTCGCAGTAGTCCCGCACCGGGCCCCACACCGCCGGATCCTTGGTGTTGTTGTCGATCACCAGGACTTCGTAGTTCTCGTAGTCCAGCTCGGCCAGCGAGTCCAGCGTGACGATCACCATGTCCGGCGGCTCGTTGTAGCAGGCCAGGTGGATCGACACGAAGGGCTGCTTCTCCGGCGTGTCCGGCCGCAGCATGCCGGCGTGGCGCACCCAGGCGCGCCGCCACAGCACTTCGGTGAACTCGAAGCCGTTGATGAGCAGGATGGCGAGGATGGCGATCTGCGCGGGGAACAGCAGCACCAGCATCGTCCAGTCCACCCAGCTCAGGTAGAACTGGAACGGCAGCGTGGCCGACCACACGATCAGCCCGCAGGCGAGCTGGATCAGCATGCAGAAGAACAGCCGCCCGGTGAGCTTGAAGCGCGTGTAGCGTCGCGCGAACCACACCATCGGCAGCAGCGCCAGCAGGCTCGCCGCCAGCGCCTTCCACGGCCACGCGGTGTCCTCGGTCACCGGGCCGGTGAACGGGAACTTGGGCTGGCGGTCGGCATTGAACATGCCCCAGTACGCCTCGGTGCGGCCCGAGAGCTGCTCCTTCCACGGCTGGTCGAAGGCCTCCATCACGTAGTAGTCGATGTGGTCGCGCTTGGCCAGGTTGAACCACTGGCGCAGGAAGATCGCCTCGTTCGACACCGAGGGATAGGCGTACTTGACGCGGTCACCGTTGGATGGCCAGCCGATCTCGCCGATCACGATGTGCTTGTCCGGGAACATCTTCTGCAGCGTCTGGTAGCTGCCCAGCGCCGCGGCGAGCGCCGGGAACCGATCCAGCCCCTTGCCGTTGCCGGTCAGCGGGATGCCGTTCCAGTACGGGAACAGGTGCACGGTGATGAAGTCCACGTGCTGCGCCAGCTCGGGATACTTCTCCCAGATGTAGTCCGGCTCGGCGGTGGACACCGGCTGGTGCAGCGCGGCGCGCACGCGATCCAGGTAGGCCATCATCTGTTCGGGCGTGACGTTGTTGCGGAACAGCACCTCGTTGCCCACCAGCACCCGGTTGATGGTGCCGGGATAGCGCCGCGCCTGGGCGATCAGCGCGTCGATCTCGCGGTCGTTGTTGTCCAGCCGCGTGTCGATCCACGCGCCGGCCAGCACCTTCAGCCCCTCGCGCTCCGCCAGGCGTGGAACCTGCGGAGTCTGCAGCATCGAGTAGGTGCGGATGTTGGAGCTGTACTGGCGTATCAGCTTGAGGTCGCCGTCGATCTGCTCGTCGCTGGGGAACCTGCCCTTCAGCGGATCCTGGTAGCGCTGGTACGGCTCCAGCGCGAAGCCGCCGATCGGGCCATGCCAGTCCTCCGGGCCGTGCGGCCGGTTGCCCGCCCACCACAGGCCGATGTTCAGCGCGGCCACGAGCAGGGCCAGCAGCAGGGCGACAAGCAGCGAAGGACGGCGTTGCAGGTTGGAAGGATCGGCGCTCAAGAAAATCCCCGTGGGCGCCGCTCCAGGCGCGGGCCTAACCCGATGAGCTTAACCAAAGCGTGCCGGCGCTCACAATAAAGGCCGGGCCTGGTGGTCAGCGCAAGCTCAGGGCGAACCGCGTGACGCCCCGGCCGGACGCTCAGCCCTGTACCGAAGAAATGCGCAACGTCCACGCGGGCGCTTCCGCCAGCTGCCGGCGCACGACCGGCGGCAAATCGACATGGACACCATCGCCCGCCTGTCGCCACGCCAGCTCGCCATCCACGCCCAGCACCTGCAGGCGCGCGCCCGGCACGGGCCGCAGCGAGCGCAGCGTGATGCTGGCCGGCAACTGCTCGCCCTCGTCGGCCAGCCAGATCGCATTGACGCTGCCGTCCTTGCTTTGGGTGAAGCGGAATTGGCCTTCACCGTAGGGAGCGATGGCGCGGCTGCCGTGGATGGCCGAACCGTTGACCTGCATCCAGGCGCCGATGGACTTGAGCCGCTCCAGCGCCGCCGCCGGCAACTCGCCGTCGGGCTGCGGACCGACACCCAGCAGCAGGTTGCCGCCCTTGGCCACGATACCGACCAGGGTGTGCACCAGTTCGCGCGGCGACTTGTAGGTGTCGTGCGGGCTCCACGACCACGAGCCGCCCGCCGTCATGCAGGTTTCCCACGGGTACGGCAGCGGCTGCTCGGGCACGGCCTGCTCGGGCGTGCGGTAGTTCTCGTAGGGCCCGCTGACGTCGCGGTCGACCAGCACGATGCCCGGCTGGTTGCGGCGCGCGATGGCGGCCAGCCCCGGCATGTCGATGTCCTGCGCCCACGGCACCTCCATGCCGTGGGCCCTGGCGTCGGGATGCGCGTCCGCGTTCACCCAGCCGGCGTCCAGCCACATCAGGTCGATGCGGCCGTACTGCGTGGTGAGCTCGTCGATCTGCGCGTGGGTGAAGTCGACGAAGCGCTTCCACAGCTCCGGATACTTGCGCACGTCGTAGTTGTTGTTGCGGTCCGGCGTAGCCCACAGCGGCGACCAGTAGTCCGGGTGGTGCCAATCGGCCTTGGAGAAATACGCGCCGATGCCGAAGTCGCGCCGGCGGAACGCGTCGAACACCGCCTTGGCGACGTTGGCGCGCGGGTTGGCATGGAACGGCACGTCGGGCGCGGTGACGCGGTACCCGGTCTGCGCCGTGTCGAACATGCAGAAGCCGTCGTGGTGCTTGGTGGTGAACACCAGGTAGCGCATGCCGGCGGCGTGCGCGGCCTCCGCCCACTGCGCCGGATCGAACTTCACGGGATTGAACCGCGTGCGCAACTGCTCGTATTGCCGTTTCCACTCGACGTAAGGTGTGTTGTTCGGGCGCTTGATCCAATCCTCCGAGCACAGCGTCCACGACTCGACGATGCCGAGCACGCTGTAGAGGCCCCAGTGCAGGATGAGGCCGAACTTCCAGTCCGACCACTGCGCCAGCTTCTGCTTCACCAGCGGATCGGTGACGGGCACGTAGCCGTCGCCCGTGGGCTTGGCATGTTCCTGCTGCGCGACCTGCGCAGCATCCCTGGCCTGGTCCTGGCCGAAACCCTTGCCGAAGGGCGACAACAGGGCCAGCGCTCCAGCGCCTTGCAGCATGCGGCGACGGGTGACCATGGCAGTTCCTCGTGCGGTCGGTAGGCAGGCGGCAAGTCTTGCACAGGCTTGGCGCGGACGAGGACGCCCTGCCACAGGTCATGCTTGACTCCGCGCCACGTGTATTGTTGTATTGATACACATGGATGCCTCCCTGCTCACCATCCAGCCCAACGCCCCCGAGCCGATCTACCGGCAGATCGTGGAGCAGTTGCGGCGCCTGATCGCCGGCGGCCAGCTTGCCGCGGGCGAGCTGCTGCCCTCGGTGCGCGACGTGGCCGGCTTCCACGCAATCAACCCGATGACGGTGTCGCGCGCCTACGGCCTGGCCGAGACGGAAGGCCTGCTCGAACGCCTGCGCGGCAAGGGCATGGCGGTGGCGGCCACGCGACGGGCCAGCCAGAGCGAGAGCCAGCGCCTCGCCCTGCTGGAGCCGCAGATGCTGGAACTGGCCCGCCATGCGCGCGAACTGGAACTGCCCGCCGAGCCCGTGCTGCGCCGGCTCACCAGGCTGCTGGGCGACTGAATTCAACGCACACCACGGATCGAACTGGGGAAAGATCATGAACGCCGTACTGAAGGACACCGCGCACAACACCGCTCCGCTCGCCGCCTGGGGCCTCACCCACTGCTACGAGGGCAGCAACGTGCTGCGCGGCGTGGATCTCGCGCTGGAGCCGGGCAGCGTGCTGGGCCTGATCGGGCGCAACGGCGCGGGCAAGTCCACCCTGATCCGCGCCATGCTGGGCCTGCTGCAGCCGCTGTCCGGCAGCGCCTTCGTGTTCGGCGAGCCGGCGCTGAAGCTTGGCGACGACGCCAAGGCGCGCCTCGCCTACGTACCGCAGCAGCCCGAGGCGCTGGCCTGGCTCACCGCGCAGCAGATGCTGGACTTCGTGGGCCGCTTCTATCCGCGCTGGGACGCGGAGTTCGCGCGCCGGACGCTGGAGCGCTGGAAGCTCCAGCCCAACAAGCTGCTGGCCAAGCTCTCGCCCGGCGAACGCCAACGCGTGGACCTGATCCGCGCCCTGGCCTCGCAGCCGGAACTGCTGGTGCTGGACGAACCCGCCGCCGCGCTCGATCCGGTGGCGCGCCGCGAGCTGCTGCGCGAGGTGGCGCTGCGCGCGGGCGAGAGTGGCACCACAGTGCTGTTCTCCACCCATATCGTCTCCGACCTCGAACGCGTGGCCTCGGAGATCGCCTTCCTGCACGAGGGCCGCCTGCTCCTGCGCTGCGGCGTGGACGAGACCAAGGAGCGCTACGCGCGCCTGTGGCTGCCCGCATCGAAGAGCGCCGCAGCCCCCGCGCAGGCCCTGAGCCGGCGCCGCCACGACGACGGCAGCCTCAGCCTGGTGGTGGAACGCGACGCGCAAGGCCGCTGGCCCGAAGCCGCCGGCCTGCCCGGCGCGCGCGTCGACGCGCTCGGGCTGGAGGACCTGTTCGTGGAGATCGCGGAATGAAACCCATGCGGCTGCTGGCGTTGCCATGGATGGCGCTGTCCAGGCCATGGCGCAAGGGGATCGGCATCTGCTTCGCCCTGCTGTTCGCCGCGCTGGTGATCGGCGGCGCGGTCGGCCGTCACCATCCGGCCTGGACAACCCATCTCGGAAGCGCCACGGCCTTCATCGACGGCCTCTTCTGGGCCGGCGTGCTGTCGCAATCGCTGCTCCTGGCGCGCGAGGCCCATCACCTGCGCCTGCCCACGCTGGGCCGCGAGGTCGGCGCGAGTCTCGCGCTCTACGTCCTGCTCACCATCGCCCTGCCCGCGCTGCTGCTGGCAGGGCTGGGCGGCAACGCCGCCGTGGCGCTGACCGAGATCGCGATGGGTGCCGCGCTGGGCCTGGCCTACGCCACCTTGCCGCCGTATTTCGGCATCTGTGCCTGTTTCGCTCCCAGCCTGGGCAACCATGCAGGGCCATGGCTGCCCATGCCCTCGACCTCGCCCGACCGGTTCCTGATGTGGGCCGTGCCGTGCACGGCCCTGCTGTGGCTGCTGGTCGGCGTTTTCTGGCGCAGCGCCGTGCGGCGCGATTCCGGGCTGAGCGGCGCGCGCAGGCCGATCATGCTCAACCTGCGCACGCTGGCGTGGTACGGCCGCAACCGCAGCAACTACCTGGAGGTCCAGCAGATCCGCCGCCGCTGGCAGTGGGCGCAGCCCGTGGCCGACTTGCGCCACTGCGGCCCGGACCACCCCGTGCGCAGCCTGCGCATCGCGATGGGCGGCTGGAGCATGCCGCAGACATCCGCCAGCCGGTGGCGGCAACTCGGCATCCTGCTCGCCAGCATGCTGCTCCCCGGCTTCGTCATGACGACGATTACACACGGCGACGACGTCCTGCGCAGCATTTTCGGCAATGCCGACATGCTGCTCTTCGCGTTGTGCATCGTGGGCGCGGTCATCGCGCTGGGCCAGGTGCAGACGTTGCAGCGCCGCTGGAGCCGCCACAACGCGGAACTGCCGCTGCTGGCCCTGCTGCCGCAGCTGGGCGACGCCGCGCGGATCAAGCGCGAGTTGCTGCTGGCCAACCTGCTTCCGGCGTTCGCCGTGCAGGCCTTGCTGATGCTGGCCATGCTCGGCCTCGCCGCCGGCCTGCACCTGGATGGCGACTCCGTCGCCATGTTGCTGCTGGGCCAGCTCACCGGCATGGGCATGCTGGCGACCCTGGCCCTGGTCATGCTGGGCGGCGTGCCTGTCCGCGATGGCTGGCTGGTGGTGCTGAGCACCTGTGGCTACCTGCTGGTCAATCTCAGCGTCGTGCTCGCGCTGCCGATGGTCGACGACACGCCGTTCATACGCCTGCCCGCCGTCGCATGGGCCGCCGCCATCGCATGGGCAGGATTGTCCGTGCCACTGCTGCGGCTTGGCGTGCGCGGCTGGCAGGGTCTGCAAGGCAGGCCGCATCCGTTCCTGCCGATGGCTTGAGCCATGACCCAGACGAACCCATCCCCAGGCATGTCCCCGTTCACCGCCTTCATCACGCCATGGCGCACCGTGCACCGCTCGCTGCGCTGGCTGGGCGGGGTGGTCAGCCTGCTGCTGTGCGTGGCCGCCACGGTCGTCGCGTTCTCCGTGCGCGACCCGCACGGCTGGCTCTTCGGCCTGATGCTCTACGCCTTCGGCGCAGCCTATTTCTGGCTGTGCGTGATGGCCTGCCTGCTGCTGGTGGCCACCGACGCGCGACGCCTGCGCCTGCCGGGCGTGGAGCGGGTCGTGGCCGGCAGCATGCTGCTTTACGGCCTTGCCTCGGTCGCATTGCCGCTGGCGCTTTTCATGCCGGCGCGCGGCGATGCCGCCACCATCACGCTGGTGTCCGCGCTGGCCGCCGGCGCCGGCCTGGCCGTCGCCCTGCTGCCGCGCTACTTCACCCTGGTGCTGGGCTTCCTGCCGGCACTGGCCATCGGTGCGCGGCATCGCATCCACGTTCCTTTCCCCGGCGAACCGGGCTTCGTCGCCCTTGGCGCGGCCCTGCTGGTCGTACTGGTGATGGTGAACATGTTCCGCTGGCGGCAGCTGCTGCGTGCCGAAGCGCCCGTGGAAACGGGCATGGGCGGCGCCATGGTGATGCAGTATCGGCACAGTGGCGCGATGGCCGGCAGCTACGGCGCCCTCGGTGCGGCGTGGGGCGACACGCTGCGCCACGACGGTGCCGCGTCGGCCCATCTGCGGCAGGGCAAGGCCACGCCATCGGTATGCCTCGACGGCGTTGGCCCGAACTCGCCGGTGCTGGCGCTGCGCGTGGCGCTGGGCGAAAACCTCGCACCGCAGACCTTGCGCGCGCATGCGCGCCGCTTCATGCGCCTGGGCCTGCCGCTGCTGCTGTTCATTCCCGCGATGGCAGTCATGCAGGCCGGCGAGGCACACGGCGACGTGCTGCACAAAGTGATGCGCGGCGTGGGCATCAACGTGATCGCCTGGTTTGGCCTGATGGGCGGCATGGCGCTGATGGCGATGGGCAGCCTGTTGCCATGGGCGCGCTGGCGTCGCGCCAATGCCGAACTTCCGCTGCTGGCGCTGCTGCCGGGGCTGGGCGAGGCCGCCTCGCTGCGCCGCGACCTGTTGCGCGCCGCACTCGGGCGACCGCTGGCACTGCAAGCCCTGCTGCTTGCGCTGGTGCTGGGCGTCGCGCTCGCCATGCATGCCGGTCCTTCACTGCTGCTGTTCGCCACGCTGTGCCAGTTCGGCTGCGCCGCTGTCGTGGCGGCAAGCGTGCTGGGCGCGTTCGGCGGCAAGGCACTGCCGGGCTGGGGCATGGGCGTGCTGCTGACCGGCATGGGCGCGCTGGCCGCCGCAAGCACTTTCGTGCCGCTGTTCGCCACACTGGGAAAGGATCCGCAACCCTTGGCGGCGGGCGCCGTCGCCGGCCTCGCCGTCGCATGGGCCACCGCGACCATGGTGCTGCTGTGGCTGGGGCGGCGCGGCTGGCGCGGTCTGCGGCAGCGGCCGCATCCGTTCCTGGCGAATTGAAACGAACACATCCCGGGGAAGACTGGCATGGATCACGCAATCACATTTACCGGCGGCTTGCTGGCCTGCGTCGTGGCGGGACTGGCCATCGACGCGACGGTAGGGCTGCTGCATCGCCTGGCGCAACGATCCGGCCACCGGCAAGCCCTGCCGCTGCTGCGCGGCGTGCTGGCGGCGCTGACCGGCGTCCTGCTGGGCGAAGGACTGCCATTGCTGTGGCCGGCATTGCTGCCATGGCGACCGGTGGTGCTGGGCGCCTGCATCGGCCTGGCGTTCGGCGCCATGCGGAACGGCGGGAGCATGCGCATGGCCCGCCGGCACGCGACGCCATCCGCGGAGGCGCGCCCATGAGCTTCGCCAGCATCAAGTCGCTGCAGCGCGGCCACGGGCTGCCGTTCGTCATCGCATCGAACATCCTCCACGAGCAGACGACGCTGGCGCGCAGGCATTGCCGCGCCTGGTTCACGCTGGGCGGCATCGGCCTCGCCATCGTGCTGGCCGGCGCGTTCGCCCTGCCCCGGCCTTTCGCGGACACGACGCTACGCGTCGCCCTGGCCGGCGCGGGCCTGTGCACCGGCATCGGGGAACTGCTGGCCCGCCGCCGCGCCCAGCCCCGCATCCTCGCCGCGGCGCACGCCGCCGGCGCGGGCAGCGCGCGCGACGGCTGACACCCTTTCCTTCCAGACCTCGGGACGCGGGGTTCGCGTCCACCTTCGCAACGACACAAGGATCGAACGATGAAGAAGCGAGCACTACGACTGGCCATGGCGATCGGCCTGGCCCTGGCCACCGGCGGCGCGATGGCCGCGGCCAACGGCGCCGACGTCACCCGCGCCACGCTGGACAACGGCCTGCGCGTGGTGATCGTGCGCGACACGCTGGCGCCGGTGGTCACCACCGAGATGAACTATCTCGCCGGCTCCGACGAAGTGCCCGCCGGCTTCCCCGGCACCGCGCACGCGGTGGAGCACATGATGTTCCGCGGCAGCCCGGGCCTCAGCAAGGACCAGCTCGCCGCGATCGCGGCGAACATGGGCGGCGCGTTCAACGCGGACACCACGCAGGGCGTGACGCAGTACTACTTCCTGGCGCCTGCGCAGGACCTCGACGTGGCCCTGCACGTGCAGGGCCTGCGCATGCGCGGCGTGGACATGGACCCGAAGGAATGGGACAAGGAGCGCGGCGCGATCTCGCAGGAAGTCTCGCGCGACCTGTCCAGCCCCGACTTCAAGTTCTACACGCAGCTGCTGGAGCAGATGTTCGCCGGCACGCCCTACGCGCACACGCCGCTGGGCACGCGCGACTCGTTCGACAAGACCACCGCGGCGATGCTGAAGGACTTCCACGACACCTGGTACGCGCCGAACAACGCGATCCTGGTGATCGCGGGCGACGTCGACCCCGTCGCCACGCTGGCCAAGGTGAAGCAGGAATTCGGCGGCATCGCGAAGAAGACACTGCCGGCGCGCCCCGCGTTCGACTTCAAACCGGTGGCGGCGAAGACCGTGCAACTGCCCACCGACGCGCCCTACGGCTCGGTGTACCTGGGCTACCGCTTCCCCGGCCTCACCGCGAAGGACTACGCCACGGCGATGGTGCTGAGCAGTGCATTGGGCTCGCAGCGCGCCGCGCTGGCCGGCATGCGTTTCGACGGCACCGCGCTGTTCGGCGGCTTCTTCGACCAGGCGATGCCGCAGGCCGGCGTGGGCATGGCGGTGGGCATCTTCCCCAAGGGCGGCAACCCGCAGCCCGTCCTCGCCAAGATGCAGGCCATCCTCGCCGAGGCGGCGACGAAGGGCATCGACCCGGCGCTGGTGGAGGCGGCCAAGCGCAAGGCCATCGCCGCGCTGGAATTCAAGAAGAACTCGGTGGACGGCCTCGCCAATGCGTGGTCGAACGCGCTGGCCTTCCAGGACGCCGAATCGCCCGACGCGATCAAGGCCGCGCTCGCGGCGGTGACGCCGGATGCAGTGAACGCGCTGGCGAAGCAGACCTTCGATCCCGCGCACGCGATCACCGCCATCCTCACTCCGGAAAGCTCGGGCAAGCCGGTGGCGGGCAAGGGCTTCGGCGGCGCGGAAAGCTTCGCCTCCAGCCCCGACAAGCCGGTGCAGCTGCCGGCGTGGGCGGAGCAGGCCTTCGCCAAACTCGACGTGCCGAAGTCCTCGCTGGACCCGGTGTCGTACACCCTGCCGAACGGCCTCAGGCTGATCGTGCAGCCGGAAACCATCAGCGACACCGTGGAGCTGTACGGCAGCGTCAAGACCAACCAGGACCTGCAGGCGGCCAAGGGCGAGGAGGGCGTGGCCGAGTTGCTGGACGGCCTGTTCCCGTTCGGCACCGAACACCTGAACCGCCTGCAGTTCCAGCAGGCGCTGGACGGGATCAGCGCGCACGTGGAGGCAGGCTCCAGCTTCGCGCTGTCGGTGCCGTCCGCGCACTTCGCCGAGGGCGTGAAGCTGCTGGCCGACAACGAACTGCACCCCGCCCTGCCCGCGCAGGCCTTCCCGGTGGTGCAGCAGCAGACCGCCGGCATGCTGGCCGGACAGCTGCAGTCACCCGACTTCCTGCTGCAGCTCGGCCTGGACAAGGCGCTGCTGCCCGCGAATGACCTGCAACTGCGCCACCCGACACCGCAGAACGTGATGGCGCTGACGCTGGACAAGGTGAAGCAGTACTACGCGCAGACCTTCCGCCCCGACCTGACCACCATCGTCGTCGTGGGCAAGGTCGACCCGGCGCAGGCGAAGCAGGCGATCGCGCAGGCCTTCGGCGACTGGAAGGCCGAGGGCGCCAGGCCCGACACCGACTACGCCGCCGTGCCCGCCAACCAGCCCGGCAAGCTGCACGTGCCCGACGCCAGCGCGGTGCAGGACAGCGTGGACATGGCGCAGACCATCGCCGTCACCTACGACGATCCCGCGCGCTACGCGATCAACCTCGGCAACCAGGTGCTGGGCGGCGGCTTCTACGCCTCGCGGCTCACCCGCGACCTGCGCGAGAAGCACGGCCTGGTCTACACCGTGGGCGTGGGCCTGGACGCCGACAAGCACCGCGGCACCTACAAGGTGAATTTCGGCTGCGATCCCGACAAGGTGGGCGCGGCCAGCGCGCTGGTGGTGCAGGACCTGAAGCAGATGCAGCAGCAGCCGGTGACCGGCACCGAGCTGATGCAGGCCAAGGGCATCCTGCTGCGCCGCATCCCGCTGGGCGAGTCCAGCTTCGGCGGCATCGGCAACCAGTTGCTCACGCTGTCGCAGCAGGGCAAGCCGCTGGATGCGATGACCATCGCCGGCCAGCACTACCTCGCGCTCACCGCGCCGGAAGTGCAGCAGGCATTCGCGAAGTACGTGCGTCCGGATGGATTGGTGACGGCGGTTAAGGGGCCGGCGCCGAAGGATTGACCGCTGCAAGCCCCGCTTGCGGACGCCGGGAAGGGCCATGGATGGCCCTGCCTTGAGGAGCAAGGAAGCGGGGTTGGGAAGAGGACACACCCGCTTCTGTCGAACGGATGGACGAAGTCCACCTTCAAGGGAAAACCGAATGATCTGCACCGTTTCCAGACTGCAACGCGAATTCGGCCTGCCGTACCACGTGGCCGAGGGCATCCTCCGCGAACAGATGGCGCTGGCGCAGCGGAGCTACCGTCTCTGGTACATACCCGTCTGGGTCGGCATCGCGGCGGTGCTTGCCTGCAACTTCGCGCCCAATCATTCCGTGTTCTTTCGCGCCGGCCATTTCATCCCGCCCATCTCGATCGCATACCTCTGCGTCACGCAATTTCTCACCTACCGCCACGCGCAAGCACCGATTCTCGCTGCCGCCCGCGCCGCCATGCCCGACGCGCCGGCCTGAAACGACAAGGCCCGCCATCCGGTGGGCCCCGTTCCAGGATGCGTCGCTGCTTACTTGAGCAGCGAACGCAGCATCCAGGCCGTCTTCTCGTGCGCCTTCAGGCGACCGGTAAGCATGTCGGCGCTGCCTTCGTCACCGGCCTTGTCGGCCACCTTGATCGCGGCGCGCGCGGTGTTCGCCACGATCTCGTGGCCTTCGACCAGCTGTTTCACCATCTCCTTCCATTCCGGCACGCCGGACTCTTCCCTGACCGAGCTGAGCTTGGCGAACTGGCTGTACGAGCCGGGGGCGAACACGTCCAGCGTGCGGATGCGCTCGGCGATCTCGTCGGCGGCCAGCCACAGTTCGTTGTACTGGGCTTCGAACATCGCGTGCAGGCTGTTGAACTGCGGGCCGGTGACGTTCCAGTGGAAGCTGTGGGTCTTGAGGTAGAGCGAGTAGGTGTCGGCGAGCAGCCTGGACAACTGCTTGGCGATCGCTTCGCGGCTCTTCTTCGCGATGCCGATGTTCGAGGCCATGGTGTTCTCCCGTGCAGTGAGCGATGAAACCACGTTAGCGCCGCGGCGGCCGCGTTGGAAATGAATCCTTGCAATGCTGCTGATAGCGGGAGCCTATCGGGCGTTGCGCAAATAGTTTGTCATCGTCGAAGGCCGGACAAAAGCGAGCCATGCGAGCGTTGAACAGCCTAAGGCTGGACCCAAAGGGGCGAGCGCAGCGAGTCATCCAGTGGCGGTGAGGCCTGGGCATGCACTGCCGTCACCGGCTGATTCGCTGCGCCCACCCTGCGAGGCCCGCCCCGCGGGTGTTCCACGCATTGCACGCTTGTCCGGCCTGCGCCGGAACGACGGGCAAGAGCGAGCCGTTATCATGTGCGGTTCCATGACCGACACGAACCGCCCACCGAGCCCCCAGCCCACGCTGCGCGACCTGCGCCGCGCACTCGACGCCGTGTGCAGCCGCGACTTCGGCCGCCTGCTGGGGCGCTGGCGCGGGCTGTCGAAGCACGCCGACGACAGGAGGCTCGCGGCCCTGCTCGCCGACATCGGGACCTCGGCCGCGAAACGCCGGGCGCGGGCCGAAGCCAAGCCCGCCATCCGCCTGGACGAATCGCTGCCGATCGCCGCGCGCGCCGACGAGATCGTCAAGCTGATCCGCGAGCACCAGGTGGTGGTGATCGCCGGCGAAACCGGCTCGGGCAAGACCACGCAGATCCCCAAGCTCTGCCTCGCCGCCGGCCGCGGCGAAGCGGGGCTGATCGGCTGCACCCAGCCGCGCCGGCTCGCCGCGCGCTCGGTGGCGCGCCGCGTGGCGGAGGAACTCGGCACGCAGCTCGGCGACCAGGTGGGCTTCCAGGTGCGCTTCACCGACCAGGTGAGCGAGCGCACCCTGGTGAAGTTCATGACCGACGGCATCCTGCTCGCGGAGACGCAGAACGATCCCTGGCTGTCGGCCTACGACACCCTCATCATCGACGAGGCGCACGAGCGCAGCCTCAACATCGACTTCCTGCTCGGCTATCTCAGGCGGCTCGCCGCGAAGCGGCCCGAGCTGAAGATCATCGTCACCTCGGCCACCATCGACACCGCGCGCTTCGCCGAGCACTTCGGCGGCGCGCCGGTGGTGTCGGTGGAAGGCCGCGCCTACCCGGTGGAGCTGCGCTGGCGGCCGGTCGACATGCCTGCAGGAGCGCACCCTGTGCGCGATGGCTCCAGTGCTCCGGCTGGAACAAAAAACGATCGCGCACAGGGCGCGCTCCCACGCTCGAACATCCAGCAGGGCAGCGCCGATCACATCGCCGCCGTGCTCGACGAGATCATGGCCGACCGCAGCCTTGGCGGCGGCCCTGGCGACGTGCTGGTGTTCCTGCCCGGCGAGCGCGAGATCCGCGACACGCACCTGCTGCTGTCGCGCCGCCAGTACCGCGAAACCGAGATCCTGCCGCTGTACGCGCGGCTCTCCGCCACCGACCAGGACCGCGTGTTCAAGCCCGGCCCGAAGCGCCGCGTGGTGCTGGCGACCAACGTGGCGGAAACCTCGCTCACCGTGCCGCGCATCCGCTACGTGGTCGACACCGGCAGCGCGCGCGTGAAGCGCTACAGCCAGCGCAGCCAGCTGGAGCGGCTGCACGTCGAGCCCGTCTCGCAGGCCGCCGCCGACCAGCGCAAGGGCCGCTGTGGCCGCATCGGCCCGGGCATCTGCTACCGCCTGTACGACGAGGCAGACTTCGTCGCACGCAACGCCTTCACCGATCCCGAGCTGCTGCGCTCCTCGCTGGCCAACGTGATCCTGCGCATGCTGGCGCTGAAGCTGGGCGAGGTGGACGACTTCCCCTTCCTCGACGCTCCCGATCCGCGCGTGGTGGCCGACGGCTACCGCCGCCTAGCCGAGATCGGCGCCATCGACGAAGCGCGCACGCTCACCGCCATCGGCCGCACGCTGGCCAGGCTGCCGATCGACGTGCAGCTCGCACGCATGCTGGTGGAGGCCGAGAAGCTGCATGCGCTGCGCGAGCTCATCACCATCGCCGCCTTCCTCAGCATCCAGGACCCGCGCGAACGCCCCGCCGACGCGCGCCAGCAGGCCGACGCCGCGCACGCCGCGTTCGCCGATCCGAAATCCGACTTCATCGGCGTGCTGAACCTGTGGCGCGAGTACGACAAGGCGCATGAGGAACTCACGCAATCCAAGCTGCGCGATTGGTGCTCGCGGCACTTCCTCAGCTTCATGCGCATGCGCGAGTGGCGCGAGCTGCACCGGCAATCGTTGCTGGTGGTGCAGGAGCTGGGATGGACGATGACTTCTCCCTCTCCCCTCCGGGGAGAGGGCCGGGGTGAGGGGGCACGCTCGCGAGGCGATGGGAAGAACAAGCGCGCTTCGCACGAACGCTCCCGCAAGTCCCAGCCCCTCACCCCAGCCCTCTCCCCGGAGGGGAGAGGGAGTGAAGACGAGGCTGCTCGCCAATTCGAACACATCCATCGCGCGCTCCTCACCGGCCTTCCCACCCAGGTGGGCCGCAAGGACGAACGCGGCATCTTCCAGGGCACGCGCGAGCGCAAGTTCCAGGTCTTCCCCGGTTCCGCGCTGGCGAAGCTGCCGCCGAACTGGGTGTTCGCCGCGCAGATCCTCGACGTGGGCGGCAAGGTGTGGGCGATGATGTGCGCGCGCGTCGAGCCCGCGTGGATCGAACAACAGGCCGCACACCTGCTGAAGTCCAGCTGCCGCGACGCGCACTGGTCGAAGAAGCGCGGCTGCGTGGTGGCCTACGAGCAGGTGAGCCTGTTCGGCCTGAACCTGGTCGAGCGCCGCGCGGTGACCTTCGAGAAGCAGGATCCCGCGCTGGCCCACGAAATCTTCCTGCGCGAAGCGCTCGCGCGCGGCGACATCGAGGCGCGCGCCGACTTCGTGCGCGCCAACCAGCGCGTGCTGGAGGATGCCCAGGGCATCGAGGCCAAGCAGCGCCGCGAAGGCCTGATCCGCCACGAGGACGAACTGGTCGACTTCTTCCGCGGCAAGCTGCCAGTGGACATCTCGTCCAGCCGCGCGCTGGATGCGTGGTACCGCCATGCGCGTCCCGCCGAGCAGGCGGCCTTGCGCTGGTCGCTGGACGACGTGATGGTGGGCGGCGCGGGCCTCGATCCCAGGGCCTTCCCTGCCGCGCTTGAGATCGTGCCGGTGGCCGCCAGCGGGGCGCCGGCGGCGGGCGCGCAGCGCTATCGCCTCGAATACCGCTTCGTGCCGGGCGACGACGCCGACGGCGTGACCCTGCACCTGCCGCTGGCGATGCTCAACGCCCTGCCCGCCGCGCGCTGCGAATGGCTGGTGCCCGGCCTGCTCGCCGACAAGGCGGCGGAGCTGATCCGCGGCCTGCCCAAGGCGTTGCGCCGCAACTTCGTGCCCGCGCCGGATTTCGCGCGCGCCTTCGCCGAGGCCGAGGCGCCGCGCGACGAGCCGCTGGCGAAAGCATTGGCCGGCTTCCTCAAGCGCGCCACCGGCGTCGCCATCGATGCCGGCGAATTCGCCGCCGTCGATCTCGCGCCACACTTCCTGATGCGTTTCCGCGTCCACGACGACAGTGGCCGCACGCTCGCCACCGGCCGCGACCTCGCCGCGCTGCGCGCCGAGTGGGAAGGCCGCGCGCGCGAGGCGTTCTCGCGCAAGACCGACGTGGAGCTCACCCGCGAGGACGTCGCCGCGTGGGACTTCGAGGAAATCCCGCGCGAGGTGCGCTCCAGTGGCGGCCTGCTCGCCTTCCCCGCCCTGGTCGACCTGGGCGACGCCGTGGCCCTGCGCGTGTTCGAACGCCGCGACGAAGCCGCCGAGGCGCATGTGGATGGCGTGCTTCGGCTGCTGCGCAACGCGCTGGCCAGCGAGCTGAAGCAGGCACGCCGGCGCCTGCCCATCGCCAACCCGCTCGCGCTGAAATACGCATCGCTGGGCGGCGTGGATGGCCTGCGCGAAGACCTGGTCGAAGGCGGCTTCGCCGACCTTGTCGCCCGGCTCGACCTCGACGCGCGCAGCGCCGGTGCGTTCGAGGCGCTGCGCACGCAGGCCGCGCGCGAGCTGTTCGGCCACGCCGTCGAACGGCTGAAGCTCGCCGAACCCATCATCGAGGCGCAGGCCGAACTGCGGCCATGGTTGCAGCCGCCGCTGATGGGTTTCGCCCGCGCCAGCTACGACGACCTGCGCGAGCAACTCGATGCCCTGCTCGCACCCGGCTTCCTGCGCGAGTTGCCGCTCGCACGCCTCGCCCACTACCCGCGCTACCTCAAGGCCATGCGCCTGCGCGGCGAACGCCTGCGGCAGGACCCGGCGAAGGACCAGCAACGCATGCTGCAGGTGCTGCCCTACTGGCGCGAATACCTGAAGCACCGCGCCGCCGGCGACGGCCACCTCGACGAACTGCGCTGGCTGATCGAGGAGTGGCGTGTTTCGCTGTTCGCACAGGAGCTGAAGACGGCAGAACCGGTGTCGGCCAAGCGCCTGGCCAGGGCGCTGGAAGCCGTCTGATCCGTCCCCGCTATGATGCGGAGAGATCCGCAGGCAGCGACGACCATGAGTGCCTCCACGCACAACGCGGCGCAACGCAAGGAACTCGGCGCGTTCCTGATGGCCTGCCGCGCGCGCGTGCCGCCGACCGCGCTGGGCTTCCCCATCGGCCGCCGCCGCACGCCGGGCCTGAAGCGCGAGGAAGTGGCGCTGGCCGCCGACGTCAGCGCGAGCTGGTACACGTGGATCGAGCAAGGCCGCGACGTGCGCGCCTCGCCCGAGGCGCTGGAGCGGCTGGCGCGGGTGCTGCGCATGAGCGACGCCGAGCGCGCCTACGTGTTCGCGCTGTCCGGCTACGCGCCGCCCGAGGACACCCACGACGAGTCGCTGACCGACGGCCTGCGCCAGTTCGTGCAGGCGCTGGGCCCACTGCCCGCCTACGTGCGCAACAACCGCTTCGACATCCTGATTTGGAACCGCGCCATCGCCGAGCTGTTCGTCGACTACGACCGCCTGGCGCCGCACGAGCGCAACACGCTGCGGCTGATGTTCCTGCACGAGCCCTACCGCACGCTCATCGTCAACTGGGAAGAGATCGCGCGCGGCACCCTCGCCAGCTTCCGCGCCGCCTACGCGCAGGCGGCGGACAAGCGACCCTTCGACGCGCTGGTCGCCGAACTCACCGAGCGCAGCGACGTCTTCCGCCGCTGGTGGCCCGACCACGACGTGCGCCGCTTCGACGAAGGCATCAAGCAGCTCGACCATCCCACGCTGGGCCGGGTCGACCTGCAGTACGTGGCGCTGGTACCGCAGAACCGCCACGACCTGTCGCTGGTCACCTACCTTCGACGCACGAAAGGCTAGCCTGCCCAGACTGGTGGTACGGCACCCAGGATCGCCACCCGTCTTGTCCGCGCAAGCGTGCAGGTCCATGTTTCGCGCATCGACCGCGCGCCGTGCCGGCCACATCCCCTCGAAGGAAACACGCCATGCCTGCCGACTCCACCCACCAAACCGCGCCCGACAACGTTTCGGTGTCGCGCGACCCCGCCACCGGCGAATTGGTCGCCGAACGCCCCTTCCTCGACGACGCCGCGCTGGGCCCCTTGCTCGACCGCGCGCAGGCCGGCTTCGCGCGCTGGAGTGCCGCCAGCCTGGCGCAGCGCGCCGAAGTATTGCGCGCGATGGCCGCCTCGCTGCGCCAGCGCAGCGAGGCAATGGCGGCGATGGCCACCGCCGAGATGGGCAAGCCGCTGCGCGACATGCGCGCCGAGGTGGAGAAGTGCGCGCACCTGTGCGAGTGGTACGCCGAGCACGGCCCGCGCCTGCTGGCCGACGAACCCACCGAGGTGCCGGACGGCAAGGCCTATGTGTCCTACCTGCCGCTGGGCGTGGTGCTGGGCGTGATGCCGTGGAATTTCCCCTACTGGCAGGCGATGCGCGCCGCGGTGCCGATCCTGATGGGCGGCAACGCCTTCCTGCTGAAGCCGGCCGAGAACGTGGTGGGCTGCGCCGAGCTGCTGGACCAGGCCTGGCGCGCCGCCGGCCTGCCCGCGGACGCCTTCATCAGCGCCCACCTCACCCGCGCGCAGAGCGCCACCGCGATCGCCGATCCGCGCGTCACGGCGGTCACCGTCACCGGCAGCGTGGGCGCCGGGCGCACCATCGCCGGCCAGGCCGGCCAGGCGATCAAGAAGGTGGTGCTGGAACTGGGCGGCTCGGATCCCTTCATCGTGCTGGCCGACGCCGACGTGGAGAAGGCCGCCGGGATCGCCGTGGCCGCGCGTTTCCAGAACGCCGGCCAGGTGTGCATCGCGGCCAAGCGCATGATCGTCGAAGAGGCCGTGCTGGAGCGCTTCACCCAGGCCTTCGTCGAACACACCAGGGCCCTTGTGGTAGGCGACGGCCGCGACGCGGCCACCCAGGTCGGCCCGATGGCCCGCCTCGACCTGCTGGAGCAGTTGCACCAGCAGGTGACCGACAGCGTGAAAGCCGGCGCGAAAGTGCTGCTCGGCGGCCAGCGGCTGGATCGCGAGGGCTACTTCTACGCGCCCACCGTGCTCGCCGACGTCAAGCCCGGCATGCCGGTGTTCGATGCCGAGACCTTCGGCCCGGTGGGCGCGATCATCGCCGCGCGCGACGCCGACCATGCGGTGGAACTGGCCAACCAGAGCGACTACGGCCTCAGCGGCAACCTGTGGACCGGCGACGTCGAGCGCGGCAAGCGGCTGGCGCGCCGGCTGGTCACCGGCGGCGTGTTCATCAACGGCTGGTCCGCCTCCGACCCGCGCGTGCCGATCGGCGGCGTGAAGCACAGCGGCTTCGGCCGCGAGCTGTCGCACTTCGGCCTGCGCGAATTCGTCAACGCGCAGACCGTGTGGGTCGATCGTCTCTGACAAGGACCTCATCCTGCTCGTCATCCCAGCGAAAGCTGGACAAGCGCTTCGCGCGCAGAACGCCCGAAGGGCGGCCCCGGAGGGGCGAGCAAAACGAGTCATCCAGTGCCTTCAAGCCTTGAACACGAAGACACTGGATTCCTGCTTGCGCAGGAATGACGGGCAAAGAGCAGATTATTCCGACCCTCCCTGATGACACCCGGTTTCCGCTTGCACGGGAACGACAGGGAAATCACCAACCCCATCACCCGGAACATCACGACATGACCAAGGGATCCGACCTGCTGGTGGCCGCGCTGGAGAACGAAGGCGTCGAGCGCATCTTCGGCATACCCGGCGAGGAAAACCTCGACGTGGTGGAATCGCTGCGCCACTCCTCCATCCAGCTCGTGGTCACCCGCCACGAGCAGGCGGCGGCATTCATGGCCGCCACCTACGGCCGGCTCACCGGCAAGCCGGGCGTGTGCATGAGCACGCTGGGGCCGGGCGCGCTCAACTTCACCACCGGCGCCGCCTACGCCTTCCTCGGCGCGATGCCGATGATCATCCTGACCGGGCAAAAGGGCATCCAGTCCAGCCGGCAGGCGCAGTTCCAGATCGTCGACATCGTCAACACGATGAAGCCGCTAACCAAGTCGGCGCGGCAGATCGTCTCGCCCACCACCATCCCCACCCTGGTGCGCGACGCCTTCCGCATCGCGCAGGAAGGACGCCCCGGCCCGGTGCACCTGGAGCTGCCCGAGGACATCGCCGCGATGGAGTGCGAAGCGGTGCCGCTCATACCGCCGCATGCTCCGGAGCCGACGGTGGCCGGCGTCGAATCGCTGGAACGCGCCGCTGCGCTGATCCGCGGCGCCGAGCGGCCGCTGGTGATGCTTGGCGCCGCGGCCTCGCGCCCGGCATCGAGCGAGGCGCTGTCGCGCTTCGTGCTGCGCGCCGGCATCCCGTTCTTCACCACGCAGATGGGCAAGGGTTCGGTCGCCGGCGGCTCCGGCCTGTACATGGGCACGGCCGCGCTGAGCGAACGCGACTACGTGCATGAGGCGATCGACCGCGCCGACGTGATCGTCGCGATCGGCCACGACACCGTGGAGAAGCCGCCCTTCATGATGCGTCCCGGCGGCCCCACGGTGATCCACGTCGGCTACCAGCCGGCGAGCGTGGAGCAGGTGTACTTCCCGCAGGCGGAGGTCGTGGGCGACATGGGCCGCTCGCTGGCGCTGCTGGCCGACCGCATCGAGGGCCAGGTGCCGAACGCCAGGGCGCTGCTGCCGCTGCGCGAGGGCATCCTCGCCCGCCTCGCCGACCGCGCCGGCGAAGACCGCTTCACGCCGCAGCGCATCGTGCGCGACGTGCGCGCGGTGATGCCGTCCGACGGCGTCGTGGCGCTGGACAACGGCATGTACAAGATCTGGTTCGCGCGCAACTACCGCACCCAGGTCGCCAACACCCTGCTGCTGGACAACGCGCTGGCCACCATGGGCGCCGGCCTGCCCTCGGCGATGATGGCCTCGATGCTGTACCCGCACCGCCGCGTGCTGGCGGTGTGCGGCGACGGCGGCTTCATGATGAACGACCAGGAGATGGAGACGGCGGTACGCCTGAAGCTCAACCTGGTGGTGCTGATCCTGCAGGACAACGCCTACGGCATGATCCGCTGGAAGCAGGCCGTGGACGGCTTCGCCGATTACGGCATGACCTTCGGCAATCCCGATTTCGAGCTGTATGCGCGCGCGTTCGGCTGCCAGGGGCACCGTGTCGACGACATCGCGCAGTTCGCGCCCACGCTGGAGGCCGCCTTCCAGGCGGGCGGCGTGCACCTGGTCTCGGTGCCGATCGACTACTCGGAGAACGAGCGCGTGCTGGTGAGCGAGCTGCGCGAGGCGTTCCCGCCCAACTTGTCCTGATTCCGGCCGGCGGCAACCAGGCCGGGGCGGAAGCCAACGGCAAGCCCAGGAACGATGGGTTCAGCGTGACTTTTGTCGGCGCCGTTGAAGCAGCGCCGACACCACCACGGCCAAGGTGGACAGCAAGCCGAAGGTGGTCCCGATCAGGGGATGCCGTTGCGTGACATCGAGCAGCGACGGCGCACCCGCCTCGCTCCACGCCATCAGCAGCCACGCCCCGAGCAGGGTGATGCCACCAGCCAGCACGACGGCCAGCAGTGATCGAAACCAACGCATGAATAGAACTCGCTGCAACCGAAACGGTATCGGCATGATTCTGCAGCCGTAGGGCGGTGAAGCCAAGCGCCGCCGATCCACCTAGAATGGATCGTCCCCGATGCGCTCCCGGCCATGACCACGCCCACGCCACCCGCCCGCCCGCAAGCCTGGCGCGACCGCGCCGGCACCCTGCCGCCCACGCTGGCCGCGGCGGTGGATGCCTGCGTGGAGCGTGCGGTCGACCAGGCCGAATGCGCCGACGTGCTCGACCTGCTGGCAACGATGGGCTGCGACGCGCCCACCCAGGCGGCGGCGCTGTGGTTCGCGCTGTCGCGCGCCGATGCCGCGCTGTGGCAGGCCGAGGCGCCGAAGCTTCCCGTGGACGTGCGCCGGCTGGTGGAAGGCCAGCAGGCCGCCGAGCAGGTCTGGGCGCTGCACGCGCAGCGCACGCAGGGCGGCGGTTCCGAGGGTCTGCGCCGGCTGCTGCTGGCGATCATCCGCGACCTGCGCGTGGTGTTCGTGCTGCTGGCGCGCCAACTCGCGCGCCTGCGCGCGGCGACCGCGCTGCCGGAAGCGGAACGCACCGAACTGGCGCGGCTCACCCGCGACATCCACGCGCCGCTCGCGAACCGCCTCGGCATCTGGCAACTGAAGTGGGAGCTGGAAGACCTCGCCTTCCGCCACCTGCAGCCCGACACCTACAAGCGCATCGCCAAACTGCTGGACGAGCGCCGCGCCGACCGCGAGGCCTTCATCCGCGACTCGCTGGACGAGCTGGGCCGCGCGCTGGCCGATGCCGGCATCCGCGCCGAGCTGGCCGGGCGGCCCAAGCACATCTATTCCATCTGGAAGAAGATGCAGCGCAAGGAGCTGGAATTCGGCGAGCTGTACGACATCCGCGCGGTGCGCGTGCTGGTGGACTCGGTGGCCGACTGCTACGCCGCGCTGGGCGTGGTGCACACGCTGTGGCCGCACCTGCCGCGCGAGTTCGACGACTACCTCGCCCGCCCCAAGGGCAACGGCTACCGCTCGCTGCACACCGCGGTGATCGGCCCGCGCGACAAGACGCTGGAAGTGCAGATCCGCACCCACGAGATGCACCGCGCCAACGAACTCGGCGTGGCCGCGCACTGGCGCTACAAGGAAGGCGGCGGCGCCGATGCCGAGTTCGAGGCCAAGATCGCCTGGATGCGCAAGCTGCTGGACACGCGCAGCGAGGACGAAGGCACGCTGGCCGCCGACCTGCGCACCGAGCTGATGGAGGACCGCGTCTACCTGCTCACGCCACGCGGCGAGGTGGTGGACCTGCCGCACGGCGGCACCGTGCTGGACTTCGCCTACCACGTGCACACCGAGGTGGGGCACCGCTGCCGCGGCGCCAAGGTCAACGGCCGCATCGTGCCGCTCACCTACCAGCCGCAGAGCGGCGACCGCGTGGAGATCCTCACCGCGAAACAGGCCGAGCCCAGCCGCGACTGGCTCTCGCCGCACCACGGCTACCTGAACAGCGCGCGGGCGCGCGACAAGGTGCGCGCGTGGTTCCGGCGGCTGGCGCACGACGCCAACCTCGCGGTGGGCCGCGCGATGTTCGAGCGCGAGCTCAAGCGCCTGGCCCTGCCCGAGATCGAACTGGCCAAGCTGCCCGCGCACTTCCACCTGAAGACGCAGGACGAGCTGCTGGTCGCGCTGGCGCTCAACGAGATCAGCACGGGACAGATCGCGCGCGCGCTGCAGGAAGCCGCGCAGCCGCTGGCAGACGACGACGCCATCGTGCCGACCGCGACCGCGCGACCCGCACCCGCGCGCGATCCCGGCGCGCTCAGCATCGAGGGCATCGGCAACCTGCTCACCACGCTGGCGCGCTGCTGCCAGCCGCTGCCCGGCGATCCGGTGCGCGGCTTCATCACGCGCGGCCGCGGCGTGTCGGTGCACCGCGCCGACTGCGCCAGCCTCGCGCGGCTCGCGCGGCGCGACCCCGACCGCGTGATCGAAGTGGCCTGGGGCAAGGCCAGTGCGCAGGCCTACGAAGTGGACGTCGAACTGCGCGGCTACGACCGCAAGGGCCTGCAGAAAGACGTCGCCGGCGTGATCAGCAACGCCGGCACGCCCATCCTCGCCTCGTCCAGCCGCGCCATCGCCAGCAGCGGCGAGGTGGAGATGCGCTTCGCCCTGCGCGTGCGCGACTTCGAGCAGCTCTCCACCCTGCTCGGCCGGCTGCTGGCCCTGCCCAACGTGCTGGAAGCACGCCGCATCGGCGGGGCGCGCGCATCCTGAACGCGCGTTCCGGCGCGGCGCGGCAATGCTGCAGTGCGCTGCTAAGCTGCGGTGGATTCCCGGACACTGCGGGTTTTGCCCGTCATCCCGGCGAGGCGCTCCTCAACAGCCGGATGGCTGGTCAAGCCGGGATCCAGCGCCTTCAGGCCAAGCGCATCAAGACACTGGATGCCGGCCTTCGCCGGCATGACTAGCCAGAAAGCCGATCACTCCACCTCCCCACGATTTGCCGAACCCATGAGCGGACGCCGCGACCAGCACGAACCCGAACAGCGCGGACGCACCGAACCCACGCTGGGCAACCTCGACCAGCTCGACGCGCCGCCGCGCCAGGCAACGCCGCGCGACGACCTGCCGTCGATGAAGGCCGAGCCGCGCGGCGCCCGCGCGGCGGCGCAACCCCGGCGGAAGCGCCGCGGCTGGCTGGCGCCCGTGCTCCTGCTGCTCGCGGTCGGCGCGATCGGCGCGATGTGGTACGGACGCAGCTACCTCAGCAACAGCCTGCTGCCGCGCACCGAGCTCAACGACGTGCTCGGCCGCGCGCAGCAGGCGCTGGCCGCCGGCCATCTGGACGGCCAGGACGGCACCAGCGCGCGCGAGCTGTTCCAGGCCGCGGTGGCGCTGGAACCGGACAACGACATCGCGCACGACGGCCTGCATCAGGTCGGCACGGCCGAACTTTCGCAGGCCGACGCCGCCCTGCAAGCCGGCCAGTTCGACGTGGCGGCGCAAAAGGCCGCGGTGGCCCGCGAGCTGCTGGGCGGCGGCAGCGACGTGGACCATCTCGACCAGATGATCGCCGCCAAGCGCGCATCGCAGGTACAGGTCTCGACCCTGGTGGACCAGGCGCAGCAGGCCTTCGCCGCCGGCCAGTACGGCGGCGACCGCGGCGCCGGGGCGCTGTACCGGCAGATGCTCGCCGCCGATCCCGGCAATGCCGTGGCGCGCCACGGCCTGGACCAGGTCGGCGACGCACTGGCGGCGCAGGCGCAGAAGGCCATCGATGCGAACGACGGCGCGGGCGCCGACGCCGCCATCGAACAGCTGGCCGCGTTGCAGCCGAATAACGCCGCCCTGCCCGGCCTGCGCGCCGCGCGGGCGCAGGCCGGGCAACAGGACGGCGCCGCATTGGCCGCCGACCTGCAGCAAGGCGACGATGCGCTGCGCAACGGCCGCATCGCCGGCGCCGGCGACGACACCGCGCTGGCGCATTACAAGGCCGCGCTCGCGCTGGACCCGGACAACGCGCAAGCGCAGGCCGGCCTCGGCAAGGTGGCGCAGGCACTCACCGTGCAGGCCAGCGCGGCGATGGACGCCGGCGACGCCGCGCAAGCCGGCAAGCTGCTCGACGACGCGGCGGCACTGGCGCCGAAGTCCGCCGACATCGCCGCCGCGCGTGCGCACCTGCAGGGCATGCAGCAGCAGCCAGCGGCCGCCAAGGCGCCCGCGAACGACGGCCAGGACGTCGCAGCCGCCGCGGCGCCCGCGCCGACGCCGCAGCAAAGCGCGCAGATCGCCCGCCTGCTGCAGCAGGCGCAAGCCGCCACGCAGCGCGGCGACATCATGATGCCGCCCGGCAACTGCGCCTACGACCTCTACCGCAGCGCGCTGGCCATCGACGGCAACAGCGCCGCCGCCCAGCAGGGCCTGCAGGCGCTGCCAGGCACGGTGCAGCAGCTGTTCAACCGCGCGCTGGCCTCGGGCGACCTCGTCCGCGCCGGCCGGATGCTGGACAACCTCGCCGACCTCTCGCCCGGCGATGCATCGCAAGGCGCGCTGCGCCAGCGCCTTGCCGGCGCGTGGCTGGACCAGGCCGACCGGCAACTCGCCGGCGGCGACCGCACCGGCGCCATGCAGGCGCTGCAACAGGCGCGCAAGCTGGCGCCGAACCTGCCGCGCGTGCTCGACCTCGCCACGCGCCTGCAATCGGGTAACTGACACGCGCATGACGGTATTGGTCTTCGGCGGCAGCAGCCAGATCGGCCACTTCCTCCTGCCGCGCCTGGTCGCCGGCGGCGCAGCGGTGACGGCCCTGAGCCGCCGCGCGCGCGTCTCGCGACCCGGCCTGCACTGGCTGCAGGGCAACCTTCCAGACACCATGCCGGGCGAACTGCCGCATCCCTCCGCCATCGTCAGCTTCGGCCCGCTCCAGCCGTTTGCCGACTGGCTGGCGCGCATGGATTTCGGCAGCGAACCGCCGCGCGTGGTCGCCACCAGTTCGATGAGCGCGGAGACCAAGCGCGATTCCGGCGAGCCTGCCGAACGCGCCATCTCGCAACAGCTGCGCGACGGCGAACAGGCCCTGGCCGCCGCCTGCGCGCGCCACGGCGCCCCGTGGACGGTGCTGCGCCCCACGCTGATCTACGGCGCGGGACTCGACAAGAGCCTCAGCCCGATCGCCCGCCGCGCCTGGCGCACGCGCGTCTTCCCGCTGCCCACCGGCCGCGGCATGCGCCAGCCGGTGCACGCCGAGGACATCGCGCTCGCCGTGCTCGCCGCGCTGGCCAGCCCCGCCAGCGCGGGACGCATCCTGCCCATCGGCGGCGGCGAACGGCTCAGCGCGCACGACATGTTCGCCCGCGTCCGCCAGACCCTGCCCCACGCCAACCTGCCCGTGCCGTTGCCGGCATGGCTGCTGCATGCGGGCCAGCGCTTCGCGCCGGCGAAATGGCGCGGCCCGCTGGCGCGGCTCGATGCGGACCTCGTGGCGGACAACGGCGAGCTGGAGCGCCTGCTCGGCGTGACGCCGCGGGCGTTCCAGCCGACGGCGAACATGTGGTTTCCCGCCAGGGATTGACGCCGGCACTGCCGGTCTGATCCGGCTTGCCCGGCGCTTCCTATACTGGCCGCTCCGCGCAAAGGAACCAGGAGCCGCCCATGGGATTCCTGCAAGCCGCCCCGCAACTGCCGCACCCATGGCGCGACGAGCGCCTGCTGCACTCGCTGATCGAGCGCGTCCTGCCCGCTGCACGGCGCGACGCGCTGGCCGGCGATCTCGACGCGCTGGGCGACTACGCACTGATGGCCTGGCGGCGCGCCACCACGAGCACGCGGCGCAAGCCGGTGCTGACGCAGTGGGACGCGTGGGGGCGGCGGGTGGACCGCATCGAGCTGACCACGGCGTGGCAGGAAGGCCCGCTCCTCACCACGCGCCACGCGATTCTCGCCGCCGGCCACGAAAACCACGAGCACGCGCGGCTGGAGGAATTCGCACGTGTCTACCTCTACCACGTGGCCAGCGAGTTCTATACCTGCCCGCTGGCGATGACCGATGGCGCGGCCACCGCGCTGAAGGCCTCCGGCAACCGCGCGCTGATCGAACGCGCGCTGCCGCATTTCCTCAGCCGCGACGCGGCGACGTTCTGGCTCAGCGGCCAATGGATGACCGAGACGCACGGCGGCTCCGACGTGGGCAACACCGAGACCGTGGCGCGGCAGGATGCCGACGGCCAGTGGCGGCTGCACGGCCGCAAGTGGTTCAGCTCGGCCGTGGTGGGCGAAGCGGCGCTGGCCCTGGCGCGCCCCGAAGGCGCCGGCAGCGGCTCCGGCGCGCTGGCGCTGTTCTACGTGGAGACCATGGACGACGCGCACGGCGCGCAGCGCAAGCCGCAGCTCGTCATCGACCGCCTCAAGGACAAGCTGGGCACGCAGGAACTGCCCACCGCCGAGATCCACCTCGACGGCCTGCCCGCGTGGCCTCTCGGTGAGTTGTCGAACGGCGTGCGCCAGGTCGCGCCGATGCTCAACGTCACGCGCACCTGGAACGCGGTGTGCGCGATCGCCAGCATGGCGCGGGCGATCGCGCTGGCGCGCGACTACGCCACGCGCCGGCAGGCCTTCGGCCGCCCGCTGATCGAACAGCCGCTGCATGCGCAGACGCTGGCCGACATGCAGGCCGAGTTCGAGGGCGCGTTCGCGCTGGCCTTCGAGGTGGCGCAACTGCTGGGCCGCGTGGAACACGGCAGCGCCGCCCCGCACGAAACCGCGCTGCTGCGCCTGCTCACGCCACTGGCAAAACTGTGGACCGGCAAGCTGGCGGTGCGCCTCTGCTCCGAGGCGCTGGAATGCTTCGGCGGCGCCGGCTACATCGAGGACACCGGCCTGCCGCAACTGCTGCGCGACGCGCAGGTGTATGCGATCTGGGAAGGCACCACCAATGTGCTGTCTCTTGACGCGCTGCGCGCGCTGGCAGGCGACGGATTGGGCGCACTGCGCACCGCCGTCGCCGCATGGCTGCACGGCGGCGACCCGCACGCCGCCTTCGCCATCGACGCTGCGCTGGATGCCGCCGCCGGCCATCTCGACGCGACGCCCGCGCAACGCACCACCCTGGAAGCCGGCGCGCGCGGCCTCGCGCTCACGCTGGCGCGCTGCGCGGCGGCGGCCCTGCTGGCACGCCAGGCGGCCTGGTCGCAGGCGCGCGGCGATGCGCGACCCGCGGCGGCCTTGCGCCGTTTCCTCGGCCACGGCCTGCTGCGGCTGGCGGATGTCGGCACGGACGACACCGCCCTGCTGTCAGGCGGCTAAAATGGCGGCTTTCACCATCGGCGCAGCGACCATGCAGCATCTCACCATCGTCACCACCGGCGGCACCATCGACAAGATCTACTTCGACGACAAGTCGGACTACAAGATCGGCGCGCCGCAGATCGGCGAGATCCTCGGCCAGCTCGGCGTGGCCTTCCAGTTCGACGTGATCCCGATCCTGCGCAAGGACAGCCTGCACGTCACCGACGAGGACCGCGCGCTGATCCGCTCCACCATCGAGGCGCAGCCGCACCGCCACGTGCTGGTCACCCACGGCACCGACACCATGGTGGAAACCGCCAAGGTGCTGGCCGCCATCCCCGGCAAGGTGATCGTGCTCACCGGCGCGCTCAACCCCGCGCGCTTCCAGGGCTCGGACGCGGTGTTCAACATCGGCTGCGCGGTGGCCGCGGTGCAGACGCTGCCCGACGGCGTGTACATCGCGATGAACGGGCGCGTGTGGGATCCGGCGAAGGTGCGCAAAAACCGGGCGGAGAATCGGTTTGAGGAAGTGCGGGGCTGAAATATCGCGGCCCTTGGAAAGGGCACTCTGCCCCCTGTTTCCCGGGCCGTCTCCAGCCAACGTGCTAAACTAGTCACATATCTGGTCAGGACAGAGGTGACTCATGAGCACATGGCCCGTACAAGATGCAAAAGCCCGCTTCAGTGAGTTTCTGGACGCCTGCATGACCGATGGCCCCCAGCTTGTGACCAAGCGCGGGGCAGAGGCCGCCGTCCTGGTCAACGCGGCTGAATGGCGGCGCCTGAAACAAGCGGCGAAGCCAAGCCTGAAGGATCTTCTCCTAATGCCTGAAGGTCGTGGAGACATCCCCGTCCCGACACGCGGAAAGGCAAAGCGCCGACCTGCCAAGGGATTGTCCTGATGTTCCTGCTCGACACGAACGTCGTTTCGGAATTGAGAAAGCCGAAGCCGCATGGCGGAGTCGTTGCCTGGATCGAGCAGGTGGCCGATGCCGATCTGCACCTGTCGGCCGTGACCATCGGCGAGATTCAAGCAGGGATCGAGATCACCAGAGAGCAGGACAAGGCCAAGGCGGCCGAGCTGACAAGTTGGCTGGATCAGCTTGCTGCGGCCTACAACGTGATTCCCATGGACGGGCGGGTGTTCCGGGAGTGGGCAAGGCTCATGCACCGGAAGTCGGACACCCTGTATGAAGATGCCATGATCGCAGCGACGGCACGAATCCATGACTTGACCGTCGTGACGCGGAATATTGCTGATTTCAGGGGATTCAAGGTTGCGCTGTTGAATCCGTTTGCGAGGAAGTAAAAAAGCACACGCAAGAGTGCAACTTCTGAATCGCACTCCGACTTCACCACCTCGCAAGATTGCCCCTCACCCCAACCCTCTCCCCGAAGGGGAGAGGGAGAAAAGCGGCATCAAAGCATCCCCGTTTCCAGCTTCGCCAGCTCGGACATCATCGAGTGGCTCCACGGCGGGTCGAACACCAGGTCGATGTCGGCTTCGGCGATGGTGGGGATCATTTCCAGCTTGGTGCGGGCGTCGTCCACCAGGATGTCGCCCATGCCGCAGCCGGGCGCGGTGAGGGTGAGCTTGACGTAGACCTTGCGCTGGCCGTCCTCGCGCTGTTCGAGGCTGAGGTCGTAGACCAGGCCCAGCTCGACCACGTTCACCGGGATCTCCGGGTCGAACACGGTGCGCAGTTGGTCCCAGCAGAGCCTTTCCACGTCGGCGTCGGTGGCGTCGGCCGGCACCTCGATCGGCGGCGGCGGCTCCTTGCCCAGCGCGTCGGCGTCCTTGCCCGCGATGCGGAACAGGTTGCCTTCCACGTACACGGTGAAGCTGCCGCCCAGTGCCTGGGTGATGTAGCCGATCTGGCCGGCCGGCAGGCTCACCGTTTCGCCCTGCGGCACCATCACCGCCTCGCAGTCGCGCACCAGGGTGAAGGGTTCGCTGCTCAGACTGAAACCGCTCATGCCACTCGCCAATCCGTCGTCAATGAGGCGTGCTGCACGGCACGCCAAGCTGCCTATTATGGCCCGGATCGGGGGCAGCTGGGCACGGCGACCAGCTATGATCGGCGTTTTTTGCCCACCGACCACCGCATGACCCGCCTCTCCGCCACCCGGCCCGCGCCATGAAGCCACGCGACGTTCCGCTGTTCGTTTTCGCGCTGTTCTGCGCCGCGATGATGGGCCTGGCCGTGGGCGCGACGTGGATGGTGGCGACCATGTACCTGCACCGTGCCGCCCCCTGGCTGGCGCTGCCGGCAGGCGCCGTGCTGGCGTGGGCGACCCGCCACTGGATCCGCCGCGCCGGCGCCGGCGCGGCGGTGCTGGCGGCCTTTGCCACGGTGCTGGCGGCGCTCTACTTCAACGTGCTGATGGCCGCGATCCTGCTGGCCGGCAACTTCGACCTGGGCCTCACCGAGGCATTGCGCACGGCAGGCGCCGGCATGTTGCTGGACCTGGCATGGCTGGGCCTGCATCCGGCCGATGTCGCGTGGTACGCGCTGGGCATCCTGCTGGCGGCCTGGCTGGCCTGGCGCCAGGCCACGCCGCGCCGCTGATACACCATCGGTAGGAGCGCACCCTGTGCGCGATTGCCTTGCGCCTTGATCGAAGCGCAAGGCAATCGCGCACAGGGTGCGCTCCTACACGTGGCATTTTGCCTGGCCCTTGTCTGTACTTTTGCGATCATCCTGATCGCGAGAATCAAACGGGCAACCATCCATGGCCGCACTGCTCAAGCTTTTGCGATCATCCCTGATCGCAGGATCAAACGGGCGGCCATCCATGGCCGCACTCTTCAAACGTCGAGGGACTTCAGCTCGCTCACCAACTGGCCGGCGGCGGCCTGGCCGTCGCCGTACAGCATGCGCGTGTTGTCGGCGTAGAACAGCGCGTTCTCGATGCCGGCGAAGCCGGTGCCCTTGCCGCGCTTGACCACGATCACGTGCTTCGCCGCCGCCACGTCGAGGATGGGCATGCCGTAGATCGGCGAGGACGGATCGGTCTTGGCCATCGGGTTGACCACGTCGTTCGCGCCGATCACCAGCACCACGTCGGTGTTCGGGAACTCGGGGTTGATGTCGTCCATGTCCTCGATCAGGTCGTAGGGCACGCCGGCCTCGGCCAGCAGCACGTTCATGTGGCCGGGCATGCGGCCGGCCACCGGGTGGATCGCGAACTTCACCTTCACCCCGCGCTCGATCAGCAGCTTGGCGAACTCCCACACCTTGTGCTGCGCCTGCGCCACCGCCATGCCGTAGCCCGGCACGATCGCCACGCGCTCGGCGTAGGCCATCATCACCGCCGCATCGGCGGCCTCGATCGGTTTCTGCGCACCGGCGATCTCCTGCGCCGCCCCGCCCGCCGCCGCGCCGAAGCTGCCGAACAGCACGTTGCCCAGCGAGCGGTTCATCGCCTTGGCCATCAGCTGGGTCAGCAGGGTGCCGGCCGCGCCGACCACCATGCCGGCGATGATCATCGCCTCGTTGCCCAGCACGTAGCCCTCGAACGCCACCGCGAGGCCAGTGAAGGCGTTGTACAGCGAGATCACCACCGGCATGTCGGCGCCGCCGATCGGCAAGGTCATCAGCAGGCCGAACAGCAGCGAGAGCACGAAGAACGCCGCGATCACCGGCAGTTCGAGGTGCCCCGTCGCCAGCATCGCGCCATGCAGCAGCGCCAGCAGCAGCACCAGCAGGTTCACGATGCGCTGGCCGGGGAACACGAAGCGCCGGTCCATCCAGCCCTGCAGCTTGGCGAAGGCGACCAGCGAGCCGGAGAAGCTCACCGCGCCGATCAGCGCGCCCAGCACGCCCAGCAGCAGCGCCACCGGCGACAGCGGGGCCACCGCGGGAACCTGGTGCAGGGCGTCGATCGCCCAGCTTTCCGGGCGCAGCGGCGAGGTGTCCGGCACCATCGTCGCGGCACGCTGCACGTGCGCCACCAGTTCCGCCGCGCCAATGCCGGCCGCGGCGCCGCCACCCATGCCGTTGTACAGCGCCACCATCTGCGGCATCGCGGTCATCGCCACGCGGCGGCCGCTCCACCACGCCGCGGCCACGCCGATCAGCACCGCGGCGAGGATCAGCCCGCGGTTGTGCATGTCCGGCAGCGCGAAGGTGGCCAGCACCGCCAGCAGCATGCCCACGCCCGCCCACACGATGCCGCCGCGCGCGGTGCGCGGCGAACTCATGCGCTTCAGGCCCAGGATGAACAGCAGTGCGGCGAGGAAATAGCAGGCATCGACCAGGGTGGGCAGCCAGCTCATGCCTTGTCTCCCGGCTTGCCGGCGCTGGGCTTGAACATCTCCAGCATGCGCTCGGTGACCACGTAGCCGCCGGCGACGTTGCCGGCGCCCAGCAGCACGGCCACGAAGCCCAGCCCGGTCTCGAACGGCGTGGAGGCATGGCCAAGCGCTATCATGGCGCCCACCAGCACGATGCCGTGGACGAAGTTGGAACCGGACATCAACGGCGTGTGCAGGATCACCGGCACCCGCGCGATGATCTCGTGGCCGGTGAACGCGGCCAGCATGAAGATGTACAGCGCCACAAACCCGTCGATCATGACCCCTCTCCCATGAGTGCCACCCGCCTGAACAACGCAGTTCCAGCATCATACGGGCGCCAGTCAACCTGTGCGAGCGCCAAGCGTTGAGCACGGGTGTCGAACCGTTGGAGCCCAGGCATGCGTCAGCCGACGATGCGGACGAGGCCGCCATGAACGGCCTCGCCGGTACCCTCGATGCCGAACTGCTGGCCGCCGCAGGCGCGCAGGAAATCCCGGCCACCCTGGACGCCTTCCTGGCGCAGGTGGAGCGGCGCGCCTTCCGCGTGGCGGAGCTGAACCTGCGCAACCGCGAGGACGCGCTGGACGCGGTGCAGGACGCCATGCTGCGGCTGGTGGGGCACTACCGGGACAAACCGGCCACCGAATGGGCGCCGCTGTTCTGGGGCATCCTGCGCCGGCGCATCGTCGACCTGCAGCGCCGCCGCAAGGTGCGCTCGATCGTGGTGGGCTGGCTGGGCGGCGGTCGCGACGACGAGGGCGACGAACTGCCCAGCTGGGATCCGGCCGACCACGGTCCCGGCCCGCAGGACAGGGTGCAGGACGCGCAGTCGTGGCACGACCTCAGCGCCGCGCTGCGCGGATTGCCGCAGCGCCAGCGCGAGGCCTTCACGCTGCGCATGCTGGAAGAACTGGACGTGGCCGAGACGGCACAGGCCATGGGTTGCTCGGAAGGCAGTGTGAAAACACATCTGTCGCGCGCCATGCAACGGCTGCGCGAACAACTGGAGGACTGGCGATGAACACGCCTGGCAACAACCTGTCGAACGCCACGCTGGAGCAGCGCGCCCGCGCGCTTTACCACGAAGCCGCGCGCAACCTCGATCCCGGCCTCGCCGGCCGCCTGCGCGCCGCGCGCCGCGAGGCGCTGGCCGGCACGCGGCAGGTGCACCATCATGTCGCGCGCTGGCTGGTGCCTTCCGGCGCCTGCGCGGCGATCGCGCTGGCCGCGCTGCTGGCGTGGCCGTCCGAACCCCGCCCAGCCGCCGAGATGCCGGCCACCGCCGTCACCGCCACGGTTGGCAACGAAGCCGACAGCCCGCTGCCGCCCGATCCCGAGCAGGCCGACCCCAACCTGTACCAGAACCTCGACTTCTACGGCTGGTTGGCCGCCAACGACAACCCGCCCCCCGCCCACTGATCCATGGCCCTGTCCGCACGCCCATTGCAGTCGCTCGCCCTCGCCATCATCCTGCTCGGCGGCCTTGCCGCGCCTGCCCTGCACGCGCAGAACGCACCCGCGCCGACCGCCTGGAACAGCCTCACGCCGGCCCAGCGCGACGTGCTGTCGCCGTTGCGGCAGGACTGGAGCAGCCTGCCGCCGCAACGGCAGCAGCACCTGCTGGAAAAGAGCAAGGACTGGGTGAACCTGCCGCCGCAGCAGCGCGCGCAGATCAGCGATCGCATCGCGCGCTGGCAGCAGATGACGCCGGCGGAGCGCCAGCAGACGCGCGAGAACCAGCGCCTGTTCCGGCAATTGCCGCCCGCGCAGCGCGAGCAGTTGCACGCCGCCTACCAGCGTTTCCAGCAGATGCCGCCGGAGCAGCGCGAGAAACTGATGCAGCAATGGCACGCCATGCCTCCCGCGCAGCGGCTGCGCTGGCTGCACGCACCAAGGCACTGATCGCGCCGCGGGCCGTTCGCCCGCGGGAGCCGCTACCCCTTGAACACCGCCTCGCCGGCGCGCGCCACGCAGCTCTTCGCCACCAGCTCGTCGTCGAAGTCGGGCGCGAGCGCGCCATCCTTCAGCAGCAGCTCGGCGAAGTTCACCACGTTGCGCGCATACATCTCCGACGCGTGCAGCGGCGCACCGGCCGGCAGGTTGAGCGGGCCGAGGATGGTGACACCGCCCTGCTCCACGCGCTCACCCGGCCGGGTCAGCCCGCAGTTGCCGCCGCTCTCGGCGGCCAGGTCCACGATCAGCGCGCCCGGCTTCATGCCCGCGACCATCGCGGCCGTGAGGATCTTCGGCGCCGCGCGGCCCGGCACCGCGGCCGTGCTCACCACCACGTCGAACGCCTTGAGGTGCTCGGCCAGCGCCTGCTGCTGCGCCGCGCGCTCCTCCGCCGACAGTTCGCGCGCATAGCCGCCGCTGCCGGCGGCGCTGACGCCGAGGTCGAGGAACTTCGCGCCCAGCGACTCCACTTGTTCACGCGTTTCGGGGCGCACGTCGTAGCCCTCGGTCTGCGCCCCCAGCCGGCGCGCGGTGGCGATCGCCTGCAGGCCGGCCACGCCAGCGCCGATCACCAGCACCTTCGAGGGCCGGATGGTGCCTGCGGCGGTGGTGAGCATGGGGAAGAACTTGGGCGCCGCCTCGGCGGCGATCAGCATGGCGCGATAGCCGGCCACCGCCGCCTGCGAGCTCAGCACGTCCATCGCCTGCGCGCGCGTGGTGCGCGGCAGCAGCTCCAGCGCGAACGCGGTGAGCCTGCGCGCGGCCAGTGCCGCGATGCGCGCGGGCGCGCCGTAAGGCCGCAACTGCCCCACGACCACCGCGCCTTCGCGCAACTGCGCGAACACCGCATCCTCCGGCGGCAGCACGCAGGCCAGCAGGTCGGCCTGCGCCAGCACCTCGCCGGCCGGGGCGAAATCCGTGTTCGCATACAGCGCGTCGGGAAAGCCCGCCGACGCGCCCGCACCGTGTTCCAGCAACACGCGCAGGCCCTTGCCGTGGAGCTTCTTCGCCATCTCGGGCGTGATCGCCACGCGGCGTTCGCCGGCGGCGGTCTCGCGCAGGGCGGCTACGGTGATCGGCATCGTGCGTCCCTCATGGAAGGTCGCCGCATCTTGCCATGTTTGCGCGGGCTTGGACGCACCGCCGCGGCGCGCTACCCTGACCCACCGCCCGGGGGAACACGGAGAGCACGATGCCCGTTTCCATCCCGCACGACGAACTGCTGGCGCTGGCGCGCGCCGCCCGCGAACAAGCCCACGCCCCGTATTCCGGCTTCGCCGTGGGCGCCGCCCTGCTGGCCCGCGACGGCCGCCGCTTCGCCGGCTGCAACGTCGAGAATGCCGCCTACGGCCTGTGCAACTGCGCCGAACGCACCGCGCTGTTCGCCGCCATAGCCGCCGGCTGCAGGCCGGGCGACTTCGCCGCCATCGCGGTGGTCGCCGACTGCGATGGACCGGTCAGCCCCTGCGGCGCCTGCCGCCAGGTGCTGAGCGAGCTGTGCGACGGCGACATGCCGGTGCTGCTCGCCAACCTGCGCGGCGACACCGCGCAGACCAGCGTGGCGGCCCTGCTGCCCGGCGCCTTCGCCGCACGGGCCCTGCTGCGCTGATGCCGGTTACCATGCGGCTTTCCGCAACGTGACCACGACATGCCCGCCCCGCTCGAGCTGCTGCAGCAACGCCAATCCGTCCCGTCGCGCCAGCTCGGCGCGCCCGCGCCCGACGAGGCCACGCTGCGCGAACTGCTCGCCGCCGCGATCCGCGTGCCCGACCACGGCAAGCTGGCGCCGTTCCGGCTGATCCGCCTCGAAGGCGACGCCAAGCTGCGCTTCGGCGAGCGGCTGGCGGAACTGGCGATCCGCAAGCAGCCGGAACTCTCCGACGCCAAGCGCGAGAAGGAGCAATTGCGCTACACCTTCGCGCCGCTGGTGATCGTGGTGGTGGCGCGCATCGACGCCGGCAGCAGCGTCCCCGAGATCGAGCAGCGCCTGAGCGCCGGCTGCGTGGCCTACAACATCCTGCTCGGCGCGCATGCGCTGGGCTTCGGCGCGCAATGGCTCACCGGCTGGGCCGCCTACGACCCCGATGTGGCCGCCCTGCTGCGGCTGTCCACGAACGAGCACGTGGTCGGCTTCGTGCACCTCGGCACGCCGCAGCTCGACGTGCCCGACCGCGAACGCCCCGCGCTGGACGACCTGCTGGTCACGTGGGCGCCGTGAACGCGGATCGCCGCACCGCCGCCCACCTGGTCGACGGCAGCCTCTACGTGTTCCGCGCCTGGCACTCGATGCCGGACGAATTCCTCGACGCCGAAGGCCACCCCGCCAACGCCGTGCACGGCTACACCCGCTTCCTGTGCGAGCTGCTGGAAAAGGCACGGCCGGAGCGCCTGGCGGTGGCCTTCGACGCCTCGCTCACCAGCTCCTTCCGCAACGCCATCTACCCGCCCTACAAGGCCAACCGCGAACTGCCGCCGCCCGACCTCGAGCGCCAGTTCGTGTTGTGCCGCGAAGTCACCGCCGCACTCGGCGTCGCCGTGCTGATCGACCACAGCTACGAGGCCGACGACCTGATCGGCAGCGCGCTGTGGAACCTGCGCGCGCACGGCGTGCCCGGCGTGATCGTCTCCGCCGACAAGGACTTCGGCCAGTTGCTGGGCGAGCACGACGAGCAGTGGGACTACGCGAAGAACCTGCGCTGGGGCCCCGCCGGCGTGCACGAGAAACTCGGCGTGCACCCGCACCAGGTCGCCGACTACCTCGCCCTGTGTGGCGACGCGGTGGACAACATCCCCGGCGTGCCCGGCATCGGCGCCAAGACCGCCGCCGCCCTGCTCGGCCATTTCGGCAACCTCGAAGCCCTGCTCGAACACGTGGACGAAGTCCCCTTCCTGCGCCTCCGCGGCGCCGCCAGTTGCGCCGCGAAGCTGCGCGAGCACGGCGACCAGGCGTTGCTCTACCGCCGGCTCACGCGCATCGCGCTCGATGCGCCCGTGCCCGAGGGCATCGATGACCTGCGCCGCGGGGCCGGCGATGCCGCCGCGCTCGACGCCTTGTGCGGGAAACTGCGGTTCGGCCCGTTGACGCGGGCACGGGTGAAGGCCCTGCTGGAATGAGCGGCCCCGGGCGGCGGGGCATTCCGGCGCCCCGCCGGCACGCGCGCGCGACAATTCAGCCCCTGCATTCCTAAGCCGCCCGCGGCAATGCCACAATGCGTGGGATACGTTTGGAGGAGATCCCGCATGGCGCAAGCCCAGGCCCACGGTACGCCGGCCGTTCCGGACAACGGCGTCGCCGCCGAGACGGCGCGCAACGACGGCATCGCGGTCGAGATCAACGGCGAACGCTTCGTGCACACCGGCGATCCGCAGATGCCCCTGCTGTGGTACCTGCGCGACGTGCTGTGGCTCACCGGCACCAAGTACGGCAGCGCGCACGGCGGCAGCGGTGCCGACCTGGTGCTGGTGAACGGCAGGCTGGTTTCCGCGATCACCCAGCCGATGGCGAAGCTGGCCGGCAAGAGCATCACCACGGTGGAGGGCCTCGCCGCGGAAGACGGCGCCCTGCACCCGCTGCAGCAGGCCTTCATCGATGAGGACGCGATCGGCTGCGGCTACTGCACGCCGGGCTGGCTGATGGCCAGCTTCGACCTGCTCAGGCGCAAGCCGCAACCCGGCGATGCCGACATCGACCAGTTGCCCAACAGCTGCCGCTGCGGCTGCCAGACCCGGGTACGCGCCGCGATCAAGCGCGCCGCCGCCGGCAAGGCGGGCCAGGCATGAGCACGAACCCGTCGAACGGCATCCGGCTGTCGCGCCGGCGCTTCCTGCAGATCCTCGCCGGCACCGCGGGCGCGCTGGTGGTCGGCGTGCGCTTCGCCGAAGCCGGCGAGCCGCCGCTGCCGGCGGAATGGCTGGGCAACGACTTCCACGGCCTGGGCGCCTACGTGCGCATCGATTCCGACGGCAACGTGCTGATCGGCGCGCGCGACCCCGACACCGGCACCGGCGTCGCCACCGCGCTGCCGATGATCGTGGCCGACGAGCTCGACGCGGACTGGAACCGCGTCAGCGTGGTGCACCTCGGCCTCGGCGTCGAGGCCGGCGACAACGGCAAGCCGCGCTGGACCTACGGCCACCAGCGCGGCGGCACCGGCGACTCCATCCCCGCCGCCTGGGCCGACCTGCGCCATGCCGGCGCGCTGGCGCGCTGGCTGCTGACCCAGGCCGCCGCGCGCCGCCTCGGCATCGCCGCCGACCGCCTGCACTGCGAAGCCGGCACGGTGATCGCGCCGGACGGTCGCCGCGTCACCTACGGCAGCCTGGTCGACGACGCCAGCAAGATCGACCTGCCCCAGCAGCCGCCCGCGCCGAAATCGCCGCAGCACTACACCCTGATCGGCAAGCCGGTGGGCGACGCCAATGCGCACGCCATCGTCACCGGCCAGGCCAGGTACGCCATCGACCACAACGAAGCCGAGGCGCTGGTCGCCGTGCTGCTGCACTGCCCGTGGCCGGACGGCACGCTGGCGAGCATCGACCCCGCGCCCGCGCTCGCCGTGAAGGGCGTGGCCAAGGTGATGCAGCTCAAGCCGGACCCGGCCCAGCAACCCGGCTTCACCGTGATCGCGCCCGCGGTGGCGGTGCTGGCGGAGAACACCTGGGCCGCACTGGAAGGCCGCGACAAGCTCAAGGTGGAATGGAAGCCCGGCGCCGGCGCCACGGAAAGCAGCGTCGCGCTGGAACAGCAGGCCACCGCCCTGCTCGACGACAAGTCCACCGCCGCGCCCACTACCCGCGTGCGCGACGACGGCGACGTGGAGAAGGCCGCCAGGCACGCCGCGGTCCGCGTCGACGCCACCTACTACCAGCCCTGGCTCGCGCACGCCTGCGCCGAGTCGATGAACTGCCTCGCGCGCGTCGACAAGGACAAGGCCAGCCTGGTGGTGCCCACGCAGGCGCCGCAGCAGGCCTGGGCCGTGGTGCAACGGCTCACCGGCCTTGCCCCCGAGCAGATCGAGATCCGCGTGCCGCGCGTGGGCGGCGGCTACGGCCGCCGGCTCGACCACGACTACGTGGCCGAAGCGGTACTGCTGGCCAAGGCCGTGAACAAGCCGGTGCGCCTGTTGTGGACGCGCGGCGAGGACCTCGCGCACGACTACTATCGCCCCGCCAGCGCGCACCGGATCAGCGCCGCGCTGGACCGCAAGCGCAATGTGACCGCCTGGAACCAGCGCGTCGCCAGCGCCTCCGCGCTCGCCGGCCGCGGCGTGCCCGCCGAGCGGCTGTGGAGTTCGGAAGTCTCCGCCGACCAGTTGCCGGCCGGCCTCGTGCCCAACTTCCGCAGCGACTGGTACGCGCAGCAATCCGCCCTGCCGCGCGGCCCGCACCGCGCCATGCCGCACCTCGCCAACGCCTTCGCGGCGGAAAGCTTCATCGACGAGATCGCCCACCAGTTGCGCGAGGATCCGCTGCAGACCCGCCTGCGCCTGCTCGGCGAACCGCGCGGTATCGCGCTGAAGAACGGCGGCACGCTGGACACCGGCCGCCTGCGCAACGTGCTGCAACTGGTCGCCGACCGCATCGGCTGGAAGAACTGGCTGCGCAGCATCAACGGCCTGGGCATCGCCTGCTGGGCCATGGACGGAGCCTACGTGGCGCACGCCATCGAGACCTCGCTGCAGAACGACAAGCTGGGCATCGAGCGCGTCGTCTGCGCCGTGGACGTGGGCCGCGTGATCAACCCGCTCGGCCTCGAAGGCCAGGTCGCCGGCGCCACGCTGGACGCGCTCTCCACCGCGCTCAACCTCGCCATCACCACGAAGGACGGCGAGGTGCAGCAGCGCGACTGGAAGAGCTACCCGCTCGCGAGCATGGCCCTGCTGCCGGACAGCGTGGAAACCATCATCGTCTCCGACGACGACCGCCCGCCCACCGGCGCCAGCTTCCTCGCCATGCCCACCGCCGCGCCGGCCCTGGCCAACTCGGTGTTCCGCGTCAGTGCGGTGCGCGTGCGGCGGTTGCCGTTGCTGAGGGAATTCCAGCGGTTGCTGTGACCGTTCGCCACCGGTTTCCTCGCCTGCTGTTACCGGCCTGCGGACGGCTTGTGCCCACCCGCCAGGCGACGACGACTCCGGGCGCTTGCCGGCGGCCGGGGCGACCCTTCCCTGCCCACCCGGGAAGCAGGCCCGGTTAATGTTTCTGGCCTGCACGCCGATACCACACGCAACGATGTATCAATGATCCGGGAACGATCCCCGACTGCGCGAGGCGCCTGCCGACCACCCCCAGCCGTAATCAAATTTGCGTGCTATCGACTGTATTCACGATCCGGCGCAACCGTGGATCAGTCAAGTGATCGGCCGTCAGGAAATTCGAAGCCCTGCAAGTATCCGGTGCATTCCCGACGACCCGCTGCAAGACGAACGGATGGCCGTCCCGGCCACCCTTTTCATGGCCAAGGTGTCGGCGCCGGGGAACGATGTGACTTGGCAAGGCGAGGCTGGCATGGTGGGGAAACGTCTTTTCCGCTTGGCCATGATGGCTGGACTCGGACTCCCGTCGGCAGGCGTGCGTGCCACGCCACCTCTGCGGGTGGTCTTTCCCCGGCCGGAAACGCCCTACGACACCAGAACGGGCTACCCGGTCGCGGTTCTGCGCCTGGCGCTGGAACATCTGCATGTCGCGTTTTCGATGAAGCAAAGCACGATCGTGCTGTCGCAGGCACGCACGCTCAAGCTGCTCGAAGACAACCAGGTGGTGACCGTGGGATGGTCCGTCGCGACGGTGGAGCGGGACAAGCGGCTGCTTGTCGTCAGGGTCCCGATCGATCGCGGCCTGATCGGCTGGCGCGTCCTGCTGATCAGGCGGGACGACGAGAAGCGGTTCAGCGACCTGCTGACGGCATCGCAGCTGGCCCATGTGCCGATGGCCCAGGACCAGGACTGGCCGGATCTGGCGATCTTGCATGACAACGGCTTCGACATGACCGCGGCGATCAACTACACGTCCCTTTTCTCGATGTTGAAGCTGGGCCACGTCGACGCCGTGCCCCGATCGGTGGCCGAGATCGGCGGGGAACTCCAGAGCCCCGATGGCGCCGGCCTCGTCGCGGAGACGCATCTGCTGCTGCACTATCCGTCGGCGCTCGTCTTCTTCGTTTCGAAAAGCAATCCATCACTCGCCGCCGACCTGCAGATAGGCCTCCAACGGGCCATTGCCGACGGCAGCCTCCAGCGGCTGTTCGAGCTCACCTATCGCCAGAACCTGAATGCCCTGCACCTGCACGATCGCCGTGTCATCGAACTGGCCAACCCGTTGCTTCCGGCCAGCATGGTGCCCGCTTGCCGCGACTTCGGGTTTCAACCCGGCACCGCGCAATGAATACGCAAGGCCCCGACGGCCGGCACAAGCGCGTACTGGCGAAGAGGCTGGCCGTAGCGAATGTCTGCATCAACCTCCTGGTCACCGCCATCATCACTGCCTGGATGCTTCTCGGCAGCTATCGCAGCGAGGTGAACGCGACGCGGCAAAGACTCGACGAAATCGGCCGGACCATCGTCCCCGGGCTCGTCGACAGCCTCTGGCAGGTGGACCCGCATGGAATCGATGACCGCCTGGACGAGATCGGCAACATACCTGGCGTCGAATATGTGCGCCTGCAGAGCAAGGAGGAACTGCATGAGCGCGGTCGGCCCGATGCCCACCCGCGGACGGCCCGCAGCTACCCCCTGATCTACAACGACCACCGGCATTTCGACCTCGGCACCCTGACCGTCGAGTTCGGCTGGGACCCGGTCAGGCAGAAGCTGCAGCACCAGGCCATCGAGATAGGCATCGCCACGCTGTCCCTCACGTTCTTCGGAACGCTGGCGCTACTGTTCCTCGTCCAGGCCCGGATGACGCAATCGCTGGAGATCATGTCCGGCTATCTGCGCATGCTGCGTGTCGAGTACCTGGACATCCCGCTCATCCTGCCCAAATCGACCTGGAACCGGTCGCCCGACGAGATTGATCAAATGGCGGGGTCGATCAATCGCATGCGCGAATACCTGGCCGAAAACGTTGCGGCACGCATTCGCCACGAGGCGGAACTTCAATCGCACCACGAGAAACTGGAAGCGCTCGTCAGGGAGAGAACCGCGGCCCTCGAGGAAAAGACGCGCGAACTGGAGCTCCAGTCGCATACCTTCGAGAAGATGGCGAATACGGATGCGCTCACCGGGGCCTGTTCCAGGCGCTTCTTCATCGAGATGTCCGAGCACGTGATAGCACGCTGTGCGAGAAGCAAGACCCCGCTTGCAATGCTGCTGCTGGACGTCGACCACTTCAAGAGCATCAACGACGTCCATGGCCACGCCGTGGGCGACCAGGTGCTCGTCGGCCTGGCCAGCACGTGCCAGGCCGGGCTGCGCGAGATCGACCTGCTCGGCCGGCTCGGCGGAGAAGAATTCGGCCTGCTGCTGCCCGAGGTGAGGATCAGCGACGCGCTGGCCATTGCGGAACGGCTGCGCAGCACCCTGGCGTCGCTGGCCATCCGCATTCCGCGCGGGGACGAGGTCCGGTTCACCGTCTCCATCGGGCTCTGCATGCTGTCCGATGGTTCGGACACCTACGAGACCCTGATGGCCCACGCGGACAGCGCCCTGTACGGCGCCAAGGAAGGCGGTCGCAACCGCGTTTGCATCTTCGACGCCGCCACACTCATGGTTGCGCGATGAAGACGGCCCGCCTCCTGCCCGGACCTTGACCGCAGGACGACTCGCGCGGGACCCACGGTGGGCACCGGCATCCAGGGCCATCCGGGCGACCCCTCATCCGCTGGTCCCGGCGCACGACATCCCCGATGCGCCGTCCTACGGCTGGCCGGCACGAATCGGCGAAGGCGGCCCGAACTGGTCGCTGGCCGGCACCCACGAACGCGGCGAAGCCGCTGGCGCATGGCCTTTCACCATCGGCTCGACGGGCGGACATCCGGGTGGCGGCGGGCCGCCTGCGACGCGCGCAGCGGCACACTGCGCCGAATTGTCCAGCACGATGCGCGAAGGCGCCCCGGCGGTCGCCGCTGCTGCGGGTGGCATGCTGGGCACGCTGCCGCCGGGCACATCCGGCAGATTGAGACGATCATAGGATTTCTGCGCCACAGCCGGCGGAGGCGCATCGGCATTGCCACAGCCGAGCAGCGAAACGGGTATCAGCGGCGTCACCGAACACTTGATGCGGATGCCGAGCGGCAGGTGGAAGGTGTGCTGCACCGTGGTCTTTTCCGCCGCGTGGCGCAACGCGGTATCCACCGAGCTTTCGCCCGGCGGCGTCCAGTACGGGTCGAAGCGCGTGGCCTGGTACTTCACGCCGTTGACGTCGTGGCGCATCACCGCGGTGTCGCCGGTGGGCTTGAGCTGGACGAACTCGGGCACCTTGTCCGGCGTGGCCTGATCGCCCGATGCCGTGCCCGCGCCCGCGATGCCGGCGCCGGATTGCGTGCCCGGCAAGGCGCCCTGCCCCTTGCCGGCCTCGCCTGAAGTGGCGTGACCCAACCCATGCGAGTTCACCGGGCCATGGCCATGCACGGCGGCCACGTCGCTGGCGCTGGTCGTGCCCTGCGGCTCGCCGGGACGTGCAGCGTCACTGCCCTGCGGCGTGGCATTGGGCGCAGTGCTGACGTCCGGGGCCGCGCTTTCACCTGGCTTGCCGGCGGCCTCTTCGCTAGCCGCGTTGTCCGCGGCGGTCGATGAGGCCGTCGTCGATGCCCCGCTCGACGCCGGCGTGCTTGCCCCCAGCGGCAAGGCCACCGGCGTGGGCTGGCCGATCGCGGTGAGCGAGCTGTCGTTGGCGATCTCCACCGTGGCCCTGGGCGAAGGCGTGACGCTGGGCGTGGCGGACGCGGACTGCGGGATCGCGGCGAGCGGCTGCTCCGGCGCCTCGACAGGCTCCGGCGCCTGCACCTTGGCCAGGTGCCGCGGCACATCCGGGACGGGCGCGGCCAGCGCAGTTTGCAGGCTCACCTGCGGCGCGACCTGCGCCGGCAGCGGCACCGCCTGCAGCTCGGGAACCGGCGGTGCCGCCGGCAGGTCCACGTGCGCGGCTTGCACGATGGCGGGCACCTGCGTGTCCGGCGCCACGCGGTCCAGCGCCACGGCGGGTGGCGTGACCGTGGGCGGCGATTGCGGCGGCTCGGCCGGCAGCGCCAGCGAAGGCGGCGGCAACATCGGCTGGTTGCCCTCGATCTGCGGCGGACGCACGGGCTGCGGCTGGAATTTCGGGGGTACCGGTGGCTGCAGCGTGGGCCTGGACAGGGTCACCGGCGGCGGCTGGCTCGCCACCGGCACCGGCTGCAATTTCGGCGTGGGCGCCGGCTGCGGCACGCTGGGCGGCGGCACGGGAGCCGCGGCCACCTTCGCAGGCGCGACGGCCACGGCCTTCGCGGCGACGACGGGTTGTGGCTGCGCGCGGTGCGCGGCGGCGCTCGCGGCATGCTGCGCACCGGAACGGGCGGCCGCATGGCCCAGATGCACCGGTCCGGCCTGGCGCGGCGGCTCGCCTTTCGGCGGCGGCGGTGGCGCGAGGTCGGGCAACTCGATGAAACGCGCCTGCATCTTCGCCGGCGTGTCCACGCCCGGCGGCGGCTCCCACTCCGTCACGAAGGTGAAGCCGAGCAGGAACAGGACGTGGATCAGCAGGCTGCAGGCGAGCGCCACCACGCGCCGCCATGCCAGCTGCGGACCCGGCCGTCGCGATGCGCGCAGGCCGAGCATGCGCGACGAGGCGGCGAGCGGCGAGTTCAGCAGTACCTGCGCCGGCCGTTGGGCATGCGGGCGTGGTGCGTGGGGATCCGTGGGCAGCGGCATCGCGCGAGTGTAGCGGGCGACCTGGAAACTTCAGTGTCCCGCAGCTTGCTTCGCCTGCTTCCCGCGTTGCTCGCGCAGCTCCTCGTCCACCGCGCGGATCGGCGTGTCGGCGGGGCAACCGTCGGCGAGCGGTTTGCCGGCGCGATAGAGCGCGATGCACCTGGACAGCGGCGGCGGCTCCGGCGTGTCCGGGTTGGGCGCCAGCGGCCTGGCCGGCGCCATGTCCATGCGCACGTCGCCGTCCTTCGGCGGCGGCGGCGAAGGCGGATCGCCGCCACAGCCGCCCGCCAGCGCCGCCAGCGAAATGCCGCAATGGATGTGGATGCCATGTCCCAGGTCGAAGGTGTGCTTCACCGTGGTCTTGTCCACCGCCTTCTGCAGCGCATCGTCGATGGGGTTGCCGCCGTGGCCCCAATCCTTGTCGAAGCGCGTGGGCTGGTATTTCACCGGGTTGGTGTGCTGCATGATCCGTTCGTCGCCCTGCGGCATGCGCTGCACGTATTCGGGCGGCGGCGCACTGCTGGAGGCTGCCGGCAGGATGGGCATGCCGTTGCTGTCGAACAGGCGCGGCCGCGCCACGCTGGCCGCCGGCGCCGGTGCGGGCGGTTGCACGCTCGGTGCGCCCTTCCCGCTGGCGCGCTTCGCCGGCGCATGGATCGCCGGCGGCGGCAACGCCATGGGCGGCGGCGCCTTCGCGACCGGTTTGCCGGCGACGGAGATGAAACGCACCTCGAGCACGTCGTCCGCCGCCGCGGATGGCGCGCCGGCCGACGGCGCCGGTGGCCGCATCGCCCACCACGTCAGCACCGCGAACACCAGGTGCAGCAGCGCGACGACGGCCAGCACCCACCACGCCAGCCCCCGCCCGTACGTCGGCTCGCGCCAGCGCGACTGGCGCAGGCGCGCGACCGTCGCCGGATCGAGCACGGGCATGCCGCCCCACCCGGGATCGGGCTTTGCCGTGGCACGGGTTTCGGCCTGCGAGGGAGTGGCGATGGGAATGCCTTTGCGCCAGGGACGGCGTCGGGGATGGCGTGGAGTATGCGGGGCGCCGCTTGAACCGGCCCTAGAGACAACGGGGCGCCGCGGCGGTTCCCGGCGCGTGTTGACGCGAGCCTAACCATTCCGCGCCGTACCATCGGCGGACTCGTCCCGCCATGACCGCCCCCGCGTCCGCGCCCGGACGACCATGACGGCCCCGTCAGCCGCCACGTGCGGTTCCGTGCGGCGCCGCTCATGCCGATGCGGGCCCGCACCTCTGCAAGAGGAGGGTCGCATCGTGTCGTACAACACGGAAAGCATCCGCAACATCGCACTCGCCGGCCACGCCGGCAGCGGCAAGACCACGCTGTTCGAGGCCTTGCTGCACGCCGGCGGCGCGATCCAGTCGCAAGGCTCGGTGGAGCGCGGCACCACGCAGTCGGACACCGACGCGCAGGAGAAGGCGCGCGGCCATTCCATCGACAGCTGCATCGCCGGCATCGACCGCGGCGGCTGCCATATCAACCTGATCGACACCGCCGGCTACGACGATTTCCGCGGCGGCACGCTCTCCGCCTTCGCCGCGGTGGAAACCGTGATGGTGGTGGTGAACGCCGTCAACGGCATCGAGCACGGCACGCGCCGCATGATGGATCACGCGCGTGCGCGCGGCCTCGCCCGCGTGCTGGTGGTCAACAAGATCGACTTCGAGGGCGCGCGCCTCGGTGCGCTGGTGGAAGCGCTGCGCGACGAGTTCGGCCCCGAATGCCTGCCGGTGAACCTGCCCGCGCAAGGCGGCAAGTTGGTACTGGACTGCTTCTTCCACGCCGAGGGCACCACCGATTTCTCCTCGCTGGCCAGCGCGCACCAGCGCATCCTCGATCAGGTGGTGGAGATCAACGAAGCCACCATGGGCGCCTACCTCGACAACGGCGAGGCGGCGCTGGGCCGGCAGCAGCTGCACGATGCCTTCGAGCAGTGCCTGCGCGAAGGGCACCTGGTGCCGATCTGCTTCGTCAGCGCGCGCAACGGCGCGGGCGTGTCGGAACTGCTGGATCTCGCGGACCGGCTGCTGCCGAATCCCGCCGAAGGCAACCCGCCGCCCTTCCGCAACGGCGAGGACGAGGCGATCACCGTGAACGCCGACCCGAAGCAGCACGTGATCGCCGACGTGTTCAAGATCATCAACGACCCCTTCGTGGGCAAGCTCGGCATCTTCCGCGTGTGGCAGGGCACGCTGCGCCGCAACGCGGAACTGTTCGTGGACGACGGCCGCAAGCCGTTCCGCGTGGGCCACCTGTTCCGGCTCAACGCGAAGAACCACGTGGAGATCGAGCAGGCCATCCCCGGCGACATCGCCGCGGTGGCCAAGGTGGAGGAGATCCACTACGACGCCGTGCTGCACGACGCGCACGAGGAGGATCGCATCCACCTCGCGCCGATGCGTTTCCCGCAGCCGATGTCCGGCCTCGCGCTGGAACCGAAGCACAAGGGCCAGGAACAGAAGCTGGCGAACGCGCTGGCGCGGCTGGCCGAGGAAGACCCCTGCCTGCGCATGGAACACCACAAGGAACTCAACGAGACCGTGCTGCGCGGCCTGTCCGAACTGCACCTCAAGGTGACGCTGGAACGCATGCGCGAACGCTACGGCGTGGAAGTCGTCACCCACCCGCCGCGCATCGCCTACCGCGAAACCATCGCCGCACCGGCGGAAGGCCACCACCGCCACAAGAAGCAGACCGGCGGCGCCGGCCAGTTCGGCGAAGTGTTCCTGCGCGTGGAACCGCTGGAACGCGGTGCCGGCTTCGAGTTCGTCGACGCGGTGAAAGGCGGCGTGATCCCCGGCAGCTTCCTGCCCGCGATCGAGAAAGGCGTGCGGCAGGCGATGGAACGCGGCGCGGTGGCCGGCTACCCGCTGCAGGACCTGCGCGTCACCGTGTACGACGGCAAGTACCACCCGGTCGATTCAAAGGAGGTCGCCTTCGTCAGCGCCGGCAAGAAAGCCTTCCTCGACGCCGTGGGCAAGGCGCGCCCGGTCCTGCTGGAACCCATCGTGGACGTGGAGATATCCATCCCCGAGGTCGACGTCGGCGACGTCACCGGCGGCCTCGCCGGCAAGCGCGCCCGCATCCTCGGCACCGACAGCAACCGCGGCGGCGAACTGATGATACGCGCCCAGGCCCCACTGGCCGAACTCGCCGACTACCCCACCGAGCTCAAGGCCATGACCGGCGGTCGTGGCCGCTACAGCCTAGACCTCAGCCACTACGAGCCGGTGCCAGCGCCGGTGCAGAAGCAGCTCAGCGAAGCGTGGCGGCCGAAGGTCGAGGAGGACTAAGGAAACGGCTTTCTGCTCGTCATTCCGGCGAAAGCCGGAATCCAGTGCCTTTGCTTTACAAGGCATTACAGGCACTGGATCCCGGTTTTCGCTGGGATGACGAGCACAATCAAGTCTCCCTAATGATCCACGTTCGCGTAGGCGCGCAGGATGCGTCTTGCGGCGAACAGGTTCTTGGCCGGGGGAATCAATCCCGACTCGAATGGACTCAGCACGAAGGTGGTGATCAACAGGGGAACCCAGCCCACCGTGGCGGCGGCCGGGTCGATGCTGCGGCAAAGCTTGTGCACCCTGACGGTGTAAAAGAGTACGAACGGAACCGTGACCAATGTCAGCAACACGGCAGCTTCCACGCCATCCTTGTGCCATTGCATGCCCGCCGTGATGCACATGGCGGCGAACCAGAAAACGTGCAGCACATACGCCTGTACAAGTGTCCGGCTTGCCTTGCGCAATTGACGAACGAGCACCGCTTTTTCTTCGGTGCAGCGTCCATGTTCGTCAAGTCGTGGCATGACTGCGGATGCGGCGCGCTATTTCTTCGGCTTGAGCAACGTCCCCGTGCAATTCTTCGACCCGCACAGGCACTTCCACAGCTTCTTCAGCCGCGCCGTATGCGGCACTTCCAGCGTGATGCCGTAGTCGTAGGTGAGTTCCTCGCCGGGCTTGATGCTGCGGATGGACTCGATCAGCACCCTGTCCTTGCGCGGGTCGCCGCTGGCGCTTTCCTCCACCACCGCGCGGCAGTTCGGCGCGCAGCTGTGGTTGATCCAGCGCGCGGTGTTGCCCTTGCGGTTGGCGTCGACGATGTAGTCGTCGTTGAGCGTGAACAGGAAGGTATGGCCAGTCTCGCCGCCGTCGCCGTACATGTCGTCGGCCTCGGCGTGGGTCATCAGCGTGCCCTTGTACTGGATGATTTCCTCGCCCTTGCCGATCGGCTCGACGGCGAACACGCCATTGCCATGGATGGGGGAGCGACGGGCGACGATGCGACGGGTCATGTGGCGTGCTGGCGTGGTGATGGAACTCCGCATGATGCCTGCAGTGCGCACCCGTGGAAACCGCCGGCATTGACGCGCGCGGCGGCCCGGGTCAAGATTCAAACAATCGTTTGAGATCGTAGCCCTGAGGTCACGGCCGTGATGCGACTGATCCGCTGCTTCGCCCTCGCTGTCCTGGCCGCCTGCCTTGCGGCCTGCGGCCCGCAGCGCAAGAGCGTGTTCCCGCCCTCGCTCACGGTGCAGCAGATGCAGGTGCTGCCGAACGGCATGTGGCGCCTCACCGTGCGCATCCAGAACAACAGCTACGGCGGCATGGACTTCAGTGCCATCGAAGGCTCGCTGCAGGTGGCCAGCGAGACGCCGGTGCGCCTGCATGCCGCGTTCGACCGCGATATCCCGTCCTTCGCCGGCGACGTGATCAGCGTCGACGTGCTGCCCACGCCGCCGATGGGCAAGGCGCTCGCCGCCACGGCGGCCAAGGGCAGTGCCGGTGCGCTGGCCTATGCCATCAGCGGCACCATCCACGCCCAGCCGGATCTTGCCGACCGGCCGGACGACAAGAACCCGCAGGACTTCCCCTTCCAGCACAGCGACTTCCTGTCGCCGGTGCCGGGCATCGCCAACACCTTCCGCTGATTCCTTCCGAGAGTAACGACCATGACGATCTACAAGGCCCCGCTGGACGACCAGCGCTTCGCCCTCTTCGACCTGCTCGGCGCCGAGGCCATCCTCACCAAATTGCAGGGTGGCGCGGAACACAGCCGCGACCTGCTCGACGCGGTGCTGGAGGAAGCCGGCAAGCTCTCCGAACAGGTGCTGGCGCCCACCAATGCAGCGGGCGACGCCGAGGGCTGCCACTACGACAAGGCCACCCACGCGGTGACCACGCCCAAGGGCTTCAAGGAGGCCTTCAAGGCCTTCGCCGAAGGCGGCTGGGCCGGCCTCACCGCGAAGGAAGAGTTCGGCGGCCAGGCGCTGCCCAACGTGATCGGCACCGGCACCACCGAGCTGTTCCAGTCCGGCAACCTGTCGTGGAGCCTGTACCCGCTGCTCAGCGAAGGCGCCTGCCACGCGATGGAGCTGCACGGTACCAAGGAGCAGCAGCACGCCTACATGATGCCCATCGTGGAAGGCCGCTGGACCGGCACGATGTGCCTCACCGAGCCGCAGGCCGGCTCCGACCTCGGCCTGCTGAAGACCCGCGCCGAGCCGAACGCCGACGGCAGCTACGCGATCAGCGGCACCAAGATCTTCATCAGCGCCGGCGAGCACGACATGGCCGGGAACATCGTGCACCTGGTGCTGGCGCGCCTGCCCGACGCCCCGGCCGGCAGCCGCGGCATCTCGATGTTCATCGTGCCGAAGTTCAAGGTGAACGCGGACGGTTCGCTGGGCGAACGCAACCAGGCCTACGCCGGCGCGATCGAGCACAAGATGGGCCTGAAGGGCTCGGCCACCTGCGTGATGAACTTCGACGGCGCCGAGGGCTATCTGATCGGCCAGCCGCACAAGGGCCTGGCGGCGATGTTCACCATGATGAATGCCGCGCGCCTGTCGGTGGGCGTGCAGGGCCTGGCGCTGGCCGAACGCGCCTGGCAGAACAGCCTGAACTACGCGCGCGAACGCCTGCAGGGCCGCGCGCTGTCCGGCGCGAAGTTCCCCGACAAGGCCGCCGACAACCTGCTGGTGCAGCCGGACGTGCGCCGCATGCTGCTGACCCAGCGCGCCTTCGTGGAAGGTTCGCGCGCCCTGCTCTACTACACCGCGCTGCAGACCGACATCGAGGCGCGCGGCGTGGACGAAGCCACGCGCAAGCAGGCCAGCGAACTGGTGGCCTTCCTGATCCCGATCGCCAAGGGCGTGGTGACCGAACTCGCGCAGGAGTGCACCAAGGAAGCGTTGCAGGTGTACGGCGGCCACGGCTACATCGGCGAGAACGGCATGGAGCAGTTCGTGCGCGACGCGCGCATCATCACGCTGTACGAAGGCACCACCGGCATCCAGGCCGCCGACCTGCTGGGCCGCAAGATCCTCCAGTTGCAGGGCGTGGGCTTCAGGCATTTCCTCGCCGAGATCGGCGCGTTCTGCAAGGCGCATGCGGGCGATGCGAAGCTCGCCGCCCTGGTCGCTCCGCTGGCCGTCCTGGCGAAGGAATGGGGCGAACTCACCCAGTCGCTCGCGCAGCGCGTGCAGGCCAACCCGGAGGAACTGGGCGCCGCCGCCACGGATTACCTGTGGTACTCGGGCTACGTCACGCTGGCCTATTTCTGGGCGCGCGCCGTGGCCGCCGCCGAAGCGAGTACGCAGTCCGAGGCGTTCAAGCAGGCCAAGCGCGACACCGCCGCGTTCTACTTCGCCCGCCTGTTGCCGCGCACGCTGGCGCACAAGGCGGCCATGGTGGCGGGCGCCGGGACGATCGCCGACATCGCCTGACGCACGCTGCGCACCTGCCTCGAAGCGAAGCCCGGCCCATGCCGGGCTTCGCTTTTGTGCTCGCGTGGCACGCGCACATCGCCGCGGCGGCAGGCTTCATCGCCCTCGCGACCGAGCGCCGGGAAACTGAACGCAACCGTAGCGATGGCGCCCCGACATGCGCGATTCCGCGCCGGCATGGGTTAGGTTCGAAAAGGCAGCACATGCAGGGGGATCCATGAAGGGCCGGCATCGCCGCTGTCACCCGCGATGCCGGCACGCACATCGGGAGAAACATCGATGAACATCCGAACCCCACGAACCGCCCTGCTGGCAACGGGCATCCTGGCCGTCGGCCTGGCGGGTTGCTCGCAATACGTGAAGAAGGACGAGCTCAACGCCGCCATCCAGCAGCTGCAGCAGAAGCAGCAGGACCAGCAGCAGCAGATCGATGCGATCAGGCAGCAGATGCAATCGCAGTTCTCCAAGTACGACTCGCAGATCACCGCCATGCAGGGCCGCGTCAGCGTGGACACCGTGGCGCACTTCGCCTTCAACAGCGCCGACCTCAGCGACCAGGACAAGCCCGCGCTGCAGGACTTCGCCGCGACCATCAGCAAATACCATCCCAACGTGCTGGTCACGGTGGAAGGCTTCGCCGACCCGGCCGGCTCGCGCGCCTACAACCAGCACCTGGGAATGGAGCGCGCCAAGGCCGTGCGCGACTTCCTGGTTTCCAGCGGCATCAGCGCCGACCAGGTCCGCGCGGTGAGCTACGGCAAGGATGCGAACCGCCAGGTGGTGAAGGGCGCCAGCCGCGACCAAGGCGCCGACAACCGCCGCGTCTCGTTGACGGTGGATTCCGCCGGCGCCGCAGCCTCGGCCACACCCACCACCTGACGCGGCTTTCGTCGCACCCCACCCACGCGAAAACGCCCGGATCGATCCGGGCGTTTTCGTTCGTCGGCAGCCGGCGATCAGCCACCCCTTTCCGCCGATGCCTGATGCCGGGCTTCCGGCTCAATCCGGGCCCGCGGCCTTGCCCGCCGCGGCGGCGGCGCCATCCACCTGCTGCAGGTGCAGCCGCATGATCCGGCGCAGCTCCAGGATCGCCGCCGGCGTTTCCTGCACGCTGTGCCACGAGGGGATCACCACCTCGGAATCCGCGCCGTCGAGATGCGCGCTGGCATAGGGCACCACGCCGTCGCTGCTCTGCTGCAGCGGACCGGTCGGCTTGTACAGGCCGATGATCGAGTGGTAGCGCACCGCGGGCGAGATCGGCAGGTTCGCGGTGGCGACGATGAAGGGATCGGCGTCGCTGAGGTTGCCCACGCTGTTCGAGACGTGGATGGGGGCGCCGTTGCCGCCGTCCTCCTGCAGCAGGTCCGACACGCCGGCCAGTTCCTTGAGCACGCCGAACGGCAGACGGATCAGCTCGGCGACCCAGCGTGCGAGGCGATGCCGCGCCACCGGCGTGCCGCGGTGCGGCGCGGCGAGGAAGACCGCGGCATCCACCTGCGGCATGGGGGAGAACTGCAGGTAGGGCGCCAGTTGCCGGTGCAGCTTCGCGCGCTTGGCGTCCGAAAGGTGCGTGCCTTCCGGCACCAGGCTCCACAGCCTGTCGCCGCTGGACGACACCAGCAGCCGCGCGATCACGCCGCCCATGCTGTGTCCCACCAGCATCATGTGCCGGGTGGCGCGTGCGCTGCCGGCGGGGTCGAAATGACGGATGGTGGCGTCCAGCGCGCGGCGGATCTGCAGCAGGTTCACCGCGATGGGCGCATTGGTGGGGTAGTAGACCTGCCACACCTGGTAATGGCGGCGCAGTTCCTCGTCGCCCAGCACTTCGTTCGCCACGTTCACCCACGCCTCGGGGCTGCTGGCCAGGCCATGCAGCATCACCACGGTGCGGCGGTCCGGATCGTAGGGCTGCAGCAGCAGCACGCGTGGCGAATCCAGCCCGCCCCGCCCCAGCAGCGAACGGATCGACTGCACCGCGAAACCCGAGCGCGCCAGCCACAGGCCGTAGGGTGCGGTGAAGTTGGCGCCCAGTGGCACGCTGCGCCCGGCGATGTCCACGGCCGCGTCGCGATACGGATCACGCACCAGCAATTGCACCTGCCGCGTGTCCAGCACTTCGTCCAGCGTGCCGCCGCCGAACGCGAGCACGCCGGTCATCGCCACGAAGCGCGGCTCGCGCCACGGCACGGCGTCCGCATCCGGGGCGCGCGGCGTCACCGCCACGAATTCCGAACCGAAGCCGTCGCGCCGGTACACGTTGCGCAAGCCCTTGAAGCGCAGCGACGAGGCGGGCAGCAGCTCCGTCGGCGCGGTGCGCAGGTGCAGGTCGGTGTCCGGCCGCAGCACCGTCCAGCCGGCCAGGTCCGTCCGCGACCAGCCGGTGCTGAGCTTCGGCAACTCCTGGAACCAGCGTCCCACCACGCGCTCCACCGCGTAGTCGTAGAACGCGATCACCTTGGCCTGGCGCTGGTCGAACACGCGCTCGGCCGGCGTGCGCCGCGTGTAGAACAGGTAGGCGTAGGCGTAGCGCGCGGATTGCAGGTAGGCGTCCAACGTGGCCTCGTCCATCACGGGCTGGCGGTCGCCGCGCAGCGCGCGGCCCAGCCACAGTTCGGACAACGCGGAAAGCCGGCTCTCCTCGTCGAGCCCGCTGGCGTGCTCGACGATGCCTGCGCAGTCGGCGAAGGACTGCGTGCACTGCTTGCCGGTCAACGCCACGCCGTTCAACGCCTGCACCGTGCCGTCGCTGAGCTGGCCGCTGCCGATCACGTCGGCGCGCCGCTCGTTCACCACGTCGGCGGGCTTGAGCCGGCTCACGTCCACCATGGCGCAGGCATTGAGGCACAGCAGCGCCACCGCCATCGCGAGCCACCACACTTGCCTGATCCGGTCACCCCGCATTCCCTGCCGCCTCCCTCGCCCGAGCTGCCGCGATTGTAGTCACGGCCACCGCGCCCGGTTGCCATGGCGCGCACGCCGCGGCAGGCTGGCGCACCGGCCACGCAGGGACGACACACATGGCGAGACTGTTGCGCATCCTGGGACTGGGCCTGGCGCTGCTGCTGGGCGGGCCGGTCGCCCTGCTCTCCATCGCCTGGGGCGCGCTGGCGCTGTGGTACCAGGTGCCCGGCGGCGGCCCGCGCGTGCTGGGTGCCGTGCTGTGGACCGCAGCGGCCCTGGCGCTGCTTGCGCTGGCGATCCGCCGCCGCCGATGGCTCCCCCTGTCGGGCTACGTGCTGATGTATGCGCTGTTGCTGGCGTGGTGGGGCACCATCCGGCCCGGCGGGCACCACGACTGGGCCGACGATGTCTCGCGGCAGCTCACCGGCGAGGTGCGCGGCAACCTGGTCGTGCTGCACGACGTGCGCGATTTCACCTGGCGCAGCGACAGCGACTACGACGCGCGCTGGGAAACGCAAGGCTACGACCTCGACCGCCTGGTCTCCGCCGATGCCGTGCTGTCGCACTGGAACGGCGGCGCGATCGCGCACGCGATGGTCTCGTTCGGCTTCGACGACGGCCGCCACCTCGTCTTCTCGGTGGAGGTGCGCAAGCGGCGCGGGCAGGCGTTCTCCTCCATCGGCGGCTTCTTCAAGGATTTCGAGACGACCCTGGTCGCCGCGCCGGAGGACGACCTGATCCGCGTGCGCACCAACGTGCGCGGCGAGGACGACTACCTCTACCCGCTGGCCATCAGCCGCGCCACGATGCGCGCGCTACTCCTCTCCTACGTGGATACCGCGAACCGGCTGGCGCAGGCGCCGGCGTTCTACAACACCGTCACCTCGAACTGCGCCACCGTGGTGTACCGGATGGCGCGCCACCTCGACCCCGGCCTGCCGCTGGACGCGCGCCTGCTGCTCACCGGCTACCTGCCCGGCTACCTCTACCGGATCGGCGTGCTGGACCACCGGCTCACGCTGCGGCAATGGAACGAACGCGCGCGCATCACCGACCGCGCGCGCGCCAGCAGGCCGGGCGAGGATTTCTCGAAGGCGATACGCGCGACGCTACGCTGAGGCCGCTTTCGCCGGCTGCTCGCCCAGCATCTGCTCGAACGAGTGCAGCGGCATGGGCCGCGAGATCAGGTAACCCTGGAAGATGTCGCAGCCCTGGGTCATCAGGAAGTTCCGTTGCGCCTCGGTCTCCACGCCCTCGGCCACCACCTGCAGGCTGAGGCCGCGGCCCATGCCGACGATGGTCTGCGCCACCATCGCGTCGTTGGCGTCCTCCGGCAGGCGCGCCACGAAGGCCTGGTCGATCTTCAGCTCGTCCAGCGGCAGGCGCGACAGGTAGGCCAGCGAGGAGTAACCGGTGCCGAAGTCGTCCAGCGAAATGCGCAAGCCCATCGCGCGCAGGCGGGCGAGCTTGTCGGCGGCTTCGACGAGGTCGTCCAGGATCGCCGTCTCGGTGATTTCCAGCGTCAGCAGCGAGGGGTCGGCGCCGGACAGGACCAGTGCGCGCTGCACGTTGTCCACGAAGCCCGGCTGCAGGAATTGCCGCGCGCTCACGTTGACGGCCAGCGACAGTTCGCGCCGGTTCGGCAAGGCGGACCAAGCCGCCAGCTGCGCGCAGGCCTTGCGCAACACCCAGTCGCCCAGCGGCAGGATCAGGCCGTTTTCCTCGGCCACCGGGATGAACTCGTCCGGCGACACCCGCGTGCCGTCGGGGCGCGTCCAGCGCAGCAGCAGTTCGGCGCCGACCACGTTGCCGCGGCGGTCGGCCTGCGCCTGGTAGTGCAGCTCCAGCGCTTCGTCGGCGATCGCATGCAGCAGGTCGCCGGCCAGCGTCTCGCGGCGCGCCAGCGCCACCTGCATCTCCGACTCGAACTGGCGCACCCGGTCGCGCCCGGCGGCCTTGGCGGCGTACATCGCCAGCTCGGCCTGCTTGAGCACCGTCTCCGGCGAGTCGCAGCCCGACATCAGTTCGGCCCAGCCCAGGCTGATGGTCATGCCCGCCAGCGCCTCGCCGTCCAGCCGGAACGGCTCGCGCAGCACCTGGCGCATGCGCTCGGCGCAATCCAGCACCTCGCTGGCCAGCAGCGCCGGGGTCTCCGCGCGGATGGGCAGCACCAGCGCGAAGGTGCCACCGCCGAAGCGGCTCAGCACGCAGTCGTCGTCCAGCATGTTGCGCAGGCGCTGCGCCACCAGCGCCAGCAGGCGGTCGCCGGCGGCATGGCCGCGCAGGTCGTTGACCCGCTTGAAATGGTCGAGGTCGAACAGCAGCAGGGCACCGATGCAGGTGCCGGGCTCGCCCAGCATGTGCTGCAGCTGGCCGTGCAGGAAGCGCCGGTTGGGCAGGTCGGTGAGCGAATCGAAATAGGTCATGCGGTCGACGCTTGCGTGCGCCTCGCGCTCGCTGGTCAGGTCGATCATCGAGCAGACGAAGTGGCTCACCTGCCCTTCCTCGGAAGCGACGGCCGACTTGGTGAAGCGCACCACCTTGGGCTGGCCGTGGCTCGTCTGTATCCACATTTCACCCTGCCAGAAGCCGTCGCTCCAGGCGTCGGCCCACTGGCTTTCGTAGAACTCCGGATCGTTCTGCTTCGAACGCAGCAACGACACGTGCTGCCCGACCGCGTCGCCCGGCTGGTAACCGGTGAGCGCAATGAAGGCCTGGTTGACCCGCTGGATGACCTGGTCGGCGTCCAGCACCATCAAGGCCTCCTGCATCTCGAACGCGACGGCGGCCAGCCGCCGCTCGCCCTCCACCCGCTTGCGCTCGGTGATGTCCTGGGCGTGGATGAACACGTATTGCGCGTTGCCCTCGACGTCGTGGAACACCGAGCAGTCCAGCCATACCGGGAAGCGCCGGCCGTCCTTCGCCACGTGCTCGGTTTCCCACACGTAGTGGTCGAACCGGTCCGCCGTCACCCGCAGGGCCGCGCGCTCGGCGACCAGCTCGGGCGGATACAGCACGTCCACCGACAGGCCCGCCATCTCCTCCACCGTGTAGCCGCGCTCGCTGGCGAAGGTCGGGTTGGCGGCGATCAGGGTCTTGCTGCGCGCATCGCAGATGTACATGCCGAAGGCGGCGTTCTGGAACGCATGCGCCCACAGCCGCAGTTGCGCTTCGGCCAGCAGCCGGTCGGTGGCGTCGCGCGCCGCGCTAAGCACGCCGTACAGCTCGCCCTGCGGCGTGAACAGGGGCGCGCTGATGACCTCGAATTGCCTGGCCGTGCCATCGGCGGCGTCCAGCGGCAACAAGGTGCTGGTGTTCCGGCCGAGCCGCGCGGCCTCCTCGTCCAGCGCGCACACCTTCGCCGCGAACCCCGCGTCGAACAATTCGTCGCAACGGCGCCCGACCGGCGCCTCGCAGGGCGCGCGGAACAGTGCGACCGCGCGATCGTTGCCTTCGCGGTAGACGCCCCTGAGGTCCTTCACCCACATCGCATCCGGGCTGGCATCGAAGATCGCCCGCAGCTTGCCCTCCTCCGAGCGCAGGGCAGCGGTGCGCGCGGCCACCGTGCGGCGCAGCGTCCATACCCACAGCGCCATCAGCGCCGCCAGCGCCAGCACCACCGCCAGCGCGATGGCCGCGATGCGGGTATTGCGCTGGTAACCCGTCGCCACCGACGAGGGGTGATCCAGCCAGCGCTTGCGCAGCGTCGCGCGTTCGTCCGGCGTGACGAGCGCCATGCCATGCTGGATCGCGAGGAACATGGCCGTATCGCCCTTGCGGACGGCCCAGTGCGACTGCTCGGTGAACAGCACGAAGGCCTCGTAGAAGCGATCCAGCGCCGAGTACCGGTACAGGTTGTAGTCCGCCGGATACTGGTCCATGCAGAACACGCGCAGATCGCCCTTGGTCGCGGCCCGCATGATGTCCTGGTAGTCACCGTAGAACTGCACGCCGGTGACGCCGTCCGCCTTCAGCCGCTCGGCACAGGCGTCGCCGCGTTGCACGCCCACCGGCAGGCCGCGCAGCGTGGCCACGTCGCGGATGCCGCTGATGCTCCGGTCCGCATAGATGCCCACCGGCAGGTTGGCATAGGGATCGGAAAAGTCGAACAGCAGTTCGCGCGAGGGGGTGCGGTAGAGCATGTCGATCACGTCCGCGCGTCCGCTCGCCATGTTCCGCATGGCGTCGCCCCAGTCCGTGAGCACCAGGTCGACCCGGATGCCGGTGTGCTGCTGGAACAACCGCCACATGTCGACTTCGTAGCCCTGCGGCTTGCCGTCGCCGTCGATGAACACGAACGGCGGGTAGTTGTCGTTGGTGGCCACGCGGATGCGCGCCGGGGCGTCCGCGGACGCCGGCGCGGCGGCAGGACCGACTGGCACGGACGCGGACGAAACCGCCGCCATGCAGCAGAACAGCCCGGCCACGCATGCAACTCTCCATCCGCTCAGGCGCATATCCTCATCCGCACGCGACCACCGGCGTAGCGGCAGCATCGTTGCCTGCGCAAGCGACGCCGCCTTTTCAACCAGCCTGCAGCCCTGCCATCCTCCCGCAAACCCGCCATCGAATCCCTAGCGGATCGGCAGGCCGTGCGTAAACTGAAGCCGCCGGCGACGTGTGCCGGCGTCGTCCTTCATTGCGCGCCACCCGCCAGTTCGAAGCGCACCAGCCGCTTCGCCGGATCGGCCTCGACCAGGCGAACCGCCACTTCCTGCCCGAGCTGCAGCGGCGTCAAGGAACCGACGGCCGCCTCGATGGCGGGATCGCGCAGCATCACCACGCCGGTGTGGCCGTCGCCATGGGCACCGTTGATTTCCACGATGGCGCCGCGAAATGTTTCGCCTACCCGCGGCGCCAGCAACACCGCCTCGACCAGTTCGGTTACCTGGCGCTCGTAGTGCTTGGCGCGATGGTCCGACTCGGCCATCAGCGCCGGCAGCGCGGGCAACGCGGCACGCGCCCAGTCCGGCACCGGCTGGTTCGCGCACAACGCCACGCACACCTCGCCCACGTAGCGATCCACCAGCCGGCGCAACGGCGCGGTGGCGTGGGCGTATTCGGCCGCCACCGCGGACTGCAGCGGTTGCGCCGGCAGCGCGCCGTCGAAGGCCACGTAGCCGGCGCCGCGCAGCACGGTGGTGCAGGCGGTGAGCATCGCGACGTGGGTGTCCTGCGACGGATCGAGCGTGCGGATGAAATCGGGGTAGCCCTGCCCGTCCGGCCACGCGATGGCCAGCGCCTGCGCGGTGCGCTTGAGCCGCGCGATGTCCTGCGGTTGCGGCGGCGGCAGCGTGCGCAGGATGCCCACCTTGCCCTTCATCATCAGCTGCGCTGCGGCCATGCCGGTGAGCAGCGAGATCTGCGCGTTCCAGTCCTCGTCCGGCTGGTTGGCGCGGTATTCCAGCTGCCACTGGCCGTCCACCACGCTGATCTCCTGTTCGGGCAACGCCAGGCTGACGCCGCCGCGCGCCCGTTCGCGCTGCTGGCGCAGCTCGCCCACCTCGCGCAGCAGCGTCCACAGCGGGTCGGCGGTGCCGGCGTCGAGTTGCTGCTGCACGCCGGCGTAGTCGAGCCGCGCGCGGCTCTTCACCCGCGCGCGGCGCACGTCGACGGCGGCGATCTCGCCGCTGGCGTCGAGGTCGATCGTCCACAGCAGCGCGGGCCGCAACTGGTCCGGCAACAGCGAGGCCGCGCCCTCGGACAGCACCGGCGGATGCAGCGGGATGCGCGAGTCGGCGCCATACAGGGTTTCGCCGCGGCGATGCGCCTCCGCGTCCACCGCGCCGCCCGGCGCCACGAACGCGGCCACGTCGGCGATGGCGTAGTGCACGCGGTAGCCTCCGCCGTCGCGCCGCTCGAAGTGCAGGGCCTGGTCCAGGTCCATCGAACCGGGCGGGTCGATGGTGACCAGCGGGATGTCGGTGCGGTCCAGGTCGGGCAGCCGCGGCTGCGCAGCCGCCCGTTCCGCCTCGGCCTCGACCTCGGGCGGGAACGCCAGCGGCAACTTCATTTCGCCCTGGATCGCGGCGATGCCCTGCGCAAGCGTGGCGTCGTCGCCAGACGACAGGCGGATGCGGGTGGCTGGCATGAGCGGTCCTCGCGAAAACAATGAAGTCCGCACTATAGCCGTGCCGCCAACCGGCCTGGCGCACTTCCGCCGCGCTCCGTGCAGGTGTAGAACCGGCGGACGTTTCCGCATCTGCGACGACCATGAGCGACCCGTCCCTGCTGATCCGTCTGGCCGAAGACGACGACGATTTCATCCTGTCCCTGGTACCACGTTTCGTGGACTTCCCGCTGCCCGCGTGGCGGCGACGGCACGAGTGCATCGAAGGCATCCGCGACGAGCTGCTCAGGCACCTGGAAGACCAGCCCGCGAACAGCCACCTGTTCGTGGCCGAGGACGCCGACGGCACGCGGGTGGGCTTCATCCACCTGCAGCGCACCGAGGACTTCTTCACCGGCCGCGGCAACTGCCACGTCGCCGACCTGGCCGTGGCGCCGGCGCACGAGGGCCGCGGCGTGGGCAAGGCGCTGCTGGCGCATGCCGAGCAATGGGCGCGCGAGCACCATTGCCAGCTGGTGACGCTGGCGGTGTTCCCCGGCAACGAGCGCGCACGCGCGTTGTACGAGGCCGCGGGCTACGACGCGGACCTGCTCCGGCTGGCGAAGCCGGTATCGACTGCTTCGCGATAAGCTGGCCCGGCTGCTCCATCCCACAGGGGAACCGACACCATGCCACCACGCCGTATCGCCGCGGGCCCCGGTCCCGCGCTGCTCGCCACGCTGTTCGCCGCCCTGCTCGCCGCGACGGGCGCCCTGCCTGCCGCGGATGCGCCGCAGGCGAAGTATCCCGGCTACCCCAGCGAGACGCCGGCCAGCTTCAAGCCGGCCATCGGCAGCTTCGACTACGTCGAGCGCGACGTGATGATCCCGATGCGCGACGGCGTGAAGCTCAACACCGTGATCCTGGTTCCGAAAGGCGCGAAGCATGCCGGTATTGTGCTCACCCGCACGCCGTACGACGCGCACCAGCTCACCCACAACACCATGAGCGGCCACCTCGAGACACTGCTGGAGGGCTACGACAACGCCGCCGACGTGATCGTGGAGGACGGCTACATCCGCGTGATCCAGGACATCCGCGGCAAGTACGGTTCCGAAGGCGATTACGTGATGAACCGCCCGGTGCACGGGCCGCTCAACCCCACGCCGGTGGACGACGCCACCGACACCTGGGACACCATAGCCTGGCTGGTGAAGCACATCCCCGAGACGAACGGGCGCGTCGCCACCATCGGCATCTCCTACGACGGCTTCGAGCCGCTGATGTCGCTGGTGCATCCGCATCCCGCGCTGAAGGCGGCGGTGCCGATGAACCCGATGGTGGATGGCTGGATGGGCGACGACTGGTTCCACCACGGCGCCTTCCGCGCGCAGAACCTCAGCTACATCTACGAGCAGGAGGCCACCCGCGACAACACCGCGAAATGGTGGACCAGCTTCCACGACGAATACGACCTGTTCATGCACTACGGCTCCACCGGCGCGATGGGCGATGCCTACGGCATGCGGCAACTCGGATTCTGGAACAAGCTCCTCGCCCATCCCGCCTACGACGCGTTCTGGCAGCAGCAGGCGGTGGACAAGCTGCTTGCCGCGCAGCCGCTCACCGTGCCGGTGATGCTGGTGCACAGCCTGTGGGACCAGGAGGACATCTACGGCGCGCTGGCCGTCTATCGCGCGATCAAGCCCAAGGACACCGGCGGCGACAAGGTGAAGCTGGTGATGGGCCCGTGGCACCACGGCCAGGAGATCGAGGAAGGCAGCTCACTGGGCGCGATCCGCTTCGGCAGCGACACCGCGAAGTATTTCCGCGAGCACATCCTGCGGCCGTTCCTCGCGCAATACCTCAAGGACGGCGCGCCCGTGGCCGGCCTCGCCCCGGTCACCGCCTTCCAGACCGGCACGGACCAGTGGCAGCGCCTGGACCGCTGGCCGCTGTCATGCGACAGCGGCTGCAGCGCCAGGAGCCGGGCGCTGTACCTGCAACCGGGGATGCGACTCGGCTTCGACGCACCAGCGGGTGGCAATGCCTATGACGAATACGTCTCCGACCCGGCGCACCCGGTGCCGTTCCGCGCGCGGCCGATCCAGCCGGTCGGCTACGACAATGGCCTCACCTGGTCGGAATGGCTGGTGGACGACCAGCGCGAGGCCTCCGGCCGCACCGACGTGCTCACCTACGAAACGGCGCCGCTGGACAAGCCGCTCGCCATCGCCGGCGTGCCCGCGGTGCACCTGGTCGCCTCCACCAGCGGCACCGACAGCGACTGGGTGGTGAAGCTGATCGACGTGTATCCCGACCAGGTGGCCGAGCAACCGGCGATGGGCGGCTACCAGCTCGCCGTGTCGATGGACATCTTCCGCGGCCGCTACCGCAACGGCTGGGACAAGCCCGAAGCGCTCGCCGCCAACCAGCCACTGGCCTACCGCTTCGACCTGCCCGCCGCCAACCACGTGTTCCTGCCCGGCCACCGCATCATGGTGCAGGTGCAGTCGAGCTGGTTCCCGCTGTACGACCGCAACCCGCAGACCTTCGTGCCCAACATCTTCTTCGCGCAACCCGCCGACTACGTGAAAGCCACCCAGCGCGTCTATCACGCACCCGGCGAGGCCAGCTACATCGCGTTGCCGGTGGTGGGCAATTGAAAAGTGCGGCCATGGATGGCCGCCCATTTGATCTTCGCAATCAGGGACGATCGCAAAAGAATTGAAAAGTGCGGCCACGGATGGCCGCCCATTTGATCTTCGCAATCAAGGACGATCGCAAAAGAATTGAAAAGTGCGGCCACGGATGGCCGCCCGTTTGATCTTCGCAATCAGGGACGATCGCAAAAGAATTGAAAAGTGCGGCCACGGATGGCCGCCCGTTTGATCTTCGCGATCAGGGATGATCGCAAAAGAATCGCCAAAGCAAACGCCGCGACGGTCGCCCGTCGCGGCGTTTGCTTCAGGCACGCAAGGCGCCTGAAGGCCCCCTTGCTGTCCCGTCACCCCGGCACAGGCCGAAATGACGTGGCAAGAAGACCAGCCTCAGTTCCTGGAAGCACCCGCTTCGCCGTCCTCGCGCGAGCCCAGGCGCTGGCCCAGGCGGTCGAGGTTGTTCATCGAGATCAGGTGCGCGTAGATCCAGCCGAGGACGCCTTCACGCAGGAACTCCTGCGCGGTCTTCTCGTCGAGCTGGCGCAGCTTTTCCTCGTTGACCACGAACAGGCCGTTGAGGTTGATGACGTTGCCGCCCTGGCCGTCCGGCGAGTCCTTGCGCATGCTGATGTTGCGCTGCTCCAGCAGGTCGTGCTTGCGCAGCTGCTCCATGAACCAGCGGGTGCGCGCCACGTGCTGCTGGAACTCGCCGAGGAAACCCACGGCGCGGCTCAGCATCTCGGTGTCGCTGCCGTCCTCGTTGAACAGGCGGTCGCCTTCGTTGGCGTTGAAACCCTCGTAGCCTTCGTCGAGGAACACGGCGAAGTCGTCGCCTTCCTGGCCAGCCGGCTTCTCGGCCAGCACGAACGGATAGCGGCGCACGAAGGCCGGCACGTAGGCGCCCGGCAGCCACTGGCCGTTGGCATCCACGAACAGGTTTTCGTTCTGGCGCAGGCCCAGCAGGGCCACCGGGCCGGCGGAAGCGAGGTCGTTGCCGGCGAACACGATGGGCATGTCGCGCGTGGCCAGGGCGAACTCCACGCCGGTGAGCGGCACGGAATGGGCGTTCAGCGCGAATTTCATGTTCGGGATCGGCTTCAGGCGCAGATCCTTGTGTGCGGTACGGTTGAGCGGCACCGGGCGCTCGTAGAAAAGAACTTCAGCCACGTCATTACCTCTGCCCCGCCGTGCCGGGGTTGCCACCATCGGCCCCCCCTCCCAAACCCGGCGTCGGGTCTGCAAACGAACGATCACTATATCAGCGCCCGCGGCCGGCCGTGAATGCCCGCGGGGAGCTATCTGATTGAGCCAAGGGCCTATTTGCGTGCGTTTGCAACAAATTTTGTTCTATGCTCGGGTGCATCCGAACACCGTTGCATGATTGCCGCGCTCTTTCTCGTAAGGAAGGACGAACCGCATGCTGATGGAAGTCGCCAACCGGGCCGACCTGCATTCGACCCGCGTGCTGTCACTGGACGCCGCCGGCCGCATCCTGGACTGGATCAGCTGGCAGGATGCCGCGTGCCTGTACGTGCGCGACGCGGTGGCCTGGACGCTGGGCGACCCCTGCCTCACCGTGCACGGCGGCCACAACCGCGCCCTGGGCGTGCAGAGCCAGCTCGCCCTGCACCCCATCATCGCCAGCACCGGCCACTGCCACGAACACGCGGTCGACCCGGCCCCCGCGCTCACCAACAGCGCGCTGTTCGCCCGCGACCGCCACCTGTGCCTGTACTGCGGCGAGCACTTCAGCCGCGGCGAGCTGACCCGCGACCACGTGCAGCCGGTGTCCAGGGGCGGCCGCGACGAGTGGGAGAACGTGGTCAGCGCCTGCGTCGCCTGCAACCTCAGGAAGAGCAACCGCACCCCGCAGCAGGCCCACATGCCGCTGCTGGCTGTGCCCTACCGGCCCAGTTGGGTGGAACACCTGATCCTCTCCAACCGCAACATCCTGAGCGACCAGATGGACTTCCTGGTCAGCCACCTGCCGCGCGACCGGCGGCGGGCGATGGGTTGAGAGCCGGGATTCGGGATTCGGGATTCGGGAGCCTGCCACCTCGGACGGGCCACCGCGCCGCCAGACCGCCGCCCTTGCCCTGCCCCGCCGCCGGGCCAACAATAGGCGGATGAAAGATCCTGCACGCTATCCCCACCTGGCGGCCATCGAGTCGCCGGCTGACCTGCGCCGCGTCCCCGACGAGGAGCTGCCCGCCGTCGCCGACGAGCTGCGCCAGTACCTGATCGAGGCCGTGGCCAGCTCCGGCGGCCATTTCGGCGCGGGCCTGGGCGTGGTGGAACTCACCGTGGCGCTGCACCACGTGTTCGACACCCCCACCGACCGGCTGGTGTGGGACGTCGGCCACCAGTGCTACCCGCACAAGATCCTCACCGGCCGCCGCGACCGCATCACCACGATCAAGAAGAAGGACGGCCTCGCCCCGTTCCCGCGCCGCGAGGAAAGCGAGTACGACACCTTCGGCGTGGGCCATTCGTCCACCTCGATCTCGGCCGCGCTGGGCATGGCCATCGCCGCGCAGCGCAAGGGCGACCCGCGCAAGTTCGTGGCGGTGATCGGCGACGGCGCGATGACCGCCGGCATGGCGTTCGAGGCGCTCAACCACGGCGGCGACGTCGAGCCGGACATGCTGGTGGTGTTCAACGACAACGGCATGTCGATCAGCGAGAACGTGGGCGCGATGACCAAGATCATGTCGCGCGCGCTGGCCAGCCGCCGGCTCAACGCCATGCGCGAGCGCGCCAAGCGGGCGATCCCCAAGCAGTCCTTCGCCGGCCGCTTCTTCAAGCGCTGGGAGGAGCACGCCAAGGGCATGTTCGTGCCTTCGACGCTGTTCGAGGAACTGGGCTTCCACTACACCGGCCCGATCGACGGCCACAACATCCCGCAACTGCTGGCCGCGCTGCGCACGGTGAAGAACCTGCCCGGCCCGCAGCTGCTGCACGTGGTCACCACCAAGGGCAAGGGCTACGCGCCCGCCGAGCAGGCGCAGATCGAATACCACGCCGTCGGCCCGTTCGACCCCGAGGCGGGCCTGGTCAAGAAGAACGCGCCGGCCAGGCCCAGCTACACCGACATCTTCAGCGACTGGCTGTGCGACCAGGCCGCCGCCGACGAGCGCCTGCTGGGCATCACGCCCGCGATGCGCGAAGGTTCCGGCCTGGTGCGCTTCTCCAGGGAATACCCCGAGCGCTACTTCGACGTGGCGATCGCCGAACAGCACGCGGTGACGCTGGCCGCTGGCATGGCCTGCGAAGGCGCCAAGCCGGTGGTGGCGATCTACTCCACCTTCCTGCAGCGCGCCTACGACCAGGCCATCCACGACGTGGCGCTGCAGAACCTCGACGTCACCTTCGCCATCGACCGCGCCGGCGTGGTCGGCCCTGACGGCGCCACGCACGCGGGCAGCTTCGACCTCAGCTTCCTGCGCTGCCTGCCCAACATGGTGATCATGGCGCCGGCGGACGAGAACGAGTGCCGCATGATGCTCAGCACCGGCTTCCAGTACGCCGGCCCCGCCGCGGTCCGCTACCCGCGCGGCACCGGCCCGGGCATCGCCATCCGCCCGGAGCTCGACACGCTGCCCATCGGCAAGGCCGAACTGCGCCGCCGCGGCCACGGCCTCGCCCTGCTGAGCTTCGGCGCGATGCTTTCCCCGGCCACGGAAATCGCCGCGGAACTGGACGCCACCCTGGTCAACATGCGCTTCGTGAAGCCGCTGGACGAAGCGCTGGTCGTGGAACTCGCCCGGACCCACGACGCCTTCGTCACGCTGGAAGACAACGCCGTCGCCGGCGGCGCCGGCAGCGCGGTGGCCGAATGCCTGGCCGCCCACGGCATCGTCAAGCCCGTCCTGCACCTCGGCCTGCCGGACGCTTACCTGGAACACGGCAGCCGCGAGGAAGTGCTGAGCATGGCCGGCCTCGACCTGCCCGGCATCCGCCGCGCGATCCATGCGCGGTTTCCGCAGGCGGTCGGAGCGAGCGTCGCCAGCGCAGGTTGACGTCACAGAGATAGGCCGAGGCTTTTTCGGGCGATGCATCGTCGTGACCCCTTCGTCGCGTGCACGTGCTAGGCTTTGCATTGCAAATGCAACGCAAAAGGTGCCGCCATGAAAACCGCATCCATGCCGTCGCTCCGGGTCGACCCGGTCTTGCGCAAGGCAGCCGAATCCGTGCTGCGTGAAGGCGAAAGCCTGTCAGGCTTCATGGAACAGTCGCTGCGCGACGAAGTGAATCGCCGCCAGCAGCAACGCGAATTCATTGCGCGCGGCATCGCATCGCGGGACGAGGCGTATCGGACAGGTACGTACTTTGAAGCCGACGCGGTACACGCCGAATTGCGCGGCATGCTGGCCAAGGCGCGCAAGGCCAGGCGGTGAACTGGCGGGTCCGCTACACGAAAGCGGCGCGCGAGGATCTATTGCGTCTTTACGGTTTCCTGCTGGAACAGGATGTGGACGCAGCGCAGCGGGCACTGGATGCCATCGAGAAAGGGATCGACCTGCTTCGATCATTCCCCTTCACCTGCCGCAAGGCTGACCCGGACAATCCATTCCTGCGCGAACTATTGGTGTCGTTCGGCGCATCGGGCTATGTGGCCCTGTACGAGATCGGGAACGGCGACACCGTCACCCTCCTCGCCATTCGCCATCAACGCGAAGACGACTACCACTGAAGCGGGCCGGGTTCATGCCGTCCACATCCCGCCACTCACCCGATCGCGCGCCTCCAGGTCCCGTGCGGTGAACACTTCGGCATAGCCCGCCGCATCCAGCAGCGCGCGCGCGGCGTCGCCCTGGTTCCAGCCGTGCTCGAACAGCAGCCAGCCGCCGGGTTCGAGATGCGCGCGCGCAGCGGCGACGATGCGGCGGATGTCGTCGAGGCCGTCGAGGCCGGAAGCCAGCGCCGAGGCCGGCTCGAAACGCAGGTCGCCTTGTGCGAGATGCGGATCGGCCGCCTCGATGTAGGGCGGGTTGGAAACGACCAGCGCGAAGCGCTCGCCCGCCAACGGCGCCAGCCAGTCGCCTTCGACGAAGCGCACGTTGGCGATGCCGAGCCGCCGCGCATTGCGTTGCGCCACCGCCAGCGCGGCGGCGCTGGCGTCCGTGGCGACGACTTGCGCGTGCGGCCGCTCGCTGGCGATCGCCAACGCGACCGCTCCGCTGCCCGTGCCGAGGTCGGCCACGCGTGCCGCCGCATCGCCCGGCAGGCGCTGCAATGCCAGCTCCACCAGCGTCTCGGTTTCCGGACGCGGGATCAGGGTGGCCGGCGTCACCTCCAGGTCCAGCGTCCAGAAGCCGCGCCTGCCGGTGAGATAAGCCACCGGCTCGCCCGCCGCGCGCCTTTCGACCAGGGCGTCGAAAGCCGTCTGGACGTCCGGATCCAGCGCATCGCAGGCATGCGCGAACAGCCAGCCGCGCGATTGGCCCAGCACGTGCAGCAGCAAGGCCTCGGCATCGACGCGCTCGCCGAGACGCAGCGCCGCCGCGGCCAGCGCCGCGCGTAGCTCAGCCATGCGGCGCCTCCTCCGGCAAGGGCGGCTGTGCGGGAGGATCCTTCCCGACATCGCGACGACGCCAGTAGCCGCCGTGCGTCCATGCGGCGAATGCCCACTGCAACCAGCCGATCAGCGCGAAGGCCAGCCACAGCGCCCAGGCCAGCATGGCCAGCTTGTAGAACCACAGCGACACGCTGACCACGCCGCCGGCAGGCAGGACGCCGCTGCCCTGGTCGGCGAACCAGCGCAATTGCCAGGCCTCGGAGCCGTTGCCGGCGACGTGCATGTCCGGTACGCCGAGCAGGCCCTTGGGCACGGCGGCGACCAGCACGGCCAGCGCCAGCGCGGTGAGCAGGGCAAGGCCGAGTTGCGCGAGGTTGAAGCGCGTCGCGGGCAGCCGTTCCGCGGGTGTCCAGCGCGCGCGCAACCCGGTCAGGACCAGCCACGCCACCACCAGCGCGAACGCGCCCCACGCGAAGGCGGAGAAGCCCAGGCCCAGCAGCAGCCAATGGCGGAAGCGCAGCGGCGTGGGCGCGTGGCGGGCGAGCAGCCAGGCGACGAGCAGCAGCACCGCCAGTTGCGACCAGTACATCACCGCCGGCCCGGTGGTCGGCCCCCGGGTCCACAGCACCCAGCGGTCCTGCGGCAGGTCGAGCTCGCTGGCGATGTTCGCCGCCGGCGCATCCAGCGCGAACGACGATGTGCCGAGGCGCGTGGCGACGCCGTGCGGTTCGCGCAGCCGCAGGCTGTAGGTGTGCGCGCCGGGCAGCAGCGGCAGGCCGAGCTTGCCGTTGCGCACGGCGAGGTTCAGCGCCTCGCCGTCGCGGCTGGCCTCCAGCAGTTCCGCGCCCGCCGGCAGGCCGATCGCGTGCTCGCCGCCGCGCGTGCTGCGCGCCGCGAGCGTGAGCGTGGTTTCCGTGCTGTGTTCGCCTACGCGGCTCTGCACGCCCACGCCGTCGAAGGCGAGGCTGCCGCCATCGGCGGCGACCGGCTGGCTGAAGCCGAGCTGCAGGGTTTCGCCGGGCAACGGCTGGAAACGCAAGCCCGTATCGCTGGCGCTGGTCGGCACCCCTTGCGCATCGACGTGCCACATCGGCGCGGCGACGATTTCCCAGACTTCGGCGCGCTCGCCCAGCGCCGGCGCCGCGAGCGCCAGCCTGGCCGCGTGATCCAGCCGGCTCGTCCAGCGCACGACGTTGCTGCCCGCATTGAAGGTGACGTCGATGCGGCCGTCCTTGACCAGTGCGCCATCGCCTTGCGGATGCTCGCCGGCCAGCAGCGGCAGGGCGAGGCTGAAACCGCCTTCCGCCGGCGCGATGCGTTGCACCGTGTTCTCCACCTGCCAGTCCACGCCCAGCAGCAGGCGCCGGGTCAGCCGCACATAGGGCGGGAAGTCCTGCGCGACGGCCGCCGGCTCGCCGTTGCCGGCAACGCGCTCGCGCTGCAGCGCGAGGCTGTCGCCCAGCATGCGCCCGCCGTCCACGCCGTCCAGCGACCAGCCCTGGCCATCGAACGCCACCCGTTGCGGACGCAGCGCGAAGCGCAGGCTGGCGCTGTCCGCCGCGCCGATGCGGTAATGCAGGCCGATCCGGTGCACGCCACGCTCCAGGCGCAGCAGCGCGCCATCGCCGTCGCGCACCAGCGCGGCAGGATGGCCGTCCACGCTGGCGTCGAGCAGTTGCAGCGCGTCGTCGGGATGCGGCAACGGCAAGGCCACGGTGGCGCCCGCGTCCACGTCCAGCGCCAGGTCCAAGGCATCGCCGCCGGCCTGCAGTTGCGCCTGTGCCACGCTGGCGCAGGCGGGCGCGCATTTCGGCGCCTCGGTGAGACGGTCCTTCAACGCACTCAGCATGTCCTGGTCGGGCAGGTTCTGTGCATGCGACACCGACGGCAGCAACGCCATGGCAAGCAGCAGCGCGCCGGTCGCGCTGACGCCGCGTGCGATCGGCCTTGACATGCGCCACGGGCGCAAGCGGGAGAGCAGCTTCGCCAGCAGCGCCGCCAGCAGGGCGACCATCGCCACGCGCAGCAGGCGCACCAGCCAGCGCGGCGCGATCAGCAGGCGCGTGGTCTGTTCCGCGCCGACCGGGCCGGACCAGCCGAGTTCGTAGTTGTTGCCCTGGTCCCAGCTCGGCGTGCCCGCACCGGCCTGGATCATGCTGCGACTGTCGAAATCGGTGGGGCCCGGGCTCGGCATGGCCGAAGCGGTCACCACCATGGAAGAAAGCACCATGCGAGGCGCCGGGGCCGCCTGCTCGGCTGGCGCCTGCATTTCTGAAGGCGGGGCCGGCGGCGCTGGTGGCGGGGGCGGGGGCGCCACCGGCGCGGGAGCGGCCGCCGCCTGCGGCTCCACTTCCTGCTTCAGATTCTGACGCGACAGCGCATCGGCAAATTCCACCTGCGCGAACGATCCGCCTTCCAGCTGCGGATGCAGTGCGTACTGCAATTGCCGCGCCGCGAACGGCAGGCTCCACAGCGCCGCCAGCGCCAGCATCGCGGCCGCCGCCGCATGCACGGCGACGCGCAGTCGGCCGTCCGGCAGGGCGCGCATCAGCAGTGCCAGCAGCAGCATCGCGGCCAGCGTCCACAACGGCGCGCCTTCCTCATGGCGGCCCAGCGCGAGATACAGCGCCGCGAGCAACGCCCAGCGCCAGCCGAGCAGGCGACCGGCCAGCAAGGCGACCAGCGCGAGCACGAACAGGTCGAGCAGGCTCCATTGCGCCACCCACGTCTCCGGCGCGCGATCCGCGCCGGGGGCGGCGATCAGGCGATAGCCGAAGGGCAGGTGCAGGGTGGCGTCGATGCCCTCCAGCGGCAGTTGCCAGCCGGATGCGGGAATCGCGCCGCCGTGTCCGGCCAGGCGCAGGCCGGCATCCAGGTCGAGCTTGCGCGTGCGCAGCTCGACGCCGCTGCGGCCGTCGCCGCCCTTGCTGACCAGCAGCGGCGTGTCGCCTTCGCTGGCGCGCTGCAGTTGCCACGGCGCGGTGACATCCAGCCGCTGGTGCAGGCGCAGGTCGCCGCTGAGATGGTCGGCCACGCGCAGGCCGCGGCCGTCGAAGTCCAGCCACAGCTCGCGTTGCAGGTGGATCTGGTCGCCCTTGCCGCCTTCGTCGCCGCGCGTGCCGGCGGCGATGGCGAGCCCGGCGCCGTTGTCCAGCGCGAACGCGGGCAAGTCGCTCCAGTCGTCGGGCACGCCGGCTTGCGCGGCGTCGACGCCCTGCCCTTCCGCGCGGCTGCCGCGGAATGCGGGATCGTCCCGGTAGCTCCATGTCTCCTGCCGCGGCCACGGCTCGGCCGGCAGTTTCAGCGCCACCTGCTGCAACGGCGCGGTGGCGCGCGCGTCCAGCGTCAGGACCCAGTGCCCCGGCCGCAACTGCAGGCGCAGGCGGCCATCGCTTTCCAGCCGTGCCGGCAAGTCGCCGTCGAGCGCGGTGGCGACGAAGCCCGTGGGCAAGGCCGGGCCAAGCACGACTTCGCGCGCGCTGCCGGCCACGTCCAGTTGCAGCCGCGTCTGCAGCGTGGCGGGCAGGCCGTCGGCGAGTTCGCGGTAGACGCGCAACGACAAGGCATCCGCGGCGCGCTGCGCGGCGGCGGCCTCGCCCAACGTGAGCTCGTCGCCGTTGCGTTCGACGCGCGATACCGCCGCGCCATCCAGGCTCAGCGCGACCAGGCCGATTTCCGCCGGCACGCGCAGGCGCGCGGGCCGCTCCGACCACGGCAGCGTGCCGCGCAGCTGATAGTCGCCGGGAGTCAGCCACAGCATCGGGCGGCCGCCGTGCTGCAACACCACGGCGGCCTGGTTGTTCGACGTCACCGACTGCGGCCAGGCGTGCCCGTCGCCCGGCAACGCCACCCAGCCCGGTGCGTCCACGTGCACGTCGAGGCTGAAGCGCGCGCCGTCCTTGCCGGCATCCAGGGCCAGGCGGCCGGGCCAGGCGCAGCGGTAGCTGTCCGTATCCGGCGACCGGTTGGCGAGGAAGGGACAGGCGTGTTGCGGCACGTCGTGCAGCACCCAGTCCTGCCAGTCGCGCAGCGGCGGCGGCACGTCCTGCGCCTGCAATGGCGCAGCCACCAGCAAGCCAAGCCCCAGGCATCCGATCAGTCGAGCGAGCATTCCCATCTCCCTGTGCCCCCATGGCCGGCACAGTGTAAGGGCCTGTCCGTGATCCCAGGAATTGCGCCGGCGACTATTCGGATATGGCCAGCACGCAGTCGTCGGCGCCGAAGCTGCGGCAGCAGACAGGGAAGATCGACAAGCCTTGCGGCGCGATGGCGGGTGCCAGCAGGCCTTCCAGGAAGCCACCGTAGAAGCTGCAACCGGAATGGCCGTCTTCCGCGCACAGCGGGCTGTGGCGTATGTGCAACTGGCCGTCCTGCAGGTCGACTTCCGCAATGGCCCGCAGGGCCGGTCCGCCGATGGCGGCGAGCGCGGCGGCCAGCGGCTGCCTGCCGTCGCGCGCATGCTCGCGCGCGTGCAGCCACGCGCCGACGCGCAGCCCGGCCAGCCGCAGCGACGACTCGCGCGCGCCGGCGGCCACCTTGCGGTCCAGCGCCAGCAGGTTGGGCACGATGCGCGGGTAGTCGTACTCCAGCGAGGCCAGCGCCTTGTCCACCGCGGCCACGTCGGCTTCCAGCACCTCCGCTTCCACGAAGGGCGCGGGCGGCGGCTCCGCCGGCGCGGGCGCCGGCGCGGGCGCGGGCGCGGGCCGGTGCACCACGATGAATTCCTCGAACGATTCCGCGGGCGCGGGCACCGGCGCCTGCACGGGTGCCTTGGCGGGCGGCGGCGCGGGAGCGGCCTCGACGATTTCCTCGACCACTTCCTCGACGGGTTCGGGTTCGGGCGCGGGCGGCGGCACGTAGTTGGACACGGTCGTGTTGGTGGCGGCGAAATGCCCGCGCTGCACACCTTCCACGACGCCATGCAATTCGAAGCTGACGAGGCGGTCGCACGACGCCAGCGCCCCGCGCAACGCGCGCTTCTTGAACCATGAGCCGCGCACGACCATGGACAGCAGGGTTCCGTGCGGATCCTGTACCAGCCGCTGCCGCACCAGGGTGTAGCCACAAGTGCCGGCCAGCCGACCGACCTCGATGAGCAGGCCCTCGCGTTGCAACGCGAGCGCCTGGATTTCCAGCTCGATCATGCGTCCCCCTGTAGACGATGTCGGTGGGTTGAATGGACGGCCATGCTACGACAAGGGCCACGGCAATGGTCGCATCGCATGGATGCATACCCCTGCGGCGACGCGGAAAACGACCAGCCCCGCCATGGCGGGGCTGGTCGTTTTCCCGGGCGTAGAGCCGGTCAGCGCGTGATCGAGGCCGGATCCTGCCTGGCGGTCAATGCCGCGCACAGCTCGATGGACTCGGTGGTCTGCGCCAGGCCGCGCGAGATGCCCGCGGCATCGTTCATGCGCGACCCGAAGAACGACTGCAGGCGCTGCGCCTCCTTTTGGGAGCAACCGCCGCCACCCGCCAGCATCGGCAGGAAGCCGCCGGCGAAGCTGCCGGTGCGCGCGAGGATCTGCGCATAGTGGCCGTCGAACCACGTCCACGTCGCGTCGCGCTGGGCCTGCGTGTCGCGGCCCGAACGCAACAGCGAGGCCATCTCGCCCACCTTCACCGGCTTGCTGATCGCGAAGTCGCGCACCTGCTCGGCCAGGGCCGGATCCTCGACGCTGGCGAGGCCGCCGAGGATGCCGTTGCGCAGCGCGGGATCGCTGGTCTGCGGCAACTCGGCGACCAGCGCGTCCACCGCGACCTTGCCCTGCGTCTGCACCGCCACGCCCAGCGCGTCGCCTAGCAGGTCGGGGTTGGCGGCGGTGAGGTTCAGGCGGCCGTCGGCGTTCTTCTGCAGTGCGGCCTCGCCCTGCTTGAGCAGTTCCGCGCGCGCCTCCGGCAGCTTGAAGTCGAGACCCAGCGCCCCGGCCAGCGTGCTGCGCAGCAGGGCGTCGTCGTCCGATTCGCCGGCCTTGCGCTGGTAGCCCAGCGCCTCGAGCCTGGGCAGGTAGGCGGCCTTCACCCAGTCGGCGATGCGTGCGCGTTGCGCGTCGGTCTTCGCCACGTGGTGGTAGATCCACTCGAGCTGGCCCAGCGGCGCGGTGGCCACCTGGCTGGTTCTGGACGCGGTGAGCGGCTTGAGCGCGGCCAGCACCTGGCCGGCATCGAGGTCGCCATGCTGGAAGCTGGCGTTGATCGCATCGGCATAGGCCAGTTGCTCGGTGTCGCCAAGGCTGGCGACCTGCCTGGCCAGCGCGTCCAGCTCGCCCTTGCCGAGGCTGAAGCGGTAGTAGCCGGCGGCGTTCGCGTTCGGCATCACCCAGGTCGGGTTGCTGGCGCCGGGCAAGGCCACCGAACCGGTGGCCTTGTCGAGCATCTCGCAGGCCACCTTGCTGCCGTCGGCAGTGCCGTAGCGCACGCACACCGGGATGCCCCAGGTGCGCTGGCTGTCGCCATGGCTGCCCAGCGGCAGGTAGCGGCTCTGCTTCAGCGTGAGCACGGTCTGGCCGTTCTTCTGCTCCAGCGCGGTCTGCACGTAGGGCACGCCGGACTGGTCGAGGAAGCTCTTGAACGCGTGCTTGAAACCGTCGCCCTTGCCTGCGGCGGTGGCGATGGCGTCGACCAGGTCGTCCGCATTCGCATTGCCGAACTTGTGCGCCTCGATGTAGGCGTGCATGCCCTTCTGGAAGGTCTGCTCGCCCACGTAGTTCTCGAACATGCCGATCACCGAGGCACCCTTCTGGTAGGTGATGCCGTCGAAGGCGGTCATGATGTCGCCGTTGCCGGTGATCGGCTGGCGGATCCTGCGCGCGCTGACCAGGCTGTCGTTGGCCATCGCGCCCTGCGCGCCGCGCACGCGGTCGAGGTCGGCGCGGTATTCGGGGTGGACTTCCTCGGTGACCTTCTCCTGCATCCAGGTGGCGAAGGCTTCGTTGAGCCAGATGTCGTTCCACCAGGCCAGCGTCACGGTGTCGCCGGTCCACTGGTGGGCCAGTTCGTGCGCGGTGACGTTGAAGGAGCCGCGCACGTTGCGCGCCGGCGAATCCTTGTCGAGCAGCAGCAGCCAGTCGCGGAAGGTGACCAGGCCCGCGTTCTCCATCGCGCCGGCGGAGAAATCGGGCGCGGCGAGCACGTCCAGCTTGTCCCACGGGTAACCGAAGCCGTAGTAGTTCTCCAGCGCACGGATGATGCTCGGCGTTTCGGAGATCACGTGGCTCATGCGATGCGCCTCGCCGGCGGCCGCGATGCCGCGCAGCGGCAGCGGCTTGCTGCGGTAGGCGTCGGGCGGGATTTCCGCGGTGGGCGTGATGTCCCACGGGCCCACGGCAAAGGCCACCAGGTAGGTCGGCAACGGCAGGGTCTGCGCGAAGGTCACCGTCTTCCAGCCCTTGCCGGCGGGCTTCTCGCTCACTTGCTGCGTGTTCGCCACCGCGACTTGGTTGTCGGGCAGGGTGATCGAGATGTCGAACGGCGTCTTGAAGCCCGGCTCGTCGAAGCCGGGGAAGGCGAAGCGCGCGCTGATCGGCTCCATCTGCGTCATCGCATAGGGCTGGCCCTTGGCACTGACCTTGTAGAGCCCCTGCAACTGCGCGTTGAGCGGCGCGCTGTAGTCGAACTGCAGCGTGATCTCGCCGGCCGGCAGCGTGCTGCCGAAGTCCACGCGCACCACGCCGGCCCTGGGATCGGCTTCGACGTACTTCGCGTCATGCGCCTTGCCCGCGGCGTCGGTCACCGTCACCTTCGACACCTTCAGCTCGGCGCCGTCCAGCCACACGTGGTCGGAGGCCTGGGTGAGCTTCACCTTGATCGTGGTGGTGCCGGAGAAATCGGTCTGCGCCGGATCCACCTTGAAGGCGATCCGGTAGGACTGCGGCACCGCCCACGCCGGCAAGCGGCCCGATGGCACCTGGTCGGCGGAAGCGGCGAAGGCCATGCCGCAGCCGGCGGCCAGCGCAGTGAGCAGGAGAGGACGGACGAGACGGCGCATGGCGGTTCCCCATGGAGTGAAGGCAAACGCTCACGCTAGGCCCGGCATGACTTTCCACACAGTGCCATAAGGCATGCGGAGACTCCGATTTTGCCCGTCATCCCAGCACGGTGCTTTTCAACAGCCGAAGGCTGGTCAAGCCGGACAAGCGCTTCGCGCGCGGAACGCCCGGAGGGTAGCCCGGAAGGGGCGAGCCTTCGGCTGTTCAACGCTCGCATGGCTCGCTTTTGTCCGGCTTTCGCCGGAATGACGAGCAAAAAGCCGGTTAGCCAGACCTTCCTCGGTTTGCACCGACCAACCCAATGGCTACCATGCCTTTTCATAGCCACCACCTATGACGAGCCCGCCATGAACCTGCGCGACCTGCACTACCTCGTGGCGCTCGCCGAACAGCGCCATTTCGGCCGCGCGGCGGAAGCCTGCTTCGTCAGCCAGCCCACGTTGTCCACGCAGATCAAGAAGCTGGAGGAGGAACTCGGCGTGGCGCTGGTGGAGCGCACTCCGCGCAAGGTGCTGCTCACCGACGTGGGCCGCGAGATCGCCGCGCGCGCACGCGACGTGCTCAACGAGGTGGAGCAGATCAAGGGCATCGCGCGGCGCACGCTGGACCCGGAATCCGGCACGGTGCGGCTGGGCATCTTCCCCACCCTCGGCCCCTACCTGCTGCCGCACGTGGTGCCGCGGGTGCGCGAACGCTTCCCGCGGCTGGAACTGCTGCTGGTGGAGGAGAAGACCGAGGAAGTGCTGCGCCGCCTGCGCGAAGGCCGGCTCGACGCCGGCATCCTCGCCCTGCCCGTGCACGACGAAAGCCTGCACGCCGAATTCCTGTTCGAGGAACCGTTCCTGCTCGCCGTGCCGCAATCGCATCCGCTGGCGAAGCGCGGCTCGCTGAAACTGGCCGACCTCGGCGAGCAGAGCCTGCTGCTGCTGGAGGACGGCCACTGCCTGCGCGACCAGGCGCTGGAAGTCTGCCAGCTCGCCGGCGCGGGCGAGAAGAGCGGCTTCCGCGCCACCAGCCTGGAAACCCTGCGCCAGATGGTGGCCGCCGAAGTCGGCATCACCCTGCTGCCCACGCTCGCGGTGAAGCCGCCGGTGGCGCAGGCCCCGAACGTGCGGCTGATCGAGTTCCGCGGCAGCCACCCGCCCAGCCGGCGCATCGCGATGCTGTGGCGCAAGAGTTCAGCGATGGGCGGTTTTCTCAAGCAGCTTGCTGGCGTGTTCCGGGAGTTGCCGAAGGGATTGCTGGATACGCGGGATGTGGTGGTGAGTAGAGTGAAGCGGCCTGCGTAGATGTGATGGTTTAATTCACTCTGGATCGAATTTTTGCAGAGCGCTATCGATGCGCGTACGGCACGCGGCAAGGGCTACGCCATGAGTTTGAAGGTGCGTAAACGCATCGAGCAGTGCTTCGGCTGGGCCAAGACCGTCGGTGATTTGCGCAAGTTGCCGTTGGTCGGGATGGCTAAGGTCAGCGCATGGGTGCACTGGAACTTCGCGGCCTACAACCTGATCCGGCTGGGCGGTATCGGCGAGTGGTGGAATCCCTCGCCGACCTGAGGAAACGTGCGTCCGGGGGGCGCCATTACCGGGGGTTTTCGATCAACAAAATCGATCGATCGGCTTGGCGATAGGGGTTTCTCAACAGCCTGCTAACGAATGGGAGCATGCGACAGCCTATTCAGGGGACTCCATCAATCTGCCTGTCATTGGTCGCTTTCGAATAGATTCCATATTGCCATCGCAATCCGGCCGGCATGATTGGGCAGTTATCACCCCCGATAATGGGACGAGAATGGGGCTAGGTTCTTCCAAATAGGAATAGCTCCAGAGTCGCCCGCTTCACCAATATCACGCAGCTACCCGCTCATCATCAGCCTGCCGCAGCCGGTAAGGGCGGATCAGCACCTCAGCGGGCAGCTTCAAGCCGTCGGACAGCTTGCGGATCATGTCCAACGTGAGAGGGCGAATGCGGTTCATGATGTCCGACACCCGTCCACGCGGCCCGATGTAGGGTTCCAGATCCTTGCGCGTCAAGCCGCGCGCTTCCATGACGTGCCCCAGAAAATCAATGGGGTCGGGATCGACCATCGGGAAGTGCTCGCGCTCGTATTGCTCGATCAACAGGGTCAGCACATCCAGTCGGTCGGCGGCCGGCGATTTGGCGGGGGCATCCCACAGGCGTTCCACCCCGGCCAGCGCTGCCCGATAGTCTTTCTTGGTGCGAATCAGCTTGAGTTCCATGTTGGACTCCTTCAAATCGTCTCGACATCGATCTTGTCGTACTGGCGATGCGTGCCCACGAAGCGCACGTACATCAGCCCTTTGTCGTAACGCACCGCCACCACCAGGCGGTAGTCGTTCCCTTTGATGTTGAACACGACCCGGTTGTTCCCGGTGAAGCTGGCGTTTCCGTAGGCAGCCTTGACGTCTGCCGGCGTCTTCCAGACAGCACGGCTTGCCAAGGCGTACCACGATCGCAGCGGCGTTTCAGCAGCAGGATGCGACACCCAGAACGTCCGCAAGGTGGAAAGGGCGATGATGCGCATGAATCACTCTAACGCGATACCGGGATGGTAGCAACAAGACGTCGGGTTCGATTCAGCTACGCTCCCGCGATCACCCACGTTTCACCATATCAAGGCTACCCACCGAATGCGCCGCGACCGGCCCTCCCCCTGGCTCATCGTTGCCCTGCTGCTGGCGCTCTGGGGCGGCTGGTCGTGGTGGCACACGCGGCCATTGCACCCGGGCCCGGGCGAACTGGCGCCGGACGATCCGGTGCAGACGGCGCTGGATGCGCCGATGGAGCCCATCCGCTTCGGCGACTTCACGCTCACCCCGCGCGCGAAGTTCAGCCTCGTGGCGCGCGTGCTGTCCACCGAGAACTACCATGCCGACGCCGGCGCGGCGCTGGTGCCGGAGGACTTCGCGTTCGGCTGGGGCCGCATGTCCGACAGCGCCGTGCTGAAGGACATCGACATCTCGCAATCCGGCCGCTTCTACTACTGGCACGTGCAGGAGTTCCCGATACCGCGCCGCGAAATCGAGACGCACAGCGCCAACATGCACCTGATCCCCGCCGATGCCGGCGTGCGCCGCGAACTGGCGCGCGTGCGCGTGGGCCAGGTGGTGGCGCTGGATGGCTTCCTCGTGGATGCCGACCGTGCGGGCGGCTGGCATTGGCGCACGTCGATGACGCGGGACGACACGGGCGCCGGCGCCTGCGAGTTGTTCTATGTCACCGCGGTCGACCTGCCTGCGGGACAAGCCGACCCGGCCCCGCCCGGTCCGCAATAGTCATCCGAGCGCGTCGGCAAGTGTTGCCGATGCCTGTTTCCGACATGGAGGAACGGATCGGCGAACGCGATCCGGCGGCGATCGCGATCAGTATCGCAACAGGGCGTGCAACGGCCGGTCGCCGCTCCAGCGCGCGCGGCCGCGCAGCGCCTCCAGCTCGATGAGCACCGACGCGCCCACCACTTCGCCGCCGCAGCGCGCCACCAGCGCCTGCGCCGCGGCGAGCGTGCCGCCGGTGGCCAGCACGTCGTCCGCCAGCAGCACGCGGGTGCCCGGCGCGATCGCGTCGCTGCGCGCCTCCAGCCGGTCGCTGCCGTATTCCAGTTGATAGTCCACCGCCAGCACCGGCGGCGGCAGCTTGCCCGGCTTGCGCAGCGGCACGAAGCCCGCACCCAACGCCTGCGCCAGCGCAGCGCCGAAGATGAAGCCACGCGCCTCGATGCCACACACCGCCTGCACCCCGGCATCGCGCCACGGCGCGGCCAGCGCGGCGATGCAGTCGGCGAAGCCCTGCGCGTCGGCCAGCAGCGGCGTGACGTCGCGGAACAGCACGCCGGGCCCAGGGAAGTCCGGCACGGCGCGGATCAAGGCGGCGAACGGGGGCATCGCGCCTTCCACGGTCAGCAAGGCACGCCCACCGGCAGGCCGGGATCGTCGTCCCATTCGCGCAACGCCTCGCGCGCCTCGGCCAGCTGCGCCTCGACTTCGCGCACGATGCCTTCGGCGGCTTCCGCGCCGGAGTCGGGCACCATCACCGCAAGGTAGTCCAGCGCCGGCAACTGGCCCACGCCGCCGGTGAGGTATTCGCCGGCGATGAAGGCGGGGATCTGCGCGTGTTCCAGCGCATCCTTCACCAGGTGCGCATCGAACAGGTTTTCGGCCCGGTAGACGGTATGCATGGCTGCACGCTAGCCCCGCCATGCGTCCACGGCAAGCCTGCGACTGCCGCCGGGGACAAGGTAAACTTCGGGGGATTCCCTTGCCAGACCACGAGACCGTTGCATGTCGAGCACGCCCAGCCCTGCCGAGTCCGCCCTTGCCGCCAGCGACGGCCCGCGCGACTTCATCCGCCAGATCGTGCGCGAGGACCTGGGCTCGGGCAAGCACGCCGGCATCCATACGCGGTTCCCGCCGGAGCCTAACGGCTACCTGCACATCGGCCACGCCAAGGCGATCTGCCTCAGCTTCGGCATCGCGCGCGAGTTCGGCGGCTGGTGCAACCTGCGGCTGGACGACACCAACCCCGGCAAGGAAGACCCGGAGTTCGTGCAGGGCATCAAGGACGACGTGCGCTGGCTGGGCTTCGAATGGCACGACCTGCGCCACGCCTCGGACTACTTCGATGTGTTCTACCGCGCCGCGCTCAAGCTGATCGCGGACGGCCTGGCCTACGTGGACGACCTCAGCGCCGACGAGATGCGCGAGTACCGCGGCACGCTGACCGCGCCCGGCCGCAACTCGCCGTACCGCGAGCGCAGCGTCGCGGAGAACCTCGACCTGTTCCAGCGCATGCGCGCGGGCGAGTTCGCGGACGGCAGCCGCACGCTGCGCGCGAAGATCGACATGGCCGCGGGCAACATCAACCTGCGCGACCCGGCGCTGTACCGCATCCGCAAAGTGACGCACCAGAACACCGGCGACGCGTGGCCGATCTACCCGATGTACGACTTCGCGCACGCGCTGTCCGACGCGATGGAAGGCATCACGCATTCGCTGTGCACGCTGGAGTTCGAGGACCACCGCCCGCTGTACGACTGGTGCGTGGACAAGGTGGACCTGCCGAACCACCCCGGGCTGTGGCAATCGGTGGTCGCCGCCGGCATCGAGGCGAAGCCCGCCAAGCCGCGCCAGATCGAGTTCTCGCGCCTCAACCTCAGCTACTGCATCACCAGCAAGCGCAAGCTCGCGCAGCTGGTCGCCGAGGGCTTCGTCGACGGCTGGGACGACCCGCGCATGAATACCCTGCGCGGCATGCGCCGCCGCGGTTTCACGCCGGCCGGCCTGCGCCTGCTGATCGAGCGCGTGGGTATCTCCAAGCAGAACAGCGTGATCGACTACGCCATCCTCGAGAACTGCATCCGCGAGGACCTCGACGCCAGCGCGCCGCGCCGCCTGGCCGTGCTCGACCCGCTCAAGCTGGTCATCACCAACCTGCCGGATAGCCACGCGGAAACGCTGGCTTTCCCGAACCATCCGAAGGACGACAGCTTCGGCACGCGCGAGGTGCCGTTCGCGCGCGAGCTGTGGATCGAGCGCGAGGACTTCGCCGAAGTGCCGCCCAAGGGCTGGAAGCGCCTGGTGCCCGGCGGCGAGGTGCGCCTGCGCGGCGTGGGCATCGTGAAGTGCGAAGACGTGCTGAAGGACGCCGCCGGCAACATCACCGAACTGCGCTGCACGCTGGACCCCGAATCGCGCGCCGGCCTGCCCGGCGCCGACCGCAAGGTGAAGGGCACCATCCACTGGGTCAGCGCGCCGCACGCGATGGCTGCCGAAGTGCGCGTGTACGACCGCCTGTTCAACGTGGCCGCGCCGGATGCCGAGGACGACGGCCAGCCGTGGACCTCGCACATCAATCCCGAAGCCAAGCGCGTGGTGCAGGGCTGGATCGAACCCGCCGCCGCGCAAGCCGAGCCCGAGCAGCGCTACCAGTTCGAGCGGCTGGGCTACTTCGTGGCGGATCGCGTGGAACATCGCGCCGAGTCGCCGGTGTTCAACCGCGTGGTGACCCTGCGCGACACCTGGGCGAAGTGAGGCCCGCGATGCTGCTGCCGATGCAGATCCACCTAACCCTGCCGCCGTGGATCAACGAAGTGGTCGACGGCACGCACCGCTACGTCGGCGACGATGAGCGCGTAGGCCTCGCCATCGCGCTGGCCCGCCGCAACATCGAGCACGGCGAGGGTGGCCCGTTCGGCGCGGCGGTGTTCGACGCCGAAGGCCGCGTGGTGTCGGTGGGCGTGAACCGCGTGGTGCCGCAGACCTGCTCGGTGGCGCACGCCGAGATGATGGCCTACATGAGCGCGCAGCAGCGCCTCGCCAGCTTCCGCATCAACGCCAACGGTGGCCGCTATGCGCTGGCCACCAGCGCGCAGCCCTGCTGCCAGTGCTTCGGCGCCACCGTATGGGCCGGCATCGACGAACTGCTGATCGGCGCGCGCGCCGAGGACGTGGAGGAACTTACCGAGTTCGACGAAGGCCCGCTGCCCGCCGACTGGGCCGGCGAGCTGGAGCGCCGCGGCATCGGCGTGCGCCGCGACATCCGGCGCGACGAAGCGCGCGACGTCCTCGCCGTCTACGGCGCCCGCGGCGCATCGTATTGAAACGCCTGCGCGCCGCGTTGCCGCTGATCCTGCTGCTGCTCGCCGGGGTCACGCTGTATGCCTCCGGCGCGCTGGACCGCTTCAATCCGCAGCACCTGGTCGCGCACCAGCACCAGATCCGCATGCACATCGCCGAGCATCCGTGGCTGAGCCGCTTGACCTACATCGGCCTGCTCACGCTGGGCATGGCCACCGGCATCCCCGGCACCATCGTCATCATCCTCGCCGGCGGCTATGCGTTCGGTGTGGTGGACGGCACGCTGTGCTCGTCGGCGGGCCTCACGCTGGGCACGCTGATCCTGTACCTGGCCAGCCGCTACGCCTTCGGCACGGGCAGCAAGCATCCGCCGGCCATCGTCGCGAAACTGCACCACGGCTTCGAGCGCCACCCGGTGAGCTACACGCTGTTCCTGCGCTTCGTGCCGGTGATGCCGTTCGGCGCCGTCACCGTGGGCCTGGCCTGGCTGCGCTGCCCGCTGTGGCTGTTCCTCGGCGCCAGCTGGCTGGGCGGCACCGTGTCGCTGGTGTTCGAATCCTCGATCGGCGCCGGGCTGGGCGATGCGCTGGACCAGGACGGCGCGCTCAATGCCGGCCTGCTGATGCATGCCTCGGTGCTGCTGCCGATGGGCGCGCTCGCCGTGCTGGCGCTGCTGCCGCTGCTGATCGGCCGCCTCACCCGGCACCGGCGCCAGGCGCCACCGGACCGGCAGGGCTGAGTACCTGTTCGCTATCTCCACGTGGAGATAGCGAACAGGTGCCGGGCAGCCACAGCGTTCGCTAATCACCCGGCGGCATGCTTGGCGCATCCCACTGCCGGAACCCGCCATGAAATCCACCGCCCTGCTGCTGTTCCTCGCCATCGGCGCCGCCACGACGGCCCAGGCCGCCACGCCGGACTACGCCGTGCTGCAACGCCACCCGCTGGGCGGCAGCGGCGGCTGGGACTACCTCACCATCGACCCGGCCGCGCACCACCTGCTGATCGCGCGCACCGACCGCGTGATGGTGGTGGACACGCAGGACGGCAAGCTGGCCGGCGAGATCGCCGGCATGCAGCACATCCACGGCATCGCACTGGTGCAGAAGGCGCGGCGCGGCTACGTGAGCGACGGCACCGCCAACAGCGTGCACGTGATCGACCTCGACGGCCTGAAGAACCTGCGCGACATCCCGATCGGCGGCAAGGGACCCGATGCCATCGTGTTCGACCCGGCCAGCGGCCACGTGCTGACCATGAACGGCCACAGCGGCGACGCCAGCGTGATCGATCCGGCCAGCAACAAGGCCATCGCCGAGATCGCCCTGCCCGGCCGCCCCGAGTTCGCGGTCAGCGACGGCCACGGCCACGTGTACGCCAACATCGAGGACAAGAGCGAGCTGGCGCGCATCGACACCCGGACGGACAAGGTCGATGCCGTGTGGAAGCTCGCGCCCTGCGACTCGCCCAGCGGCCTGGCCATCGACACGCAATCCCGCCGGCTGTTCTCGGTCTGCGACAACAAGCTCATGGTGGTCACCGACGCCGACGACGGCCACCAGGTCGCCACCGCGGCGATCGGCGACGGTCCGGATGCCGCCCGCTTCGACCCTGCCACCGGGCTGGTCTACAGCTCCAACCACGATGGCACGCTGACCATCGTGCATGAGGACGACGCCAACCACTACAGCGTGGTGGCGAACGTACCCACCCAGGCCGGCGCCCGCACCATGGCGCTGGACCAGGCCACCCACCGCATCTGGCTGGTCGCCGCGGCTCCTGCACCACGCCATGCCCAGGTGAAGGATTTCACCGCGCTGGTGGTCGGTTCGCACTGAAGCTCCGCGATCACGCCGGACCGCGGGAACCATGCGTGCGGCCGCCGATGGCCGCACGTTCCAAACAAAAAGCGCCCGGTGCCGGGCGCTTCGTGAACCTGGTGGGTCGTCCGGGACTCGAACCCGGGACCAATGGATTAAAAGTCCAGTGCTCTACCAACTGAGCTAACGACCCGTCAAAACCAGCGGACTGGCGATTCTAGGGATTGTGCTGCATGCGCACAAGCAAAAGGCGCCTCAGGCGTAACGTGTAGGATCGGGCAATCCCGCCTCGCGGAAACCCTGCGCGCGCAGGCGGCAGGCGTCGCAATGGCCACAGGCGCGGCCTTCGGCATCGGCCTGGTAGCAGCTCACCGTAGCGGAGAAATCCACGCCGAGGCGCTGGCCCTCGCGCGCGATGTCGGCCTTGCTCATGCGCATCAGCGGCGCGTGGATGCGGATGCCGGCGCCCTCGACGCCGGCCTTGGTGGCCACGTTCGCGAGCGTCTCGAACGCCTCGATGAAGGCCGGGCGGCAGTCCGGGTAGCCCGAGTAGTCCACCGCGTTGACGCCGCACCAGATGTCGGTGGAACCCAGCACCTCAGCCCATCCCAGCGCAATCGACAGCATGATGGTGTTGCGCGCCGGCACGTAGGTCGCCGGGATGTGACCATCACCGTCGTGCGCGTCGTCGTCCAGCGGCACGGCGATGTCGGCGGTGAGCGCCGAGCCACCGATGCTGCGCAGGTCGACCTGCACGGTCTTGTGCTCCACCGCGCCGAGCAGGCGCGACACGCGCTCGGAAGCTTCCAGTTCGGAGCTGTGGCGCTGGCCATAGGCCACGCTCAGCGCATGCACCTGGTAGCCCTGCTCGCGGGCGATGGCCACGGTGACGGCCGAATCCATGCCGCCGGAGACGAGTACGACGGCCTTGCGGGGAGCGGTTTCAGACATGGTTTTCATCCATTGCAAAGCGGCCGGTCACCGGCCGGAGAGCGCTCGCGGCAAGACAGGCCACGGCGCGGATACTGTTGAAGCGTGCAATCACGGCGGTGGCCGCCCGATCCCGGTGCTTGAGGACGAACGCACCGGTTCAGGCAGTGCAGCCATGGGTGGCCGCCGTTTGACCTTCACGCCCATGGATGAACGCACGGGTCACTTTCCCTTCGCGTCGTTCCACAACAGCTTGTGCAACTGCAACTGGAAGCGCACAGGCAGCTTGTCGTCGATGATCCATTCGGCCAGTTCGCGCGGCTCGACCTTGCCCCACACCGGCGAGAACAGCGCCATGCAGCGCCGGTCGATGGCGTGTTCGGCCACCACGTCACGCGCCCATTCGTAGTCGGCCCGGCTGGCGATCACGATCTTGACCTGGTCGTGCGGTGACAGGTGGTCGAGGTTCGACCACAGGTTGCGCGCACTCTCGCCGGAATCCGGCGCCTTCAGGTCGACCACCTTGCGCACGCGCGGATCGACAGCGGCGACGTCCAGCGCACCCGAGGTTTCCAGCGAAACCTCGTAGCCCGCATCGCACAGGCGCTGCAGCAGGAGCAGGCAGCGCTTCTGCGCCAGGGGCTCGCCGCCGGTGACGCAGACATGCTGCGCACCATGGCTGGCGACTTCGGCGAGGATGTCGTCGATGGTGCGCCACTCACCGCCATGGAACGAATACGTGGTGTCGCACCAGGTGCAGCGCAGCGGGCAGCCGGTGAGGCGCACGAACACGGTGCGCCAGCCGATCGCGTCGGCCTCGCCCTGGATCGAGTGGAAGATCTCGGTGATGCGCAGCCGCTCGGCGGCAACCGGAGGCGCGGCGGTCACCGCGCTAGTGCTTGCATCGACCACGGCCACGACCTCAGCCGGCCTGCTGGATGCGGCCCAGCCGCTCCTTCGCCAGGTTGGCGGCCTTGGAGCCGGGGTACTTGCTGACCACCGCCTCGAGCGTGGCCTTGGCCGCGGGCGCCTGCTTCAGCTCGTACTGGCAGTAGCCGACCTTGAGCATGGCGTCGGGCGCCTTCTCGCTCTGCGGGAACTGGCTCAGCAGGTGCTGGAACGCCTGCAGCGCCACCTGGTAGTTGGTGGTGACGTAGTACGACTCGCCCAGCCAGTAGAAGGCGTTCGGGGTGAGCGGGTGGTTCGGGTACTTCTCGATGAAGGTGCGGAACTGGCGCGAGGCGCCCACGTAGTCGCCACCGCGCAGGGTCTTGAAGGCGGCGTCGTAGTCGGCCTGCGCTGCCGCGTTGTCGGCGGCCGAAAGCGGCTTGCCGTTGTCGGCCTGCGCCGTGGCGGCGGCATTGCCGGCCGGAGCGGCACCCGCGGTTGCCGCGCCAGCGGCAGCGCCCGTGGCCGCAGCCGGCGGCGCGCTGGACGCACCCGGCGCCGCACCCGGCTGGCCCTGGTTGCCGGCCTCGAGGCGTCCCACGCGGGAATCGAGGTCGGTGTACTGATCCTTGCTCTTGTCCTGGAGCTGCTGCAGCTGGTGCTGCAGTTCCTCGATCTGGCCCTGCATGTCGCGCAGCTGCGACTGCATCTGCTGCAGCTGGTTGACCAGTTCGGCACTGCTCTGGTTCTTGTTCTGCGCCTGCTGCTCGAGCAGGGAGACGCGATCGGCGAGGCTCAGGCGCGAGTCCTGCGCGGACGCCGGCAGCACGAAAAGCATGGCGGACGCGATTGCGCCCGCCATGCCGATCCTGGCTGCAAGTTTGCTGACCAGTCGTTGCATCGATTACTCGGCCGTGTAGACGATCTCGACGCGACGGTTCTTGCTCCAGCAGTCCTCGTTGTGCTCGCGGCACACCGGCTTTTCCTTGCCGTAGGAGATCACGCTGATCTGGCTGGCGGAACCGCCGTTGGCCTGCAGCGCGCTGGACACGGCGTTCGCACGACGCTCGCCGAGGCCCAGGTTGTATTCCTTCGAGCCGCGCTCGTCGGTGTTGCCTTCCAGGCGCATCTGCGCCATCGGGCGGTCCTGCAGGTACTTGGCGTGGCAAGCCATGATCTGCTGGAACTCCGGCTTGATTTCGTCCTTGTCGAAATCGAAGTACACGACGCGCTGGCGCAGGCAGGCATCCTTCTCTAGGTCGCCGAGCTGGTACTTGCCGCTGGTATCAGCCGGGGCGGTCTGAGGGGCGACCTCATTCTGCTGCGGCTGCGGCTTGACTTCCTGCTTCTTGGAACAGGCGGCCGCGCCAACGCAGAGCAGGGCGACCAGGGCGACGCGAACGGTCTTATTCATGGTGACGTTCCTTCAAACGTGTGTGAGATCCGACATGCAGTGACGGACGGGTTACGGGACGAATTCGCCGGTGGTCCGGCTGTTATTGATTTTTGGTATTGCAAGATCAACGGCGTGTGATGCTCGCCATCAGTGGCTGGCCTTGGCACGACAACGCCCCGACCGCAAAACACGCCGGGCGCGACCCTCGCGGGCCGTCCCCGGCATCGACCGCCCCACGCAAGTGCGGCGGCACGAGTTCACTGCTGTTGCCGGTACGGTCCCCAGGAAGGATCGCTCACGCTGCCATTGGCGAGCGCAAGGCGCTGACGCACCATGCCATCGGACGAAGTGGCATACAGCACGCCGCGCGGGCCTTCGGTTGCACCGTACAGCAACATGCTGGCGTTCGGCGCCCAACTGGGACCGAAATCCAGCGGACCCGGCGAGAGGTAATGCACCTGCCCGCCCAGGCCGAGATCCATGACTGCAATACGATACACGTTCCCGTTGCCCTGCACCATGGCAAGTTCCTTGCCGTCGTAGCTGATGTCGGAGTTGGAGTTGTACGTACCCTGGAAGCTGATGCGCTGGGGTGTGCCGCCGCCGGCCGGAATCTGGTAGATCTGCGGGCGGCCGGAGCGGTCGGAGGTGAAATAGAGGGACTGGCCGTCCGCCGCCCACACCGGCTCGGTGTTGATCGACATGCCATGGGTCAGCTGGATCTCCTGGCGCGAGGCCAGGTCGAGCGCGTACAGCTCGAGGTGGCCGGTGAAGGACAGCGCCACCGCCAGCCTGCGGCCATCCGGCGACCACGCCGGTGCACCGTTGATGCCCTTCTTGTGCGACTCCACCAGCTGGCGCGCGCCGGTGGTGAGGTCCTGCACGTAGATCTGCGAGTTGCCGCTCTCGAAGGAGACGTAGGCGATCTTCTTGCCATCCGGCGACCATGCCGGCGACATCAGCGACTCATGCGAACGCGCCACCACCTGCGGGTTGAAGCCGTCCGAGTCGGCCACCACCAGCGAGTAGTTGGTGTTGTTGCCCAGGCCGACCTGGGTGATGTAGGCGATGCGGGTCCAGAACGCGCCGCGCACGCCGGTGATCTTCTGGTAGATCGCGTCGGCGATCTGGTGCGCCACGCCGCGCAGGTCGCCCGGCGGGGCCGTGAAGTACCCGGCCAGCAGGTTCTGCTGCCGGTTCACGTCCCACAGTTCGTAGTCGACCCGCACCATGCCGTTGCCGGCGTCGCTGATGTGGCCGACCGTGATGTAGTCCTGCTTGAGCAGGCGCCAGGTGGCATAGTTGATGTCCGCGCCCTTGGCGGGGAACTCGACGATGTCGCTCTTGGCCAGCGCACGGAACTTGCCGCAACGGTTGAGATCGGCGCGGATCACGTCGGCCACGTCGGTGGGCAGCGGCGCCACGCCGGGTTGCGCGTACGGCACCACGGCGATCGGGGTGGCGGTCTTCACGCCATTGGCGATCTGGATGTCCAGCCCGCCGGTCTGGGCGGCCGCCGTGCTGGCGAACAGCGCCGCGACCAGGCACAGGATCAGGGCGTACAACGGATTGGGTCTGCGCATGTGGGTCTTCATTGCGGCGTGAAAGTGAAGGTCAGTTCGCGCTGGAACACGCTCTCGAAACCCTTGTACGGCAAGGTCTTGGTGCGCAGGATCGCATTCTCCACCGACCGCCTGCCCGCGTCGTCGTAGGGACAGCTGGAGTCGACCTGGGCGCTGATCACGTCGCCCCCCGGCAACTGCACGACATGCACCCTGCAAGGGACGTTCGGCATGTTATCCGGGCGAGTCCAGTTGGGCGTGACCGCATTCTGAATGGCGGCCGCATATTCGCTGGTGAGGTCGCTGTTCTGCGCGTTGTTGCCGGTCTGCCGCTGGGCGGCATTGGGCAGATCGGGCTGGCCGTTGTCCTGGGCGTTCTTGAGGTCGGCCAGCTGCTGCTTGGCCTGTTTCGCCTTGCTGTCGGCCCGCTTGGTCTGCGCCGAGGCCGCGTCCATCTGGGCGAGCATCTCGTCGACCTTCTTCAGCTCTTCCTGCTTTTTCTTCTGGGCCGCCTGCGCGTCCAGCTCGGCCTGGCGCTGGCGCTGCTTCTCTTCCTGCACCTGCTTTTCCTCGGCCTGCTGGATGCCCTGCTCGACCACGCGCTCCTGGTCCTTCACATCGGGATGCTCGGGCGGCGGCGGCAACGGCGCGATCTTGGGCTGCGCCACCGGCGGCGGGGGCGGCGGCACCGACGGCGGTGGCGGTACGCTGTCGGGGACCGGCTTGACCTTGACCGCCTTCGGCGGCGGGCTGCCGGTGGGGCCGATCAGGGTAGCCTCGATCACCGGCCCCTTCAGCTGCAAGGGACGCGAACAGGTGATCGGGTTCATCGATGCGGGCAGGCCCAGCATGTCGATGAAGTTCTCGTAGCTGGTGCAGGGCAGTACCGCGAGGAACAGGAACGCGACGATGCCCAGATGCAGCAGCGCGGACAGCAGCACCGCCCGCGGAATGCCCTTACGGTCGTCCATGGGACCCCTGACCCTGGCTGGAACCGTCGCCGGGCGTGCTCATCAGGCCGACCTTGTCCACGCCGGCCTGCTGCAGGTCCGCCAGCACCTTGTACACGCCGCCGTAGTTGCCGCTGGTGTCGCCGGCCACCAGCACGCTGAGCTGCTGGTTGGCGTCCAGGAACGCCTTGACCTTGGCCTGCAGGTCGGCCTCGTCCACCGGCTGCGGCTTGCCGTTGCCCACGATGAGGGCGAGCGTGCCGTCCTTCGCCACCTGCACGACCAGCGAGTCCTTCTTGCCCTGCAACGCCTTGGCATTGGCCTGCGGCAGGTTCACGTCCACGTTGGAGTTCAGCATGGGCGTGGTCACCATGAAGATGATCAGCAGCACCAGCATCACGTCGATGTAGGGGACGACGTTGATCTCGGATTTCAGCTTGTAGCGCTTGTAGCGCCGCGCGTTTCGCATGTCAGCGCTCCGGTCAGGCCGCGTCGTCGGCCTGGATCTGCCGCTGCAGCACGGAGGAGAACTCCTCCTGGAACACGTCGTAGCGCGAGGCGATGCGCTCCACCTTGGTGGCGAAGCGGTTGTACATCCACTGCGCGGGGATCGCCGCGAACAGGCCCATCGCGGTGGCGATCAGCGCCTCGGAGATGTGCGGCGCGACCACGGCGATGGTGACGTCCTTCATGTCGCCCAGGCCCTGGAACGCGCCCATGATGCCCCACACCGTGCCGAACAGGCCCACGTAGGGGCTGATCGAGCCGACGTTGGCGAGGAACTCCAGGCTGCGCTCCAGCGTGCCGACCTCGCGGGTGCTGGCCACCTGCATCGCACGCTCGGTGCCCTCGATCACGCCGCGCGTGTCGTGGGTGCGGCGCTGGCGCTGGCGGGCGAACTCGCGGAAACCCGACTCGAAGATGGTCTCCAGGCCGCCTTCCGCGCCGCGGTTGCTCACTTCGCGGAACAGTTGCGCCAGGTCGCCGCCGGACCAGAAGCGCTCCTCGAAGTTCTCCGCGTTCTCCAGCGCCGCCTTGGTCTGGCCCAGCTTGCGGATGATGATGACCCACGACATGAAGGAGAAGATCACCAGGATCAGCAGCACGCCCTTCACGGGCAGGCTGGAATTCATGATCAGGTCGAAAACATTGAGTCCGCCGTTCATTGGCTTGGGGCGCTCCGCGTCGGCAAAGGTGGTCAGGAAGGAGTTCCGGGGAACAGATCGGCGGGCATCGGCACGGCGCGCATGCGCCGCGTGTCCACGCAGGCCACGCGCACGCCGGCGCGAACCAGGCAGGTACCGTCCGCACGATCGATCGTCTGGCTGAATAGGATACTGGCCGCGCGCCGTTCCTTGACAGCCACCGTCACCGACAGTTCATCGTCCAGCAGGGCTGCGCGCAGGAAATCCAGTTGCATTTCACGCACCAGGAAGGCCAGCCCGGTGCTTTCCTTGTAGGCCATCTGGTTGATGCCCAGCGCGCGCAGCCACTCGCTGCGGGCGCGCTCCAGGAAGCGCAGGTAGCTGGCGTGGTAGACCACGCCGCCGGCGTCGGTGTCTTCCCAGTACACCCGCACCGGCCAGCGGAAGGGCTCGCGCTCACCCATCGAGGGCATCCCCCGCAAACAGGTCGGCCGCCTGCGGCTGGCGCGGCGGCGGCGTCAGGCCCAGGTGGCGCCAGGCGCGCGCGCTGGCCATGCGGCCGCGCGCGGTGCGTACCAGGAAGCCCTGCTGGATCAGGTAGGGCTCGACCACGTCCTCCAGCGTGCCGCGGTCCTCGCTGAGCGCGGCGGCCAGCGACTCCACGCCCACCGGGCCGCCGTCGAAACTCTCGATGATGGTGCTGAGCATGCGGCGGTCCAGCTCGTCGAGGCCGTCGGGGTCGATCTTCAGCATGTCCAGCGCGGCCTGCGCCGCGGCCAGGGTGATCTGGCCGCCCGCGCGCACCTCGGCGTAGTCGCGCACCCGGCGCAGCAGGCGGTTGGCGATGCGCGGCGTGCCGCGCGAGCGGCGCGCGATTTCCTGCGCCCCGTCGACCTCGCAGGCGATACCTAGGATCTTCGCGGCGCGGCGCACGATCGCGGTCAGCTCGTCGACGGTATAGAACTCCAACCGCTGCACGATGCCGAAGCGGTCGCGCAACGGCGCCGTGAGCATGCCGGCCCGCGTGGTGGCGCCGATCAGGGTGAACGGCGGCAGGTCGAGCTTGATCGAGCGCGCCGCGGGCCCCTCGCCGATCATGATGTCGATCTGGAAGTCCTCCATCGCCGGATAGAGCACCTCCTCCACCGCGGGCGACAGCCGGTGGATCTCGTCCACGAACAGCACGTCGTTGGGCTGCAGGTTGGTGAGCAGCGCGGCGAGGTCGCCCGCGCGCTCCAGCACCGGGCCGGAGGTGGAGCGCAGGCTCACGCCCAGCTCGTTCGCGATCACGTGGCTGAGCGTGGTCTTGCCGAGGCCGGGCGGGCCGAAGATCAGCACGTGGTCCAGCGCGCCACCCCTTTTCCGGGCAGCCTCGATGTAGATCGACAGCTGCTCGCGCACCGCCTGCTGGCCGAGGTACTCGGCGAAACGACGCGGACGGATCGTCGCCTCCAGCGCCTCGTCGTCGAGCTGGGAGGCGGGGGTGATGAGGCGGGGTTCGGTCATGTCGCCATTATGGCGGCACTGGCTCCGAAAAAGGAGCGAAAAACAAGAGCAAGAGCGCCGTACTCATGAGCCAAGGAAGGGCTGTCCTGCCCTTCCTTGGCTCGCCTGGACGGGCGAGCCCATCCAGGCTCCACACACCGATCGCGGAGCGATCGGTGTGTGTGCGGTCCATCCTTGGACCGCGGTTCGCAGGTGGAGATTTGATCCGCAAGCGGATCAAATCTCCACCTGCGCCCCCAGCTCAATCAAACGGTTGCCGGGAATCTGGAAATACGCCGTGGCCGGCAAGGCATTGCGCGCCATGAAGGCGAACAGCTTGTCGCGCCACAGCGCCATGCCGGGGCGGCGCTTGTCGGCCACCACGTTTTCGCGCGACAGGAAGAAGGTGGTGTCCATCATGTCGAACGGCAGGCCGCTCCTGGTGCACATGGACAGCGCCAGCGGGATGTTCGGGTCTTCCGCAAAACCGAAGCGCAATTCGAGTCCGTAGAAGTCGCCCTGCATCGGCACCAGGTGGATGCGCTCCTCGGCATCCGCCACCGGCGTCTCGAGGATCTCCACCGTCAGCAGCACGTTGCGCTCGTGCAGCACCTTGTTGTGCTTGAGGTTGTGCAGCAGCGCATGCGGCACCGCGTTCTGGTTCGCGGTCAGGAAGATCGCCGTGCCCGGCACGCGCAGCGGCGGATGCTTCTGCATGGCCTCGATGAACGGCGCCAGCGCCAAACCACCCTGCTTGATCTCGCGCACCACCAGCTCGCGGCCGCGACGCCAGGTGGTCATCACCGCGAACACCGCCACGCCCAGCACCAACGGGAACCAACCGCCCGCCTCGATCTTGATGAGGTTGGCGCTGAAGAACGACAGGTCGATGATCAACAGGCAGGCACCCACCACGATCAGCAACGGCAGGTTCCACTTCCACTGGTGGCGTGCCACGAACAGCGCAAGCACGGTGGTGATGCTCATCGTGCCGGTCACCGCGATGCCGTAGGCCGCGCTCAGCGAGTCGGAACTGCCGAAGTGCAATACCGCGAACAGCACCATCACCAGCAGGAAACTGTTGACCCACGGCACGAAGATCTGGCCGGACATCTCACGCGAGGTGTGCACCACCGGCATGCGCATCGAATAGCCCAGCGACATCGCCTCGCGCGTCATCGAGAACGCACCGGAGATCACCGCCTGCGAGGCAATCACCGCCGCGGCGGTGGCCAGGGCGATCATCGGGTACAGCATCACGGACGGCACCGTCTTGAAGAACGGGCTGTCGATCGCTTCGGGGTGATCCAGCAGCAGCGCGCCCTGGCCGAAATAATTCAGCACCAACGCCGGCAGCACGAAGCTGAACCATGCCAGCCGGATGGGCTTTTTGCCGAAATGCCCCATGTCGGCATACAGCGCCTCGCCGCCGGTCAGCGCCAGCACCACGCCGCCCAGCGCGATGAAGGCATGCCGGCCGTGGTTGAAGAAGAAGTGCACGCCATACACCGGATTGACCGCCCACAGGACGTGCGGGTTGTGCAGGATCATGTTCACGCCAAGCAGCGCGATCACCACGAACCACAGCACCATCACCGGCCCGAACATGCGCCCCACGTGATCGGTACCGCGCCGCTGCAGCCAGAACAGCACCAGCAGCACGACCACCGTGATCGGCACCACCCAATGCCCCAGCCCGGGCGCGGCCACCTTCACGCCTTCCACCGCGCCGAGCACGGAAATCGCCGGCGTGATCACGCCGTCGCCGTAGAACAGCGACGCGCCGAAGATGCCGAGGATCGCCAGCCCCCAGCGCAGCCGCGGCTGCTCGCGCACACTGCGCAGGGCCAGCGCCATCAGCGCCATGATGCCGCCCTCGCCCTTGTTGTCCGCACGCATGATGAAGGTGACGTACTTCAGCGAGACCACGATGATCTGCGCCCAGAAGATCAGCGACAGCACGCCGTAGATGCTGCCCGGCGTCGGCTTCAGGCCGTCCATGTCGAGCGTGCTCTGCAGCGTGTACAGCGGACTGGTGCCGATGTCTCCGTAGACGACGCCGATCGCGCCCAACGCGAGCGCCGCGAGGCGCCGCTTGGTTTCGGCTTCGCCCATGCCTTGATGCATTTCGTGACCCACGATCAACTCCCCAGCGCGGCGCGCAGCGCCTTGCGGATGATGGTTTCGGCGCTGTCGCCGTCGACGGCGACCTTCTGCACCAGCCGCGTCACTTCGGCGGGCTTGTAGCCAAGCTGTTGCAGCGCCACGGTGGCCTCGCCGGCCGCGTCGAGCGGCGCGCCGGCCGGCATGGTGCCGGGCAGGTTCACGGCCATGCCGTCCACGCGGTCGCGCAACTCCACCACGATGCGCTCGGCGGTCTTCTTGCCGATGCCGGGGATCTTGGTGAGCGCCACCACGTCGCCTGCGTGCACCAGCCGCGCGAAATCGTTGGTCGACACGCCCGACAGCACGGCCAGCGCGATCTTCGCGCCGATGCCCGAGACCTTCTGCAGGTTGCGGAACAGCGCACGCTCGGCCTCGGTGAGGAAGCCGTACAGCGACACGCTGTCTTCCTTCTGCGCGTAATGGGTGAGCAGGATCACTTCCTTGCCCAGCCCCGGCAGGTCGTAGACGGTGGACATCGGCGCTTCCAGCTCGTAGCCGACCCCCCCCACTTCCACCAGCAGCCACGGCGGCTGCTTCGACACCAGGGTGCCACGCAGTCGGCCGATCATCGGCGACGCCTCCAAGCCGTGCGCGGAATGCCCACGCGCTGCAGGCTGGAGCGGGTGTGCGCATGCGCCACCGCGATCGCCAGCGCATCGGCGGCGTCGGCCTGGATCGGCCCTTTCAGCCCGAGCAGGACGCCGACCATGTGCTGCACCTGGGCCTTGTCGCCGCGGCCGCTGCCGACCACGGCCTGCTTCACTTCCGTCGCTGCGTACTCGTGCACCGCGATCCCCTGGCTCACCACCGCGCAGATCGCGGCACCTCGCGCCTGTCCCAGCTTCAACGCCGAATCGGCATTGCGCGCCATGAACACGCGCTCGATGCCGCATTCATCCGGGCGATGGGCGGCGATGATGTCATTCAACTCGTCAAAAATGCGTTTCAGGCGCAGCGGGAAGCTGGCCTCGCCGGCCACCGCCAAGGCACCGTGGAACACATGCGCAAGCTTGCCGGCGGCATCGACATCGACGATGCCCACGCCAGTGCGCTGGCTGCCGGGGTCGATGCCGATGATCCGGGTCATCAGGGCGGCGGACACGAAGACGCTTGCCGGCGCTTACTCGCCAGCCTCGGCGGGCAGCAGGGCGTTGTGGTAGACCTCGCTCACGTCGTCCAGCGCATCGAGCTTTTCCAACAGCGTGGTGAGCGCTTCCAGCGTCTCGCCGTTCACCGCGGTGCGATTGTTGGGGCGCATGCCCACGCCGGCGTGCTCGGATTCCAGGCCGGCGGCGGCCAGCGCCTGCTGCACGGTTTCGAAGTTCTCCGGCGCGCACAGCACGGTGCTCTCCCCATGCTCGTTCACCACGTCATCGGCACCGGCTTCCAGCGCGGCTTCCAGCACCTGCTCTTCCTTCGCCGCATCGCCGCCGGTGGCGAACACCAGTTCGCCGCAGCGGGTGAACTGGAACGCCACCGAGCCCGAGGTGCCGAGGTTGCCGCCGTGCTTGGTCAGCGCGTGGCGCACGTCGGCCACGGTGCGCACCGGGTTGTCGGTGAAGCAGTCGACGATCAGCGCGATGCCGCCGGGGCCGTAGCCCTCGTAGCGCATGTCCTCGCCGGCGCCGTCGGCACCCGAGCCGCGCTTGATCGCGCGCTCGATGGTGTCCTTGGTCATGTTGGCTGCCAGCGCCTTGTCCACCGCCGCGCGCAGGCGCGGATTGCTCGCCGGATCGGCGACACCGGCACGGGTGGCGACGGTGATCTCACGGATCAGCTTGGTGAACACCTTGGCGCGCTTGGCGTCTTCGGCGTTCTTGCGGCCTTCGATGGACGGACCTCTACCCATGATGATCCCCGGACATGCTCAAGAAAGACAAGCTGGCGATTTTACCGCAAGACACGGGAATCGCCGCCAGTGCACCGCAGTCAGGCGACCGCCGGGTCGAAACGGCCGTGTCGCAGGAAGGCATCCACCTGCCGCGCCACTTCTTGCGAAAACAGCAGCCCGGTGTGGTTGGCCTCGACCACGCGGTGGTCGGCCACGCCGGGCAGGCGCGTTTCCTCCACTGCCACGGTGCCATCGTGCTCGCCGTCCAGCTGGCCCAGCATCGCGCCCAGCCCCAGCGGCAGCCGGCCGGCGATCACGCCGACCTCGCGCAGGCCGTCCCAGCGCTCGAAGCCCTGTTCCAGCAGGTCTCGGTTGTGCCCCAGCAGCACCTCGCCGCCGCGTCCCCAGGCGGAGAAAGCGCGCGCTGCTGCGCTGCCCTTGAGGGGCGAACCGAGGCAGACCACGCGCCCCGGCGGCAGGCTGGCCGCATCGACGCAGGCGCGCAGCGCCAGCAAGCCGCCGAGGCTGTGCCCCACCAGATGCACCGCATCGGGGGCGTACTCGGCCATGCGCGCCTGCAGCCGGGCGAGGATGCGCTGCTGCGACGAGGCCACGCTCAAATAGTCGAAGCGATGCACGCGGTAGCCGTCGGCGATCAGTCGACGATGCAGCATGCCCAACGCGAAACCGCGCATCCACAGGCCGTGCAACAGGATCACGTGTTGGGTCATGGGCGTCCCGATTCGCTCCCTCTCCAGGAGGGAGCCAGGGTCTCAGGCCTTCCCGACCGCCACCGCCACGCTGAGTTCCTTCAGCTGCGCCTCGCTCACCGCCGACGGGGCATCGGTCATCAGGCACTGCGCACTGGTGGTCTTGGGGAAGGCGATCACGTCGCGGATCGATTCGGTGCCGGCCATCAGCGCGGCGATGCGGTCGATGCCGAAGGCCAGGCCGCCGTGCGGCGGCGCGCCGAACTTCAGCGCCTTGAGCAGGAAGCCGAACTTCGTCTCGGCCTCGTCCGCGCCGATGCCGAGCAGCTCGAACACCGCGCTCTGCATCTCCGGGCGATGGATGCGGATCGAGCCGCCGCCGATCTCGTTGCCGTTGAGCACCATGTCGTAGCCGCGGCTCACCGCGGTGGCGGCGTGGCTGCGCAGGTCGGCGATGTCGTCGATCTTCGGCGCGGTGAACGGGTGGTGCAGGGCCACGTAGCGCTGCTCGTCCTCGTCGTACTCGAACATCGGGAAGTCGGTGACCCACAGCGGGCGCCAGCCGTCCTCGACCAGGCCGCGATCCTTGCCGACCTTGAGGCGCAGCGCACCCATGAAGTCGGTGACGGCCTTCCACTTGCCCGCGCCCACGAACACGATGTCGCCGGACTCGGCGCCCGTGGCCTTGAGCACGGCGTCCAGCGCCGCGTCGTCGAGGAACTTCGCCACCGGCGAGTTGACGCCTTCGCGCCCCTTGGCGAGGTCCTCGACCTTGATCCAGGCTAGGCCCTTCGCACCGTACCTGGCAACGTATTCGGCAAGGCCGTCGATCTCCTTGCGCGACAGCGCCGCGCCGCCCGGCACGCGCAGCGCGGCCACGCGGCCGGCGGCATCGTTGGCGGGTTCGGCGAACACCTTGAACTCGACGTGCTTCAGCGCGTCGGCCACGTCCACCAGCTCCAGCGCGATGCGCAGGTCGGGTTTGTCGGAGCCGAAGCGGCGCATGGCCTCGGCCCAGGTCATGCGCGGGAAGCTCGCGTCCAGTTCCACGCCCTGCACTTCCCTGAACACGTGGCGGATCAGCTCCTCCACGAAGTCCTGCACGTCCTTCTCTTCGACGAAGGCGAACTCCAAGTCGAGCTGGGTGAATTCCGGCTGGCGGTCGGCGCGCAGGTCCTCGTCGCGGAAGCAGCGGGCGATCTGGTAGTAGCGGTCGAAGCCCGCCATCATCAGGATCTGCTTGAACAGCTGCGGCGACTGCGGCAGCGCGTAGAACTGGCCCGGATGCACGCGGCTGGGCACCAGGTAGTCGCGCGCGCCTTCCGGCGTGGCCTTGGTGAGGATGGGCGTCTCGATGTCCTGGAAGCCGCGCGCGTCGAGGTAGCGGCGCAGCGCCTGCACCAGCCTGATGCGCTTGCGCATCATCGCCTGCATCTCGGGACGGCGCAGGTCGAGGTAGCGGTAGGTCATCCGCAGGTCTTCGTTAGGGTTCTCGTGCAGCGCGAACGGCAGGTCCTTCGCGGCGTTGAGCACCTCCACCGTATCGGCCAGCACTTCCACCGCGCCGGTACGCAGCTTGTCGTTCACCGACAGGCGCTTGCGCAGCGTGCCGGTGACGCGCACGCAGTACTCGTTGCCCAGCTCGCCGGCGACGGCGAACGCGTCGGCGTTCTCGCGCTCCACCACCACCTGCGCCAGGCCCTCGTGGTCGCGCAGGTCGACGAAGGCCACGTGGGCCTGCAGGCGGATCTTGTTGACCCAGCCACACAGGGTGACGGTCTGGCCGAGCAGCGACTCGTCGATGAGGCCGCAGTAATGCGTGCGCATGCGCTTGGAACTCCGGGCCGTGGCCCCAGGGAAACGGGAGGAAAGACCCGAAATAATACCATCACGGGACCGCGGCCCGGCGCGCTATCCGCCTGCCGGCCGCACCGGAACTGCGACGACGAAGCCGTAGTACGGCCGGCCCCCACGGGCACGCGGAACTGGCCATGACAGCCCCCGCTCACCCGCATGCCACAGCACTGCCGCTCCGCGCGCGGCGTTCGACGCGGGCCACGCGCGACATCCGCCGTGACGACACCGGACAGCGCCACGGCTGCCAGCAGTGCTTACCGTGGCTGCGTTGCCGGCGCAACAGGGCCGGCCCGGGACAGGCACCGCATGGCGACCAGCGCGGTATGCGGCGATCCAGCCCGCCGATCAGTCGCCCGAACCGGAGCCGGGCGCCGTCGCGGGAGCGGGAGCAAGTGCGGCGGCGGGAGCAACGGCCGGGGCGCTGGCGCCATCGCCGGCCAGGTTGCGCTTCTTGTCGCCGTCCTTCTTGAAGTCGGTCTCGTACCAGCCGCCTCCGGCCAGGCGGAACGAGGGCGCACTCACGCGCCGCTGCACCTTGGGCGCACCGCATTGGGGACACTCGGCGGGATCGGCGTCGGACAATTTCTGCAGACGGTCGAAACGATGACCGCACTGGCTGCATTCGAATTCGTAGATGGGCATGCTCACTCCGTGGCCGCCGGATCGGGCAGGCAATCCGACAGCGTCCCATTATTCGGCCCCCGCCGCCGCTTTTCAATGCGACGGATGGCGCATGGACAGCCCGCACTGCGCGCGGCAGGCTCGACACAGGGAGAACTGGACCTGCTCGCCCCTGGGATCCGCGAGCCCATGAATTTGGACGTCTATACGGCTGTTGACGTACACGACAAGCAGCACTAGCCTGCAATTGGTGCAACGCACCAACCACTTTGCCCGGGGAACCACCAATGAACAAGCCACATCGCATCCTGCTTCCGACCGCACTGGCCGCCGCGGTCCTGCTGGCGCTCGCCGGCACGCCCGCCGCCGCGCAGGACAACAGCACCAATAACGGCAACGCCACCACGCCCGCCAATGCCAAGAAGCTGGAGACGGTGATCGTCACCGGCACCCGTTCCGCCAACCGCACCGAAAGCAGCGCATTGACGCCGATCGACGTGGTTTCCGCCCAGGTGCTGCAGCAGACCGGCACCACCGACCTGCCCACCGCGCTGGCGCGCATCATCCCCTCGCTGAACTTCCCGCGCCCGTCCGCCGCCGACACCGCCGACACCCAGCGCCCCGCGCAGTTGCGCGGCCTGTCGCCGGACCAGGTGCTGGTGCTGGTAAACGGCAAGCGCTGGCATCCCGGCGCGATGCTGCTGAACAACGGCGTGATCGGCCGCGGCTCGCAGCCGGTGGACCTCAACACCATCCCGGTCTCGGCGATCGACCACATCGAAGTGCTGCGCGACGGCGCGTCCGCGCAATACGGCTCCGACGCCATCGCGGGCGTGATCAACATCATCCTCAAGAAGGGCGCCCAGGGCGGCGACGTGGAAGTGAGCGGCGGCCAGTACTCCGCCGGCGACGGCCGGCAGTGGCTGGGCTCGGCCAACTTCGGCATCCCGCTCGGCAACGACCAGGGCTGGATGCGCTTCACGGTGGAAAGCGGCAACGAGGACAACACCAACCGCGCCGGCCCGGACAACCGCTCGCCGGCCTGGGAGGCGCTGGGCGTGAACTTCCGCCAGGGCGACCCGTGGGTGCACAGCAACAACGTGCTGGTCAACATGCAGTACGACTTCACGCCGGACGTGCAGTTCTATGCCTTCGGCCACTACGGCAACCGCGACAGCATCTCGCCGGCGTTCTTCCGCTACGGCCTGAACTCGCCCTCGCCGAAGAGCCCGCTGATGGCGGCGTACTACCCCGACGGCTTCCTGCCGCTGGAGAACTCCAACTCCTTCGACCAGTCGTTCGTGGCCGGCCTGCGCGGCACGCTGAATGGCTGGCGCTGGGACGTCTCGGCCAACGAGGGCGCCAACCGCGTCTCGTACGAGACGCTGGACAGCATGAACTTCGCCTTCTACCACGACTACGGCTACTCGCCCACGACGTTCGACGACGGCATCCTCACCGCCGGCCAGCAGTCGTTCGACGTCGACATCGCCAAGGACTTCAACCCGAGCTGGCTGCCGAATCCGCTGACCGTGGCCTTCGGCACCGAGTACCGGCGCCAGACCTACCAGATCGCCCCGGGCGACCTGGCCTCGTACTACGTGGGCACCTCGGGCACCTCCGGCGGCGCGCAGGGCTTCGCCGGCTGGCAACCCGCCAATGCGGTGAACGCCGCGCGCCACGACGTGGCCGAGTACATCGACCTCGAAACCAACCTCACCGACAAGTTCGGCGCCTCGCTGGCGGTGCGCCACGAGAACTACTCCGACTTCGGCAACACCACCTCGGGCTCGCTGTCCCTGCGCTACGACTTCACCGACAGCTTCGCCCTGCGCGGCACCGCGGGCACCGGCTTCCGCGCGCCGTCGCTGGGCCAGGAGTACTTCTCGCAGATCTCCTCGCTGTACTACGCCGCGGGCAATTCGGCGAACCTGCCGCCGGGCATCTACAACAGCGGCCTGGTGCCGGCGACCAGCCAGATCGCGCAATTGCTCGGCGCCCAGGCGCTGAAGCCGGAAAAGTCGCGCAACTACACCTTCGGCGCGGTGTGGAACCCCACCGACACGCTGAACCTCAGCATGGACGTGTACCAGATCTACATCGACAACCGCATCGCGCTGTCGGGTGCGATCTCCACCACCTCGCCCACCGTCATCAACTACCTGGCGGCCAACGGCATCACCAACCTCGACTACAGCAGCCTCGACTACTTCACCAACGCGGGCGACACGCGCACCCGCGGCGTGGATTTCGTGGGCACCTGGGTGAAGGACCTCGGCGACGTCGGCACCTTCACCACCACGCTGAGCGCGAACTACAACCAGAACGTGGTGACCAGCGTCAAACCCAACCCGGCGGTGCTCAACCAGCTCGGCGTCAACTTCGTGCGCCTCAACCGCCAGGACATCAAGGGCTACCTCGCCAATTCCACGCCGCGCAGCAAGCTGATCCTCGGCGAGCAGTACGCCATCGGCAACTGGGCCTTCAACGGCACGCTGACCCGCTACGGCCGTTACACCAGCTACGTGAGCAGCATCGCCAGCTACAACCCGGCGACGGGCGTGGTCGACCAGACCTTCACGCCGAAGTGGGTGCTGGACCTGTCCGGCAGCTACCGCTGGCAGGCCTGGACCTTCACGCTGGGCGTGGATGACGCCACCGACACCTACCCGGACAAGAACATCCGCACCAACACCAACAACGGCACCCTGCCCTATTCCACGTTCTCGCCATTCGGCTACAACGGCGCCTACGTGTACGGCAAGGTCCGCTACAGCTGGTAAGGGCCCGGCCCGGACGGCGTGGCCAGGCCACGCCGTTTCCCCCGTCCATTCCCCAAGGTTTCGAACATGAGCAAATCAGCTTCCGCATGGGGCCTCGCCGCCGTGCTGGCGGCCGCGCCCGTCGCGCAGGCCGCGGCCCGGCAGGCGGCGCCGGCACCGATTCCCCAGCAGGCCCTCGACGCCAGCGCGCACGGCACCACCATGGCGGAACTCGCCAACGCCAGGCCGGTGACGGCGCCGCACGCCATGGTGGTCTCGGCCCAGCATCTCGCCACGCAGGTCGGCGTGGACATCCTCCGGCAGGGCGGTAACGCCGTGGACGCCGCAGTCGCGGTGGGCTTCGCGGAGGCCGTGGTGCACCCCTGTTGCGGCAACATCGGCGGCGGCGGCTTCATGCTGGTGCATCTCGCCGACGGCCGGAACGTGTTCCTCGATTTCCGCGAGAAGGCCCCGCTTAAGGCCACGCCCACGCTGTTCCAGGACGACAAGGGCAACGTGGTTCCCGGCAAGAGCACCCACACCTACCTCGGCGTGGGCGTGCCGGGCACGGTGATGGGCTTCGACACCGCGCTGAAGAAGTACGGCACGATGCCGCTCGGCAAGGTGATCGCGCCCGCGATCAAGCTGGCCAGCGAGGGTTACGTGCTGGAACAGGGCGACGTGAACATCCTCGGCCAGCGGGTGAAGGACTTCGCCAGGTACCCCAACGTCGCCGCGACCTTCCTCAACCAGGGCAAACCCTGGGCGGCGGGCGACCGCCTGCGCCAGCCGCAGTTGGCGAAGACGCTGGAGCTGATCGCAAAGGACGGCACCGACGCCTTCTACCGCGGCCCCATCGCAAAGGCCGTGGTCGCCGCCAGCAATGCCAACGGCGGCATCCTGTCGCTCAAGGACTTCGCCGACTACACGGCGCAGTGGGAGACGCCGATCACCTGCGCCTACCACGGCTACACCTACGTCGCCGCGCCACCGCCCAGTTCCGGCGGCGCCTCGATCTGCCAGATCCTGCAGATCCTGGAACCGTATCCGCTGGCGAAGTGGGGCTACGGCTCGGTGAACAGCGCGCACACCATCATCGAGGCCGAGCGGCGCGCCTATGCCGACCGCAACACCTACCTCGGCGACCCGGCCTTCGTGCACAACCCGATAGCCAAGCTGCTCGCGCCCGAACACATCGCCGCGCTGCGCGCCAGCATCCAGCCCGACAAGGCCACACCATCGTCGGAGATCAAGGGCAGCCTGGGACCGCAGGAAGGCACCAACACCACCCACTACTCCGTGGTGGACAGCCACGGCAACGCGGTGGCCGTGACCTATACGATCAACTACCTGTTCGGCAACGGCCAGATCGCCGGCGACACCGGCTTCTTCCTCAACAACGAGATGGACGACTTCACCTCCAAGCCGGGCGTGCCGAACTCCTTCGGCCTGGTGCAGGACAAGGCCAACCAGATCGAGCCTGGCAAGCGCCCGCTCAGCTCCATGTCGCCCAGCATCGTGCTGCGCGGCACGGAGAAGAAGCTCTACATGGTGACCGGCAGCCCCGGCGGCTCCACCATCATCACCACCGTGCTGCAGAGCTTCCTCAACGTGGAAGAGTTCGGCATGAACATCAAGCAGGCGGTGGACGCGCCGCGCATGCACATGCAGTGGCTGCCGGACATGGTGATGGTCGAGCCCGGCCTGTTCGCGCCCGACGTGCAGAAGCAGCTCGAGGCGATGGGCTACAAGTTCAGGCAGGTGCAATCGTGGGGCGCCGACGAGGCGATCCTGGTGGATCCGAAAACCGGTGCGCTGGAAGGAGCCAACGACCGCCGCCGTCCGGCCGGCCTGGCCGCGGGTTATTGAGGCCGCGACTTCCAGCTCGAGGCAACACGGGATTTTGTAGGCGCACCCTGTGCGCGATGGTTCTGGCGTTTGATCAAAGCCAAGAGCACTCGCGCACAGGGTGCTCCTACAGTCCCCGCTCTCGCGAACGAGAGCGGGCTTCACACGGGTACATCAGTCCTTGCCGAACACCAGGTGGCCGCCCTTGGCATCCACCGCGATGGTGCTGCCCGGCGCATAGCGGCCTTCCAGGATTTCCCTGGCCAGCGGATTCTCCAGTTGCTGCTGGATCGCCCGCTTCAGCGGTCGTGCGCCGTAGACCGGATCGAAGCCCACGTTGCCGAGCAGGTCCAGCGCCTTCTCGCTGATCTCCAGCTTCAGCTGGCGCTCGGCGAGGCGCTTCTCCAGCGCGGTGAGCTGGATCAGCGCGATGCGGCGGATCTGCTTCTTCTCCAGCGGGCGGAACACCACCAGTTCGTCGAGGCGGTTGATGAACTCGGGACGGAAGTGCGCCTGCACCACGCCCAGCACCGCGGCCTTCATCTGCACGTAGTCCGCCTCCGAGTCGCCCGCCTGCTCCTGGATCAGCTGCGAGCCGAGGTTGGAGGTCATCACGATCACGGTGTTGCGGAAGTCCACCGTGCGGCCCTGGCCGTCGGTGAGGCGGCCGTCGTCCAGCACCTGCAGCAGGATGTTGAACACGTCCGGATGCGCCTTCTCCACCTCGTCCAGCAGGATCACGCTGTACGGGCGGCGACGCACCGCCTCGGTGAGGTAGCCGCCTTCTTCGTAACCGACATAGCCCGGAGGCGCGCCGATCAGGCGGCTGACGGAATGCTTCTCCATGAACTCGCTCATGTCGATGCGCACCATCGCGTCCTGGGTGTCGAACAGGAACTCGGCCAGCGCCTTGCACAGCTCGGTCTTGCCCACGCCGGTGGGGCCGAGGAACAGGAAGGAGCCGCTGGGCCGGTTCGGATCGGACAGCCCCGCGCGCGCGCGGCGCACCGCGTCGGACACGGCGCGTACCGCCTCGTCCTGGCCCACCACGCGCTTGTGCAGTTCGTCTTCCATGTGCAGCAGTTTCTCGCGCTCGCCCTCGAGCATCTTCGACACCGGGATGCCGGTCCAGCGCGCCACCACCTCGGCGATCTCCTCCGCGGTGACCTTGTCCTGCACCAGGGTGAACTCCTGCGTCTCGGCGGCCTGTGCGGCGGCGAGCTGCTTTTCCAGTTCCGGCAGCTTGCCGTACTGGATCTCGCTCATGCGCGCGAAATCCTGCCGGCGCTGCGCCGCATCCAGCTCCAGCCGCGCCTGCTCGATCTGTTCCTTGATCCTGGTCGCGCCCTGCAATGCGGCCTTCTCCGACTTCCACACCTCGTTGAGGTCGGAGAACTCGCGCTCCAGCTTGGCGATGTCGGCTTCCAGGTCAGCGAGGCGCTGCTTCGACTCGCTGTCCTTTTCCTTCTTCAGCATCTCGCGCTGGATCTTCAGCTGGATCAGCCGGCGTTCGAGGCGATCCAGCTCCTCCGGCTTGGAGTCGATCTCCATGCGGATGCGCGAGGCCGCTTCGTCCATCAGGTCGATGGCCTTGTCCGGCAACTGGCGGTCGGGAATGTAGCGGTTGCTCAGCGTGGCGGCGGCGACGATGGCGGGATCGGTGATCTCCACGCCGTGGTGCACCGCGTAGCGCTCCTTGAGGCCGCGCAGGATCGCGATGGTGTCCTCCACCGAGGGCTCGCCCACGAACACCTTCTGGAAGCGGCGCTCCAGCGCGGCGTCCTTCTCGATGTACTGTCGGTACTCGTCCAGCGTGGTGGCGCCGATGCAGTGCAGCTCGCCGCGGGCCAGCGCGGGCTTGAGCATGTTGCCGGCGTCCATCGCGCCTTCGCCCTTGCCGGCGCCGACCATGGTGTGCAGCTCGTCGATGAACAGGATGATCTGGCCCTCGTTCTTGGCCAGGTCGTTCAGCACGGCCTTCAGCCGCTCCTCGAACTCGCCGCGGAACTTGGCGCCGGCGATCAGCGCGCCCATGTCCAGCGCCAGCACGCGGCGGTCGCGCAGGCCCTCCGGCACCTCGCCCTTCACGATGCGCTGGGCGAGGCCTTCGACGATCGCGGTCTTGCCCACGCCCGGCTCGCCGATCAGCACGGGGTTGTTCTTGGTGCGCCGCTGCAGCACCTGGATGGTGCGGCGGATCTCCTCGTCGCGGCCGATCACCGGATCGAGCTTGCCCGACTCGGCGCGCTCGGTGAGGTCGATGCAGTACTTCTGCAGCGCCTGGCGCTGGTCCTCGGCGTTCTCGCTCTGCACCTTCTCGCCGCCGCGCACCTGTTCGATGGCCGCCTCCAGCTTCGCCTTGGTGGCGCCCGCGGCCTTCAGCGCCGCACCCAGCTCGCCCTTGTCCTCCAGCGCCGCCAGCACGAACAGCTCGCTGGCGATGAACTGGTCGCCGCGCTGCTGCGCCAGCTTGTCGGTGAGGTTGAGCAGGCGGGTGAGGTCGTTGCCCACGTTGATGTTGCCCTCCTGCCCGCTGACCCTGGGCAGGCGCTCGAGCAGTTCGTTCACGCGCTGGCGCAGCGCCGGCACGTTGACGCCGGCATGCGTGAGCAGCGGCGCGGTCGAGCCGCCCTGCTGGGCCAGCAGCGCCGCCATCACGTGCGCGGGTTCCAGCATGTTGTTGTCGCGGCCCACGGCCAGCGACTGTGCGTCGGCCAGCGCCTGCTGGAAACGCGAGGTGAGTTTGTCCATCCGCATCGGTTGATCCCCAGAAAGGTTTGGCGGACCGGCCGCCACTGCCCGCCGAGATGCGGGTAGCCGCCCGCGATTCAAGCAGGCGGCATGCGGGGAAAACGTCAAGGCTTCAGCCGGCGGACGGAATCCGCGCGGGTGCCCGGCCTGCAGCGCCCAACCGGGGCGCCGGCGCCGCAAACAGGCGCTCAGCCGCCGGCCAGCCAGACCAGGCTGGCGAAACGCCCGCTGCGCGCACCCTCGCGCCGATACGAATAGAACCGCGTCTCGTCGAACGTGTCGAAGCCGCCGCCGTGCACCCGTGCGATGCCCGCGGCGGCCAGCCGCTGCCGCGCCAGCGCGGCGAGGTCACAATGCCAGTGGCCCGGCCGCGTGGGTGCGAAGCAGGCGGCGGCGCCGGGCGAACGATCGACGAAGGCGGCGCGCACCTCCTCGCCCACTTCGTAGGAAGGCCCGGCGATGCACGGCCCCAGCCACGCCATCAGCCGCGCGGGGGACGCCTGCATCTGCTCGGCCGTGGCCTCGAGCACGCCGGCGGCCAGGCCGCGCCAGCCCGCGTGCGCCGCGCCGATGCCGCGGCCGTCGTCGGTGCAGAACAGCACCGGCAGGCAGTCGGCGGTGAGGATGGCGAGCACGGTGCCGGGGATGCGCGACACTGCGGCGTCGGCCTGCGGCTCGTGCGCGCCGGGCAGCGGACCCAGCTCCGCCACGGTGCTGCCGTGCACCTGGTGCAGCCAGCGCGGGGTGCTCGGCAGGGCCAGCGCCTGCTGCAGCACGTCGCGGTTGCTTTCGACCACCTCGGCGGATTCGCCGCTGCGCATGCCCAGGTTGAAGCGGCCGAACGGCGGCGCCGAAACACCCGGGCCTTCGCGCGTGCTCACGGCCGCACGCACGTGCGCGGGTGCGGGCCAGTCGGGGAAGATCCAGGTGTCGGTCATGCGATCAGTCGTCGTGGCCGTGGGCGGCAAGGTCGTCGCGCAGGGCGGCGATCAGGTCGTCCATGTCGCCGGGGCGCGGCGCGGCAAAGGACAGCGGCTCCCCCGTCGCCGGATGCTCGAACGCGAGCTGCTCGGCGTGCAAGGCCTGCCGGCGGAAGCCGCGCAGCGCGGCGACCAGCTCCGGCGCGGCGCGCCTGGGCAGCTTGAGGCCGCCGCCGTAGAGCGGATCCCCCACCAGCGGATGGCCGATATGGGTGAGGTGCACGCGGATCTGGTGGGTGCGGCCGGTTTCCAGGTTGCACTGGAGCAGGCTGTGCGCGCGGAAGCGCTCGCGCAGGCGGTAGTGGGTGACGGCGTGCTTGCCGGTCTCGTCCTCGCGCACGGCCTGGCGCAGGCGGTCGCCCATGCTGCGGCCGATCGGCGCGTCCACGGTGCCGCCGGAGACCATGCTGCCCAGCACCACGGCCTCGTACTGGCGCCGCACGTCGTGGCTGGACAGCTTCTCCACCAGTGCGGTCATGGTGGGCAGGGTCTTGGCGACCACCATCAGGCCGCTGGTGTCCTTGTCCAGCCGATGCACGATGCCGGCGCGCGGCAGCTCGGCCAGCTTCGGATCGTGGTACAGCAGGGCGTTGAGCAGGGTGCCTGAGGCATTGCCGGCACCGGGGTGCACCACCAGGCCGGCCGGCTTGTCCAGCACCAGCAGGTGCTCGTCCTCGTGCACGATGGCCAGGGCGATGTCTTCCGGCGCGCTCTCCACCTCGGTTTCCAGCTCGGCTTCCAGCCGCACCAGCTCGCCGCCCCGCAGCAGCTGGCGCGGCGCCGCCAAGGCGCCGTCCAGCGTGACCGCGCCGGACTTGATCCAGCCGGTGAGGCGCGAACGCGAGTAATCGGGGAACAACTCGGCCAAAGCCTGGTCGAACCTGCGCCCGGCCGAAGCCAGCGGCACCCGGGCCTCGTGGCGTATCGCGGTCATGCCCCGGTCCCCGTCGGGCGGCCCGCGGGCCGCGAGGTGGTGGCGGTTTCGGCTATGATGCCCTTTCGATCCAACATACGATTCTTTTCCATGCGTTCAATTATCGACTCGCCCAAGCTGCCGACGATCACCCGGTTCTGCCTCAGGACGCTCGCCGTGCTTGGCCTGGCGCTGGCGATGAGCGCCTGCTCGCTGTTCCACCACAAGCGCGACAACATCGACACCATGCCGGCGGACGCCCTGTACAACAAGGCGCACACCTCGCTGGAGAATGCCGACTACTCCGCGGCCATCAAGGACTACCAGCGCCTGATCGCACGCTTCCCCTCCGGCGACTACAACGAACAGGCCCAGCTGGAGCTGACCTATGCGCAGTACAAGGACGCCCAGTGGGAGGACGCGTACTCGACGATCAACCGCTTCATCAAGGCCGATGCGTCGAACAAGCACATCGATTATGCCTATTACCTGCGCGGATTGATCAATTTCGACCGCACCACCGGTTTCATGGACAAGGTGTCGCGCGACAAGCAGGCGCAGTCGCGCCGCGACCAGGGCTACAACCTGCAGTCCTTCGACGACTTCGCCGAGCTGTCGCGCCGCTTCCCGAACAGTGCCTACGCGGCCGACGCGCGCCAGCGCATGATCTACCTGCGCAACGTGCTGGCGCAGTACGAGATCAACGTGGCCGAGTTCTACCTGTTCAACCGCGTGTACGTCGGCGCCGCCGACCGCGCCCAGTACGTGATCGAGCACTACCAGCAGGCGCCGCAGGCCGGCGACGCACTGGCCATCCTCACCCGCAGCTATCTCGAGCTGAAGGAAGACAAGCTGGCCGACCAGACCCGCCAGGTGCTGGCGCTGAACTACCCGGACCATCCCTACCTGAAGGATCCGAAGTGGCCGCACCAGGTGGCGATGTGGCGCAAGATGGTGCCGTTCATGCGGCATCACTGATGTCGATGGGCCAGCACAACGAAAACCGGCGAGCAATCGCCGGTTTTTTTATGCGGACCCTTCAGCTTCAAAGAGCCATTCCACCGGAGTCGCCATGGATCGGGAAAAGAAGCCGAACAACCGCAACGGTCACCGGGTATGGGCCGGCATCCTGCTGCTCACCGCCATGGCCACCCTCTGGACCGACAGGCCGCCCGCATCGGTCTTCACCGGGTGCGGCCTGCTGCTGGGGGCGTGGGTGGCGCTTTACCACCCCGGGCCGGGCTTTCGCTTGACGCCAAGCGAGATCCATAGGTCCGCCAGGCAAGGCCGATGGGGCAACCCACGATCGATCATGCTTGTCTCGCTGCTGTCGGTCATCCTGATGATCCTCGGTAGCGTCTATCACTACACACAATGACCAGGCTGCCGTGCAGCCGTCATCGCCAGCCCGAGGTGATCGGGTAGCGCCGCTCGCGGCCGAACGCGCGGGTGGTGACGCGCGGGCCGGGCGCCGACTGGCGGCGCTTGAACTCGTTCACCAGCACCAGCCGCACCACGCGGTGCACCACCTCGGCGGCGAAGCCGGCCGCGATGATCTCGGCCTGCGACTGCTCGCCCTCGATGAAGCGTTCCAGGATCGCGTCCAGCACCTCGTAGGGCGGCAGCGAATCCTGGTCGGTCTGGTTGTCGCGCAGCTCGGCCGAGGGCGGGCGGTCGATCACTTCTGCCGGGATTGGGGATACGGGATACGGGATTCGCGAAGAGCCGCCATCTTGCGGGGACGCGCCTTGCCGAATCCCGAATCCCGTATCCCGAATCCCGGCTCCATTGCGCCAGCGCGAAAGGCGGTACACCGCCGTCTTGTAGACATCCTTCAATGGCGCATACGCCCCGCACATGTCGCCGTACAGCGTGCAGTAGCCCACCGCCATCTCGCTCTTGTTGCCGGTGGCGAGCAGCAGCCTGCCGTGCTTGTTGGACAGCGCCATGAGGGTCACGCCGCGCGTGCGCGACTGCAGGTTTTCCTCGGTGGTGTCGGCGCCCTTGCCGGCGAAGGCCGGCGCGAGCGCCGCGAGGAAGGCGTCGGTCATCGGCTCGATGCTGATCACGTGGTAGTCCACGCCCAGCCGCTCGGCCTGCGCGCGCGCGCCGTCCAGCGACAGTTGCGAGGTGTAGCGCGTGGGCATCATCACCGCGGTGACGCGATTCGCGCCCAGCGCGTCCACCGCCAGCGCCAGCGTGAGCGCCGAATCGATGCCGCCGGACAGGCCCAGCAGCACGCCGGGGAAACCGTTCTTGTCGATGTAGTCGCGCAGGCCGCGCACCAGCGCGGCGTACAGCGTGGCCTCGGGCGAGGGATCGGCGGCAACCGGCCAGTCCGCCGCCTGCAGCGTACGCGTCGCCGCGTCGAAATCGGCCCACAGCAGCGCGTCGACGAAGGCCGGCGCGCGCGCCGCGATGGAACCGTCGCCGTTCACCAGCAGCGAGCCGCCGTCGTACACCACTTCGTCCTGCCCACCGACCAGGTTGAGATAGGCGATGGCGCAGCCGGTTTCCTGCGCGCGCGCGACCAGCACCGCCTCGCGGCCGGCCTGCTTGGCGTCGTCCCAGGGCGAGGCATTGATCACCACGATCAGTTCGGCGCCGGCACGCGCCACGGCGGCGGCCGGTTCGGGCCGCCACACGTCCTCGCAGATCAGCAGGCCGACGCGCACGCCGCCCAGCGTGGCCACCGTGCTGGCATGGCCGGGGCGGAAATAGCGCTTGTCGTCGAACACCCCGTAGTTGGGCAACGCCTGCTTGTGCGCGATCTGCGCGATGCGGCCGTCATGCAGCAGCGCGGCGGCATTGAACACCTCGCCCTCGCTGTGCGGGAAGCCCACCAGCGCGGCCAGGCCGTCCGTGCCGGCCGCCAATGCCTCCAGTTCCTGCTGGCAGGCGGCGAGGAAACTGGGGCGCAGCAGCAGGTCCTCGGGCGGATAGCCGGAGAGGGTCAGCTCGGGAAACACCACCAGGTCGGCGCCGCCGCCACGGGCCTGCGCCATCAGGCCGGCCACCTTCGCGGCATTCGCCGCGACCGCGCCGACCGGGAAATCGTGCTGGGCCAGCGCCAGTCTCAGGACAGCCATGGATCAAGCTCTTCGGGGGAGGGAACCGGGGACGGAATGGTAGTGCATCGCCATCGGCACAAGAGGCCCGGCCGCCTTCACCCGGTCGCCCGCTTCGCCGGCTTTGCGTGCCTTCCAGGCTTCAGGCCATCGGCTGCCGCAGCAGCAGGATCGCCAGCCCGCACATCAGCGCCGCCACGAGTACATCGAACACGCGCCACGCCACCGGACTGCGGAACACCGGCAACAGCAGCCGCGCACCGTAGCCCAGCGCCGTGAACCACAGCAGGCTGGCCGTGCCCGCGCCCGCGGCGAACGACCACCGGCCGGTGCCGTCGTAATGGGTGGACAGGCTGCCGAGCAACACCACGGTATCCAGGTACACGTGCGGGTTGAGCAGGGTGAACCCCAGGCAGGCCAGCACCGTGCGCCCGCGCCCGCCTGCCGCCGCATCGGCGGGACGCAGGCCGCTTTCGCCGCGCCAGGCGCGCCGCGCGGCCAGCAGGCCGTACGTGGCGAGAAAGGCGGCCCCCACGAAGCGCAGGGCCTGCAGCAGCCCGGGCTGTTGCTTCACCGCCAGCCCCATGCCGGCCACGCCCAGGGCGATCAGCGCGATGTCGGCCAGCACGCAGACCAGCACCACCGCGCCGACGTGCAGGCGCTGCAGTCCCTGGCGCAGGACGAAGGCATTCTGCGCACCGATCGCGACGATCAGGCCGGCACCGGTGCCGAGCCCGGCGAAATAGGCGGATGGAAGCATGGGGGGACCTCGCGGAAAGAGGCGCCACTTTACGTATGGCCATCCGCATCAGTAAAACTATATTTACTTAACTCAATTCAGTTTTTCTGATTTCAGGAGAGGGCCGTGCGCATGCTCAATCCCCAACTGGCCGCTTTCGTCGCCGTGCTGGACGAGGGCAGTTTCGACGGCGCCGCTAGGCGGCTCGCGCTGACCCCGTCCGCGATCTCGCAACGCATCAAGGCGCTGGAGGATCGGCTGGGCCAGGTGCTGGTGTTGCGCCAGTCGCCCAGCCGGGCCACGCCCGCGGGTGAACGACTGCTGCGCGGCGTGCAACAGATGCGCCTGCTGGAAGCCGAGATCCTGGGCGACTTCGCCGTCGAGGCCGCGCGCACCACGCCGGTCACGGTAGCCATCGCCGTGAGCGCGGATTCGCTCGCCACCTGGGTGCTGGCCGCCCTGGCCGAACCGCATCGGCGCGACGGGCTGCTGTTCGACGTGCGGGTGGAGGACCAGGACCATTCCGCCAACCTGCTGCGCGACGGCTCGGTGCTCGGCGCGATCACCGCCGATGCCCGCCCCGTGCAGGGCTGCACGGTGAAGAAGCTGGGGGTGATGCGCTACCTGCCGATCGCCTCGCCGGACTTCGTCGCCAGGCATTTCCCCGAGGGCCTGGATGCCGCTTCGCTGGGCGCGGCGCCGATGCTGGTGTTCAACCGCAAGGACGCGCTGCAATGGCGCTTCATCCGCAGCGTGACCCACGCCCGGCTGGCTCCGCCCATGCACTACCTGCCTTCATCCACCGCCTTCGTCGAGGGCGCGGCGCTGGGCCTGGGCTGGGCCATGGCACCGGAAGCCATGCTGGAACAACCCTTCGCCCAGGGCGTGCTGCAACCCATCGCGCCCGCACGCTGGCTGGACGTGCCGCTGTACTGGCAACACTGGTCGATCCGCTCGGCCGCGCTGGCCAAGGTCACCGACGCCCTGTTGCACGCGGCCCGGCAAGGGCTGCGTGGCGCGCGATCTTCCCCATAGGCGCCGGAAACAAGAAGGGCCGCACGATGGCGGCCCTTCTCGCATCGATCGGTCGGAACCGACGATTACTTCTTCATCAGCTGGGCGAGCGTCTTGCCGAGGTCGGCAGGCGACTTCACCGTGGTGACGCCGGCCTTTTCCAGCGCGGCGAACTTCGCCGCCGCCGTGCCCTTGCCGCCGGAGATGATCGCGCCGGCGTGGCCCATGCGCTTGCCGGCCGGGGCCGAGGCACCGGCGATGAACGACACCACCGGCTTCTTCACGTACTCGCCGATGAACTCGGCGGCGTCTTCCTCGGCCGAACCGCCGATCTCGCCGACCATGATGATGCCTTCGGTCTGCGGGTCGTCCTGGAACAGCTTCAGGCAGTCGATGAAGCTGAGGCCGTTGATCGGGTCGCCGCCGATGCCGATGCAGGTGGACTGGCCCAGGCCTTCGTTGGTGGTCTGGAACACGGCCTCATAGGTCAGCGTGCCCGAACGCGACACGATGCCGACCTTGCCCGGCTGGTGGATGTGGCCCGGCATGATGCCGATCTTGCATTCGCCGGGAGTGATCACGCCGGGGCAGTTCGGCCCGATCAGCACGGTTTCCGGATGCTGCGCCAGCACGTTCTTCACGCGCAGCATGTCCAGCACCGGGATGCCTTCGGTGATCGCCACGATCACGCGGATGCCCGCGTCCACGGCTTCCAGGATGGAGTCGGCCGCGAACGGCGGCGGCACGAAGATCACCGACGCGTCGGCGCCGGTCTGGTCGACGGCTTCCGACACCGAGTTGAACACGGGCAGGCCGATGTGCTCGCTGCCGCCCTTGCCGGGAGTGACGCCGCCCACGACCTTGGTGCCGTAGTCGATCGCCTGCTGCGCGTGGAAGGTGCCCTGCTGGCCGGTGAAGCCCTGCACCAGCACCTTGGTGTTCTTGTTGATCAGAACTGACATGACTTAGTTGCTCCTCACTTCGCGGCGGCCACGGCTTTCTGCGCCGCGTCGTTGAGATCGTCGGCCGGCGTGATCGCCAGGCCGGAGTTGGCCAGCAGCGCACGGCCCTGTTCCACGTTGGTGCCCTGCAGGCGCACCACCACCGGGATCTTCAGGCCCACTTCCTTCACCGCGGCGATGATGCCCTCGGCGATCATGTCGCAGCGGACGATGCCGCCGAAGATGTTGACCAGGATGGCCTTGACCTTGTCCGACGAGGTGATCAGCTTGAACGCCTCGGTGACACGCTCCTTGGTGGCGCCGCCGCCGACGTCGAGGAAGTTGGCCGGCTCGCCGCCCGCCAGCTTGATCACGTCCATGGTGGCCATGGCCAGACCCGCGCCGTTGACCATGCAGCCGATGGTGCCGTCCATCGTCACGTAGTTGAGGTTGTTCTGCACCGCAGCCGCCTCGGCGGCGTCTTCCTGCGTGAGGTCGCGCATCGCGGCGAGGTCGGCGTGGCGGAACTCGGCGTTGTCGTCGGAGTTCACCTTGCCGTCCAGCGCGGCGAGGTTGCCGTCGGCGAGGATGGCGAGCGGGTTCAGCTCGACCAGCGAGAGGTCCTTCTCGTTGAACAGCTTGTACAGGCCCAGCATGATCTTGGTCAGCTGGCCGACCTGCTTGGCGTTGAGGTCCATCGCGAAGCCGAGCTGGCGGCACTGGTAGGGCTGCAGGCCTTCCACGAAGTCCACCACGATGGTGTGGATGTCCTCGGGGGTGTCCTTGGCCACCTGCTCGATGTCCACGCCGCCGTGCTTGGAGGCGATGAAGGAGACCGACTTGGAGTCGCGGTCCACCAGGATCGACAGGTACAGCTCCTTGGCGATGTCGGTGGCGTCGGTGACCAGCACCAGGTTCACCGGCAGCGCGCGGCCGGCGGACTGGTAGGTCTCCATCCTGGTGCCCAGCATGCCCTTGGCGGCAGCGCGCACGTCGTCCAGGCTGCGGCAGAACTTCACGCCGCCGGCCTTGCCGCGGCCACCGGCGTGGATCTGCGCCTTGACCATCCATTGGGTGCCGCCCAGCGCCTTGGCGGCGTCGACGGCGGCGTCGGGAGAATTGGCGACCTTGCCCGGCGGTACGTTGATGCCGTACTGCGCGAACAGTTCTTTGGCCTGGTATTCGTGGAAATTCATTCGAAAGCCTCGAGCGAACGGGGAAACACGGCCTCGCGCGGAAGGGACGCGGCGCGGGCTTGCGGGGGAAGTCGGACGGCGCGGACGCTGCCGGCATGTCGACGCGCGGAACCATGCCCGAAAGGGCGGGATCCATGCGAAACGGCCGCCCATTTTCGCGGAAGCGGCCCCCGATGGAAAGGGGCTGGCCCGGAAGCCACCCGCCATGCGGCTTTCCGGCCAACCGCCGGTCTCCGGCCGGGCCGCCGGACGGCTCGAAGTTTCCGCGGGGGCAACCCTATACTCCACCGCACCCGCCCCGGAGTGCCGAACACCGTGTCCAGCACCGTCCTGCCGCAGCTCAACGCCCCGCGCGCCATCCCGGCGGCGATCCGCCACGAGATGCTGTTCTTCAACGGCTTCCGGCTGGTGCAGGCGCTGGTGTACATCGGGCTGGCGTTCGCCCCCGCGCAGATCCGCGGGGTGTCGCTGGAGTCGCTGCAGTTCGCCCTGCTGGTCACCCTGCCCTACCTGCTGTTCGCGGTGGCGGCGCTGGCGCTGACCCGCCGCTGCGTGCCCTACGCCAAGGCCACCGTGTCGATCTGGCTGGTGGTGGACATCGCCGCCGCCGTGCTGGCGCTCAGCGCCATCGACTACTCGCGCATCGGCATCGCGATGATGCTGGCGGTGAACCTGGGCGTCGGCGCGCTGATCCTGTCGCTGCGCTTCGCCAGCTTCTTCGCCGCGCTGGCCACGCTGGGCCTGCTCGGCCATGCCCTGCTCGTGCAAGCCAGCGGCAGCGGCGAGCGCAGCCTGCTGGAATCGGCGCTGTTCGGGCTGGCCTATTTCTCGATCACCACGCTGTGCCACGTGCTGAGCCGGCAACTGCGCGCCAGCGAGGCGCTGGCCGAGCAGCGCAGCACCGACCTGGCCAACCTCTCGCAGGTCAACGAGCTGATCATCCGGCGCATGAAGACCGGCGTACTGCTGGTGGACGACGCCAACCGCATCCACCAGATCAACGAATCGGCGTGGATGCTGCTGGGCAACCCCAGCGCCGAACAGCGCGACCTCGGCCGCCTCGCGCCGGAGCTGTCGCGCCGGCTGTACCACTGGATGACCTCGGGCAAGCTGGACGAGACCGCCACCCAGCTCGCCGACGGCGTGCCCGAGGTGGTGCCGCGCTTCTCGCGACTGGCGCCGAACGACGACTCGCTGGTGCTGATCTTCCTCGACGACACCTCGCTGGTGTCGCGCCGCGCCGAGGAGCTCACGCTCAGCTCGCTGGGCCGGCTGTCCGCCTCGATCGCGCACGAGATCCGCAACCCGCTGGCGGCGATCCGCTATTCGGCGCAGCTGCTGGCCGAGTCGGAAAAGATGGACGCCGCCGACCAGCGCATGGTGGAGATCATCAACAACCACTGCGTGCGGCTCAACGAGATCATCGAGAACATCCTGCAGCTGTCGCGGCGCGAGCGCTCGCGCCCGGAAACGCTGGACCTCGGCCGCTGGGCGCAGGGGTTCGTGGACGAGTACAAGCAGGGCAACGACATCGGCAACGACACCCTGCGCGTGGTGGTGGGCGGCCCCACTGCCGTCGCCGCGCTGGCCGACCCGCAGCAGCTGCAGCAGGTGGCGTGGAACCTGGTGCAGAACGCGCTGCGCTACGGCCGCATGCCCGGCGAGCCCGCGCGCGTGATCGTGATCGTGCGCACCGGCGAGCATGGCGAGCCCATCCTCGAAGTCACCGACCGCGGCCCCGGCATCGCGCCCAAGGTGGCCGCGCAGATCTTCGAGCCGTTCTACACCACCCACGAATACGGCACCGGCCTCGGCCTGTACCTGGCGCGGCAGATGGCCGAGGCGAACCAGGCCTCGCTGGAATACGTGCGCGTGGCCGGCGGCGGCAGCTGCTTCCGGCTGGTGCTCACGCCGGCGCAGATGGGCCGCATGGCGGGCGAGGCGGCCGTGAACTGAACGGCGGCCCCGCGCCACCCTCGCCACCCGTTGCGCCGCCCCGTTTCCGGCGTGGCGCTTTGCCCCCTTCCGGCGCCACGGGTATCCTGAGCGGTAACGCCGCAACCAGTGCCACGAACCATGAGCCAGCAGTCCGTCCTGGTCATCGACGACGAACGCGACATCCGCGAATTGCTCACCATCACGCTGGGCCGGATGGATCTCCAGGTCGATGCCGTGGGCACCGTCACCGAAGCCCGCCGCGCGCTGGGCGAGCGCAGCTACGACCTCTGCTTCACCGACATGCGCCTGCCCGACGGCACCGGCCACGAGATCGTGGAGCACATCTCCGCCAACCACCCGGACATGCCGGTGGCGATGATCACCGCCTACGGCAACGTGGACGCCGCGGTGAACGCGCTGAAGGCCGGCGCGTTCGACTTCGTCTCCAAGCCGGTGGACATCCAGATGCTGCGCCAGCTGGTGCGCACCGCGCTGCGGCTGGCCGAGGAAAAGCGCAGCGGCAAGTCCGCCGCCAAGGCCGGCGGCGCCGGCGACCGGCTGGTCGGCGACTCGCCCGCGATGCAGCAGGTGCGCTCCACCATCGTCAAGCTCGCGCGCAACCAGGCGCCGGTCTATATCGCCGGCGAGTCGGGCGTGGGCAAGGAGCTGGTGGCGCGACTGATCCACGAGCAGGGCCCGCGCGCGGTCGGCCCGTTCATCCCGGTGAACTGCGGCGCGATCCCCTCCGAGCTGATGGAAAGCGAGTTCTTCGGCCACAGGAAGGGCAGTTTCACCGGCGCGCACACCGACAAGGAAGGCCTGTTCCAGGCCGCGCACGGCGGCACGCTGTTCCTCGACGAAGTGGCCGAGCTGCCGCTGCACATGCAGGTGAAGCTGCTGCGCGCGATCCAGGAAAAGGCCGTGCGCCCGATCGGCGCACGCGAGGAAGTGCCGGTGGACGTGCGCATCCTCTCTGCCACCCACAAGAACCTCGCCGCGCTGGTCGAGCAGGGCCAGTTCCGCCAGGACCTGTTCTACCGCATCAACGTGATCGAGCTGCGCGTGCCGCCGCTGCGCGAGCGCCGCGGCGACGTGCCGCTGCTGGCCAACCACATCCTGCAGGGCCTCGCCCGCAAGGACGGCGGCGCCCCGCGCCGCCTGCTGGCCGAGGCGCAGCAGGCGCTGGAAAGCTACGACTTCCCCGGCAACGTGCGCGAACTCGAGAACATCCTCGAACGCGCCACCGCGATGTGCGACGGCGACCACATCGCCGCCGACGACCTGATGCTGCCGCAACGCCAGCCGCGCCAGGAATCCGCCCCCGCCCATCTCCCGCCCGGCAACGGCACGGCCGCGCCGGCGACGGCACCCCCCGCATCCCCGGCTGCCGCCGCCGGCGGGCTGGACGACTACATCAGCAACCTGGAACGCGGCGCGATCATGAAGGCGCTGGAAGAGTCGCGCTACAACAAGACCGCCGCCGCGAAGAAGCTCGGCATCACGTTCCGGGCGCTGCGCTACAAGCTGAAGAAGCTGGGCATCGACTGATGCCTCCTCCCCTCTCCCGCTTGCGGGAGAGGGGCCGGGGGAAAGGGGCTTCTCCCGCCTTGTCGCCACGAACAAGACGCAGCCACGCCGCACCCCACACAACGATGTGGTGCGTATCCGCCTGTTCGAGGCGATAAACCATGGCGCCTCGTCTCGCGCGATACGCAAAGCGAACAATCATCAGCCAACGCGCAGGAAGGCAGAGCAAGTCCTTGAAACTGCCCCCATTCATTCGCTTGACGGGCCCGCATCGACAATGGAGCATGGCGTGCATATACCCCGATCCGGGGTCTACTAAGCGTTAGGCACCCATGATAGATATCCTTCTAATCCTTGTGCTTTCAGTGCTCACAATTCGCGGGTTTGCGGCCTTGCGCCGCGAATCCGTCGTACGGCGTGAGTTCGGGCAGTCGAGCCTTCTGGACGTCCTGGTGTTGCTTTATCCATTAGGGCCGCTCGTACTCCTACTCGGGCCACGCTTTATTCCTGCAGCCTTAGTGTTTCTTTGCGCGGCGCTGCTTTACGTCGTCCCGATTTTCGTCGCGTCAAAGCAGCGCAATGCATTGGAGTGTGCGGGTACCGACAGGGTCAGCAGTGCACTAGAGGCAACTTCGTCCGCCACGTTGGGTGCAATTGTTGGCATCATCTACGTTGCCTTGGCCGCTATGTTTGTCTTGCTTGTTCATTCGCTCAGCTCTCAGCAGCTGGGTGCCTAACAACTCGTTCAAGGCGGACGGCTTCGCCGCCGCTTAACTCCAGCGTTAGGCGGTTGCTCGTGTTGGTCTTTCGTGGCGTGTGTTTCGCCCAGCTTCGCGTCGGCTTGCTGTCTTTCGCTTCGATAGCATTTTCTGCAGTGGTGCGGCAAGCCTTCAGCTTTCAGAGCTGGTAGTTTTGAGGTAGTCGGTTGCTCATGTTCTGCGCTCGTTTTGGTCAGCAGTCTCGCCCAAGCGCATCGCGTCGCACCCGTCTAACATTTCGTTCAAGGCGGACGCCTCCGGCGCCGCTTAACTCCAGCGTTAGGCCTCATGAAAGACATCGCGTTACTTGAAGCAAAATGCGCCGATTGCGGGCGACTGTTCGGCCATCCGAGTCTTGGCGACTTTGCCTACGGAGAGGTCGTCTTGTGCACCGCAGACGGAAAGCACTACGCCACCGTGGACGCGTTCAACGAATTTGCCGTTCAAGTGCGTGCTGTAGTCAAGTCGGGCAGCACCTCATCAATTTGGCCTGCTCTTGCTGCACTCGCAGACCCGGTTGCCGGTCAACAATTCACAACTTCTGTCCACTGCCCACATTGTGCTTCAAACAACTTGGAGTATTGGGGTGGCCAAAAGGTTGGCGTCACATGTGTCCCTGAGGTCAGCTTCGCGACCGTAGCCAAGCTCAGCCCCAGCTTGTTAGCGCAACATATGGCGCTTGCCATCTCGCAGGCGCATGAGGCATAACCAGTCGTTCAAGGCGGACGGCTTCGCCGCCGCTTAACTCCAGCGTTAGGCTTCCAAGCGCATGATCAAACGCATCCTCTTAGCTTTCGCAATTGGTGTGCTGGCAACAGCCGCATTATTCGCGCTTTCATTTGCCGCCGACTCCTTTGGCTTCACCTCTCTCGCCAACGCCTTTCTCTGGCAAAACACACTGCTACAAAGCTTTGCACCGCTCGGCAACATGGGCACTTCGGAGCATCCCGTTTATGAGGGCACGCCGCTCAACTTCCTCGCGTTCCTCGCTAGCGTTCCGCTGGGCATCGTCATCTACAGTGTCATGGCGTACGCAGTGCTATCCATGGTGCGGCGTCGCGCCTAACATCTCGTTCAAGGCGGACGGCTTCGCCGCCGCTTAACTCCAGCGTTAGGGTCGCGATGAAAGGATTCCGCATATCAAGCATCATCTTTGCGCTTTCAGCTGCAATCTACGCCGTGCCTGGTAGCGCCGTGTGCTTCTACCCGCATAGCACGCTCTCCGGGTACCACATTCCGCTCAAGTATGAAGTAGGAGCCAGCCCAGCCATCATCATTGGCAAGGTTGTGCGCGTACAGTACGTTCAAGCAGACCCGAGCGATCCCGACGGCATTACCTCATACGTCTATACGGTCCATCGTCTGCAAGAGCTTAAAGGTAGCGTCCCAAAGTACCTTACGCTTCGTGCAGAGAACGACTCGGGCGGTTATCGCATGAACGCGGGGGAGACGAACTTGTTGTTTCTGACACGGACAAAGGATGGGTTTACTGTCGACGCGTGTGGTAACTCTACTGAGCTACCCAAGGGCGAAAGCGTTGTATCTGAGGTGCGTAGGTTGCTAGCCCAGCAAGGTGCGCAACCCTAACCATTCGTTCAAGGCGGACGGCTTCGCCGCCGCTTAACTCTAGCGTTAGGCTTCACATGGCTACTCCAAGAGAATCGTGGCTCAACAACGCCGAGGCCTCCTCCGATGCGCTGGATGCTTTGTTGCTTGCCGTCCCCGCGCTTCCGCAGAACTACATTAATCTGCTAGCTAGGGGTAACGGCGGCGAGGTGGAGCTTGCGATATCCCCTTACAACTTCTGCCTAGACTCTGCTGAAGCCGCATTGAACTATTGGGGTAGTGGTACCTGCACGATGCAAAATGTGTTCGTGTTCGGCGGTAACGGAGGCGGGGCACTTCTTGCGCTCGACATGCGGGCACCAGAGCCTTGGCCTGTAATCAGCTTCGATCCAATCGACCCTGAGGGCAGCATAGAGAACGTAGCAACCAACTTTTCTTCCTTTCTTTCCCTGGTGGCTCAAGGCAATACAGCCTAACCAGTCGTTCAAGGCGGACGGCTCCGCCGCCGCTTAACTCCAGCGTTAGGGGTCACATGAAGGCAGTCGGTCTACTTGTGGTTTTGGCATTGGCTTTGAGTGGCTGCACTCGGTCAATCCACTTCACTCTACCAAGTGGCCCGCTCAGTCTGTCGTTTACGGTAAACGGCGCTTCAACCAAGCGATGCGCCATCAATCAAGACTCAGAGCAGTACAAGACTCTTTCCACCTGGCTCATGACGCATCAAGATGGCTGGCAGAGCAGCATTGTCACTTACGTTCCAAGCCTCGTGGTCACCGGAGATGGTTTCAACCTCAACTTCCTGCATTCGGTTGCCGTACTCAATTATGCAGGTAGCCAGTTCACTCAACAGGTGTCGCCAAGCGATTACGCGTATCTCGTCTGCGCTGGCAACCCCTAACTACTCGTTCAAGGCGGACGGCTTCGCCGCCGCTTAACTCCAGCGTTAGGCCTCTATGAGCATTGTCTCACTCATTCTTATCGCCGCAGCTGTTAGCCCCAATGTCACATCGTTGCCAACCGGTCAGGCCATTGTAAATATCTGCTGGGATGGGCACTCCCACGTTCAA
>NZ_JACYXK010000026.1 GCF_014842975.1 Rhodanobacter sp. DHB23 | reverse complement strand
CTCGTCCACCGACACATACGAGAACATGCCCAGTTGCTGGATGTCGGCTCCGCGCACGGAAACGGCCTGATGATTGATGAGGGCTATGATTGTCGCCGGTGCGGGGGGTTTCTCAACAGCCTGCTAGCTGGAGGGTGTGTCTAGGCCTGATTTGTTTCCGTGTAGGGGTTTTCCTGAGGTTCCGTGCATGTAGGCGAGCGCCACAAGCAACCTGACGATGGGTTTGGTTACCATATAAGGCAGCCATGAATGTGCCAGGAGGCGGTCAATTTTTGGCGCGGCTCGAAGCGCCGGATTCAACAACAATGCAACTGGACGTAACCAGCTGTGCAGGCGAGTATCGAGTGCGGCATAGCCAAGCTTTCTATAAGCTCGGGCATGCTTACTTGAGAACAGTAAGGCTGATTCGCCAGCGGCGCGATGCATTTTTTCAAGTACGGCTGGTAGCGTCAGTAAATCAATATGTTCAATTATTGCGTTGGTGCACCAGCCCAATGTTCCGGCTTGAGACAGGCGAGCAAAAAGGTCTCGATCCTCAAAGCCATATGTGGCATAACAAATGTCAAAGCCCTGCAACTGTCGAAATATCTTGGCGTGTACGGCGAAGTTCTGCGTCGAGCCGGCAAAAGAGTGACCCCTTGCGTGTTGTCTCGCACGACGCGCGGAGGCATCGTTCTGATAGCGAGACCAGAAGCCGTCGCCGTTGCCTGTGACCGGACCGCAGGTGGCAATATTGCCTGCAGACAGCATTTGGAGGTGTGTGGCGAGAAAGTGCGTGCCTATTGGTCTGCAGTCGCAGTCGATAAAAACGAGGAACTCTCCATGAGCCAACTTGGCCCCTGCGTTGCGAGCCGCAGAACGGCCCATGTTATGGGGTAGTGCCAGTACGTGAACTTGTTCGGTTTCGCATCGGCGTAATAATTTGATACTGTCGTCATCGGAGCCGTCGTCGACCACGATTACCTCAAGTGGATGATCGGAAGGTAGCTTCTGTCGGTGAAGTGAACGAATAAGTTCAAGTGCACTTGTCGCGTTGCGAAAGACAGGTATAACGACGCTGATCACGTTTATCTCTCGCCTTGGCTATTTATGAGCGATTGAGTGTGGTTTGGTGAATACGCATTACGGCAAAGGAAAGCGTAGAGAATTTCTCTATATATTTAGCGCTCATGTTGTTTTAATGTCTAATCGCCAGAGTTGCCCAGTTTATAGGCTATAGCCTATCGCTGCTGTCTATGCCAAGGCTGGGCTGCTCAGATGAGGCTGTTGGTAATGATCGAGAGTTCAATTTTGAATGCCTAAAACTTTTGCTACGGGGATGCGCCAGAGTTTATCTAGAAAATTAAATGCGGCTCGGACTGGCCCTATTCTGCGACAGGAGGCTTGAATACGGTATCGCTCAATCAGCATCGTCCAGCGACGACGTCTACTGATGCCCCCATCTGCGATGTCTATCGTGTGTAACGGTACGTGTAGGCTGCGGATACTGGAGGGGAGGCGTAGAAGAAATTCGTAGTCGGCACTGATTTGATAGTTAATATCAAATGGTCCGTAATATTGGAAGAGCTCACGCCTATGTAACGCACCAGGGTGGCAGATAGTCATGCGCCTAGCAACCTTGGAGTAGTCCCACGGATTGCCGAACTCATGAAGACTTCCATTTCGGCTGAGCAGTGCGCCTCGGCTGGTGATGATGTCGAACGCGCGTTGGTCGATAGCATCAAACAGTTTGCACAGAACTGATGGCGTGTGCCAAGCATCATCGGCACCTAAAAAGGTCACGTACTCGCCTTTGGCATGTGCTATCGCTTGGTTCCAGGCATCATAAATACCGGCATCGGGTTTGCTTTGCCACCAAGCCAAGTTCTGTGCGTGGCGCTTAATTAATTCGAGTGTGCCATCCGTAGAGCCTCCATCAGCAATCAGCAGTTCCCAGGCATGAAAGCTCTGAGCTAGTACGGATGCTAGGCAGGCCTCGAGCGTAGAAGCCGCGTTGTAGGTGGCAATGATGATGGATACTTTGGGCTGGTCCATGGATTAGACGGCATCGCAAGCGAGATAGTTGATGATATGCATGCATGGTGCCTCAAATTGTAGTATAGGAGACTTCGGTGATTTGTTGTGCGCCGACATATAGCTGAAGATATTGGGTCATTTAGTTAACTAAGGCAATTTCGTCATTTTTGCCCAATTTGAAGTATTCGGGACAAATATCCATCGATTTCAAGGCCCAAATGCTCAAGGCGAAGGCGTCCGTTTTTTGCGCAATCATCTGGAGACGATGCAGGGAGGGGGGCTGCAAGACGGTCGGAGATGGCATTGGCAAGTTCATTAACGTCGCCTGCACGAAAGAACGATATTGGGCCGAAGTCTGCTTCGCGATTTACGACAATGTCCGATACAATTGCGGGGATGTTCATTCCGATGGCTTCGTAAACAGAGCCTCCTCCAGGTCCCCCTTCGAATAAAGTTGGTTGGACTAAAAGCCTGCAGCCACGTAACAGAGCCAACTGGTGTGCTTTAGGGATAAGACCAAGAAAGTGCAGTCGGTCAGTAATTCCGAGCGATTTAGCTAGACTGATCAGTTGTCCGAAATGCTGCGGTTCGCGATGATCGATCGGGTCGCCAGTCATGACCAAGTGTAGATCTTGGTGAGTGTGGTTAAGTTGCGCGAATGCGCGAAAGGCTGTTGCGTGATCTTTGTGCTTCCAGAAATGGTTGCAGATGAGTATGTATGGCCCGACGATGCCATATCGCATCTGCGTCGTGGCGATGTCGGAATCAAACCACCAAGGTAGCGCGTAAGGTGTAAACGGCATTGCAAGGATAGCGTCTTCCTTCACGTTTAAAAAGCGCGCGACATCGCGAGCAACCATTCTTGAGTTCACAACAATTCCATTGGAATCGTTTGCGATCCTTGAGAATTGTCGATCTCTATTGCGTTGGGCGCGGGAGGAGAATAACTCAGGAATATAGCGATGCTGGAAATCAAAGATATAGCCAATACGTTTGATCTTGGCATGGCGTCCCAAGGGGTGCATCGTCGGAAATACAATGTCCGCGTTGCACTCTATTGCTGCTGAGAGGATGCCATTAGAATCATTTGTGCAGGAATGTATCGACAAGCCTGAGACCAAGTCTTCGGCAGTCTTGCGCAGTCCTGACTGGTTCCCCGCGGACTCAGGGGGGGTGCCAGCGAGCCATTCCCGCCAATGCCGTAATGTGGCCAATAATAAACGTTGGGTGGCTGTGGGTTTTGGAAATGCAATGTGTAAGTCGATTTTGGTGGCCGCCGTTTCGCTTCTCATAGCGGAAATGAGAAGGCGGACGAGATCCAAGCCGCCATTCCAGCCGATATAACCGTGCAATGGGAGTAAAACGCGCTTCATCTTGTCAATAATCTCACGCAGGCTTTCTGGCGATACAGCTGATTCCCAGAGGGCTAAACGGGCGTCCCTGACATGGAACCTTTTCTATCTCTATAATTTCGAATTTGTGTCCGAACAAGGCGCGATATCCAGCGTCTGAAATGCGCCAGTAATCAGGGCGAGGCTCATGGATACCCAAATTCCAGGGTGTTAGGGAAAAAACGAAGCCGCCGGGTGCTAGAAGTTCATGGAGTACGGTTGGTACTTCAAACAGATGTGACATGTGTTCTAGGCAGGACACCATCACGATGGCACCTAGACTGCCCGGTTCCAGCCGTGTTGGTGCATCAAGAAGGTTGCAGCAGATGTCAGGCTTCGATTCTGAATTGCTGTCGAGCGAGAGGTAAGCTAGCCCTTGTGCTTCGAAAGCACGACGAGAGTCGAAAAAAACCTCCGGAAGGTGTTCGTAAACGACACCGTTTAAGCCTATGAGTGTCATTGGTTCGACCTCCAGGACTGCGCCCCTTAGGCCAGGATACGCTGCGACCCTTTGCAAGAAGTCCACCATAGCGAGGCGAAATAGGCGCAAGTAAATATCGTCGATATTTGGCTTGTGTGTACGCGAAAGCATTTCTATGGCGGCGGGCCACCCGGAAAACGGAATTGCACGATCATCAATAATCCGGTCCGCGACGGGTTTTCCCATATGGAGGCCGTCGTAAGGAACTCCATTTCTCTCTAGCCAATCTTTGGTCATCGCAAGTTCTGACCACGACCGTGCAGTGTAGATGATAATCTGGTGGCCTGCATCTCGAAGCGCGGCCAGTGCTTGCGCAGCTCCCTCTATTGGCTTGGCAAGCGCGCGCTCGAAGGTTTTTTCCTCCGTGCAGATGACACCGTCCATATCTATAAGCAAATGCATGGGGCTTCCTTGAAAGCTTGGTCAAATCTGTTGATCAAAAAATATATCCCTACGGCACCGCATCATCAGCGATCCCGCCAGCCACGGGGCGTTGATGGGAAGTGGAAGTCCTAGTCGTTCGCGCAGAATCCATCTTGGCATGTCGAGGCCGCAGTGGATGGAGTGCGTTACGCCACCGCCAAACCTCGGATTGACTTCTAGCAACACTGGGCCATTAATGGTGTCGATGAATTGTGCAGTCAGTGGACCTTGCCAGCCATCTATAGAAAACAGCTTCTGTGATATGGCCGCGATTTCGGGATGTTGCGTGCTTAAGGAAGTGTTGACCTCGCCATCAATCACTTCCATGCGAAGCCGTGGCATAGCAGCTACGAGCCGGCCATCGCGGGCGACATACGCATCTACACTATATTCTTGGCCTTTAACGACATCCTGTTCGATATAAGAGCTAGGATCATCAATGGAAGCAAGAAACTGCGTGCGTTCACTGTCATCAGAAACGGTGACTTGCCCGCGACTGCCGAAACCGAGGCGTCGCTTGAAGATACGTGGCCAGCCACTGCGCCCCGGAACTGTAAACCCATGGGCTGAGAACCATCGGTCAGCTTCGATTTTGTCTTCCATTTGCCGACAAAGGGGGGCTGAGGATACGACTGGCCATGCCCCGGATTCTATTAGGGGTTTGCGCACGGCAGATAGTGCGACTGTCGCGGAATCCATGTTGGGTATAATTACGTCGAAATTTGTGACTCTGCCTTGTGCCATTAACCACTTAGAGAAATCGTTGCTATCGAAACGAGGGGCCTGAAGGATTTTTGCAACTGCACCAGCGGGCGCATGAGGTTCAAGCTCTGCGCAGTACAATGAGAGTTTAATTTCTTCAGCTTGACCTGCTGTGAGAAAATCTTCCAAAAGACTCAGGCGTTTGCCGGCGCCAAGAAACAGAATTCGGAGCACATTGCGCATCAGGTATTACCTTCAACTCATGGAGTCGGCAGGAGCGGTCGGGGTGCAAATGTCGATGATCACTTTACAGATATTTTCAACCTCTCTCATTGGCAGGTTGTGCCAGCTTGGTAGGTTAATACCGCGTGCTCCGAGGTCTTGCGCTACTGGTAATTGGGCTTCGGTGAAGTACATCGGCATCGTATGTACGGGGTGGAATGCGGGTCGTGTCTCAATGCCGTGCTCGCGAAGTGCGGCCCGCACACGATCGCGCTGATTCTTGTCAGGTGCCAGTACGGTGACCATCCAATGCGAAGAAATTTCACCTTTGGTAGCTTCTTGCAGTGAAACGTTGCAGCCCTTAAGGAGCGAGTGATAGGCCGACGCTAAGTTCGACTTGCGGAGCAAGATGTCGTCGATGCGTTCAAGTTGGGCTAGGCCCATTGCGGCACAAATATTGGTCATGCGGTAGTTGTAACCGATGATATCGTGCCAATATTCGCGATTTTCTGCGAGTCCTTGCCCGCGTAGATGTCTAACTCGGGCGTTGAGTTCATGGTCATTGCACACGACCATTCCGCCTTCGCCAGTCGTAATAGTCTTGTTTCCGAAAAAGCTGAAAGTTGCGATGTCGCCGAATGTGCCAACATGGCGATCATTCAGGCGTGTACCGATGGCTTCGGCGCAATCTTCCACCAATTTTAAACTATGCCTCTCGCACAATTCGACGTAACGCGGCATGTCACAAGCACCACCATAAAGATGAACGGCCATGATTGCACGCGTACGTGATGTGATCCTTCGTTCGACATCAGCAGGATCTAGTTGCCACGTATCTGGGAGCGAATCGCAAAAGACGGGTGTCGCCCCCACATATTGAATTGCATTGACTGATGCAACGTAGGTAAAAGACGGTACAAGAACTTCGTCTCCTGGGCCGATTCCGAGTGCTAAAAGTGCAAGATGCAGTGCTACGGTGCCATTGCATGCACTACTTGCGTGAGGTGCGCCGACAAATTTTGCAAAAGTTGCTTCGAAGTCCTGGATGAAGTGACCTTTTGAGGAAACCCATGTGCTTTCGAGACATTCGAGTACATATCTGCGCTCATTGCCGGAGAGGTCAGGTTGGTAGACAGGGATGCGAATCATGCGTAGTTACCGAATTCAATAGTTCTTGGTCAGTGCTGCATCCACAAGTTTTCGCCCAAGCAATAGCGTCGGGATGAGACTAATGGTGATGTACGTTATCACGGTTGCCCACGGCATGAGAGTTATGCCGAAGTGGCTTACTACCCAAGTTTTCGCGACTAAGCAGGTTATGGCAAACAAGCTGGCGACGATAATCTGGTAACGCATAATGCTTGCTGCATTGAAGAACGTCGCGATGGCAGTGCCAATTGCGTCGATAATGGTCCAAGCCGCGAAGCCAAGTAGCAACGCTCCGTTGACATTAAGCGGTCGATGCACCCAGAGAGCAATGATGCGATTAAAGCCAAAGCTCAAGACAAGCACGACTCCGATTGCAATAGTGCAAGCGAAAACCAGTGAGCGTCGCAGGGTGCGGAGTACCCAGCCATGGTTGCGAGATGCCAGCGCCTGGCGATAAATAGGCCAAAGTGGGGCCCAGATCAAGCCCAATCCCAGTGGAACAATCGAATAAAGGCGTTGCACGATTGAATAGGTGCCAGCATCAGTCGGTCCGGATATGGCTGAAATCAGAGGGAGGTCGGCTGAGTAGGCTAAGGCGGCGGCGAGTTGGAGTACAAAAAACAGCGTTCCTTCGCGGCGGATGCGGCGAGCAATTTCTGGGTGCCTTGTCGATGGTCGAGCAAAGTCGGGGGCGCAAAGTAATGTTACTGTGTTAGCAAGGGATGCTAGCAATGGAGTGAAGACTGAAGCGGCAGTCAGTTCAGGAAGGGAAGCATTTGTACGCGCCAGAGTGATTACAAAAACAAGGGTAATGAGCTGCCCCGCAGCCTGCCAGCGAAAGGCGCGATCGCCGCGACCCAAACCCAATTGCACACGAGTCGCTAGGTTCAAAGGTACCGCAAGGACAATCGCAAACAATACGGCGCATGCCGCCAAGCGGCACGCGTTGGCCGACGCTGCTGGCAGGCCGAGTAACCAATGCCAAGGTACCCACGGCGCTGTAAGAGTAACCAGTACAGCAAGGCCTAGCGCAATCCAAACCAGCGTTCTGCGCCCTTCGTGCACTACGGCGGCAACTTCATTCACGTTCCCACGGCCATGTGCCGCAGCGACGAGATTCATAGTACCGTTACCAAAGCCGAAGTCGAGAAATCCCGCGAACGTCACGAGAGAAACTAATGTCGCCCACGCGCCAAACTCGGATGGTCCCAAGGCATGCAATACAAAGGGGACACTGAGGAATAGGTTTGCTGCAGCAGCAGCTTTGGCAACTAATGACCAGCCGCCTGTGAGGACAATCAGCCGTCCACGAGAACCGAGCCATGTTTGAGACAGCAATGCCCTATGATGGGAACGTAGCGTCATTGCCTGGATACCGTATAAGCCTCGTATATGCGACGCAATCCGTGATCCAGGGGAATCCGTGATTGCCAGCCCAATCCTTTAAGGTGAGATGTGTCCAATAGTTTACGCGGCGTACCATCCGGCTTCGATGGGTCGAATCGAAGGGTTCCGCGGTAACCAACAATCTTAGCGATCAGCAGAGCCAGCTCCGCAATGCTGATTTCTTGCCCCGAACCGATATTGACGATGCCCTCATCGCTATAGTTGCGCATTAGGAACAGCAAAGCGTCTGCAAGGTCGTTCGCATGCATGAGCTCCCTTAGTGGTGCACCTGTTCCCCAAATCATGACCTCTGGGGCATCGGCGAGCTTGGCCTCGTGAATACGGCGAAGCAAGGCTGGTACAACATGCGAATTTTCCGGATGGTAGTTATCGCCGGGGCCATAGAGGTTGGTGGGCATTGCGCAGATGGCATCAAAACCGTACTGCCGACGGTAGGCTTGGCACATCCTTAGGCCGGCGATTTTGGCGACCGCGTACCACTCATTGGTGGGTTCCAGTGGCCCTGTCAACAGATATCCCTCTTTGATTGGCTGAGGGCAGTCGCGGGGGTAGATGCAAGAAGAGCCCAAGAACAGCAACTTTTTGGCGCCGTGCTTCCATGCGCTATGGATCACATGGGTCTGAATTGCGAGGTTGTCGCGTAGAAACTCGGCGGGATAGGTGTTATTGGCGTGGATACCACCTACCTTTGCGGCAGCAAGGAAAACGTACTCGGGGCGCTCGGTGGCGAAAAATGCTTCCACCGCGAGCTGGTCTGTTAGGTCGAGCTCTTGTCTTGTTCGTAGAACAAGGGAGTCAAAGCCTTCGGCTTGCAGCCTTCTGACAATTGCCGAACCCACCATACCTCGATGGCCGGCAACATAGATCCTGGATAAAGTGTCCATCGGATTCACTCGTGGTGTTGCGTGATCCGAAATCCAGATCGTTCGATCAAGGCATCTCGGCGTGCAATTGAAAGATCCGATGCCATCATTTCGCGCACGAGGTCGTCGAAACTGGTTCGGGCCACCCAGCCCAGCTTTTCGCGCGCCTTCTGCGGATCACCCAGAAGCGTATCGACTTCGGCTGGGCGGTGATAGCGTGGATCGATGGCGACGATGCGTTGACCGATTTTCACTGCGGAATCGGCAGGTGCATAGGCGACGACAGCTTGTTCGTCGGTACCATTGCCATTCCATTCAAGGCGCATGCCCAGTTCGTGTGCTGCGCAGTCGACGAAATTACGTACGGTGTGTTGCTCGCCGGTGGCAATCACATAGTCCTCGGCCTGCGGTTGTTGCAGCATCAGCCACTGTGCTTCGATGTAATCACGAGCATGCCCCCAGTCGCGGCGGGCGTCGAGATTGCCCAAGTACAAGCAATCCTGCAGCCCGAGGTGAATGCGGGTTAGCCCACGGGTGATCTTGCGAGTTACGAAGGTTTCGCCTCGTATGGGCGATTCGTGATTGAAGAGAATACCGTTGCAGGCGTACATGCCGTAGGCCTCGCGGTAGTTGACCGCAATCCAGTAGGCATAGAGTTTTGCTACACCATAGGGGGAACGTGGATGGAATGGCGTGCGCTCGGTTTGTGGCGTTTCGGCGACCAGGCCGTAGAGTTCCGATGTCGATGCCTGATAGAAGCGCGTGCATTTTTCTAAACCGAGGATGCGAATGGCTTCCAGCAGACGTAACGTGCCCAAGGCATCGGCGTTGGCCGTATATTCGGGGGTTTCGAACGAGACTTGTACATGGCTTTGAGCGCCCAGGTTGTAGATTTCGTCAGGGCGTACTTGTTGGACGATGCGGATCAGATTGGTCGAGTCGGTTAGGTCGCCATAGTGCAATACCAGTTTCCGATCCGGTGTATGTGGGTCTTGGTAGAGGTGGTCGATACGCTCGGTGTTAAACGAGGATGCGCGGCGCTTGATGCCATGCACCTCGTAGCCCTTGGCCAAGAGAAATTCAGCCAGATAAGCTCCATCCTGCCCAGTGATTCCAGTGATCAGTGCGCGCTTCATCAAGAATGTCTTTGTCTTGTGCGGTTCAATGAGGTGGTAAGTGTTGTATGGGGAGGGGGCTGGTTGCTCAATTTGTTATTGATGCTAGGTAAAGTGTAATCCACCAAGTGCCCTATCTTTCCAGTTTTAGGGTATATGTCGAACGCATAGCCATATGCGATCGACAATGCGGTTCATCAGTTCCTCAGTGGGTTGTACTTGCAGGGACCGTGGACTGTAGATTGGCGATGTCACGATTCAATCTGCCACCGACGTTAAGTATTTCTAGCGCTTGAACTTGTCTTTCTGCCTCTGAGGGGCGGTTCTGCGCCAGTAGCATGCGCGCCAAAGTGATGTGGTAGGCCGGCTCGTTAGGGGCAGCCTCCACGGCCCCGGCAAGCATGCGTTCACCCAAGGCATGGTCGTCGAGCACGTTCCACGCGTAGTCGCCGTACATGGCCAGCAGGCGTGCGCTGGGATCGGGGTGCGACAACGCGGCGAGGTATGCCTCGACCATGCGCGACGCCGGCAGGTCGCATTCGCCATGACGGATGCATTGCGTCAATGCGCCCAACGAGCTTTCGTCCTGCACCCCGGGGCGGCGCGCCTTGAGCTTGGCGATCATGCTGTCCCACCATGCATCCTTGATGGGCAGGTGCATGCGCGAGTTCAGGAAGATCAGCGCCTGCTGGGGCAGGATCGACGAGTCGGGCAGGGCGGCGGCGTGCTCCAGTGGCGCATAGGCCAGCCTGGTGAATGGCGAGGTCGGGCTGTAGTTCGAATAGATGATGTAGAGGCGTCCCAGTTCGTACTGGGCGCGCGGGGAGTCGGGGGCGCGCTCGACCAGGGTTTCTGCCAGCAGCAAGGGGTTGCCCCAGGACACGGCCGTGATCGCGGTCTGCCCCGTCCACAGCAGCAGCAGGCCGCCCAGCAGGACGCGGCGTGGCAGCGCCATGAAATGCGCCATGGGTACGGCGAGCAGCGGCACCACGGCCAGCAGCAGGCCGAAGCTGGCGAAGTAGTTGCGATGCTCGTAGACCAGTTCCAGCGGCAGGACGGTACCGGTGAGCAATTGGCAGCCGAGGAACAGTGCGATGCCGAGCGCAACCAGCGGTCGGCGTGGGCGCAGCCATGCCGCGAGCGCGACCAGTCCGGCCAGGATGGCAATGCTGGCAAGCGTCGTCCAGGGTGCGAACAGCCCGGTCGAGACGACGAAGTTGTCGTGGTAGAACGACAGGGCCCGTGATGTCGGGCACAACGTCCAGGCCACGTAGTCCACCACGATGCGTGCCTCGCTGAGCAGGCGGGTGCCTAGCGTGAAGTCACGGGTCGACCAATATCCCGGGTTGACGACCTGCGGGGCCAGCCATGCCATGCCAGCGATCAGCGGCAGTGCCAGGACCACGGTGAACAGCGCGGGTACGCGCCAGTCGCATCGGCCGTCGCGCGAGGAGAAACGGAACAGCGCCCATTCGATCAGCAGTGCATAGAGCGGCAGCATCACCGCGGTTTCCTTGGCGAGCACGCCAACGGCGGTGGCAAGGACGATACTGGTGGTGCACAGGCAGAAGCTGCCCCAGCCTGCCTTCGACTTGCTGGCAGGTGGCTGCTGGATGGTTGCATCGCCGAGCATGCGCTGGCGCCCGGCAACGTAGCCGATCAGGCCCAGCATCACGAACAGGTTCGCCAGGCTTTCCATGCGCTGCACCACGTACAGCACGCCGGTGAGGTTGATCGGCAACAGCATCCAGCCGCCGGCGATCAGTGCGGCAACCACGTCTGCTTGTGTCGCGTCGGTCTCTTCCGTTCGCAGCAAGGCTCGGGACCTCGCCAACAGCATCCGCGCCAGCAGGAACACCAGTGCACCGTTCAGGAGATGGATGACGAGATTGGCCAGTTTCCAGCCGAAGGGATCCAGTCCGCCGGCCAGGTAATTCGCGGCGAAGCTCAGCGAGGACAGCGGACGCTTGAACTCGCTGGATGGCGAGGAGAGCGCCGCGCCCACCAGCGACGACAGGCTGGCGTCGTGCGGCTGTACGCCCTGGTTGTCCACGATGTTGGGGAAATCGTCGAACAACCAGCCGCCATGCAGGCCAGGCCAGTACACCAGGATCGTGATGACGAACGCAGCGGCAAGGAAAGCCCTGCCCGATTGCCAGCGGTTGGGAAGCAGGCGCATCAATGTGAGGTGTCCTGATGGGTGGCTGGATGCGCGGGAGCGATGCCCTTTGCCTCTGCGTCGGCTTCCAGCTGCAGGCGCAGGTAGGCGATCTCGTGCGGCCAGTAATTCTGGCGGGCAAGCACCCATTCGTGCAGTGCCGGCATGCCGGGCGCGGCCGGCGCTTCATGCGGCATCTGCTGGTAGTGGTCCAGCAGGCGAAGGCCTTCCGCGGGATAGCCGGCGGCTCCCAGCGCGGCGGCGCCCTGCAATGCCATCTCGGGCTTTGGCTGCAGATCCAGCCCATGCACGAAATCGCTGGTTGCCTCGGTGGGTTGCTGCATGGCGAGCGCGACAAGGCCGCGCAGGTAAAGCAGGTCCTGCTGCGTGCCAGGGGCGGACAGGTGCGTGTTGTTCTGGCCGGCATCGAGCACCTGTTCCAGCACGGCGACGGTCAATCCGGGGCACTGTCCCGACACGGCAAGAGGCAGGACCTGCCCGAACCATCTGATCAGCAGTGGGCCCACGACGGATGTATGCCGCATGGCCCCGACCAGGGCCTTGTCATCGCCCGGAGCCAGCCTGCCCATCCGGCAATGCACGTTGATCAGGTTGAAGGCGAGCTGTGCCTGGGCTGGCTGTGCGGCCAGCAATGCCTGCAGTCGGCGTGATGCGTCCGGGAGATGTCCGGTCTGCATCTCGATGTCCGCGGCATTAGCCTGGGCGCGTGGCGATTCGGGGTTGATCCGCGCCCACAGGATCGCCTGCGTCTGCACGTTGCCCCACAACTCGGCGCGCGCATGGGTCATCCAAGCCAGTGCGAGGGGCAGCAGTGTCATCAAGCTGCGCCTGACCAGTTTCAGGTTGTCGCCCGCCGACAACCAGAGCCCTAGCGGCCAGAACATCAGCAGCGCCGGGGTGTAATTGCGATGCTCGAAGTAGAGCTCCAGCGCGACGGAAGTGGATTCGAGCAATTGGCCGGCGAAATAGAACAGTATGGCCAGTGCCAGGGCCGGATGGCGTCGACGGAACCGCCAAGCCAGGCCGGCAAGCAGGAATACGCCCAGCATGGCCGGCAGCGTCGTGGCCGGGTGCAGCAGTGAGGTCGAGGCAAGGTATTGGTCGTTGAACAGCCCACTGGAGAAGGGGCGGGGCATCCACAGCAATTGCAGGTAGTCGAACAGCACGCGCGGTTCGGTCAGCAGGCGCTGCCCCATGCTCCAGGTGCGGACACCAATCGGGCCGCCGGCAAGCATGCCCTGCCATCCACTCCGTACCAGATAGCCGAGGATTGCGATGCATGGGATGAAGGCAAACACCCACAGGACGACGCGGTAGGCGCGTCGTGTCGTCAGTGCAGGCAATGGCCATCGTGGCGCCAGCACGATGGTTTCGATCAGCAAGGCGTAGAAGGGCAGCAATATCCCGTTGGCCTTGGCCAATGCGGCAAGCAAGGTGAAGCCGCCGAGTCCGAGGATGGCGACGCACAGACCGCGCCGTTGATTGCCGGTCGCCAGCAGTGCCCGGCCGTGCATCCAGAACAGCAGCCCGGCCATGACGCAGGTGGCCGACAGCATGGCCTCGCGCTGCACGATGTACAGGGTGGTCGAGACCAGCAGCGGGTGCAGCAGCCACATCGCGCAACCGAACAGGGCTGCGATCCTGGCCGGCCTGGCAGCAACCTTCAGGCCTTGCCCCAGTTTGGCCAGCAAGGCGTACAGCAGTGCGCCGTTCAACAGGTGCAGGATCAGGTTGGTGCGCTTGAACGGGTAGGGATCGGCCGGCCAGTCGCGGGCGTCGAGCAGGAAGGTCAGCAGGGTCAGGGGGCGGCCGAGCGGATCGTTCTTGCCCGCCGTGATGTATCGCCAGAACGCGGGCCAGTTGTCGATGCGGCCCTGGGTGCCGAGGGTGGGCAGGTTCGCGAAATCGTCGAACAGGAAGTTGCCGTGCAGGCCGGGCAGGTAGGCGAGCCAAGCCAGCACCGCCAGCAGTGCGAATGCCAGAAATGGCAGGGAGGCCCGAATTCTTTGCATGCGGCAGGTGCACCCCGAAAAAGGAAGGGCCGCACGAGGCGGCCCTTCCGGAGAGTATAGCGATGGAGCTTAGCTGTGGCAGGACGACGGCAGGTACTTGGCAGGAACCGTCGGTGCATGAGCCGAGCTCTGGCAGGTCCAGTTCGTGGAACCGCCGTTGTCGATCGGGGACAGCACGAAGGTTTCCCCGGACACTTTGGTGTTCACGCTCGGGCCATCCATGTCTGCGGTGATCACGCCGCTCGCGACGGTGATCGAGCCCACGTACTTGCCGCTGATAGAACCTGCCGTCGGCAGGCCCGCCGACTGATTGTTTGTCGGGAAATTGCCATGGTTTGCAAAGAACTCGGACACGGCAGTCTTGGCGCCATCACTGAGCACGGCGCCCTCGGACACCTGCGAACGGATCAGGTAGTCCTGGTAGGCCGGGATGGCGATGGCGGCGAGGATGGCGATGATCGCCACGACGATCATCAGTTCGATCAGGGTGAAGCCTTTCTGCATGTTCTTCATGGTGGTTCCTCTGTTTGGTTAGCTAACCGTGCGATGCCCCCTGAGCCCCCACCCCGATTCCCCCTAGGCAGGATCGGATCCACGCTGGCAGTCGATGACGACCAGGAAGCTCATGGCAGATTCAAGCAGCTTGCATGCCACGTCTTCTGCAGGTCTATTGCCGCATGAACATGGGTTCAGTGATTGTGCCGACGATCACGAAAGTCCACAAGGTCTGCCACGGGCTGCGATCTCGGGTGGTGATGGCGCCGGGTGGGAGATCTTGCGACTCGCCATTCAAGGGCAGGAAGTGACGTTGGCGGTCAGGCTGCCTGGCCGAATTGGCGCACCACCTGGCCTACTTGCGGCAGACCGTGGGCAGGTACTTGGCAGGCACCATGGTGGCTGGCTGCGATGTGGGGGCGCAGGTCCAGTTGATGGAGCCGCCACCGTCGCTGGGCGACAGCATGACGGTATCGCCAGCGATCTTGGTGTTCGCCGAGGGGCCGTCGAGCGTGGCGGTGATCAGGCCATTGCTGATGCTGACTCCGCCCACGTACTTGCCGCTGATCGACGCACTCACGGGCAGGCCGGCGGACTGGTTGTCCGGCGGGAACCGCCCCGTCGTGGAGAAGAAGTCCCACACGGAGGCCTTGGCGCCATCTGCCAGGGTGATGCCTTCGCTGACCTGGGCACGTATCAGGTAGTCCTGGTAGGCGGGAATGGCGATCGCGGCGAGGATGGCAATGATGGCCACGACGATCATCAACTCGATCAAGGTGAAACCGGCGGAACGGTGCTGGTGCGGCATGGTGTGGATCCCCCTGTGGATTCCCGGGACAGGCACGTTCCGTACCAAGCGTTGGGGCCAGGGCTGCATGCTCCTGTTGCCAAGGGCTGGGAAGGCCGGCCATACTCGAAAGTGCGATGCGGGTCACGGAGCCATGGCGGTCGCCCGCATGCTGTGCGATTGCATCGGCTACCAGGAGTTGAGCGCCAGAACCTCCAGGGGCTTTTTTGTTCGTGGCGACAGGATGACCGTGAAATCCTTGTCGCCGCGTTGCAGCGGGAGCGCCAGCAGCGGATCCGCCCCGATTTTCGCCTGAAGCCTTTCGAGCCGTCGGCGCTGATCCGCCGTGGCCTTGTCGAGCTGGCCCAGGGTCCTGGCGTGGCGCATGAATCTTCCGGTGACGTGATCGTAAGGTACGTAGTATCGGGGCAGCCGGTCGATGTCCTTGCCCCCCTCGATTACGTGCAATGCAAGCGTGCCTGCCTCGTTTCCACTCGGTGGAATGGCGCCCACCAGCAACGGGCCGGTCCACGAGAGTGAACGGAAGGCCGGTTGCCTGGCCTGTGCCAGGTCGGCATCGCTGATTTCGTCGGCGGACACCAGGATGAAGCGGTCCGATTCGGCGACGACAAAGACAGGGCGTGTGGTCGCAATGGCATGGATGCCATAGCCGAATGCCAGGGCCTGCAGCGTGGCGATGATGGCGAGATCCAGCTTGAGCAGCCTTTTTGGCTTGCGCGGGTTGGCCGCGAGCAAGGTCAGCAATGGGCCGATGCAGACGTCCACCCCCATCAGCACCAGCATCAGCCGGCTGGCGCCTGCGGCGATGAAATAGGGTTGGGGGAACCACAGGAAATACAGGACGGCGCCGGTGACCGTGCCGAGGGCGAGACTGATTGCCAGATGGGTTGCTGCGGCTTTCCAGCGTGACACGGGGTGGCTCCGTCTGAAGGGATATCGAAATGACGCGGTCGAACGTGCTGCAGTCTTTCCTGTCATCTCACGCTAGCTGTCCAGGATATTTCGCCAGTGGTCTTCTCCCCTCTCCCTCCGGGAGAGGGGCTGGGGGTGAGGGTTCGGACTAGCCTCGACATTCCGCGCCGCCCGAACCCTCTCTCGCCTGTCGGCACCCTCTTCCTCGCTCCTCAAAGCAGGGCCATCCTTGGCCCCTCCCCGCGTCCGAGGGGAGAGGGATTCACCCGTGCGGATCTACGCGAATTCAAGTCGCCAGGCTTCGTTGATCGAGGCGAAAGCCGGCGGTGACTGGAGTCCGCGAACCGGGACATCGAAGATTCCGGACACCAGTGTGCCATCTCATCGCTTTGCCGGAGCCTGGGCCGGCCTTCGTGCCGATTTAAGGCCCGAGGCGACGGCAGCATCAAGCATCGCGCTCAGCCGGGTTCGCTCCTCTGGCGTCAATGCCGATGCGGCTATCGCAGGCTGGCCCTCGGCAAGAGCCTCGGCCTGCTTTCCCTGCAATGCCAGCGCCATGGCCAACCACAGTTGTGGCTGCGGATCGTATGGGGCCATAACTTTTGCGACGCGAAGCACTTGCACGGCGTCGTCCAGCTGGCCTTGCATGATAAGTACACGGCCCGTGGCAAGCAGGTACAGGTGATACAGGTCCTTGTCGTAAGTCAGCTTCCTGGAATGCCGCACGATTTCCAGCGCAGCTGATGCCCGCGCCGGGTCCTGCTCCGCTATGGCCAGGATGGCGGCGTTCAGCATGCAGTTGACGCAATCCAGCTGCTGGGATTGCACGCGATCAATCAAGGTGCGTGCCTGCGGGTAGTCCCTGGCGTCGATGTAGGCGCTGAGCAGGTTGTTCATCGCGTCAACGGATCTCGGGTTCTCCACGAGGACCCAGCGCCAGAGGTTCATGTTGTTCGCCCAAAGGGGCAGGGTGGCGCGGATGTTGGCGACGGCGAAGGCCAGCCAGAACAGCAGGACCACGCCCAGCAGCTGCGCGGCAAGTTTCCTGGCGCCGCCGCCATCGGGCAGGTGTGGCCGAATGCGCGGAAGCAGGATACAGGCGATGGCCAGTGCGGTCATCGCGTAGCGCTCGTGGTAAAGGCTGGGATCGAAGTCCATCGAGGCGACGTGCAGCACCGGTAGCAGCGCGGCCGTCACGGCGAGCACCATGACGCCAAGTGCGGAACGGCGTCGCAGCGCGAGGATGAGGCCTGCCAGGATCATGCCGGTGGAGGCCAGGTCGGTCAGTACGGAGGGGAGGTTGGCGGCGTTGAACCGGGCGGTGTCGACCAGATGGATTGGATTCATGCCGGACATCGGCCACGCCAGGGTCCGCCAGTAGTGCAGGTAGAGGAAACAGACTTCCTGCAGGCGCGCGAATGCGGAGGATGTGGTGGGCGGGAACGGATTGACGATACTGCCAAGCGCCCAGTGCCGCAGCACCAGATAGGCGATGCCGGCCAGGAGGATGGCGGCATAGGTCGGCCAGTTGCGGTTCAACAGGTGGCGGATCGATGCGCGCGGTGTCGTCCCGCTTCTCGGAGGCAGATGGAGCCAGTCGAAGGCGACCACGATCAGGGGCAGCGATACCGCCGATTCCTTGGTGCATGCGGCAAGGAAGAACAGCAAGGCAAGTACCGCGGCCCGAGCGAGGCTGTTCCGGATACTGAGGCTGGCCAGCAGGCTCAGCAGGGTGAACATCGTCACCAGCAACTCGAACTGGCATCCGATCCAGGCGACCGGTTCGATCAGGACGGGGTGCAAGCCATAAAGCAGCATGACGACGCCGAGCAGGCATAGCCGCTTCGGCCTGCTTGTCCATGCATCTGCATGGCGCCAGGCAAGTACGCCCACCAGCAGGGTATTGGCCAGGTGCAGGCACAGCGAGACGGCGTGCATCGGCCCCGGCATGGTGTTGAACAGCCGGACCTGCAGGGTGAAGAACCCGACCACCAGCGGACGGAAATAATTCGTCCAGCCATTGAAGTCACGGAAGATGAAGTGCTTCCAGTAGTCACCTTCGCGCAGCCAGTTGCGGTCGTGGAAATCGGTCCAGTCGATCCAGACGAAGTTGGCATGCACGACGGGCCAATAGACGAGGGCCACCACGAGGATGACTGCCGATGCGACGACCCAGGTCAGTTTGTTGCTGTACATCATGTGGCTCGTGATGGTTGGTTGTGCGTGGTGCGTGCAGGTGTGCATGCCGACAAAGATCGATGCTTGCACAAGGTGAGGTTGACGATGTATCGATCAGTCACGGCTCAGCGTGGTGGTTCATTTTGCAGGCGGCGGCGAGCCTGTGGAGTCGGTCTCTTCCTGCAACACATGGGCGAGTATCGTCTGTGCCCCACGACGGTCACTTGGAGCAAGCAGCTGCTTGGCGACTGTCCCTTCCGCGATGGCCTGGTCTTTTTTTCCTTGTTGTGCGAGTGCCACAGCAAGCCAAACCCGCGCTAGGGGTTCGATCGGATCCAGATTGACCGCAGATCTGAGAACCATTTCCGCGTCATTGAAGTGGCCCTGTTGAATCAGCATCTGACCTGTCAGGACGAGATAAATCTGGAGCAATTCTTTGTTGGTCGCGAGCCCTGGGATGTTTTTCACGACTTCAAGCGCCTTGGCGGCACGCTCCGGCGCGTGTTCGGCAAGGGCGAGGGTCGCCGCATTCAACATGCAATAGTCGCAGGACACGTGCCCGGATTGCAGCTGGTCGACCAGTGCGTTGCCGTCCGCATAATCGTTGGCGTCGATATAGGCGCTCAGCAGGTTGCTCTTGGCGCCGATGGATGTCGGGTACGTGGCCGCGGCCCAGCGCCACAGGTTGATGTTGTTCGCCCACAACGGAAGCGTGGTCCGTATGTTGAACACGGCGACGAGCAGCCAGAAGGCCCCAACCGCGACAAGCAGCGGGCGCCCAAGTCGCGGCAGGCGCACGGGGGCGGGCTTTTGCATCAGCAGCCTGGGCAGCAGGGCGAAGGCGACCGCCAGTCCCGTCATGACATAGCGTTCGTGATAGAGGCTGCTGTCGAAGTTCGTCGAGGCGATGTGCAGCACGGGCAACAAGGTCACGGTCACGATCATGATGATCGCGCCAAGCACCGAGGCCTTGCGCAGGGTGGAATGGAGGCCAAACGCGACGATGCAGATCGCGGCCGCATCGGTCAGCAGCGCCGCCGCCGATGCCGCGCCGAACATCGACGCGTCGACAGGATGGATCGGGCCCATGCCCGACATCGGCCAGAACACGGTTCGCCAATAGTGCAGGTACAGGAAGCAGACTTCCTGCAGCCTGGCGAACACGGAAGCGGTGTGGCCGGAGAAAGGGTTGGTGGTCTGGCCAAGGGCCCAGTGGCGGAAGCCCAGATAGGCGATGCCGGCTGCGAGCATCGCCGCATATGTTGGCCACTGCCGCTTGAGCAGCAGGCGCACGGCATCGCTCGTGGGCAGGTTGTCGTCGCCGGCCTGGCGATCGCCGAATGCCAGCAGCCAATCGAGGACGACCACGACCAGTGGGAACGCGATCGCCGACTCCTTGGAGCATGCCGCCAGGAAGAACAGCACAGCAAGAATGGCCGCACGCAGCGCGCGTCGCATGTGTGTGGTGCAGACAAGCAGCCCGCACAGGGTCAGCAAGGTGACGACCTGGTCGAACTGGCAGCCTATCCATGCCACGGACTCGACCAGCACCGGGTGCAGGCCGTAGAAAAGCATGACGCAGGCCGGCAGCCACGCTGGCCCGCGTGCATCGGTCCGCGGCATCAGTCGCCATGACAGGATGCCCACCAGCAGCGTGTCGACCAGGTGCAATGCCAAGGATACAGCATGCATGGGGCCGGGGGCGGTATCGAACAGGCGCACCTGCAGGGTGAAGAGCCCGACCACCAGCGGCCGGAAATAGTTCGTCCAGTAGTTGAAGCCGCGCAGGACGTAGTGCTTCCATTCGTCGCCCTGGCTCAGCCATGCGTGTTGCTGGAAGTCGATCAGGTCGTCCCAGATGAACTGGGCATGCAAGACGGGCCAGTAGACGATGGCCACGACGAGAATCACGGCGGTCGCGGCAATCCAGGTCAATTTGTTGCTGGGCATCTTGCTTCCATGGCGGTTGGTTTGGTGGAACGGTCGTCTTTCTTCATGTGCTGCTCTCGCCATTTCGACCATGCGCGCCATTCCAGGGGGATCGAGGGGAGATAGGCATGTGATGGTGTTGCCGACGATCAGGGCATGAAGCGCAAATCGAGGACGCCAAGCGCGAAGTATTGGGCGACTGCCACCCAGATGGCGAGGGTGGCGCGTTCGGCGCCGTCACTTTCCTGCTGGCGCAATGCGAGCCACAAGGCCATGGGTACAAGCGCATAGCGAACTTCGATCAGGGTCGATGCGGCAAGATAGAAGCACGCGACGGGATACAGCAGGAAGCCCTGGGGAGAGGCAAAGCGCGTCCCCGCCAGGCCGCAGGCGGCGATGGTCGCGACCAGTCCGAAGAGGCACGACGCCCATTTCTCCTGCGTGACCAAGACAAGCAGGTCGTTGTGCAGGAAGTACGGTATGCCTATGAAATTCAGGCGACTACTGACCGTGAAGCAGAGCGTGTAGCAGGCGATCGTCGCCAGAGGGAGCAGCAGCCAGCGGGAGTCGGCACGCGCCAGCGCCAGAAACCGCCGCAGGCCACCCAGCAATTGCAACGGCAGGAACACGCCTGCCATGCACAGGAGGAAGAATGGGTTCCCCAGGTGGAAGCTTGCGTCAGGATGCGTCCTGGCTTGCACGCTTTCGAAGACAATGGTGCCGTTCCAGGCCCAGTACGCCAGGAAGAGTGCCATCACGACGAGATAAGGCCAGATGGCTTGTCCCAGGTCCTGCATGACCCGCATCGGCCTCCAATGCGCCTTGGCCAGGATGGGCCACAGCGCATACGCGGCAAGGAAGGCGGCCCACACCACGTTGTTTTGCCGCACCATCATTGCGGCAACCAGTGCCAGTGCGGCCAGTACGTGTCGGTGGCGCAAGGTCGCCGCGAGCGCGGCAAGCACCAGGGCCACCGACAACACGTCGGTGTAGACCAGGAAGACGTAGGGGTAGAGAAGCGGAAAGAACAGGAACTGGGCGACCGCCCGTCCCTGATGCGCCTGGTACTGCGCAAGTCGCGCCAGATAAAAGAAGAGGCCGCCGAGTAGGCCGAAACACACGTCGATCGTCCTCATCCCGGCCAATGAATGGCTGCCCGATAGCCACATCAGGCCAGCCACCAGCAGGTGGTAGCCCGGGATGTTGGTCAAGTCCTGGGTGACGGAATGCAGCTGGCCTTGCATGAATCGCGACACCTGCCAGACATGGACCGCCTCGTCGACGATCAGCGTCGACTGGCTGCGCGCGCGCAGCAAGGCTTGCATCCACAGGAGGCCAAGCAGCAGCCAGCCGGCAATCAATCCGTAGCGCCGGACCGCTTTTCCTTGCGTGGGCGATGGAAGTGAAGCCTGACCCTGAAACTGCATGCCGTCCCCTTCAACACTTGCGACAGTCCCCGTGATGTCGACATCCCCGGACGCCTGGCGAGTGGCCAGCGCGGCCATCTCCGGGAGAACTTGATGCCCACGCCACGGATGAAGGGCGTCGTGGCTCAGGCTTCCAAAGGATCGGGCAAGGCGTCGTCCTTGGCATTATAGGGGGCACGCTTGCTTGCCTTGCCGGTCCAATCCACTAACCTTCCGGTCTGCCAACCATCCTGGGGAGCCATCATGAAAAACACCTTGACCGCCGCGCTGCTGCTGGCGCTGGCGACTTCGCCCGTGCTGGCGGCGGATACCGATACCGTGGCGCCGGTGGATACCGCGATCACCGTGGATCACGCGCCGCATCCGTTCAACGTGCGCGACCTGGTGATGATGCAGCGGGTGAGCGACCCGCAATTGTCGGCGGACGGACGCTATGCGGCGTTTGGCGTGCGCAGCACGGATTACGCGGCGAACAAGGGCGTCAACGCCCTCGCGGTGCTGGACCTGTCGCACGACGGCAAGCCGGTGACGGTGCTGGACAAGGGCGCCTCCTCGCCGCGCTGGTCGGCGGATGGCAAGAGCCTTTACTACGTGGCATCGGCCGCCGGCGTGGCGCAACTGTGGCGCCTGGATTTCACGGCGGGCAAGGATGGCCTGGATCTCGCCGGGCACGAGGCGCCAGTGCAGGTGAGCCACGGCGTGCTGGACGTGCAGGCATACAAGCTGGCGCCGGACGGCAAGAGCGTGCTGCTTTCCTACGCGGTGTTCACCGATTGCGGCACGCTGGCCTGCACCAGGCAGATGCAGGACCGGCGCGCGGCGGACAAGGCCAGCGGCACGATCTACAAGAAGCTGTTCGTGCGACATTGGGATACCTGGGCCGACGGCACGCGCAACCAGCTCTACCTCGGCCGCTTCGATGCAAAGGGCCAGCTGCCGGCGGAACCGACCCTGCTTTCGCGCGGCATCGACGGCGACATCCCCAGCAAGCCTTTCGGCGACGACAGCGAGTTCGCGTTCTCGCCCGACGGCAGGACGGTGTACTTCGACGTGCGCATCGCCGGCAACAGCGAACCGTGGTCCACCAACTTCGATATCTACAAGGTGCCGGCCGACGGTTCCGCGGCGCCGGTGAACCTCACTGCCGCGAACAAGGCCTGGGATGCCTATCCGGTGCCCTCGCCGGACGGCAGGACGCTGTACTACCTCGCGATGAAGGTGCCGGCCTTCGAGGCGGACCGCTTCGGCATCATGGCGCTGGACCTGGCCACGGGCGCGACGCACGAGGTCGATCCGCAGTGGGACCGCTCGCCGGGCGGCATGGGCATTTCCGCCGATGGCAGGACGCTGTACGTCACCGCCGACGACAACGGCCAGCATCCGCTGTTCGCGGTGGACGCGGCCAGCGGCAAGGTGCGCCAGGTGGTGGGCGACGGCGAGGTGGACGGCTATTCGCTGGCCGGTTCGCGCCTGTTGCTGGCGCGCAACGACCTGAAGCGCCCCACCGACCTCTATACCGTGGACGCCGACGGCAAGGGCCTCAGGCAGGTCACCCGTTACAACGCCGCGATGCTCGCGAACGCGCACGAGGGCGACTTCGAGTTCTTCACCTTCAAGGGCTGGAACGACGAAACCGTGCAGGGCTACGTGGTGAAGCCGGCGGACTACCAGCCGGGCAGGAAGTATCCGGTGGCCTTCATCATCCACGGCGGCCCGCAGGGCGCGATGACCAACAGCTGGAGCTACCGCTGGAATCCGCAGACCTATGCGGGGCAGGGCTTCGCGGTGGTCACCATCAACTTCCACGGTTCCACCGGCTATGGCCAGAAGTTCACGGACTCCATTTCAGGCGACTGGGGCGGCAAGCCGCTGCAGGACCTGAAGCTCGGTTGGCAGGCCGCGCTGGACAAGTACGGCTTCCTCGACGGCAATCGTGCCTGCGCGCTGGGCGCGAGTTACGGCGGCTACATGACCTACTGGATCGCCGGCGTGTGGAACCAGCCGTGGAAGTGCCTGGTCGACCACGACGGCGTGTTCGACGCGCGCATGATGTACTACGCCACCGAGGAACTGTGGTTCGAGGAGCACGAGAACGGCGGCCCGCAGTTCGAGGTGCCGGCCAACTACGAGAAGTTCAACCCGCTCGACCACGTCAGGGACTGGCGCGTGCCGATGCTGGTGGTGCACAGCGGCGACGACTTCCGCATCCCGATCACCCAGGGCCTGGGCGCGTTCACCGCGATGCAACGCCGTGGCATCCCCAGCGAGTTCCTCACCTTCCCGGACGAGAACCACTGGGTATTGAAGCCGCACAACAGCGTGCTGTGGCACGACACGGTGAACGCGTGGCTGAAGCAGTGGACGGCTGAATCCAGGCAATGAAGCTGTGCCGGTAGGAGCGCACCCTGTGCGCGATGGCTCCGGTGCTTGATCGAAGCAAGAGCCATCGCGCACGGGGTGCGCCCCTACCGGAGCATTACAGCCATTTCGCCCGCTTCAGGCCGATGTAGATGCCGCCCACCAGGCAGGCCACCACGCCGATGATGAGCGGGTAGCTCCAGGGCTTGTCGAGTTCGGGCATGTGCTGGAAGTTCATGCCGTACCAGCTGGTGACGAGGGTGGGCGCGGCGAGCATCGCGGCCCAGCCGGCGAGCTTCTTCATCACCTCGTTCTGGCCGAAGGTGACCAGCGAGAGGTTCACGCTGATTGCCGCGGAAAGCATCTCGCGCATCGCATTGATGGAGTCATTCACCCGCGTCACATGATCGTGTACGTCGCGGAAGTACACGCGAAGTTCGTCGGGGATGAGCTGCGGATGCAGGCGCACGAGTTGGCTGATCACGTCCTGCAGCGGCGACACGGCAAGGCGCAGCGTCATCAGGTCGCGCTGCATGTCGTACAGCCGGCGCACGGTGTCGCGGTTGAAGCTCTCGGCGAAGATGTCCTGCTCCAGCTCCTGCAGCTCTTCGCGGAAATCGCGCACGATCGGCAGCAGGTTGTCCACGATGAAGTCCAGCACGCTGTACAGGCCGTAGCTCGGCCCCAGCGCCAGCAGTTCCGGGATGTGTTCGCAACTGCGGCGGGCCGGCGCGTAGGACAGCGAGGCGCCGTGGCGCACGGTGATCAGGTAGCGCGGGCCGAGGAAGATGTGCGTCTCGCCGAACGCGATGTGGCCGCCGGTGAGCTGGGCGGTCTGCACCACGATGAACAGCGAGTCGCCGTAGGCCTCGATCTTGGTGCGCTGGTGCGCGGCCTGCGCATCCTCGATGGCGAGGTCGTGCAGGTTGAACTCCTCCTGCAGCTTCAGCAGCAACGTCTCGTCCGGTTCGTGCAGTCCCACCCACACGAAGGTGTCGGGTTCCTCGAGTACCTCGCTGATCGCATCGATGTCCACGTCGCCGATGCGTCGCCCGGTGCTGCGATAGGCGACGCAGTTGACCACCATCGAGGTGCTGGTGGATGCGCTAGCGGCAGGTGCCGTCGGGTTCATGCAGGCATGATGCCGCGCAAGCCGTGACGCGGCAACGCCGTGAGGCGTGGATCCGTGCCAGCCTGTACCATCCGCCGGGTTTGCATTCGTGATGAAACAGGGGCGCTGAGCGATGAAGGGGCACGATTACCGGCTGGGTTACCGTGCCGATCTCGAGGGACTGCGTGCCGTGGCCATCCTGCTGGTGGTCGCCGTGCATGCCGGCGTGCCCTGGTTGCGCGGTGGCTTTGTCGGCGTGGACGTGTTCTTCGTGCTGTCCGGGTTCCTCATCACCGGGCTGCTGGTGAAGGAGGCATCTGCCGCCGGGCGGCTCTCCTTCACGGAGTTCTACGTGCGCCGGCTGCGCCGCCTCTTGCCGGCACTGCTGGCGATGCTGCTGGTCGTCGGCGTGCTGGCCTCGCTGGTGCTGGCGCCGGCGGAACAGCGCGGACAGTCGTCCGCGGCAGCGATGGCGGCGTTGTGGTTGAGCAACATTCATTTCGCATTCGCCCGACTGGATTATTTTTCGGCGGGGACCGAGACGAACCTGTTCCTGCACACGTGGTCGCTGGGCGTGGAGGAGCAGTTCTACCTGGTCTGGCCGATGCTGCTGGTGTGGTTGCTGGGTCGCGATGGCGCGCGTGGCGTGGCCCGGTTGAAGGCCGGCATGTTCGTCGTCGCGACCGCCAGCCTCGCGGCATGCGTGTGGCTGACCTACAAGGCGCCGCAGCTGGCGTTCTACATGATGCCCATGCGCGCCTGGCAGTTCGCCGCTGGCGCGCTGGTCTGGTTGTATTTCAAGGTGCCCGGTGCGGCCGGTGCCGCGCCGTGCAAGAGTCGCTGCGCCGGGATGTTGCAGGTTGCCGGATGGACTGGGCTGGCCATGATCGCATTGGCAGCGGTGTGGTTCAGTGCGGACATTCCATATCCCGGTGGCTATGCCTTGCTGCCCACGCTGGGCGCCGCGGGTGTCGTCGCCGCGGGATGCCTGGCCGTGGAACCGGCCGGGGTATCGCGGTTGTTGTCGTGGCGGCCCTTGCAGTGGATCGGCGGCGTTTCTTATTCGTGGTACCTGTGGCACTGGCCGATCCTGCTGCTCGGCCATGCGATCACGGGCTCTGACGCATCGTCGTACCGCGCTGCGTGGGTGCTGCTGTCGCTGCTGCTTGCCTACGCTTCCTGCCGCTGCATCGAGGCACCCGTCCGCAACCGGCAGGAATGGCTGGCGCGTCCGCGCATGGCGATCTTCGCGGCGCTGGCGCTGATGCTGGTGGCCAACAGCCTGTGCGTGCGCTGGAACAATCGCGCCGACGAGCGGGCGAAGTCGCCCGGCATGCAGCGTTATGCCATGGCGCACGGCGATGCGCCGGTGATCTATGGCATGGGATGCGACGATTGGTACCAGAGTGACCGGGTACGCATCTGTGCCTTCGGTCCAGCTGACGCCGTGCATACGGCAGTGCTGCTGGGCGACAGCCACGCCGGCCAGTGGTTCCCAGCCGTCGCCAAGGTGTTCGATCGGCCGGGCTGGCGCTTGCTGGTGCTTACCAAGTCGTCCTGTCCGATGGTGGACGGGCCATTCTTCTATGCGCGCATTGGCAAGCAATACACCGTGTGCACGACATGGCGTGCACATGCCCTGGCGCAGATCGCCGGGATCAAGCCCGATGTGGTGCTGCTCGGATCGACGGATACGAGCGGCTTCTCGAAAGAACAATGGATAACCGGCACGACGAAGGTCCTGGACGTGCTCCATCCGGCGGTGGGCCGCATCTGGCTGCTGCGCGACACGCCCAGCCTGCCGTTCGACGGGCCGGACTGCCTGGCGGAACATGCAGGGCGTCCGGCGTGGCTGGGTTTGCAGCATGCCTGCAGTGCCCCGATGGACGATGCTCGCGCGGATCAGGTGTACCGGTGGCTGGGCGAGGCGGCGAACCGCTTCGCCAATGTCGGCATGTTGGACATGGATTCCCGGATATGCCCGGGCAATGTGTGCTCCGCGGAACGCGACGGCCTGGTGGTGTTTCGCGACAACCAGCATCTGACCGGCAGCTTCGCGGCCTCGCTGGGGCCGGCCATGGCCGAGAAACTGGGTGTAGGTGCGCTGCGACCGTAGAGCGGCCTGGGCAGCGGGACCGCAGTTACGGCCGTGCCGTGGCCGGACGCCGCAAGCTCCACGCCAAGGCCAGCCAAACTGGCAAGGCGAGCAGTATCCATGGCTGGTTCTGCTGCACGGTGCCAGGCAGCAGGTGCAGCAGCACGGCGACGAGCGCCGCGAGCAGTTGCAGCACCAGCACGGCGTTGGCGTAGCGCGTGGGGGCGATGCCGCGGCGCATGCGCCACAGCGCGGGCAGCACGAGGAAGGCGAGCGGGCTGAACAACAGCAGGTTGGCGTTGGCCCAGGCGGAGTGGTGGCTGGTGAGCGTCCACAGCGCGAGCAGCACGAGGCCGACGAGGCCGGCGGCGACGAGGTAGAGCGTGCCGAGCAGCGCGTGGATCGTCGGCTGGCGACGGGCGGTCAGTGCAAGCGCGGCGGCGAAGACCAGGCCGGCCAGGCCAAGCGGCATGCGCAGGTCGGGTGCCTGTGCCGGCGGCACCGCGACATGGTTGGGCGAGAGCAGTCGTTCGTCCTGCACCAGCGGCTGCGAGCCGCCGTGGCCATCGGGCACGCGGATGCCGCGCAGGTTGTCCTGCAGTTCGTAGGGCAGGAAGCTTTCCTGCCATGCGTCGAGCGGGTGGTCGGCGTAGGGGCCGAGGCCGAGGTCGAGCAGCAGCATCAGCCAGGGTTGCGCGCTCATCAGGCGGTCGGTCTGCTGGCGGTAGCTCATGCCGCCGGCCTGCGTGGCGAGGCGCGCCTTGATGACGCCGCCCAGCGCCTTGTCCAGCGCATCGCGCACGCGGGTGGTGCAGTTGTCGGCGTAGTAGTCGTAGTTGTAGCCGGCGTTTTCGGGGCGCAGGTTCCAGAGCAGGAAGTCGCGCAGCGCGGCGGCCTGTTCCGGTGCCAGCGCAAGGCGCTGGCGGGTGATCGAGCGGCCGACCTGCACGTAGTAGCTTTCTTCGTCGTCGGTGGGCTCGGCATCCATCAGGTAATGCATGCGGCCGCGCGCGAAGTTGAGGAAGAAGTTCTTCTCGTTGAAGTCGAACACGCCGTAGTTGAAGTTCACCGCCTCGCCGCTGACGGTATCGCGCAGTTCCAGCGCGTCGTGGCCGAAGCGCTCCCAGTAGACGTCGCCGGGGCCGTAGGTGACCAGCGAGACTTCCAGGTTCGCGCCGGGGGCGTTGGCGACGCCGGCGTGGGCCGGTGCGATGGCCAGCAGGAAGAGGGCAAGCAGCAGGGCGAAAATGCGCATGGATTCCGGACTTTTCTCTTCCAGGGCACAGGGGCAATACGCCGAACTTATCAATGACGTCATTCCCGCGAAAGCGGGAATCCATCGACAGGCTTGCCGCAGATCAATATGGATGCCCGCTTTCGCGGGCATGACGTCTCCAGAGATGGTTCAAGTTGCCGGCAGCGATAAAGCCGTCAGGCTTCGCGACGGGTGACGCGGAACTGCTGCACGCGGCGGTCGTCGGCTTCGGTGACGTGGAACAGGAACTCGCCTGCGCCGGCTTCCTCGCCCACTTCGGGCAGGTGGCCGAACTCGGCGGTGATCAGGCCGCCGATGGTGTCGAATTCCTCGTCGGGGAAGCTCGCGCCCACTTCCTCGTTGAAGTCCTCGATCGGCGTGAGCGCGCTGACCAGCCACGAGCCGTCGGCCTGGGCGTGGATCTGCGCGGGCTCTTCCGCGTCGTCGTGCTCGTCGTCGATCTCGCCGACGATCTGTTCCAGCACGTCCTCGATGGTGATCAGGCCGGCCACGCCGCCGTATTCGTCCACCACCATCGCCAAGTGGTTGCGGCTGCGGCGGAACTCGGCCAGCAGCACGTTGAGGCGCATCGACTCGGGGATCAGCACCGCGGGGCGCAGGATGGCGCGGATGTCGAAATCGGCGCCGTTGCCGAAGAACTTCAGCAGGTCCTTGGCCAGCAGCACGCCGAGGATCTCGTCCTTGTCCTCGCCGTGTACGGGGAAGCGCGAATGGCCTGATTCGACCACGGCGGAGAGGATGTCCGAAAGCGGGGCGTCGGCGGCGATCATCACGATCTGCACGCGCGGCACCATCACGTCGTCCACGGTGAGCTCGGTGACCTTGAGCGCGCCTTCCAGCATGGGCAGGGTGTCGGCGCTGAGCAGGCCGTTGACCTGGGCGGTGCGCAGTTCGTCGATCAGTTCCGCGCGGTTGCGCGGTTCGCCGGAAAACAGGTGGCCCAGTCGATCCCACCATTTGCGATGGGCCGGGCCGCTGGTACTGCCGGGGTCGTCGTTCATTACTCGGGTTGCAACTGCCCGGATGCGGGCGGAAACGCCAGTCTAGCGGAAAAAACGTGACAATTCAGGAACAAGGCCATGCGGATGCGGCGCCGGAACGAGGCGGCAAGCGCAGTGGATGGCTTGCGAACGGACCCGTGTCCGCTGGTCGGGAGGTTCCCGCACTGGCTGTTCCTGGGGCTGATTCCTGCCGGGGGGGGCCGTCTGGCAGTCCCGCGCCAGCCGGTGCACGGCAGCTTGTTTCATGGATGAGGCTGTCTGCGCGGTGCGGGCCATGGGCGATCGTGGACAGGCTCTTGCAGGAGGGCTGCCAGCAGGAGTCGCAAACGCATCGCCGGACCGCCCCGGGGATTCACGGCGTGTTTTCCGCGCGGGCGATCGGCCGTCCGGTAAAGGGATTCCACGCCTTGGCCGCGAGCGCCGTCCAGGCCGTCGCGCCCAGGTGCGGCAGGTGGTAGTAGAAGAAATCGGCATGGGTCGAGTTGGGGCCGATCGCGAAATCGGTGCCGATGCGCGCCTGCGGCGTGGCGTAGAGCATGCCGTCGTCGGCGCGTTGCGCAGCCAGCAGTTGCCACAGGCTGTCGGGTACCGTCCTGCCGCTGGCCTGCATGGCGGCGGCGACCTGCGCGGTGCCTTCGGTCCAGATGCCATCGGGGTGGCGCCGGTAACCGTAGCCGTCGCCGCTGCGATGCTCTGCGTCGACCCAGTGCCAGACCTGGTTCCATGCCGCGGGATGCGGCTGGAAGGCGAGCAGCGGCCACACCTGCGCATCCAGTCCGGACTTGTCGCGCGAAAGCGTCCGGCCGTCGCCGAGCGTGCCGACCAGGAAACGATGTTGCGTGTCGTCCCACATCGCGTCGACGAAGCCGGCGGCCAGTCGGGCCTGTTGGGTCAGCGTGCTCTGGATTTGCGCATTGCCGCCGCTCTCGCGCGCCGCCCAGGTGGCCGCCGCGTGGATGTCGATGTTGTGCTCGGTGGCTTTCCAGTGTTGTGCCTGCTGGGCGTTGTCGTAGCCGAACAGGCCGCCTTCGTAGGCAGGCGGTGCCGAGTCGTTGCGGGCATGTGCCTGGATCCAGTGCAGCTGCGCCACGGCGGCATCCAGGTAGCGACGGTCGTGCGTGCTGTCGTGGACGGTCAGCAGCAGCAAGGCGGCCCAGGCGACATTGCCGGTGGCCGTGCCCACCTGGTACGGATCCTGGCTCCAGTAATCGCCCTGGCTTTGCCAATAGCCGGGTAGCTCGATCCTGTCGCCCTGGACCGCGCCGCTGCGATAGGCATTGCGCAACCGGCCATCCTTGAAGCCGGGATCATGCGCGGCGGCCAGCAGCAGCGCATCGGCAATGCGCCGTGCCTGGCCCGGTTCACCGCAAGCGGTGAGGGCGATGCCGGCGAGTGCGTTGTCGTAGACGAAGGCCACGCCGGCGAGTGCGCGCGACGTGCCGCCGTCCTGCGCCACGGCGGGATAACTCGGCAGCAGCATGGGCCCGTCGCCAGGCACTGCCGCTGCAGCAGTGTGCAAGGCCTGGCAGCTGCTGTTCGCCAGCTGTTGCTGGCGGCTGTCCGCCGCGTGGCCTGGCGTGGTGGCGAGCATCGTGGAAAACAGTGCGACGCCGGCAGCGAAGTGTGTTCGCGCGAACATGCCGATCATTCTCCGTATTTTCGCCGGGCAGACGTCTAGCCGTCGCGTTCGGCCGCGTAAGGGTCGGCGATACCGAGCCTGGCAAGGATGCGTCTTTCCAGCGCCTCCATCACCTCGGCTTCGCCATCTTCGATATGGTCGTAGCCCAGCAGGTGCAACACGCCGTGCACGGTGAGGTGGGCCCAGTGGTCACGCTCCCGCTTGCCTTGTTCGGCGGCTTCGCGCGCCACCACGGGGGCGCAGATCACCATGTCGCCGATCAGCGGCAGCCTCAGTCCGGGCGGAAGGTCGGCCTCGAAGGAGAGCACGTTGGTGGCGTAGTCCTTGCCGCGGTAGTCGCGGTTGAGCGCGCGGCCCTCGTCGGCGTCGACGATGCGGATGGAAAGCTCGGTCGCCTTGCGCCGCTTCGCGCCGTGCAATGCGGCTTCCACCCAGCGGCGGAAGCTCGCGGGCGAGGGAAGGCCGGCGCGCGGCACCGCGTAGCCCACGTGGACGAGCGCGGGATTCGGGATACGGGATTCGGGATACGGAAGGGCGGGGCGAGGCATGGTGGGTATCCGTGACTGCGATGGAACTCAAGGTGCCGGTTTCGGCTTTTCCCGAATCCCGTATCCCGTATCCCGAATCTCGGCCTCATCCTCGAAGGCCTCGTAGGCGCGCACGATCTTCGCCACCAGCGGGTGGCGCACCACGTCGCGCGAGGTGAAGAAGGTGAAGCTGATGCCGTCGACGCCGCGCAGCACTTCCACTGCATGGCGCAGGCCGGAGCGCACGTTGCGCGGCAGGTCGACCTGGCTGACGTCGCCGGTGATCACCGCCACCGAGCCGAAGCCGATGCGGGTGAGGAACATCTTCATCTGCTCGACGGTGGTGTTCTGCGCCTCGTCGAGGATCACGTAGGAGTCGTTGAGCGTGCGACCGCGCATGTATGCCAGCGGGGCGATCTCGATCACGTTGCGCTCGATCAGCTTGGCGACCTTCTCGAAGCCGAGCATCTCGTACAGCGCGTCGTACAGCGGGCGCAGGTAGGGATCGACCTTCTGGCTGAGGTCGCCGGGCAGGAAGCCCAGCTTCTCGCCGGCCTCGACGGCGGGGCGCACCAGCAGCAGGCGCTGCACGCGGTTCGCTTCCAGCGCCTCCACCGCGCTGGCGACGGCGAGGTAGGTCTTGCCGGTGCCGGCCGGGCCTACGCCGAAGTTGATGTCGTGGCGCGCGATGGCGTGCAGGTAGCGCGCCTGGTTCGCGCCGCGGCCCTTGATCACGCCGCGCTTCACCTTGATGGCAACTTCCTGCGCGCCTTCGCCCGCGTCGCCGTTGAGCGCATCCACGCCGGATTCGGCCAGGTGCAGGTTGATCTTCGCACCGTTCAAGGTCTCGTTTTCGGTGACGGCATAGAGTGCGCGCAGCACCTTCTCGGCGCTGCGCGCGGCGGCTTCCTCGCCGATCGCCTTGAACAGGTTGCCGCGATGGTCGATCTCCACACCCAGGCGCAGCTCGATCTGGCGCAGGTGCTCGTCGAACGGCCCGCACAGGCTGGCGAGCCGGGCGTTGTCTTCCGGATCGAGGGCGAAGTCGCGTTCGTGGAGGCCGTTGGTCATGGGGCTGGCGTCATGCGTGTTGGCTTCTTTTGACTCCTCCCCCTGCTTGCAGGGGGAGGTTGGGAGGGGGTGTCTGGTGCTGGAAAAAGCGACCCCACCCCAACCCTCCCCAGCAGGCAGGGGAGGGGGTGAGATCAGGCAGCTTCCTCGGCCAGCGCGTGCACGCGGCCGCGCAGCGAGTTGGCCATGGCCTCGGTGACCAGCACGTCCACGAAGCGGCCGATCATGCGCGCGTCGCCGGGGAAGTTCACGTAGCGCATGTTCTCGGTGCGGCCGGCGAGTTCCTGCGGGTTCTTGGCGCTGGGCTTTTCCACCAGCACGCGCTGCACGGTGCCGACCATCGCCTCGTTGATCCGTTTCGCGTTGGCGTTGATCGTCGCCTGCAGGCGCTCCAGCCGCTGATGCTTCACCGCCATCGGGGTGTCGTCGGCGAGGCTGGCCGCCGGCGTGCCGGGGCGCGCGGAGAAGATGAAGCTGAAGCTCTGGTCGAAGCCGACGTCCTCGATCAGCTTCATGGTCTTGTCGAAATCCTCGTCGGTCTCGCCGGGGAAGCCCACGATGAAGTCGGACGACACGCAGATGTCCGGTCGCACCGCGCGCAGCTTGCGGATCTTCTGCTTGAACTCCAGCGCGGTGTAGCCGCGCTTCATCGCGCTGAGGATGCGGTCCGAGCCGGCCTGCACCGGCAGGTGCAGGAAGTTGGCGAGCTTGGGCACGCTGGCGTAGGCCTCGATCAGCGAGTCGGAGAACTCCAGCGGATGCGAGGTGGTGAAGCGGATACGGCCGATGCCGTCGATCTGCGCGATGGCATGGATCAGCACGGCGAGGTCGGCGATGCCGCCGTCGTGCATAGGGCCGCGGTAGGCGTTGACGTTCTGGCCCAGCAGGTTCACCTCGCGCACGCCTTGTTCCGCGAGCTGCGCCACTTCCACCAGCACGTCGTCGAACGGGCGGCTGATCTCGGTGCCGCGGGTGTAGGGCACCACGCAGTAGCTGCAGTATTTCGAGCAGCCTTCCATGATCGAGACGAAGGCAGTGGGGCCTTCGGCGCGCGGCTCGGGCAGCTTGTCGAACTTCTCGATCTCGGGGAAGGAGATGTCCACCTGCGGCTTGCCGCTTTCGCGGCGCGATTCGATCAGCGCGGGCAGGCGGTGCAGGGTCTGCGGGCCGAACACCAGGTCCACGAACGGTGCGCGCTTGATGATTGCCTCGCCCTCCTGCGACGCCACGCAGCCGCCCACGCCGATCAACACCGGCTTGCCGCCCTGCTTGTGCTCCTTCCAGCGGCCGAGCTGGCTGAACACCTTCTCCTGCGCCTTCTCGCGGATCGAGCAGGTGTTGACCAGGATCACGTCCGCCTCGGACTCGTCCTGGGTCAACTCCAGGCCGTGCGAGGCCTTGAGCACGTCGGCCATCTTGGCCGAGTCGTACTCGTTCATCTGGCAGCCGTGGGTCTTGATGAAAAGCTTGCCGCTCATGGTGCTGGTTACCGTGGTTGCGCGAGGCGCGGCGCGGGCTGCGCCGAACCGCGCATTTTACGCCGGCCAGCCGGTGTCCGCCATCGAGCGGGCTTGCCGGATCAGGGACTTGGGACGATCCCGTGCGCGGGCGTGGCGCACGGAACGATGCGGCCGCCCTTGGCGCCGGGGGCGCGCGGCGGCACACTGCCGCCATGTTCGACGCCGCGCGCCACAGGGGGAATGCCGGTCGCTCCGGCGCGGGTTCCCCGTCCACCCATTCGGTCCTTGCCCGGATCGCGTTCGGCTGCGCGTTGCTGGCCGCCGCGTTGTGGTGGCCGCAGGCACGGGCCGGCACCCTGTATCGCTGCACCGGCGCCAGCGGCGAGGCCGTGTTCACGGGCAGCACGGCGGGCTACCGGGATTGCCACAAGCTGGGCGATTACGCCGCGCCGGCGCGGCGGCAAGCCCCGGTTTCGCTGAAGGACGTGCGGGGCGTGGTGGTGGGCAGCCGCTCGCAGGCCGAGGTCGCCGCCGCCTTGCTGGCGACGGTCAAGGGCGGCGTGTTCACCACCGCGAACGCCCCGGCGGACGATGCGTTGCCGCTGGCCTCGGCGGTGCCGGTGGACCTGCGCGGACACTGGACCTATCGCCAGGCGAGCGACGGGGTCGCCGTCTTGCCCGGCGTGCCGGCCGCCACCGCGCCGGGCGACCGCGTGCTGCGTGGCGCGGTGTATCGCATCGCACGCGCCGACGGCAGCGTGGAATACACCAACATCCCGCCGGCCGGCCGCGCCGCGCAGACGGCGAAGATGCTGTTCACCTACATCGCCACCTGCTTCGCCTGCAACCTGCACTCGAACATCCACTGGGGCAGCGTGCCGCTCGACCTCACCGACTACGCCGATGCGATCCGCGCGGCCAGCGTGGAATACGGGGTGGACGAGGCCTTCATCCGCGCGATCATCCATGCCGAGAGCGCGTTCAATCCGCGTGCGATGTCGCTCAAGGGCGCGCAGGGACTGATGCAGTTGATGCCGGGCACCGCCGGCGACATGGGCGTGCTCGATGCGTTCGACAGCGGCCAGAACATCCGCGGCGGCGCGCGCTACCTCGCCCTGCTGCTGCGCGACTTCAATGGCGACGAGCACCTGGCCGCCGCGGCCTACAACGCCGGGCCTGGCGCGGTGCAGAAGTACAACGGCGTGCCGCCGTATGCGGAGACCCAGGTCTACGTGGAGCGCGTGGACACCTTGCGCAAGCGTTACGCGGTGGCACTGCATCCGCCGCTGGCAGTGGCCCAGCGGGGGTGATGGCTGGTCCGGGGTGGCGCAGGAGCGGCTTCAACCGCGGCTCGCGCCACGCGATCGCGGCTGAAGCCGCTACTACTCGTCGCTGGCGGTGGAGGTGTCCACGCTCATCGGCGGGCGCTCGGTCAGCTTGGCCGTGACGTGGAACGGACTGCCGTTGCGCAGGCCCGAGATCTCCACGCTGGTGCCGGGCTTGATCGCGGATTCGCGCCGGCGCAGGTCGGCCGGGTCGCGGATGTCGTCGTCGCCGATGCGCAGCAGGATGTCGTGCGGCTGGATGCCGGCCAGCGCGGCGGGGCTTCCCGGGTAGACGTCGGTCACCGAAGCGCCGCGCGCCGCAGCGGGCAAGCCGCCGTTGGCGGCCACCGGCACGAAGCTGTAGTCCGCGCCCAGCCAGCCGCGCACCACGTGGCCGGTGGCGACGATCTGGTCCAGCACGTTCTTGGCGGTGTCCGCCGGGATGGCGAAGCCGATGTTCTTGGTACTGGTGTTCCGGTTGATCAGCAGGGTGTTGATGCCCACCAGCTGGCCTTCGACGTTGACCAGCGCGCCGCCGGAATTGCCGGGGTTGATCGCCGCGTCGGTCTGGATGAAGTCCTCGGCGCTGGAGGCGTTCAACTGGCGGCCCATCGCGCTGAAGTCCTCGGCGCTGGAGACGTTCAACTGGCGGCCCACCGCGCTGACGATGCCCATCGACACGGTCTGGTTGAGGCCCAGCGGGTTGCCGATCGCCAGCACCACGTCGCCGGGGCGCGGCTTCTGTTCGGCGAGCTGGATCACCGGCAGGTTGCCGGCGTCGATCTTGAGCACCGCGAGGTCGGTCTCCTCGTCCGAGCCGACCACGTGGGCCTGCGCCACCCGGCCGTCGTACAGCAGCACCTGGATGTCGGTGGCATGCGAGATCACGTGGTAGTTGGTGAGCACGTAGCCCTGCGCGCTGACGATCACGCCCGAGCCCAGGGTCTGCTCGCGGCGTGCGTAGGTGGTGAGCGTGCCGCCGAGCATCTGCTGCAGGACGGGGTTGTCGTACATCTTGATCGCCGGCGCGTTGACGATCTTGTTGACGTAGATGTTCACCACCGATGGCGCCGCGGCGGCGACGGCATCGGCATACGAGGCCGGCGCGGGGGCGGCGGCCTGCGCGTTGGCCGCGGTGGCGCCGGGAAGATGCAATCGCGTGCGCAGGCGCTGGCCGCTGCTCGGCCAGAACAGGCCGATCACGAAGGCCGCGGCGAGGCCGACGACGACACAGCGGGCGAGGAAGGCGAGCGTGCCGGCGGCATGTTTCATGTCGTGCTACGGGTCCGTGACGGGCGGGCTGGCGGTAGGTTAGGCTTGCGACGGCAGGAGCGTCGAATAGCCGCAGCCCTTTTATTGTACGGTGTAGGGGCTGACGCTAGACTAACGCGATTCACAGGGGTTCCAATCTGATTGCTGGGCGCGAGCCCTTCTTGACGCAGCAAGTACCGGAGAGCCTGATGGCGAACGAAGTCGTCGATCATGGCCGCCGCCGGTTTCTCACGTCAGCCACCGCGGTGGTCGGTGGCGTGGGGATCGTGTCGGCAGCCGTGCCCTTCATCAAGTCGTGGGAACCCAGCGCGCGAGCCAAGGCCGCAGGGGCTCCGGTCACCCAATCCCTGAAGAAGATCGAATCCGGCCAGCAGTTGATCGTCGCCTGGCGCAGCCTGCCGGTGTTCATCGTCAACCGCACGCCGGACCAGCTGGCGACGCTGCCGAAGCAGGATCCGCGCCTCGTCGATCCCAAGTCCGACGGTTCCTCCGCCGACCAGCAGCCGAAGTACGCGCAGAACGGCACGCGCTCGATCAAGCCCGAATGGCTGGTGATGGTCGGCATCTGCACCCACCTTGGCTGCGTGCCGAACTACGTGGGCGAGATCAAGCCCGAGCCGTTCGACCCGGACTGGCAGGGCGGCTACTACTGCCCCTGCCACCACTCGCGCTACGACCTGGCCGGCCGCGTCTACCAGGGCGTGCCCGCGCCGAAGAACATGCAGATTCCGCCGTACCACTTCGTCGACGACACGACCGTGCAGATCGGCGTGGACCCGAAGGAGGGCGCGTGATGGCCAACGTATTCGCAAGCATCGGCGACTGGGTCAACGAGCGTGCGCCGGGCCTGATGCCCGTGTACCGCAAGCACATGACCGAGTACTACGCGCCGAAGAACTTCAACCTCTGGTACTACTTCGGTTCGCTCGCCTTGCTGGTGCTGGTCAACCAGATCGTCACCGGCATCTTCCTCACGATGAACTACGACCCGAGCGCGGCCGGCGCGTTCGACTCGGTGCAGTACATCATGCGCGACGTGGAGTGGGGCTGGCTGATCCGCTACATGCACACCACCGGCGCCTCGCTGTTCTTCGTGGTGGTGTTCCTGCACATGTTCCGCGGCATCATGTACGGCTCGTTCAAGAAGCCGCGCGAGCTGGTGTGGCTGCTCGGCATGCTGATCTTCCTGGTGCTGATGGCCGAGGCCTTCATGGGCTACGTGCTGCCGTGGGGCAACATGTCGTTCTGGGGCGCCAAGGTGATCGTGTCGCTGTTCGGCACCATCCCGAAGATCGGTCCTGCCCTGCAGGAGTGGATCATGGGCGACTTCCTGCCCGCCGACGCCACGCTCAACCGCTTCTTCGCGCTGCACGTGATCGCGCTGCCGATCGTGCTGCTGCTGCTGGTGGTGCTGCACCTGGCCGCGCTGCACGAGGTGGGTTCCAACAACCCGGACGGCGTGGACGTCAAGCACGGCCCCAAGGGCAACCGCTGGGACGCGCTGAAGCCGGCCGACGGCATCCCGTTCCACCCGTACTACACGGTGAAGGACCTGGTCGGCGTGGGCTTCTTCCTGCTGATCGCCGCCTTCATCATCTTCTTCGCGCCGACCTTCGGCGGCTGGTTCCTGGAGCACGACAACTCGATCGCGGCCAACAACCTGGTCACCCCCGCGCAGATCAAGCCGGTGTGGTACTTCACCGCCTTCTACGCCATCGTGCGCATGATCCCCTCGGCGTTCGGCACCGCGGTGTGGGGCGTGATCGGCATGTTCGGCTCGATCGCGCTGCTGTTCGCGCTGCCGTGGATCGACGCGGGTCCGGTCAAGTCGATCCGCTACCGCGGTACCGGCTACAAGGTGGCGCTCACGATCTTCGTGGTCGCGTTCCTGTGCCTGATGGCGATCGGCATGGACCTCACCGACGAATACTTCCCGAAGCTGTTCGGTGCCGGCATCGACATCACGCTGTGGGACAACGTCTTCGGCCGCATCATGACGCTGACCTACTTCGGCTTCTTCGTGTTCCTGTGGCTGTACACACACCTCGGCTGGGAAAAGACCAAGCCGGTTCCGGAGCGGGTGACGACGCATGACTAAGCCGACACTCCTGAAGCGACTCTTCCCCGCGTTCGCGCTGTCCCTGGGCCTGCTGCTGGCCGGCCAGCCGGCGGCGCACGCCGAGGACGACGGGCAGTTGATGGCGTCCGGCGCCAACATCCGCGACCAGGCCTCGCTGCAACGCGGCGCCAGGCTGTTCTTCAACTACTGCGTGGGCTGCCACTCGCTGAAGTACCTGCGCTACTCGCGCATGGCCGACGACCTCGGCCTGACCGAACAGCAGGTGATGCAGAACCTCGACTTCACCGGCGCCAAGTTCGACGACCCGGTGATCTCGCACATGCCGGCGGAAGATGCGGCCAAGTGGTTCGGCAAGGCACCGCCCGACCTCTCGCTGGAGGTCAGTGCAAAGGGTGCCGACTACATCTACACCTACCTCAACACCTTCTACCTCGACCCGAAGAGCCCGATCGGCTGGAACAACACCACGTTGCCGAACGCGGCGATGCCGTTCCCGCTGTGGGAGCTGCAGGGCGAGCAGACGGCGGTGACCAGGCCCGGTTCCGACGAGGTGGAGAAGCTGGAACTGGCCCACCCGGGCAAGCTGACCCCCGGCGAATACCAGCAGGCCACGCGTGACCTGGTGAATTTCCTGGAGTACGTTTCGGAGCCGGCCGCCTTGCAGCGGCACCACTATGGCGTCTGGGTGCTGTTGTTCCTGGCGCTGTTCACCCTGCTGGCCTACCTGCTCAAGAAGGAATACTGGAAAGACGTCCACTGACTTCCGGCAGCAACGCCCATCGAATGCGGCAGCCAGGGGCTGCCGCATTCGCGCAACCGCAACAGGAATACCGCGCATGGTTCCAAGCGCCCGCTCGCGCAACGCACTTACCCTCTACACCACGGCCGACGACGTCCAGTGTCATCGCGCCCGGCTGGTGCTGGCCGCCAAGGGCGTCAGCTACGAGCGCGTGCTGGTCGATCCGGGCAAGCCGCCGGAGGACCTGCTCGACCTCAACCCCTACGGCAGCACGCCCACCCTGGTGGATCGCGACCTGACCCTGTACGACGCCGGCGTGGTGTGCGAGTACCTCGACGAACGCTACCCGCATCCGCCGCTGATGCCGATCGACCCGCTTTCCCGGGCCCGGCTGCGCGTCGCCGCGGTGCGCATCGAGAAGGACTGGCTGGCCGAGGTGGATGTCATCCGTGCCGGTGGCCGTACCGCCGAGCCGGCGCGCAAGCGCCTGCGCGCGCACCTGCTGGCCGCGTTGCCGCTGTTCAAGGCGTCCAGGTTCTTCCTCAATCCAGAGATGAGCCTGGCCGACTGCCTGGTGGCGCCGGTGGTGTGGCGCCTGCCTTGGCTGGGCGTGGACCTGGGCCGCGAGGGCAAGCCGATCATGGATTACGGCGAACGCCTGTTCCACAGCCAGGGTTTTGCGCGCAGCATGACCGAGCAAGAAAAGGCCATGCGACCCTGATGAACGAAGCAGTGCAACCGATGACGTCCAACCGCCCCTACCTGCTGCGGGCGATCTACGACTGGATCAGCGACAACGGCCTGACCCCGTACCTGCTGATCGATGCCACCGGCGAAGGCGTGCGCGTGCCGCCGCAGGTGATCAAGAACGGCCAGGTGGTGCTCAACATCGCGATGCGCGCGGTGGCGAACCTGGAACTGGGCAACGACTGGATCGGCTTCTCCGCGCGCTTCTCCGGCGTGAGCCACGTGGTGCGCATCCCGGTGGGTTCGGTGCTGGCGCTGTACGCGCAGGAGAACGGGCAGGGGATGATGTTCCCGACCGACGAGGAAGGCGGCGACGCGCCGCCGCCCGCACCGGCGCCCGACGAACCGCCGTCCGGCCAGGGCGGTAGCGGCGACGACAAGCCCAAGCGCGGCGCCCCCTTCCTGCGCGTCATCAAGTAGGAGCGGCTTCAGCCGCGATCCACCCACGCTCCTAGTGCAGCGTATCGCCGCCCCCGGAACGCCGACGTGGCCGCAGCGGTATCACGTTGCCGCCGGACGCGGGTCCGTCATGCTGGTCGGCTGGCGGCTCGACCGGCGCGCGTCGTGGCTCCATGCCGGCGATCCGATCCGGTAGCGGGGATTCCGGTGGCGCGAGCACCACCGTAGGCAGCCGCAGCTCGCTGAGCGTATCGCCCAGCATCCACAGCGAAGCCTGTTCGCGATCCGCGCCGTCGATGCTCACTTCGAAGCCGTAGCAGCGCTCCAGCCGCAGGCGGCCGGCCACGCGACGCAGCCGCAGCGCGCGCAGGCCCACGGATTCGTCCAGCATCTGCAGGCCGTAGCGCTCGCATTGCTGGCGGGCCTCGCTGGCCGCGCGGTCGCGCGCGGCGCTCAGCTTCAGCCACGCGGCTATCGCGGCGACCAGCGCCAGCAGTATCAGCAGGTCACGGATGTTGCCCATGCCGGCAGTGTGTGGGCGGGCAGGGCGGTGCGCAAGTCAGCTCTGGTCCTTGCGATCATCCCTGATCGCAGAGATCAAACGGGCGGCCATCCCTGGCCGCACTTTTCAAACCACGCGCAGGCGCAGCGAAAGATCGACCGCGTGGACGTGCTTGGTCAGCGCGCCTACCGAGATGAAGTCGACGCCGGTGCGGGCGTAGCTGCCGATGGTGTCGAGGTCGACGTTGCCGGACACCTCCAGCGGCACGCGCCCGGCGGTGAGCCGCACGGCCTCGTGCATCAGCGGCACGTCGAAGTTGTCGAGCATGATGCGGTCCACGCCGGCGGCGAGTGCCTGCTGCAGTTCGTCGAGGTTCTCCACTTCGACTTCGAGCAGCAGGCCGGGATGCAGGCGGCGTGCCGCCATCACGGCCGGGGCGATGCCGCCGGCGGCAATGATGTGATTCTCCTTGACCAGGATCGCGTCGTACAGGCCGATGCGGTGGTTGTGGCCGCCGCCGCAGCGCACGGCGTACTTCTGCGCCAGGCGCAGGCCCGGCACGGTCTTGCGCGTGTCGAGCACGCGCGTGCCGGTGCCGGCCACGGCCGCCACGTAGGCAGCCGTGGCAGTGGCCGTGCCGGACAGCAACTGCAGGAAGTTCAGTGCCGAACGCTCGGCGCTGACCAGCGAACGGGCGTGGCCGGACAACCGGCAGAGCACCGTGCCGGGGGGTACGCGTGCTCCGTCGCGGACCTGCCAGTGGATTTGCACGGCGGGGTCCAGCTGCCTGAAGCAGGCGTCGAACCATGGCACGCCGGCGATCACCGCGTCGTCGCGGCAGGTGAGCGCGGCTTCGGCCACGGCATCGGCCGGCAGCAGGTCGGCGGTGGCGTCGCCCTTGCCGAGATCCTCGGCAAAGGCGCGCTCCACGTCGGCGATGATCAGTTCGGGGCCGGGTGGGTCGAACGGGAACGCGGGGCTCATCCTGCATCCGTGCCGTTGCTGGGCGCGTCGGACTGGCGCAGGCGGCTGACGATGGCGCTCATCGCGCGGTCGAACAGCGCATTGGTGGCCAGCACCTGGGCGTGGCCGCTGGCCAGCAGCACGGCCAGTTCCTGCGGCGAGTAATCCGCCACCTTCAGCCCGCGCCGGTTGACGAAGAGGTAGCGGCCGCTCATCGGGCTGATCCACGACAGCTTGGCGCGCACCATGGGCTCGTCGGGCAACTGGAACTCCAGCCATACGCCGGGCTGCAGCGCCTCCACCTGCTTCCACTCGGAACTGTCGGTGTCGACCGGCACGCTTTCCTCGGGCAACTCCTCCGGTTCGGCGTGCTGCTCGACGATGGGCTGGATGCTTTCCGGGATCGCGGCGACGGGAGCCGCTTCGGCGACGGCTGGCGTCACGGGAGCGGGATGGCGCGCCGGCTCGCCCAGCTGCTGGCCGTACCAGTCGCGCAGCTGGGCCAGCAGGCGCTCGATGTCCTGCGGCTGGAAGGCCACGTTGGCCAGGCCCTGGCGCAGCGCGCGTTCGATGCCCGGCAGCAGCTGGCGCAGCTGCTGGCGCGAAGCGGCGTCCGGCATCGGACGCGTGCTGGCGATGAAGTCGTCGACGAAGCGCAGGGCGTCGCGGAATTCGCCCGACTCCTCGCCCTGGCGCAGCAGCAGCAGCACCAGGTGGTTGGCCCAGGCGCGGGCCAGCACCTCGTGCACCAGCGGCGGCAGCTTGCGGCCGTCGATGCGCTCGACGATCTCGCGGGCGGCGCGGCGGCGAGCCTGCTCCAGCTTCTCGCGGCCGCGGGTGGACTCGGCCACGCGCTGCTCGGCCAGTTCGGAGCGGCGCCGGTTGGTTTCGATGAACTGCTGCAGGTCCAGCAGCAGGCGCTCGAAGATGCCGAGGTCGTCGTCGAACTCGTGCAGCAACTGGTCGACGATGCCCTTCATCTTGTCGTGCAGGCGGTTGTCGCGGTCGGACTCCGGCGACCAGCCCTTGGCCTGCTCGGCCAGCGCGTCGAGCAGGCGGCGTGCCGGGTGCTGACGATGCGCGAACAGCTTGCGGTCGAGGATCGCCGCCTTGAGGTAGGGAATCTGCAGCCGCGCCAGCAGCGCCTGCATCTCGGGCGGCAGGGTGTGGTCGTCGAGGATGAACTCGAACAGCATGCCGACCAGGTCGATGGTGTCCTCGTCGATGCCGGCGACGTGGCTGGGCCGCGCGCCGCGCAGCGCCCCGAGCTGGCCAAGCAGCTGTTCCTTGAGCTGCGAGACGGCCTCGCGGTCGAAGTTGCCGGTGCCGTCCACCATGGATGGCGACTGCTGGACGCTGCCGGCCGCCAACTGGGTCTGCAGCACGCTGAGCGCGCCCAGCAGCTCGTTGGCGGACGGGGGCGGCCCGCCAGCATTGCCGGCACGGGCCGTTGCGGGCGTTTCGCCGCCGCGCCGGGCGACGAACAGGTTGTGCAGGGTCTGCAGCAGTTCGACGGCGGCGGGGTCGGTCACCTCGTCCGCGCTGGCTCCGGTTGTCGCGGTCGCCGATGTCGTTGGCGCGGCGGTGCGCGACGCGCCGCCGCCGCGTGGCGCGGCGACGCGCAGTTGCGGCAGCACGCCGGCACGCGCCAGTGTCTCGTTCGCCTCGGCGTACAGTTCTTCCAGCGTGGACAGCACGTAGCGGTCGAACAGCTTGTAGATGAGCAGCTTGACGCGCATGTCCGCGGCAAGCTCCTTCAGCGCCAGGCGGAAGGCCTGCGACAGCGCCGACGGGGCGATCGGGTTGCTGGCATCCTCGATCTTGCGGCCGCCGCAGATCACCGAGAGGCGCTGGTTGATCGCGAACAGGTCGCGCGCCAACCGGCTCTCGTGCTTGCTGCCCATGCTGGTGATCGCCAGCGACTCCTCCAGTTCGGCGTCGGCCACCAGCGAAAGTTCGGCCATCGCGGGAGCCGCGGACGCGGCGGGCGTCGTCGCGGCGCGCCCGGCCAGGGCGCCCAGCTCGCGGTTCACCATGGCGAGGAAGCTGCGCTCGACCGCCGGCCGGCGCTTGCGCACCTCGCGCATGCCGTCGAAATAATGCGTCTGGGTGGCGTTGTTCTCGGCCTTCTCGGCGATGTCGAACAGCGCGTCGTCGACATGCTCGAACAGGTTGCCGAGGCACTGCTGCAGCCGCTTGCCGGCGATGCCACGCACGGCATTGAGCAGCTCGCCTACGCGCTCGCCCGTGGTGGCGTCGAGGCGTGACGCCAGCGGCACGATCTTTGGCGGTTCGAAGGCATCGGTCATGGCCATACCGGGAGTCTGTCGTTGGCGTGGAGGTGTCTTGCAGGCGGGCCGCCGGTCCGTCGGCGAGGGTTCATGGCGCGGGGGGCTGGCCTCAGGCGGCGGTCGGGAAATCGTGCAACTGGAGGGTGGCGATGCCTTCTTCCGGCAGCATCACGGGGATGCCGTCGGCCACCCGGTAGACCAGCTTGCGGTCGATCGTGATCAGGCCTTCGGCCAGGCGTTCATCCACGGCATGGCCGGCCGTCGTCAGCACGGCGCCGGTCGCGATGGCGCCATTGAGCGCGTCCAGCTCGGTGCGGCCGAGCAGGCGCAGCGGCGTCTTGCTGACGGGGCAGCACAGGATGTCGAGCAGGTGCTTGTCCATGGGCGAAATCGTTGCGGAACCGGAAAGCCCGTACAATAACCCCTTTTGGACGGCCGAACCATGACAGCAACGACGGAAACGCCGCGGGTGGGCGTGGTAATGGGCTCGCGTTCGGACTGGGAAACCATGGAGCACGCCGCCGCGGTGCTGACCGAGCTGGGCGTGGCGCACGAGGTGCAGGTGGTGTCCGCCCACCGCACGCCGGACCTGCTGTTCCGCTACGCCGAACAGGCGGCCGGACGCGGCATCCAGGTGATCGTGGCCGGCGCCGGCGGTGCCGCCCACCTGCCGGGCATGCTGGCGGCCAAGACCCGGCTGCCGGTATTCGGCGTGCCGGTGCAGTCCAAGGCGTTGAACGGCATGGATTCCCTGCTTTCCATCGCACAGATGCCGGCCGGCATCCCGGTGGGCACGCTGGCGATCGGCCGCGCCGGCGCGGTGAACGCGGGCCTGCTCGCCGCCGCGGTGCTGGCGCTGCACGATTCCCGCCTTGCGCAGGCGCTGGAACACTGGCGCGCCAGGCAGACGCAGGCCGTGCTCGACCAGCCGGATCCGCGCACATGAGCGAGTCGCGGCAGCCTGTGCTGGGCATCCTGGGTGGCGGCCAGCTGGCACGCATGCTGGCGCTGGCGGCTGCGCCGCTGGGCGTGAACAGCCTGGTGGTGGACAGCGCCGCCGATGCCTGCGCGGGCCAGGTGGCGCCGCTGGTCAGGGCGGACTGGACCGACTATGCCGCGCTGGAGGAATTCGCGCGCAAGGTCGACGTGGTCACCTTCGATTTCGAGAACGTGCCGGCCGAGACGGCGCAGTGGCTGGCCGGGCGCGTGGCGGTGTTCCCGAACCCGCGGGCGCTGGCGGTGGCGCAGGATCGCCTCGCCGAGAAAACCCTGTTCCGCGAGTGCGGCCTGGCCACGCCCGAATTCATGGCGGTGGGCGACCGCGCCGGCCTCGACCGTGCGCTGGCCGCGGTGGGCGCGCCGGCCATCCTCAAGACTCGTCGGCTGGGCTACGACGGCAAGGGCCAGTTCCGCCTGAAGTCGCTGGCCGATGCCGACGCGGCCTGGGCCGCGCTGGGTGCGCAGGCAGAGAAACACGGATTGATCCTGGAGGCCTTCGTGCCGTTCCAGCGCGAGCTGTCGGTGCTGGCGGTGCGTGGCCGCGACGGCGATTTCCGCACCTGGCCGCTGACCCGCAACTGGCACGTGGACGGCGTGCTGTCGATGAGCCTGGCGCCGGCGCCTGACATCGATGCGTTGCAGCCGCGCGCCACCGCGTTGGCGCGTACGCTGGCCGAGCGGCTGGACTACGTGGGCGTGTTCGCGCTGGAACTGTTCGTGAAGGACGGCGAGCTGCTTGGCAACGAGATGGCGCCGCGCGTGCACAACTCCGGCCACTGGACCATCGAGGGCGCACACACCAGCCAGTTCGAGAACCACGTGCGTGCCGTGCTCGGCCTGCCGCTGGGCGATACCGGCGCACGCGGGCAGTCGGCGATGTTCAACTGGATCGGCGAGCTGCCCGATCCGGCGCCGGTGTTGCGCGGCATCGATGCGCACTGGCACGACTACGGCAAGTCGGCGCGCGTCGGCCGCAAGGTGGGGCATGCCACGGTGTGCGCGCCGGATGCGAAGCAACTGGCGCAGCGGCTGGAGACCCTTGGGCGCGAGTTGAATCGCGAGGCGCAGGTGGCGCCGACGGTGGAAGCGTTGCGCGGATGAATTGTAGGAGCGCACCCTGTGCGCGAATGCCCTTGCTCTGATCCTGCATCAAAGCCATCGCGCACAGGGTGCGCTCCTGCGCAAGGCAAGCGAAAAAGCCGCGGTTTCCCGCGGCTTTTTCGTATCTGGCATTTGGAGGATCGAGGCAAGAGCGTTCGTGCCTGATGGTCAAAAAAGGGGCTCCTGCCCCTTTTTTGACTCGCCTGATCCGCAGGGCGAATCAGGCTCCGCTGCGCGTGCGCCCATCCATGGGCGGCGCGAAGCGCGTGAGCGCGCTCCTCAGCCCTGCATCGCCTTGGCGACTTCGGCCAGGTAGTCTTCCTGCACCTTCTCGATGCCTTCGCCCACGGCCAGGCGCACCACCGCGATCACGTCCGCGCCTTCCTTCTTCAGCGCGTCGCCCACGGTGACGTTGGTGTCCAGCACGTAGGGCTGGCCGACCAGGGTGACCTCGGAAACGATCTTGTTGATCTTGCCCGAGACGATCTTCTCCAGGATGTCGGCCGGCTTGTTCTTTTCCTTGTCCGACATCGCGGCCAGCGCGATTTCCTTTTCCTTGGCGATGAAGTCGGCGGGGACGTCCTCGGCCTTCACGTAGGGCGGGTTCATTGCTGCCACGTGCATGGCGATGCCCTTGGCCAGCTCGTCCGAGCCGCCCTTGAGCGCCACGATCACGCCGATCTTGCCGCCGTGCGAGTAGGTGGCCAGCGGGCCGTCGTTCTCGACGCGCGCCGCGCGGCGCACTTCGATCTTTTCGCCGATGGTCGCGGTCTGCGCCTTGGCGGCTTCCTCGATGCTGGTGGCGCCCGGGAACGCGGCGGCCTTCACGGCGTCGATGTCACCGGCGCTGGCCTGCAGGGCGGCCTCGGCGACGGCGTTGGTGAACTCGATGAAGTTCGGCGCCTTGGCGACGAAGTCGGTCTCGCTGTTGACCTCGACCAGCACGGCCTTGCCGTTGGCCTGGGCGGCGGTGACGCGACCTTCGGCGGCGATGCGGTCGGCCTTCTTCTCGGCCTTGACCATGCCGGTCTTGCGCAGCCACTCCATCGCGGCGTCGATGTCGCCGTTGTTCTCGACCAGCGCCTTCTTGCACTCCATCATGCCGGCGCCGGAACGCTCGCGCAGTTCCTTCACGAGTTGGGCGGAGATATTGCTCATCGGTATTCCTCGAATGCTTGAGGCGTCGTGACGGATCGCGCCACGACGCCGGGATGGGCCTTGTCGTTGTCACTGTGACGGCGGTTGCCCGCCGTCACATCGCCTTACTTGGCGTCGCGCGGGGCGCGGCCTTCGCGGCCACCGTCACGGCGCGGTGCACCGGCGCCCTTGCGGGGGGCGGCGTCACGCTCGCGGCGCGGGGCGGGCTTGCGCTCGCTGCGCTCGGCCTTCGCGACCGGGTTGCCTTCCTCGTCCAGCTCGACGAACTCGTCGGCGTCGCCCTGGGCAGCAGCCGGCGCGGCAGCCTTGCCTTCCAGGATCGAATCGGCGGCGGCGCGGGCGTACAGCTGGATCGCGCGGATCGCGTCGTCGTTGCCGGGGATCGCGTAATCCACCAGCTCCGGGTTGTAGTTGGTGTCGACCACCGCCACCACCGGGATGCCCAGCTTGCGGGCTTCCTGCACGGCGATGTCTTCGTGGCCGATGTCGATCACGAACAGCGCGTCGGGCAGGCGATTCATGTTCTTGATGCCGCCCAGCGAGTTCTGCAGCTTCTCGCGCTCGCGACGGCGGGCCAGCACTTCGTGCTTGACCAGCTTCTCGAAGCTGCCGTCGGTCTCGGCCGCTTCCAGCTCCTTGAGCTTGGCCACCGATTGCTTCACGGTGCGGAAGTTGGTGAGCATGCCGCCCAGCCAGCGCGCGGTGACGAAGGGCATGCCGGCGCGCGAGGCTTCCTCGGCCAGCGCCTCGCGGGCGGAGCGCTTGGTGCCCACGAACAGGATGGTGCCGCGCTTCTGCGCCAGACCCGACAGGAAGTTCATCGCGTCGGTGAACAGCGGCAGGGTCTTCTCGAGGTTGATGATGTGGATCTTGCCGCGGGCGCCGAAGATGTACGGACCCATCTTCGGATTCCAGTAACGGGTCTGGTGACCGAAATGCACGCCGGCTTCGAGCATTTCGCGCATGGTGACTTGAGCCATGGTGTAACTCCTTAACATTGGGCCTTTTCATGTGGCCCGGGGGTTGGGACCTCCACGCATCCCCGGCTTCGACCGCGGCAGCGAACGCTGCGCGCGGCACCCCGAAGAACGGTGCCGATGCGTGTGTGGCGTTGGGTTTGGGATGCTGCCGCGGCGCGGTTACAATCCCGTTTCGCCTTGCAGTGCGCGCCGCCCGAAAAGCTCGAGGACGGCCTGCAAAACTGTGAGATTGTAGCCGGTACGCCGGCGCGGCGGCAAGCTGCCTGCTGGGGCCGGGTTGATCGGCCGGGTACTGCCGCCATCTGGGTTCCCCATATGGCCATCACGTTGAAATCCCCGAAAGACCTCGAAGGCATGCGCGAGGCCGGCAAGCTGGCCGCCGAGGTGCTGGCGATGCTCAAGGAGCACGTCAAGCCCGGCGTCACCACCGAGGAGCTGGACCGGCTGGCCTACGAGCACATCGTCAACGTGCAGCAGGCGGTGCCGGCCAACGTGGGCTACCACGGCTTCCCGAAGACGCTGTGCACCTCGGTCAACCACGTGATCTGCCACGGCATCCCCAGCCCGGGCAAGGTGCTGAAGGACGGCGACATCGTCAACCTCGACGTCACCGTGATCAAGGACGGCTGGCACGGCGACACCAGCCGCATGTACTTCGTGGGCACGCCCTCGGTGCTGGCCAGGCGGCTGGTGGAGACCGCCCACGAGGCGATGATGCGCGGCATCCGCGCGGTGCGTCCCGGCGCCACGCTGGGCGACGTCGGCCATGCGATCCAGCAGCATGCCGAGGCGGCCGGCTTCTCCATCGTGCGCGAGTACTGCGGCCACGGCATCGGCAAGGTCTACCACGACGAGCCGCAGGTGCTGCACTACGGCAAGCCCGGCACCGGCGTGGAGCTGAAGGAAGGCATGACCTTCACCGTCGAGCCGATGGTCAACGCCGGCAAGCCGCAGACCAAGCAGCTGCCCGACGGCTGGACCGTGGTCACCAAGGACCATTCGCTCTCCGCGCAGTGGGAGCACACCATCGCGGTCACAGCCGACGGCTTCGAGATCCTCACGCCCTGGCCGGATGCCTGAAGAGCCGGGATCCGGGAGTAGGGATTCGGGATTCGTAGAGGGCGGCGGTGTCGCCAGTGTGCGGCATGTGATCGATGCGGCGTGGCAGACTGGCAGTTCCTTCCCGTCGCCCCGAATCCGCCGATGAGCGTTGCGCTTCCTCCCTTGCCGCGCCTGCCGCAGGCCGTGCCGCGCTCGGGCGTGTCCGTCGATGCGCGGCGCGCGCTGCGGCAGTTGCTGGGTGACGTGGGGCGCGACCTGGCCACGGCTTTCCGCGATGGGGCGGACGCCAGCGTGCTGGCGCGCCGGCGCGCCGAGGCGGTGGCGCGCATCGTCGTGCACGTGTGGATGGCCTGCCTGGGCGAGGTGAGCGGCGCGGCACTGTTCGCGGTGGGCGGCTTCGGCCGCGGCATGCTGTTCCCGCATTCCGACGTGGACCTGCTGGTGCTGGCCGAGCGCCCCGAGCCGGCACGCCTGCGTGCGCTGGAGCAGTGCTTCGCCACGCTGTGGGACGTGGGCCTCAAGGTGGGCCACGCGGTGCGCGCGCCGGCGCAGTGCCGCGCCCTGGCCGCCGAGGACGCCAGCGTGTTCACCAGCCTGCTCGATGCGCAGTGGATGGCGGGCGATGCGGCCCTGGAAGCCACGCTGCGCGCCATCGTGGACGATCCTGCGCTGTGGCCGCCGCGCGACTACCTCGCCGCGCGCCTGGCCGAGCGCGATGCCCGGCACGCGCGCCACAACGACACTTCCAGCAACCTCGAGCCCAACCTCAAGGACGGCCCCGGCGGCTTGCGCACGCTGGATTCGCTGCGCTGGCTGGGCCGCCGGCTGGCGCATGCCGGCGGCTTCGAGGCGATGCAGGACGCGGGCCTGCTCGATCCCGCCGAGCGCGCCAGCCTGTGCGACGCCGAAACCACGCTGCGGCGCTATCGCTGGGCCTTGCACCAGGAGGCGGGCCGGCCGGAAGAGCGCCTGCTGTTCGACTACCAGCGCGCACTGGCGGTACGGCTGGGCTTCGAGGACGAGCACGAGAAGAACCTCGGCGTCGAGCAGTTCATGCAGGGCTACTACCGCGCGGCCAGCCAGGTGGAGCGGCTGGGCGTGCAGATCGCCGAGCGCTTCGTCGAACTGCTGGAGCCGGCGGGCGAGGCGAAGCCGGTGGGCGAGGACTTCGTGCGCCACGGCACGCGGCTGGCGGCGCGCGATCCCGAACTGTTCACGCGGCGGCCGGCGGCGCTGGTGGAAATCTTCATCGCGAGGCTGGACGAGCCGGGTCTGATCGGCTTCTCCGCCGACACCATGCGGCGCATCCACCAGGCCACTGCGCAGCACGACGGCAGGCTGGCCGACGATCCCGCGGTGCTGGCGGCCTTCCTGCGCCTGCTCAGGCGCGGCGCGCCGGCGGTGGACGCGCTGTGGCGGATGAACCGGCACGGCCTGCTCGCCGCGATCCTGCCGGCGTTCGGCAAGGTGTTCGGGCGCATGCAGTACGACCTGTTCCACGTCTATACGGTGGACGAGCACACGCTGCGCGTGCTGCGCCAGATGGCGCGCTTCGCCGATCCCGATGCACGCCGCGAATTCCCCGTCGCCTGCGACGTCTGGGCCAGCCTGGGTCAGCCGGAGCTGATGCTGCTGGCCGGCCTGTTCCACGACATCGCCAAGGGCCGCGGCGGCGACCATTCCGTACTGGGCGAGGACGACGCGCGCGCGTTCTGCGCCAGGCTGGGCCTGCCCGCTGCCGACGGCGAGCGGGTGGCGTGGCTGGTGCGCTGGCACCTCCTGATGAGCACCACCGCGCAGCGGCAGGACATCACCGATCCCGAGGTGGTGCGCAAGTTCACCGACGCCGTGGGCGACCGCGAGCGGCTGGGACGGCTCTACCTGCTCACCGTGGCCGACATCATCGGCACCAGCCCGAAGCTGTGGAACGGCTGGAAGGACCGCCTGCTGGCCGACCTCTACGCGGCCGCGCGGCAGGCGTTGCGCAGCGATACGCGGCCGGGCCACGACGCCGCGGCACGCATCGACGCCTGCCGCGCGCAGGCGCTGATCCTGCTGCAGGACGAGGGCATCGCAGCGGCGACGGCCGAGCGCGCGTGGGGCGTGTTCCCGGCATCCAGTTTCCTGCGCCATCGCCCGGAACAGATCGCCTGGCAGACCGCGGCGATCGTGCGCGCGGACGGCGCGTGGCCGCTGGTCGCCGTGCACCCGCTGTCGGTGCGCGGCAGCACCGAGCTGTTCGTCTGCACGCCCGACCGCGACGGCCTGTTCGCCAGCGTCACCGCGATGCTGGACCGGCTGCACTTCTCGGTGGTGGAAGCGCGCATCCTCGGTTCCAGCGCCGGCATGGCGATGGACACCTTCCTGCTGCTGGAGGCGGACGGCCAGCAACCGGCCAACGCGGACCGCGCGGAAGAACTGCGCCAGCGCATGCATCGCGCGCTGGCGCAGGGCGGGCAGATCCTGCCGCCCCGGCGCAGCATGTCGCGCCAGCTGAAGCACTTCCAGATGCCGCCGCGCATCGACTTCCGGCAGGACGGCGGCCGCACGCGCATGGCCCTGGTATGCAGCGACCGCCCGGGCCTGCTGGCCGCGGTGGCGCAGGTGCTGGTGGCCTGCGACGTGCGCGTGCACGATGCCCGCATCGCCACCTTCGGCGAGCGCGTGGAGGATTTCTTCCAGCTCACCGACCGCCATGACGCGCCGCTGGACGAAGCACGGCAACAGGGATTGCGGCAGGCGTTGCTGGAACGGCTGGGCTAGGCGCCGGCGCGCGGCGCAGGTACGCCACCGCGGCAAGCCTCAGTCCGCCGCGTCGGCCCCCCACAGCGCTTCCATGCTCACGTCGAGGTTCAGGTTCCACAGGTTCGCCACCTCGACGATGCCGTGCGATTCCGCGTCGCCGCTGCGCCGGATCGGCGAAGCCAGGCGCAGGCCTTCCGGGGTGGTGAGCGAGGCCACCACGGGCTGGTGGCCGGCGTTGCCGCGCTGGACCACGATCGCGACCGAGCCGTTGCGCAGGCGTACGCCGGTGCCGGGCGGATAGACGCCCAGCGTCTTGATGAACACCCGGGCCAGTTGTTCGTCCAGCACGGCGTTCTCGTTGAGGAACAGCCAGCGCAGCGCCTGTTTCGGCTGCAGCGGCGAGCGGTGGTCGCGGCCGACGATGCGCGCGCAGTACACGTCCGCCATCGCCAGCAGGCGCGCGGCCTGGCCGATTTCCGCGCCGTGCTTGCCGGCGGGGTAGCCGCTGCCGTCGCCGCGTTCGTGGTGGTCGCGCACGGCATCCAGCCAGGTGGCGTCGTCGATGCCGAGTTCGCGCAGGCGCGCCACGCCGAGTTCGCAGTGCCCGCGCACCGCCGCCTTCTGGGCAGCGGTGAGCGAACCCTTGTGCGCGGCGAGTTCGTCCTGCAGGGCGGACATGCCGATGTTCATCGTCAGGGCGGCACGGACGGTGGAAGCCAGTTCGCCGGCATCGAACTCCAGCGCCATGCCGGTGATCTGGCAGGCGATCGCCACGTTCACCGCGTGACGGCTGCTGTAGGGGCCCTTGACGCACAGCAGGGCGCTGGCCAGCGCCACCTCGGGGTTGACCTCGCAGGCGACGCGCACCTGGATGGCGATGTCCGCCAGCGCGGCAGGGAAATCCGCCGGTGCGGGATCGGACAGCAAGGCATGCAGGCTGCGGCGTGCGCCCAGCACGCGCGCCAGCGGCGACGGCTGCGGTTCCAGCGGCTCCAGCGGCAAGGGGCCGCGGCATTCCTCCTCGGAGCCGTAGAACATGCCGTGCTGCAGCAGCAGGTCGCGCAGCGCATCGCTGGCGATGACCTGGCCGGAGCACAGCAGCAGCTTGCCCCGCGCGTCGTAGGCGTTGAAGCGCATGGGGCGGCCGACGATCAGCTCGCTAGTGTCGATGGGACGCCGCGGCACGGCTGCTCCTTCGGTTCGGTTGCGGTGGCGTGGAGGGTGTTCACTTCAGGGCTTCCGGCGGGTCGTTGCGGACCCACGACGCCAGGACGGGAAGCGGCCCTGGCCCGGGCAGGCGGGCGAGCGCCTCGCGCAGGGCGTCGACCACGTTGCCCGGCGGCGGCGAGGTCACCGGGGGCACGCCGACCCAGGCATTGCGGCCTTGCCGCTTGGCGGCGTACAGGCATTCGTCGGCGAGGTTCACCACCTGCTCCCAGTGCAGCTTTTCCAGTTCGCTGGCGAAGAACGGGTAGTTGGCAAAGCCGATCGAGCAGGTGAGCTGCACGTGCTGGCCGTCGCCGAGGTCGAAGCGCGCGGCGGCCACGGTCGCGCGGATGCGTTCGGCGAACAGCGGCCCGGCGTCCGCCGGGGCGGAGCGGGCCACGATCAGGAACTCCTCGCCGCCCATGCGCACGGGCGTGTCGGCGCCGCGGGTGGCCGACAGCAGCAGGTCGCGGAACTGCTGCAGCACGCGGTCGCCGCTGGAGTGGCCCCAGGTGTCGTTGATCCGCTTGAAGTGGTCGATGTCCACCATCAGGAACAGCAGGTGCATGGGCGGCTGGCCATGCTGCCGGGCGTGCTGGTGGGAGCGCCGCGCGCTGGCCAGGTCGGGCCCGATGTGCTCGCTGAGGTAGCGGCGGTTCTTCAGGCCGGTGAGCGGGTCGATCATGACCTGCCGCGCGAGCGCCTCGTTGGCCTGCTGCAATGCCTCGTTGGCCTGCGCCAGTTCGGCGGTGCGCTGCGCCACCAGGGTGGCCAGCGCCCGGTTGCGCCGGCGCAGCGTGGCCGAGCGCCACTGCATGAGCAGGCCCAGCAGCAGCGTGGCCGAGGCGATCCACAGCAGCCAGGCCCAGGTCGTGCGGTACCACGGCGGCAGGATGCGGAAGGCGAACGTGGCCTCCCGGCCCTGCTGGCCGTACACGTTGCGCGCGCGCACGTGGAAGCGGTAGAGGCCGTCGGGCAGGTTGGTGTAGTCGCGGTAGGTGCTGTCGTTCCACGGCGACCAGCCGTGATCCAGCCCCTGCAGCCATACCTGGTAGCGGGTGGCGTCGGACAGGGTGTAGCTGGGCAGGGCGAACTCGAAGCGGATCGAGTTCTGTTCCCAGGGGATCTCGGGCGGCCCCGCCGCCGCCGGGGCGTCGGTGGACAGCGCGCGGTTGTCCGATCCGGTCGCCCGGCGCAACAGCGTGGCCAACTGCGCGTCCCGCGGCATGGCGCGCGTGGATTCGTAGCGGAACAGGCCGGCGTCGCCGCCCATCCACACGGTGCCGTCGGCGTCGTCCAGGAACACGGAAATGTTGGTTCCCGTCAGCGGTTGCAGCGGCACGGCCTGCCAGCGCCAGCCCTGGGCGGCAGGCACGGCGTGGCGGACTTCCTTCGAGCCGGCGGCTGCGCCGGCATACATCCACAGTCCGCCGTCGTGGCCCTGGTGCAGCGTATCGATCTGCGGCGGCCCATGCGGGAACAGGCCGGCGAACGCCGCGTCGGGCACGAAGCGGTTGCCACCCTCGTCGAAACGATAGATGCCGTGCGCGGCGATGAAGTGCAGCGTGCCGTTGATGGCGACGATGTCGTTCTGCTCGGCCGGCAGGCCGGCCTCGTTGCCGTAGCGCTCGACCTTGGGGAGGCGCGGGTCGCGCGGGCCCTGCCAGTCCGGCGGCAGGCTCAGGCGGATCGCGCCGCCGCCCCACAGGCTCAGCCAGACATGGCCCGCCGCGTCCTGCCGGATGGTGCGCACCTGGTTCCGCACGCCGGGGATGTGGCCCTCGTCGACCCAGTGGCTGCCCTCGTATTTCAGCGTGCTGACGCCGTCCGGGCGGCCGACGAACACGCGCGAGGGATCGGTGGTGGACTGCCGCAGGGAAAGCGCCGGGGCCGCCAGTTCCGCCTGCGGCGGGGCAAGCAACTGCTGGAAGCCGCCGCCGGCCGTGGCGAACACGCCGGCATCGCTGGCGACCAGCATCTGGTCGCCGATCTCGGCGAAGCCCCAGATGACTCCCGGCACCTGCGGGATCTCCTCGAAATGGGGGTTGGTGCCCGCGACGAGTCGGTACAGGCCCTCGATGGATCCCGCGTAGAGCGTGCCGGCGTGGCGGTGCAGCGCCTGCACGCTGCCCGGCAGTCCGCTGATCCGGTCGTAGATGGTCAGCGGCGAGCCGATGTCGATGCGGGCGATGCCATAGCCTTCGGCAACCCACAGGCCGCCTTCGCGATCCTGCATCAGCGCCAGCACCGCGTTCGAGGACAGGCCGCTGTCGCGCGTCAGCGTGCGCAACAGGCGGCCCTGCGCGTCGAGCAGGAGCAGGCCGCTGCGCAGCGTGCCGACGGCGAGCCGGCCATCGGCCAGCCGGATGGCGTCGTACAGCTGGCCCTGCCGGATCGCCGCGTCGGCCTCGATGACCCAGGGGCGCCAGGTGCCGCCGTGGAGGACGAACCAGCCCTGGTTGCGCGTGCCGGCCAGCAGGTCGCCCGGCTGTGCGCCCGGGCCGCGCCATGCCAGCAGCGCGTAGATCCTCTCGTCGGCAAAGCGCCCGCTCCCGGGCACCAGCACCAGCTTGTCGCCGTCCAGCCGCATCAGGCCCACGCCCGTCTCGCGGATGTACAACCGGCCGTCGACCACGAAGCTGGTGTGGAAGGAGGTTGGCGGCTTCCACGTTTCCATGGCGCCGCCGCGGTAGCGGAACAGCGTCGTCGTCGTGGCGAAGACCACCCCGTCGGCCGTGACATGCGTGGCCCAGACGTCGGCGAAGTTGCGTTCGCCGGGCGGGATCCTGTCGCGCAGCGACACGAAGGCCAGTTGCCCGGTGGCGTCCGGCTGCAGGTAGCCCAGGTCGCCCACCGTGCCCATGTACATGCGGCCGTCCGCGCCCCGCGCCAGCGAACGCACCGTGGCGTGCTTGGGCGCGGTAATGCGCTGCCAGCGGGTGCTGTCCCAGATCAGCAGGGTGCCGTCGTCGTTGCCCACGTAGATCGCGCCCTGGCCATCCTGCGCCAGCGACCAGTTCTGCGCGCCGGCGCCGTAGCTCCTGGGGCTGAAGTTGTGGATGTAGTTCCGGCCTGCCTCGTAGGGCGTCGTCGCGGCGGTGGCCAGGGCGGGGGCGAGCCATGCCAGGGCGGCCAGCAGGCAGCACGCGACCAACGCCCGCGCGCGGGCGAGGTTTTGCGTTTGCTTGTCTATGGCGGCGGCCCTTTCATCCATTGCACCCTCGCGGCAGGCCGCGCAATCGGCTGGCTCTTGTCGCGGGAAATATCGGCCATCCGGCATGAATCTTGAGCGAAACGGCCCGTCCGCCGGTTTCGCCGCGCCGCGCGGGCGGGCACAATGGGCGTTCCCCACGACGGTTTGGACGTCCATTCGCCATGCAGAGCATCGAATCCCTGATCGACGACGCCTTCGAGCGCCGCAACGAGCTGACCCAGGCCGAGGTCGAGACCCACCTGCGACCCGCGCTGGGCCAGGTGCTGGACTTGCTCGAATCCGGCGAGCGCCGCGTGGCCGAGCCGGACGGGCAGGGCGGCTGGAAGGTCAACCAGTGGCTGAAGAAGGCGGTGCTGCTGTACTTCCGCATCAACGGCAACCGCGTGGTCGATGGTGGCCCGGCGCTGGCCTTCGACAAGGTGCCGCTGCGCTTCGCCCACGGCAACGACGCCGAGCTGCAGGACCTCGGCGCGCGCGTGGTGCCCGGCGCGCTGGTGCGCCGCGGCGCGCACATCGCCAGGGACGCGGTGCTGATGCCCAGCTACGTCAACATCGGCGCGCACGTGGGCGCCGGCACCATGGTCGACACCTGGGCCACGGTAGGCTCCTGCGCGCAGATCGGCGCGGGCGTGCACCTCTCCGGCGGCGTGGGCATCGGCGGCGTGCTGGAGCCGCTGCAGGCCAACCCCACCATCATCGAGGACCGCTGTTTCATCGGCGCGCGTTCCGAAGTGGTCGAAGGCGTGGTGGTGGAGCAGGGCAGCGTGATCGGCATGGGCGTGTTCCTCGGCCAGTCCACGCGCATCTACAACCGCGCCACCGGCGAGATCAGCTACGGCCGCGTGCCTGCCGGCAGCGTGGTGGTGGCCGGCAGCCTGCCCGCGAAGGACGGCTCGCACAGCCTGTACGCCGCGATCATCGTGAAGCAGGTGGACGAGAAGACCCGCGGCAAGACCTCGATCAACGAACTGCTGCGCAGCGGCGAGTAGGCGCACCCTGTGCGCGAACCTCAGCCTCCGATCGCCCACAGGGTGGGCTCCTACAGGAAATCCGCATGACCCAGCCAACCCTCTATGGCCTGCCCACCTGCGATACCTGCCGCAAGGCGCGCAACTGGCTGGACCGTTTCGAGGTGCCGTACACCTTCGTGGACTACCGCGCCAACCCGGTGCCGGCGGCCACGCTGAAGGCCTGGGCGGCACAGCTCGGCGGCTGGGAGGCATTGGTCAACAAGTCCTCCACCACCTGGCGCAACCTGCTGCCGCAGCGCAAGAACCCCGGCAGCGATCCGGAATGGACGCTGCTGCTGAAGGAATACCCGGCGCTGATCCGCCGCCCGGTGGTGCTGCAGGAAGGCGGCAGTATCAGCGTGGGTTTCAGCGACAACGGCTTCAAGAAGCTGTTCGGCCGCTGACGGATGCTCGTGCGCCTGTGCAAGGTCGCGGTGCTGGCGGCGATCGCGCTGTGGATCGCGCTGGTCGCCTTCGGCAACCTCGGCGACTACGGCAGCAACTGGCCGTTCGTGCAGCACGTGCTGGCGATGGATACGATCTTCCCTGACGCGCACATCCGCTACCGCGCCATCCGTTCGCCGCTGCTTCAGCATGCCGCCTATGCGCTGATCATCGCGCTCGAGGTGCTGGCTGCCGTGCTGTGCTGGCTGGGTGTGTGGCGGTTGTGGCGTGCGCGGCAGGGCACGGCCGCAGCATTCCAGCGGGCCAAGCGCATCGCCGTGCTGGGCCTGGCCACCGGCGTGCTGCTGTGGCTGGGCGGCTTCGTGGCGATCGGCGGCGAGTGGTTCGGCATGTGGATGTCCAGCCAGTGGAACGGCATCGAAAGCGCGTTCCGCTTCGCCATCGTGTTGCTGGCGATGCTGTTGTGGCTGGGGCAGCGCGACGACGAACTGGACGATTGAACCCGTGCCCGACCATCGCACACGCCGTTACCGCATCAACCTGCGCATCGAGCGCGACAACGCCGCGCTGTACGCGCGGCTGGCCGAGCTGGCCGCCGATCCGCGGCTGGCGCATGCGTACCGGCGCATCGCCGAGGGCGAGCGGAGCAATGCCGCGTTCTGGGAATCGCGCCTGCGCGAGCAGGGCGCGACCGTGCCGCCGCCGCGCACCGGCCTGCGCGTGCGCGCGCTGGGCTGGTTTGCGCGGGCCTTCGGCACCGAATTCGTGATGCCGACCGTGGTGCGGCTGGAGCATGCCGACCACGCCGCCACGCCGGTGGACCGCAGCGGCCACCGCGACCATTTCCTGCCGCCGCAAGCGCGCGTCGCGCGCGGCCACAACCATCGCGCGCAGAGCGGCAACACGCTGCGCGCGGCGGTGCTGGGCGCGAACGACGGCCTGGTCTCCAACGTCAGCCTGGTGATGGGCATGGCCGGCGCCGCTGCCAGCGACCGCGCCGTGCTGCTGGCCGGCCTGGCCGGGCTGGTTGCCGGCGCCTGCTCGATGGCGCTGGGCGAGTGGCTCAGCGTGAACAGCTCGCGCGAGTTCTACCAGGCGCAGATCACCGAGCGTGCGGAACGCCTTGCGGTGGCGCCGGAGGACGGCGTGAGCCACATCGCCGGCATCTACCGCGGGAAGGGGCTGGGCCGCGCCGAGGCCGAACACCTGGCCGAGCATCTCACCGAGACACCACGCGCCGCGCTGGATACCGTGGTGCGCGAGGACCTGGGCGTCGATCCCTCCGAGCTGGGTGGCTCGGCGTGGAGCGCCGCACTGTCCTCGTTCTGCCTGTTCGCGTTCGGCGCCGCGTTCCCGGTGGCGCCGTACCTGTTCCTGCACGGGCATCCCGCGCTGCTCGGCAGCGCCGTCGCCGCGGCGGCGGGACTGGCGCTGATCGGTACCGGCACTTCGCTGTTCACCGGGCGCGGCATGCTGTTCTCGATCGCGCGGCAGTTCGCCATCACCGTGGCCGCGGCGGCGATCACCTACGGCGTGGGACACCTGCTGGGCACGGTGATCGCCGGCTGAGCGATGCCGGCGCGCTGCTATGCTGCGGCACCGCCTCCCCGTCCGATCCGCCACCATGTCCGATGTGCTCGAGCTTGCCTGCGAACTGATCCGCCGCCGCTCGGTGACGCCGGACGATGCGGGCTGCCAGGCGCTGCTGGCCGGACGGCTGCAGCGCGCGGGTTTCCGCATCCAGCACCTGCGCCATGGCGACGTGGACAACCTCTGGGCCGTGCATGGCGACGGCGGGCCGACCCTGGCCTTCCTCGGCCATACCGACGTGGTGCCCAGCGGGCCGGAAGCGGCCTGGCACAGTCCGCCGTTCGAGCCGGTCGTCCGGGACGGAAAGCTGTACGGCCGCGGCGCCGCCGACATGAAGGGCTCGGTGGCGGCGATGGTCGTGGCGCTGGAACGATTCGTGGCGGCGCAGCCCGGCCATGCGGGTCGCGTGGCGCTGCTGCTCACCAGCGATGAGGAAGGCCCGACCAACCTCGACGGCGTGCGCAAGGTGGCCGCGGGCTTCCGCGCCAGCGGCGAGCGCCTCGACTGGTGCGTGGTGGGCGAGCCGTCGGCGAAGGCGACGCTGGGCGACCTGATCCGGGTGGGGCGGCGCGGCTCGCTCTCCGGCACGCTGGTCGTGCGTGGCGTGCAGGGGCACGTGGCCTATCCGGAGAAGGCGCTGAACCCGATCCACGCCTTCGCGCCCGCGCTGGCCGAGCTGGCCGCCGGGCGCTGGGACGAAGGCAACGCGGATTTCCCGCCCACCTCGTTCCAGGTGTCCAACCTCAACGCGGGCACCGGCGCCAACAACGTGATCCCGGGCGAGCTCAGCGCGCTGATCAACTTCCGCTACTGCACGGCCAGTCGCGCCGAGGACCTGCGTGCGCGCACAGAAGCGGTGCTGCGCAGGCACGCGCTGGATTTCGCGCTGGACTGGAACCTGTCCGGCGAACCCTTCCTCACGCCACCGGGCGGCCGGCTGCGCGACGTGGTGGTGGGCGTGTGCCGCGACCTGTGCGGCATGGAGCCCGAGCAGAGCACCGGCGGCGGCACCTCGGACGGCCGCTTCATCGCCCCGCTGGGGGCCGAGGTGGTGGAGCTGGGGCCGGTCAACGCCACCATCCACAAGGTGGACGAGTGCGTGGACGTGGCCGGGCTGGAGCGTTTGCCGGACCTGTACCAGGCGATCTGCGAGCGTTTGCTGGCCGGCTGACCGCGGCGGTTTCCCACGTCATCCATTCCGGACGGAGGCAAGACATGCGTATCGAATTCCACGGCGCGGCAGGCGGTGAAGTCACCGGCTCCTGCCATCTGGTCGAAGCGGCCGGCAAGCGCATCCTGTTCGACTGCGGCATGGTGCAAGGCAGTCGTGACGCGGAGGCGCGCAATGCCGAGCCGTTCGCGTTCGATCCCGCTTCCATCGATGTGCTGGTGGTCAGCCATGCGCACATCGACCACATCGGCCGCGTGCCGCTGCTGGTGAAGCGCGGTTTCAAGGGGCCGATCTACGCGCAGGCGGCCACCTGCGACCTGTTCCCTATCATGCTGCTCGACGCCGCCTCGCTGTCCGAACACAGCGCCGAGTTCGAGAACCGCAAGCTTGCGCCGGGCCAGCCGGAAGTCGAGCCGCTGTACTCCGCCGCCGACGTCACCGCAGCGCAGCAGCAGCTTCATCCGCTGCCCTACGAGACGGACACCGGGATCCTGCCCGGCGTGACGCTGCGCCTGCACGAGGCGGGGCACATCCTCGGTTCGGCGATGCTGGAGCTGCGCGCGGATGGCCGCTCGATGCTGTTCACCGGCGACGTCGGCATGCCCGGCACGCCGATCCTGCGCGACCCTGCGCCGGCGCCGCGCACCGACCTGATCCTGATGGAATCCACCTACGGCGACCGCAACCACAAGGACCGCGCCGCCACTGTGGCCGAGCTGGGGCGGATCCTCGCCGCGGCGCGCGCCGACGGCGGCAACGTGGTGATCCCCGCGTTCGCGGTGGGGCGCAGCCAGGAGCTGCTGTACTGGTTCGCTGAACACTTCGAGGACTGGAGCCTCGCGCACTGGACGATCTTCCTCGACAGCCCGATGGCGGCCAAGGTGATGGCGGTCTACGACCACCACGAGGAGCTGTTCGATGCCGATGCCGCGAAGGTCTGGCAGGGCCGCATCAAGCCGTTCAAGCTGCCGAACCTGCGCGTCAGCGCGAGCGTGGACGACAGCAAGGCGATCAACCGCATCCACGGCGGCGCCATCATCATCGCCGGCTCCGGCATGGCCAACGGCGGGCGCGTGCGCCATCACCTGGCCAACAATCTCGGCAATGCGCACAACCACGTGATCTTCGTGGGCTACCAGGCCGCCGGCACGCTGGGCCGCCTGCTGGTCAACGGCGTGCCGCACGTGCACCTGTTCGGCAACGACATCACGGTACGCGCGCGGATCCATACCGTGGGCGGCCTGTCCGCCCACGCCGACCAGCAGGGGCTGCTGGACTGGTACGGTAGCAGTCCCAACCACCCGCCGGTGGCGCTGGCGCATGGCGAGAACCCGGCGCGGGAAGCCCTGGCGGCGGCGCTGAAGCAGCGCTACGGCACCGCGGTGACCTTGTCGCAGCCGGGCATGCAGCTCGACGTCTGAGCGCCTCGGCGCGGATCTTCGCGCCGCGCGTAATCGGCCGGCGCGCAGCCGACCAGGCGGCGGAAGTCGCGGATGAAATGGGCCTGGTCGTAGTAGCCGAGCGCCAGCGCCAGTTCGGCCCAGGCCTGTTCGCGGCCCGCCTGCAGCTGCGCCACTGCCTCATGCAGGCGATAGCGGGCGATCACCCACTTCGGGCTGGCGCCCACGTAGTCGCGGAACAGCCGCTGCAGCGCGCGCAGGCCCATGCCAGCGCGTTCGGCCAGCTGTTCGGCGCGCAGCAGTTCGCGATCGCCCGCGACCTGCGCCACCAGGGCACGCGCCTGTGCCGCAAGCGGGTCATGCGCTGGAGCCGTTGCCCGCAGCAGGGGCTCGACCCGTGCCACCATCGCGGCGATGTCCGGGCAGGCGGGGATGGCCGGCGCGATCGCGTCGATCCCGGCGCCGAACACCTCGCGCGCCGGCCGCGAGCGATTCGCCAGCGCCGCCACCGGGCTGCGCAGGAAGGCATGGAAGCCGCCGGCGGCGAACTTCACCCCGAACACGGTTTCGCGGCCTTCCAGCATGCGGCGGTAGCGCCCGCCGTGCACGCCCCACAAGCGTGCCTCGCCATGCTCGACGATCAGGTGCACATTCGGATGCGGCAGCGTTTCCTGCAGTTGCGGCGGGCGGCCGCGCAGGTCCCAGCGCACGCACCAGTAGTGCTCGACGAAGTCGGCCAGCAACGGCGCGGGCGCCTGCCGCGCGTGCTCGAGCACGCCCTCGTCGAAGCGCGTGTGCAGCACGCCGCGCGGGGCATCGGCCAATGCAGCGGAGGGATGTCGCGTTTTTCCAATCATCGTGGAACCGATGGTGCTGGAGTGCGTGGGCGCCAGCAGCGATCATCGCAGAGGCCGCGCCGGGATGTTCTGCCGGCGGCATCCGCCGCCCCTTATCTACGGAGACATGTGCCATGCAAGCGAGCGGTACGTTCACGGTGAAGCTGGAGCCGCAGCTACCTGCACCGTCGATCGCGGAGGCGGGACTGGGCCGCATGACCCTCGACAAGCGGTTCAGCGGCGATCTCGAGGCACACGGCCTGGGCGAGATGCTGGCGTACCGCAGCGCGGTGGACGGCTCGGCCGGTTACGTGGCAATGGAGCGCGTGACCGGTGCGCTGCACGGCCGGCGCGGCGCCTTCGTGTTGCAGCACTCGGGCACGATGGATCGCGGCGCGCCCGCGCTCGTCGTGAGCGTGGTGCCCGACTCGGGCACGGATGAACTGGCGGGACTGGCCGGAACGCTGGCGATCCACATCGACGCGCAGGGCGGGCACTCGTACACGTTCGACTACAGCCTGCCCTGAGCGCCCGCCTCAGCGCGCCGGCTCCAGCGTCAGCGTGTGCTGCGCAGGACCGGGCAGCAGCGGGGTGGGGCGGCCGAGCACCCAGTCCCGGTGGCCGGCGCCGTAGTACGGCGACAGCGGGTTGTCGCTCTGCCCGCCGGGCATCTCCAGGATGCCCTGTGCCTCGTGGCCGGGCGACACGGCCAGGCGCTCGGAGGCGCCGAAGCCGGGGCTCGCCACGCGCGGCATGTTGTCGTCGCCGGGCAGCTCGTCGTCGGGCATGTCGAGGAAGCGCGCCACGAAACCGGGCAGCGCGCGGGACAGCGGGTGGCGTATGCCGGCATGGTTGAGCTCGCCCCAGCGGCGCGCGGCCAGCCCGCCAGGCTGGCTGCCCCGCGTGGCGGCCACCCGGCGCGCGGCATCGAGCAGCAGCGCATGCCAGTCGGCGTATGCCGGATCGAGCAGGTTCACCGGCTGGCGCTGCACCAGCATCCACACCGCGGCCTCCGGGCTGCCCAGGCCGGGCCAGGCGAAATCGGGGTAGGCCGCCTTGACGCGGGCGGCGAACGGCGCCAGCACCGCGTCTTGCACTTCGCCGCGGAACGCGCGCACCAGGCGGTAGTCCACGCTGTCGGGATCGGCGCGACCGCTCCAGTCGGCAGTGAGTTCGCGCAGCTGGCGCAGCGCCGGCTCCCGCGTGCCGGCCAGGGTGTCCTGCAGCAGGTGCTGCCAGCGGGCGAGGAACACCGCGTTGTCGTCGAGCTGGATGTCGAGCAGGTCGCCGGGCGTGAAGAAGGCATGTGCGAACAGGTCGTCGCGGATCTGCCGCGCCCGCGCGCCGAGGTCGTGGCCGCCGTTGCCGAGCAGGGCCAGGGCGTCGCCGCCCACGGTGCGGTTGTTCGCCGTCCACAGCCGGCCATCGGCCGGGTCGAGCACGCGCGGGTATTGCGCAGGCGCGGCCCAGCCGGTCCAGCCGTTGCCGGGCAGCGACCAGTCGGCGGGCAGCCGCGGGTCGTAGCCGTTGCGCAGCGGCACGCCGTTGCCGGCGATGGTCCAGCCGACATGGCCGGCGGCGTCGGCCACCAGGATGTTCTGCGGCGGCATGCCGAAGGTGGGGGCGAGGTCCAGCGCGGCCGCGGTGCTGGCGACATGTTCCAGCTGCATCAGGTCGAGGTTGTAGGAGCGCGGTTCCTGCGCGATCCAGGCCAGCGCCAGCGGCGTGCCGTCGGTGTCCTTCGCCACGATCGGGCCCCAGCGCGTGTCTTCCACCTCCAGCGTGCGTGGCGCCGCGCCTTTCACACGGATGACCTCCTGGTGAGGCTGCAGGGAGGCCCAGCCTTCGGGCACCTTGTAGCGCGAGGGATCGTGCGGATCGCGCTGCACGCGCACCCAGTCCATCCAGTCGCCGTAGCTGTTGGTGAAGCCCCAGGCGATCTGGCCGTTGGAGCCGACCACCATCGCCGGCGTGCCGGGCAGGCTCACCCCGGCCACGTCGCGCTCGCCGTGCGGGGCGGCGGGGTCGGGGTAGCGCAGGCGGGTGCGGAACCAGATGTCGGGCACGCGCAGGGCCAGGTGCATGTCGTTCGCCAGCATCGCCGCGCCGGTGCCGGTAAGCGTACCGGCCACCGCGAAGTTGTTGCTGCCGGGGCGGCGCGCGTCGTGGCTGGGCGCGAGCACGGCGGCGAGGCCGGCGACCGGCTTCGCCGCGGGCAGGCGGCGAAGGTCGAAGGTGCCGGCATCGGGCGGCACCGGCTGCGGCGACAGCGGCCCGTCGAGCGGCGCCTCCCACCCGGGATCGGGCGCGAGCAGGAAATCCGCCAGTGCGCCGGGCAGCGCCGCATGCATCTCGGCGATGCGCAGCTCGCGCGTGTTGCGGCCGTCGTGGTTGAGGTCGAGGTACATCGCGGCGATCACCAGCAGCGTGTCCTCCGAGCGCCATGGCCGGGGCTGCGCCCGCAGCAGCAGGTACTCCCAGGGGCGCACGCGCAGCGCGGCGAGGCCGGCGTTGACGCCGTCGCGGTAGCGGTCGAGTTCCCGGCGCCGGACCGGCGGCAGCTGCGCGTAGGCCGCCACGGCCACCGCGCGCAGGCGATGGCGGCGATGCTCGAGGTCGGTGGGCAGCGCCACCGGGCCGAACAGTTCGGCCAGTTCGCCCGCGGCGACGCGGCGCGCCAGGTCCATCTCGAACCAGCGCTCCTGCGCATGCACGTAGCCCAGCGCGAAGTCGAGGTCGCCGCGGCTCCTGCCGCTGAGCGTGACCGTGCCCAGCGCGTCGCGCTGGATCTCGACGGGGGCCTGCACGCCGGCCACCCGCATCCCGCCATCGAGCCGGGCGCGGCTGCCGGCGAGCAGGTACCAGCCGGTGCCGAACGCGCCAAGCAGCAGGATGGCCACGGCGGCCAGCAGGCCGCGCCACCCGCGGAAGCGGCGCGCGTTCATTGCGGCACGAACACCGCGAAGATGCCCGCATAGGGCTTGACCAGGAAGGCCGGCGCGCCGGCGTAGCCTTCGCCTTCCACGAAGATCTGCGAGATGCTGCCGTCGAGGTACAACGCGTCGCGGCAGCCCAGCCTGTCGCGGAACAGCTGGGCGAAGCCATGGAAATTCACCGGCACTTCGCTCACCGCGAACACCACTTCGGTGGGCGATTTCGCGCACACGCCGCTGCGCCACTTCAGGCTGCCCGAATCGTCCACGAAACTGGGATTGATCCGGCCGTCGATCACCAGCATCGGGCCGGACTGCGTGGCCCAGCGTACCGGCTTGTGGTCGGCCTTGAACCCGGCACTGGTGCGCACCGCGGCATGCCCGTCGGGATAGATCGCGAAGACGCCGTTCGGCAGCAGCGAGAAGTTGCCCGAGGCCGGGTTGCCGTGCGCCATGTTCAGCGGCACCAGGGTCTTGCCGTCCTCCACGTACAGGCCCAGCGGCGCGTTCTGGCGGTCGTAGATGCCGGCGTTGGCGGCGAACAGCAGCTGCTGGCCGCGCGACTCGCCCCATTGCTGCAGCGTTTCGATGTCGCCGTAGGCGTCGCCGCTGTCCGGGTCGCGCCAGTGCAGGCTGAGCGGATCGCGTTTCAGGTCCAGCGTCACCACGCGGTAGTTCTGTCCGCCGAACACCAGTTCGCGGCTCACCGGCACGCGCGACGGTGCGCCGCAACCGGCCGTGCCCGCGAGCAGCGCCAGCAGCGGGAGCCGGCGCAGGAAACGGGCAGTGCAGCGGGGGCGAAACGTCGTGCGCATCCGCCGATGGTCGCCGCCCGGCGCGGGTCGATGCAAGCCTGCGCCGAGGCCCTGGCGGCACCCGCTAGAATGGCCGCTTTCCGCGGCCGTTTCGCCATGCCCTACACGCCCATCGTCGCCACGCTCGGCTACGTGCTTTCGCCCGACCGCACGCAGGTGCTGATGATCCACCGCAATGCGCGGCCCGACGACCAGCACCTGGGCAAGTACAACGGCCTGGGCGGCAAGATGGAGCCGGGCGAGGACATCGCCGCCTGCATGCGCCGCGAGATCCGCGAGGAGGCCGGCATCGACTGCCTGGCCATGCAGTTGCGCGGCACGCTCAATTGGCCCGGCTTCGGCAAGCAGGGCGAGGACTGGCTGGGCTTCATCTTCCTGGTCGACCGCTACGAAGGCACGCCGCTGGCCAGCAACCCCGAGGGCACGCTGGAATGGGTGGCGCGCGACCGGCTGATGGAACTGCCGATGTGGGAGGGCGACCGCCACTTCCTGCCGCTGGTGTTCGACGAGGACGCGCGCCCGTTCCACGGCGTGATGCCGTACCGGGACGGGCGCATGCAGTCGTGGTCGTACAGCCGGCTGTGAAGCCGGTGGCCGCGGATGCGGTGGCGCGGGTCATCCGCATCGTCGCCGCGGTGATCCGCGACGATGCGGGACGCACCCTGCTGGTGCGCAAGCAGGGCGCCACGGTGTTCCAGCAGCCCGGCGGCAAGCGCGATCCCGGCGATGCCGACGACCTCGCCACGCTGGCGCGCGAACTGCACGAGGAGCTCGGCTGCACGCTGCGTCCCGGTTCCGCGCGGTTCCTCTGCCGCGCCAGCGCGCCTGCAGCCAACGAGCCGGGCCACGTGGTGGAAGCCGATGTCCATGAAGTCGGCGTGGACGGCGAACCGCGCGTGCAGGCGGAGATCGCCGAATTGCGCTGGGTCGATCCCGCCGCGCCCGGCGTGCCGGTGGCGCGCTTGAGCCTGGAGCACATCCTGCCGCTGTTGCATGGCTGAATCGCGCGGCCGCGCCTTTCCCGCCGATCCCGAAACGCGGTGCGGGGTGGCTGGCCCGGTCGGGTAAAATGGCGGCCTTTTCCGCAAGGTCGCAGCATGTCCAGCATTCCTCCCTGCCCGCAGTGCGCGCTCGAGAACACCTATCCCGACGGCGGCAACTACGTCTGCGCCGATTGCGGCCACGAGTGGCCGCAGGTGGAGCAGGCTTCCGCCGAAGCCGCGCCGGTCGTGCGCGATTGCAACGGCAACGTGCTGGCGGCCGGCGACACCGTCGTCGTCATCAAGGACCTCAAGGTCAAGGGTTCATCGATCCCGCTGAAGCAGGGCACGCTGATCCGCAACATCCGCCTGGTCGAGGACGACGCCGAACACATCGAAGGTCATTCGGACAAGATCAAGGGCCTGGTGCTGAAAACCTGTTTCCTGCGCCAGGCGTGAGCGGCGTCCGGGGTCGTCGTGTCCTGGATCTGTCCACGATTTCCGCTGCGGGCCGGACAGGTGCACGGCGCACAGGGCGCCCCCGCAAGGATAGCCCTGGCGCGAGAGCCATCGCGGATCCGGACAGGCTTTACCAGCCGCGCCCGTGGAACTGCCCCTGGCTCACGCCGACGGAGAAGCTGACGCCGCCGCTGGGGTGGTCGCAGTCGCCGAGGTTCTTGGTGACGCTGACGGCACCGCTCTGGTAGCTCCCGCTGGTGTGGCTGCCGGACATCACGCCCATGCCCACGTCGCCGTGCACCTGGGGCTGGCCGTAGGTGGAGTCGTCGCAGGTTTGCGACGAGCTGGCGACGTGCTCGTCGGTGTTGCCCATGCGGCCGCTGGTGTCGCCGTAGTACGCGCCGGGCGCGCTGCCGGGCCTGGTCGTGCCGGCGGTGCCGGAACCGCTGGCGGGCTTGGCCGAGGTGCTGCTGGCGGCGGGCAGGTCGGAAGGCATGTTGTTGACCTGCGGCAGCTTGAGGTCGAGCGGCGGCGGCGCCTGGTTGGAAGTCGTCTGCGCCCAGGCCGTGCCGGCGAGCAGGCTGGTGACGAGCAGGGCGGTGGCGATGCGGGGGGTCTTCATGGGGGAGCTCCGGGGCTTGCCGCTGACAACGCGCGAGGCAGTGTCGGGGAATACAACCTTGGACGCCTCGGCGCGCGGATGGTTCCGCATCCCACGGCTCAGCGCACGCCCACCAGTTCCACGTCGAACACCAGCGCGGCGTTCGGCGGCACCGTGCCGCGGACGCCACGGCTGCCGTAGGCCAGTCGCGCGGGGATGACGAGGGTGCGCCTGCCGCCCACGTGCATGCCGCGGATGCCCTGGTCCCAGCCGGCGATCACCTCGCCCGCGCCCAGCGTGAAGCTGATCGGCTCGCCGTTCTCTTCCGAGCTGTCGAACTCGGCGCCGCGGTGGTCCTTCGCGCCGGCGTCGTACAGCCAGCCGGTGTAGTTCACCTGCACCACGTCGCCGTCGCGCGCCAGCGTGCCGGTGCCGACCACCCGGTCGGTCTTCTGCAGCAGCACGACCTGGTCCGCCGCCAGCGCGGGCAGGGCGAAGGTGGCGAAGGCGAGCACGGCGACGAGCAGCAGGCGACGCATGGTGGATTCCCCGGCGATGATGCGCGCAGTCTATCGGGATCAGCGCGCCAACTGGCCCTGCACCTCGTTGATCGAATCGCGGATGCGCTTGGAGAACACCGAATCGAGGTGGTGGATCAGCACCAGACGCTCGGTGGCGCGGGTCATCGCCACGTAGAGCAGGCGCGCCTCGTCCACTTCGCGCTGGCCCTCGTGCGGCAGCGAGCCGAGGCCGGGCACGATCACGAACGGGAATTCCAGGCCCTTGCAGGAGTGCATGGTGAGCAGCTTCACGCTGTCCTTGACCACGAACAGCGCCTGCTTGCCGCGTTCGTCGGCGAGGCTGGAGGGGATGGCGATGCGCTCCAGCGCCTCGTGCAGCTTCTCGCCTTCCCAGTTGTTGCGGTAGATCACCGCCATCTCGCCCCACGGGCGGCCGTGTGCGTGTTCGTCGCGCAGCTGGGCGATCAACGCGTCGAGCTGGGCGGCGGCGGTGTCGGTGCGGATCAGCTCGGGCAGCGGGCCGCGGCGGCCGGCGCTTTCCGGGGCGATCAGCGGCACGCCGTCGTCGTCCTCGACGCGCGCGGCGAGCAGCTCGCTGGCGAAGTTGCGCGCCACCGCGAGGATCTCCAGCGTGTTGCGGTAGTTGAGCTTGAGGATGGTGGTGCGGCCCTGCGCCTGCACGCCCAGGCTTTTCCAGCTGATGCGGCGGCGGTCGGCCTTGCCGTAGATGTTCTGCGCGTCGTCGTACAGCACCAGCAGCGAGTTGGTGGCGGGGTCGATCATCTGCACGATCAGCTTGTACCAGTCCGGCTCGAAGTCGTGGCCTTCGTCCACCAGCACGGCGCCGTACTGGAAGCGCGGGATCTGGCCCTTGTCCACGCCCTCGATCACCCGCTCCACCATCTTTTCGAAGAAGCGCTCGCCCTTGGGCGGCAGTTCCACGTGGTAGCTGGTCAGCATGCGCCGGCACCAGCGGTGGAAGTTGTAGACCTGCACCTTGTCGCCGAGGCCGCGCTCGCCGATGAGTTCTTCCAGCCGTGCCGCCAGCGCCTTGTTGTAGCAGAGCACCAGGATCGGCCGGCTCATCGAGCGCGCCAGCTGCATCGCGCGGAAGCCGAGGATCATGGTCTTGCCGGAGCCGGCCACGCCGTGGATGATGCGGTGCTCGTCGCCCAGCGAGCGCGCCAGCTGCTCCTGCTGCGCGTCCATCACCTTCACCAGGTCGGGGATTTCCAGCGCGCGCGCATCCTTGCCCTCGGCGGCGAACAAGCCGAACTGGCCGCTGCCCGGCTCCACGCGGATCTCCGGGAACAGGTGCCAGCGCACGCGGTCGATCTGCGGCAGGGTGAGCGCCACCGGGAACACCTGCGGGAACATCGCCCACAGCTGCTCCTGAAAGGCTTCGGGATCCACCGTCTCGTACAACTCGTCGCGGCAGATCGCGAGGTGAGCGGGAATCACCGCGTCCAGCCCGCCTTCCCCGAACTGCTTGCGCGTGATGTTGGCCAGCACCACGCCGTAGCCCCACGGCATGACCAGCTTGCCGGCGTAGCGGTGGCCTTCCGGGTTGCGCAGGGCCGGGTCGTTCTCCAGCACCACGCCGATTTCCAGCGCATAGGCGCGCGCCTGCAGCAGCGGGCTGGTTTCCCTGGCCAGGCCGCGCTCGGTGACCAGGGTGAACTGGGTCTTGTCGGCCTGACGGATGGTGTCGGCCTTCCAGTCCTTCACCTCCAGCACCAGCAGGCCGCGGCGCGGGTGGAACACCACGAAGTCGGGCTGGCGCTGCTTCAGGCCCACCGGCACGTCGTACCAGAGCAGGTAGTCGTCTTCGAGCTTCTGCTCCAGCCGTTCGGACACGCGCTTCTCGCCGCCGGTCATGCGCGGCAGGCAGCTGTTGCGGGAGGGAATGAGCGTGGCCATGCCGGTTTCCGTGGGGTGCTGGCCGGAAAGTAGCCGAACGATGCGGGCTGTCAACGGCAGGCGGACGCCCCCGTTTCGGGGCCTCGGGCACCGGGAAAGTGTGAACTGCGTCTCAAGAAGGCCGGGCATTTGCCGATAACACCCTGATATCGCGGAGGCCGGACCCTGGGGAGGGTGGATGCCTGTTCTGGTGCAGAGCTTGTCTTTGCTTGGCGCGATGCAGGCCGCGACCGTGGCGTTGATGCTGTGGCTGGGCGTGCATTCGGACGAAAGCCGGGCGGTGCGCAGCCTGCATCTGCGGGCCAGCGCGCTGGCGGTGGAAGCGTTGGGCTATGGCACGGTGGCGTTCGGGCATTACCTGCCCGCGGACGTCCCGACCCTGGGCGGCAATGCGCTCAACCTGCTGGCGCAGGCGATGAGCGTGATCGCGCTGCGCATGCTGCTGGGCGCCCCCTTGCGCTGGCGCGCCGCCGTCGTGGTGGGCGTGGTCGGCTGGACGGGCGTGGCCTGGTTCGCCGTCGTCCAGCCCGACTACCAGAGCCGCGTGCTGTGGGGCTCGGTGGCCATCGCCTGCAACCTCATGCTCAACATCGAGGCCCTGCTGCGCGGCCGCTCGGATGGCTGGTCGCGGGCGCGCCATGCGCTGCTGTGGATCTTCGTGCTGTCGTTGCTGCTGCTGGTGTGGCGCAACGGCATGCTGTGGCTGGGGGGCGCGCGGCTGGACAGCGTGCTCACGCCCAGCCCGACCAACGTGTTCTGGATGCTGCTGTCGGGCATGCAGTCGCTGTTCTACGGCCTGGGTTTCCTGCTGCTGTACAACGAACTGCTGCAGCGCCAGCTGCACGTCATGGCGCGCGTGGATTCATTGACCGGCGTGCCGAACCGCCTGGCCCTGGAGGAACGATTCACCGGCATGCTTGCCGCGGATGTGGCCACGCATATGCCGTTCTGCCTGCTGCTGCTGGACATCGACCACTTCAAGAGCGTGAACGACCGCTTCGGGCACGATTGCGGCGACAAGGCGCTGAAGACGCTGACGCGCCGCGTCCGCGACGTGCTGCGCGGCACCGACATGGTCGGCAGACTGGGCGGCGAGGAGTTCATCGTGCTGGCGCCGGACGTGGGTCGGGCCGCCGGCGAGGCGCTGGCGGAGCGGATCCGCGAAGCGGTGGCAGGCTCGCCGGTGAGCATCGACGGCCTCGACCTGCCGCTCACCGTTTCGGTGGGCGTGGCCGAGGCCGAGCTGCACGAGCGGGACATGTCCACCACGCTGCGGCGCGCCGACAAGGCGCTGTACGTCGCCAAGCACGGCGGCCGCAACCGGGTGGTGGTGGCGCCGGCGCCTGCCGGCGGCGTGGCACGATAGTCGCACCGGTTATTTGCAGAGCGCCGTGCATGGTGCTATTGATGGAACCCATGACCCACACCGCCCGCCAGTATTTTTGGTTTTATGGCTATCCGAAGCCGCTGGCGGAGGCATGGGTGCGATCGTCCTGACGAAACACTGAAACCCCATCCCGAAAGCCGCCAGCACCATCGAGGCGGCTTTTTTCATGGCCGCCGCAGCCCACACGAGGAACCGCCGCCATGTCCCACGCTTCCACCGATGACCTGCGCATACGCAGTATCCAGCCGCTCGCCACGCCGCTCGAGGTGATGGACGAGTACCCCGCCACGGATGCGGTACTGGATACCGTGGGCCATGCGCGCACCGCATTGCAGCGCATCCTCGACGGCGCGGACGACCGTCTCGCGGTGGTGATCGGCCCATGCTCCATCCACGATCCGCGCGCGGCGCTGGATTACGCGCGGCGGCTGGTGGAGCAGCGCAGGCATTTTGGCGGCGAGCTGGAAATCGTGATGCGCGTGTACTTCGAGAAGCCGCGCACCACCGTGGGCTGGAAGGGGCTGATCAACGACCCCGACCTCGACGGCAGCTTCCACATCAACAAGGGCCTGCGCGTCGCGCGCCAGCTGCTGTGCGGCATCAACGCGCTGGGCGTGCCGGCGGGCTGCGAATTCCTCGACATCATCTCGCCGCAATACCTCGCGGACCTGGTGGCCTGGGGCGCGATCGGCGCGCGCACCACCGAGAGCCAGCTGCACCGCGAGATGGCCTCGGGCCTGTCGTGCCCGGTGGGTTTCAAGAACGGCACCGACGGCAACGTGAAGATCGCGGTGGACGCGGTGCAGGCGGCCTCGCATCCGCATCATTTCCTCGCCGTGACCAAGCAGGGCCAGGCCGCCATCGCCGCCACCCGCGGCAACCGCGACTGCCACGTGATCCTGCGCGGCGGCAAGCTGCCGAATTACGACGCGGCGAGCGTGGAGGCGGCCTGCGGCGCCATCGCCAAGGCCGGCCTGCCGGCGCGGGTGATGATCGATGCCAGCCATGCGAACAGCAGCAAGAAGCCGGAAAACCAGCCGCTGGTGGTCGCCGACATCGCCGCGCAACTCGAGGCGGGCGAGCGGCGCATCGTGGGCGCGATGGTGGAAAGCCACCTCGTCGCCGGCCGCCAGGACCTGGTGGACGGCCAGCCGCTGACCTATGGCCAGAGCATCACCGACGGCTGCATCGGCTGGGACGAATCGGTGCGCGTGCTGGAGCAACTGGCCGCCGCCGTACGCCATCGCCGCGCGATGGCACGGAAGGGGCTGGCGGCATAAAACCCTTGGTTTTCGCATGCGATGGTGCGTGGGGCAGGGCAACCCGGAGGCCGCCTGCGGGAGCCTTGGCCGAGTCCCGCGGGCGTTATGCTTGACGCCAACGTCCATGGAGTCCGCCATGCATCTGGAGATTCACCACGACCCTGCCGCGCAACGCTTCGAGGTGCGGGTGGCAGGCGTGCACTGCCTGCTCGACTACGGGCTGGCCGGCAGCGTGATGACGATCACCCACACCCTGGTGCCGCCACCCGCCGGTGGGCGCGGCGTGGCCGGTGAACTGGTGCGCGCGGCACTGGAATTTGCACGTGGCGAGGGCCTGCTGGTGCGGCCCGCCTGCTCGTATGCCGCGGCCTGGATGGAGCGCCATCCCGATTACGCGGAGCTGCGCGCATGAGCCGCGGCGTGCCCGGCGGCAACGGAGCTGCGAAGACCCGGCGCTGGCGGCCGTTCCGCTATGTGACGGCGCGGCCGCGGCTCAGCGTGTCGTTCGTGGTCTTCGTGGCGACCGGTGCCATGCTGATCGCGCTAGGCCTGCGCGTGGCCAGCGCGATCCTGCTGGGCTTCGACCTGGCCGCGGTGGTCTATCTGTTGGCGCTGGCGCGGCTGTTCAATCATTCCACGCCCGCGCACATGCGGCTGCAGGCGAAGGCGCAGGACACCGGGCGCTGGGGCGTGCTGTGGAGCGCAGTGGTGCTTTCCGGTGTGGTGCTGGTGGCGCTGGGCACCGAGCTGCATGCGGCGAAGGGCGGCGGCCTGCCGGCATTGGGCATCGGTGCGCTCAGCGTGGTGCTGAGCTGGTTGTTCCTCAACATCATGTTCGCGCTGCACTACGCGCACGGCTACTACGGCGACTTCGGCGAGAAGCATGCCGGACTGGAATTCCCCGACACGCCCAGGCCCGACTACTGGGACTTCGCCTACTTCGCCATCGTGATCGGCATGACCTTCCAGGTCTCCGACGTGCAGATCAGCAGCCGCTACCTGCGCCGCGTGGCCCTGCTGCACAGCGTGATCGCGTTCTTCTTCAACGTGTTCATCATCGCCATCACGGTGAACATCGTGGCGGGGATGGGCGGCTGACGATACGTCGCAGGAGCACCCTGTGCGCGATGGTCTTGCACCTTGATCGAAGCGCAAGGCCATCGCGCACAGGGTGCGCTCCTGCCGGTCATCGTCGTGCCGGCCCGTCAGTCGCGGAAATTGTCGAACTGCAACGGCAGTTCCACGTCAGCCTTGCGCAGTGCCGCCATCGCCAGCTGCAGGTCGTCGCGCTTCTTGCCCGTCACGCGCAGCTTGTCGCCGTTGATCTGCGCCTCGACCTTGAGCTTGGCCTCCTTCAGTGTGGCCGCCAGCTTCTTCGCCACCGGCTGCTCGATGCCCTGCTTCACGGTGATCTTCTGCCGCGCGCCGGCCAGGTTGGTCTCCACCTCGCCGATGTCCAGCGCGCGGATGTCGATCTTCCGCGTGGTGAGCCGGCCGCGCAGGATGTCCAGCATCTGCTGCAACTGGAAATCGCTGGGCGCGGTGAGCAGGATCTCCGACTTCTCCAGCGCGAACTTCGCGTCCGATCCCTTGAAGTCGAAGCGGTTCGCCAGTTCGCGGTTGGCCTGGTCCACGGCGTTGGTGAGTTCGTGCTTGTCGACTTCGGAGATCACGTCGAAGGAAGGCATGGCGGCGGCTCGCGGATGTAATGAGGCGGAAAGTGTAAGCGATGCGACTGGGCGATAATGCGCGCCTATCCGCCCGTCATCTCGAAGAAAGCCGGGATCCAGTAGCGCCACTGTGCGCATAGACACTGGATCCGGCTTGCGCCGGGATGACGGGCAACAGCATGGCGGAGCCGGTATGGTGGTGGCTTGAAAACGGATGTATTGATCGTCGGCGCCGGCGCCGCGGGCCTGATGTGCGCGATCGCCGCGGGACGGCGCGGCCGCCGCGTGCTGGTGGTGGACCATGCGAACCGCGTCGGCAAGAAGATCCTGATGTCCGGCGGCGGGCGCTGCAACTTCACCAATACCGGCGCGTCGCCGGCGAACTACCTCAGCGCCAATCCGCATTTCGCCAAGTCCGCGCTGGCGCGCTACACACCGGCGGATTTCATCGGACTGGTGGAGCAGCACGGCATCGCTTACCACGAGAAGGAACTCGGCCAACTGTTCTGCGACGATTCGTCGAAGCAGATCGTGCGCCTGCTGCTGGACGAATGCGCCGCGGCGGGCGTGCGTATCGAGACCGGCTGCGGCGTCGAGCGCGTGCGCAGGACGGACGAGGGCTTCGCCGTGCTCACCGCGCGCGGCGAGGTGCATGCGGAGTCGCTGGTGGTGGCGACGGGCGGCCTGTCCATTCCCAGCATGGGCGCCACCGGCTTCGGCTACGAACTGGCGCGCCAGTTCGGCCATGCGGTGCTGCCTGTGCGCGCCGCACTGGTGCCGTTGACCCTGAGCGGCAAGCACCAGGAGCACTACGCCGACCTCGCCGGCGTGGCGCTGCCGGTGGCCGGGGCGCGCGTGGGCAAGCGCGCGTTCCGCGCGGGCCTGCTGTTTACACATCGCGGCCTGAGCGGTCCGTCCATCCTGCAGATTTCCTCGTATTGGCAGCCGGGCGACGACCTGCGGCTGGACCTTGCGCCGGATGCCGACCTGGGCGAATGGCTGGTGTCGCAGCGTGGTGCGCGTCCGGCGGCGGAGTTGAAGAACGTGCTGGCCGATGCCTTGCCCAAGCGCCTCGCGCAGCGCCTCTGCGAACACTGGTTCGCCAGTCGCCCGATACGCCAGTACCGCGACGCCGAACTGCAGGGCATCGGCCGCCAGTTGCACGACTGGCCCATCGTCGCCAGCGGCACCGAGGGCTACCGCACCGCCGAGGTGACGCTGGGCGGCGTGGATACCGACGGGCTTTCGTCTTCGACGATGCAATCGAAGCTGGTGCCCGGCCTCTACTTCATCGGCGAGGTGGTGGACGTCACCGGCTGGCTGGGTGGCTACAACTTCCAGTGGGCCTGGGCTTCCGGGCATGCAGCCGGCGAGGTTGCGTAGGAGCACCCTGTGCGCGATTGCCCTGATGCTTCGATCGAAGCGCAAGGCCATCGCGCACAGGGTGCTCCTACACATGGAGCCTTGTGGGCGGGAGCGGCGCGTCAGCGCTGCCGCTGCTGCAACCAGCGGTCGAGCTGGTTCGCGAATGCCTGCCTGTCGCGCGCGTGGAACGGCGCATGGCCGCCGGTGTCGATGCCGGCGCCGCGCAGTTCATCCATGAAATTGCGCATGGTCAGGCGCTGGGCAATCGTCTCGGGCGTGTGCAGTTCGCCGCGCGGGTCGAGGGCCAGGGCGCCCTTGTCGATCACCGCCGAGGCCAGTGGAATGTCCTGCGTCACCACCAGGTCGCCGGCCGCCACGCGGCGCGCGATCTCGTGGTCGGCCACGTCGAAGCCGCCGGGCACCTGCACCGCGCGCACGTGGCGCGAGGGCGGCGTGCGCAGGTACTGGTTCGCCACCAGGGTCACCATCACCTGCTCGCGCTCGGCGGCGCGGAACAGGATCTCCTTGATCGCCACCGGGCAGGCGTCGGCATCGACCAGGATCTGCGCGGCCGGGCTCACGCCGCGTTCCAGTGCAGCGCGCCGTCGACGATGGTGTGGGTGCGGCCGCCGACCCACACCGTGCCGTCCACGATGTGGACGACGAGCTGGGCGTCGTGGCCGATCTCGCGGCCCTGGCTCACGACATAGCCGCCGGCCAGTGGCCCGCACGGCTCGGCCTGCGCGATGTACGCAGCGATCAGGCCGTTGGCGGCACCGGAGGCGGGATCCTCGACGATGCCCACGCCGGCGGGAAAGGCGCGCACCACCAGCTGGTAGCCGGGATGCGTGCTGCGCGCGAACGCGCACAGGCCCATGCTGTCGCTGGCATGGGCCAGCGCGCCGATGGCGCCGTGGTCGGGTTTCCAGGCGCGCAGCGCGGCCTCGCTTTCCAGCTCGGCCAGCCACCAGCGGCGACCGCCGTCGACCAGCGCAGGCGGCAGGGTGCCGCAACCGGTGCCGGCCAACGCGGCGGCCAGCAGGGGATGCGCGTCGCGGCCGGTATCCAGCACGCGCTCGCCGGGGGATTTCAGCAGCAGGCGGCGATCCGCGCCTTCGCCCTCCACGCGCATCGGCAACACGCCGGCACCGCATTCCTGCCACAGCAGGCCGTCGACGGGGCGCGCCAACCCGCATTCCAGCACGGCGTGCGCGCTGCCCACGCTGGGGTGGCCGGCGAACGGGATCTCCTTGTGCGGCGTGAAGATGCGCACGCGGTAGCTGGCCGCCGGGTCGGCGGGCGGGAGCAGGAAGGTGGTTTCGACCAGGTTCGTCCAGCGCGCGAAGCGCTGCATCGCCTCGCCGCTCCACTGCTCCGCGCCGACCACCACGCCGAGGTGGTTGCCGCCACCATGTGTAGCCGCAAAGACGTCCAAATGAAGATAGCGAGGCGCGGGCATGGCGATGGGGTTCGTGGGGGAGCGCGCATGATAGTCGCGTCCGCCGGCCGGCGGGGCGTTTTGCCGCGGATTCGACAAGCGCCCGCGCTGCGGCCAAGATGCCGCCACCTCATCAGCCGGGCGCGGAACCGTTCATGCCGATCACCCTCATCATCCTCGCGATCACCTGCGTCGTCTCGTTCATGGCGTTCAAGAACGGGCGGCTGATGGACGACCTGATCCTGTGGCCGCCGGCGATCAGCCGCCGGCGCGAGTACCACCGGCTGGTGACGTACGGACTGGTGCATGCGGACTTCAACCACCTGCTCTTCAACATGATCACGCTGTTCTTCTTCGGGCGGCAGATGGAACGCTTCTACACGCTGGAGATGGGCGCGTTCGGTTTCGCGCTGTTCTACATCGGCGCGCTGGTGGTCTCGATCCTGCCCACGTATTTCCAGAACCGCGATAACCCGAATTACCGCAGCCTAGGCGCCTCGGGCGCGGTGTCGGCAGTGCTGTTCGCTTCCATCCTGTTACAACCTTGGTCAAAGATTTACTTGTATTTTGCGCTCGGCATTCCTGCGATCATCTACGCCGTGCTTTACATCACTTACTCGATCTACATGGACAAGCGCGGGCAGGGCAACGTCAACCACAGCGCGCACCTGTGGGGCGCGGCCTACGGCGTGGCGTTCACCCTGCTGGTGGAGCCGCAGGTGCTGTCCAGCTTCCTCGGCCAGCTGTCGCATCCGCGGTTCTGAGTCCAGGGTCGTTTGCGACCTCCTTGCCCGGCATCGCATCCCTGGATCGCAAACGGACTCTCAGCGCCGGTTCAAGCGGATCGGCGCAAGCTGGCATCATCGTCTCCCAAGGAGGCCGCGTCATGAAACGCCTGCTTTCCGGTATCGCCCTCGTCGCCCTGGCTGCATTGCTGTCGGGCTGCTACTACGAGCCGGGTTACGGCTACGTGCGGGCCACGCCGTATGCCGGTGCGGCCTATTACGGCAATGGCGTGGTCTACGGCGATGGCTACTACGCGACGCCGGGCTGGTACGGCTACGGCGGCTGGTACGACGGTTACGGCTACGGTTGTTGCTACGCCCCGGGGCTGGTCGGCGGCGGCGTGTGGTACGACCACTGGGGCCATCGCCACTATCGCGGCGGTTACTACGGGCATGGCACCGGCCACCCGGCGGGCGGCATGCACGGCCACGCGACCAGCCACGCCAGCAGCGCGCACCACTGAGCATTGCTGCGGCATGATGGCGGGATGATCCGCCAGCATGCCGCAGTCCGCCGTTTCCGTCCCGGGTATCTCGCGCTCGCGATGTTGAGCCTCGTGCTGTGTGCCTGCAGCAGCCTGCGCTACTACGCGCAGGCGGTGCGCGGGCAGGGCGGGCTGGTGTTGCGACGGCAGCCGGTGGGCAAGCTGGTGCACGACCCGGCGACCGATCCGAAACTTGCCGCACGCCTGTCGCTGGCACTCGCGGCGCGCGAATTCGCCTCGCGGAAACTGGGCCTGCCCGACAACCGCAGCTACACCACATATGTGGCCTTGCAGAAGCCTTACGTGGTGTGGAACGTGTTCGCCACGCCGCGTTATTCGGTGGAGGCCGTGCGCCACTGTTTTCCCGTCGCGGGTTGCGTGGCCTATCGCGGCTGGTTCGACGAGGCCACCGCCGAGGCCGATGCGGCACGCCTGCGCGGCGCAGGCGACGACGTGTGGGTGGGCGGCGTGTCGGCGTATTCCACGCTGGGCTGGTTTGCCGACCCCATCCTCTCCAGCATGCTGCGCTGGGGCGACGACGAACTGGCCGGCACGATCTTCCACGAGCTGGCACACCAGCTGATCTACGCCAAGGGCGACACGGCATTCAACGAATCCTTCGCCACCTTCGTGCAGGCCGAGGGCCTGCGCGAATGGCGTGCCTCGCGCGGGTTGCCGCCGGACGACGGTCGCCTGCAGGCGATGGACGATGGCTTCACCCAGCTGGTGCTGGACCTGCGCGACCACCTGCGGGCGCTTTATGCCGGTGGCGTGGACGTCGAGGCGATGGAGGCGGGCAAGCAACGCGAGATCGCCGCGTTCCGCCAGCGTTATGCGCAGTGGCGCGACGCGCACTGGCCGGGCGACCACCGCTACGACGCGTGGGTGGCCAGGCCCATCAACAACGCGCGGCTGTTGCCGTTCGGCCTGTACGACCAGTGGACGCCGGCCTTCGCCGCGCTGTTCCGCGAGGGCGGCGGGCAATGGCCGGTGTTCTATGCGCGCGTGCGGGCGCTTGCACGCGAACCGCAGGCGGCGCGCGACGCGGCACTCCATGCGCTGCTGCCTTGAGGGTCAGTGCGCAGCCTTGTGCTTCGCCATGTAGCGCAGGTAGTCCAGCACCGCATCGAGGTCGGCATCGCTGAGCGATTCCTGCGTGGGAAAACCCATCATCCGTGCTCCAGGCCAGCGGTGCAGCGACTGCGGGTTGCGGACGTAGCCGCGCAGCAAGTCGGCACGCAGGTACTCGGTGGGGCTGTACGGCAGGTTGAGGTCGGGCCCCAGTTTCGAATCCCCCTCGCCATTCATGGTGTGGCAGGCGAAGCAGGTGCGCTTGAACACGTCGAAGCCCTGGCGCACCGCGGCGGTCGCGTCGACCGCAGGCACCATGGCAGGAAAGCGCGCATCCACGCCCGGGAGCGTGCGGATCGCGGCCAACTGGTAAGGCCATTGCTCGGGGCTGACGTGCGCGCCCTGCGGGTGCGTCCACACCAGGTAGAACGGGCCGGCGTCTTTGGCGTTCTCGGCCAGCGCAGGCCAGGGCTGCGCGGGATCCTCCACCGCCAGCCATGCCTGCGAACCCTGCCGGTTGAGGAGCAGCGCGGCGGGGATCTCCGCCGCGAAGCCATCGGCGGCAACGAACTGCAGGTGCTGGCCCGCGCTCAGGCCGGGCAGCAGCGCAAGCAGCGGCACGGCGCGGTAGCGCATGGGGCGCTGGAACGCCACGTCGTCCGGTATCGCCACCGTGGTGGCGTCGGCGCGGTCGAGCAGTTCCGCGGTGCTCCAGGTTTTCGCGCCGTGGCCCAGGTCGATGCGCAACTCCGCCGCATGGACGGCCAGCGGCAGGCAGAGCCAGAGCAGGCAGCAGCAAAGCAGCGATTTCATGGTGGCACCGGAGATGGGTGGCGAGAGCCCTGCCGCCATCTTCGCATGCCGGCATCAGCGCGAGCCTGCATCGAGCCGCCGGGCCACGGCGGGACCGAGACCGCGCATGAAGGCCTCCACCGCAGCGGTGTAGTCCGATGGCAGGCCGAGTTGCTCGTTGATCTGCTCGTGCGACAGATCCTCGGGGCGCACCCGCGCGAGCGTGCCCAGGCCGGCGGCCTGGGCCACGAAGTGTCGCGCCTGCGGGCAGGAGTCCGCGCGTCGCGTCGAGCACACGGCGAGGAAGGGCGCGATGCGCGAATCGAGTTGCTGCTCGGGCGAGGCAGCCGCCCAGTTGGAAGGGTCGTTGCCGAAGGCGGCATCGTAGAGGCGCAGATGACGGCTTTGCATGATCCCCGCCACGTCGTAGGCCGCGCTGTCCAGCGCCACCGTCCCCAGCCAGGGCGTGGCCCCCTGCTGCAGCGCCAGCGACGGCGCGGCGCTGATGAGGCTCACCAGGTGCGCGCCTGCCGAGTGACCCATCAGGATGAAGCTTTGGCGGTCGCCGCCCCAGCTGGCGGCCATGCGCTGCGCGGTGGCCAGTGCGAGGCCAAGGTCCCGGGCCTGTTGCAAGGGTGTTGCCGCGGGTATCAGCGGGTAGTTGGCCGAGACCACGATGAAACCGCGGGGCACCCAGCGCACCACCTTGTTCTCGACCACCCTGGCGGCGGCCTTGTCGCCGAACGCCCACGCCCCGCCATGCACCAGGAAAATCACCGGCGCGTCGCGCACGGGTTGCCGGGGAAGGTAGACATCGAAGCGCTCTCGCGCATCGACGCCGTAAGCCACGTCGTGGATGGCGCGCACGCCTGGCGGCAGCACGGCCATGGCGTCTTGCGTACCCTGCTGCAGGCGGCGCTGCATCAGCGCCTGACGGAACAACCCCGTCTGCGCCGATGCCGATGGCGGGGCCAGCATGGCCACGGTGAGCGCACCGCAGAACATCGCTGGCCAGTTTTGGGATTTCATCGCTGCTCTCCCGGAAGGCACGCCGCTGCGTGGTGGCCCGCTGGCGATGACGATCGCCGGGCGCGCTGCCGAAGACTGTAGCGGCGATACAGGTATGGCATGGACGGGGCCCGCTTCGTCAGCGCGGGCAGGAAATGGTGTTGCCGCTGGGGTCGGTGCAGGTTCCGCTGTGGGTGATGCCCTGGCCCTTGGTGTAGCTCGTCTGGCCGGTGTAAGTGTCGCCGGCGCTGTTGGTGATGGTGCTGCCGTGGGTCGCGGTGCCGTTGGAAGCGGTGGTGCTGCCGTCGTAGCTGCCGCGTGCGCCGCTGGCCGTGGTCTGCCTGCTGCTGTTCCAGTCGCCCGAGCTGTCGCGCGCATGGTTGCCGCTGCTGCCGTAGGTGGCGCCAGCCGCGTTGCTGCCGCTGCGCTGGAAACTGCCCTGGGCAGAGCCGTCGGCATTGCGCGTGTAGCTGTTGCTGCCGGTGAAGCTGCCGCCGTCGACGCCATTGGCCAGGGTGCCGCCGCGGTGGCTGATGCTGCCATCCGGGTTCACCGAGGTCACCGAGCCGTGCGTCGCCGCGCCCTTGGCGCCGGAGACGCGGGTGGCGCGGAAGTGTTCGAGGCCGCCCTGGCCGTTGCCGGTCGTGCCGCCCACGTGGCCCACGGTGTTGCCGTTGCGCTGCACGCGGAAACCATGGATGCGCGCCTGGGCTGGCAGGGCCATGCCTGCGGCCAGCAGGCCGGCCAGGGCGAAGGAAGCGAGACGGATGGGGTGGCAAGTGTTCATCGCGGGACTCCGGTGCGGGGGAGGGCCGGCCGCTCCTCTGGGCGACCGGTGCAGTGCGACTCTCGCGCGGATGCGTCGCCAGAGTGTTTCCGTGCAGGTGCCAGATGTGAGCACCTGTTGCGGTTCCACCGTCCGGAAACAATTGCTTGCAATTGCCGCCACGGTCCGCTTGCCGTTGCCGCCGGGCGCGCGGGATAGTCGCGCCATGGACACCCCCCACATCCTTGTCGTCGACGACGACCTGCGCCTGCGCGACCTGCTGGAGCGTTACCTCGCCCAGCAGGGCTTCCACGTGCGTGGCGCCGCGCATGCCGCGGCCATGCATCGGGAGCTGGCCATGCACCACGTCGACCTGATCGTGCTCGACCTGATGTTGCCCGACGCCGATGGCCTCGAGCTGTGCCGCGTGCTGCGCGCCGAAGGCATGGACATGCCCGTGATCATGCTCACCGCGAAGGGCGACGAGGTGGACCGCATCGTGGGGCTGGAGATCGGCGCCGACGACTACCTGCCCAAGCCATGCAATCCGCGCGAGCTGGTGGCGCGAATCCGGGCCGTGTTGCGCCGTCGCCCGCGCGTCCCCGCGGGCGCGCCGCTGGCCGAACGCGAGCCGGTGTACTTCGGTCGCTTCAGCTTCGATCCGGCCAGCCGCCAGCTGCTCGACGGCGACGAGCCGATCAGGCTGACCAGCGGCGAGTTCGCCGTGCTGGCGGCCCTGGTGGGCCATCCGTACGAGACGCTCAGCCGCGAGCGCCTGATCGCGCTGGCGCGCGGACGGGACCACGAATCCTTCGACCGCAGCATCGACGTGATGGTGTCGCGGCTGCGGCGCTGCCTGGAGGATGACCCGCGGCGGCCGCGCTGGCTGCAGACGGTGTGGGGCAAGGGCTATGTGTTCGTGCCGGACGGCGCGGCGCGGGACGGGGAAGGCGCATGAACCGCAAACCCACCACTTTTGCACTGGTGCTGGCGCTGCTCGCGCTCGCCCTGCTGCTGGCGCTGGGCCTGTCCGCCGTGCTGTCGGTGCACTTCAACCGGCTGATCGCGGCCGATATCTACGGGCGCCTCGCCAGCGCCGCCGCGGTGACCACCGACGAGCTGGCGCAGCGCCACGATGCCGGGGCCGGGCGCGTACTGGCGCGCCTCGCCGGATGGGGCGTACGCGTGGAGACGGGGTCGCCACCGCCGTCCACGGTACGCGTGGCCCCGGTCGCACTGGCGGTGGGCAGGCAAGTCGGCGAGCAGCTGCGGCCTGATGACCCTGCGCGCGTGGTGGTCGTGCAGACTCCCGACACGCACATCTGGGTGCCCAGTGCCCATGTGCCCGGCCAATGGATCGTCATGAGCGAGCCGAGCAACCGGAGGCGCCTGCAGGCCTCGTCGGTGGGCATTGCCGTACTCGCCGGCCTGATCGCACTCGCACTCGCGGCCCTGCTCGCGCGCCTGTTGACGCAACCGATCGAACGGCTCGCCGGGAGCGCCGGTGCGTTGCTGGCGGGCGAGCCGGTGGCGTTGGACGGCAGCTCGCGCGAGGTCGAGCGCCTGGCCCAGGCGTTCCGCGAGGCGGGAGCGCGCCTGCGCGGCAGTGCCCGCGAACGCGAGCTGATGCTGGCCGGCATCTCGCACGACCTGCGCACGCCGCTGGCGAGGCTGCGGCTGGCGCTGGAGCTGGGCGATGCCGCCGACCTGCGGCGCCGCGAAGCGATGGTGTCCGACCTGGAGGAGCTCGACGCCGCGCTGGAACAATGCCTTGCCTTCGTGCGCGACGGGCGTGACGAAGCCCCCGGTGCCATCGACCTCGCCACCCTGGCAGGCCAACTGCTGGGCTCGCGCCAGGAGCCGGATGCCTGGCAACTGGACGGCCCCGACAGCCTGCGCGTGGTCGCGCGCCCCCGTCTGTTGCGCCGCGCGATCGGCAACCTGATGGACAACGCCGAGCGCCATGGTGCCGCGCCGTTCCGCGTGGCCATTGGCCGTGATGCGCGCGGTGTTTTCGTCAGCATCGTCGACAAGGGGTTGGGCGTGCCGGAATTGCTGCTGCCGCAACTGGGTCGGCCGTTCCTGCGCGGCGACCGTGCTCGCAGCACCGCCGGCACCGGCCTGGGCATCGGCATCGCCATGCGCGCCGCCGAGCTGCATGGCGGCGCGCTGGAGCTCGCCAATGTTTCCGGTGGCGGCTTCGTCGCCACCCTGCGCCTGCCCGACCCGCCCCCTTCGCACTGACGAGACCATGGCCATGCTTCCGATCGCCCGCTTCGCGCTGTCGTGCCTGCTGCTGTCGCTGGGCGCTCTCGCACCGGCGCTGGCCGGCGAGGACACGCCCCACACATTGCGCGCCGATGGACTCGAACGCAGCTACCTGGTGCACACGCCGCCCGGCAATGCGGATTCACCGCATCCGCTGCTGCTGGTTTTCCACGGCGGCGGCAGCGTTGCGCGCGGCATGCCGCGCTTCACCCACCTGGACGGGATCGCCGATCGCGCCGGCATGATCGTGGTCTATCCGCAGGGCGTGGATCGGCACTGGAACGACGGCCGCGACTCGATCAAGCGCAAGGTGGACGACGTGGGCTTCGTGCGCGCATTGCTGGACGCCATGGAGCGCGACTTCGCCGTGGACCGCTCGCGTATCTATGCCGCCGGGATCTCCAACGGCGCGATCTTCGTCGAGCGGCTGGCTTGCGACATGTCCGGCCGCATCGCCGGCATCGCCACCGTGGCCGGCACGTTGGCGCGGGACTACCAGCCGCAGTGCCAGCCGCAGTATCCGGTATCAGTCGTGCAGTTCGACGGCACCGCCGACCCGATCGTGCCCTACGCCGGCGGCGAGGTGACCAGCTTCGGCGGCCATGGCGAAGGAGGCCAGGTGCTTGCGGTCGATGCCACCGCCGCATTCTGGGCGCGCATGGATGGTTGCGCGGCGGCGGACGCACCGGTCCCGCTGCCGCCGCAGGCGCCGCTCGACCCCACGCGGGTGTTCCGCAGCCAGTGGGGCCCCTGCCGGGGTGGCCGTGCCGTGGTGCTTTATTCCATCCAGGAGGGCGGCCATACCTGGCCGGGCGGGCCACAATACCTGCCGAAGTTCATCGTGGGCCGCGCCAGCCGGCAGATCGACGCCAGCGAGACGATGGTGCGCTTCTTCCTCGATCACCCGCGCGCCGATTCCTTGGCGCGCGTCATGCCGACGCCGCCATTGCCGCGACTGGCTGGAAACTGAACCAGCCACAAAATTCCTGTCGGATTACCTTGAACTTCAGCTTCATCGGCTACACTAAGCCCATGTATCGCCGTGAGGCGAAAGGAGACGGGGCAAGACATCGCACCGTCGAGGGGTCGGCCCCTCTCTCCCCTCTTGACGCGCCGACCTGACGAATCCCGGTAGCTACTCCCCTGGCTACCGGGATTTTTTATGCCTGCGATTTGCCGGAGCCTTCATAATCGGCCACTTGGCGCGACTGGCGCCGCCGTGCCGTACGGGCGACGCATGATTGTCGAATCGCTGCTGGACACCGACCTCTACAAGTTCTCGATGATGCAGGTGGTGCTGCACCACTACCCGGCCGCGCAGGTCGAGTACCGTTTCAAGTGCCGCAACCCGGGCATCGACCTGGTGCCGTACATCGCCGAGATCCGCGCCGAGCTGGAGGCGCTGTGCGAACTGCGCTTCAGCACGGAGGAACTCGACTACCTGCGCGCGATGCGCTTCATCAAGAGCGACTTCGTGGACTTCCTGGGCCTGTTCCGGCTCAACGCGAAATACGTGACCATTGTGCCGGCCGAGGCCGGCAACGGCGAGATCGAGATCCGCATCAAGGGGCCGTGGCTGCACACCATCCTGTTCGAGGTGCCGCTGCTCGCCATCGTCAACGAGGTGTATTTCCGCAACACGCAACCGCGGCACGATCTCGCCGAAGGCCGGCGCCGGCTGCAGGAGAAGATCGCGCTGCTGCACGGCACGCCCGGCTACGAACACTGCCGCATCGCCGACTACGGCACGCGCCGGCGCTTCTCGCGCACCTGGCACGAGGAAGTGCTGGTGGCCTTGCGCGACGGCCTGGGTACGCAGCTCGCCGGCACCAGCAACGTGTGGTTCGCCATGCGGCTGGGCCTCGTCCCGCTGGGCACGCTGGCGCACGAATACCTGCAGGCGCACCAGGCGCTGGGCCCGCGCCTGCGCGATTCGCAGGTGGCCGCGCTGGAGGCCTGGGCGAAGGAGTATCGCGGCGACCTCGGCATCGCGCTGTCGGACGTCTATGGGCTGGACGCCTTCCTGCGCGACTTCGACATGTACTTCTGCAAGCTGTTCGACGGCGCGCGCCACGATTCCGGCGACCCGTTCGACTGGGGCGAGCGCATGCTGGCGCACTACCGCGACAACCGCGTCGACCCGCGCAGCAAGGTGCTGGTGTTCAGCGACGGACTGGACATCCCCAAGGTGATGCAGCTCTACGAACACTTCCGCGGCCGCTGCCTGCTGGCCTTCGGCGTGGGTACCAACCTCAGCAACGACACCGGGCCTACGCCGCTCAACATCGTGATCAAGATGATCCGCTGCAACGGCCAGCCGGTGGCCAAGCTCAGCGACTCGCCCGGCAAGAACATGTGCGAGGACGCGGCCTACGTGACCTACCTGCGGCAGGTGTTCGGCATCCCCGATCCCGGTTGACCCGCACGGCGGGTCCGCATCTTTCGCTGCCCGCCTTCGTAGGGGCGCACAGGGTGCTCCTACGATGAAGAGCCGGGGCTGGCCTGCCGCGCCAGCGCCCAGGCCACGTGTTCGCGCACGAGGGGCGAGGGATGGTCGGCACGCGCGTTGAGCGCCTCGCGCACCGCTATCGATCCCGGCGCGTTGCCCAGCGCCACCGCGATGTTGCGCAACCAGCCTTCGTAGCCGGTGCGGCGGATCGCCATGCCCTCGGTGCGCTTCAGGAACTCGTCCTCGCTCCATGCGAACAGCTCGACCAGCTTCGCGCCGTCGAGGCTGTGTCGTGGCGCGAAATCCGGTTCGGCGGCGTCCTGCGCGAACTTGTTCCACGGGCAGACCAACTGGCAGTCGTCGCAGCCGAAGATGCGGTTGCCCATCGGCGCGCGCAGTTCCTCGGGAATCGAACCCTTCAGTTCGATGGTGAGGTAGGAGATGCAACGGCGCGCATCGAGCCTGTATGGCGCGAGGATCGCCTGGGTGGGGCAGACGTCGATGCAGCGGCGGCAGGAGCCGCAGTGCGCGCTGGCCGGCTCGTCCACCGGCAGCGGCAGGTCGGTGTACAGCTCACCGAGGAAGAAGTACGAGCCCGCGCGGCGGTTGATCAGCACGGTGTGCTTGCCGATCCAGCCCAGCCCCGCGTTGCGCGCCAGCGCCTTTTCCAGCACCGGCGCGGAATCGACGTAGGCGCGGTAGCCGAAATCGCCGACCACGGCGTGGATGCGCCCGGCCAGTTTCTGCAGGCGGTTGCGCATCAGCTTGTGGTAGTCGCGGCCCAGCGCGTAGCGCGCCACGTAGCCGGCCTCGCCGTCGCGGATGACATCCCAGGCGTTGCGCGTGCCGGGCGGCACGTAGTCCATGCGCACCGAGATCACCCGCTGCGTGCCCGGCTCCAGCTCGGCCGGACGCGCGCGCTTTGTGCCGTGGCGCGCCATGTAGTCCATCTCGCCGTGGTGGCCGTCGGCCAGCCAGCTTGCCAGGTGCTGTTCGTCCTCGCCGAGCGTCACGCCGCTGATGCCGGCCTCGGCAAAGCCCAGTTCGCGCGCCCATCGCTTGATGTCGCGGGCGAGGGCGGCGTGGTCGATGGTGTTGCAGGTGGACATGCGTGCATTGTAGGCGGGCTACGCATGTCGCATGCCTATAATCCGTGCATGTCCGATTGCCCGCACAGCCATCAGCTCTACACGGTCGCGCAGGTGCGCGCGCTGGATCGCCATGCCATCGAGGTGCTGGGCGTGCCGGGTTTCGAGCTGATGCGGCGTGCGGCATGGGCGGCGCTGTCCGGCCTGCGCCGGCATTGGCCGCAGGCGCGGCGCATCGCCGTGCATTGCGGGCCGGGCAACAACGGCGGCGACGGTTTCCTGCTGGCCGTGCTGGCGCGCGAGGCGGGGCTGCTGGTGGACGTGCTGGCGCCGGGCGAGGTGTCCGCGGGTGATGACGCCGCCACGGCGCGGCAGGCGTGGCTGGATGCCGGCGGTGCCGTGCGCCCGTGGCGGTCGGGCGATGCCTTGCCCGCCGTCGATGTCCATGTCGATGCACTGTATGGCACCGGCCTGCGGCGCGCGCCGGAGACGGCGGTGGCGGCGCTGATCGAGGCGGTCAACGCCAGCGGCGTGCCCGTGCTGGCGCTGGACGTGCCTTCGGGACTGGATGCCGATACCGGCCAGATGCCCGGTGCGGCGATCCGTGCCGACCTCACGGTGAGCTTCATCGCCGCCAAGCGCGGCCTGCACACCGGTCGCGCCGCGAATGTCGTGGGCCAGCTGGAGCTGGACGTGCTGGGCCTGCCCGAGTCGCTGTGGCGCGACGTGCCGTGCGATGCGCAGCTGCTGGCGGCAACGGCCCTGCCGCCGCGTCCGCGCGACGCAAACAAGGGCGACAACGGGCACGTGCTGGCGATCGGCGGCGAACATGGCATGGCCGGCGCGATCCGCCTGAGCGGCGAGGCGGCGTTGCGTGCGGGCGCCGGCCTGGTCAGCGTGGCGACCCGTGCCGAACACCTGCTGGCGCTGAACGCCGCGCGCCCCGAATTGATGGCGCATGGCGTGGACGGCCCGCAGGCGCTGGAACCGTTGCTGGCCCGCGCCAGCGTGCTGGCGGTGGGTCCGGGCCTGGGGCGGGGCGCATGGGGCCACGCGCTGTGGCTCACCGCGCTGGACAGCGGCAAGCCGCTGGTGCTCGATGCCGACGGGCTCAACCTGCTGGCGCGCGAGCCGCGCCGCTTCACGCAGCCGGCGGTGCTGACGCCGCACCCTGGCGAGGCCGCGCGCCTGCTGGGCGGCACGGTGGCCGAGGTGGAGGCGGATCGTTTCGCCGCCGCGCGTTTGCTGGCGGACCGCTTCCGTGCCGTGGTGGTGCTGAAAGGTTCGGGCAGCCTGGTCGCCGACCCGAATGGACGTCTGGACGTCTGTCCATGGGGCAACCCCGGCATGGCCGCGGGCGGCATGGGCGATCTGCTCACCGGCATCGTCGCGGCGCTGCTGGCACAGGGCTGCGATGCCTGGCAGGCCGCCTGCCTCGGCGTCGGCCTGCATGCGCGCGCCGGCGACCGCGCGGCGCGGCAGGGCGAGCGCGGCCTGCTTGCCACCGACCTGCTGGCGCCGCTGCGCGCGCTGGGCAACGGAATCGACGCATGAGCGGACAGCTCTGGCCCCTGGCCGACGAGGCCGCCACCGATGCCCTGGGGCGCCGCTTCGCCGCCGAGCTGGCCGGCGGCGGCATGGTGGTGTACCTGCATGGCGACCTGGGAGCGGGCAAGACCACGTTCGCCCGCGCCCTGCTGGGTGCGCTGGAGGTGGGCGAGCGCATCAAGAGCCCTACCTACAGCCTGATCGAAGGCTATGCCGCCCAGGGCCGTCCGGCGTGGCATCTGGATCTCTACCGCATCGCCGATCCGGGCGAACTCGAATGGCTGGGACTGGACGCATTGTCCGATCCGGCGGCGCTGGTGCTGGTGGAGTGGCCCGAGCGTGGCCGTGGCGCCTTGCCGGCCCCCGATCTCACCCTGCACCTGGCCTATGCCGGTGCCGGCCGGCAGGCGCGGCTCGAGGCGCACAGCACACGCGGCAAGGATTTCCTGCAGCGCCTGCGTTGATCGTTGGCGCCAACTTGCTGTTTTTCCTTGGGAAATCTTCATGGCTCGGCGGCTTCATGGGGGCATGCGGCGGCGACTTGCGACCCATAGCTAGATGTCGACTGATGAATGATTCGCAGGTTATGGATATTCAAGGGAAAACTTCTTGCATTCCCGGATCGGCTGCGATTCAATGCGCCCCATGCGGGGATACCTGAACAGCTTGGGTGGGATAGTCGTCGTCGCTTTTGCCGCGGCGATGTCGCCCGTGGGCGCACACGCGGCCGACGTGACGGCGGCGCGTGTCTGGGCCGACGCCAGCCACACCCGGCTGGTGTTCGATCTGGACGCTAAGCCGGACTACCGCATCGATCGCCGGGACGACCAGGTCGTGGTGGATTTCACCCGCGGCAGGATCGCCAGCGGCTACACCGATCCGGCCGCGCATGGCCTGTTCCGCGGCATGAGCCGCAGCCAGCAGGGCGGGGGACTGCAGCTCACCGCGAAAGTGATGGCCGGCAGCAAGCTGCGCAGTTTCGTGCTTCCCCCCGGCGACGGCGGCCATTACCGGCTGGTGCTGGACCTGCTGCCGGGCGCGGGCACGGACGTGGCGGATGCCGCCCCGGCGGCGCCTGCTCCGGCTGCAGCCGCCAGGCCGGCCACCGCGCCGGTGGCCGATGACGACACCGGGCCGACACCGCCCGTGGTCGCGACGGTCAGCGACCGCCGCAGCGGCAGGAAGACCATCGGTTCGAGCCGGCAGGTCACCCAGCAGGCGGCGACGCTGCTGAACGGCCAGCGCAAGGTGGTGGTGTGCGTGGATGCCGGCCATGGCGGCAAGGATCCCGGTTCGCATGGCCCGGACGGCACGCTGGAGAAGAACGTCACCCTGGCGGTGGCGCGCGACCTCGCCGCGCAGATCAACAGGCAGCCGGGCATGAAGGCCATCCTCACCCGCGACGGCGACTACTTCATCCCGCTGGCGCGCCGCTACCAGATCGCGCGCGAGCACGACGCCGACCTGTTCGTGTCCATCCACGCCGATGCGTTCACCAGCGGCGATGCGCGCGGTTCCTCGGTATGGGTGCTGTCCTCGCGCGGCAAGAGCTCGGTGGCGGCGCAGATGCTGGCCGACCACGAAAACAGTTCCGACCTGATCGGCGGCGTGTCGCTGGACGACAAGAGCGACGGCCTCGCCAAGGTGCTGCTGGACATGCAGCAGGGCTGGGCGGTGCAGGCCAGCGACACGGTGGCCGGCAACGTGCTGAAGTCGCTGGCGCAGCTCGGCCCCACCCACCGCGGCTACGTGGAGCGCGCGAACTTCGTGGTGCTGCGTTCGCCCGACGTGCCTTCGATCCTGGTCGAGACGGCCTTCATCAGCAATCCCGCCGAGGAGCGCAAGCTGCGCGATCCCGACCACCAGCAGGCGCTGGCCTCGGCGGTGATGAGCGGCGTGAAGGGCTACTTCGAATCCACGCCGCCGCCGGGCACGTGGTTCGCGGCGCAGGCGGCACGCGGCAATGGCGTCGAGCTGGCTTCAGCCAGGGTCGGCCGGCCGGCCGACGATGCCGCCACCGCGGTCGCCGATGCCCCGGCCGCTGCCGACGCCGGCGTGCGCGACCTGCACCGCGTGGGCGAGGGCGAGAGCCTGCGCAGCATCGCGCGGCAATACGGCATCAGCGTCGGCGCGCTGAAGAACGCCAACCACATCGACGGCAACGTGGTGCGCACCGGCACCATGCTGGCCATTCCGTCGGGGTGAGCGCCGGCAACTGCTAAAATCCGCGGATGCCCGTCATCCGTCCGCTGCCCCCCGAGCTCATCAACCAGATCGCCGCCGGCGAGGTGATCGAGCGCCCCTCGTCCGTGGTCAAGGAACTGGTCGAGAACAGCCTCGACGCCGGCGCCAGCCGCATCGAGGTGGACATCGAACAGGGCGGTGCGCGGCTGATCCGCGTGCGCGACGACGGCGGCGGCATCGCACCCGACGAGCTGCCGCTGGCGGTGGCCTCGCACGCCACCAGCAAGATCGGCAGCTTCGACGATCTCGAACATGTCGCCAGCATGGGCTTCCGCGGCGAGGCGCTGGCCTCGGTGTCTTCGGTGGCGCGCTTCGCGCTCACCTCGCGCCAGCGCGAGGCCGACGCCGCGTTCCGCATCGAGGTGGACGGCGGCCGGCTGCAGGCCGCGCGTCCCGCGCAGCATCCGGCCGGCACCAGCGTGGAAGTGCGCGACCTGTTCTACAACGTGCCCGCGCGCAAGAAGTTCATGCGCGCCGAGCGCACCGAGTTCGCGCATATCGACGACCTGCTGAAGTCGCTGGCGCTGGCGCGCGGCTCGGTGGAATTCCGGCTCAGCCACAACGGCAAGCCGGTGCGCATCTGGAAGGCCGCGCGCGACGCGCAGGCGCAGCTGGCGCGCGTGGCCGAGGTGCTGGGCGAGGATTTCCCCGCGCAGAGCCTGCGCGTGGACCACGCTGCCGCCGGCATGCGGTTGTCCGGCTGGGTGGGCCTGCCCACCGCCTCGCGCTCGCAGGCCGACCAGCAGTATTTCTACGTCAATGGCCGGCTGGTGCGTGATCGCGTGGTGGCGCATGCGGTGCGCCAGGCGTATGCCGACGTGCTGTTCCATGGTCGCCATCCCGCCTTCGTGCTGTACCTGGAACTCGACCCCGCCGGCGTGGACGTCAACGTGCACCCGGCCAAGCACGAGGTGCGTTTCCGCGAGCAGCGGCTGGTGCACGATTTCCTGTTCCGCACACTGCACGAGGCCTTGTCGCAGACGCGCGCTGGGCAGGTGGAATCGCACGCGCAGGACGACGATGGCCGCCTGCACATGAGTACTGCTGCGAGCGCATCCGCGCCCGGCCTGCCGGCGATCGCCCGCATGTCGTCGTGGCCTGCGCGCGCCGAGCAGAATCGCCTTGCGCTGGGCGTGCGCGACGAACCGCTGGCGGACTACGCCGCGCTGCTGGGTGAGCCGCCGCGTGCGATGCCCGCCGCCGTCGCCATGCCGGCCGCGGAGGAGGGCGAGGCGCCGCCGCTGGGTTATGCCATCGCCCAGCTCAAGAGCATCTACGTGCTGGCCGAGAATGCGCAGGGCCTGGTGCTGGTGGACATGCACGCCGCGCACGAGCGCATCACCTACGAGAAGCTCAAGGCCGGTCGCTCCGGCAGCAACCTGCGTTCGCAGCTGCTGCTGGTGCCGCTCAACCTCGCGGTGAGCGCGAAGGAAGCCGCTGCTGCCGAGGAGCATGCCGACGCGCTGGCCGACTGGGGCCTGGAACTGTCGCGCAGCGGCCCCTCCGGCGTGGTGGTGCGGCGCATCCCCGCACTGCTCGAAGGTGCCGACGTGACCCGGCTCACCCGCGATGTGCTGGCCGAACTGGCCCAGCATGGCAGCTCGCGCCGCCTGCAGGAGCTGGAGAACGAACTGCTTTCCACCATGGCCTGCCATGGCTCGGTGCGCGCGGGGCGCCGCCTCACCCTGCCCGAAATGAATGCGTTGCTGCGCGAGATGGAAGCCACCGAGCGTTCCGGCCAGTGCAACCACGGCCGGCCTACCTGGACGCAGCTTTCCCTGTCGGAGCTGGACCGGTTGTTCATGCGCGGACGGTGAGGCTGCGCTTGCCCGCTTGGCATTTGGACGTCCATACTCGAACCTTCCATTGCCGCGGATCGTCCCCATGTTGCGAATCGCCGCTTTCCTGTTTGCCTCGTTCTTCGGAGTCGTTGCCGTGTCTTCCGCCGAAACCCCGTCGTCCTACACGCATGAAATCCAGCAATGGCGCACCGACCGTGTGGCACGGCTCACCGGGCCGGACGGCTGGCTCAGCCTGATCGGGCTGGAGTGGCTGCACGAAGGCGTGAACCGCGTGGGTAGCGCCGCCGGCAACGACATCGTGCTGAAGGCCGGCCCCGCGCAGCTCGGCACGGTGACGCTGGCGGCGGATGGCACGGTGCACATCGTGCTGGACGAGCACAGCGGCGCGACCATCGACGGAAAGTCCGTCGGCGAAGCCACCCTGGTCGACGACATGCATGCCGCCGCCGGCGCCGAACCCACCACGGTGCGCTTCGGCAACGCGAGCTTCTTCGTGATCGTCCGCGACAACCGCAAGGCGCTGCGCGTGAAGGACACCGACGCCGAGGCGCGGCGCGACTTCCTCGGCATCGACTATTTCCCGATCGACGCCGGCTGGCGCATCGAGGCCGAGTGGGTGCCCTTCGTGCCGGAACACGATCTCGAGATCGGCACGGCGATCGGCACCATCGACAAGGTGAAGGTACCCGGCAAGGCGGTGTTCCAGCGCGGTGGCCATACGTTCGAGCTGCTGCCCTACCAGGAGGAGCCGGACGGCGAGCTGTTCTTCGTGATCGCCGACAAGACCTCCGGCAAGGAGACCTATGGCGCCGCGCGCTTCCTGTACGCCGCGCTGCCTGCAGGCGGCTTGGCCAGGCCGGGCAGGGTGGTGCTGGATTTCAACAAGGCCTACAACCCGCCCTGTGCGTTCACGCCGTTCGCCACCTGCCCGCTGGCGCCGCCGGAGAACCGCCTCGACGTCGCGGTGACGGCGGGCGAGAAGAAATACGCCGGCGGCCACCACTGAAGCGCGGGTTCGTCATTCCGGTTTTCGCCGGAATGACGGTGAGGCGAGGTTTCAGCGTCCCTTGAACTGCGCCTTGCGCTTCTCCAGGAACGCACTCGTGCCCTCGCGCATGTCCTCGGTGGAGAACACCAGCGCGAAGCCCTGCGTCTCGAATTCCAGGCCCTGGTCGAGCGAAGCCTCGCCGCCCTGCAGCACCGCGTCGAGGATGCCGGCGGCGGCCAGCGGCGCGGCGGCGGCGAGCTGGTCGGCGAGCGCGTCGACGGTTTCGTCCAGCGCTTCGGGCGCCACCACGCGGTTGACGACCCCGAGTTCGTAGGCGCGCTGCGCGTTGACGGTCGCGCCGGTGAGGCACAGCTCCAGCGCGGCACTGCGGCCGGCGAGGCGCAGCAGGCGCTGGGTGCCGCCGAAGCCGGGGATCAGGCCGAGGTTGATCTCGGGCTGGCCGAACTTCGCCTTCTCGCTGGCCACGCGCAGGTGGCAGGCCATCGCCAGCTCCATGCCGCCACCCAGCGCGAAGCCCTGGATGCGCGCGACCACCGGCTTGCCGAGGCGCTCGATGCCGCTCATCAGGCGCTGGCCGGCGCGCGAGAAGCCTTGTGCCTGCACCGGTGTGTAGCCGTTCATCTCGGCGATGTCGGCGCCGGCCACGAAGGCCTTTTCGCCCGCGCCGGTCAGCACCACGGCGCGCACGGCATCGTCCTGTGCGGCCTGGGCGAAGGCGAGGGTCAGCTCGTTGAGCGTCTCGCGGTTCAGCGCGTTGAGCTTGTCGGGGCGGTTCACCGTGATGGTGCGCACCGCGCCGCGGTTGGCGATTTCCAGGTTGCGATAGGCCATGGGCCGACTCCAGTGCTGCCGAAACGCGCATGGTAGCAGCGGGAACCTTTGTGGCCGCCGGGTTTCTCATGCCACGGGCGCTGCACGCGCCATGCGAAACACTTACGATGTGGCGCTTCGGTGCGCGATGGAGAACGGCATGACTCGACTGCGTTGGCTGCTGCCCTGCCTGCTGCTGGCGGGCGTCGCGCATGCGCAGGGCCAGGCGCAGCCGGCGGCGCCGGTGAAGCTGGACAAGGCCAAGCTCTCGTACGCCATCGGCTACCAGATCGGCAGCCAGTTCGCCGCGGGCCGCAACCAGCCCGGCGTGCCGGAGATCGACATCGCCGCCTTGCAGCGCGCGATCCAGGACGCCTACGACAAGCGCCAGCCCGCCGTGTCGATGCAGGCGATGCACCAGCAGCTGCGCGCCTTCAACCAGCAGCTGCGCACCGACGCGCAGGCGGAATTCGAGCAGGTCGCCGCCGCCAACGCGCGCAAGAGCGCCGAATTCATGGCGCGCAATGCCAAGGCGTCCGGCGTGGTGTCGTTGCCTTCCGGCATCCAGTACTCGGTGATGAAGCGCGGCGACGGCACGGCCAGCCCCACGGTCACCAGCACGGTGGTGGTGAACTACCGCGGCATGCTGGTGGACGGCACCGAGTTCGACAGCACCTGGGCGCATGGCGCGCCGGTGAGCTTCGCGGTGGACCACGTGATCCCCGGCTGGCGCGACGTGATCCCGCGCATGCACGTGGGCGACCGCTGGAAGGTGGTGATCCCGCCGCAACTGGCCTACGGCAAGGAAGGCGCGCTGCCGCGCATCGGTCCCAACGAGGCGCTGGTGTTCGAGATCGAGCTGCTGGCGATCAAGTCGGCCACGCCGGACCAGGGCGCGCCCTGAGCGCCCGCTGCCCTGCTGCTAAAATGGCGGGGCATGTCGAACGAACCTCCTCCCGCGCCGCCGTCCCCGGCCACGCCGTGCATCGGCGTCTGCCAACTGGATCCACGGGGCTACTGCATCGGTTGCCGCCGCACGATCGATGAAATCGGCCGCTGGCGCAGCATGAGCGATGCCGAGCGCCTGCGCGTGATGCGTGACGTGCTGCCCCTGCGGGCACGCCCATGAACGCGGATTTGCTGCAGGCCCTGCTGCCCCTGTCCGCCCCGCCCGTCGCGCCGGGCTGGAACCACGCCGACATGAGCGAGCTGCTGGGCACCACCCGGCGCCGGCCGGCCGCGGTGCTGCTGGCCCTGCGCGATGGCGGGTCGCCCCGGCTGGTACTCACCGTGCGCACCAACGACCTGCCGTCGCACGCGGGGCAGGTGGCGCTGCCCGGCGGACGCATGGATCCCGGCGACGCCGATGCGCTGGCCACCGCGCTGCGCGAGAGCGAGGAAGAGATCGGCCTCGACCGCACCCTGGTGACGCCGCTGGGCTATCTCGACAATTTCGACACGATCAGCGGCTACCGCATCACGCCGGTGGTGGCGAGCATCGCCGGGCATGCCCGGTTGACGGCCGCGCCCGCCGAAGTCGCCGAAGTGTTCGAAGTGCCGCTGGCCTTTTTCCTGGACCCGGCCAACCTGCGCCGCTACACCATGGAGTTCCGCGGCCACCGCCGCGAGATGGTGGAGTTCGTGCATGACGGCCATCGCATCTGGGGCGCCACCGCGGCGATCCTGCTCAACCTGCTGAAGAGGATGGGGCGCGCATGAAGACCACATTGATTTCCGTAGCCGAACTCGCCGCGCTGCCGGCGGACGACGTATTGGTCGTCGACTGCCGCAAGGATCTCGCCGATCCGGCCAAGGGGCGGCGCGACTACCTTGCCGGCCACCTCCCCGGCGCCGTGTACGCCGAGCTGGACACCGACCTCTCCGATCTCTCGCTGCAGTCGCAAGGACTGGGACGCCATCCGCTGCCATCGGCGCAGGCGTTCTCCGCGGTACTCGGCCGCTGGGGCTGGCGGCCGGGCCTGCAGGTGGTGGCCTACGACGCGGCCAGCGGCGCCTTGGCCGCGGCGCGCCTGTGGTGGCTGCTGCGCTTTGCCGGCGAACCTGCCGTGGCGGTGCTCGATGGCGGTTATGCCGCGTGGCAGGCGGCCGGCCTGACGGTGGAAACCGCCGTGCCGCAGCGCGTGGCGACGTCGGTGGCCGTGCGCTTCGATCCGGCCCGGGTCGTGCTCGACCATGCCGCCCTGCACGCCGCGCCCGCGCCGCTGCTGGTCGACGCCCGCGCCGCGCCGCGCTACCGCGGCGACACCGAGCCGCTCGATCCCGTTGCCGGGCACGTGCCCGGTGCGCGCAATCGTCCCTTCGCCGACAACCTCGATGCCGATGGCCGCTTCAAGGGCGCGGCGGAGCTGCAGCGCGACTTTCTCGTCGTGCTGGGGGCGCGCGCACCGGCCGAAGTCGTGCACATGTGTGGCTCCGGCGTCACCGCCTGCCACAACCTGCTGGCGATGGAACACGCCGGCCTCGCCGGGTCGCGGCTCTATGCGCCGTCGTGGAGCGGCTGGGTGAGCGACCGCTCGCGGCCGGCAGCGAAGGGCGAGGAGTGACCGTCGCGTTCCGCCGCCTGCGTCGCGGGCGCGGCGGCATCGGGCTGGTCGCGGGAACACCGACCCACGGTACACGCGCATGAACACGCCTGCACGATCGAACGGCATCCGCATCGTCGGCTTCGAGCCGCGCTGGCGCGCGGCGTTCGCCACGCTCAACATCGAATGGCTGGAGCACTGGTTCGTGGTCGAGGACTACGACCGCGAAGTGCTGGGTCATCCCGAGCAGTACATCCTCGCGAACGGCGGCCACATCCTGTTCGCCATCGACGGGGACGGGCGGGCGCTCGGCACCGTCGCCCTGAAGCACGAGGGCGACGGCGTCTACGAACTCACCAAGATGGCGGTGTCGCCGGAGGCGCGCGGCCGCGGTGTCGGGCGCCTGCTGATGGACGCGGCGCTGGAGTTGTACCGCACGCTAGGCGCGCGCGAACTGTTCCTGGAATCCAGCAGCCTGCTCGGGCCGGCGCTGGCTCTGTATGAGAGCGTCGGCTTCCGCCACCACCCCGCGCCGCGCGCGGGGTCGCACTACGCGCGGGCGGATGTGCACATGATCTGGGAGCCTTGAACGGCCCTCAGCCCTTGCTCTTGAGCCTGGCCACCAGTGCCTGCAGGGTGGCCTGCGTCTGCGGATGGTAGAAACCTTCGATGAAGTCGTCGACGGGCAGCGCGTCCACGTCGGCGTAGGTGGCGATGAGGTCGGCGCGGGCGACGCGGCGGGTGGCGAGCATGGCGTGCGGGGGCAGGGCGAGCAGGTCGTTCATCCAGTGCACGGCGCGCGTCACCACCAGGTCGATGCCGGTGGTCTCGTCCACGAAGCCGCAGGCCAGCGCCTGCTGCGCGTCGACCATCGTGCCGGACACCAGCAGGCGCTCGGCACGGTAGGCGCCCACCACGCGGCGCAGCGCGAGCTGGATGCAGTCGGGCACGGCCAGGCCCACCTGCACCTCGTTGAGGCCGATCTTGTACGGGCCCTGCGCCATCACGCGGTAGTCGCTCATCAGCGCCATCACCGCGCCGCCGGCGGGGCTGTGGCCGGTGATCGCCGCGGCTACCGGCACCGGCGAGCAGGCCAGCGCGGCGGCGGTGGCGAAGAACTCGCGCCAGAAGGCGCGCACGCCGGTGCGATCCGCCTGCAGCAGCGCCGGTACGTCCACGCCGGCGGAAAACATGCCCGGCACGCCGGACAGCACGATGCCGCGCGTGCCATCGGCCACCGCCTTGTCCAGCGCGGTATGCAGCGCTTGCAACATCTCCAGGTTCAGCGCATTGACGGGCGCGCGCGCGAGGTGGATTTCGGCGACGGCGTCGTGAAGGATGGTTTCGATCATGGTGGCTCCGGGTTCTTCCGCTGCGGCAGGAGCGCACCCTGTGCGCGATTTGCTTTTGCTCCGATCAGGCATCGGAGCCATCGCGCACAGGGTGTGCTCCTGCGGTTTTCTTCAAGGTTGTGGATTTTGCTCCGTGCTCCAGGTGTAGTGCACGGCGTAGTCCAGCACGGCCTTGCCGTTGGCGGGCACGTCGACGCGGAATTCCAGCGTGTCGGTGGTCTGCCTGCTGGGCGGGGCGCTGGACGAGGCCAGCTTCCACTCGCGCCAGCGGCTGGGGTGTTCGCGCACGGTGACGGTGCGGGTGCTGTCGCCGGCGTTGGTGAGGGTGATGCGGAAGGTTTCGTCCATCGTGCGACCGGCCTTGTCCGCGTGGAACGCGGTGCGTTCGCGCGTGGCGCGCAGGTCGAAGGCGGTGCCCAGCGCGATGCTGGCGTCGCTGCCCTTGGGCGTGTCGTTGATGCGGCCCTCGCCGATGAATTGCGGCGTGCCGTGGCTGTCCTGCGTGAGCACGCGCAGGTAGCCGGCGGGCAGGCTGTCGAAGGCGGTGAACTTGAGCGTGCTGACGATGCTGTCGTTGCCGCTGCCGCTGTTGAAGTCGGGGCCGAGCATCGGTTGCGGCGGCTGCCAGGTGCCGCCGCTCTCGACGAGGTTGGTGCGTTCGCACGAAAGCGAACGTGTTTCGTACAGAGGCGCCTGGCTCACGCTGCCATCGGGCAGGTCCACTGGCGCGGGCAGGGTGTAGCTGCGGTAGTTGTCCATCTGCGCCTGCTGCGGCATCGGTGCGTCGGCGGCAAACGATTTCGCCGCCATCATCACCACCGGGCGCGGTGTGGAGGCCTTGGCGAAGTTCGGCTCGCCCGCGATCAAGGTGAGCTTCGCGTCGTTCCAGTCGCGGCCGCTGCGGTTGGCGATGCTGGCGCGCGATTCGAACTGCATGCGGCATGCACTGCCCGGCAGCAGCGTGGCGACGTAGGCGGCGCGCCAGCCGAGGCCGGCAGTGGGGTAGCTGAGCACGGCTTCGCTGTTGCCGCCGCGCGCGGCGTCCACGCGCAGGCGCAGGCTGGAACCGGTCGGGAAGTTGCCGCCGTTCACGCGCACGCCGGCGTACTGGCGGATCCAGGTCGTGCCCAGCGCGCTTTTGCCCAGGGCGCTTTCGATCATCAAGCCATCGTCGCCGACACGCTTCAACGTGCCCGTGGCAAGCGCCTCGCCGCCGTCCCCCAGCACGGTGACCTCGCGTCCGATCAGCCCGGTGAGCGCGGCGCTGCCGCCCTGGCCCAGCAGCAGGCGTTGCGAAACCACTTTCGCGTTGCCGTCGGGAAAGCCCAGCGCCAGCGCCTCGGCATCGAGTTGGTCGGGCAGGTCGCCGAGGGTGATGTCCTGCACGCCGGGCTGCAGGGCGAGCGTGCGCCGCTCGCGGATCACCGCGTAGCCGTCGCCGACATTGCCGTCGCCGCTGCTTGCGTACAGTGCCGCGTTGTCGCTGCGGTACAGCGTGATGTCGGTACCGCTCGCGGTGGGCGTGGCTGCGCCGGCAGGGGTGGCGATGGCCAGGCCGGCGATGCAGGCCAGGGCGACGGCGGACAGGGCAGGCTGGTTCATGGCGGGGCTCCTTGCAGGTCCGGAATCTTCTTGTAGGAGCGCACCCTGTGCGCGATGGCCTTGTGCTCCGGTCGAAGCGCAAGGCCATCGCGCACGGGGTGTGCTCCTACGCGGGGTCAGCGCTTCTGCATGGCCGTGCCGTAATGCAGGATGTCGGAGATTTCCGCGGTGGCCTTGCACAATGCCGCGATGGTGCGTTGCTGCGTCTGCGCCGAGGCGCGCTGCGCGATGAAGGGCACGGTGAGCGCGCAGACGGCGCGCCCGTGCTGCAGCACCGGTGCCGATATGTCGGTGACCGCGTCCACCACGTGGCTGCGCGCGCAGGCGTAGCCCTGGTTGCGCACCTGCCCGAGCTGGCGCACGAGCTTCTTGCGGTCGAGGTCGGCCTCCAGGCCGGCGATGATGTCCAGCCAGTGCTCGCGCAGCTGTTCGTCCTGGAAGGCCAGCAGCACGTGGCCGGAGGTGGATTGCGACATCGGCCGGCGGTGGCCGATGCGCACCACCAGCGCGATCTCGCCCGGCGGATCGGCGCGGGCGATCACCACGATCTGCTCGCGCGAGGGCACCACCAGGTGGCAGGCCTGCTCGGTGGTTTCGGCGAGGCGGTGCATCACCGGCAACGCGGCTTCGATCGCGCTTTTCACCGGCGGTTGCTCCATCGCCAGCCGGAACAGCTGCGGCGTGATGCAGTAGCCGCCGTCGCCTTCGGCGCGGGCGAGGTAGTCGCGTTCCTCCAGCACCTGCAGCATGCGGAAGATCTCGCCGCGCGAGCGGCCGACACCTTCGGAGATTTCCACGATGCTCAGCGGCTTGTGCGCGCTGGCCAGCAGTTCGAGGATGTCCAGGCCCTTGTCGAGGGCGGGAGCGCGGTATTTGGAGTCGGGTTTCGTCATGATGTCCCTAAGCTTGCCGCATGTGGTGTGGGACTTCCATGCGGGGCCGCATGCTGCAGTGCGTCTTTGTGCTGGTGAATAACTGTTTCATATTTGCACCATCGTGTCCGGCAGTGTGCAAGGCGCAACGGGAGATCGGGGTGGATGCACGAATGACGACGGAATACCCGGCCATGCCGGAAGCCGCAGCGCCGCAAGGCTTCTCCCGCTGGTTGCCGCTGTTCCTGATCGTGGGCCTGTTCTTCCTGTGGGGCGCCGCGAACAACCTCAACGACGTGCTGATCGCGCAGTTCAAGAAGGCCTTCGTGCTGGACGATTTCCAGGCCGGCCTGGTGCAGAGCGCGTTCTACCTCGGCTATTTCCTGGTGGCGATGCCCGCGGCGATGTTCATGCGCCGCTACGGCTACAAGCAGGCGGTGGTGCTGGGCCTGGTGCTGTACGGCGCTGGCGCGCTGCTGTTCTGGCCGGCGGCGGAACTGCATACCTATGGCGTTTTCCTGTTCGCGCTGTTCGTGATCGCCACCGGGCTGGCCTTCCTGGAAACCTCGGCCAACCCGCTGATGACCGTGCTGGGCTCGCCCGATGGCGCGACGCGCCGGCTCAATTTCGCGCAGGCATTCAATCCGCTGGGCTCGATCGCCGGCGTGCTGATCGGCCAGCATTTCATCCTGGCGGGCGTGGAGCACACGCCCGAACAACTGGCCGCGATGGGCGCCGCCGAACGCACCGCGTATTACGCGGATGCGACGCATGCGGTGCAGCTGCCCTATCTCTGCATCGGCCTGGTCGTGCTGGCCTGGGCGGTGCTGGTGCTGCTGGCCCGCTTCCCCGCGGTGACCGCGCCGCATGTGCTTGCAACGCATGCCACTGGCCGCGATGGCGTGCTGGCGCGGCTGCTGCGCGACCGCGGCTTTACCGGCGCGATGGCCGCGCAGTTCTTCTACGTCGGTGCGCAGGTCGGCGTGTGGAGCTACACCATCCGCTACGTGCAGGCGACGATGCCGGGCACCTCGGCAGCGTCGGCGGCCAATTTCATCCTCGCCGGGCTGGTGTGCTTCATGCTCGGCCGCTTCGCGGGCACGGCGCTGATGAAATACCTGGCGCCGGTGCGCCTGCTGCTGGCCTTCGCCGTGATCAATATCGTGCTCGCGTTGTACGCGCTGGCCTGGCCCGGCCTGGGCGGTGCCTGCACGCTGGTGGCCTGCAGTTTCTTCATGTCGGTGATGTACCCAACCATCTTCGCGCTGGGCGTGGAAGGCATGGACGATGACGAGCGCAAGCTCGGCTCGGCCCTGCTGGTGATGACCATCATCGGCGGCGCAGTGCTCACCGCGGCGATGGGCAAGGTGTCCGACCTTGCCGGCATTGCGCGTGCGCTGAGCGTGCCGGCACTGGGCTTCGCCGTGGTGGCGTGGTTCGCATGGCGGCGCCTGCCGCGTGCCGGCAAGGCGGGCAACTGATGCCGCGCCTCTACTACGCCCTCGACCTGCGCGACGACGCGGCGGCCATCGCCGAGTACGAGAACTGGCACCGGCCCGGCGTGGTCTGGCCGGAAATCGTCGCCTCGATCCGCGCCGCCGGCATCGAGGACATGGAGATCTTCCGCACCGGCAACCGACTGGTGATGGTGATGCAAGTACCCGACGACTACTCCGCCGCTGGCAAGCAGGCGGCCGATGCGGCCGATCCACGCGTGCAGGCGTGGGAGCAGCTGATGGATGGTTACCAGCAGCGCCTGCCGTGGGCGAAACCGGGCGAGAAGTGGGTGGCGATGCGCGGGATTTTTTCGCTGAAGGACGCGCTGGCGGCCAGCGACGAACGTCGCTAGCGAACGCTGGTGGTGACGACCAGCACGGTGTCGATCGGATCCAGCGGCTTGGCCGGCAATTGCACGTCGAGCTGCGTGCCGTGCTGTGCGAACTTGAGCGGTGTGTGCCGCGGATCGGCCAGCAGGTAGGCGCCGGTGGCGTGGATGGTCGCGTCGGCGACGTGGAACGAGCTGCCGGGCCATTCGAGCAGGTGGATGTAGACCTTGCCGGGCCGGCTGGTGGCGCGCCAGTCCCAGGTGGGCACCCATGCAGGCTTGCCGTCGGAATCCTTCTGCGTGGCGGAGTAATCGCCATGCGGATCAGCGAACGGCGTGGGGCGGGTGCCGTAGATCGATTCGCCGTTGACCTTGAGCCACTGGCCGATGGCCTGCAGGCGTTCGGCTTCGGCCGCGGGGATCACGCCGTGCGCGTCGGGTCCGACGTTGAGCAGGTAGTTGCCGCCCTTGCTGGCGATGTCGACCAGGTTGTGCAGCAGCACGGTGGTCGACTTGAAATCGGTGTCGGCGGACTTGTAGCCCCAAGTGTCGTTGATCGTCATGCAGGTTTCCCAGTCCTTGCCGGGAAAGCCCTGCGGCGGGATGTGCTGCTCGGGCGTCTCGGTGTCGCCGGCGTAGCCGCCGCCCAGCCGGTTGTTCCAGACCAGCTGCGGATACTGGTCGAGCAGCTTCACGATCTCCGACGCGAGCTGCGGCGTCATCTCGCGGGTGGGCGTGTCGAACCACAGCACCGCCGGGTGGTACTTCGCCAGCAGCTCCTTGATCTGCGGGATCGCCTTGGTGTGCAGGTAGGTGGCGAAGTCGCCGTCCTGCGCCTTGTCCCAGTGGCCGCCGATCGCGGCGCCGCCGGGTGCGGTCCAGTCCTGGTCCTGCGAGTAGTAGACGCCGAACTTGATGCCCTGCCGCTTCGCCTCGTCGGCCAGTGCGCGCAGCGGGTCGCGCTTGAACGGCGTGGCGTCGACGATGTTGAACGCGTTCGCCTTGGAGTCGAACATCGCGAAGCCATCGTGGTGCTTGGCGGTGATCACGATGTACTTCATGCCCGCGGCCTTGGCCAGCGAGACCCAGGTGTGCGCGTCGAACTGCGTGGGGTCGAAGCGCGCGGGCAGCTGTTTGTATTCGGCCACCGGGATGCGCGCGTCGTGCATGATCCATTCGCCCGCGCCGTCCACCGGCTTGCCCTGCCATACGCCCGCCGGCACCGAATACACGCCCCAGTGGATGAACATGCCGTAGCGTGCCGCGCGCCACCAGGCCATGCGCGCGTCGCGCTGCGCCGGCGTTTCGGTGTCCTGGATCGCGGCGACCGGATGCGTGCCGGTGTTTGCCGGCGTCGCGGCGTGCACCATGGCGCACGTGGAGGCGAGCGCACAGGCGAGGGCGGATTTCACGAGGCGGTACGGCATGTTCATCATGCGACTCCGATTTGTCAGGATTGCCACACCACGCCTTGCGGAAAGGCATAGTCGCGCAGCGAGCTTTCCTTCATCTCCGCGGAAAAACCCGGCACCGTGGGTGCGATGTAGCGGCCTTCGCGGATCACCACCGGATCGATGAAATGCTCGTGCAGGTGGTCGACGAACTCGATGGCGCGGTCTTCCTTCTTGCCGGTGATTGCCACGAAGTCGGCCATCGCCAGGTGCTGCACCAGTTCGCACAGGCCCACGCCGCCGGCGTGCGGGAACACGCGCACGCCGAACTTGGCGGCCAGCAGCAGGATCGCCAGGTTCTCGTTGACGCCGCCCACGCGGGCCGCGTCGATCTGCACCAGATCCACCGCGCCGGCCTGGAACAGCTGCTTGAACATCACGCGGTTGTGGGTGTGCTCGCCGGTGGACACCGGCATCGGCGCGACCGCGCGGCGGATCGCCGCGTGGCCGAGGATGTCGTCGGGGCTGGTCGGCTCCTCGATCCACGCGATGTCGAAGGCGATGAGCTGCTTCAGCCACGCGATGGCGTCGGGCACGTCCCAGCGCTGGTTGGCGTCGATGGCGATGCCGATGTCGGGACCGACGGCCTCGCGCGCGAGGCGGCAGCGGCGCACGTCGTCCGCCGCGTCGAGACCCACCTTGAGCTTGATCGTACGGAAACCGTCGGCGACCGCTTCTCGCGCCAGCCGCTGCATCTTCTCGTCGCTGTAGCCCAGCCAGCCGGGAGAGGTGGTGTAGGCAGGGTAGCCTTCGGCCAGCAGCTGTTCGATGCGCTGCTGCCGATGCGGCACCGCCGCGCGCAGGATGGCCAGCGCCTCCTCGGGCGTGAGCGCGTCGCTGAGATAGCGGAAGTCGATGGCGGCGACGATTTCCTCCGGCGACAGCTCGGCGATGTAGCGCCACAGCGGCTTGCCGGCGAGGCGTGCAGCGAGATCCCAGGCGGCGTTGATCACCGCGCCGATCGCCATGTGCATCACGCCCTTCTCGGGGCCGAGCCAGCGCAGCTGCGAATCGCCGACCAAGCGCTTGGCGAAGCCGCCGAGGTCGTTGACGATGGCGTCGACGGAGAGGTCGGTAACGTGTTCGGCCAGCGCCGCCAGCGCGGCGGTCTGCACGTCGTTGCCGCGGCCGATGGTGAACACGAAGCCGTGGCCGACCACGCCGGGACGGTCGGTGCGCAGCGTGACGCAGGCGGCCGAGTAGTCCGGGTCGGGATTCATCGCATCCGAGCCGTCCAGCTCGCGCGAGGTGGGGAAGCGCACGTCCAGCGTATCGAGTGCCACGATACGCGCGGCATTGAGATCGATGGCGCTGCTCATGATTGCGCCGCGTCGCTGTAGGCCACGGTGCGCTGGCGCTGCCGGCCAAGGCCGTCGATGCCGAGCTCGATCACGTCGCCGGCGCGCAGGTACACCGGCGGCTTGAAGCCCAGGCCTACGCCCGCCGGCGTGCCGGTGCTGATGACGTCGCCCGGCTGCAGGGTCATGTAGCGGCTGATGTAGCTCACCAGCTCGGCCACGCCGAAGATCATGTTGCGCGTGTTGCCGTTCTGGTAGCGGTGGCCGTTGACCTCCAGCCACATCGCCAGGTCCTGCGGGTCGGCCACTTCGTCGGCGGTGAGCAGCCACGGGCCGATGGGGCCGAAGGTGTCGCAGCTCTTGCCCTTCACCCACTGGCCGCCATGCTCGAGCTGGAACTCGCGTTCGGAAAGGTCGTTCACCACCACGTAGCCGGCGACGTGATCCAGCGCATCGGCCACGCTCACGTGGCGCGCGGTGTCGCCGATCACCACGCCGAGCTCCACTTCCCAGTCGGTCTTGACCGAATCCTTGGGGATGATGACGTCGTCGTTCGGGCCCATGATGGCGCTGGTGGCCTTCATGAACAGGATGGGTTGCTCCGGCGGCGTCGCGCCGGTCTCGGCGGCGTGGTCGGTGTAGTTCAGGCCCACGCAGATCATCTTGCCCACGTGCGCCACCGGTGCGCCGTGGCGCGGCGTGCCGGCGACTTCCGGCAGCGTGGCCGGATCGATCGCCGCCAGCCGTGCGCGGCCTGCGCGCACCAGCGTAGCGGCGTCGATGTCACTGACGTGGGCGGAGAGGTCGCGCAGCTTGCCCTGCGTGTCGATCAGGCCGGGGCGTTCCTGTCCGGCAGTGCCGTAACGGACGAGTTTCATGATGCTGTTTCCGTGTTCAGTTGGACCAGCCGCCATCCACGACGTGGGTGGTGCCGGTGGTGAAGGAGGATTCGTCGGAGGCGAGATACAGCGCGAGCGCGGCGATCTCCTCCGGCGTGCCAAGGCGGCCCATCGGCTGGCGGTCGGTGAAGCTCTTCCACACCGCCTGTTCGTCGCCGCCGAGCGCGCGCACGCGATCGGCCAGCGACGGCGTCTTCACCGTGCCGGGACAGATCGCGTTGCAGCGCACGCCGCGCGCCACGTAGTCGGCGGCGATGGAGCGGGTGAGGCCGATCACCGCGGCCTTGGTGGTGCCGTAGGCGAAGCGGTTCGGTACGCCCTTGATGCTCGAGGCCACCGAGGACATGTTGATGATGCTGCCGCGGCCACGCTCCAGCATCGCCGGCAGCACCGCGCGGCACAGCCAGTACATGCCGTCCACGTTGATGCGGAACGAGCGCTGCCAGGCGTCGTCGTCGGTGTCGAGGATGGTGCCCGCGTGCACGAAGCCTGCGCAGTTGAACAGCACGTCGAACGGCGCATTGGCTTCGACCAGCGCGCGGATCGCTGCGTTGCTGGTGACGTCCAGCGCCTGTGTGCGGATCGCCGGGTGCTCCTGCGCGAGGCTGGCCAGCGCAGCGGCGTCGATGTCGGTGGCCAGCACCTGCGCACCTTCGCGCGCGAAGACGAGCGCGGTAGCACGGCCGATGCCTGCGCCGGCGGCGGTGACCAGGGCATGCTTGCCTTGCAGCCGGGTGCTCATGCGCGTGGCCTCAGTTGGGTATTCATGGCGTGTCTCCTGCGGAAGCGGTGGATGCGGGGGTGCGTTGCGGCCGATAGAACGCCAGCGCGTTGCGGCCGAAAATCTTGTCGAGTGCGTGCGGCGCGCGCTGCCGCGCCAGCGTGCGGGCGAGTTCCAGCCAGTGCGTGTAGCTGTCGCGCAGCGTGAGCACCGGCCAGTCGCTGCCCCAGACCAGCCGGTCCGCGCCGAAGCAGGCGAACAGGTGGTCGACATAAGGATCGAGTGCGTCGACCGGCATGCCGGGCGCGAGTTCGGTCAGCAGGCCTGAGAACTTGCAGTGGACGTCGGGCAGTGCGGCGAGTGCGCGTATGTGCGCCGCCCAGTCGTCGAAACTGCCGTGCGCGATATCCGGCTTGCCGGCGTGGTCGAGCACCACCCGCAGTCCGCGTTCGCGTTGCAGGCGTTTTTGCAGCGCCGGCAGTTGTGTCGGCTTTACCAGAGCATCGAAAGCAAGGCCCTGTTCCTGCATGCGGTCGAACGCCGCATCGAGTGTGGGACGCGCCAGCCAGTCCGGATCGGGATGGTCCTGCGCCATCGGCCGCAGCCCGAGCAGCAGGCCGCCGCCGTCGCGCCGCAGCGCGTCGATGCGCGATGGCGCGTCAGGCGCCTCGAAATCCACCCAGCCAACCACGCCGAGGATGCTGCGATCGGCACGCGCCAGTTCGAACAGGTAGCGTGTCTCCGCTTCAGTCGCCGCCGCCTGCACCAGCACGCTGCCGGTCACGCCGACGGCGGTGCGTTGCGCTTGCAGGTCGGCAGGCAGGAAGTCGTGTTGCAACATGGCGGGCGCATCGTGCAGCCACGCGTAATCGCCGCGGTCCACGCGCCAGTAGTGCTGGTGGGCGTCGACCAGGTTCATGGCGTGATTGCGTCCGCGACCAGCAGGCCGGTCTGGCGCAGTTCCGTCCACAGCGCGGGCGGCAGGGGGGCGTGCAGGCGTTGCACGGCGCTGTCCACTTCCGCATTCGAACGCAGGCCGCAGACCACGGTGGCGACGGCGGGATGGCCCAACGGGAATTGCAGTGCGGCGGCGCCGACGCTGGCGCCGAACTGGCCGCAGACGTCGTAGAAGCGTTGCGCGCGGGCGCGCGTCGCGGCGTCGGCAGGCGCGTAGTTGTAGGTGTCGCCGGGGCCGCCGTCCGCGCCGAGCAGGCCGGAGTTGTACGGGCCGGCCGCCATCACCGCCACGCCCTGTCGCGCGGCCAGCGTCATCAATTGCGCGCTGTCGTGCTGTTCGAACAAGGTGTAGCGGCCCGCCAGCATGATCACGTCGAGCGGGAACTCCGGCATGACCTGCAGGCACACGTCCTGCTCGTTGACGCCGAGGCCGATCGCGCCGCACACGCCCTGGCTGCGCAGCTCGGTCATCGCGGGCAGGGCTTCGTCCAGCGCCTGCCGCAGCACGCTCGCGTGGTTGGCGCCGTGGGTGAGTGCGCCGATATCGTGCAGCAGCAGGATCTCGACGTGGTCGGTGCCGAGGCGGCGCAGGCTGGATTCCACCGAACGCAGGATGCCGTCGCGGCTGTAGTCGAACACGGCGCGGCGACCGCGCACGGCGAAGCCGTCGTCCGCGGTGGGCGCGCCGTCATCGGCATCCAGCAGCAGGCGCCCCACCTTGGTGGACAGGCTGTAGTCCCCGCGCGGAACGCCGGCCAGTGCGGCACCGAGCCGTGATTCGCTGAGACCGTAGCCGTAGTAGGGCGCGGTGTCGAAATGGCGCACGCCCTGCTGCAGGGCATGGCGCACGGTGGCCAGTGCGTCGTGCTCTTCCACGCCTGCATACAGGTTGCCGATGGGCGCGCCGCCGAAGGACAGCCGTGGCAGTTGGTGCGCTACGGGCTTCCGCGTTTTCGCGGTGTGTGTGGACTCAGGGGCCGTACTGGCGTGCGTCATGGATTCAAACCGCCTTGTGCCTTGCATGCTAGTGTGCACATATGAAACGATGATTTACAAGTGAGAATGAACGGCCGCGCCACGGACTGCGACCCTATACGCAAACGAGGGGATGTACCGATGTCGAAGATGCTTGCGCGATACCTGCTGGGTTTCTCCATCTTGCTGCCGGCCCTGGGCACGGCGGCGGATATCTCGATCATCCCCGAGCCACAACACCTGCAGGCGGGGCAAGGCAGTTACCGGCTGGATGCGCACACCCGCGTGGCGGCGCCGCAGGATGCCCGCGGCCGTGAAATCGCCACCTTCCTGCGTGAGGCGATCCATGCGCAGACCGGTATCACGGTGCAGGAGGGCGCTGCCGCGCACGGCATCGAGCTGAAGCTCGACCCGGCCGTGAAGGGCGGGGAGGCCTATCGCCTCGCGGTGACGTCATCGAACGTCACGATCAGCGCTTCCACCGAGCAGGGCCTGTTCTGGGGCGTGCAGACCTTGCGCCAGTTGCTGCCGATGGAGCATGCGGCGCAAGTGGCGATCCCCGCCGTCGAGATCGAAGACGCGCCGGCCTATCCGTGGCGTGGCGTGATGCTGGACGTCAGCCGGCATTTCTATCCGGTGGGCTTCGTCGAGAAGCAGCTCGACCTGCTCAGCTACTACAAGATCAACACCTTCCATTGGCACCTCACCGACGACCAGGGCTGGCGCATCGAGATCAAGCGCTATCCGAAACTCACCAGCGTCGGCGCATGGCGCACCGAGGCGGACGGCACGCGCTATGGCGGCTTCTACACGCAGGCGCAGATCCGCGAAGTGGTGGACTACGCGCGCCAGCGCAACATCACCGTGATACCCGAGATCGAGATGCCGGGCCACAGCGTGGCGGCGATCGCGGCCTATCCCGAACTGTCGTGCAGCAAGCAGCAGGTGGCCGTGACCACTGCCTGGGGCGTGCACAAGAACATCGACTGCGTAGGCGACGAGGGCACCTTCACCTTCCTGGAGAACGTGCTGGACGAAGTGCTGCCGCTGTTCCCGTCGCAGTACGTGCACATCGGCGGCGACGAGACGCCCAAGGTCGCCTGGCACGAGTGCGCCTCCTGCCAGGCGCTGATGCACAAGCTGGGATTGAAGGACGAAGACGGCTTGCAGAGCTACTTCATCAAGCGCATCCAGCATTACCTGGAAGGCAAGGGCAAGACCCTGGTCGGCTGGGACGAGATACTCGAGGGCGGTGCCGACACGCAGGCCATCATCGAAGCCTGGCGCGGCGCGGACGAGCAGGCCAAGGCGCTGGCGAACGGCAACCACGTGGTGGTCGCCGGGCCGTTCTACATCGACCGCGCGCTGGACTCGCTGACGGTGAAGGACGTGTTCCACACCGACATCGCCAATGACAGCAGTCCCGATGACGCGAAGGCGGACGCCGCCGTGTTCGCCGCGCATCGCGCGCAGTTGCTGGGCGGCGAGGCGCCGCTGTGGAGTGAGCGCGCGAACCCGTACAACGCCGAGTCCAAGTTGTATCCGCGCGTGCTGGCCTTCGCCGAGAACCTGTGGCGCGGCAACGCGCACGACGATGCGGCATGGGCGGATTTCCAGCAGCGCCTGCTGGCGCAGTATCCGCGGCTGGATGCGTGGCACGTGGCCTACGGCCCCAAGGACCATGTGGTGGTCCAGTATTCGTTGACGGTGGCTTCGCCGGGCGGTTGGCAGTTGCACGCGCAGCGCGGCTTCGATGATCTGGTTAACCGCTACACATTGGACGGCAGTGTGCCCACGGCGAGTTCCCCGTCGTTCACCGACGCAGTGACGCTGCGCCACGCCGGCACGCTGCAGGTGGTGCCGTTCCGCAAGGGCCTGCGTTACGACAACCCGACCCGCTTCACGCTGGTCGACAACCTCGCCACCGGCAAGCCGCTGAGCCTCGCCCAACCGCCTTCGAAACAGTACGCGCCCGCTGCCGCGCTGACCGATGGCGTGCTGGGTGGTGGCGACTTCCACAACGGGCAATGGTCGGGCTGGAACGACGCCGATGTGGACGCCACCATCGACCTGCAGAAATCCACCACGATCCATTCGATCGCCATGGACTTCCTGCAGGACAGCGGCTCGCGCATCCTGCCGCCGCAGCAGGTGAGTTTCCAGGTTTCGAGCGATGGACAGCACTGGAACACGGTCGATACCGAGCAGCCGCAGGCCGACCTGATGGACTCGAGCCCGCACGTATTCCACCTGGCGTTCAAGGCTGGCAAGCCGGTGAGCGCGCGCTACGTCCGCGTCGTCGCGAACCGCCACGCCACGGTGCCGGCGGCCTTCCCGGATGGTGCCGCGAACACCTGGCTGTTCGCGGACGAGATCCTGGTGAAGTAGCAGCGGCGCGGCGCGCGTGGTGACGGGATCAGGGCCATCCAAGCGCGCGATGATCGCCTCCGGCAGACTGGTGCGACAACCGGCTGGTGGAGGCATCAAACATGTCGACAACATCGGGCATCAGCATTGCGCCGGCCAGCTTCCCCGCGGACGGCGCGGTGGTGCGCGAGCTGTTCGCGGAATATGCGGACAGCATCGGCGTCGACCTTTCCTTCCAGGGCTTTGCGGCGGAACTGGCGCAACTGCCCGGCAAGTATGCGCCACCGCTGGGCGACATCCTGCTCGCCCGCGACGCCGCGGGCATGGCATGGGGTTGCGTGGCGCTGCGGCCCACGACGGTGCCGGGCACGGCCGAGATGAAACGCCTGTACCTGCGCCCCGCCGCGCGCGGGCAGGCGTTGGGGCGCCGGTTGGCGGAGGCGATCATCGGGCGCGCCCGCGAGGCGGGCCATGCGCGCGTGCTGCTGGACACGCTGGCCACGATGCATGCCGCGCGGCAGTTGTATGCGGAACTGGGTTTCCGGCCGGTGCCGCCGTACTACGACAACCCGTTGCCGGGCACCTTGTACATGGCGTTGGAGTTGCCGGTAACGTCCTGAGAGGCAGGAGTAAGAGCGCACTTTCGCGGCGGCCATCCCATGTGCCGCGAGTGGCCCAGCGTGGGCGCAAGTCCGGTCAAGCAAATCCGCCGCACTCGTGTCGCCGGTGGCAGCATGTTCGTCATGGGCTTTACGGTGTGCCGCAGTCCACCTTGCTGATGCCGGTGTCGGCGCTGCGCGGACGCGAGTTCATGCTGGACGCATGTCGGCATGCGGTGGAGCGGTTTCGCTTCTTCCTCGCGTGGGGATGCGACGCTGGTTTTGCCGCAGGCAGTTTGATTTTCCGATTCCCCGCAGGGCATCGGCGACCCGATGGCCGGCTTTAAGTACACTCTGGAGCGTGCTTTTCCAAACCCAGGAGGGGAGTATGCGCAAGTACTTGCTTGTCGTTCTTGGCCTGTTGCTGGCGGCCACTGCTCACGGACAATCCATTTTCAAATGCAAGCAGAAGGACGGAACCACGGCATACCAGGACCATCCGTGTCCTGATGCACCGAATGCCCGTCCCGCCATGGTGATCAAGCCCGGCGATGAAGCGGGTGACGATTCGTCGCAATCGCGGCAACTTACGCCGCAGCAGCAGGCGCAACTGGCGCAAGCCCGCATACGCTTGAGGCAATCGCTGGAGCGTTTGCAGGCCGACCTGCAGCGGATCCAGGCGAAGCAGGCACAAGCCGCTGGATCTGCGCAACAGGGCGAGACAGCCAATACACACTGACGAAAACACGAGTCAGGGTGAATTGATGCGAAGAATCGAGCGCCCACGCCTGGCGCGCGACGCAAAAAGTCCGGGAAAGCGAAGCCGGCTTCAGTGACTCGTTGAAGCCCTCCCCTTGCAGGGAGGGCGCAAAAACCACGGCGCTCAACCCACCGCTGCGCGAATGGCCTCGGGCAGCGGCACCGGCTTGCCGCTGGCGGGGTCCATCCACACCATCACCACGTTGCCGTCGCAGTAGAGGCGGGTGTTGTCGTGCGCGTCCACGATGCGGTGGGCGATGGTCATCGAGCTGTTGCCGATGCGTTCGCAGAAAAGCTCGATGTGCAACTGCGCGGGCCATTCGATGGGGCGGCGGTAGTTGAGTTGCGTGGCGGCCATCACCGGCATGGCGTGTTCGCTGAACCACGGGCCGGGCACGTGGCTCAGCCATTGCAGTCGCGCTTCTTCCAGGTAGGTCAGGTAGTTCGAGTTGTTGACGTGGTTGAAGGCGTCGAGGTCGCGCCAGCGCGCGGCGATGTCCGCCGTGAACAGTGGCTGCGGCGCGGCTTGGGTGGCTTCGGCGGTTGCGGGCGCGGTGGCGGCGGGTTCGGCCTTCTTGCCGCGGCGAGCCGGCCTGGGGGATGTTTTGTCGGTGTTGCTCATGAGGTTTTCTTCTTCCCGCGCATCGGCTTGTGCTTGTCGGCCGAGGCGATGTGCTTGAGTTCGTTCTTCGTGCGCTTTGCAGCGGTTTGCTTGATGGGTTTCAGGTGCGGCGCGAGGAAGCGGCCGGTGTGCGATTCGGGCGTGGCCGCCACGGCTTCCGGCGTGCCGCTGACCAGGATGCGGCCACCGCCCGCGCCGCCCTCGGGGCCGAGGTCGACCACCCAGTCGGCGGTCTTGATCACGTCGAGGTTGTGCTCGATCACCACCACGCTGTTGCCCTGGTCGACCAGCTGGTGCAGCACGTCGAGCAGTTGCTCGATGTCGTGGAAGTGCAGGCCGGTGGTCGGTTCGTCGAGGATGTACAGCGTGTTGCCGGTGTCGCGCTTGCTGAGTTCCTTGGAGAGCTTCACGCGCTGCGCCTCGCCGCCGGACAGCGTGGTCGCGCTCTGGCCGAGCTTGATGTAGTCCAGGCCCACCGCGCGCAGCGTGTCGAGCTTGCGCGCGATCACCGGCACGTTCTCGAACAGCTTGAGCGCATCCTCCACCGTCATGTCGAGCACGTCGGCGATGGTGTGGCCCTTGTAGTGGATCTCCAGCGTCTCGCGGTTGTAGCGCTTGCCGTGGCAGACGTCACAGGGCACGTAGACGTCGGGCAGGAAGTGCATCTCCACCTTCAGCATGCCGTCGCCTTCGCAGGCCTCGCAGCGGCCGCCGCGCACGTTGAAGCTGAAGCGGCCGGGCTCGTAGCCACGCGCGCGCGCCTCCGGCACCTGCGCGAACAGCTCGCGCAGCGGCGTGAACAGGCCGGTATAGGTCGCTGGGTTGGAGCGCGGCGTGCGGCCGATCGGCGACTGGTCGATGTCCACCACCTTGTCGAACAGCTGCAGTCCCTGCACCGATTTGTACGGCGCGGGTTGCGTGCCGGCGCCGTTGAGTTCGCTGGCGGCGAGGCGAAACAAGGTGTCGTTGATCAGCGTCGACTTGCCCGAACCGGACACGCCGGTGACGCAGGTGAACAGCCCAGCGGGGATGTCCAGGTCCACGTTCTTCAGGTTGTTGCCGCTGGCGCCGTGCAGGCGCAGCCAGTACGCGTCGTCGTTGGGCTGGCGCCGTTGCTTCGGCACTTCGATCGCACGCGCGCCGGACAGGAACTGGCCGGTGACCGAGCGCTTCGAGGCAAGCATGTCCTTCACCGTGCCCTGTGCCACGATCTCGCCGCCGTGCACGCCGGCGCCGGGGCCGATGTCGAGCACGTGGTCGGCCATGCGGATGGCGTCCTCGTCGTGCTCGACCACGATCACCGTGTTGCCGAGGTCGCGCAGGCGGGTGAGCGTGCCGAGCAGGCGCTCGTTGTCGCGCTGGTGCAGGCCGATGGACGGCTCGTCCAGCACGTACATCACGCCGACCAGGCCGGCGCCGATCTGCGAGGCGAGGCGAATGCGCTGTGCCTCGCCGCCGGACAGCGTGTCGGCCTGGCGGTCCAGCGTGAGGTAGTTGAGGCCCACGTCGTTGAGGAAGGTGAGGCGCTCGCGGATCTCCTTGACGATCTTCGCCGCGATCTCGCCGCGCCAGCCGTCGAGCTTGAGCTTGGCGAAGAAGGCCAGCGCATCGTCGATGGAGCGGTTGGTGAGCGCGGGCAGCGCGTGGTCGGCCACGAACACGTTGCGGGCCGAGCGGTTCAGGCGCTGGCCTTCGCAGGTCGGGCAGGGCGTGTCGCTGATGTACTTCGCCAGTTCCTCGCGCACGGCGGCGGACTCGGTTTCCTTGTAGCGCCGCTCGAGGTTGGGCAGGATGCCTTCGAACGCATGCTCGCGGGTGACGCGGCCGCCGCGTTCGGTGAGGTAGCGGAAGGCGATTTTCTCCTTGCCGCTGCCGTGCAGGATCGCCTGCTGCGTGGCCTTCGGCAGATCCTGCCAGTGGGTGTCCACGTCGAAGCCGTAGTGCGTGGCCAGCGACTGCAGCATCTGGAAGTAGTGCGGGTTGCGCCGGTCCCAGCCGCGGATCGCGCCGCCTGACAGCGGCAGTTCCGGATGGCCCACCACGCGCGCCGGGTCGAACACCTGGGTCACGCCGAGGCCGTCGCAGCTCGGGCAGGCGCCGACCGGCGAGTTGAACGAGAACAGCCGCGGTTCCAGTTCCGGCAGCGAGTAGTCGCACACCGGGCAGGAATAGCGCGAGGAAAACAATTGCTCCTTCGCGGACGGGTCGTCCATGTCGGCCAGGATCACCAGTCCGTCGCCGAGCCGCAGCGCGGTCTCGAAGGATTCGGCCAGGCGCTGCTTGATGTCATCGCGCGGACGGAAGCGGTCGATCACCGCCTCGATGGTGTGCTTGATGCGCAGGCCCAGCGGCGGCACCGCGTCGAGGTCGTACACCGCGCCGTCCACGCGGGCGCGCACGAAGCCCTGCGCGCGCAATTGCTCGAACACCTGCACGTGTTCGCCCTTGCGCTCGCGCACCACCGGCGCCAGCAGCATCCAGCGCTTTTCCGGGTCCAGCGCGAGGGTGGCGTCCACCATCTGGCTGATCGTCTGCGCTTCCAGCGGGATGCCGTGGTCGGGGCAGCGCGGCGTGCCCACGCGGGCGTACAGCAGGCGCAGGTAGTCGTACACCTCGGTGATCGTACCCACGGTGGAGCGCGGGTTGTGCGAGGTGGATTTCTGCTCGATGGAGATCGCCGGCGACAGGCCCTCGATGTGGTCGACGTCGGGCTTCTCCATCATCGAGAGGAACTGCCGCGCATAGGCCGACAGCGACTCGACGTAGCGGCGCTGGCCCTCCGCATAGATGGTGTCGAAGGCCAGCGAGGACTTGCCGGAGCCGGACAGGCCGGTGATCACGATCAGCTTGTCGCGCGGCAGGTCGAGGTCGATGTTCTTGAGGTTGTGCGTGCGCGCACCGCGGATGCGGATGGTGTCCATGCGTGGGGAGTCGCGAGGGGGAAAAGTAAACTATACCAAACTGGATAGGTCAGTTATTGCCCGTCCCGGCACGCGCTTTTCGCCTTGGTCACGATTTGACCAGTGCCGCCTGTGCGGGCTACAATCCCAAGTTCGTCCGACCCGAAAGGTCGTGACGGAACCCAAGAGAATAACGACAGAAGGGCTTTTCCCATGAGTTACGCAGTCATCAAGACTGGCGGCAAGCAGTATCGCGTGCAGCAGGGCGACGTCCTGCGCGTGGAGCTGCTGACCGCCGAAGAAGGCGCCAGCGTGAGCTTCGACCAGGTGCTGCTGGTCGGTTCCGGCGAGTCGGTCACCGTCGGTGCGCCGGTTGTCGCGGGCGCCACCGTCAGTGCCACCGTGCGCAAGCATGGTCGCGCCGACAAGGTCCGCATCATCAAATTCCGCCGCCGCAAGCACTACAAGCGTCAGCAGGGTCACCGCCAGCACTTCACCGAAATCGAGATCACGGGCATCAACGCCTGAGCAACTGGAGCATTGAGTCATGGCACATAAAAAAGGCGTAGGTTCCAGCCGCAACGGTCGCGATTCGAACCCGAAATACCTCGGCGTGAAGGTCTACGGCGGCCAGGCCATCGAGGCCGGCAACATCATCGTGCGCCAGCGCGGCACCCAGTTCCATCCGGGCGCCGGTGTCGGCCTTGGCCGCGACCACACCCTGTTCGCCCTGGTGGACGGCAAGGTGGAATTCAAGGTCCGCGGCGAGAACAACCGCCGTTTCGTCAGCGTCGTGAAGGCCTGATCCTTTCCGAAGCTGCTGCAAGGGCCCCGCTCCGGCGGGGCTTTTGTTTTTGAGAGCCGGGATTGGGGATTCGGGATTCGCAAGAGCGTCATCCCGGCAGCCTGTTACCGTATTGCCCGGATGTCGCACGAACCCGCTTTTCCGAATCCCGAATCCCCAATCCCGAATCCCGGCCCTATACCCATGAAATTCGTCGACGAAGCAATCATCAAGGTCCAGGCCGGCGACGGCGGCAACGGCTGCGCGAGTTTCCGGCGCGAGAAGTTCATCCCGTTCGGCGGCCCGAACGGCGGCGACGGCGGCAGTGGCGGCTCGGTATGGCTGGTGGCCGACGAGGGCATCAACACCCTGATCGATTTCCGCCACCAGCGCAGCTACAAGGCGGAGCGCGGCGAGAACGGCAGGGGCAGCGACATGTATGGCAAGGGTGGCGAAGACACCACGATCCGCGTGCCGGTGGGCACCATGATCACCAACGTCGATACCGACGAGACCATCGGCGACCTCACCGCGCATGGCCAGCGCCTGCTGGTGGCACAGGGCGGCAAGGGCGGCCTCGGCAACATCCATTTCAAGAGCTCGGTGAATCGTGCGCCGCGCCAGTTCACCAACGGCACGCCGGGCGAGTCGCGTGAGCTGAAGCTGGAGCTGCGCCTGCTCGCCGACGTGGGCCTGCTCGGCTTCCCGAATGCAGGCAAGTCCACCTTCATCCGTGCGGTCTCGGCGGCCACGCCGCGGGTGGCGGATTACCCGTTCACCACGCTGCACCCGAACCTCGGCGTGGTGAGCCTCGGTACCGACCAGAGTTTCGTGATCGCCGACATCCCCGGCCTGATCGAAGGCGCGGCGGACGGCGCCGGGCTGGGCATCCAGTTCCTGCGCCACGTCTCGCGCACCAGCCTGCTGCTGCACCTCGTCGACATCGCGCCGATCGACGGTACCGACCCGGTGGAGCAGGTGCGCGCGATCGAACACGAGCTGGCGAAATTCAACCCGGAACTGCTGGAGCGCCCGCGCTGGCTGGTGCTGAACAAGTCGGACGCGCTGCCCGAGGAGGAGCGCCAGCAGGTGGCCGAAGACATCGTCCGCCGCCTCGACTGGAAGGAGCCGTGGTTCCTGGTCTCCGCGCTGGCGCGCGAGAACACCATGGCGGTGTGCCAGCAGGTGCAGCGCTTCTTCGAGGAGCAGCGTGCGGCGCGCGCGGAAGAGCGTGCAGAAATTGCGCCCGGCGACGTGCGTCTGCGCGGCGAATGAGCTGAGTTACACCGTGCGGTGCAGGATCAGTTCCAGCACCGCCTTGCTGCCGAAGAAGGCCAGCAACAGCACGGCCATGCCGATCAGGCACAGGTTCACCGCGCTGCGCCCGCGCCAGCCGTGCTTCCAGCGTCCCCAGAGCAGGGTGCCGAAGATCAGCCACGCCAGCACGCTGAGCACCGTGGTGTGGATCAGGTGCTGTGCGCGGATGTTCTGGATGAACAGCAAGCCGCTCAGCAGGGTGAGCGTGAGCAGGGCGAAGCCGGCACCAATCAGCCGGAACAGCAGCGACTCGGTCTGCGTCAGTGGCGGCAGCGCGCGCACAAGCCGGATCGGGCGGTGCGTGCGCAGCGCGCGTTCCTGCACCGCCAGCAGCACCGCCAGCACCGCGGCGATCGACAGCAGGCTGTAGCCGAACAGGGCGATCGCCACGTGCAGGCTGATCTGCCAGTCCAGCGGATTTGGCGTGGTGGGCGGCGCGAGGAAGGTGTCCAGCCCCAGCAGCAGCGCAGCCAGCGGGAACACGATCACGCCCAGTCCGGCCACCGGCTTCGACAGGTTCACCAGCAGGGTCAGCGCCGCCACCACGCAGGCGACCAGCGACAACGCGGCGAAGAAGTGCAGGTCCACTCGTCCGCCGTGCGCGCCCAGCAACACCGCGATGTGCAGCAGCACGGCCAGCGTGGCGGCGCCCAGGCCAAGGCGCTGCGGCGTGCGCGGACAACCGGTCAGCGGTGCGGCCAGCAGGCTGGCGCCGCCGAGGTAGAACACGATGGCGAGGATGGAGAGTAAGGCGAGCGACATGGTCCGGCAGTGTCGCACACGCCTCCGCGGGTGGTGAACGCGGCTGGTCGTGCAACGGCACTTGCAATATTTAGAAAAATATCTAAGTATCTAGAAACACTCTCCGGACGAACTCGCTCATGAAGCAGCAGGAAGTCTTCAAGGCCATGGCCGACCCCACCCGGCGCGCGATCCTCAAGCGCCTGCAGGGCGGGCCGCTCACCGCCGGTGAAATCGGCGAGGCATTCGACATCACGCCGGCCTCGCTGTCGCACCACTTCGCCGTGCTCAAGCACGCCGACCTGGTGCGCACCGAGCGGCGTGGCCAATACATCGTTTATTCGCTCAACAGCACCGTGTTCGAGGATCTCGCGCGGATGCTGATGGATCTGTTCCCCACCAAGGGCAAGGTTGGAGGCAAGTGATGAAACCCGCACGTACCTTGATCGTTTCCGCCGTTTTCGTGGCCATCGCCGTGGGTGTGGCGGTTTGGCTTTATCCGCAGATGCCGGCACGCGTGGCGACCCACTGGGGCGTCGGCGGGCAACCGAATGGCTATTCGCCCCGATTCTGGGCCGCGGCCATGTGGCCGTTGCTGATTGCCGCCCTAGCCGTGTTGACGGTGACGTTGCCGCGGATCTCGCCGAAGCGTTTCGAAATGGAATCCTTCGCCGGCGTCTATGGCGTGCTGATGCTGGTGATTCAGGGCGTGATGCTGGTACTGGGCGTCACCGCGATGCTGGCCGGGGCCGGCCATGCCGTACCCATGGCGACCATAGCGCCACTGGGAGTCGGCGTGCTGCTGATCGTACTGGGCAATTACATGGGCAAGTTGCGCCGCAACTTCTTCGTCGGCATCCGCACGCCATGGACGTTGGCCAGCGAGGCAGCGTGGGAACGCACGCACCGGCTGGCTGGCTGGGTGTACGTGCTGGCCGGCGCGGCGATGGTCGTGCTGGGGCTGATCGGTGCCATGGCGGGATGGATGCTGGCTGCGGTGGTGGTCGTGCTGCTGATCCCGCACGTGTGTTCGTACTTCATCTATCGACGCCTCGAGGGGCATCATTCGTCAGAGGGAGATTCGCCATGAAACTGCGTTCGATCCCGCACGTCACGCTTGCTGCGGGCATGTTGCTGGCCACTCCGTTCGTGCACGCAGCAGCGGGAGAGCCGGCAGAGCCGTGCGCGGCGCGTTCCGCAACCCTGCTGGATGCGCTGGTGCATGCCGAGTACGCCGGGGCCGGCAGGAACTTCGGTCCGGAACTGGCTGCGAAGTTGGATGAGGACAAGCTCAAGCAGGCTTGGGCCGCCCTCCAGGGGCAGAGCGGCTCCTACGTCTCCAGTACTCCGGTACAAAAGCTGTACGCGAACGACCAGCCGGTATTCGTCACGCAGCTGAACCTTGCCAAGGGGCCGCTGGACATGGTGACCGCGTGCGATGCGCAGGGCCGGATCGCAATGTTGCGCTTCGCGCCCCCGACGATGGTGGCGATAACGACGCAGAAGACTGCGCCGCATGGCGTGGAGGCGCATGTCGAGGCTGACGGTGTTCGGGTTTCGCCGCTGGACGTGCCGACACCGTTCGGCCCGCTGCGCGGGGCCTTGACCTTGCCGGCGGGCCATGGACCGTTCCCTGCGGTGGTGCTGGTGGCGGGTTCCGGATCACACGACATGGACGAAACCATCGGCCCGAACAAGCCGTTGCGTGACATCGCCGAGGGACTGGCGCGCGCCGGTATCGCCACGCTGCGCTACGACAAGCGCCCCTACGATCATCCTGAAAGCGCCCGCGGCATGGTGATCGACACGGAGGTGACCGATGACGCCGTGGCGGCGGCCCATCTGCTGGCGCAGCAGGATGGGATCGATCCGAAGCGCGTGTTCGTGCTCGGCCACAGCCTGGGCGCGATGATGGCGCCGCGCATCGGCCAACGTGATCCGCAATTGGCCGGGTTGGTGCTGATGGGGGCGCCGGCGCGGAACATTCTCGATGTCATGGAGCAGCAGGGGCACGAGCAGCTTGCCAAGGAGCATGCTTCGCCCTCGGCGATTGCGCAGGACGACCAGGACTATGCGAGGGAGCGGCAATTGCTGGCCACAGTCGGTACCGGGCAGCCGGCGCCACCGGGCAACTTCAATGGTGGCCCGCAGGAGTATTGGCTGAGCTGGTCGCGGATTGATTCGGTTGCCGATGCGAAGTCGATTGCGACGCCCATGCTGATTCTGCAAGGCGGCAGCGACTTCCATGTATCGCCCACGCTGGACTTCGCGCGCTGGCGGCAGGAGCTGGCTGGCCGGCCGCATACGTCGTTCCATCTGTACCCCGGCCTCAGCCACCTGTTCATGCCTGCCGGCAAGACGGGGACGCTGGCCGATTACAAGACGCCCGGCCATGTGGATGCGAAGGTGATCGACGACATCGCGGCCTGGGTGAAGGCGCAGCCCGCGCATTGAGCGTCAAACAGGCCCCGCGCGGCCTCGGTTATAATCGCCCGTTCGCTCATACCGATGCCGCGCCCATGTTCGAATCGCTCAGCCAACGCCTCTCCGCCACCGTCAACCGCCTGCGCGGCCGCGGGCGGCTGACCGAGGAAAACATCCGCGAGGCCCTGCGCGAGGTACGCATCGCGCTGCTGGAGGCCGACGTGGCGCTGCCGGTGGTGCAGGCGCTGATCCAGCGCGTGAAGGTGCGCGCGGTGGGTCAGGACGTGATGAAGAGCCTGTCACCGGGCCAGGCGCTGGTGAAGGTGGTCAGCGACGAGCTGACCGCGGTGATGGGCACGGCCAACAGCGAGCTGAACCTCGCGGTCACGCCGCCGGCGGTGGTGCTGATGGCTGGCCTGCAGGGCGCCGGCAAGACCACCACGGTGGCCAAGCTGGCGCGCCTGCTGACCGAGCGCAAGAAGAAAAAGGTGATGGTGGTGAGCTGCGACGTGTACCGTCCGGCCGCCATCGAGCAGTTGCGCACGCTGGCCGAACAGGTGGGCGTGAAGTTCTTCCCGTCCGAGGCCGGGCAGGATCCGGTGCAGATTGCCAGGGACGCGATCGCCGCCGCGCGCCGCGAGGTGGTCGACGTGCTGCTGGTCGATACCGCCGGCCGCCTGCACGTGGACGAGGCGATGATGGCCGAGATCAAGGCGCTGCACGCCGCGATCACGCCGGTGGAAACCCTGTTCGTGGTCGATTCGATGACCGGCCAGGACGCCGCCACCACCGCCAAGGCCTTCGCCGACGCGCTGCCGCTGACCGGCGTGGTGCTGACCAAGACCGACGGCGACGCCCGCGGCGGCGCGGCGCTGTCGGTGCGCTACATCACCGGCCGGCCGATCAAGTTCCTCGGCGCGGGCGAAAAGACCGACGCGCTGGAGCCGTTCCATCCGGACCGCCTGGCGCAGCGCATCCTCGGCATGGGCGACGTGCTGTCGCTGGTCGAGGAAGTCGAGCGCAAGGTCGACCAGGAAAAGGCGCAGAAGCTGGCCCAGAAGGTGATGAAGGGCAAGCGCTTCGACCTCGAGGACATGCGCGACCAGCTGGAACAGATGAACAACATGGGCGGCCTGGCCGGCCTGATGGACAAGCTGCCCGGCGTCTCCGGCTTGCCCGACAGCGTGAAGTCCAAGGTCAACGACGGCGAGATCAAGCGCATGGTGGCGATCATCGGCTCGATGACGCCGCGGGAGCGCCGCCACCCCGACCTGCTGAACGGCTCGCGCCGCGCCCGCGTGGCGAGGGGCTCGGGCACCCAGCCCGCCGACGTCAACCGCCTGCTCAAGCAGTACATGCAGATGGAGAAGATGATGTCCAAGCTCTCCAAGGGCGGCGGCAAGGGCCTGCTGCGCCAGATGAGCGGCGCGCTGAAGGGCATGGGCGGGATGGGCGGCATGCCGCCCATGCGCTGACGGGCAGAGCCCGTCAGCGCGGGCCATGGATGGCCCGCTCGTCACCCGGCGCGTAGCGACGGGTGACGGAGCCAAGACCAGCTTGCTGGCCTTGGCGAGCCTTGGAAGGGCAGGAACGCCCTTCCAAGGCAATCAGGCAACCGCTCTGGCTTTCGATAGCCAAAGCATCGCCAACTCTTCCTTTTTTGTGTCCATCCCCCTAAAATGCCGGATTCACCACGCACGATACGCGTGCGCGAGGCCGGCAATCCGGCATCTCTGGAGCTTTCATCATGGTCAAGATTCGTCTTTCGCGCGGTGGCGCCAAGGGCCGTCCGTTCTACCACGTCGTGGTCACCGATCAGCGCAACAAGCGCGATGGCCGCAACATCGAGAGCGTGGGTTTCTACAACCCGGTCGCCTCGGGCAAGGACAAGCGCCTCGAGCTGAATGTCGCGCGCGTGCAGGAGTGGGTGGGCAAGGGCGCCCAGCTGAGCGACAAGGTCGCCGCGCTCGTCAAGGAAGCCGGCAAGCAGCAGGCGGCCTGAACGTGACGGCAGCCGGTCGGCGCGTCCCCGTCGGGCGCATCGTCGGGCTGTATGGCGTGCAGGGCTGGGTCAAGATCGAATCCTGGACCGAGCCACGCGCGAAGATCTTCGACTACCACCCTTGGTTGCTGGCAACGGCGCCGGGCGTGGTCAAGGAGATCACGGGAGCCAAAGGGCGCCCGCAGGGCAAGGGCTTGGTGGCCTGCCTGCCCGGCGTGGACGACCGTGACACGGCAGCCGCCCTCGTCGGCAGCGACATCCACGTCGCCCGCGAGCAGCTGCCGCCTCCCGGCAAGGACGAGTATTACTGGGTCGACCTCGAAGGGCTTGAGGTCGTCACCACCGAAGGCGCGGTGCTCGGGCGGGTCAGCCACCTGTTCGCCACCGGTGCCAACGACGTGGTGCTGGTGCGGGACGGCGAGCGCGAGCGGCTGATCCCCTTCGTCCAGGGTGTGTACGTGCGTGCGGTGGACTTGTCCGGCGGGCGCATGGTGGTGGACTGGGACCCCGAATTCTGAAGACTGGAGTTTGAGGTCCATGCGCATCGACGTCGTCACGCTGTTTCCCGACTTCATGCGCCAGTGCGCCGCCGTCGGTGTGGTGGGACGCGCGCAGCAACGCGAGTTGCTGCAGGTGGAGACCTGGAACCCGCGCGACTACGCCACCGACAACTACCGTACCGTGGACGGCCGCACCTGCGGCGGCGGACCCGGGATGGTGATGCTGATCGAGCCTTTGCGGGTGGCCCTGAAGGCCATGCGCGAGGCGGCACCGGAACCGGTGCACGTGATTTACCTCAGTCCGCAGGGAGCGCGGCTGACGCAGGGCAGGGTGGAAGCGCTGGCGAAGCTGCCGCGCATCGCCTTGCTCTGCGGGCGTTACGAGGGTGTGGACGAGCGTCTGCTGGCGCACGAGGTCGACGAGGAGCTTTCCATCGGCGACTATGTGCTGTCCGGTGGTGAGTTGGGTGCCGCGGTGGTGATCGATGCGGTGGGCAGGTTGCAGGACGGTGCGTTGAACGACGCACAGTCCGCCGAGCAGGACTCGTTCTCGAGCGGCCTGCTGGACTGCCCGCACTACGCGAAGCCGGTGCGGGATGCCTACGGCGAGGTGCCGGCGGTGCTGCTCTCCGGCGACCACGCGGCGATCCGCCGCTGGCGCCTGAAGCAGGCGCTGGGCCGGACCTGGCTCAGGCGCCCGGAGCTGTTGGCGCAACGCGCGCTGGATGCGGAATCCCGCGCGTTGCTGGAAGAATTCCGTCGCGAATACCGCGCGGCGGGTGGACAATAAACAATGCGGCTTTGGATTGCCGCCACCAGAACTACCGCGGCAGGGATGCCGCAAACCACTGAGGTCGCCATGAACAAGATCATCCAGCAGTTCGAAGCCGAGCAGATCACCCGTCCCTTGCCGGAGTTCGGCGCCGGCGACACCGTGGTGGTCAACGTCAAGGTGAAGGAAGGCAATCGCGAGCGCGTGCAGGCTTTCGAGGGCATCGTCATCGCCAAGCGCAACCGTGGCCTGCATTCCGCCTTCACCGTGCGCAAGATCTCGCACGGCACCGGCGTGGAGCGCGTGTTCCAGGCGCACAGCCCGGCGATCGAGTCGCTGGAAGTGAAGCGCAAGGGCAAGGTGCGCGGCGCCAAGCTGTACTACCTGCGCAACCTGGAAGGCAAGGCTGCCCGCATCAAGGAAGACGTCGCCGCCGCCGCCGCGATCAAGGCCGCGAACAAGGCGGCTGCCCGCGGCGAGTAAGCGCGAGCGCCTGCCACGAGGCAAGACAAGAAACCCGCGGATCGCTCCGCGGGTTTTTTGTTGTTTGCTGGTTGTTGCCGGAATGTGCCCTTGTGCGGGGCACCCGACCCGGGACCGGGCTGCCCGGGCTCAATCCAGCCGCTGCGGCACCTGCAGGAAGTTACCCTGCACGAAATCCACGCCAGCGGCGAACAGCAGCGAGGTGCTGGTGGCGTCCTCGACCCATTCGGCGATGGTCTGCTTCTTCAGTTCGCGCGCCTGCTGGCAGATCTCGGTGACCTTTTTCTGGTTGTCGGGCGACTTCGGCAGGTCGGCCATGTAGCTGCGGTCGATCTTGAGGTAGTCCGCGTCGATGTGGCTGAGCAACTGGAACGAGTTGAGGCCCGAGCCGAACTGCTCCAGCGCGAAACGGCCGCCCAGCTTCTTCCAGCCGGCGAGGAACTCCTGCGCGGGGCGCAGCAGGGTCATCACCTTGCTCTCGGTCATCTCCAGCACCAGGCGGCCGCGCTTCAGCCCGGCTTGCGCCAGGCGTTCGCCCAGCCAGTCGAGGAGGCTGGGGTCCTGCAGCGAGGCGGCGGTGAACTTGACGAAGAACGTGGTCTGCTGGCCCATGCCCTCGCGCCGTTGCAGCGCGGCGATGGCCTGGTCGAGCACCCAGCGGTCGATGGCGCCGGTGAGGCCGTGCTTGTCGGCGATCGGCATGAAGAAGCCCGGCAGCACCTCGCCCTGCGGGCCGTCCATGCGCAGCAGGATCTCCGAGTAGTCGCCCTCGGCGTCCTGCAGGCTGATGGTGTGCTGGTGGTAGAGCATCAGGCCCTTGTCGTCCAGCGCCTTGCGCAGCAGGTCCAGCCAGTAGCGCTCGCGTTCCTCGTCGGCCTTCTCGCGCGCGGAGGGATCGTGCAGGTCGGCCTGGTTGCTGCCCAGGCTCTGTGCCGTGCGCAGGGCCTGGCTGGCCTGGTTGAGCAGCAGCTCGGTATTGGCGTTCTTTTCGCCCAGCAGGCTGCCGCCGATGCTGGCGGTGGCGGTGATCGAGCGCGAGCCGGCGTCGAAGATCGCGCCGGCGATGCTCTGCTGCAGCTTGGCGATCCATTCGCGGATGGCCTCGTCCGGGCGCGAGTCGAGGATCACGCCCAGCGTGTGTTCGGCCAGCATGCCGGCGGTGTCGTTCGCGCCCAGCAGGATGCGCACGCGGTCGGAAAAGCTGGCCAGCAGTTCGTCGGCCTTGGCCAGGCCGATGCCGCCGACCATGCTCGACCAGTTGTCCGGCTCGATCAGCAGCAGCGCCTGGCCCTTCTTGCCCTTGGCCGCGTCGATCACCGCATGGTCGATGCATTCCAGCATGTGGGCGCGGTTGTACAGGCCGGTGACCGGGTCGCGCTGCAGCTGTTCCAGCATGGCCGGGTCGATCGTCTGGCGGCGGAACACGATCTGCAGGCAGGGTTCGCCCTCGAAGGTGGCCGGGGCGAATTCCACGGTGGCGTCGAACGGGCTGCCGTCGGCGCGGCGGGCGCGCAGGCTGACCTGGTTCGGCAGCTTCTCCTGGCGGGTATGGCCGCGCAGCAGGTTCTTGAATTCGTCGACGCTGGCGGCGTCGATCATGTCGAGGATGGGCATGCCGAGCAGGTCGTCGAAGCTCTCGTGGCCGAAGGCTTCCAGGTAGGCCTGGTTGGCGCGCACGTGCACGCCTTCGTGCACATAGGTGATGGCATCGCGGGACGAGTCGAGCAGGGCATCACAGCGGCGCTCCAGTTCGCGCTGGGTGCTTTCCAGCCGGCGCAGCATGCGGCGGTTCTGCAGGGCGTCGAATTCGCGCCGCAGCACGGCCAGCAACTGGCCCGGCATGCCGCGCGTGACGATGCCATGCACGCCCTGCTCGAACAGGGTGGCCACCTGCTGGTTGTCCAGGGTCCCGACCAGGCCGAGCACCGAATAGTCGCTGCCCTGCGCATCCAGCATGCGGATCACCTCGGGCAGGGTGATGGCGCCATTGCCGGGGTCGAACATCACCAGGTCCGGTTCCAGCTCGGCCAGCGCGGTCTGCACCTGCCCGGCGGCCGTGGCGCGCGCCGGACGCACCGCGATGCCGGTATTGCGCAGCAGGCTGATGATCTGCTCCGCATCTTCGACCGAGTGTTCGATGAAGAGGATCTTGATGACGAAATCTTTTTTCATGGGTGTCGGCGTCGCGAGAAGCTGGTGGTGGTCGTTCGCGTCCCGCGCGAGACGACCCGCATGGGCGGTTTTAGCGGATTGGCGCCGGAACCGCCAGCCGTGGATGCAACGAGCGCGGGTGCAACGGGGTCTACAGCGGGCGTTTCGAGGGATCGCCGCCCACCTCGCGCACCAGTTTCGGCACGAGGTAGCCGGGCAGGCGCGCGCGCAGCGCATCGAGCAGCGCCAGCGCGCGGGCATCGTCGACCTCGAAATGCGCCGCGCCCTGCACCCGGTCGAGCTGGTGCAGGTAGTACGGCAGCACGCCGGCGGCGAACAGGCGCTCGGACAGCGCGGCCAGCACGCCGGCGTCGTCGTTCACTCCGCGTAGCAGCACCGACTGGTTGAGCAAGGTGGCGCCGGCGTCCCGCAGGCGGGCGCAGGCGGCATCCACGCTGGCGTCGAATTCGTTGGCGTGGTTGGCGTGCAGCACCACGACCTTCTGCAGCGGCAGCGTAGCGAGCCAGTTCGTGAAGGCGTCGTCGATGCGCTCGGGCAGCACCACCGGCAGCCGGGTGTGGATGCGCAGGCGGGCGACGTGCGGGAGGTCGGCCAGGCCGCGCGACAGCTCCTCCAGCTTGGCGGTGGACAGCGCCAGCGGGTCGCCGCCGGAGAGGATCAGTTCGCCGATGCCGGGATCCTGCCGCAGGTGCTCCAGCGCCTTGCGCCACTGGCCGGCCGCGGCCATTTCCTCGCCATAGGGGAAATGCCGGCGGAAGCAGTAGCGGCAGTTGATCGCGCAACTGCCGCTGGCGATCAGCAGGGCGCGGCCGTGGTACTTGTGCAGCACGCCCTGCGCCTCGCGGGCGGCGAGGTCGCCCACCGCGTCGGTGACGAAGCCCGGCACCTCGTCCAGCTCGGCCAGTTGCGGCAGGACCTGCAGCAGCAGCGGGTCCCGCGCATCGCCATGGCGCATGCGGGCCACGAAGCCGCGCGGCACGCGCAGGGCGAAGCCGGCATCCGCAGGCGGCAGGCGCACGGCAAGCGGCGACAGGCCCAGCAGGGCGAGCAGTTCGCCGGCATCGGTGACGGCTTCGCGCCAGGCCTGCCGCCAGTCGCCGGCGGGCATGGCGGCAGCCTCTGTAATGCGTGCGCCGGGGCTTGCGGTTATCATGTGCGACCTTGTCCGGGTCGTACCGGACCCTCGAACCGCCCATTTTAGCCGCCGTTGCGGCACGAGGGGCGCTCGGGACCCGAACCATTCACCTTTGGAGTTCATCGCATGGCCACCGCTGGTCTCAACGACGTCAAGAAGGGCATGAAGATCCTTCACAACAACGATCCGTGGATCATCACCGAAGCCGAGTTCATCAAGCCCGGCAAGGGCCAGGCGTTCACCCGCATCTTCATCCGCAACCTGAAGACCGGCCGCACCACCGAGCAGACGATGAAGTCCAGCGACAGCTTCGAGGTCGCCGACGTCACCGACACCGACATGCAGTACCTGTACTCCGACGGCGAGTTCTGGCACTTCATGCACCAGGAGAGCTTCGAGCAGCACCAGGCCTCCAAGGCAGGTATCGGCGACACCGCCAAGTGGCTGAAGGGCGAGGAAGAGTGCGTGGTAACCCTGTTCAACGGCGAGATCATCGCGGTGCAGGCGCCGAACTTCGTCGAACTGAAGATCACCGAGACCGACCCCGGCGTGCGCGGCGACACCTCCGGCGGCGGCGGCAAGCCGGCTACGCTGGAAACCGGCGCCGTGGTGCGCGTGCCGCTGTTCGTGGGCCAGGACGAAACCATCAAGGTCGACACCCGCACCGGCGAATACGTCAGCCGCGTCGGCAAGTGACGAACCGGCGCGCGGGCTGAGCCCGCGCCTTTGCCGGTTCGTCATCCCGGCGAAAGCCGGGATCCAGTGAAGCACTCGTGCGCAGCACGCAAAGCCCCTTCGCACGACTGCACAAAGTCACTGGATTCCGGCCTGCGCCGGAATGACGGGCAAAACGACGAGCCGAGGGGCGGCGCCGCAAGGTAGGCCGCCCTTCGCTTATCCGCTTACTGGAGTTCTGCATGAGCGATACCCAGCCCCAACCCATCGACCTGCTGATCGAAGCCCGCTGGGTCGTTCCGGTGGAGCCGCATGGCGTGGTGCTGGAAGACCATGCGGTGGCGATCAGCGGTGACCATATCGTCGCCTTGTTGCCGATTGCCAAGGCGCGCACCACCTACGCACCACGCGAGACCGTGTTCCTGCCCGAACACGCCCTGATCCCCGGCCTGGTCAACGCCCACACGCACAACCCGATGACCCTGCTGCGCGGCCTGGCCGACGACCTGCCGCTGATGGTCTGGCTGCAGCAGCACATCTGGCCGGCCGAGGCCAAGGTGATCGGCCCGGAATTCGTGCGCGACGGCGTGGAACTGGCGGTGGCAGAGATGCTGCGCGGTGGCACCACCTGCGCCAACGAGAACTACTTCTTCCCCGATGCCATCGGCGCCACCTACCGCAAGCTGGGCTTCCGCGCCGTGGTCGGCCTGCCGGTGATCGAGTTCCCCACCGCGTGGGCGAAGTCGCAGGACGAATACTTCGAGCGCGCCAGCGAGGTGCACGACAGCTTCCGCGGCGACGCGCTGGTCAGCACCGCGTTCGCGCCGCACGCGCCGTACACCGTCTCCGACGAAAGCTTCGCGCGCATCCGCGTGCTGGCCGACCAGCTCGACATCCCGGTGCACCTGCACCTGCACGAGACCGCGCACGAGGTCGAGGAAGAGAAGCGGAAGAGCGGCCTGCGCCCGTTCCAGCGACTGCAGAAGCTGGGCCTGGTCAACGACCGCCTGATCGCCGTGCACATGACCCAGCTCACCGGCGGCGAGATCGCCGCCTGCGCCGAGGCCGGCGTGTCGGTGGTGCACTGCCCGGAATCCAACCTCAAGCTGGCCTCCGGCTTCTGCCCGGCGGAGAAGCTGCGCAAGGCAGGCGTGAACCTCGCCATCGGCACCGACGGCTGCGCGTCCAACAATGACCTCGACATGTTCGGCGAACTGCGCACCGCCGCACTGCTGGCCAAGGCCGTGGCGCAGGACGCAGCCGCGCTCGATGCCGCCAGCGCGTTGCATGCGGCCACGCTGGGCAGCGCGAAGGCGATGGGACTGGACGCGAAGATCGGCTCGATCGAGCCGGGCAAGCAGGCCGACCTCGCCGCGGTGCGGCTGTCCGACCTGGAAACCCAGCCGCTGTACCATGTGGCCTCGCAACTGGCGTATGCCGCGGGGCGCCACCAGGTCAGCGACGTGTGGATCGCCGGCCGCCGCAAGCTGGCCGCGCGCGAACTGGTGGGCATGGACGTGGACGCCATCATTGCCCGCACGCGCGCCTGGCGCGAACGCATCGCGAGGAGTTGATCCTTGCGCCCGTCTCGGGCGGTATTTTTCAACGGGCTTCCGCCATGAACCGCTATCTCGTGCTTCTCGTGCGCCGGCCGCAACTCGATCCGGCCGCGGTACCGTTGCACAGGCAATTCCTTGACGAACTGCGCACGCAGGGGCGCAACGAGATGAGCGGCCCGTTTGGCGACAAGAGCGGCGGCGCCTACCTGCTGCGTGCCGAATCGCTGGCCGAGGCACTGGCCATCGCCCACCGCGATCCCGCGCACACCAGCGGCGGCTGGGACATCACGGTGCATGAATGGCTGGTTTGAGCTTTTGCGCTCGTCCATGAGCGCGAAGATCAGGAAGCGGTCATCCGTGGCCGTACTTTTCAATAGACTCATAGACCCACCGTGGATTCGAACATGACCAGCGCCAACGTCAGTCCCGCCGAGATCGCCCGCTTCGACCAGCTCGCCGCGCGCTGGTGGGACCCGGACGGCGAATCGCGTCCGCTGCACGACCTCAACCCCGTGCGTGCCGACTACGTGGCCGCCCGCGTGAACCTGCGTGGCGCGAAGGTCGCCGACGTGGGCTGCGGTGGTGGCCTGCTCAGCGAGGCCCTGGCGCGCGCGGGAGCGCAAGTCACCGGCGTCGACCTGGGCGACAAGGTGATCGGCATCGCCCGCTTGCACCTGCACGAATCCGGCCTGTCCGTGGACTACCGCAAGCAATCCTCGGCGGAACTCGCGGCGGCCGAACCGGAGGCGTTCGACGCCGTGTGCTGCATGGAGCTGATCGAGCACGTGCCCGATCCCGCGGCCCTGGTGCACGATCTCGCCGCCATGCTCAAGCCGGGCGGGCGCCTGTTCCTGTCCACGCTCAACCGCACGCCGGCCGCCTTCGGCGCGGCCATCCTGGGGGCGGAATACGTGATGCGCCTGCTGCCGCGCGGCACCCACCACTACGCGCAGTTCCTCAAGCCTTCCGAACTGGCGCGCCTGCTGCGCAACGAGGATCTGGAGCTGGAGGACGTCAGCGGCCTGGGCTACAACCCGCTCAACCGCAAGGCGTGGCTGAGCCGCCGCACCGCGGTGAACTACATCCTCTGCGCAAGGAAGCCGGCGTGAAGCCCCTGCCTGCGGATATCGAAGCCGTGCTGTTCGACCTCGACGGCACCCTGCTCGACAGCGCGCCGGACCTGCATGCCGCGCTGGTGGCCTATTGCGCGGAAGCCGGCGCCCCCGCGCCGGACTACGCCGCGGTGCGCGAGGTGGTCTCGCGCGGCAGCCGCGCGATCCTGCGTTGCGCCTTCGACGAGGACGACGCGGCCCTGCTCGCGCGCATGCCGCGCTATCTCGAGCTTTACCAGGGCATGCTGGCCACGCATACGCGGCCGTTCGACGGTATCGCGCCGCTGCTGGAAGGCATCGAGGCGCGCGGGCAACGCTGGGGCATCGTCACCAACAAGCCCGGCTTCCTCACCGAGGAGCTGATCGCCCGCATGGACTGGGACCTGCGCGCCAGCGCGGTGGTCTGCGGCGACACCCTGCCGGTGAAGAAGCCCGACCCGGAGCCGGTATTGTTGGCCTGCGAGCATGCCCGGGCCGAACCCGCGCGCTGCGTGTTCGTGGGCGACGATGCGCGCGACGTCGAGGCCGGGCGCGCCGCCGGCCTGTACACGGTGGCGGTGCGCTGGGGTTACCTCGATGGCGGCGACCCGGACGGCTGGGGCGCCGACGCGGTGGTCGACCACCCGCGCCAGCTGGCCGAACTGCTGGGATTGCAGGTGGCCGCGTGAGCGGGCCGGCGATCCCGCACGGCGCGCTGCAGAGCTACGTCGACAAGTGGCTGGCGGTGCAACCGGCGCAGCGCATGGCGCTGGCCTTCGTCGATCCGGCGAAGTACCCGGGCCACGTCGCGCTGGCCGCGCTGGAGCAGGAGCTGCTCGCCGCCGCCTACGGCATCCGCGAGCCGCACGTGGCGCTGGGCAAGCTCAACTGGTGGGCCGAGGAATTGTCCGGCGCCGCCGCCAGTGGCGGCCGCCATCCCTTGACCCAGGTGCTGTTCGACGACGAGCGTGCGCATGCCATTGCCACCGAGCGCTGGCTGGCGCCGGTGCTGGCCGCGATGGCGCAACTGGAAGAGGGCACGGCGGCGGATTTCCCGGCCCAGGTCGCCGCCGCCGGCTCGTTGCACGGTGCGTTGGCGGCACTGGAAACCGCCTGGTGGTACGGCGAGGGCGCGGCAGCGGAGCGCGCCGCGCGCGTGGCCGCGCTCGCCCATCTGTTGCATGCGCTGCGCCGGCTGCAAGACGACGCCGAGCGCGACCGCCTGCCATTGCCGATGGCGCGGCTGGCCCGTTACGGCCTCGCCCGCGGCGCCTTGCGCCAGCGCAGCGCGGCGCGCGACGAGGCGATCGAGGCACAACTGGCCGACCTGCAGTCGGGCTGGCGCGAGGCGGCGCGGTTGCCCGGGCCGCTCAGCGTGTTCCGCGCACTGGAGTCGCGCGAGGCCGGGCGCCTGTTGCGCCGCGCGCGTGGCGCGGACGATCCGTTGGCCGTGTTGCAGCAGGGCGGGCAGGGCGGTTTCGGCGCCACCTTTGCCGCATGGCGGGCGGCGCGTCGCTGGCGGACGGCCGTGGCCGATTGAACGCAGCGTTTCCCGCTGCCGCCTGTTGCAATGCGCCAGACCGGCCCAAAATAGACGACTCCGCGCCACGAGTACGCCCATGCACAGCCACGAGAACACCAGCCGCCTGATGCCCGACGTCGCCGCCCAGGCGCAGCCGCATCTGCGTGGCGCGCTGGACTGGGTGGGCATGGACGGCATCGAGGTGCCGGTGCGCTTCGATGCCGGCGACGGCGAGGTGCAGCGCGCCAGCGCGCAGGTCGGCGCCTTCGTCAATCTCGTGCAGCCCGACAAGCGCGGCATCCACATGTCGCGGCTGTACCTGCTGGTCGACCATCACCTGGGCGCGCAGCCGCTCAGCGCGGCGGTACTGGAGGGCCTGCTGCGCGCCTTCCTCGAGTCGCACGGCGAATTGTCCGACCGCGCCCGCCTCAGCATCCGTTTCGACGCGCTGGTGCGCCGCAGCGCCCTGCGCAGCGCGCACAGTGGCTGGCGCAGTTACCCCGTGTCGGTCGAGGCGAGCCTCGGGCCGGAGGGGTTCCGGCTGGAGCTGGGCACCGAGGTGGTCTATTCCTCCACGTGCCCGGCTTCCGCCGCGCTCTCGCGCCAGTTGATCCAGGAGCAGTTCGCACGTGACTTCGACGCGGCCGGGCCGGTCGACCACGCCGCCGTGCTGGCATGGCTGGGCAGCGAGCGCGGCATCGTCGCCACGCCGCACGCGCAGCGCAGCGTGGCGCGGCTGCTGGTACGGCTGAAGGAAGGCGTGCCGTTCGACCTCATGGCCACGCTGGATCGCGTGGAACATGCCTTGGGCACGCCGGTGCAGACGGCGGTGAAGCGCGAGGACGAACAGGCCTTCGCGCTCGCCAACGGCGGCAACCTGATGTTCTGCGAAGACGCGGCCCGGCGCATCCAGCTTGCGCTCGACGCCGACGAACGCCTCGCCGATTTCCACGTGCGCGTGGAGCATCAGGAGAGCCTGCATCCGCATGACGCGGTGGCCTATGCCAGCAAGGGCGTGGCGGGCGGCTTCGGCTCGCCTTGATTCCTCCGGGTCCGTTCCCGGTCTACAGGCGTCCCGTGCCGGGGAGGGTCTCAGTTCCCACCGTCCGCTTGCGGGGGAGGTGGCGGCGAGCCAGCTTCCTCGTGATGCCGGCAGCGCACGAAGTGGAATCGCCCAGGCACGGGGTCCTCGCCCCCCGCGCACAGCGGCTGGCAGCGCAGCAGCCGCCACGCGGCGAGCAGGCCGCCGCGCCAGGGGCCGAAGCGCACGATCGCGCCGCGTGCATAATCGGAGCAACTAGGGTAGAAACGACAATGCTGTCCGATCAGGGGGCTGAGCCAGCGCTTGTAGAGGCGCAGCAGGAGCAGCAGGAAACGGGTCGGCGCATTCACGTTGCTGGAACGACTTGTCGCTATTCAGTGGGGCGAGTATCCCAGAAGCCGGCTTGCCGGTGCAGGGTACATGGGCTATAACACCCGGCCGCCAAGGCCAATAAATGGTGAAGGAAGATGGCGAAAACCACGCGCAGTTCGACCGCCGCCAAGGCTTCGAAGGGGAAGGCCGCAGGCAGCAGTGCATCCGCCAAGGCGAAAGCCGCTGGCGCGAAGGCGGCTGCGAAGAAGGTCGCCGTGAAGAAGGCAGCCAAGCCCGCCGCGAAGAAACCGGCGGCGAAGAAGCCTGTCGCGAAAAAGGCCGAGGCGAAGAAGGTCGCGGCGAAGAAGGCCCCGGCCAAGAAGCCGTCGCCCGCGGGCAAGCCCGCTGCGAAGAAGCCGGGGAAGCCGGTCGCGAAGAAAGCGGCCAAGCCCGTGGCCAAGAAGCCGGCAGCCAAGCCCGCCGCCAAGTCCGTCGCGAAGAAGGTGGCGAAGCCGGTCGCCAAGCCTGTGGCGAACAAGGCCGCGGCCAAGCCGGTCGCCGTTGCCAAGCCGGTCAAGGCCGCCGCTCCCCAGCCGGTGGCCGCACCGGCCAAGGCGGCGCCTGTCGAGAAGAAAACATCCCCGTCGCCCGCCGCCCTGCCGATCAAGGGCAAGGTTGCGAGCGCCACCGCCATGGTGTTGCCACGTACCACAGATACCCTGGCCAACGCATCCCACAAGTCATCGAAAAACGCATCATCCGCAATGAATAAAAAGGCAGACAAGAATTCCGACAACGGCGTCACCCGCGAAGACGGGCGCTACGCCTTGCCAGCCACCACTCAGATCGCCTTGCCCAAGGGTTACCGTCCCTCCTCCAAGGAGGAGTACATGAACCCGATGCACCTGGCCTACTTCCGCAACAAGCTGCGCGACTGGCGCGACCAGCTGGTCGAGGAATCGCGCCAGACCATGGACAACCTGCGTGACGAAGTGCGCGACGTGGGCGACGAGGCCGAGCGCGCCACCCGCGAAACCGAAAACTCGCTGGAGCTGCGCACCCGCGACCGCTACCGCAAGCTGATATCCAAGATCGACAAGGCCTTGCGCCGCATCGAGGAAGGCAGCTACGGCTACTGCGAGGAGACCGACGAGGAGATCGGCGTCGAGCGCCTCGACGCGCGTCCGATCGCCACGCTGTCGCTGGATGCGCAGGAGCGTCGCGAGCATCTGCAGAAGCAGATGGGGGATTGATGGCGGTTCCTTTGCGCTACTCCATGAGCGCAAAGATCGAACCGGCATCCATGCCGGACTCTTCAACAAAAGCCCCGCTTCGAGCGGGGCTTTTTGTGCGCGTGAACGAAAGGGAGTCCGCTCTTACACCTCGCGGCTTGCGGCCGCGGCGGCATAGCCCTTCAGTTTCGCCAGCATCGCCGCCAGTCCGTTCGAGCGCGTGGGCGAGAGGTGCTTGGCGAGGCCGATGGCCTGGATGAAGTCCGGCTCCGTGGCCACGATCTCCGCGGCCGGCCGGTCGGAATACACGCGCAGCACCAGGGCGATCAGGCCGGACACGATGGCCGAGTCGCTGGCCGCCGCGAAGTGCATCCTCGACGCGTCTCCGCCGGGCACCAGCCAGACCATCGACTGGCAGCCGTGCACGCGCCACGCCTCGGTGCGGTACTCGTCGGGGAAGGGCGGGAGTTGCCTGCCGAGGTCGATCAGGTACTGGTAGCGCTCGCTCCATTCGCTGAAGTAGGCGAATTCCCCTGCGATCTCGCGCTGCGCCTCGGCAGCGCTGCTGGTGGTGTTCGTGGCGATATCGTTCATGCGCGCATTATCGCGCGCATGCCGGCGATGCGCTAAGAACCTGCCCGGCGCCGCCTTGCGGCCCGCGCCGTGAGCTTGCGCGCAGGCCATGCGCCTCCTTCATGGCGGTCACGCCTTGGCCACGCTCCAGCGCGTGCCCTGCGCGCCGTCCTCGATGGTCACGCCCATGGCGGAGAGCTCGGCGCGGATCGCGTCGGCGCGGGCGAAGTCGCGCGCGGCGCGCGCGGCGCGGCGCTCCTCCAGCAAGGCTTCCACCCTGGCGGCATCGACCTCGTTGCCGCCGGCCTGCTTGAACCACGTCTCGGGGTCCTGCTGCAGCAGGCCGAGCAGGGCGCCGCCGCCGAGCAGGGCGGCTTTGGCCACGGGCGTGCCCTGCGCGCGGGCGGCATCGGCCAGCACGGACAGCTCGGCCAGCGCCTGCGGGGTGTTGAGGTCGTCGCACAGCGCGGCTTCGATGGCGGCGGGCACCGGCAGCTGCGCGGTGTCCACCGCGACATGCGCGAGGTCGCGCAGCACGCGGTACCAGCCGTCCAGCGTGTTCACCGATTGCGCGATGGCGGCGTCGGACCAGTCCAGCGGCTGGCGGTAGTGGCCGCTCATCAGGCGCAGGCGCAGCGCCTCGGCGGGGTGGTGCTTCAGGATCTCGTGCAGCTGCAGCACGTTGCCCAGCGACTTGGACATCTTCCTGCCGTCGAAGGTGAGCATGCCGTTGTGCAGCCACCAGCGCGCGAAGGTCTTGCCGCCGTGGGCGCAGGTGGACTGGGCGATCTCGTTCTCGTGGTGGGGGAACAACAGGTCGTTGCCGCCGGCGTGGATGTCGATGGTCTCGCCCAGGTGCTTCCCGGCCATCGCCGAGCACTCGATGTGCCAGCCGGGCCGGCCGCGGCCCCAGGGGCTGTCCCAGCCCGGCAGTTCGGGCGTGGAGGGCTTCCACAGCACGAAGTCGACGGGATTCTTTTTGTACGGCGCCACTTCCACGCGCGCGCCGGCGATCAGCTCCTCGGTGTCGCGGCCGGAAAGCGTGCCGTAGTCCGGATAGCTGGCCACGTCGAACAGCACGTGGCCTTCCGCCACATAGGCGTGGCCGCCGGCGATCAGCCGCTCGATCATCGCGACGATGGGGCCGATATGCGTGGTGGCGCAGGGCTCCACGTCCGGCGGGGCGATGCCGAGCGCCGCCATGTCCTCGCGGTAGGCGGCGGTGAACCGGCCGGTGATCGTCTCGATGCCCACGCCCTGTTCCAGCGCGGCGGCGTTGATCTTGTCGTCCACGTCGGTGATGTTGCGGGCGTACACCACGTTCGGGTAGTGCCGGCGCAGCAGCCGGGCCAGCACGTCGAACACCACCGGGCCCCGGGCATTGCCGATATGCACGTAGCTGTATACCGTAGGCCCGCACACGTACATCGTCACCCGCTGCGGATCGAGCGGGACGAAGGTCTCGGTGCGGCGGGTCAGGCTGCTGTAGAGCGAAATCGGCATCGTCGGAGTTTCCTGCGGTGGCCATGGGGGCAGGCCAGCCGCGCATCTTAACAAGGAGCCAGCGGGGGAGGCGGCACGGTGCCGCAGCCAAGGGATTCTAAGCCGCGATTCAGTGTCCCTTTGCTGCAATTCGCCATGCGGCGATTTGCGCCTGAAACACCATTCCCGGAGTCTGCAATGCTCAAGTTTCCCGTTGCCGCGCTGATGTTGGCGCTGGCCGCCACCGGCGCCCAGGCGCAGGATGCGAATTACCCGCCGCAACCGCCACCGCCGCCGCCCGGCGCGCAGTATGGCCCTCCGCAGGACGACAGCGCGCATTTCGGCTGGGCCGACGTGCTGCGGGTCGATCCGGTCTACGGTGTCACGCAGGCCGCGCCGCACCAGGAGTGCTACAACCAGCAGGTGGTGCAGCAGAACCCGGGCAACACCGCGGCCGGCACCATCCTCGGTGCGGTGGTCGGCGGCGTGCTCGGCAGCACCATCGGCAAGGGCGACGGCCGCCGCGCCGCCACGGTCGCCGGCGCGGTCGCGGGTGGTGCAGTGGGCAACAGCGTTGCCAGCAAGGGCAGCAGTTACGAAACCACCCAGACCAACTGCACCATGGTCGGTGGCCGCGAGCAGCGCCAGATCGTGGGCTACGACGTGGAATACCGCTATCGCGGCGAAGTCTACGAATCGCGCCTGGGCTACGACCCCGGCGAGCGCCTGCGCGTGCGGGTAAGCGTGACCCCCGCCGAGTGAGCGAAAGCGCCGCCTCCGGGCGGCGCCTTCGTTTTTGCCTTTGTGATCGTCCTTGGTCGCAAGGATCGCGCGGATAGCCATCCGCGGCCGCACTTCCAAAGGCATGTTGCATGGCAGCGAGAATCCCGTCATGATGATGACTCACCCGCCTGGTACTTCCATGTCCACAGCCGTCTATACCGCCAATGTCCTGACCAGCGCCCGCATGGCTGCTGGCATGACGTCGCGTGCGCGCCGACCGCTGGACGAACATTCGGCCGGGTAGGCTGTCGCGCGCTGCTGCATCACGTATCGACGAAAAACCCGGCCGGCGCGCCGGGTTTTTTTGTTTCCGGTTTCTGGTTTTGTTTCACGCGGAGCCATCCGCAAAAAAACGGCCATCCATACTGTTCACCAAGAGTGATTCCACCCATGACCATCCGCCACTTCCTCACCACCCAGGACTGGAGCCGCGCCGAGATCGACGCGCTGCTGGAGCAGGCCGCCGCGTTCAAGCGTTCGCCCGCGGGCGCGCAGCTGGCCGGCAAGTCGGTGGCGCTGCTGTTCTTCAATCCCTCGATGCGCACGCGCACCAGCTTCGAGCTGGGCGCGTTCCAGCTGGGCGGGCATGCCGTGGTGCTGTCGCCCGGCAAGGATGCATGGCCGATCGAGTTCGAACCGGGCACGGTGATGGACGGCGACACCGAGGAGCACATCGCCGAGGTGGCGCGCGTGCTGAGCCGCTACGCCGACCTGATCTGCGTGCGCGCCTTCCCGAAGTTCCAGGACTGGTCGGTGGACCGCGAGGACAAGGTCATCAAGGCGTTCGCGAAGTACGCCACGGTGCCGGTGATCAACATGGAGACGATCACCCATCCCTGCCAGGAACTGGCGCATGCGCTGGCGCTGCGCGAACACCTGGGCGACCTCACGAAGAAGAAGTACGTGCTGACCTGGACCTACCACCCCAAGCCGCTCAACACCGCGGTGGCCAACTCCGCGTTGCTGATCGCCACCAAGATGGGCATGGACGTGACCCTGCTGTGCCCCACGCCGGAATACGTGCTGGACGAACGCTACATGGAGTTTGGCCGCCTGAACGCCGAGCAGAACGGCGGCTCGCTCAAGGTCAGCCACGACATCGAGGAGGCCTACAGCGGCGCCGACGTGGTGTACGCCAAAAGCTGGGGGGCGCTGCCGTACTTCGGCAAGTGGGAACAGGAGAAGCCGATCCGCGAAGCCAACAAGCACTTCATCGTGGACGAGGCCAAGATGGCGCTGACCAACCACGGCCTGTTCAGCCACTGCCTGCCGCTGCGCCGCAACGTCAAGGCCACCGACGCGGTGATGGATGCGCCGTACTGCATCGCCATCGACGAGGCCGAGAACCGCCTGCACGTGCAGAAGGCGGTGATGGCGTCGCTGGTCGGCCAGCGCTGAGCTCGCCATGTACACGCCCAAGTCGTTCGTCGAGACGCGCGCGGAAGCCCTGCACGGGTTGATCCGCGACTACCCGTTCGCCACCGTGGTGGCGAACGCGGCGGATGGTGTCGTCGCCAATCATTTTCCGCTGGAGCTGGTGGACGGTGCGCTGCACGGCCACGTCGCACGCGGCAATGAACTGGCGAAGATGGGCGGCGCCGAGGTGCTGGCGATCTTCCAGGGGCCGCAGGGCTACGTCAGCCCGAACTGGTATCCGAGCAAGGCGGAGACGCACCGCGAAGTGCCGACCTGGAACTACGCGGTGGTGCACGTGCGTGGCCGCCTGAAGGTCGTCGAGGACGCGGCCTGGCTGCGCGCGCTGCTGGAGCGCCTCACCGACCACCACGAAGCCGCCGAGCCGCAGCCGTGGCGCGTGGCCGATGCGCCGGATGACCACGTCGAGAACCTGCTGCGAGCCATTGTCGGCATCGAGATCGCCGTCGAGCAGGTCGAGGGCAAGTTCAAGCTCAGCCAGAACCACCCGGAGCGCAACCGCCTCGGCGTGATCGCCGGCCTGCGCCGCCGCGGCAGCGACGGCGATGCGACGCTCGCCGAATGGATGGCTAGGCTGGAAGAGGGCGCGCCGTGAGCCACATGCACCGTTATCGCGTGGACGTGCTCTGGACCGGCAACCGCGGCACCGGCACCGACGGCTACCGCAACTACAGCCGCAACCACCTGATCCGCGTACCCGGCAAGCCGGAGCTGGCCGGCTCGTCCGATCCGACCTTCCGCGGCGACGCCACCCGATACAACCCGGAAGACATGCTGGTGGCCGCGTTGTCCACCTGCCACATGCTGTCCTACCTGCACATGGCCACCGTGGCCGGCGTGGTGGTCGTGGCCTACGACGACGCGGCCGAAGGCACGATGGCCACCGAGGGTGACGGCGGCCGTTTCACCGAAGTGGTGCTGCGCCCGGTGGTCACCATCCGCGCCGACAGCGACCCCGCCAAGGCGCTGGCCGCGCACGAGACTGCGCACCACGCCTGCTTCATCGCCAACTCCGTGAATTTCCCGGTGCGCTGCGAACCGCGCATCGTCGTTTCCTCCAACTGACATCTTCCCCGACCAGGATTCGCAAGCCATGAGCAAAGACATCGTCCTCGCCTTTTCCGGCGGCCTCGACACCAGCTTCTGCGTGCCCTACCTCAAGGAGCGCGGCTGGGCCGTGCACACCGTGTTCGCCGACACCGGCGGCGTGGATGCCGAAGAGCGTGCTTTCATCGAGAACCGCGCGAAGGAACTGGGCGTGGCCAGCCATGTCACCGTGGACGGCGGCCCGGCGATCTGGAGCGGTTTCGTGAAGCCCTTCGTGTGGGCGGGTGAGGGCTACCAGGGCCAGTATCCGCTGCTGGTGTCGGACCGCTACCTGATCGTGGAGGCCGCGCTGAAGCGCGCCGCGGAACTGGGCACGCGCGCCATCGCGCACGGCTGCACCGGCATGGGCAACGACCAGGTGCGCTTCGACCTCGCGGTGAAGTCGCTGGGCGACTACGAGATCGTGGCGCCGATCCGCGAGATCCAGAAGGAGCACACGCAGACGCGCGCCTACGAGCAGAAGTTCCTCGAAGAGCGCGGCTTCGGCGTGCGCGCCAAGCAGCAGGCCTACACCATCAACGAGAACCTGCTCGGCGTCACCATGTCCGGCGGCGAGATCGACAAGTGGGAAGCTCCGGGCGAGGGCGCGCGCGGCTGGTGCAAGCCGCGCGCCGAATGGCCGGTCGCGCCGCTGCGCGTGAAGATCGGTTTCGAAAAAGGCGAGGCGGTGTCGCTGGACGGCGAGAAGCTCGCCGGCCACAAGATCCTGGCCAAGCTCAATGCGCTGTTCGCGCCCTACGGCGTGGGCCGCGGCCTCTACACCGGTGACACCACCATCGGCCTCAAGGGCCGCATAATCTTCGAGGCACCGGGCCTGATCTCCCTGCTGACTGCGCACCGCGCGCTGGAAGAGGCCGTGCTGAGCAAGCAGCAGAACCGCTTCAAGCCGGACGTGGCGCGCAAGTGGGTGGAAGTGGTGTACGAAGGCTTCTTCCACGATCCGCTGAAGGCCGACCTGGAGGCCTTCCTCGCTTCCAGCCAGTCCACCGTCAACGGCGAGGTCACGCTGGAGACCAATGGCGGCGTGGTCAACGCCGTGGCGATCGAATCGAAGCACATCCTCAACGCCAAGGGCGCCACCTACGCGCAGTCGGCCGATTGGGGCGTGGCCGAGGCCGAAGGCTTCATCAAGCTGTTCGGCATGAGCAGCACGCTGTGGGCGGAGGTCAACCGCTGACATGTTCGCCTCCCTGTTCGCGTACAAGGCGTGGGCGAATGCGCAGATGCTGGAGGCCATGGCCGCCATCGACGGTGATCGTCATGCGGAGCAGCGCCGCAAGGCCATCCGCGTGATGAACCACACGTTCGTGGTGGACCGGATCTTCGCCGCACATCTGCTGGGCGAGCCGCACCCGTACACCGCCACCAACACCGAGGAAACGCCGGAACTTCCGGCGTTGACGGCAAGCATCCGCGCCAGCGATGCGTGGCTGGTCGGCTATGCGCGCGATTTGCCCGTGGAACGCATGGACGAACGCATCCGCTTCCGTTTCACCGACGGCAAGGCGGGCGAGATGTCGCACGCCGAAATGCTGCAGCACCTGATCGTGCATGGCGCGTATCACCGCGGCGCGGTCGGGCAGATCCTCGATGCCTTGTCGCTGCCGCGCCCCGCCGACACGATCAACGTCTACCTGCACGCGGCGGAGCCGTCGCGCCGCGAACACGGGAGCGTTGCCTGATGGGCGCACTGCAGATCAGTACGGACAAGGAGCGGCTCGATATCGGGCTGATCCACCGCTTCCTCACCACCGAGGCTTACTGGAGCCGCGGCATTCCGCGCGAGACGGTGGAACGGGCCATCGCCGGTTCGCTGTGTTTCGGCGGCTATGTCGATGGACGCCAGGTGGCGTTCGCACGTGTGGTCACCGATTGCGCCACGTTTGCCTACCTGGCGGACGTGTTCGTGCTGTCGGAACACCGCGGGCAGGGCCATTCCAAGGCGCTGATGACGGCAGTGATGGCGCATCCGCAATTGCAGGGGCTGCGCCGCTTCAGCCTGGCCACCGGTGACGCGCATGGCTTGTATGCCGGCTTCGGTTTCACCGCGCCCGCGCGGCCGCAGAACCTGATGGAAAAACTCGATCAGGACGTCTACACCAGAGCATCAGGCCAGCCATGAATCCGTTGCTGCAATCCACACTGGAACACCTCAAGGCGCTGGTGTCGTTCGACACCCGCAATCCGCCGCGTGCGATCACCACGGGTGGCATCTTCGACTACATCCGCGCGCAATTGCCCGGCTTCGACATCACGGTGACCGACCACGGCGCTGGTGCGGTCGGTCTGCACGCGGTGCGCGGCCAGCCGAAGTTGCTGTTCAACGTGCACCTGGACACGGTGCCCGATTCGCCGGCGTGGACGGCCAGCCCGCACGAACTGCGCGTGACGGCGGACCGTGCTATCGGCCTCGGTGCCTGCGATATCAAGGGCGCGGCGGCGGCGCTGCTCGCGGTGGCGAACGCCAGCTCTGGCGACATGGCGTTGCTGTTCACCACCGACGAAGAGGCCAATGATCCGCGTTGCATCGCCGGCTTCCTGCGCGATTTTCCCCCTCTCCCTCCGAGAGAGGGGAGTTATCAGGCGGTGATCGTGGCCGAGCCCACTAAGGGCGAAGCCGTACTGGCCCACCGTGGCATCCAGTCCGTATTGATGCGCTTTGCCGGCCACGCCGGCCACGCCTCGGGCGAGCAGAAACCCAGCGACAGCGCGCTGCACCAGGCAGTGCGCTGGGGCGATGCCGCGCTGGATTTCGTGGCCGCGCAATCGCATGAGCGCTTCGGCGGGCTCACCGGTCTGCGCTTCAACATCGGCCGCATCGAAGGCGGCATCAAGGCCAACATGATCGCGCCCAGTGCCGAGGTGCGCTTCGGCATGCGGCCGTTGCCGACGATGCATCCCGACGGCCTGCTCGAACGCTTCCGTGCGCTGGCCGAGCCCGCGCCCGCGCATTTCGAGGAAACCTTCCGCGGACCCTCGCTGCCGGCAGGCGACACCGCCACTGCCGAGGCGCGCCGGTTGGCCGCGCGCGACCTGGCCGACGAGCTGGAGATCCCCGTGGGCAACGCGGTGGATTTCTGGACCGAGGCCTCGCTGTTCTCGGCCGCCGGCTACATCGCCTTCGTCTATGGACCCGGTGACATCGCGCAGGCGCATACCGCCGACGAGTGGGTGGCGCTGGATCAGTTGCAGCATTACGCCGAAACGATTTTTCGCCTCATTGAGAAGTGCGGCCACGGAAGGCCGCTTTTTGACTCTGGCGTTCACGGATGAGCGCACGGGAAAACACAAAAATGGAAACGCACAAGCACACCCGCAAGACCATCGTGCGCCTGTTGTCGAGCATGGGCAGCGCGAAGGAAATCCAGCAGTACCTCAAGCGCTTCTCCGAGCTGGACTCCAAGCGCTTCGCCGTGGTGAAGGTCGGCGGCGCGGTGCTGCGCGACGAGCTGCAGGACCTCGCCTCCTCGCTCACCTTCCTGCAACAAGTGGGCCTCACGCCCATCGTGCTGCACGGCGCCGGCCCGCAGCTGGACGAGGAGCTGTTCGCCGCCGGCATCGTCAAGCAGACGGTGAACGGCCTGCGCGTCACCTCGCCGAAGGCACTGGGCATCGTGCGCAAGGTGTTCATGCAGCAGAACCTCAAACTGGTCGAGGCGTTGCAGGCGATGGACACGCGCGCCACCGCCGTGCCTTCGGGCGTGTTCATGGCCAGCTACCTCGATCGCGATCAGCTCGGCATGGTGGGCAAGGTGGAGGGCATCAACCTCGCGCCGATCGAGGCCAGCTTGCGTGCGAACTCGATCCCGGTGATCGCGAGCCTGGGCGAAACCGACGAAGGGCAGATCCTCAACATCAACGCCGATGTCGCCGCCAACGAACTGGTGCGCGTGCTGCAGCCGTACAAGATCGTGTTCCTCACCGGCACCGGCGGCCTGCTCGACGGCGAGGGCAGGCTGATCGACTCGATCAACCTCAGCACCGAGTACGAACACCTGATGGCGCAGCCGTGGATCAACGGCGGCATGCGCCTGAAGATCGAACAGATCGCCGACCTGCTGAACAGCCTGCCGCTCACCTCGTCGGTGTCGATCACGCGCCCCGCCGAGCTGGCCAAGGAACTGTTCACCCACAAGGGCTCGGGCACGCTCGTGCGGCGTGGCGAGAAGGTGCTGCGTCTCGAGTCGTGGGACGGCATCGACCGGGCGCGCATGCGCGAGCTGATCGAATCCAGCTTTGGCCGCGAACTGGTGGCGGATTACTTCGATCGCACCACGCCGTACCGCATCTACGTGAGCGAGAACTACCGCGCGGCGATGATCCTCACCATGGAGGGCGGCTTGCCTTACCTCGACAAGTTCGCCGTGCTCGACGACGCGCAGGGCGAAGGCCTGGGCCGCGCCGTGTGGCAGGTGATGCGCGAGGAGAATCCGCAGCTGTTCTGGCGCTCGCGCCACGGCAACCAGGTCAACATCTTCTACTACGCCGAATCCGAGGGCTGCCTCAAGCAGCCGAAGTGGAAGGTGTTCTGGTACGGCCTCGACGGCAACTTCGACACCATCGCACGCTGCGTGGCGCATTGCGCGCAGCGGCAGCCGACGCTGATTGGATGACAGAAATGACGCAGCAGAAGAAAAGCATCGGCATCGTCGGCGCGCGCGGCCACACCGGCGCGGAACTGATCCGCCTGGTCGCGGCGCACCCGGCACTGGAGCTGCGCTTCGTCTCCTCGCGCGAGCTGGATGGCCAGCGCGTCAGCGAACACAGCGACGCCTACACGGGTGAGCTGCGCTACGAGAACCTCGATCCCGCCGCCGTGGCGGCGAAGCGCGCCGACGTGGTGATCCTCGCCTTGCCCAACGGCAAGGCCGCGCCCTACGTGGAAGCCATCGACAAGGCCGCGCCGGATACCGTGGTGGTCGATCTTTCCGCCGATTACCGCTTCGACAAGGCGTGGTACTACGGCCTGCCCGAGCTCACGCGCAACAAATGGCGTGGCGAGAAGCGGATCAGCAACCCGGGTTGTTATGCCACCGCGATGCAGCTTTCGATCGCGCCGCTGAAGGACCTCCTTGCCGCGCCGCCGGTGTGCTTCGGCGTGTCCGGCTATTCCGGCGCGGGCACCACGCCTTCGGACAAGAACGATCCGGAAAAACTGCGCGACAACCTGATGCCGTACGCGCTCACCGGCCACACGCACGAAAAGGAAGTCAGCTTCCAGCTCGGCCTGCCGGTGGAGTTCATGCCGCACGTGGCGCCGCATTTCCGCGGCCTTACTGTCACCACCAATCTCTACCTCGCCAAGCCCTTGAAGCGCGAAGACGTGCTGGCGCGTTTCCATCATGCCTACGGCGCCGAGAAGCTGGTGAGCGTGCTGGACGAGGCGCCGTGGGTAAGCCGCATCGCCCACAAGCACCACGTCGAGATCGGCGGCTTCGCGCTCTCGGCCGACGGCAAGCGCGTGGTGGTGGTGGCCACGCTGGACAACCTGCTCAAGGGCGCGGCCACGCAGGCCATGCAGAACGTCAACCGCGCGATCGGCGTGGACGAATACACCGCCATTCCCGCGTAGGAGCGCACCCTGTGCGCGAAACACGTCGCCGTAACTCACATCAAAGCCATCGCGCACAGGGTGCGCTCCAACAGGACCTTTCACGATGACGCAGCCGTTGTGGCAAAAATCCGGCATCCAGATCGACGCGAAGATCATGCGTTTCCTCGCCGGCGACGACGTGATCCTGGATCGCGAGTTCTTCCTGCACGACATCGCCGCCAGCAAGGCCCATGTGGAAGGGCTGGCCAACATTGGCGTGGTGAGCGCTGACGAAGCCGCCGCGCTGAAGCGCGAGCTCGATGCATTGGCGGATGACTTCAAGAGCGGCGCCTTCGTGCTGGACGAGCGCTACGAGGATTGCCATTCCGCCATCGAGGCCCGGCTCACCGAGCGGCTGGGCGATGCCGGCCGCCGCGTGCATACCGGGCGCAGCCGCAACGACCAGATCCTGGTCGCCACGCGGCTGTGGCTGAAGGAAAAGCTCGAAGCACTGGAGACGCACTGCCGCGCGATCGCGCAGGTCTGTCTCGAACGCGCCGCGCAGCCGGCGATCCCGCTGCCGGGCTACACCCACCTGCAACGCGCCGTGGTCTCGTCCACCGCGATGTGGTTCGCCGGCTTCGCCGAGGGCTTCATCGACAACGCCTTCCGTGCCCGCGGCACGCGCGAGCTGATCGACGCCAACCCGCTGGGCACCGCCGCCGGCTACGGCGTCAACCTGAAGCTGGACCGCGAACACACCACCGCCGCGCTCGGCTTCATGCGCATGCAGGTGTCGCCGATCTATGCGCAGCTTTCGCGCGGCAAGTACGAGATGGCGGTGCTGGAGGCGATCGGCGCGGCCATGCTCGACACGCGCCGGCTGGCCTGGGACCTGTCGCTGTTCACCACCGCCGAATTCGATTTCGTGAAGCTGCCGTCGCAATACACCACCGGCAGCTCGATCATGCCGAACAAGCGCAACCCCGACGTGGTGGAACTGCTGCGCGCCAGCTACGCCAGCGTGGCCGCCGCGCGCACCGAGATCGAGCAGCTGTTGTCGCTGCCGTCCGGCTACCAGCGCGACCTGCAGTTCTCCAAGGGCTCGATCTTCCATGGCGTGCGCCATGGCCTGATGGCGCTGGAACTGGTGCCCGACCTGCTGGCGCGGCTGGAGTGGAACGAGGGCGCGATGCGCGCGGCGATCGAGCCGGCGATGTACGCCACCGACGTGGCGATCGAGCAGGCCGCCGCCGGCGTGCCGTTCCGCGACGCCTATCGCGCCGCGGCCGACGCGGCGGCTTCGGCGGGGCAGGGGCGCAGCCCCGAGGCCAGCCTCGCGCAACGCGTGTCGCCGGGTGCCGGCCACGACCTGCGGCTGCAGGAATTGCATGCTAGGCTTGGACGTCTGGACGTCTAAACGGAGAAGGTCATGGGTGCGGTCGGTACGCACAATGCCGGTCATTGCCGCTGGGGGCGGGGCTGCGACGGCTGGCACCTGCTGGCAGGCGACGACCTCGGCGTGATCGAGGAGCGCATGCCGCCCGGCACGGCCGAGCAGCGCCATCGCCACGCGCATGCGCGGCAGTTCTTCTGCTTGCTGGAAGGCGAGGCTGTGCTGGAGCTGGAGGGTGCGCCGCACCGGCTGCGGCATGGCGAAGGCCTGCACGTACCGCCCGGCGCGGCGCACCAGATGCGCAACGACAGCGGCGCCGACGCGCGCTTCCTGGTGGTGTCGGCGCCGAAGAGCCACGGCGACCGCATCGCCGCGCCATTGGAGGATGCACCATGAGCGCGCTGTTGCCCGAACAGCCGTTGCCGGAATGGCGCTGCGCCGTGCTCAAGGTCGGCAGCAACCTGCTGGCGGCGGATGGCGGCGGCCTGACGGAGCGCTATGCCGCGGCGCTGGCCGGCTTCATCGGCGCCAGCCACGCCGCGGGACGCAAGGTAGTGCTGGTGTCCTCCGGCGCGGTGGCCGCGGGGCGCGCTCTGCTGCGCGAGCATGCGCCGGCCGCGGGCGACCTGGCGGCGCGGCAGGCCCTGGCCGCGCTGGGGCAGGCGCCGATGATCGCCCTGTGGCAGTCGCTGTCCGCGCGCCCGGTGGCGCAGGTGCTGCTCACCCACGACGACCTGCGCAACCGCCGCCGCTACCTCAACGCGCGCGCCACGCTGCGCGGTTTGCTGGCGCTGGACGTGCTGCCGGTGGTGAACGAGAACGACACCGTGGCGGTGGACGAGCTGAAGCTGGGCGACAACGACAACCTCGCCGCCATCGTCGCCGCCCTGGTCGATGCCGACCTGCTGCTGATCGCCTCGGACATCGATGCGCTGTACAGCGCCGATCCGCGCCGCGATCCGGAGGCGGCCCCGATTGCCCGCGTCGAGGCGCTCACGCCGGAAGTGCTGGCGATGGCGGGCGGCAGCGGCAGCGTGGTCGGCACCGGCGGCATGCGCACCAAGCTGGAGGCGGCGGGCAAGGCCGCCACGGCGGGCATCCCCACCGTGCTGTTCAGCGGACGCGATGCGTCGACGGTGGAAGCGCTCGGCCGCGACCGCCTGCTCGGCACCTTGGTCGATGCCGCCGCGACGCGCATGCAGGCCCGCAAGTACTGGCTGCGCCATGCGCCGGCCGCGACAGGGTGCATCAGCGTGGATGCCGGCGCGGCGCGTGCACTGGCCGGCGGCCGCGCGTCGCTGCTGCCGGGCGGCATCGCCGGCGTGCAGGGCGAGTTCCAGCGCGGCGACCTGGTGGAAATCGTGGATGGCGACGGCAAGGCCGTGGCGCGCGGTCTCTGCCAATACGCCGCGGGCGAGGTGCGCCGGCTCGCCGGCCGGCACAGCCGCGACATTGCGGCCGTGCTGGGTTACAGCTACGGCAACGAGGTGGTGCATCGCGACGACCTCGTCGCCATCGAAACCGCGGGAGGCATGGCCGCATGAGCGGAATCCGTACCCAGGCCCTGGCCTGCCGTGATGCCGTGCCGGCGATTGCCGCGCTGGACAGCGCCGCCAAGGTCGCGCTGCTGCGCGACATGGCCGTGGCCCTGGAGGCCCGCTGCGCCGACGTGCTCGCCGCGAACGCGCAGGACATGGCGCAGGCGGCCGCCAAGGGCGTGCAGGGCGCGATGCTGGACCGCCTGCGGCTGGACGAAACGCGCGTGGCGGGCATCGCCAACGCCTTGCGCGAAGTGGCCGAACTGCCCGATCCGGTCGGCCAGGTGACGCGGCGCGAGACGCGCCCGAACGGCCTCGCGGTGGAGCGCGTGCGCATACCGCTGGGCGTGGTGGCGATGATCTACGAGGCGCGCCCCAACGTCACCGCCGATGCCGCCGCGCTGTGCCTGAAGGCCGGCAACGCGGTGGTCCTGCGCGGCGGCTCCGAGGCGATCCATTCCAACGCCGCCATCGCCGCCGCGCTGCACGACGCCTTGCGCGCGCACGGCCTGCCGACGGCGGCGGTGACGCTGGTGGAAGACCTGCGCCGCGAGACCATGGTCGAGTTGCTGCAACTGACCGACATCGTCGATCTCGCCATCCCGCGCGGCGGCGAAGGCCTGATCCGCTTCGTCGCCGAGCATGCCCGCGTGCCGGTGATCAAGCACTACAAGGGCGTGTGCCACTTGTACGTGGACCGCGGCGCCGACCTCGATCTCGCGCTGGACCTGCTGGTCGACGGCAAGACCTCGCGCCCCGGCGTGTGCAACGCGCTGGAAACCCTGCTGGTGCATCGCGACGTGGCCGCCGATTTCCTGCCGCGCGCCGGGCAGGCTTTGCGCGAACGCGGCGTGGAACTGCGCGGCGATGCGCGCACCCGCGAACTGCTGCCTGACGCGAAGCCCGCCACCGACGACGACTACGCCGCCGAATTCCTCGCGCTGGTCATCGCCGTGCGGGTGGTGGACGATCTCGATGCCGCCATCGCCCACATCCGCCGCCACGGCTCCGACCATACCGAAGTCATCGCCACCCGCGACGAGGCCGCCGCGCGGCGCTTCGTGCAGGCGATCCGTTCCGCCGTGGTGATGGTCAACGCCTCGTCGCGCTTCAGCGACGGTGGTGAACTGGGGCTGGGCGCGGAGATCGGCATCTCCACCACGCGCCTGCACGCCTATGGGCCGATGGGGGCGGAGTCGCTCACCATCGAACGCTTCGTGGTGCGCGGCGCGGGGCAGGTGCGGCACGCGGCAAGCCGCGTGAAGTAGTGCAGGGCATGCGGCGGCGGGGGAGGATCGCCGCCGCATGCCCCGGCACCGGGGGAATCAATAGCCCGCGGCGAGTCCGGCGGGGCGCCTGGGATCGTTGGCGCCTTCCAGCAGGCCGGTCCCGGGATCGACCATGATGGCCTCGTCGGCGCCGATCGAATGGCGCGTCTTGAACGTGTAGCCCTGCGATTCCATCGTCTTCTGGGCCTGCGGCGTGATCAGTCCGGGTTCCACGTACACCACGTCGGGGAACCACTGGTGGTGCATGCGCGGCGCGTCGATGGCCTGCTGCAGGTTCATGCCGAAGTCGATCACGTTGAGGATGCTCTCCGTCGTGGTCGAGATGATGGTGGCGCTGCCGGGGCTGCCGGTGATCATGAACGGCTTGCCGTCGCGCAGCACGATGGTGGGCGTCATCGAGCTGAGCGGGCGCTTGCCCGGCTCGACCTGGTTGATCACGCCCTGCACCAGCCCGGCGCCGTTCGCCTCGCCGGGTTTGCCGGTGAGGTCGTCCATCTCGTCGTTGAGGAAGAAGCCGGTGTCGCCGGCGATCTGCCGGATGCCGAACAGGTAGTTGATGGTGTAGGTCACCGCGACGGCGGTGCCGTCCTTGTCCATCACCGAGTAATGCGTGGTGTGATCGCCCTCGGGCTGGCCAAGGCTGCCCTGGACCTCGGACGAGGGCGTGGCCTGGTCGGGCAGGATGGTGGCGCGCACCTTGGCCAGGTGCCCGGCCGACAGCAACTGGTCGACCGGGTTGTGCACGAAGGCGGGGTCGCCGAGGTAGGTGTTGCGGTCGGCGAAGGCGCGGCGCTCCGCCTCGACCAGGTAGTGCAGGCTCCTGGCCGAGCCGTAACCCCACTGGCCGAGCGCATAGGGCTCGACCAGCTTGAGGATCATGCACACGGTGACGCCGCCGGAGCTGGGCGGCGGCGCGGACACGATGGTGTAGCCGCGGTAGTCGCACTGCACCGGCTTGTCCCATTGCACGGTGTAGCTGGCGAAGTCCTGCATCGAGAGGATGCCGTGGCTGGCCTGGCTCGCCGCGACCAGCTTGCGCGCGATCGGGCCCTTGTAGAACGCGTCGGTGCCACCTGCGGAAATCTGTTCCAGCGTGTGCGCGAGCTGCGCCTGCACCAGCCGCTGGCCGGCCACGTACGGCTTGCCATGGTCGAGGAAGATCGCCGCCACGTTCGGATGCTTGGCGAAGTCCTGCACGCTGTCGTCGAGGATGTCCACGTCACCCTGTTCGAGCACGTAGCCTTCCTTCGCCAGCTTGATCGCCGGCGCGATCACCTGCTGCAGCGACAGCGTGCCGTACTTCTTCAACGCCTCGTCCAGCCCCATCACCGTGCCGGGCACGCCCACCCCGAGCCAGGTATCGGTGCTGAGCCCCGGGACCAGGTTGCCCTTGGCGTCCTGGAACATCGTCGGCGTGGACTTCAGCGGGGCCTTTTCGCGGAAGTCGAGGAAGACGTTGCGGCCGTCCTTGAAGTGGATGGTCATGAAGCCGCCGCCGCCGATGTTGCCGCAGCAGGGATGCACCACGGCCTCGGCGTAGCCGACGGCCACCGCGGCGTCGATGGCGTTGCCGCCCTGCTTGAGGATGTCCAGCCCGACCAGGGTGGCCATGTGCTGCGCGCTGACCACCATGCCGTGTTTCGCGGTGACCGGCCTGGCCTGTTCCAGTGCCGCCTGCGTGGCGGCGGGTGCGCTGGCTATCGCGGCGGTTTGCGGCGGGTTGGCATCGCGCGCGTGCAGCGGCAGGCAGCAGGCGGCGATGGCGGCCGCCAGGGCGCAGGGGCGCCATCGCGGCAGGGCGCGGTGCCGGTGGCTCGATCCGCATTGCGGTTGCGCCGTGCTGTGGTCGGACATGCGTTCGGTCTCCTTGCGTGTCCCGGAAGCATAGTCACGCCCGTGAGGGCCGCACCAATGAAAAGACGCACGAGAGGCATAACCGGTGGTTGTCGGCGCGCCGCGCCTGCCGCCATCGGGGCGCGATGTTCAATCCGTCCATACACCTGCATCGCGCAGGCGTTTGCGCAGGCCGTCCAGCTTGTCGCCGTAACGCGCGCTGCGCGCGGTATCACGGCGCATGGGCTGCCGCACCTGCGCCGCGCTGGGCGCGCTCAGCACGGCACGCGAGGTCTTGTGGAATTCCAGGCAGGCAGGGTCGAACGGCAGGCCGCAGAAATCCAGCAGGCGGCGGATGGTCGGCTCGGGCTCGGCGGTCAGGGTTTCGTATTCGAGATCGAACACCTGGCCCGGATACCGCTGCAGCCAGAAGCGCGTCAGGCGGGTGAAGTCGATGCAGTAGTCGGCCATCTCGTCGAGATCGCAGGTGAAGCTGCTCTGCTCGGTGAAGAGCTGGCGGAAGCAGGCCAGGCAGGTTTCCAGCGGATCGCGCCGCACCACCACCATGCGCGCCGCCGGCAGCATCGCCAGCGCGGCGCCCACCAGGTACCAGTTCACCAGGCTCTTGTCGGTGAAGCGTGGCCTGGCCTTGCGCCACGGCGCGGTGCGCGCGAGGTATTCCCTGCCCAGGCGCTGCCAGTCCGCCGCGCTGGCATGCGGCGTCCACAGCGGGAACGCGGAATGGCGGCGGTGCGTTTCCGCATCGATCACCTGCGACAGGTCCTTGATCTCGTTCGCGCCCTCGACCTCGGGATGCGAGGCCAGGATCTGCTCGACCAAGGTGGAGCCGGAGCGCGGCACGCTGACGATGAAGATCGCTTCGCGGCCGAGCGCGGGATCCAGCGGAGCCGGCATGTCGTGCGCGAAGATGTTCCGGATCGCCTCCACGCGCCGCCGCTCACCCGCGGCATCCCAATGCACGCGCTGGCGCCGCGAGGCATTGGCTTGCCGGAACAGCTCGAAGGCCTGCGCGTGCTCGCCCTGGTCCTCCAGCGCCTTGGCCAGCGCGAAGCCGAGCAGCTCACGGTGGCGCGGCGGTTGGCCGCCACGCGCCAGAGCCTGCCGCAGCTGCGCCGCATCGGTGGCGTCGAAGCGCACGGTGTTGAGGTTGGACAGCCCGAACCACGCCTCGGCGTTGCCCGGGTCGTGCCGCAGTACTTCGCGGAAGCCGGCCACGGCGGCATCGATTCCGCCCTGGCTGGCCAGCGCCTTGGCCAGCGACAGGCGGGCGGGGAGGTGCGCGGGGGCAAGCGCCAGTGCACGTTGCAGCGTGGCGATGGCCTCGTCGGCGCGGGCATGCCGCCACAGGGCCTCGCCCAGGTTGAAGGCGGCGGATGCGGAAGCGGGATCCAGTTCGCAAGCGCGCCGCAGGTGCGCCATGGCGGCTTCGATCTCGCCGCGTTCGTGCAGGGCGATGCCCAGCCCCACGTGCAGGTCGGAGTCGTCGGGCCACACCGGCAGCACGCGCAGGAAATACTCGGCGGCCCTGGCCTGGTCGCCGCGGAGCTGGGCCATGACGCCGTACATGCGCAGCGCATCCGCGTTGTCGGGTGCGAGTGCCAGTACTTGCCGGATCGAGCGTTCCGCGGCATCGGGTTGCCGTTGCTGCCATTCCGTGCGTGCCTTCGCCAGCAGGTCGGCGACGGTTTGCGGTGACAGGTGATCGGTCGGAGAACTCATGTCGTCACGGGCGCGTCTGGTTGAAAACGCAGGCTACTACATCCACAACGAAGCACCGTGAGTCGGTCAGGGCAGCTCCGGATGCGACTCGGAGCGCAGCTTTTCTAAAAAGTGCGACCAAGGATGGCCGCCCGTTTGACCTTCGCGTTCACGGACGAACGCACAGGCACACTCACGCAAAAAAACGCCGGGCACGGGGCCCGGCGCGTAGGGGAGCGGAAGGCATCCGGTCAGAAATCGTAGGCAACCGAGAAGCGCACGCTGCGCGGCGGATAGGTGTCCTGTATGCGGCCGTAGTCCGGGTTGGGCGAGCTGGTGGTGCCGTAGAAGTCGTTGTAGAAGATCGTCGTCTGGTCGTTGAGCACGTTGAACACGGTGAGGTTGAAGTCGAGCTTCTGCTGGGCCCACTTCGGCTTGTAGTCCAGGCTGAGGTCGATGTCGTGCACCCACGGCGTGAAGCCGAGCGAGCCGGGCGGCACGGGCACGCCGCCGCACCAGTAGTAGGTGTGCGAGCCGTGCAGGGGCTCCTGGTCCGGGCCATAGCCGCCGCGGCACATCACCGGTGTGCCGGAGGTGATGTAGAGGTTGGCGCCGACCGTCCACTCCGGCGTGAGCGCATAGGCGCCGAAGATCTTGAACTGGTGCTTGCGGTCGTTTGGCAGCACGCCGCCCGAATAGTCCATGCGCTCCGGGAAATCCCACGCCGTGGTGAGGGATTCGTATGAACCGCCCTGCTGCGAATACGTGCTCACCGGGCCCTCGTCGTTGCCCCAGCTGCGCGAGAACACGTAGTCGAACTTGGCAAACCACTTGCCGTCCCATGCATGTTCCAGCGACAGGTCCAGCGAGTAGTAGCGGCGCTCGGGCCCCTTCGGGAAGCCCTGGTCGGCGCCGGTCAGCGTCACCGGCACGAGGTTGCCGCCAGGAGACTGCATCCAGATGTAATTGGTCACCCCGGGATTGATCAGCACCAGGCTCTGCGCGTAGTCGGAGCAGTTCTGCGGCGTCATCCAGGAGTAGCCCTGGGCGCGGCCGGCCGCGCATTCGATCTGCTCGTCGTCGAAGTCGTCGATGATGCGGTTCATGCGCTGGTAGGTGCCGGTGGCGCTGAACACCCAGTTCGTGCCGAGCATGTTGAATTGCTGCTGCAGGCCCAGCACGTAGTTGTCGGAGAACTCGGCCCTCGCGTTGCGTGCGGCGGAAACGCGCGGGTCCTTTGCCTGGCCGTATTCGTTGTCGATCGAAACCCCCGTCGAGGGGCTCTGCGGCAGCGGGGTGAAGCCGGTGGGTATGCCGGTGACGGGATCGATGCCGGTGTAGGTTCCGTAGATGCCGGCGTTCGTCACGGGGGCGGCTATGGACAGGGCCACATTGGTCGGCAAGGCCAGGTAGTAGCGCCCCGCGTTGCCGAACACCTTGAGCGAGGCATCGCCGTGCACGTCCCAGCTGAAGCCGAGGCGCGGTGCCCATTGCGGCTTGGTCTCGCGGATATACGGCACGCCGGAGGCGTCGTAGTTCACGAACTGGTCGTTGCGCAGGCCCAGGTTGAGCAGCAGGTTCGGGGTGACCTGCCAGTTGTCCATGACGTACTGCGCGCGCTGCGTGACGCGCACGGAGGCGGCGCTGATGTCCGTGTGCTTCTGCACGTAGTAGCAATGCATCTTGCCGTCCGAGCCCAGCCCGCATTGCGGGGATGGCGCGACATAGGGCGGGACGTTGGGGTCGGTGCCGAACACCGGTTGGCCGGGCGTGCTCTCGCCGTACATCCACTGGTAGCCGGGTCCGGTGTCCAGCGAGCCGTCGTCGATGTCGTATGAGTTGATGTTGTCGATGCCGACCTGGAGATCGTGGTTGCCCAGCTTCCAGTCGAGGCTCAGGCGGTAGTTGGTGATCGATTCGCGGTGATCGGGGTCGGAGAGCGTCGAGTTGGACTGCGAATTGATGATGCCGCCCGGGGGGACGAAGGCCGGATCCTGCATGGAATGGCTGGCGATAAACGGCAGGTTGGGGTCGTATCCAGGGTAGGCCGGCTGCGTCGAGTAGTACTGGCCGTGCATCTTGCCGTAGGTCGCATTCAGCGTGATGTCGTCGGTGATGTAGGAGGTGTAGTTCAGCACCCCCATCTTGAACACGGTCTTGTTGTATTGGCCGAGGTGGTCGAAGGCGCCGTTCTGCAGCGTGTCGTAATCGAAGTCGTAGTAGGTGCCCAGCGTCTGGTGCGCGTTCTGCAGGTAGCTCAGCGTCAGCACGTTGCTGTCGTTGATGTTCCAGTTCAACTTGCCGTAGAGCTTCGGATCGTGCTCGGTGAAGGTGTCGGAGAAGCCGCCGAGCTCCTGGGTGCTGTGGTACTGGCTGTCGTCCTTCTCCGCGCTCAGGAAGAAGAACAGCTTGTCCTTGATCAGTGGGCCGCTGACGTAGGCGTCGTAGATCTTTTCGTCGGAAGTGTTGCCGTTGCGGTAGACAGCCATGTCGCCGGGCGAATAGACCGGGTCCCCCGCCTCCAGCGGATTGGCGTAGTGGATGTTGTCCGGCTCGGCGCGCATGCTGGCCGGCTGCCATAGCGCGCGCACGCCGAAGTGCCAGTCGTTGGTGCCGCTCTTGCCGATCTGGTTGATCACGCCGCCGATGGAGCGGCCGTAGCGGGCGTCGTAGCCGCTGATGTAGGTCTGCTGCTGGTCGATGGCGCCGTAGGGCAGCGCGATGCCGCCCGAGCTGTTGAGCGCCTCGGTGGTGTTCATGCCGTCGACGTAGTACGCGTTCTCCGCCGTGGAGGCGCCGCCGAACACGTTCATCGGCGCGCCGAGCGGGCCGGTGCCGAGTTCCGGCGAGCCCATGTTGACCCCCGGCGCCAGCATGGCGATGTCCTCGGCGGTGCGCGCCAGCGGCAACTGCTGCAGCTGCTTGGAGGTGATCGTGGTGACCTGGTTGGTGGTGGTCACGTCGATCGGTGGCGCGCTGTTGGCCGTGACGCGGATCGAATGGAGGTTGGTCGCGTTGACGGCGTTGCCGGACGCGGACGTGAAGTCGACCGCCACTGCGCCCGCCGCCACCGGCGTGACGTCGGTGCGGGTCTGCACGACCTGGCCGTCCTGCAGCAGCGACACCGTGTAGGTGCCCACCGGCAGGGTGATCGAATACTTGCCGGATGCGCTCACCGGGATGCTGCGATTGAAGCCGCTGCCGCTGGTGATCTGCACGGTTTCGCCTGGGGCCGTCGGCGCCGTGCCGTAGATGGTGCCGTTGGTGGCCTGTGCCCAGGCCGTGCCCGCGGCGCCGCAAGCGAGCAGGCCGATGGCAAGGGGCAATGCCTTGCGCTTGAGGACGTCGTTACGGTGCGACACGCGCCGGGATTTGCCCTTCATGTACTCACTCCACTGTGGTGTAACGCCGGATACAGCGACCTGGGTTCGCGAGCGGGACTGTCATCGTCCAAACGCTCGCGCGCCGAATGTCGCTGGCGGATGTGCTTGTCGTCGGATCGAATACGGGCGTGGAGATGCCGGAACGTGGCGGCATCGCGGCATGTCGCGGCGCTGGCGTTCCCCTGGGTTCGCCATGCGCCTGGCAGCGATGCGCATCGAGCGGACATCCTCCATGCCCACAGTGCCGGTCGAGCGTAGTCCGCGCTGTGTGACAGCCGCCAATGAAAAGTCTTGGTACGGCCATAACTGCGGGTTATGCGTGTCGTTTGGCGCTTGAAATATTCCCCGGCGTGCGCTTCATTCGTGCACTCTCGATCATTCCGACGCACGGGGAATACGCATGAAACGATGGCCATCGCTGGTCGGCGCAGTCGCCTTCGCCGCGTCCGCATGCTGCACGGCGCACGTCGACGCAGGCGCTCCCGCCAACTCCGTCGCGTTGACGGTGAGCCTGCCCGACCCCGCGCAGAAAGTGCTTTACGTGCACGAGGTGATGCCCGTCGCGCCGGGCAAGCTCACGCTGTACTACCCGAAGTACATCCCCGGCGACCATGCACCGGACGGCCCCATCGGCGCGATGATGGGCCTGCAGATCAGCGCTGGCGGCCAGCGCATTGCGTGGCAGCGCGATCCGGTGGACATGTTCACCCTCCACCTGGACGTGCCGGCCGGCGTGGACAGCATCGACATCCGCTTCCAGTTTCCCGACACGGACCGGATCACGCCGGACCTGATGGACCTCACCTGGGACCACGTGGCGCTGTATCGCGCCGGCGAGCCGACCAGGGATCAGCTGTTCCAGCCCACGCTGGAGATGCCGGCGGACTGGGGCTACGGCACGGCACTGGAGACGGGCGCGCGCGACGGCGGGCGCATCCGCTTCAGGCCCGTGCCGTTCAACACGCTGGTCGATGCGCCGGTGATCGCCGGCAGGTATTTCCGGCAGATCGACGTCACCCCGGCGGACTCAAGCGTGCATCGCTGGCTCGACCTGGTGGGCGACAGCGAGGCCGCGCTGCAGATCAAGCCCGAGCAACTGGCGGGCTATCGCAACCTGGTCGTGCAGGCGCAGGACCTGTTCCATTCGCACCACTACACGAACTACCACTTCCTGCTGACGCTGAGCGATCACACCTCGGTCGGCGGCCTGGAACACCACCAGTCCAGCGACGACCGCGCGCGCGGCGGTTCGCGCATGTTCGCCGACCCCGGGCACTTCCTGCTCGACGGCTCGCTGCTGCCGCACGAGTACACGCATTCGTGGAACGGGAAATTCATGCGCCCGGAGGGCTTGTGGCAGCCCGACTTCGAGCAGCCCGAGATCGCCGACGGGCTGTGGGTGTACGAGGGCCTCACGGTCTACCTCGGCGATGCGCTGACCGCGCGCAGCGGCCTGTGGTCGGCGCAGGACTGGCGCGACGCGGTGGCCTACCGCGCGGCGTCCTTCGCGCACCGCCCCGGTCGCGACTGGCGCCCGCTGTCGGATACCACCCGCGCCGCGCAACTGCTCTACGGCGGCGATCCGGGCTGGGAGAACTGGCGCCGCGGCACCGACTTCTACCGCGAAGGCCAGTTGCTGTGGCTGGCGGTGGACACCAAGATTCGAGCGCTCAGCCGCGACAAGCACACGCTGGACGATTTCGCGCAACGCTTCTTCGGCCAGGACGATGGCAGCTACGTCACCCGCACCTACACCTTCGACGACGTCGTCGCCGGACTGAACGCGGTGCAGCCCTGGGACTGGGCGAAGTTCCTGCACGGCTGGCTGGACGGCGTGGGCGACGAGGTGCCGCTGCTGTCGGGCATCGAGCAGAGCGGCTGGAAGCTGGTCTATACCGACACGCCTTCGCGCTACCAGTCCGCCGTCGAGAACGTGGGCGCCGAGGAACTGAGCGCGTCCGGCGTCAACGAGATGTTCTCCGTGGGCCTGTTCATCAGGCATGACGGCAGCATCATGGACGTGTTGTGGCAGGGACCGGCCTTCAAGGCCGGGCTCGCGCCGGGCATGAAACTGCAGGCCATCGATGGCCACGCGTACACGCCGACCGCATTGCGCGATGCCATCGCGCGTGCGCAGAAGGACGGGCAGCCGGTCCGGATACAGGCGACGATGGATGGCGTCAACCGCACGTACGCAGTGGATTACGACGGCGGGTTGAAGTATCCGCACCTGGTGCGCATACCGGGCACGCCGGACTACCTCAGCGAGATCCTTGCGGCGAAGAAGTGAGGAGACTTTGATTCTGCCCGTCATCCCGGCTTTCGCCGGGACGACGGGCAAAAACATCTGTCCGGACTTTCCCGTTTGCTTCGACAGGGGCGTAGCCATGAAAACCGCGCGAGTGCTGTTGGCCAGTTGCTTGCCGTGCCTGTTCCTCATGGCTGGCCTCGCCCATGCGGACGGCCCCGTGGCCACCGTGCGCGTCGCCTTCGATCGCCAGGGCATCACCTCCGTCCAGACCGAGGGCTTTGCCGACAAGGCCATCGTGCGCAAGGTCACGGCGGACGACCCGGTGCGCATCGCCTCGATCTCCAAGATGGTTACCGCCATCGGCGTGATGCGTCTAGTCGAGGCCGGCAAGCTGGATCTGGATGCGGATGTTTCCAGCTACCTTGGCTGGAAATTGCGCAACCCGACTTTTCCAGATGTTCCGATCACATTGCGCCTGCTGATGTCGCACCGCTCCAGCCTTACCGACGAAGCCGGTTACTGGCAGACGCCGCTGGGCGAGCCGTTGCGCGACATCCTCGACAACCCGCACGCATGGGACGCCAGACACGCGCCTGGCACGTATTTTCGCTACACCAACCTCAACTATCCGGTGGTGGCGCAGGTGATGGAGCGCGTCACCGGTGAGCGCTTCGATCGTCTGGTGCAGCAACTGTTGCTGAAGCCGTTGGGCATCGATGCCTGCTTCGGTTTTGCCACCTGCGACGATGCGATTGCCGCGCGCGTCATCGTGCTGTACGACGGCAACGGCAAGCCGGTGATGGACGATAACCACGGCCACAGGCCGGCTTGCCCGGTCAGGCCCGCGCGCGACGGAAGTTGTGATTTGGCCGTCTATCGTCCGGGCGAAAACGGCGCGTTGTTCGGGCCGCAGGGCGGCTTGCGCATTTCAGGCATCGGACTCGCACGCATCGGCATGCTGTTGCTCAACGACGGCACGCTCGACGGCATGCAACTGCTGAAGCCCGCCTCCGTGCAGGCGATGGCAACACCGACCTGGGAATACAACGGCCACAACGGCCTGACCTACGAATGGGACGACGCCGATCACCAAGGCAGCTTCTTCTGCCACTGGGGCATGGGCCTGCAGATTCTGGCCACCCAAGTCGATGGCTGCCGCGACGACCCGTTCGGCGACGGCGTGGCCCGCGTCGGCCACTCCGGCACCGCCTACGGCTTGCAGGCGGGCGTGTGGCTGGATCGCGAACATGGTATTGGCGTGGTGTGGATTGCCACGGGCATGCCGGAGAAGCGTGTTGGTGGACGTTCGGCTTTCAGTGGTGTGGAAGAAAAGTTGGCGCGCGGCAAGTAAGTATTGCCGCGGCTCGTTTTATCGACACGCTGCCACGGCATCGTCCGCGCTGGGCGTGGCTTGCGACAGCAGGCGAAGTCGAAACGTCTTGCATGGCTGCCCTTCGACTTCGGTCCTGCAGGCCTGCGCTCCAGGCGAACGGTCGAGAAATCCTCAAGCCGCCGATATGCCCGCCTCACGCAAACGCTGGCGCAAACGATCCAGCTTGTCGCTGTAGTGCGCACTGCGTGCGGTGTCGCGGCGCAAGGGCTGTCGCACTTGCGCGGCACTGGGTGTCAGCACGGCGCGTTTCGTCCGGTGGAAATCGAGGCAGGCGGAATCGAAGGGCAGGTCGCAGAAATCCAGCAGGCGGCGGATCGCCGGCTCCGGTTCGGCCACCAGCGATTCGTAGGGGAGGTCGATCACACGGCCGGGATGGTGATCCAGCCAGAAGCGCGTCAGGCACAGGAAGTCGATGCAGTAGTCGGCGGCTTCGTCGAGGTCGCTGGCGAAGCCGATTTCCTCGGTGAAGCATTGGCGATAGCACGCCAGGCAGGTTTCCACCGGATCGCGTCGCACCACGATCACGCGCGCTGCCGGCAGCATCGCCAGGGCCGCGCCTACGAGCCGCCAGTTCAGCAGGTTCTTGTCGGTGAAACGTGGTTTGGTCTGACGCCAGCGCGAGGTGCGCGCAAGGTAGTCGTGGCCGAGGCGTTGCCAATCGCCTGCCGTCGCGAGTGGCACCCACTGCGGAAACGCCGTGCCGTGGCGCCGCGTCTCTGCCTCGATCACCTGCCGCAGATCCTTGATCTCGTTCGCGCCCTCGATCTGCGGATGCGAGGCGAGGATGTGTTCCACCAGCGTCGAGCCGGAGCGCGGCATGCTGACGATGAAGATGACTTCGCGGCCAAGCCCGGTGTTCAGCGGTGATGGCATGTCGCCAGCGAATGCGCGCCGGATGGCATCGACGTGACGGCGTTCGCCCGCGGCGTCCCACTTCATCCGCGTGCGACGCGATTCGTTGACCCGCCGGAACAGATCGAAGGCTTGTGCGTAATCGCCCCGGCTTTCCAGTGCCTTCGCGAGCGCGAAGCTGAGCAGGTCACGATCATTTGCCGGCACGTCCGTGCGTGCGCAGGCGCGTTGCAGGCATGTCACATCGGCGGCGTCGAAGTGCGAAGCGTTGAGCGACAACCCGTGCCATGCCTCGGCGTTGAACGGCGCGCAGCGCAGCACGTCGCGGAACCCGGCTACTGCGGCATCGACTTGCCCCAGGCTGGCCTGCGCCTTGGCCAGCGACAGTCGTGCGGAAAGATGCGCGGGATCGAGTTCGATGGCGCGCCGCAAGGGGGCGATTGCTTTCGTCGTGCAGGCCTGGCGCTGCAACGCTTCGCCGAGGTTGAACCACGCCTGCGCGGAAGCCGGCGCGAGTTCGCAGGCGTACCGCAGATGCGTGATGGCTTCATCCGTCTCGCCCTGCTCGAACAAGGCGATGCCCAGCCCGATGCGCAGGGCCGGGTCGGCGGGCCATGTCGCCAGCACACGCTTGAAGCATTCGGCAGCCTTGGCGTGGTCGCCGCGCCGCTGCACCGCCGTGCCCAGCATGCGGGTGGCTTCCGCATCTTCGGGTGCCAGGGCCAGTGCGGCGGCGATGGAACGCTCGGCAGCGTCGAACTGCCGTTGCGCCCATTCCTGTCGTGCTTTTGCCAGCAGGCGTGCCGTCATTCAGAAATCATAAGCCACGGTAAACCGGAACATGCGTGGCGATTCGGTGGCCTGGACCTCGTTGTAGTCGTTGTTCGGATAGAGCGTCGAGCCGTACCGGTCGTCCTTGAACAGCGGCGTCTGCTTGTTGAACACGTTGAACACGGCAAGGCCGAAGTCGAGTTTGCCGCCGGCCCACTTCGGCTTGTAATCCAGATTGAAGTTGTAGAGGTGCACCCACGGCATGAAGCCGTTGGAGCCGATGGGCGAGGGCACGCCGCCGCACCAGTGGTAGTCCGAGCCGTAGCCCAGTGGATCGCTTTCGCCGGGGCCGTAATAGCCCTGGCAGATGTTCGGCACGCCGGAGGCGATGTAGATGTTGCCGGCGATCTTCCATTCCGGGGTGAGGGCATAGGCGCCGTAGATCTTGATCTGGTGCCTGCGGTCGTTGGGTAGCAGGCCGTTCGAGTACTCCATCAACTGCGGGAAATCCCACGCCGTGGTGTGCGACACGTAGGATGCGCCGCTGGTGCCGGTCTGCGTTTCCACCGGGCCTTCGTCGTTGCCCCAGTTGCGCGCGAACACGTAGTCGATCTTGGCGAACCACTTGCCGTCCCACACATGCTCCAGCGAGAGGTCAAGCGAGTAGTAGCGGCGCTTCGGCCCCATCGTGAAGCCCTGGTCTCTCCCCGTGAGTACGACCTTGTGCAACTGGCCGTCCGGACCGGGCATCAGGATGTCGCTGGTCGATCCCGGATTGAGCAGCAGCAGGCCGGTCGCATAGTCGCCGCAGTTTTCCGGAGTCAGCCACGAGTAGCCCTGCGACAGGCCCGCCGCGCACTCGGCCTGGATGTCGTCGAAGTCGTCGATGATGCGGTTCATCTTCTGCCACGTGCCGGTGGCGGTGAACACCCAGCTCGTGCCCAGCATGTGGAACTGCTGTTGCAGGCCAAGCACGTAGTTGTCCGAGTACTCGGCCTTGATGTTCTGCGAGGCGACCGTGCGCGGATCGGCGGCTTCGCCGTATTGGTTGTAGAGCGACACGCCCGTCGCGGGGTTCTGCGGCAGCGGCGTGAAGCCGGTGGGTATGCCGGTAGTCGGATCGACACCCGTGTAGGTGCCGTAGATGCCGGTTTTCAGCGTGGGTGCCGACACATCCGCGCCCACCGCGGACGGCAGTGCGAGGAAGTAGCGGCCCGCGTTGCCGAACACCTTGAGCGAGGCATCGCCGTGCACGTCCCAGCTGAAGCCGAGGCGCGGCGCCCATTGCGGCTTGGTCAGCCGGATGAAGGGGATGCCCGCCGAGTTGTAGTTGGTGAACTGATCGTTGCGTATGCCGAGGTTGAGCAACAGGTTCGAGGCGATCTGCCAGTTGTCCTCGATGTATTGCGCGCGCTGCGTGACGCGCACGTTGGCGGCTTCCTGGTTGATCATCTTCGCCACGTAATAGCCATCCGTACCGGCGGCGTTCGTGCCGGGCGGTGCCACATAGGGCGCGACATCGGGGTTGGAACCCACGAGCGGCAGGTTGGGGTTGGATAGGCCATAGGCCCAGAAGTAGCCCGGTCCCGTGGTCGAGTAGCCGTCGTCGATGTCGTAGGTGTTGATGTTGTCGATGCCGGCCTTGAGGTCGTGGTCGCCCAGCTTCCAGTCGAGGCTCAGGCGATAGTTGGTGGCATCGACGGTATGCCCGGAATTCGGCATTGCCGAGTTGTTTTGCGCATTGCGTATGCCCAGCGTGTCGCCGGGCGGCAGGAACGCCGGATTCTGCAGGCTGGCGCTGGCGATGTACGGCAACGCGGGGTTGTAGCCGGCGTAGGCCGGTTGCTGGGTCCAGTATTCGCCGCGCGTCTTGCCCAGCATGGCGTTGAAGGTCAGGTTGTCGGTGAGGTAGGAGGTGTAATTCGCCACCCACATCGTGAAGCTGGTCTTGGCGGTCTGGCCGAGGCCGTCGAAATCCCCCTTCTGCAACGTGCCGTAATCGAAGTCATACACCGACTGCCAGATCTTGTAGGAGTTCTGCAGCGCGCTCACGTTCAGCACATTGCTGTCGTTGATGTTCCAGGTGATCTTGGCGTACAGCTTGGGGCTGTGGGTGGTGTAGTCGTAGGTGTAGGGGTTTTCGTAACGCCCGGTGTTGCTGCCAGTCGCGTCGTCCTTCTCGATGCTGGCGAAGAAGAACAGCTTGTCCTTGATGATGGGGCCGCTGGCGTAGGCGTCGTAGATCGTTTCCAGATAGCGGTCGTCGCGGTTGTAATCCTCGATCTGGCCGAACTGTTGCCCCGGCTGGGTCCAGCGCGGGTTGGCCCAGGTGTAATTGACGTCATCGCTGCGCAGGCTGGCGGGTTCCCATTGCGCGCGCACGCCGAAGTGCCAGTCGTTGGTGCCGCTCTTGCCGATCTGGTTGATCACGCCGCCGATGGAACGGCCGTATTCGGCGCCGTAGCCGCTGATGAAGGTCTGCTGCTGTTCGATCGTACCGTAGGGCAGGGCGACGCCGCCTTGTCCGGCGAGCGCATCGGTGGTGTTCATGCCATCGACGTAGTAGGCGTTCTCCGCCGTCGATGCGCCGCCGAACACGTTGATGGTGTTGCCCAGCGGGCCGCTGGCCAGATTGGGCGAACCCATGCCGACGCCCGGTGCCAGCATCGCGATGTCCTCGGCGGTGCGGCCCAGCGGCAATTCCTGCAACTGTTGCGCGGTGATCGTGGTGACCTGGTTGGTGGTGGTCACGTCGATCGGCGGGATGGTATTGGCGGTGACGTGGATCGAGTCGAGGTTGGTCGCGTTTGCCGCGCTGGCGGTTGTGAAATCCACCGCCACCGCACCCGCTGCCACCGGCGAGACGTTGCTGCGGCTCTGCACGACTTGCCCGTTTTGCAGCAGTGACACCGTGTAACTGCCCACGGGCAGGGTGATCGAATACTTGCCGGATGCTCCCACCGGCACGCTGCGATTGAAGCCGCCGCTGCTGGTGATCTGCACGGTTTCGTCGGGCGCCACCGGTACCGTGCCGTAGATCGTGCCGTTGGTGGCTTGCGCCCACGCCGTGCCCGCGGCGCCGCAGGCGATCAGGCCGATGGCGAGAGGCAGTGCCTTGCGCTGAAGGCCGTTGTGACGATGCAACGTGCACAGGAATTTGCCCTTCATGTATCCACTCCACTGAGGTGATATGCCGGATATGGCGAACGGGATCCGCAGGCAGCTCGAACGCGGGCGTGGAGATGCCGGGACGCGTGGCGGCATCGCGGCATGTTGCGGCGCCGGCGTCCCCTCGCCATGCGTCGGTCAACGATGCGCATCGAGCAGACACCCTCCATGCCCACAGTGCCGACCGAGCGTAGTTCGTGCTGCGCGATGGCCGCCAATGAAAAGACGTGTGCACGCCATAACTACGGGCTATGCGCATCGTTTCGTGTCCCGCACGGACGCGGCCAAGGCATGCACGCGGCCCGTGCCGGCGGGCGTCGCGGCGCTTGCTGAGTCGGCAGGCAAACGTGGCGATTTCGACCGGCGCGGCAATCAGTGCCAGCTGTTGACGAACCCCGTGATGATGATCGCGTTGGTGAAGTCGATCAGGAATGCGCCCACCACCGGTGCCACCAGGAAAGCACGCGGCGCCGGTCCATAACGCTCGGTCAACGAACTCATGCAAGCCACGGCATTCGCGGTGGTGCCCAGCATGAAGCCGGTGAAGCCGCTGGCCATCACGGCGGCGTCGTAGTCGCGCCCCATCAGCTGCAGCAGCGGCCAGCAGCAGAACGCGAGCACCAGGATCGACTGCACCGCGAGGTTCGCCAGCAGCGGCAACGCCAGTCCGGCCAAATCCCACAGGTGCAGGTTCATCAGCGCCACGACCAGGAACAATGACAACGCGGTGTTGCCGATCAGCTCCATGCCACGCGTCGACAGGCCGAAGCAGCCCAGCCAGTCGTCGATGTTGCGGATGGCCGCACCGGCCAACATCGCGCCGATGTAGCTGGGCAGCGTCACGCCGAGGCGGCCCAGGCCGCCGCTGATCCACGCGCCGATGCCCATCGCCAGCAGCATGAACACCAGGCTCTTGAGTCCCGCATAGGTGGGATCGACCGTGCGCCCGGGTTCCGCCGCAGCGACCACGGCTGGTACATCCACGCCGGCATCGGCGGTGGCATCGGCCACGCGCAGGTTGAAGCGCCTGATCAGCATCACCGCGATCGGCGAGCCGAAAATGGAGCCGAGCACGATGCCGGCCATCGCGTTGGCCAGCGCCACGCTTTGCGCGCCGTGTACGCCTGCCTTCTCGAACAGCGGCGCGAAAGCCAGGCCGGTGGCGGGCCCGCCCGCGAGCGTGACCGAGCCGGTGACCACGCCGAACAGCGGCGGCAGGCCGAAGGCCCTGGCCATGGCGATGCCGAGGAAGTTCTGCACGATCGCCAGTACGCTGGCCAGGGCGAGGAACAGCAGGATCTGGCGGCCGCCGACCTTGAGCAGGGTCGCGCTGGCGTTGAAGCCGATGCCGGTGAAGAACGCGATCATCAGCGGCTGCTGCCACGCGGTGTCGAAGCGCAGCGGCGTGACGCCCCAGTGCTTGCAGGCGAGCATGGACAGCGCCACCAGCAGGCCGCCGATCACCGGCGCGGGAATGCTGAAGCGCATCAGCAGCGGCACGCGCCGCCGGATCAGGTAGCCGACCAGCAGGAACAGGCCGCCGCAGGCCAGGGTCTGGATCGGATCGAACGTCAGCACGTGCAGTCGCTCCAGGCGGCGCCATTCATGCCGGCAAGGAACCACGATGCCGGATGTTCAACCCGGGAAGCATGCGACGAGGTTGTCCACGATGGCTTCGACGCCCATGGTGACCGGGTCCTGGCAGGGCAGCCCGAACAGTGCGCCGACTTTCTCGCAGGCGGCCTGCGCCTCGTGCGCCGGCATCTTCGAGGTGTTCAACGCGATGCCGACGGGGCGCACCGCGGGGTTGGTCAGGCGCGCGGCGGCGAGGTTCGCCTCCATGCAGGCCACCAGCTCCGGGATCGGGTAGTGCGGCAGCCCGCGCATGTGCCGGCGCGTGGGCTCGTGGCAGAGCACGAGGGCGTCGGGTTGCGAGCCGTGCAGCAGGCCGAGCGACACGCCGGCGAAGGAGGGATGGAACAGCGAGCCCTGGCCTTCGATCAGGTCCCAGCCACCGTCGTCGCGCGCGGGCGAGATCGCCTCGGCGGCGCCGGAGATGAAGTCCGCCACCACCGCGTCCACCGGTATGCCCGCGCCGGCGATCAGGATGCCGGTCTGCCCGGTGGCGCGGAAATCCGCCGCCTGGCCGCGCGCGCGCAGCGCGCGCTCCAGTGCCAGCGTGGTGTACATCTTGCCGACCGAGCAGTCCGTGCCCACCGTGAGCAGGCGCCGGCCGGCGCGCGGTTTGCCGTTGCCGACCGGGACGTCATGGCCTGGCGCGCGCGCGTCGAACAGTGCGCGGCCGTTGCGTTGCGCTGCGGCCACGATGTCGGCGTTGTCGCGCAGCTTGTGGTGCAGGCCGGAGACCACGTTGAGCCCGGCGTCCAGCGCGGCCACGGCATCGGCGACGATCTCCGGGCCCATCACGCCGCCCGCGTTCGCCGCACCGATCACCATGGTGCCGGCGCCTTGCGCCTTTGCCTGCGCGAAGCCGAGTTCGGGAAGGCCCAGCGTCACCGCGCAATCGGGGCGGCGATGCTGGCCGAGGCAATGCTCCGCCCGCCAGAACGCCAGGCCGCGCGCGGTCTTGATCGACAGGTCGTCGACCGCGCTGCCCAGGTACAGCAGGTACGGCGGGCCCCAGCGGACTGCGGTTTCTGCACCTTGGTTCGACATGGGGACACGGGCTCCTTGGGTTGCGCTATCGCCTCGCACAGCGTGCCGAGCATAGTCAGCGGCGAATACGGGTCGCCAATGAAAAGACTGGCAGAGGGCATAACCGGCGGTTGTGGGCGGTGGACGATCCAGGTGCGGAGTTTGCCTGCAAAAACGTAATGTGTTGCACTCGGATGCGCATGCCGAAGGCCGGGGGAGTGAGATGCGACTGCGCTACATCGAGTTGTTCCATGCCGTATTGAGCACCGGCAGCCTGACCGGCGCGGCGAACCTCCTGAACATCTCGCAGCCCGCCGCGAGCAAGGCCCTGCAGCAGGCGGAAAACCACCTGGGCTTTCCCCTGTTCGGTCGCGTGCGCGGCCGCCTGCAGCCCACCCAGCAGGCGCTGCTGATGCGCCACCACATCGACCGCATCATGCGCGAGATGTACGACCTGCAGCGCCTGTCGGCGAACATCACGCGGCCCGAGAGCCATCCGTTGCGCGTCACCTGCACGCCCACGCTGGCGCAGACCCTGGTGCCCGACGTGATCGCGCGGCTGGGCAAGGTCTATCCCGACACCAGCGTCGAGCTGTTCACCCAGCACTCGGCGCCGATGTGCGAGTCGCTGATGCTGCGCGAGAGCGACATCGGCCTCACCCTGCAGGACATGAGTCACCACGGCCTGGTCCAGCAGCCGCTGTGCGGCGGCAACATCATGGTGATCGCGCCGCCGGGCTGGTGGCCTGACCGCGACCTCGCCAGGCCGTTGCCGATCGCAGCGCTGGCCGGCCAGCCGATGATCGGCATCACGGTGCAGGATGCGATGGGCAACATGCTGCAGGGCCATCTCGCCAAGGTCGATCCCGCGCCGCGCGCGCACGTCTGGGTACAGACCTACCAACTGGCATGCTCGCTGGTCGCGCGCGGCGGCGGCCTGGCGCTGGTGGACCCCTTCACCGCGCGATGCAGCAGGGAACCCCTGCAGATGCGTCCGCTGAAGCTGCAGCTCGATGTCACGCTGCGCGCCGTCTACCGCCCGGACAGCCCGTTGAACGGCGTGCAGACGCGCTTCCTCGACTACGTGCGCGAGTTGGCGCAAGGGTTGCTGGCGAACGCCGGAGCGTAGGATCTTGCTCCAAATCTCCCGGGCAGGGGCCAAGGCGGCGATTGTGATGTTGAGCCTGCGCAGACGGCTTCGAGCAGTCATTTGGACCATCAAGGAGGGCGGCATGGCCGCCGATACCCATGGCGGTAAGCCTTACGTGGCCAACGGAGAAACGCAACGTGGATATCGAAAGGTTCAAGAAGGAGCACGTGGATCTGCTCGCAGCCGTGACGCTCCTGCGTGAGCTGGTACAGCAGGGGTGCAAGGAGCACGCCGAGGCGATACACCGGCAACTGTCGGCAATGAGTTCCGCGATCAAGCTGCACCTCGCTGCGGAAGACCGGATGCTCTACCCGGCCCTGATGAGGGCGGCCGATCCGGCGATTGCGCAAACCGGGCAGCGATTCCAGGAAGAGATGGGCGGATTGGCCGCCGCCTACATGGCGTTCTCCACGCGTTGGGGCTTGGCCACCAAGATCGCCGCGGACCCACAGGGTTTCAGGGACGATGCCAACGAAGTCTTCAAGGCGCTGCACCAGCGCGTGCAACGGGAGAACAGGGAACTGTATCCGTTGGCGGAGCGCTTGTAGGCACGTCCGGCCGGCTTGGTGGCCTGCTGGATGGCCGCTTGCCGCGAGGCTGCGCGCGGTCCGCCGAGCGGGCAATTTCTTGGGCGATATGCCGACGCGCCCCTGCATTGCGCATACCTGTCGGCGCACGGGTTTGGGCGAAGTTTCCGCGGCGGCGCGCGTCAGGCGGCACGCTCCGTCGTGGCCTGCGCGCGACCAGCCTGACCAGGCTGATAAGAGCCGTAGTAGCGGAGTCGCCGACGTCGTCGAAGAAGAGGAAGTTGTAGAGCGCAGGGTGTCCGTAGTCGATCCCGAACGGCTTGCCCATCCAGCCCAGGCTCCATGCCGTAAGTGAATGGGAGTATTCGCGGGTCAGATAGGGGATGCGTGGGTTACCAGCAGCACGAATGAAACGATGCCGAAGCGGATGTTCTCGACGGTGATCTTCCCTCCCATGGCTGTCCCCGGAGTGATCCTTTTGCTTGATTAAACCCGTAGGGCGCCGATGTGATGGAGCATCAGCCCGCTTGATGCCAGTCGCGCACCGTTTCCGCGAACGTCAGGCAATCCGCGAAACGGTTGTACAGCGGCGCGGGCGAGATGCGGATGACGTCGGGCTCGCGCCAGTCGCCGGTCACGCCGTGCTCCATGAGGTGCTCGAACAGGGCGCGGCCGCGTTCGCGGCCGCCGTGCACGCGCAGGGAAAGCTGTGCGCCGCGGCGCGCAGGATCGGCGGGCGTCAGCACGTCCAGCACGTCGGCGAGCTGCGTGTTGACCAGCCATTCCAGGTAGCCGGTGAGCTTGAGCGACTTCTCGCGCAGCCGCGCCATGCCGGCGCGATGGAAGATTTCCAGCGATGTGCGCAGCGGCGCCAGCGCGAGGATGGGCGGGTTGCTGAGCTGCCAGCCGTCCGCGCCGGGGGTGGGCACGAACTCGGGACCCATGCGGAAGCGCGTGGTCTTGTCGTGGCCCCACCAGCCGGCGAAGCGCGGCAGCGCGGCGTGCGCATGGCGCTCGTGCACGAAGGCGCCGCCGACCGCGCCGGGGCCGGCGTTCATGTACTTGTAGCTGCACCAGATCGCGAAGTCGGCGCCGCTGTCGTGCAGCCGGATCGGCAGGTTGCCCACGGCGTGCGCGAGGTCGAAGCCCACCACGCAGCCATGCCGGTGGCCGAGTTCGGTGATCGCCTTGAGGTCGAAGGCCTGCCCGGTGCGGTATTGCACGCCGGGCAGCATCACCAGCGCGATACGCGGGCCGTACTCGGCCAGCGCGCGTTCGATCGCCGCCATCGACAGCGTGCCGTTCGGCTCGTCGGCCTCCAGTTCGATCAGCGCGGTGGCCGGGTCGAAGCCGTGGAAGCGGACCTGCGATTCCAGCGCGTAGCGGTCGGTGGGGAAGGCGCCGGCCTCCATCAGGATCGCGGGGCGCTCGGCGGTGGGGCGGTAGAAGCTCACCATCATCAGGTGCAGGTTCACGCCCAGCGTGTTCATCGCCACCACTTCGGACGGCAGCGCGCCGACCACTTCGGCGAGGTGGTCGCGCACGAATTCGTGGTAGTCCATCCACGGCAGGCGACCCTTGAAGTGGCCTTCCACGGCAAGTTGCGCCCAGTCGTCCAGCTCGGCGGCGAGCGCGGCGCGCACGGCGCGCGGCTGCAAGCCCAGCGAATTGCCGCAGAAATACGCGCTGTCGCGGCCGTCGTGCGGCGGTATCAGGAATTCGTCGCGGAACGCGCGCAGCGGGTCGGCGGCATCGGCGGCTTGCGCCCACTCGGCGCTGGCTTGGTAATCGGTCATCGGAAGGGCCTGCATGGACGCATGCTGTGCGTGTAGGAGCGCACCCTGTGCGCGAATGCCCTGATGCTTCGATCAGAGCCAAAAGCATTCGCGCACAGGGTGCGCTCCTACATGGTTTATGTCATTGCAACCGCGCGGCGATCGCCGCGCAGCCGCGGTCGAACGCGGTGATCCATGCCGCGCCGGCCTGGCTCTGCTGCGGACGCACGCAGCGCAGCTGGATCGCGTAGCTGCCCTTGAACCAGTAGCGCTCGTGGTAGCTGGAGGCGACGCCGGATTCCTGCGCGGTGTAGCTGAGGTCGCCCGGGTCGGAGCCGGCGCCGGCCCTGTAGCCCGTCAGCGTCGTTGCCCTGGCGGCGGCCTGGCTCTGATAGGCGCGGAATGCGTCGAGGTCGGCCACCTGCGTCACCGTCACCGTGACGCGCGCCAGCACGATCTGGCCGGTGGGCGAGGGGTCGGGCACCTCGAATGCACGCACCTCCGGGTCGCCGTCCTTCTCGAGGATTTCCATCCATCCATCCGGCGTGCTGAAGCTCACGCTGCCGTTGGCCATGCTGACGTCGGCGGCCGGTGCCGGCGTGGCGGCGAGCAGGCCGATCGCGAGTACGACGGCGGCAAGGGCGGTACGCGGAAAATCCATGCGGGGTCCTAGTGTCATGAGCAGGCGGTGGTGTCGGGTGCGAAGCGGTGCATGGGCAGGCCCAGCCATTCCAGCGCGGTGCCATGGAACAGGCGGGCACGGTCGGCATCGCCCAGCCCCAGGGCCTCGATGCTTTCGCCGGGCGCCTGTTCGCCCAGCGGGAAAGGATAGTCGGTGCCCAGCATCACCTGACGGACGCCCGTCACATCCAGCAACCAGCGCAGCGCCTGGTCGTCGTGCACGCAGGAGTCGTAGTAGAAGCGGCCGAGGTATTCGCGCGGGTTGCGCGGGTTGTCGGTGGCCACCAGGTCGGGGCGCATCTTGAAGCCGTGCTCGATGCGGCCGATCGTCCACGGGAAGCTGCCGCCGCCGTGGGCCAGCATCACGCGCAGCTTCGGCAGGCGCTCCAGCACGCCGCCGAAGGCGAGGCAGCAGGCGGCGCGCGCCTGCTCGGCAGGCATGCCCACCAGCCACGGCAGCCAGTACTTGGGCATGCTGGCCATGCCCATCATGTCCCAGGGGTGCACCAGCACCGCGGCGCCGAGGTCGGCGGCGGCCTCGAAGAACGGGAACAGCTCCGGCGCGTCGAGGTTCCAGTCGTTGCAGTGCGAGCCGATCTGCACGCCCTGCAGGCCGAGTTCGTCGATGCAGCGCTCCAGCTCGCGCACGGCGAGCTCGGGCGCCTGCAGCGGCACGGTGCCGATGCCGGCGTAGTGGCGCGGGTGGTCGCGGCACATGCCGGCCATGTGGTCGTTGAGGTGCCGGTGCAGCTCCAGCGCCTGATATCCCGGCGCCCAGTACGAGAACAGCACCGGCACGGTGGAGATCACCTGCACGTCCACGCCGAAGCGGGCGTAGTCGGCGATGCGCATCTGCGCGTCGAAGGCCGAATCCCACACCTCGCGGAAGAACTTGCCGTCCTTGTAGATGCGGTGGCGGCCATCGGTATGGGTCATCACCGGGAAGCGCTCGTCGCCGAACCTGGCGGCGAGGTTGGGCCAGTCCTTGGGCAGGATGTGAGCATGGGTATCGATCTTGAGCATCCGCCAAGTCTAGAGCCTGGGGGCATGGGCGTCGTGCGGCGGCCGCACATCGCGGGCGGCACATGCGCGCCGGTTTCGGGGAGGCCTATAATTCCCGTTCTGTGAGGCGCATCACGGAAAATGCGCCCGGGGATCACAGGGGGAGCCGTGAACGAGGAATGCCGAACACGCTACCTACGCGCGAAACCGATCGCCTTGGCGGCGCTGGATCTGGTCGAAGCGGAGCGTGAGCGCTACGTCGCCGCGAATTGCGGCGACGACGAGTTCCTGCGCAACGAGGTGCGCTGGATGCTGGAGGCCGCCGAGGCGACCGTGGGCACCACCCTGCCGCGGCTGGTCGTGGAATCGGCGGTGGTCGGTTCCACGGTCAATACCGCCGCCAGCAGCAGCGGCTACCGCATCCTGCGCCAACTGGGCGAGGGCGGCGGCGGCGTGGTGTATCTGGCCGAGCGCGCGCTGGGCGAGGGCACCCCGGACGAGCTGCGCCAGCAGGTGGCGATCAAGTTCCTGCACACCAAGGGCGTGCCCGGGCGCGAGCCGCTGAAGCGTTTCGCGGAGGAGCGCCGCATCCTCGCCACGCTCAACCATCCCAACATCGCGCACCTGATCGACGGCGGCACCACCAGCGACGGCCGTTCGTTCCTGGCGCTGGAATACGTGCAGGGCGAACGCATCGACCGCTGGTGCGAACACCGGCAGTTGCCGTTGCGCGAGCGGGTGGCGCTGTTCCTCAAGGTGTGCTCGGCGGTGCACTACGCGCACCAGCGCCTGGTGATCCATCGCGACCTCAAGCCGGGCAACATCCTGGTAACCGACGAAGGCGAGCCGAAGCTGCTGGATTTCGGCATCGCCAGGCTGCTCGACCACGTCGGCGGCGTGGCCGCCTCGCAGACGCGTACCGACATGCGCACCCTGACGCTGGCCTATGCCAGCCCCGAGCAGTTGCGCGGCCGGCCGCTGGGCACCAGCGCCGACGTGTGGTCGCTGGGCGTGGTGCTGTACCAGCTGGTCTGCGGCATGCGCCCGTTCGGCGACGAGGAGGAGGTTTCCCCGGTGAGCCTGTCGCTGGCCATCGACACCGGCAAGCTGCTGCCGCCGAGCCGGCGCCTGCGCCAGTCCGGCGGCGCCACGCCGCTGCGGCGCGAGGTGCCGGCGGACCTCGACGCCATCGTGATGAAGGCGTTGCGGCGCGACCCGTGCGACCGCTATGCCGGCGTGGACGCGCTGGCCGACGACCTGCAGCGCTTCCTGTCGGCACGGCCGGTGCGCGCCCGGCACGGCGCGGCCTGGTATCGCGCGCGGCTGTACCTGCGCCGCCATGCGGTGGGCACCGGCATGCTGGTGCTGGTGCTGGTGCTGCTGGGCAGCTTCACGGTGCAGCGCATGCAGCAGGTGCGGCGGCTGGAACTGGAGCGCGACAAGACCACGGCCATCGCCGGCTTCCTGCAGAACCTGTTCGAGAACGCCGACCCGACGCACGCGCACGGCAGCAACATCACGGTACGCGAGGTGCTCGACCGCGGCGCGGCGACCCTGATGTCGCGGCACGACATCGCGCCGCCGGTGCGGGTCAGCCTGCTGTTGTCGATGGGGCGTTCCTACAACCAGCTGGGACTGGGCGGCCAGGCGATTCCGCTGCTGCGGGAGGCGCGCAAGCTGCAGAATCTCTACGGCGCCGGCGCGCTCGAACGGGGCCAGGTACTGGCCGCGCTGGGCCGCGCGTATTCGACGGTGATCAACCTGGCCGCGGCGGTTCCGCTGGATCGCGAGGCGCTGGAATTGCTGGCGCAGGCGCCCGGCGACCATGCGGGGGAGATCCTGCGGGTGCGCATCAACCTGCTGTACAACGAGCTGGGCGGCCCGGGCATGCCGGCCGCGGCCGTCGCGCGCGAGACGCGCCAGATCCTCGCCCGGCTCGACGCGGATCCGTCGTCGGATCGCGAGCTGCACCTGCAGGCGCAGGCCGTGCTGGCCATGGCGCAGGGCGCGACGGGCGACGGTGCCGGCTCGATCGCCAGCGCCCAGGCGGCACTGGGCGAGGCCCGGCGCCTGTATGCACAGGACGATCCCGCGCTGGTCTACTACCGCTTCGTGCTGGCGCTGGTGTCGATGCGGCACGACCCCGCCGGGGCGATGCAACTGTTCCGCCGCTCCATGGCCGACTACGACCGGCAGGTCGGTTCGGTCGGTCCCAGCATGTCCGGGATGCTCACCTATTTCGGCATCGCATTGGCACAGGCCGGCGACCTGCCGGATGCGCGCGACGCCCTGGAGCGTTCGGCGAAGCTGGCGCAGTCCTTCGCGGAGGTGTCGCCCGATTTCGAGCTATATACGGTGACCGAGCTGGCCAGGGTGTACGTGGCGATGGGGCGCACGGCCGATGCCGCGGCCCTGCTGCAACCCCGCCTGGCGCAACTGGACCTGCGCGCGGGCACCGGGTTGCCGTGGGCCGAAGCGAACCGCGTCAACGCCCTGGTCGCGCTGGGCGAGGCGGACCTGGCGCGCGGGGACGCCGCGTCGGCCACCCGGGACTTCGGCGCGGCCATGGCGCAGATGGGCGCGAAGGGGGCGCGCGACATGCCCGAAGCCTGGGCCGGCACGCTGGCCGGGCTGGGCGAGGCGGCCCTGCTCGACCAGCGGCTCGACCGGGCGGGGCAATGGCTGGCGCAACTGGTGGAATTCAACCGCGCGGGCAAGGCTGCGCCCGCCGACCCGGGCGTGGCCGCGGCGACCCTGCTGGACGCCAGGCTGCGCCAGGCGCGCAACGGTGCCGGGATCGTGGCCGAGCTTGCCGGGCGCGCGCATGGCACGTCGTCACAGAACGGCGATTGCCGCGCGACGACGGCCGCACCGGCAGTCGCTTCGTCGCCACCGTCGTGTCACGATCCGGCGGCTGGCAGCGCCGGAAAGGCGGCCGAGGAACGGGGAGCGGAACATTGAACGAAACGGTCGAGGTGACCCGCCTGCTGCATGACGCCCAGGCTGGCGACCCGGCGGCGTTGAACGAGGCGCTGCGCCAGATGTACGACGCGCTGCGCGGCATCGCGCGCGCGCAATTGAGCGGCGAGCAGATGGAACGCACGTTGAGCGCCACGGCCCTGGTCAACGAGGCCTACCTCAAGGTCTTCGGCGGCTCGCAGCCGCCGGACTGGGCCAATCGCCGGCACCTGCTGGGCGTGGCGGCCCGCGCGATGCGCGAGGTGCTGGTGGACTCGGCGCGCCGGCGCAACGCCGCCAAGCGGCCGCAGGAGGCGGATCGCCTGCAGCTCACCGAAATCTCCATGGAGCTGTCCGATGGCGTGGACTACGGCGCCCTGGTCGAATGCCTGGACATGCTGGCCACGCTGGACCGCCGCCAGGCGGACATCGTGGCGATGCGCTTCTTCATGGGCATGAGCGTGGAGCAGATCGCCATGGCGATGGAGATCTCCACCAGCACCGTGCAACGCGAATGGCGGCTGGCGCGGGCCTGGCTGCAGCGCGAACTGGGCGGGTAAGGCCAAGGCTGGAACGCGCTCCTGAAGTGCGGGCCGGAGGCGATCCCCGCCCGGGCCTTCGTCCGGCTGCTTCAGGCCACGGTATCGACGAAGACCCCGCGCAGCCCCGAAATGCCGCTTTCGCCGAAATTGCTCGCCAGCGACTGCAGGAACGTGGGCAGGCTGGGGATGGAGGCGCTGGCGGAGGTTTCCGACGCCGCGCCCAGGGTGGCCCAGAGGTTCTGGAACACCGAGGTCAGGCCACTGGAGCTGCTGGCGGTGGCTGGCGTGCCGCCCGCATTGGCATCCAGCGCACGGGCGAGGCTGGAGAAGGTGGCGGCCATGTCCTTGTACTGCCGCACCTGGCGCGATCCGGGCGAGGCATCGCCCTGCGTCGTCGCGCTGCCGGTCGCGGGCTGGCCCGGCGCGGCCGTCAGCCCGAGTTGCGTCATTGCGGCGGCGATGGCGGCGGCCATCTGGCCGGCGTTTTCGGCGCTGAGATTCGATCTGGCGGCGGGTGCGGCTTGCGATCCGGCAGGCTGCTTTTGCTGCTGCGCGTAGCCGGATGCGACCAGCCCGTTCGCGGACTGCCAGCGGGTACCGTAGATGCTGGAAACATTCATGGCAGGCGGCAGGTTGCGGAGTGGTCGGCCTCCGCCATGCTACCCCACCGGCTTGCCGGCGGAGCGTCCATCACGTGCCTGCGGAGACCGCCTGCGCGCGCCTGAGCACGTGGGCGAGCGTGTTGATGTTGTTGGCGAGCCGGTCGCCGAGCTGGAGCAGGGCCTCGCCGGTGGCCGGCTCGCCGGCTTGCGCCAGTGCGCCGGGCAGCGACTGCTGCAGGGCGCGCAGGTCGGGCAGGTTTTCGGGCGCGCGCCGTTCGCGCAGGGCATCGGCGATGGATTGCGTGGCGCTGGCGCAACTGGCGACGAAGTCGTTGACGGCGGCGGGACGCGACGACGGATCGTTGCCCAGCGCCTCCAGCGCCATCGCCGTGCGCGCCAGCCGGTTGCCGTTGGCGAACAGCGTGCGCGCCAGTTCCAGCAGGGCCTGCGGCGTGGCCGGTTCGGTGCGCATGCGCTCGAGTGAGGCGGCCGCGTTGCTGCGCGCGGTGCGCGCCAGGCTGCGCGTCTCGCGCTGCGCCTCGCGTTGTCCGGGCACGGCCAGCGCGCGCAGGTAGCTGGCGTAGGCATCCAGCATCTCGGCCAGCGCGGCGCGCGCACGGCCCCGCTCCCAGGTGGGCCACATCAGGTAGGTGGCCATCGCCATGGCGCAGCCCAGCACGGTGTTGATCACGCGGTCGGTCACCGCCACGCCGGAATTGACGCCCTCGTACGACAGCAGGATCACCACGGTGCCGGTGAGCGCGGCCACCGCGATGCCGTAGTGCGCGTTGGCCAGCCAGCGGAACGCCATGCACAGCACCGCCATCAGCGCGAGATGCGCCCATGGCGAGGCCGGCGTGAGGTGCAGCAGGGCCGTGGTCAGCACGAGCCCGAGCACCGTGCCCACCACGCGCAGCAGGCCGAAGTTGAAGGTGGCGGCGAAGTCGGCGCGCAGCACGATGGCCGTGGTCATCGGCAGCCAGTAGCCGTGCGGCAGCTTGAGCAGGCGGGAGACCAGCAGCGCCATGCTGAGGCAGGCCGCCGTGCGTATCGCGTGGCGGAAGGCCACCGAGCGCGGCGTGAGGTTGGCGTGCAACACGGCCCAGGCCGAACCGCTCTGCAGCGTGCGCGGCAATTGCGTTTCCGCGGCCGCGGCGCGCAATTCGCCGCGACTGCCCGCCCAGTTGGCATTGCGTACCGCGGCCGCGAGCTGGCCATCCAGCGCACGCAGATGCGAAGCCAGGCCGTCGGGCACGGCGCGGCTGTCGTTGCGCAGGGCTTGCAGCGCGCGTTCCGCCTGCTGCGGAGGCTCGGCCGTCTCCAGCGCGTGCGCGATGGCGTCCAGCACGTGCGCGGCGTCTTCGCGGTAGCGGGCGTGCATGGCGGGATTGGCATGCAGCGCCGAAATCGCGGTCAGTTCCAGCCGGATGCGCTCGGCCAGTTCCAGCAGCACGGCGAACGCCTCCATCGCGCGACCATGCGCGCGATAGCGTCCGAGCAGGGTGTGCTGCAGCGAAGTCATGGCGTCGGTGAGCGCGGGGTTCGCGTTCTCGTCGTCGCCCGGTTGGCGCGCCAGCGTGGCGAGGCCCGCGTACACGCCGGCCAGCGCATGGCGTTCCGGGCGATAGCGCTGCAGCGGCCATGCGGCCACCGCGAACAGGGTGAGCAGCAGGCCGCCGCTGGCGATCAGGCCGGAAGCGAGCAGGGCGTTCCTGGGCGAGACCGGCGTGGCGGCGGCGATCACCAGCAGGATCATGCTGGTCATGCCCACGCGTGCCGCGTCCGTGCCGAACACCACCAGCATGCCGCCGCAGAAACCGAACACGGCGGTGACCAGCAGCATCGGCAGCAACTGGCCGCCGATGGTGAAGCCCAGCAGCGCGGCCACCCCCGCCACCAGCGCCGCCAGCAGCAACAGGCGCATGCGTTGGCGGTAGGGGCCGGGCTGGTCGGAGAACATCGTGTCCAGCGCGCCGGCGCCCACGCCGAGGCCGACCTCGGGGTAACCCGTCGCCAGCCCCGCGGCCAGCGGCAGGACCACGGCCAGCGTATTGCGCAGCACCACCCGCAACGGCACGTCCGGGCGCTTGATCAGCGTCAGGGTCTCGATGAACTGCACGCGCAGGGAATAGCCGCTCGATGACATGGCGCCGCGTTTGCTCCTGGACGAAGCGTTCGATTGTGCCTCAGAGCCTGCTCAAGGTCTCCGCATGGACCGGTCGACGCCAGGCGGGTGCGACAGGGAGTCGGGGATGCGCATCGGGAGCGGCGTCGCCCGTTGCACGCCGGCGCCGATGCGCAGCCGGCCGGCGGCACGGCATGGCTGCCGGCAGGTAACGATGCCGGGACTTCGACGGCGCCGCGTCCCGGCCGGCGGATGGGTCAGGCGCGGCCGGCGAACTCGCCGGTCAGCGTGTTCACCCACACCTTCTCGTCGTTGGTGATGTACTCGGGCACCTGGATCTCCACGCCGGTGTTGAGCTTGGCCGGCTTGGTGCGCTTGGTGGCGCTGGCGCCCTTCAGCTCGGGCGCGGTGTCCACCACGGTCAGCACCACGCTGGTGGGCACCTGCAGGCCCACCGGCGCGTCGTCGATCAGCTGCACGTAGAAGCCTTCCACGTCTTCCACGATGTAGCCGGCGTTGTCGCCCACCAGCTCGGGGCCGAGCAGGTATTGCGTGTAGTCCTCCGCGTCCATGAACACGAAGGCCTCGCCGTCCATGTAGGAATAGTTGGCGGCGCGGCGCACCAGGTCCATTTCCTTCAGGTCGTCGTCGGCGCGCAGGCTCAGGTCGAACTTGCGGCCGCCCGGGATGGAGTACAGGGTGAAGCGGAAGGTGACGTTGCCGCCACGCGCGGTGGGCGAGCTACGCTCGATGTCGCGCACCTGGTACACGGTGCCTTCGTGCTCGACCACGTTGCCTTTCTTGACGTCGGAAGCTTTCATGGGTTTGAACCGGGATTCGTGATTGGGGGTCGGGGATTCGGGAAAAGCGGAGCGCGCGAGATGCGGGCTCTTGTCGAATCCCGAATCCCGTCTTCCGAATCCCGGCTATTTGGGCTGCAAGCGCACCGCGCCGTCGAGGCGGATGGTCTCGCCGTTGATGTAGCGGTTGCCGAGGATGAAGGCCACGGTCTGCGCGAACTCCTCCGGCTTGCCCAGGCGCGAGGGGAAGGGGATGGAGGCGGACAGCGACTCCTGCACCTGCGGCGGCATGCCGTCCACCATCGGCGTCCAGAAGATGCCCGGCGCGATGGTCGCCACGCGGATGCCGAAGCGCGACAGCTCGCGCGCCATCGGCAGGGTCATGCCGACCACGCCGCCCTTGGAGGCGGAATACGCCGCCTGGCCGATCTGGCCTTCGTAGGCGGCGACCGAGGCGGTGTTGACGATCACGCCGCGCTCGCCGTCCTCGCCCGCCTCGTTGTGCTGCATCAGCGCGGCGGCGGCCTTGGCCACGTTGAAGCTGCCGACCAGGTTCACCATCACGGTGCTGGCGAAGGTGGACAGCGGCATCGGGCCTTCCTTGCCCAGCACGCGGCCGGCGCCGAGGATGCCGGCGCAGTTCATCACCACGTTGAGCCCGCCCATCGCCTCGCGCGCGGCGGCCACGTTGGCGGCGACGCCGTCCTCGCTGGTCACGTCGGTCTTGTAGAAGCGGGCGACTTCGCCCAGCGCCCTGGCGGCGGCCTGGCCCTTCTCCTCGTTGACGTCGAACAGCGCCACCCTGGCGCCGTGGGCGACGAGGTGCTGCGCCACCGCGTGGCCGAGACCGGAGGCGCCGCCGGTGATGATCGCCTTGACCTGATCGAGCTGCATGTCGGGTATTCCGTGGGTGACGAAACGGACATTTTAGCAGCCCCGACTCACCTCGATCGCTTGCCTTGGGCGCGAAGGCACCTGGTCTCCGGGGCGTGGCCGGGCGCGGACACGCGCAACGCGCTGGCCCACTCTTCCCGGCCTGATTAGCGTCGAGTCTCAGTCGTGCCATGTTCGGTCTCCCTCCCCTGCATGCAGGGGAGGGCTGGGGTGGGGTCAGGCTCTTGCGAAAGCCATCCAGTCTTTCGCAGGGTTTCACCCCCTCCCAACCTCCCCCTGCAAGCAGGGGGAGGAGCAAATCGGCTTGCCGCTGAGACTCGACGCTAATCAGGTCTTCCCGGAGGGGAGAGGGAAAAACGCTATGCCGCCGTGCGCGCCCGCGTCACGCGGCTGGCGGTGTCCTTGTGCAACTGCGCGGCCAGCCAGGCGCCGGTGGCGACCAGCAGGTCGAGATCGACGCCGGTCTGCATGCCCATGCCGTGCAGCATGTACACCACGTCCTCGCTGGCCACGTTGCCGGTGGCGCCCTTGGCGTACGGGCAGCCGCCGGTGCCGGAGACGGCGCTGTCCACCACGCGCACGCCCTCATCGAGGCAGGCGAGGATGTTCGCCAGCGCCTGCCCGTAGGTGTCGTGGAAATGCACGGCCAGCGCGGCCATCGGCACTTCCTGTGCCACTGCGTGCAGCATCGCGCGCGCCTTGGCCGGCGTGCCGACGCCGATGGTGTCGCCCAGCGAGATTTCGTGGCAGCCGAGTTCGTGCAATCGTTGCGCCACGCGCACCACGTCGCGCACCGGCACCTCGCCCTGGTAAGGGCAGCCAAGCACGGTGGAGACGTAGCCGCGCACCGCCACGCCATCGGCCTTCGCGCGCTCCAGCACCGGCATGAAGCGTTCGATGGATTCGTCGATCGAGGCGTTGATGTTCTTGCGGTTGAACGCCTCGCTGGCGGCGGTGAACACGGCGACCTCGCCGGCGCCGGCCTCGCTCGCTCGCTCGTAGCCCTGCAGGTTCGGCACCAGCACCGGATAGCTCACGCCAGGCACCTTGCGGATGCCAGCAAACACCTCCGCCGCGTCGGCCAGTTGCGGCACCCATTTGGGGCTGACAAAGCTGGTCGCCTCGATGGTCTTCAGGCCAGTGGAGGAAAGCCGGTCGATCAGCGCGATCTTCACCTCGGCCGGCAGCAGGGTCTTCTCGTTCTGCAGGCCGTCGCGGGCGCCGACTTCGACGATGCGGACGTGGTTGGATGCGGTCATGGCGGCTCCGGATGATGTTTCCTTCTCCCTCCGGGAGAAGGTGCCCGAAGGGCGGATGAGGGTACGGGCGAAGCGTCGCGTTTCAACCGGACCCTCACCCCAGCCCCTCTCCCGGCGGGAGAGGGGCTAAAGCTCAGGTGTCGAGGCGAACCAGCACGGCGTCTGCTTCGACAAAATCGCCCTGAGTGGCGTTGACGCTTTCGATGGTACCGGCGCGCGGTGCCTTCAAGGCCAGCTCCATCTTCATCGCCTCCATCACCAGCAGCTCCTGGCCTTCCTCGACACTGTCGCCCGGCTTGGCCTTCACCAGCACGATGCGGCCCGGCATGGGCGCGACGACCTGGTTGCCGCCGGCGCTGTCCTTCGACTGCCACGCGAACGCGGCGGTACGGTCGAGGCGCCAGCGGCGACCGTCGGTGTCATGCAGCAGTACGCGATGCGCGCTGCTGCGCAGGGCGTAGCGCTCGGCTTTTTCGTCGAAGCGGGCGCTGAGCGAGTCGCCGTCCAGCCGCGCGCCGCGTACTTCGCTGGCGATGTCGCCATGGCGCAGGCGGTAGTCGCCGGCGTGGCCGTGCGCCTCGACCTCGAAGCGCGACTCGCCGCGCGTCAGCGCCACGATGCGCTTGCCGGCATGGCCCACGCGCCACGCGTCGGCACCGGCCCAGGGCGAGTGCGGATCGGCGGGATTCGCGGTGACGTGTGCCTCGTCGTGCAGCAGCGCGGCGGTGGCGGCGGCGAACAGGGTGCGTGTATCGGGTTCGCCGTGGCCGGTGACGAATTCGTCGAGGTGGCGGTCGAGATAGCCGGTGTCGATGCGTGCTCCGGTGACCGCCGGGTGGCGCACCAGCCGTTCGAGGAAGGCGATGTTGGATTTCGGTCCCTCGATCTCGCATCCGGCCAGCGCTTCGCGCAGGCGCTGCAGGGCCTGCGGACGGTCCTCGTCCCACACGATCAGCTTGGCGATCATCGGGTCGTAGAAGATCGTCACCGTGTCGCCCTGCGCAACGCCGTCGTCGATGCGCACGTGGCGCGAGGGCGCGGGCAGGCGCAGGGTGAGCAGCTTGCCGGAGCCGGGCAGGAAGTTCTGCTCGGGGTCTTCCGCGTACAGGCGCACCTCGATGGCGTGGCCGTGCGAGGCGACCTGTTCCTGCGCGAGCGGCAGCGCCTCGCCATGCGCGATGCGCAGCTGCCACTCGACCAGGTCGATGCCATGGGTGAGTTCGGTGACCGGATGCTCCACCTGCAGGCGCGTGTTCATTTCCATGAAGAAGAACGTGCCGTCCTGCGCGACGATGAATTCCACCGTGCCCGCGCCCACGTAGTTCACCGCCTTGGCCGCGGCCACCGCGGCGGCGCCCATCGCCGCTCGTGTTTCGTTCGTGAGGAAGGGCGAAGGCGTTTCCTCCAGCACCTTCTGGTAGCGGCGTTGCGCCGAGCATTCGCGCTCGTCGAGGTGGATCACGTGGCCGTGGCGGTCGCCGAAGACCTGGAACTCGATGTGGCGCGGATGCTCGACGTAGCGTTCCAGCAGCATGCTGGCGTCGCCGAATGCGGCCTGCGCCACGCGCTGCGCGGTGGCCAGCGCCTCGGGGAACTCCGCGTCGCTGCGCACGATCTGCATGCCCTTGCCGCCGCCGCCTGCCGAGGGCTTGATGATCAGCGGATAGCCGATGGCGTGTGCCTGTTCCGCGAGGAAGGCGTTGTCCTGGTCGTCGCCGTTGTAGCCGGGCACCAGTGGCACGTCGTGTTTCGCCATCAGTACCTTGGCGGCGGACTTCGAGCCCATCGCCTCGATGCTTGCGGGATCCGGCCCGATGAACACGATGCCGGCTTCCTTGCAGGCGCGCGAGAACGCGGTGTTCTCGGACAGGAAGCCGTAGCCGGGATGGATGGCCTGCGCGCCGCTCTTCTTCGCGGCCTCGATGATCGCGGCTATGCGCAGGTAGGACTCCGCCGGGCGCGGCCCGCCGATCGGCCAGGCCTCGTCGGCGAGGCGCACGTGCTGCGCGTCGCGGTCCGCTTCCGAATACACCGCGATGCTGCGGATGCCGAGCCGCCGGCAGGTGCGGATCACGCGGCAGGCGATCTCGCCGCGGTTGGCGATCAGTACGCGTTCGAACATGCGGGTTCCTTGCGATGCCTTGGTCTTGTCGCCATCCCGGGGTGGGCCGGGATGGCGGTGGCTGCAGGCGCGCCTTTGGCCTGGCGCGCGATGCAAAGCCCCGGAAAACTAGCAGATGCGCCGGCTTGCGCCGATGCGCAGCGCAGCATGGCGGGTCAGCCGGCAGCCCATCGCGGCGCGCGCTTGTCCAGGAAGGCGGTGAGCCCTTCCTGGCCTTCCGGCGACACGCGCAGGCGGGCGATCAGCGCGGCGTTGTCGCGGTCGATGCGCTCGGCGGCGGTTTCGTCCAGGCCGCCCATGCGGAAGGCGAGTTGCTTGGCTTCGCGCTGCGCTTCCGGGCCGGCCTTGGCCAGCAGCTTCAGCGCGAAGGCCACGGCGTTGTCCAGGGCTTCGGGCGCCACGACCTGGTGCAGCAGGCCGATGCGCTGCGCCTCGGCGGCGTCGAACACCTCGCCGGTGAGGAACAGCTTGCGTGCGTGGCGCAGGCCGACGGCGGCGAGCACGTAGGGCGAGATCACCGCGGGCACCAGGCCCAGCTTCACCTCGGTGAGGCCGAATTTCGCGCCCTCCGCGCCGATGGCGATGTCGCAACAGGCGACCAGGCCCACGCCGCCGCCGTAGGCCGCGCCATTGACGCGGGCGACGGTGGGCTTGGGGCAGAACTGCAGGCTGCGCATCAGCCGTGCGAGCCGCAGCGAGTCGTCGCGGTTCTCAGCCTCGCTGGCCTTGGCCATGCCGCGCATCCAGTTGAGGTCGGCGCCGGCCGAGAAGCTGGCGCCGCTGCCGGTGAGCACGACGGCACGCACCGCCGGGTCGCGACTGGCGTCCTCGATGGCGGCGGTGAGCCCGGCGATCAGCGCGTCGTCGAAGGCGTTGTGCACCTCGGGGCGGTGCATGGCCAGCGTGCGCACGCCGGCGAGGTCGGTGGTCCGTACGGAGGAAGCCATCGGGGGATCCTGCGGAGAAAGGCGCCATCTTAAATCGTCGCGCCGTCCGCGCCCGGAAACCCCGGGATGCGCGCGTAACAGGGATACCCTGCAACACGCGCGTAATACGGATACAATGCGAACCATTCTTATTTGTACTCGGATTGACCGTGCGCTTGTCCGACTTGCCGAAGGGTGTCACCGCCGTGGTGGACCGCGTGGACGACGCGCACGCGGACGACGCGGTGGCGCAGCGCCTGCGCGACCTCGGCTTCGTCGACGGCGAGCCGGTGCGCGTGGTGGCGCGGGCGCCGCTGGGCGCCGACCCGCTGCTGATCCAGATCGGCTTCACCCGCTTCGCCCTGCGCCGAGCCGAGGCCGCGCGCGTAGCCGTGCGCCAGGAGGCGGCATGAGCGCCGACGCCCTGCGCATCGCCCTGGTGGGCAACCCGAACTGCGGCAAGACCGCGCTGTTCAACCTGCTCACCGGCGGCCGGCAGAAGGTGGCGAACTACGCGGGCGTCACCATCGAGCGCAAGGAAGGGCGCTTCGTGGCGCCGTCCGGGCGCATGCTGCAGATACTCGACCTGCCGGGCGCGTACAGCTTCGACGCGGTCAGCCCCGACGAGCAGATCACCCGCGACGTACTGCAGGGCAACTACCCCGGCGAGGCGCCGCCCGACCTGATCGTGTGCGTGGCCGACGCCACCAACCTGCGCCTGCACCTGCGCTTCCTGCTGGAAGTGCGCCGCCTGGGCCGCCCGGTGGTGCTGGCCCTGAACATGATGGACGCGGCGCGCCGGCGCGGCATCGAGATCGACGTGCCGGAGCTGTCGCGCCGGCTGGGCCTGCCGGTGGTGGAGACCGTCGCGGTGAAGCGCGGCGGCGCGCAGGCGCTGGTGGAGCGCGTGGACGGCGAATTGCCCGAACCCGCGCCTGCGCAGGCCGACGACGCGGCCAGCCGCGCCGACCTGCATGCCGAAGTGCGCGCGCTGCTCGCCGCCACCGTGCGCATGCCGCGCCACACGGCGGAACTGGACGACACGCTGGATCACTGGGCGCTGCATCCGGTGTTCGGCCTCGCCATCCTCGCCGTGGTGATGTTCCTGGTGTTCCAGGCGGTGTACGCCGCCGGCAAGCCGATGACCGACCTGATCGGCGACGGCTTCGGCTGGCTGGGCGCGCATGTCGCCGCGTGGTTGCCGCCGGGGCCGCTGCAGGGGCTGATCACCGACGGCATCTTCACCGGCCTGGGCACGGTGCTGGGCTTCATGCCCGAGATCCTGGTGCTGTTCTTCTTCATCCTCGTGCTGGAGGAGTCCGGCTACCTGCCGCGCGCGGCCTTCCTGCTGGACCGGCTGATGCTGTCGGTGGGGTTGACCGGGCGTTCCTTCATCCCGCTGCTGTCCAGCTTCGCCTGCGCCATCCCCGGCATCATGGGCACGCGCTCGATCACCGATCCGCGCGACCGCGTCGCCACCATCCTGGTGGCGCCGCTGATGACCTGCTCGGCGCGCCTGCCGGTGTACGCGCTGCTGATCGGCGCCTTCATCCCGGCGCACCGTGTGCTTGGCCTGTTCAACCTGCAGGGGCTGGTGCTGTTCGCGCTGTACCTCGCGGGCATCCTCGGCGCGATGCTGGTGGGCTGGGTGATGAAGCGCATGCGCCGCGACCAGGGCGACCACGCGCTGCTGATGGAGCTGCCCTCGTATCGCCTGCCCAAGGCGCGCGACGTGGCGATCGGCCTGTACGAGCGCGGCATGATCTTCCTGAAGCGGCTGACCGGCGTGATCCTCGCGCTCACCGTGCTGATGTGGGCGCTGTCCACGTTCCCCGCGCCGCCGGCGGGCGCCAGCGGGCCGGCCGTCGACTACAGCTTCGCCGGTCACCTGGGACACTGGCTGGCATATCCGTTCGCGCCGATCGGCTTCAACTGGCAGATGAGCCTGGCGCTGATCCCCGCCTTCGCCGCGCGCGAGACCGCGGTGGCCGCGCTGGCCACGGTGTACGCGGTGGGCGGCGACGCGGGCCAGCTCGCACCGGCGCTGGCCTCGCACGTGTCGCTGGCTTCCGCGCTGTCGCTGCTGGTGTGGTTCGCCTACGCGCCGCAGTGCATGTCCACGCTGGCGGTGATCAAGCGCGAGACCGGCGAGTGGCGCAACGTGGCGGTGTCGTTCGGCTACCAGTTCGTGATGGCCTACGCGGCGTCCTTCCTCGTCTACCAGGCCGCGAGTGCACTGGCATGAGCAAGGGCCTGCTGATCCAGTACGTCGTGCTTGGCCTGATCGTGGCGGCCAGCGTGCTGGTGGTGTTGCGCAAGCTGGCGCCGCAGCTCACCAGCCGCTGGCTGGCGGCGGCGTCGATCCGCCTGTCGCGCAGCGATTCGCGCCTGCTGAAGGCCCTGGGACGACGCCTGCAGCCGAAGCAGGGCACGGGCGATTGCAGTGACGGTTGCAGCACCTGCGGCGCTTGCGGGCCGAAGAAGCCGGTAGCGGCTTCGACGGAGTCGCGTGCTCCCGGTTCATCCGGGCAGGCGCGCACGGCGGTGGAGCCGATGCCGCTGCATTTCAGGTCGCGTTCGCGCTGACTCGGACAGCGTCAGCCCCTGGCTTGCTTCACCCGCCAATGCGCGCGGTGACGAAACATGTCGATGCCCCAAATGACGAGCGTCGTGGCTGCGGCCATGGCCAGCAGCGGAACGTTGTCGAGTGCTCCCCCATTCACGGCCTGGGTTGCCACGCTGCCGATAACGGATGCGCAGGCCAGCAAGAGGTACGTGAGGGCACGCGGACTGAGGTTGAGGATGGGTTTCCTGCTGCGTTTCGGCGTGCGAAGCCTGTACCGACGGATGGCCAGGGCCAACGCGCCAAGTACGATCGGCGTCGCCACGATGGGCTTGTCCAGCAGGTAGTCCATTCCAAGTCCAAGGGCGCACAGCGAAGGGATGAGTAATCGCCGCCGCCATGGATTGGCCTCGCTTGAAGACTCCGGCGCGCCTTGCCAGCGATTGATCCACCTGACGCCGATCAGGGCGGACAGAAAGAGCGCGATGCCAGCGAACATCACGACCGAGACGGACCCGATGCCTAGCCAGGCGGCCGGCTTGGTGATGTCGCCCTGTTGCGATGCCGCCCAGAACAGCACGATGGCGGTGATGGCAGCGCCTGCCAGGGCCATGGCGAGCACGCGGATGGCGACGAGTGTCCAGTATTCGCGGCTATTGCCATTGCTGCCCACGGCACGCAACCAGAATTGCGCATGTTCCCGATTCAACGTGGCTGGCAATTGCTCGGGGACGCCCAGGCAAAGCGCGTGCGCGATGCGCGCGAGGTTCGCGGATTTTTCGCGCGTCAGGGTCACGCCGATGGTTCGGTACCAGCTGCGCGGCTGTTGCAGCAGGGCGATGCAACTGCGCACCCTCCAAGGATGAGGCTGGCCTTTCTCGGTCAGGGTGCGCGATCGTCTTGCCAGCGATGTATGGTCGTTGAACATCTCCCAGTGTGCCGCCAGCCTGCTGCGTAATTTTTCCAGGGCAACCGGGTTCAGGCCTGTCAGCACGTTGTTGAGATCGAAGAAGCCCAGCAGTGCATCGAAGTTGGCGGACTGCATGGGACGTGACTCTTGCGCCAGTCCCTGCATCATCCGCTGCCCGGTGAGTTGCTTGATGCGGAACGACCATAGTTCCGGGCAGCGGGCCAGCCAGTTGGCAAGCACCACCGGGCCTTCGGCGCGGCATGCTTCGTCGATCACGCGCTTGGCCAGTTCGGCGATATTGACCGCCGGCGCTGGTCGCGACGCCGCCGGTCGCAGGGTCTCGACCGGTGGAAGCACTCGGGCCGGCGTGGAGGCGGGGCCCGCCGGCTTCAGGATTTCCACTGGCGCAGGCGCCAGGCCGGGCCTGGAGGTTTCGGGTGGCGACAGGGTTTCGAGCGCGTGCGCTGCCTTGGGTGCGATCGATGGCCCGGGCTTGAGCGTTTCCAGCGGCGGGGGCACCAGGTCGGGCCCGGAAATTTCGGGTTGCGACAGGGTTTCGAGCACATGCGGTGCCCTGGGTGCGATCGATGGCCCGGTCCTGAGCGTTTCCAGCGGTACAGCGGGGCGGCTGGGTTGGACGACCACATGTAGCGGCGCTGCTGGCGGCTGGGTGTCGCCGGTGGATACGGGGATGACGTGGGTATCGCGTTTCGGTGTCGCCGGGGGCGGGATAGGTGCGGGTTGTGCCATCGGGGGGCGGGTCGTCTGCCTGCCCGCTTGCGTGAGTGCTATCTGGTATGCGGTGTTCAGGCGCTGGAACGCTTCAGCATCCTCGTCCGGCCGCGTCGTGCGCAGCAGGCGCGCATAGGCGCGCTTGATCGTGGCGGCATCGGCATCGGCGGCAACGCCGAGCAATTCGTGGACCCAGGTCAAAGCTGGCGTTCCAGTTCGTCCATGGCCTGGCCGAAGCGCGTGCGGTGTTCGCCGATCAGCCGCTCGTCCTGCGATTCCAGCGTCTGCGTGAAGCGGCCTATCCATTCGCGCAACACGTCGCGCGCGGCGATGTATTCCTCGAACAGGCGCTCGGCGCGCGCCAGCAGCGCGAGGTTTTCCTGCTTGGAGCGGGGGTGGATCTTCAGTTCCGACAGGGCATCCAGCCTGGCGCGGATTTCCTCCTTGCTCAGGATGCCCGGGTTCTGCTCCAGCACCAGTTCGTGGCGCGTGCCGCTGGCGGCGGGCGCGGCCTCCACCTGCAGCACGCCGTTGATGTCGTAAGTGAAGCGGACGACCACGGCGTTGTCCGCGATGGGCAGGGTGGGGTTGAGCGGCACGTCCAGTTGCCCGAGCTTGATGTTGCGCGCCACCATCGGGCTTTCGCCCTGGTAGATCTTGAGCGACAGCAGCTTCTGCCGCTCGGTCATCGGGAAATAGGTGGATTCGCGGCTGATCGGCACCACGCTGTTGCGCTGGATGAGGGGCGAGAACAGCCCGTTCTGCACGTTCCCGTGCTCGTCCTTTTGCCCAACTTCCACGCCCAGCGTGTACGGGCAGACGTCGGTGAGGATGATCTCGTCCAGCTTGACGTTGCGGCTCTTGAGGCCGGCGGCCACGCAGGCGCCCATGGCGATGGCTTCGTCCGGGTTGATGTGGCGCAGCGGCAGCCGGCCGAACATGCGCGCGATCAGCCGCGACACCAGCGGCATGCGGCTGGCGCCGCCGACCAGCACGATCTCGTTGAGTTGTTCCGGTTGCAGCCGTGCGTCGCGCAAGGCGCGTTCGAGCGGGGCGCGCATGCGCTGCAGCAGCGGCTCGGCCAGTTGCAGGAAACGGTCCTGGTCGATCTGCCAGCGGATGACGCGTTCGCCGACCTGGCAATCGATGCGCTGCTCGGATTGCTGGCTCAACGCGCGCTTGAGTACTTCCAGGCGTCGGCGCAGCAGGCCGCGTTCGACGGGCGAGAAGTCCGCGGCATTCAACTTGAGGTCGGCGAGGCAGGTGTTTTCCAGCAGGTCGAGGAAGTCCTCGCCGCCCAGGAAGTTGTCGCCGGCGCTGGCATGCACTTCGACCACGCCTTCGAAGGTCTCCAGCACCGAGACGTCAAACGTGCCGCCGCCGAGGTCGAAGACCAGGAAACGCGTGCCCTCGGGCTTGGCTTCCAGGCCGTAGGCGAGGGCGGCGGCGGTGGGTTCGTTGATCAGGCGTTCCACCTTGATGCCGGCCAGTTCGCCGGCCGCGCGCGTGGCCTTGCGCTGCGCATCGGAAAAATAGGCCGGCACGCTGATCACGGCTTCATCCACTTTCTCGCCGAGCGCGGCTTCGGCGTCGGCGATCAGCGAGCGGAGCACCAGGGCCGACAACTCCTCGGGGCGAAACTGGCGGTTGCCGAGCGGCGTCTCGCGCGACGACCCCATCCAGCGCTTGAAGGCCGCAACGGTGCTCTTGGGATGGCTCACCAGGCGGTCGCGCGCGGCTTCGCCGACGATCATGTGGCCGTCGTCGTCGATGCTGACGACGGAGGGCGTGAGCAATTCGCCCAGCGCATTTGGGAAAAGCCGCGGGCCGTCCTCGCCGAAACAGCCGATCAGCGAATGCGTGGTGCCCAGGTCAATGCCGACGATCACTGGTTGTTCCCCCTTGGTCTTGCATCCATGGCCGTCCGGCCAGTGTGTTACATCCGGAACACGCCGTAGCGCTGCGGCTCGATCGGCGCATTCATCGAAGCGGAGATGGCGAGCCCCAGCACGCGGCGCGTGTCGGCCGGGTCGATGATGCCGTCGTCCCACAGCCGCGCGCTGGCGTAATAGGGATGCCCCTGGTGCTCGTACTGTTCGCGGATCGGCGCCTTGAAGGCGTCCTCTTCTTCCGCGCTCCACGACTTGCCGGCGGCCTCGATGCCGTCGCGCTTCACTGTGGCCAGCACCGACGCGGCCTGTTCGCCGCCCATCACGCTGATCCGCGCGTTCGGCCACATCCACAGGAAGCGCGCGCCGTAGGCGCGGCCGCACATCGCGTAGTTGCCGGCGCCGAAGCTGCCGCCGATCACCACGGTGAACTTCGGTACGTGGGAACAGGCGACCGCCGTCACCATCTTGGCGCCGTCCTTCGCGATGCCGGCCTGTTCGTACTTCTTGCCTACCATGAAGCCGGTGATGTTCTGCAGGAACACCAGGGGCACGTTGCGCTGGTTGCACAGCTCGATGAAGTGCGCGCCCTTGAGCGCGCTTTCGGCGAACAGGATGCCGTTGTTGGCGACGATGCCCACCGGATAGCCGTGGATGTGCGCGAAGCCGCAGACCAGGGTCTTGCCGTAGCGCGCCTTGAACTCGTGGAATTCCGAGCCGTCGACGATGCGCGCAATCACCTCGCGGATGTCGAACGGGCGGCGGGTGTCCTCGGGGATCACGCCGTACAGCTCGCTGGACGGGTATTTCGGTTCGGCGGGTTCGCGCAGCGCCAGCGGCATCGCCTTCCTGCGGTTGAGGCTGGCCACGATGTCGCGGGCGATGGAGAGCGCGTGCGCGTCGTTCTCGGCGTAGTGGTCGGCCACGCCCGAGATGGATGTGTGCACGTCCGCGCCGCCCAGCGTCTCCGCATCGACCACCTCGCCGGTGGCGGCCTTCACCAGCGGCGGGCCGCCCAGGAAGATCGTGCCCTGCTCGCGCACGATGATGGTCTCGTCGCTCATCGCCGGCACGTAGGCGCCGCCGGCGGTGCAACTGCCCATCACCACCGCGATCTGCGGGATGCCCAGGCCCGACATGCGCGCCTGGTTGTAGAAGATGCGGCCGAAGTGCTCCTTGTCCGGGAACACCTCGTCCTGCATGGGCAGGAAGGCGCCGCCGGAATCGACCAGGTAGACGCAGGGCAGCCGGTTTTCCAGCGCCACTTCCTGCGCGCGCAGGTGCTTCTTCACCGTCATCGGGAAATAGGTGCCGCCCTTCACCGTGGCATCGTTGGCGACCACCACCACCTCGATGCCGTTGACGCGGCCGATGCCGGTGACGATGCCCGCGGCGGGCGCGGCATCGTCGTACATGCCGTGCGCGGCCAGCGGCGAGAGCTCGAGGAAGGGCGAGCCGGGGTCGAGCAGGGCGCGGATGCGCTCGCGCGGCAGCAGCTTGCCGCGCGCAGTGTGCTTCTCGCGCGCCTTGGCACCGCCGCCCTCGGCGCTGCGCGCCAGTTCGCGACACAGGTCCTCGGTGAGCGTGCGCAGGCGTTCGCCGGCGGACTGGAACTCGGGGGAACGCGGATCGATCTGCGAGACGATGACACTCATGCGCGGCTGCCGTCGGAAGGAACCCGCGGATGATACCGAGAGTGCAGCGCAGCAAAGCCGGCCCCGCGCGACGCTTCTCGAAAAGTGCGGCCATGGATGGCCGCCCGTTTGATTCTCGCGTTCAAGGACGAACGCACAAGTACAGCCCGCACAAGTAAATCAAATCCCGCAAAAAAACGGCCGCGCGAGGCGGCCGTTTTTCCGGACTGCGAAACGAGGATCAGTGACCCTTCATCGCGTCCTTGGCCTTGTCGGCGGCATCCTTGGCGGCGCCAGCGGCGTCCTTGGCGGCGTCGGCAGCCTTGCCGGCGGCAGCGGCGGCGTCGCCAGCAGCGCTGGCAGCAGCAGCCGGAGCAGCAGCGGCGGTGGAGGCCGGGGCGGCAGCCGGAGCGGCAGCGGTGGAAGCCGGGGCAGCAGCCGGAGCAGCAGCGGTCGAAGCCGGGGCGGCGGCAGCCTGCTGAGCCTGGTCGGCGGAGGCCTGCTGGGCCTGGTCGCTCGACTGGGCGTTCTGCGCGGAGTCCTGCGCGCCGTTGCTGCAAGCCGCCAGCAGCGCGACGAGCGCGGAGGCGAGAAGGGTACGCGTCAACTTCATGGTGTATCTCCTAAGCCGTGGAATGCCGAATGGCGGATTATTATTAGCGCTTTCCCGCGTTGTGCGCCATAACTTTCGGCGCGCCGCTTCAGGCTGGGTTGAAAGCCGGCACGGCGCGCCGGGGGGTCAGTCGAGGCGCTCCACCGCGATCGCGGTCGCCTCGCCGCCGCCGATGCACAGGCTGGCGACGCCGCGCTTGAGGCCGCGCACCTTCAGGGCGTTGAGCAGGGTCACCACCAGGCGGGCGCCGCTGGCGCCGATCGGGTGGCCCAGCGCGCAGGCGCCGCCGTTGACGTTGACCTTCTCGTGCGGGATGCCGAGTTCCCTGATCGGCGCCATGGCCACCACCGCGAACGCCTCGTTGATCTCGAACAGGTCGACGTCGGCCACCTTCCAGCCGGCCTTGTCCAGCACCTTCTGGATGGCGGCGACCGGGGCGGTGGTGAACCACTCCGGCTCCTGCGCATGGGTGGCGTGGGCGACGATGCGCGCCAGCGGCTGCAGGCCGCGCTTGTGCGCGTCGTCGGCCGACAGCAGCACCACGGCGGCGGCGCCGTCGGAGATGCTGGAGGAGCTGGCCGCGGTGACGGTGCCGTTCTCCTTGCGGAAGGCGGGCTTCAGCGTGGGGATCTTGGTGACATCGGAGCGGCCGGGCTGCTCATCGGTATCCACCAACACGTCGCCTTTGCGGCCAGCGACGGTGACGGGGACGATCTCGCCGGCGAAGGCGCCGGACTGCTGGGCGGCCTGCGAGCGCTTGACCGACTCGATCGCGAACGCGTCCTGGTCCTCGCGGCTGAAGTGGTACTTGTCGGCGCAGGATTCGGCGAACACGCCCATCGACTTGCCGTCATAGGGATTGGTGAGGCCGTCCCAGGCCATGTGGTCGACCAGCTTGCCGTCGCCATAGCGGATGCCGGTGCGGGCCTGGACCAGGTGCGGGGCGTTGGTCATCGACTCCATGCCGCCGGCCACCACCACGTTGACCGAGCCGGCCTTGATCAGGTCGTGGCCCAGCATGATCGCCTTCATGCCCGAGCCACACACCTTGTTGATGGTGGTGCAGCCCGCGGACTTCGGCAGGTCGGACTCCAGCGCGGCCTGGCGGGCCGGCGCCTGGCCGAGGCCGGCCGGCAGCACGCAGCCCATGATGACCTCGCCGACGTCGGCGGGCGCCACGCCGGACTGTTCCAGCGCGGCGCGGATCGCCGTGGCGCCCAGCTTCGGCGTGGGCACGCCGGTGAACTGGCCGAGGAAGGAACCGATGGCGGTGCGCTTGGCACCGACGATGACAACGCTGACGTCGGACATGGGGATCTCCACGGAATCACGGATGGCGCACGGCGCCGGAGGGGACAGGGCGGGATTATCGCAGCCGGCGGCGAAACCCGGCAAACCGCCCGGCCCGGCCGCAAGGTCTTGCAGGGCGTTTGTCGCCTCCCGGTGTTGTGACACACTGGGCTTCCACCGGATCCGCGTCGGTAGCCGCGGCTTTTCGAGGTGGCGAGCGCTGTTCGTGGATCGGGGGAGAGATCATGAAGCCATATGGAGAGATGGCCACTCGTGGCCTGCGTCATTGCCGGTTGGCCGCTGCTGTCGGCCTTGCGTTGGGTCTGGCTGCCTGCGGCGGGGGAGGCGGCGGCAACGTCAAGACGACCACCCCGTCGACGCCTGCGTCGTCCTCGACCGCGCCGGCGCAACCGCCGATAGACGCCCAGCTTTCGATCACCAACACCTATGCCGCGCACAGCCAGGGCTACACCGGCGCGGGCGTGACCATCGGCGTCGTGGACACCGGCATCATGGCGAGCAACCCGACGGTGTCGGGGCGCGTGACGCAGGAGCTGATCTACGTCGACCCCAGCACCAACAACACCAGTGTCGACGACGTGGTGGGCCACGGCACCTGGGTGTCGGAGATCGCGGCGGGCACGCCGTTCGCCCAGTTCCCCGGCGGCATCGCGCCGGGCGCCGACCTGGTGTCGGCGCGCATCATCGACGACAACGCACCGGACGACAACGGCTCCACGGCGCCGTCGACGGTCACCGCCAGCGACGCGCAGTTCTTCGGCCAGGTCAATGCGGACCTGATCAGCGCCGGCGTCAAGGTGATGAACAATTCCTGGGGCGGCATCACCTGGGACACCACCAACACCAGCCTCAACCAGGCCTTCGACCAGGCCTACAGCCCGTTCGTGAACCAGCAGGGCGGGCTGGTGGTGTTCGCCGCCGGCAACGATTCGGAGACCAACCCCAGCACCATCGCGATGCTGCCCAACGTGGCGCCCGACCTGGCCAAGGGTTGGCTGGTGGCGGTGGCGGTCAACAGCAACAACCCGACCCAACTGGAGAGCTATTCCAACCAGTGCGGCGCGGCGATGAACTACTGCCTCGCCGCGCCGGGCGACGTGATCGTGCTGGACAAGGACACCACGGCCGGCACCACCAACCCCACCTACTACATCGTGGAGGGCACCTCGTTCGCGGCGCCGCAGGTCTCGGGCGCGGCGGCGCTGGTGTGGCAGGCCTATCCGTATTTCAGCAACGACCTGGTGCGGCAGACCCTGCTCGGCACCGCCGACCCGCTGGGCGGCTCGCAGCCCAACCCGACCTACGGCTACGGCGAACTGGACGTGGGTCGCGCGGTGAACGGCCCGATGCAGTTCAACTGGGGCGACGTCACCGTCAGCTTCAGCGGCAGCTCCAGCTGGAACAATCCGATCTCCGGCGCCGGCGGCCTGATCAAGCAGGGCAGCGGCACGCTCAACCTCACCCAGCCTTCCAGCTACACCGGCGAGACGCAGGTGCAGGGCGGCACCCTGACCGCCATGTCGCTGGCCGGCGCGGCGGCGATCAGCAGCGGCGCCACGCTGAGCGGCATGTCGGCCATCGGCGGCAACGTGAGCAACGCCGGCACGCTTTCGATCGCGAACACCAATGTCAGCGTGGGCGGCAACTACACGCAACCGGCCGGGGGCCAGCTGGCGGTGTCGCTGGGTTCCACGCTCAACGTGGCCGGCACGGCCAGCATCGCCGGCAACCTGCTGGTGACCGGCGCCAACTCGGGCTACACCCCCAACGCGCAGACCAACGTGATCGTCGCCAAGGGCGGCCTCAGCGGCACCTTCGCCGGCATGACCACGGCGTCGAACGTGCTGCTCACCGCCTCGCTCAACTACAGCACGACCACGGCGTGGCTGGACGTGCAGCAGGTGCAGGTGAGCGCGGTGCAGGGCAGCAGCTACAGCGTCGCCTCCTACGGCGCGGCGCAGCGCGTGGACGCGGCCTTCAACCAGATCAACGCGCAACTGGCCAACCCCGCGGCGACCGGCTCGCCGGCGAGCAGCAGCTTCATCGCCGGCGCGGCCACGCTGCAGCAGACGGCCACGCTGGGCAACCTGCAGCAATCGCTGGAAAGCCTCTCCGGCCAGCTGCATGCGGCCAGCGCGGCGATGACCTTCGAGGCGATCGACGCCGGCACGCGCGCCCTGACCGACCACTTCGACCAGCTGTTGTCCGCGCCATCGCAGCAACCCATCGGCGCATGGATGCAGAGCCTCGGCTACCAGGGCTCCATGTCGCGCAGCGGCTACAGCGACGTGGCCTACGACCTCAACGGCTGGATGGTGGGGCAGGACTTCCGGGTGGACGGCAGCGGCGTGGCCGGCTTCGCGCTGAGCGGCACGCATGGCCTGGGCCGCCTGACCGAAAGCGCGGACCAGGGCTACAGCCGCGCCGTGGAAGGCATGCTCTACGGCGGCACGATGCGCGGCAACTGGTACGCGATGGGCCGCTTCGGCTTCGGCACCTACCAGGAAACCATGCAGCGCCAGGTGCAGCTGGGCGGCCAGGCCACCGGCGTGGGCAGCGACGACAGCGGCCGTTACGGCGTGGCCTACGGCGAAAGCGGCTACCGCATGCTGCTGGGCGACACCCGCGTCATGCCCTACGCGAGCCTGGAATACGCGCAGATCCAGCGCGACGGGTTCGACGAGATGGGCGGCGACGGCTTCGGCCTGAAGGCCGATGCGCTCACCACCGCGCGCTGGCAGGCAGGCCTGGGCCTGCGCGCCAGCCGCGACTGGCAACTCGGGCGAGCCGGCAGCCTGGGCCTGCAGGGCCAGCTGGCGTGGCAGCAGTCCTTCGGCCTGCGCGGCGAGGTGTTCGAGGCCAGCTTCACCGGGGTGAACCAGTGGGCCCCGCTGGGCGGCATCGGCCTGGCGCGCTACGGCGGCCTGGCCGGCGCCACGCTCGACTGGCGCATGAATGCGCGCAGCAGCCTCGCGCTCGACTGCGAGCAGTACTTCGGCCAGGGCCAGCAGGCGACGATGGCGATGCTGAACTACCGCTGGTCGTTCTGACCGGTCCCGGTGGCGGCGCCGCAACGCGTCGCCACCGGGGGGCGGCCGCGGCGGCACGCCTGCGCTGCGGCAGTCCGCCCATGGCCCGGCCGTTCAGGGCCGCGTGCCTCGTGCCGCCCATCCGATGCCGCGACACGAACACCAGGCGCCGAACCCAATCGGGCCGGTTCATACCAGACAATGGATCGCGCCATCGCAACGGGTTTCGTTGTGGGCAGCCCGCCGACGCTCAGACCAGCTCGACCTGCACGCCGGCGCTGCGCAACGCTTCCACGACTTCCGCCGGCGCGCCGGCGTCGCTCAGCACCTTGTGCACCTGGCGTACCGGTGCGATCACCGACAGGCTGCGCTGGCCCAGCTTGCTGGAGTCACACACCGCCACGGTCTGCCGTGCCACGCGGATCATCAACGCGTTGAGCGCGGATTCCAGCGGATCGGGCGTGGTCACGCCCACCTCGGGGTCGAGGCCGTCCACGCCGAGGAACAGGCGGTCGGCGGAAAGCTTGGCCAGCGCGTGTTCCGCGTCGGGGCCCACCAGCGAGTAGGAGGTCTGGCGCAGCAGGCCGCCCAGCATCATCACGCGGATGTGCGGCAGGCCCGACAGTTCCAGCGCGATGTTCAGCGCGTTGGTGATCACGGTGAGCGATTCGAAGCGGCGCTGGCGGATCTGCCGCGCGATCTCCACCGTGGTGGAGCCTGAGTCGAGGATGATGGTCTCGCCGTCGCGGATCATCGCCGCCGCCGCCTGGCCGATGCGCAGCTTCTGCGCGTGGTGGCGGGTTTCCTTGATGTTGAGCGGGATGTCGCTGCTGACCGGCACCACCGGCAGCGCGCCGCCGTGCGAGCGCACGATGGCCGAGGCATTCGCCAGCGCCTCGAGGTCGGCGCGGATGGTGACGGCGGAGGTGTGGAACTTCTTCGCCAGTTCCTCGACCGTGGCGCGGCCCTGCTCCTCGATGTGCTCGACGATGAGGCGCCGGCGTTCGCCGAGCAGCAGGCGGTGGCGGGGTCTGGCGGCGGGCTTGGCGGTCTGGGCTTTGCTCATGCGGTGGGAATATGCAGGAGTCGGGCGGCGTTGTCATGATAGACCTTGCGCAGCACGGCGTCCGGCAGCTTCAAACCGTAGATCGCCCAGCGCCCCTGCGGCGGCACGTCCGCGGGCGCGTAGTCGAAGTATTCGTCCTCGGTTTCGAGGAACCGGTAGTAGATCTCGTAGAGGGCATCGCCGAACAACTGCTGCGGCACGTCGTCGCCCCAGGGCGAGGGCACCGCGTCGGTGCCGAACAGGATGCGGTCCTGGAATCGGTCGAAGAAGCGCTGCGCGATGCGCGGCTGGCGGCCCAGTTCGCCGATGCGCGCGCTGATGTCCACCAGGGTGTTGGGGAAGCGTTCCAGGCAGGATTCGACGGCGGCGAGGTTCTCGGCGTTGTTGCCTACGTGCAGCAGCACGAAGGTGGTCTTCGGGTGGCGCGCGATCATGCGGTCGCGCGCGGCGATCAGTTCCGCGTGGCTGGGGAACTCCGGGCCGTAGAACGACCAGTCCGGGTGGTTGGCCAGTTCCTCGTAGCGTTCGTTCCCGCCGTCGGTGGGCAGGAAGAACGCCTCGGGGTCGGAAACGTGCAGGAACACCGGCATGTCGTGCGCGGCGCAGGCCTCCCACATCAGGTCGAAACGGCGGTCGTCCACGCCCACCAGCGGGCCTTCGTCGATGCCTTCGCGCAGGTACAGGCCCAGCGTCTTGAGCAGCTTCAGGCCGCGCGCGCCGATGCGGTGGGCGTGCGCGATGGCGTCGGCCTGGCGTTGCGGGTAGTCCGCTTCGGGGAACAGCGCGAACGAAGGCTCGGTGAGGGTGAGGAAGCGCCCCGGCGCGGCCTGGTCGAACAGCCGGATGCTTTCCTCCAGGCCCTTGCCGACGCCGCCGGTGAGGTTCACCAGCGTGCGCACGCCCTTGCGGTCCATCACCGGCAGCAGTTCCTCCGGCGTGGTGAACACGGTGATTTCGTCGCCCACCGACACGCCGCTGCGCACGTTCTTCGACCAGGTGAGGTGCGCATGCACGTCGATCACCGGGAAACGCGGGTGCTCGATATGCGTCTGCGGCACGCGCAGCATGCTGCGCGGCTTGAAGTCCTTGAGGCGCAGCTCGCCCTTGCTGTCGTCGCGCGCGGTCTGCAGCGGGTTCTTGCCGCTGTTCTCGATGCGCACGGTGCCGGCGCCGGTGGGCGGGGCGCAGCAGAGGCAGGCTTTCTGGTGGGTCATGGTGCTCTCTTTCTCATCATGCGCTGCCAGAGTCTAGCGTCGGACTTCAAAACTCCCTCCCCTGCTTGCAGGGGAGGGTTGGGGTGGGGTAAACGGGCTTGCGGAAACCTTCTTTTGGAGTCGGCCATGCAACGCAAATGGATGCTTGCGCGCCAGCTCCGTCACGCGGCTACCGACGCCGAACGGCACCTGTGGCAACGTTTGCGGCATGAGCAGTTGGGCTGTTTCAAGTTCCGTCGCCAATATCCGCTTGCCGGCTACATCGTCGATTTCGCATGCGTCCCCGCAAGGCTCGTGCTGGAACTCGATGGCGGGCAGCATCTGGAAGCTGCTCGTTATGACATGGAACGCACGCAGGTCATCGAAGCACTGGGTTATCGCGTGCTGCGCTTCTGGAATGACGACGTGCTGCTGCGAACCGAAGCGGTGCTGGAAGAAGTGTGGCGGCATCTGGAACCGCGCAAGGATTGAAGAGCGACCCCACCCCAACCCTCCCCTGCAAGCAGGGGAGGGGGCATGCAACATCAGCGCGGGTACTTCGCCATGATGCCGTGCACCTGGCGCACCAGGGCGACCGCCTGGTCGAACGGCCGCAGCCACATGTTGCGGCCGAACATCACGCCGGTGGCGCCGCTCTGCATGTAGTGCTCGACCTTGCGCAGCACGGCCGCGTCGTCGTCGTTCTTCTCGCCGCCGGAGAACAGCACCATGGTGCGGCCGGCCGAGCGCACCACGCGGGCGCAACGGGCGGCAGAGTCTTCCTGCAGCTTGTCGTACGGCGCCGGGACGTTGGCCACGCTGTCGTTCGGCTCGTGCAGCTTCACCAGGTCGGCGCCCATTTCCAGCGCCACGCGCGCGGCGTAGTCCTGCGCGTAGAGCGTGTTGGTGCCGCCCTTGGCGTTGACCGCGCTGCCGCGCGGGTAGGACCACACCACCAGCGGCATGCCGTAGCGCTCGCAATCCTGGCGCACCTTCTCGAACTGGCGGAACTCGTCGCCCTGGCGCGGCGAGCCCACGTACATGGTGTAGCCCACCGCCTCGGCGCCGAGGCGCACGGCGTCCTCCACCGAGGCGAACAGCGGCGAGGTGGCCTCGGCATCGCTGGGGATGTTGGTCTTGCCGTTGAGCTTGAGGATCAGCGGTACCCGGCCGCAGTACTCGGTCATGTACTTCTCGGCCAGGCCGATGCCCAGCGCGATGGCGGAAAAGCCGCCCGCCGCGGCCATCTCGAACTGGTAGCCGGGATCCACGGCGGGCGGATGGGGAAAGAAATCGGTGGGGCCGTGCTCGAGGCCCTGGTCCAGCGGGAGTACCAGCAGGCTGCCGTTCTTCGGGCCGGAGCCGTACAGAAGGCGCCACAGGCGCGTGCGCTTGCCGTGCGAGAGCGGCAGTTTCGAAAACTTTTCGGAAGCTTGCGAAGGGACTTGTAAGTTCTGATTCATTTCGAATACGCTGGGCTGGTGGACGAATGGCTTCACATTCGGACGAATTGAATCAAATGTCAATACTCGAAAACAAAACGAAAGAAATCGACAGTCTTGCCACATTGACGTCGGCCGCCCCCGCGGCGCAGCGCGAACGCGGCTACGCCGATACGCTGCGCGAGATCCTGCAGCAGCCGGCGACCTGGCAGGCCACGGCGGCGCTGCTGCGCGAGCCTGCGGTGCGTGCGCAACTGCAGTCGGCGCTGACGCCGCGTCCCGCGCACGTGGTGCTGACCGGTTCGGGCAGCTCGATCTACGCTGGCGAATGCATCGCGCCGGACCTGCAGCGGGCGCTGGGCGTGCCGGTGCTGGCGATTCCCGCGGGCACCCTGCTCACGCACCGTGGCGCGCTGCCGCCGGGCGGCGGCCTGCTGATCTCGATCGCGCGCTCGGGCGACAGCCCGGAAAGCGCCGGCGTGGTGGACCAACTGCTGGCGCACGAGCCGGGCTGGAGCCACCTCGCCATCACTTGCAACGCCAGCGGCAAGCTCGCCACGCAGTACGCCGGCGCGCCGCATTACGCCGCGCTGGTGCTGGACGAGCGCACCAACGACCGCAGCCTGGTGATGACCAGCAGCTTCACCAACCTGGTGCTGTCCGGCAGCGGCCTGGGCGGTCGCGCCGACACCGACGAATGGCAGGCTGGCGTGAAGCGCCTCGCCGGCTGCGTGCAGCAAATGTTCGACCACCAGTCCGGTGCGCTGGCGGCCATCGCCCGGCGCGACTTCGACCAGGCCGTGTACCTCGGCAGCGGCGGCGCGCTGGGCGCGGCGCGCGAGGCCGCGTTGAAGATGCTGGAGATGACCGGCGGCCAGGTCATCACGATGGCCGAGACCTTCCTCGGCCTGCGCCACGGCCCGATGTCCAGCCTCGACGGGGACACCCTGGTGGTGGCCTACCTCTCGCCCGATCCCGCGGTGCGCGCCTACGAGTACGACCTGCTGCGCGAGCTCACCCGCAAGCAGTTGGGCACGGTGCGCGTGCTGGTCGGCGAGGGCATCGCCGACGACGTGGCCGGCGCGCAGGACGTGGTGGTGGACCTGCAAGGCCTGCAGGCTGCCGACGACGCGCTGCCGCTGCTGGCCGACGTGGTCGTGGGCCAGGTGCTGGCGTTCTTCCGCTGCCTGGCCCTGGGCGGCAGGCCGGACACGCCCTCGCAGGGCGTGCTCACCCGCGTGGTCGAAGCCTTCGCGCTGCACGCAGGAGGCAAGGCGTGAAACGCATCCTCGTCGCCGGCGAACTCAACGTCGATCTGGTGTTCCGGGATTGCCGGTCGTTCCCGACGCCGGGCCACGAGGTGCTGGCCGAGGACGCGCAGGTCGTGCCGGGCAGTTCCTCGATGATCTGCGCGATGGGATTGGCGCGGCTTGGCGACACGGTGGCCTTCGCCGGCAAGGCGGGCGCGGACGGCTGGGGCGATTTCTGCGTGGCGGCGCTGCAGGGCGCAGGCATCGACGTGGCCGCGGTGCGGCGCGATCCCGCGCTGCGCACCGGCATCACCGCCTCGTTCTCCACGCGCGGCGACCGCGCGCTGGTCACTTTCGCCGGCGCGATCGGCGCGCTGCGCGCCGACGACATCGACGACGCGCTGCTGGCGGGCGCCGGCCACCTGCACGTGTCGTCGTATTACCTGCAGGGCGCGCTGCGGCCTGACCTCAAGTCGCTGTGCGCGCGCGCGCGGGCGCACGGGCTGAGCACCTCGCTCGACCCGGGCTTCGATCCCGAGCAACGCTGGGGCAACGAATGGCCCTGCCTGCTTTCCGAGGTCGACCTGTTCCTGCCCAACGACGTGGAATTCGCCGCCATCAGCGGTTGCGGGTCGGTGCTCGATGGCCTGCGCGCGCTGGACAACGGCCGCACCTGCATCGTGGTGAAGCGCGGCCGCCAGGGCTGCGCCACGCTGGGCCGCGACGGCAACCTGCTCGAATCGCCGGCCTTCGCGCTGGATGCGGTGGACAGCACCGGCGCCGGCGATTCCTTCGACGCCGGCTTCCTGCACGCCTGGCTGCGCGGACACCCGCTGGCGGAAGCCATGCGCTGGGGCAATGCCTGCGGCGCGCTTTCCACGCGCGGCGTGGGCGGCACGGCGCGGCAGGCCGACGCGGGCGAGGCGAAAGCCTTGCTGGAGACCTCGCCTTGATCACCGTGCTCGGCATCAACACCGCCATCGACCACCTGATGCAGGTGGGCGAGCTGCGCCTGGGCGAGGTCAATCGCACGGTGCACGAGCAGGTGTTGCCGGGCGGCAAGGGCCTGCACGTGGCGCAGACCATCGCCGCGCTGCGCGAGCCGGTGCAGCTGATCGGCCTGATCGACGCCGCGCACCGCAACCTCACGGCACGCCGCATGAGCGAGCGCGGCGTGCTGTTCCACGGTGTGGAAATCGACGCGCCGGTGCGCCATTGCATCGCGCTGCAGGACGCGAGCGGACAGATCACCGAGGTGCTGGGGCAGGGGCCGGAGCTGGGCGAACGCGACCGCGCGACCTTGCAGCGCGTCTTCCGCCGTGCGCTGGAAGAGAGCGCGCTGGTGGTGCTCTCGGGCAGCCTGCCGCGCGGCCTCGCCACCGATACCTATGCCGAGCTTGCGCGGCAGGTGCACGCCGCCGGCAAGCGCTGCCTGGTCGACGCCAGCGGCGAGGTGCTGCGGCAGGCGGTGGCGGCGCGGCCCTTCCTGCTGAAGCCGAACCGCGACGAGGCCGAGGCCTTGTTCGGCCGCAGCATCGACAGCATCGACGCCGCCGTCGCCGCGCTGCGCGAACTCCATGCGCGGGGCGTGGCGATGCCGGTGCTGAGCCTCGGCGCGCTGGGCGCGGTGGGCATGGACGACGGCAGAGCGTGGCATGCCGCGGTGGAACTGGCGCAGGTGCGCAACACCGTCGGCTCGGGCGATTGCTTCCTGGCCGGCATGGCCGTGGCGATCGCGCGCGGCGAGCCGCTGCGCGAGGCATTGCGCCTGGCGGTGGCCTGCGGCGCCGCCAACGCGATGGATGTGGAAACGGGTTACGTACGTCCGGATCAGGTCGAGGCCTTGCTCGGCCGGATCCAGGTGAAGGAATGGACACGCTGAGCATAGACGGAGCCAGCCAGCTTGCCGGTGAGGATGAGCCATCGGCGTTTGAACAGTTAGCGGGCGCGGGGAGTGAGCGGCTCGCGGCTACCTACATGTAAAGCGATCCTAGAGAGGGGCAATCATGAAATCCGGCAGAAGCGTTTTACTGCGACAGACCAGCCTGGCATCGGCGCTGGGCCTGCTCCTGGCATCCATGGCCGCGCACGGCCAGTCGACCACCAGCAGCATCTTCGGCCACGTGCCGGTGCAGGCTGGCGAGAGCGTGACGGTCAGCAACGGCTCGGGCCTGTCGCGCACCGTCGGCATCGACAGCCAGGGCCGCTACAACGCCAACCAGCTGCCCATCGGCACCTATACGGTGAGCCTGATGCGCGATGGCCAGGTGATCCAGCAGCGTGCCGACGTGCTGCTGAAGGTGGGTGTCGGTTCGGAGGTTTCCTTCAGCGGCGAAGCGGCCGCGGGCGGCGCGACGAACGCGAAGCAGCTTTCGGGCGTGAGCGTGTCGGCCAACGCCGTGCCGCCGATCGACGTGAGCTCGGTCGACTCGCGCACGGTGATCACCGCCGACCAGCTGGCCAAGCTGCCGCTGGCGCACACGGCGGAAGCGGTCGCGCTGCTGGCGCCGGCGACCAACCTCGGCGCGGGCGGTGCGGCGAGCACCACGGGCGAGCCGCTGATCAGCTTCGGCGGTTCGTCCTCCACGGAGAACGCGTACTACCTCAACGGCTTCAACACCACCGATCCCAACAACGCCGAGGGCGGCATCACCCTGCCGTACGGCTCGATCGACCAGGAAGAGGTCTACACCGGCGGCTACAGCGCGCAGTACGGCCGCAGCGACGGCGGCGTGATCAACATGATCGGCAAGAGCGGCACCAACGACTGGCACTTCGGCGGGCAGTTCCTGTACGAGCCGTCGTCGATGGTGGCGAGTTCGAACGACACCTATTACGTGAGCGGTCCGGCGCCGTTCCCCGTGCCCGGCAACCCGTCGCTGTACGACCCCAGGAACCAGAACAGCACGTGGTCGTCCGTCTACGACCTCTACTTGGGCGGCCCGATCATCAAGGACAAGCTGTTCTTCTTCGCCTCGGCGGAGATGACCCATACGCAGGGCAACTCGGTCAACAGCGTCGAGTCCGGCACCGACTCGCACTACAAGGACACGCTGCCCAAGTGGTACGCCAAGGTGAACTGGAACATCACCGACAGCAACCTGCTGGAACTGACCGGCGCGTCGGAGAAGAGCCTGACCAGCGGCACCGTCTACAACTACGACTACAGCAACCTCAGCGACAACGGTTTCAAGGCCTATGCCAACGACACCAAGCACGGCGGCGACCTGTGGCTGGCCAAGTTCACCAGCTACATCACGGACAAGCTGACCTTCACCGCCTCGTACGGCAGCATGAAGACGCGCAGCTACAGCGAGAATCCCGAGTACGACCCGAGCCTGACGTATGTCGGCGGCCAGGTGTGGCAGAACCCGGCGCTGAACGGCGGCACGCCGATCACCAACAGCCAGACCGTCAGCGAGATCAACAACCCCGGCCAGAACTTCGTGACCACCAACCTGCGCATGGCATTGACCTACGCACTGGGCGACCACACGATCACCGCGGGCATCGACAACCTGCGCACGGCGGCCACCGACCAGGACGAGCTGACCTCCGGGCCGGGCGGCTACCAGTGGATCTACGGCTATACGAAGACGCCGACGGTGGCGATCAACCCGGGCATCGGCGTGGGCGCGCCGGCCGACTATCCGAACGGCGCATCCGGCTACTACGCCTACAAGTACATCTTCAACCAGGGCGGCAACCTGTTCTCCGCCGAGCACGCCGAGTACATCGAGGACCAGTGGCAGGTCAACGACCGCCTGCTGCTGTCGATCGGCCTGCGTGACGACGGCTTCACCAACTCCAATGCCAGCGCCACCCCCTACATGCGGCAGACCAAGCCGCAGTGGGCGCCGCGCCTGGGCTTCAGCTGGGACGTGTTCGGCGACAGCTCGTTCAAGGTGTTCGGCAACGCCGGCCGCTACTACCTCGGTTCGCCGATCGCCCCGGGCGATCCCGCCAACGGCTACCTGGCCACGCAGCAGTTCTACACGTACAGCGGCATCGCGGCGGACGGCACGCCGACCGGCCTCACCCAGATGTCGGCGCCGGTGTCGGCGAACGGCGCCTATGGCCAGACGCCCGACCCGCGCACCATGACGGCGACCAGCCTCAAGGCCGAGGACCAGGACGAGTTCATGCTCGGCTTCCAGAAGACGGCCGGCCCGAACTGGGTCTACGGCGCCAAGCTCACCCGGCGCATCCTGCGCCACGTGATCGACGACTGGTGCGATACCGGGGCGCTGGCGGCCAAGGCCGCCTCGGAAGGCATCACCGACGCCAACACCGACACCTGCTACTACATCAACCCGGGCGAGGCCAACACTTTCGCGGTGCAGGATCCCAGCGGCGCGTTCCACAGCGTGACGATGTCGAACGCCGACATGGTCTTCCCGCGCGCGGTGCGCCGCTACTACGGCCTGGAGACCTTCCTGGAGCACCCGTTCGACGGCAAGTGGTACGGCAAGATCAGCTACACCTTCTCGCGCAGCTACGGCAACAGCGAGGGCGAAGGCCAGTCCGACATCCGCGCCATCGGCGGCACGCAGAACGAGGACTGGGATTTCCCGTCGCTGATGGTCTATGCCGATGGCCCGCAGGGCAACGACCACACGAACGTGATCAAGGCCTATGGCTATTACGCGATCACGCCCGAGTGGCTGGTGTCGGCCAACCTCAACCTGACCTCGGGCGGGCCGAAGTATTGCCTGGGCTTCTTCCCGACCGCGACTTATCCGGCCGATCCGACCGATCCGGTCTCCTACGGTTCCAACTACCACTTCTGCAACGGCCAGCCGTCGCCGCCGGGAGCGAGCGGGCGCCTGCCGTGGATGAAGCAGCTTGACGTGGGCGTGCATTACCGCCCGGCGTTCGCCGATCACAAGATGTCCCTCGGCGTGGACGTGATCAACGTGTTCAACGGCCAGGCGCCGCTCAACCTGGATGCCAACTACAACGGCGACAGCGCGGGCACGCTGAACTCGCTCTACGGCACGCCGATGGTGTTGCAGCAGCCACGCTACGTGCGGTTCGGCGTCACCTACGACTACTGAGCACGCTTGCGACAACCCACGCCGCCCGGTCACCCCGGGCGGCGTTTTACATCATTCGCATCGATGGACCTGTCCGCCTGAAGGTTCGCCGATGCCGGTCGACCAACACGAGAGGCAACCATGACAGCACCGCATCCGCACACCCTTCGTTCGCCGCGCATGAACGTGCTGGCTTCCTGCCTGCTGGCCGTGCTGGCGGGCTTCGGCACGGCACATGCCGAGGACGGTGTCGCCACCGGCAAACTGGTGCTCGAGCCCGGCGTTGCGGCGTTCGCCGACCAGCAGGGCACGGCGAGCTTCGGCAATGCCGCGATCGAGGCGAAGTGGAAGCTGGACGGCAGGCACCTCGTCGGCATGACGGTGACGGATCGCGTGCACAACCGCACGTTCGAGGTGCCTGCGCCGTTCGCGCTGGCGATGGCCGACGGCGGCACGCTCAAGGCGTCCGACATGAACCTGCTGTCGGCGCCGAAGGTGGTCGCGTTGCCGGTGGACGCGCAGGCTTCGCGCTATTCCTCGCGCCTTCCCGGCAAGGCGGTCGAGGCCAGCTTCGCCGATGTGGACGGCCGCTTCCGCATCGACTGGAGACTCGTGCAGCGCGACGGCTCGCCCTACCTGCGCGAGGAAGTCAGCATCACCGCGCTGAAGCAGGACGAGAAGATCGCCAAGGTGTCGCTGCTGCAGTCGAAGGTGGAGGCGCCCGAAGTGGTGGGCACGGTGAACGGCTCGCCGATCGTCGACGGCGATGTCTACCTCGGCTTCGAGAACCCGTTGTCCGACAGCACGGCGTACCACCGCGAAGCGAGGTTGACATTGTCGCGCACGCTGCCGCTGGAAAAGGGCAAGACGGTGGATTACTCCGCGGTGGTCGGCGTGGTGCGTGACGGCCAGTTGCGCCGCGATTTCAACAGCTACGTCGAGCGCGAGCGCGCGCATCCGTACCGCACCTTCCTGCACTACAACTCCTGGTACGACATCGGCTACTTCACGCCGTACACCGAGGCGGAGGCGCTGGACCGCATCAACACCTTCGGCGAGGAGCTCGCCGTGAAGCGTGGCGTGAAGCTCGACTCCTTCCTGTTCGACGACGGCTGGGACGACCGCAGCGGCGCGTGGAACTTCAGCAAGGATTTCCCGCACGGCTTCGTGCCGCTGCGCGATGCCGCCGCGAAGTACGGCGCGGCGCCGGGCATCTGGCTGTCGCCGTGGGGCGGCTACGGCAAGCCGCACGACGAGCGCATCCGGAACGGCAAGGCGGCCGGCTACGAGATCATCGACGACGGCCTCGCGCTGTCCGGGCCGAAGTACTACCCGCGCTTCCACCAGGTCGTGATGGACATGATCGACAAGCAGGGCATCAACCAGTTCAAGTTCGACGGCACCGGCAACGTCAGCAGCGTGTTCCCCGGCAGCCGCTTCGACAGCGATTTCGCCGCGGCGATCCAGCTGATCAGCGACATCCGCAAGGACAAGCCGAACACCTTCATCAACCTCACCACCGGCACCTGGGCCTCGCCGTTCTGGCTGCGCTACGCCGACACCATCTGGCGCGACGGCGAGGACGACTGGTACACCGGCGTGGGCACGATGCGCGAGCAGTGGATCACCTACCGCGACCAGCAGACCTACCAGAACATCGTGCTGAAGGGTCCGCTGTTCCCGATCGACTCGCTGATGCTCCACGGCATCATCTACGCGCAGAAGAACCCGCGCCTCGACACTGACCCGGGCCACGATTTCGCCAACGAGGTGCGCTCGTACTTCGCCACTGGCACCGAGCTGCAGGAGATGTACATCACGCCTTCGCTGCTGACGCCGCAGGACTGGGACATGCTGGCCGAGGGCGCGAAGTGGTCGCGCGCGAACGCCGGCGTGCTGCGCGACAACCACTGGATCGGCGGCGACCCCGGCCGCCTCGATGTCTACGGCTGGGCCGCGTGGTCGCCGAAGAAGGCCATCGTCACCTTCCGCAACCCCGACGACAAGCCGCAGATTGCGGTGGTCGACCTGCAGCGCCAGCTGCAGCTGCCGCCGGGTGTGGCGCGCCATTTCAGCGTGCGCGACGTGTGGAGGAACGGCGGCGCCAACGTGCCGAAGACGCTGGATGCCGACCACGCCAGCACGATCACGTTGGCGCCATTCGAGGTGCTGACGCTGGAACTGACGCCGGAGTGAGCAGGCGAGTAGTGTCGAGTGACTCCCTCTCCCGCTTGCGGGAGAGGGTGCCGGCAGGCGGGAGAGGGTTCGGCTTTTTGCAGCGTTGCAAAAAAGCACCCTCTCCACAGCCCCTCTCCCGCAAGCGGGAGAGGGGTGCAGGTCGCGATGGTTGCCCGTTTGATTCTCGCGCCCAAGGATGAGCGCAAAACCAAAGAGGACTGAAGCATGGTGAACACATCCCGTCGCAACCTGCTCAAGGCCGCCGCGCTGCTGCCGCTGGCCGCCGCCTGCAACAGCCTCGCGTGGAGCGCGGATGCCAACGCGGCACAGGCCAGCTTCGCGCTGGATCTGGCCCGACCCGGGCGACGCGTCGATCCCAGTCTCGCCAGCCTCAGCTACGAAACGCTGGAGTTGTCCGACCCCACGTTCTTCGCCGCGGACAACCACGGCCTGGTGCGCCTGTTCCGCGAGATGAATCCGCACGGCGTGCTACGCATCGGCGGCAATACCAGCGACGACACCGTGTGGGGCGGCTACAAGGGCGGGATGCCGACCTATGTCCCGCGCAGGCACGGCAAGCTGCTGCAGCCGCACGTATTGGAAATGGAGGGCTTGCAGGCGCTGGCAGGCTTCGTGCGCGCCACCGGCTGGAAGCTGGTGTTCGGCGTGAACCTGCGCATCGGCTCGCCGGAGATGGCGCTGGACCTGGCGCAGACCGTGCAGAAGCTCGTGGGCGACCAGTTGCTGGCGATCCAGATCGGCAACGAGGCGAACAACTACGAGCACGATTATGCCGAGTTCGATGCGGCGTGGCTGCCCTACGCCAAGCTGCTGCATGCCGCCGGGCTACCCATCGCCGGACCTGACACCGGCGCGAACACCGACTGGGTGATCGAATACGCCAAGCAACACGCCAAGGAAAACGTGTTCCTCAGCCGGCACTACTACCGCGAGGCGGCGGAGAACGGCTCGATCCCGGACATGCTCGCCGGCGATCCCGGTTTCTTCGGCGAGGTCGAGCAGATCATGCAGGTGGCGGACCAGTATGCGCTGCCGTTACGCATCTCCGAGGGCAACTCGTACTACAACGGCGGCCGCGACGGCACCAGCAACGTGTTCGCCTCCGCGCTGTGGGGAGCGGATTTCATGCTGGCGCTGGCGCAGCGCGGCGTGGCGGGCATGCACTTCCACGGCGGCACGCTGCTTTCGGTGGAAACCTCGCTGGGGCGCGTGGCGAAGGCGCCCACCGGCGGCGACATCGTGGCGCGGCGCGATGCGCAGGCCTCGCGTTATTCCGCCATCGCCGGCAGCCGCGCGCTGGGTTACCAGCAGCGGCCGCTGTTCCATGGCATCACGTTGGCGCAGCGGTTCGCCGGTGCGCAGATGCTGCCTGGCCGGCTCGACGCCGGCGGCGCCAACCTCACGGCCTATGCGGCGAAGCAGGGCGATGCGGTGCTGGTCGCGTTGATCAACAAGGATGCGCAGCGCGATGCCGCGGTTGCGTTGAGTGGCTTTCCGCAGGGGGCGAAGGGCGAGCTGATGCGGTTGCGTGCGCCTGCGCTGGACAGTCGGCGCGACGTGAGTTTCGCGGCGGATGGGCATGTGTCGGCCGATGCGGGCGGTGCGTGTCGCATCGCCGTGCCGAAAGCCAGTGCTGTCTGGGTGCGCTGGGCGTGATGCCCGCCGTGGCCCGGTTGCGTAAGACCGAGCCTTGTCTCCCCTCGCCCGCTTGCGGGAGAGGGGTTGGGGGAGAGGGGCTTTTGCTTGCGGGCTTACGCAAGCGACAAAGCGGTTTCGTCCACCTGTCGGTGGCCGAGCTACTTCTCTTTTGCTTGTCCAAAAGAGAAGTAGCCAAGAGAAAACGACACCCCGATGCAGCGCTCTCCGGGCATCCTGCCCTCCGAGTCCGTGAGGCGTGGCCGGGCTTTTCGGCCGGACTCCTGTCCGGTCGAAAAGGCATCGCCATCCATGGCGATGCCCGCTGCGCGGCCTGATCGTCCACGCCTCACCGCCACATAGGGGCCCCGGAAAAGCAGCGCGCTCCAAGCGCGCAGAAGCAACGGCCAAAGCCGGCGGTTCACTGATTACGGTGGAGCAGCATTGAGGAGCGACCAATGAGAACCATCAAGCGAACGATCCTGGCGGCGGCACTGGCATGCCTGCTTCCGGCCCTCCTGTTCGCCACCACCGTTAGCGACCGGCCACTGCCGCTGCCAGGTCCACGCCCCAGCGCCGCCACCGTGCAAGCCTGGCAGGCGCGCAAGTTCGGCCTGTTCATCCATTTCGGGCTGTACTCGGAACTGGGCGGCGTGTGGGATGGCCGCAAGGTCACGAATGGCTACAGCGAGCAGATCCAGTCCTTCGCGCCGGTGCCGATAGCCCAGTACGAGGCATTGGCCAAGCGCTTCGATCCGGAGAAGTTCGATCCCGATGCCATCGTGGCATTGGCGAAAGCCGCGGGCATGAAGTTCATCGTGATCACCGCCAAGCACCACGACGGCTTCGCGATGTTCCACACCGCGCAGGACGGCTACGACATCGTCGACGCCACGCCGTACAAACGCGACGTGGTGAAGGAACTGGCCGACGCCTGCGCGCGGGCGCAGATGCCGTTCGGCGTGTACTACTCGACCATCGACTGGCACTGGATGCACGGCCGGTACCGCCCGGACAACGACAATCCGATCACACCTGCGCAGGCCAACTTCAACGTGGCGCAGATCCGCGAGCTGATGAGCCATTACGGCCCGATCAGCGAAGTGTGGTTCGACATGGGAAAGCCCACGCCGGCGCAGAGCGCGCGCTTCGCCCGCACCGTGCATGAGCTGCAGCCGCAGACCATGGTGTCCGGCCGCGTGTGGAACCACCAGGGCGACTTCAGCGTGATGGGCGACAACAGCGAGCCGGGGGAGGGCATGGAGAAGCCCTGGCAGTCGCCGGCGTCGATGTTCCCCGAGACCTGGGGCTACCGTTCCTGGCAGGTGCGCGACGACCTGCCGGGCAAGGTGCGCGAGAACATCGCGCGGCTGGTGCGCGTGGTGAGCGGCGGCGGCAACTACATCCTCAACATCGGCCCGGAGGGCGACGGCTCGGTGGTGCCGTACGAGGCCGACGTGTTGCGCGGCATCGGCGCATGGCTGAAGCCGCATGGCGAGGCGATCTACGGCACGCATGCGTCGCCGTTCGAGAAGCTGGACTTCGGCTACGCCACGCTGGATGCCCACACGTTGTACCTGTTCGTGGAGAAGCCGCCGGCGGACGGCGTGCTGCACCTGCCCGGCGTGGTCGATACGCGCTTCGGGCAAGGGCTCGTGCTGGGCGATGCGCAGGCGAGCGTCGGCAATGTCGCGGTCGATGCGGCGGGTGCGAGCGTGAAAGTGGACGGCCTGGCCAAGGCGGGCTACATGCCGGTGGTGGCGATCCAGCTGGCTGGCGCCCTGCACGTGCGGCCCGACGCCGTGGCGCCGGGTGCGGACGGCCGCGTGGATCTCGTGGCCGCGCAGGCCGAGCATTTCCTCAACTACAACGGTTACGGCTACGACGATCCGGCCACGCTCTACAAGCTGCGCTGGCATGCGCAGGCCGGCGCGGGCGATTACATGTTGACCGTGCATTACCGCGACGCGCATGCGCCGGCGCAATTGGATGTCTGGGTGGACGGCCATCCCCGCAGGCTGGCGCTGCCGGCAGGCAAGGGCGCCGCCAGCCTGCACGTGAGCCGCGACCTGCATGCCTTCCCGTATGCGATGCAGGTCGAGCTGACGCCGGTGGCGCCCTTCCACAAGGGCGACCGCCTGCCGGCCAGCATCGAGTCGGTGGAACTGGCGCCGCTGATGCACCCCGACCAGTCCGCTTCCCGGAAGATGAAGATCGATGGCTGATGCTCGTTGCCCGCCCCGCCGATTCGGCCTCGCTGTCATCGGCCTGCTGCTGGCTTTGCCTGCACTGGCTGCCACGAAGCAGGCCCGGCCCTTCCACGATGACGACGCGGATGCGCCCTACAAGGTGTGGAACAGCACGCCCGCGATCACCATGCCGCCATTGCTGCTCGATGTCTCCGGCACGTCGGTGGTGGTGGAGTGGATGACCGACAGCGACGCCGACGGCAGCGTGCGCTACGGTGAGCACGGGCTGGACCACACCGCGGTGGCCGCACACGACGGACTGCTCGACGTCGGCACCTTCCACCGCGTGGTGATAGCCGGCCTCGAACCGGGCCACGGCTACCAATACCAGGTGGCCTCGCGTCGCGTGGTGGCGGTCAAGCCCTACTGGCCCGAGCGCGGCAACACCGTGCAGGGCGAGACGCTGCACTTCACCACGCTGGATGCCACGCGTGGCACGGCACGTTTCGCGGTGATCACCGACACCCACGAAAAGGTCTCGCGCATCCACACCATGCTCGGCGAGATCCGCAAGACGCCCGAGGACTTCGTGGTGCACCTGGGCGACACGGTGAACTGGGCGGCGAGCGAGCAGCAGTTCAAGGACGTGTTCCTCTCGCCCACCGCGGAGGATCTCGGCGGCAGCACGCCGCTGCTCTACGTGCACGGCAACCACGAATACCGTGGCCCGTTCGCGCGGCAGCTCGGCCCCTACCTGCACGAGCAGGGCGGTCGCTACGACTACGCCCGCGACGACGGCCCGCTGCACCTGATCGCGGTGGACACCGGCGAGGACAAGCCCGACGACACCAACGTCTACGCCGGCCTCAACGACCTGCGCGACTACCGCCGCGAAGGGCTGGCCCGCTTCGGCGCGGCATTGTCCGAGGCGCGCACGCATGGCGCGCCGTTCACCGTGGTGCTCGGCCACCAGCCGGACTGGGGCTGGACCAGCGGCGACAACGCGAAGTGGACGCAACTGGCCAACCAGGCGCACGTCGACCTGTTCATTGCCGGTCATCTGCATTATTTCAAGTACATCAAGCCCGGCGAACAGGGCAACGACTTCCCCATCCTCATCGTCGGGCAGGACCAGGTGGCGTGGGTGGAGGCCGCCGACACCGCGCTGAAAGTCAGGGTGACCGACAGCAACGGCAAGCTGATCGACGCGTTCACGCTGGCGCGCAAGACGAAATAGACACAGAGGCCTGCACATGAATCCCATCCTGACACGCCGGCAATTCACCCAGGCCATCGGCGGCCTCGTGGCGGCCTGTGCCGTTCCGCTGGCTGCGGAAACGCGCGCGGCAACTGCCGCAGCCACGGGCGCGCAAGGCAGCTCTGCGAAGCGTGCTTTCCCCAAGGGCTTCGTGTGGGGCACCGCCACCGCGGCCTATCAGGTGGAAGGCGCGGTCAAGGCGGATGGACGCGGCGAGTCGATCTGGGACGTGTACGCGCACACGCCGGGCAGGATCGTGCATGGCGACACCGCCGACGTGGCCGACGACAGCTACCACCGTTACCCCGAGGACATCGCCCTGATGCGCGGGTTGGGCGTGGGTGCATACCGGTTTTCGGTGGCGTGGCCGCGCATCTTTCCCGATGGCACGGGCAAGCCCAATGCCAAAGGCGTGGATTACTACAAGCGCCTCGTCGATGCGCTGCACGCGGCCGGCATCGAGCCATATTGCACGCTGTACCACTGGGACCTGCCCGAGGCATTGCAGCGCAAGGGCGGCTGGCAGAACCGCGACACCGCCAGGGCCTTCGCCGATTACGCCGGCTACATGGCCGGCCAGCTCGATGGCCGCGTGCAGCACTTCATGACCATGAACGAGATCAGCACCTTCATCGGCAACGGTTACGGCAGCACCGCGATGGCGCCGGGGCTGGGGCTGAAAGGGCAGGCTTTGGAGCAGGCGCGGCACTACGCCTTGCTGGGCCACGGCCTGGCCGTGCAGGCGATACGCGCGACCACCCATGCGAAGACCAGGGTGGGTTCGGCCGAAGGCATCAACGCAGCCATGCCGGCCTTCGACGCACCCGAGCACGTGGCTGCCGCGCGCAAGGCCGCGGTGGAGGAGAACGCCGGCTACCTGACCGCCATGCACACCGGTCGCTATACCGACCTGTACCTCAAGACGCTGGGCGCGGACGCGCCGAAGTTCACGGCCGAGGAAATGCGCATCATCGGCAGCAAGACCGATTTCCAGGGTCTCAACATCTACACCGGCGATTACTACATCGCGGCCGACAACGAGCGCGGCTACGAGGCCGTGCCGTTCCCCTCGTCGTACCCGCGCATGCAGAGCAGTTGGATCCAGTTCGCGCCGGATGCGCTGTACTGGGGGCCCAAACTGATGGCCGAGGCGCTGGGCATCGGCGACATCTACATCACCGAGAACGGCACCTCCAGCACGGCGGTGCCGGATACCGAGGGTCGCGTGCTGGACATCGACCGCGTGATGTTCCTGCGGCAATACCTCGGTGAGCTGCAGCGCGGGATCGGCGATGGCGCGCCGGTACGCGGCTATTTCCTGTGGAGCCTGCTGGACAACTTCGAATGGAGCCGCGGCTATTCCGAGCGCTTCGGCATCACGTATGTCGATTTCGCCACGCAGAAGCGCACGCCGAAACTCAGTTCGCGGTTCTACCGCGACGTGATTGCGGGCAATGCGATATGAAACGAGCACTGCAACGATGGCTGGTGTGCCTGCTGCTGGTCGGTGCCGGCGCACCTGCCGCCTTCGCTGCCGAATCGGCAACGCCGGCCTTTGACATCGCGCCTGCACGCGCGGCCCTGCAGCGCCTGCTGCCGAAGCAACAGGCGCAGTTCGCCCTGGTTGCGCTGGATCGCGGCCAAGGCGCGGATCGCTTCGAGGTCCGCGGCACGCCGGGCCATATCGTGGTGGCGGGTACCTCACCAGCAGTCATCCTCACCGGCGTGGAAACCTATTTGCAGCAGGCGGCGCACGTCGACATCGGTTGGCCGGGTGACAGCCTTGCGCGCTTGCCGGCCACGCTGCCCGCGCCGGCGTCGCCCATCGAGCACCGCGCCGCGGTGCCGGACCGCTACGCGCTCAACGACACCGACGACGGTTATTCCAATGCCTACCTGGCCTGGCCGGCGTGGGAGCACAAGATCGATCTGCTCGCCTTGCACGGTATCGACGAAGTGCTGATGACGGTCGGCACTGAGGAAGTGTATCGCCGCACCTTCCAGGATTTCGGCTACAGCGATGCGGCGATGCGCGCGTGGATTCCCGCCACCGCGCACCAGCCGTGGTGGCTGCTGCAGAACATGTCCGGCTTCGACGCGCCGCTGTCGCCGCAGCAGTACGCGCGGCGCGTGGCGCTGGCACGGAAGATCGTGGCGCGCCTGCGCGAGCTGGGCATCACGCCGGTGTTTCCCGGCTGGTTCGGCACCGTGCCGCCGGGTTTCGCGGCGAAGCATCCCGGTGCCAACGTGGTGCCACAGGGCAGGTGGGCGGGCTTCACGCGTCCGGACTGGCTCGACCCGCGCGATCCGCTCTATGCGAAGGTCGCGGCGGATTTCTACCGCCAGCAGCGCGCGCTGTTCGGCGACAGCACGATGTACAAGATGGACCTGCTGCACGAGGGCGGCCGCGCCGGCAACGTGCCGGTGGCGGATGCTGCGCGCGGCGTGATGGCTGCGCTGCAGGCCGCGCACCCGGGTGCGCGCTGGGTGCTGCTGGGGTGGCAGCACAACCCGCTGCCGGCAGTGCTCGATGCGGTGGACAAACAGCGCTTGCTGATCGTCGACGGCCTGTCGGATCGCTACGGCAACCTGGATCGCGAGAAGGACTGGCACGGCACGCCGTATGCCTTCGGCAGCATCCCCAACTTCGGCGGCCATACCACGCTGGGCGCGAATGCCGGCGTGTGGCTCAAGCGCTTCGCCGCGTGGCGCGACAAACCCGGCAGCAAGTTGCGCGGCATCGCCTGGATGCCCGAGGCCAGCGGCATCGACCCGGCGGCGTTCGCCCTGTTCACCGCGCTGGCGTGGGAGCCGGTGCCGCATGATGAAACTGCATGGTTCACCGCCTATGCCGACAGCCGCTACGGCGGCACCGATGCGCATGCCGAAGCCGCGTGGCGCATCCTCGGCGAAACCGCCTATGCGATGCCGTCCGACGGCGACTCGGAGCCGCAGGACAGCCTGTTCGAGGCGCGCCCCTCGCAGGACGTCTCCACGGCGGCGAGCTGGTCGCCCAGGGCGATGCGCTACGACGCCGGGCATTTCCAGCAGGCCATCTGCGAACTGCTGCAGGTGGCGCCCGCGCTGCGCGATACCAGCGCCTGGCGACACGACATGGTGGACGTGGCGCGGCAGACGCTTGCCAACCGTGCCCGCGTGCTGCTGCCGCAGATCGAGGCAGCGTACGGTGCGAAGGATGCCGCACGCCTGCATGCACTCGATACCGAATGGCTGGACGACATGGCCCTGCTCGACCGCCTGCTCGCCAGCGATCCGGACTTCCTGCTCGGCAACTGGCTCGCACCGGCACGCGCGGAGGCGGGCAACGAGGCCGAAGCAGCGCAGTTCGAGTACGACCAGCGCGCGATCATCACCGTGTGGGGCGAACGCGAAGGCGCCGACGAAGGTGGCCTGCACGACTACGCGAACCGCGAGCTGTCCGGCCTGGTGAGCGGTTTGTACGAGCCGCGCTGGCGACGTTTCTTCGCTTCGCTGGAACAGTCGCTGGCGACGGGCAAGCTGCCGGAGAAGATCGACTGGTACGCGATGGAGCATGCGTGGGCGGTCTCGCACACGGCGGAGCCGACCACGCCGCAGGGTGATCCGTGGCAGCTGGCGACCGAAGTGACGCAGCGGCTGGGGGTATGCAAGCCGTGAGACTGCCAACGAAAGAGGTAATGCTCCATGCATTTGGATGAGTACATGTCATTTGCGCAAACGTTGCCGAGTGAATCCCTCTCCCTCCGGGAGAGGGTGGTGACCTGCAGGCGCAGGAGCGCTTGCGGAACGGCGAAGCCGGCCCCGAACGGGGTGAGCGCCATGGATGGCGCGAATCCAGCCGGGAGAGGGTTCGGTCGAAGCGAGGCGCAGCGGTGTACCCGAACCCTCATTCCCAACCCCTCTCCCGAGGGGAGAGGGGCTTTGCGTCACGGACTTGCGTTTGCTGCGTTGTTGCTGTTGCCGCTCGCATCCCATGCGCAAACCCTGCACGTCGCGCCTGGGGGGACGGCCAACGGCACCTGCGATGCGTCATCACCTTGCACGCTGCAGTCCGCGCAGGCGCGGGTACGCACGTTGCGTGCCCAAGGCCGCAATGACATCACCGTTCAATTGCAGGACGGCACCTATCGCCTGCAACAGCCCTTGCAATTCGATGCCTCGGACAGCGGCGCAGACGGCCATCCGGTGCACTGGCAGGCCGCGCCGGGCGCGCATCCGCTGCTGTCCGGCAGCCGGCTGGTGCAGGGGGCGCGTGATGGAGTGTTGTGGAGCTTTACTCTGCCGTCTGACGCAGCACCGTCGAGCATCTACATTGACGGCCAGCGCCGCTGGCCGTCGCGCACCGAAGCCTGCCCGCATTGCGTGGTGGATGCGAAGGGCTTGTCGAACGTGCCGCCGGCGATCCTGCACAGCCTGCAGGTGGGCTCGCTGGCGGTGATGCACGAGCGCTGGCGCGATTTCCGCTGCAGTGTGGTTGCGTTGGGACAGGGCCGTGTCGACTTGGCGCAGCCGTGCTGGCACAACGCCACGCTGGACTCGGCCAAGAACGGTTGGTCGGTGGCCAGCCCCGTGGGCAAGTACTACGCCGGCGTGGACTGGTTCGAAAACCTTGCCGGCGATCCGTCCGCCCCCGGTGGCTATACGGTGGATACGGCGCACCACGTGCTGCGCTATCGGCCGCTGCCCGCTGAAGCCGCGCATGCGCCTTCCATCGAACTGCCCGCACTCGAACAACTGCTGGTGTTGAAGGGCGTGTCCAAGACGCCGGTGCACGACCTGGTCTTTAGCGGCATCACCTTCGCCGGCACCGAATGGCGCAAGCCGGCATCCGCCGATGGCTATGTGCCGCTGCAGGCGGGCTATCTGGTCGACGGCAGCCGCCGCACGGCACTGCCCGACAACGGCGAGGGCATGACGCGCATAGCCAGCGCGGTGGCCGTGGAGGCCGGCCGCGACATCGTGTTCGATCGCGACAGCTTCCAGCATCTTGCGGCGGCGGGCATCGCCCTGGCGGGCGGCACGCACGGTGCGGCGGTGACGAACTCGCGCTTCACCGACATCGGTGGCGGCGGCATTTTCGCGGGCGATACGGAGGGGCATCCCGTCGACCCTGCCAGCAAGACCTCCGACATCTTGATCACGGACAACCGCATCGACCACGTGGCGCTGGCGTATCGCGACAACGTGGCGATCATGGCCGGTTTCGTCGACGGACTCGTCATCGCGCACAACACCATCAGCGACTTGCCGTACAGCGGCATCTCGGTGGGCTGGGGCTGGGATTACGAGGGCGAGACGCCGGTGCAGTCGTCCATCCACATCGAGGCCAACCGCATCGAGCGCGTGATGCTGCAGCTCGCCGATGGCGGCGCGATCTACACGCAGGCGCAATCGACGCCGGGCACCTCGTGCGTGGTGCGCAACGTCACCGACATGCGCCACAGTGGCGAAGGCAACGGCATCTACCTCGACGAGCACAGCACGTATTTCGATGTGCAACACAACGTGGTGCTGGGCGCCTGGGTCAGCGCGTGGGCCTCGTGGAGCGGCCACCTGCGCATCACCGACAACTGGACGGGCGGCGCCGGCAAGCCGCACAACGCCGGCCCCACCAAAGTGTGGTCGCCGAACTTCACGAACCTGAAAACGCTGCCGACAGCGGCGCTGGCGGTGCAGGGCGCGGCGGGCGCAAGGGACGGCCAACCCGAGCCGGCGTTGCCCATCCGCGTGCCGGCTGCCTGTCCGAAACCGTAGGAGACATGCAGATGCAACGCAGGCACTTCCTGAAACTCGGTGCGCTCGGCGTGACCGGCACGCTGGCTGCGGATTTCCGACTGCGTGCAGATGCGCTTCCCGCACTGGACGAACACGCGCCGCTACCCAACGACGGCAAGTCGCATCGTTTCAGCTTCGGCAAGCGAGAGTTCCTGCTCGACGGCAAGCCGTTCCAGATCAAGAGTGGCGAGATGCACCCGATCCGCATCCCGCCCGTGTACTGGCGGCAGCGCATCCGCATGGCGAAGGCGATGGGCCTCAACACCGTCAGCCTGTACCTGATGTGGAACGCCTACGAATCCGAGCCCGGCGTGTTCGACATGACCAGTGGCGCGCGCGATTTCGTGCGCTTCATCCGCCTGTGCGCGGAGGAGGGCATGTGGGTGTACCTGCGCCCAGGCCCCTTCGTCGCCGGCGAATGGGACTTCGGCGGATTGCCGCCATACCTGCTGCGCGACCCGACTATCGTCGTGCGCACCAAGGACGACGCGCGCTACATGGCCGCGGTGCGCCGCTACTTCGACCACGTCGCGCCGCGCATCGCGCCGCTGCTGGTGGCGAACGGCGGCCCGATCCTGATGCTGCAGATCGAGAACGAATACGCCTCGTACGGGCGCGACCTCGGCTATCTCGAAGTGCTGCGCCAGCTGTGGCTGGAGCGTGGCATCGATGGCCCGTTCTCGATTTCCGACGGGCTGAGCCAGATCCAGTCCACGCACACCTACCTGCCGGGCGTGGCGCTGGGCCTGGACGGCGACACCGATTTCGAGGCGGCGCAGGCGATCGCCGGAGACCGTCCGGTATGGATGGGCGAGGGCTACCCCGGCTGGATTTCCTCCTGGGGCGAGAAGGATTTTCCGAAGGACGATTTCGAGCCGACGCTGAAGCAACTGCTGGCTGCCGGGCGCTCGTTCAATCTCTACGTGGTGCACGGTGGCACCAACTTCGGCCTCACCTCCAGCGGCATTTCACGCGCGGACGGCAGCGGTTTCCTGTCGGTGACCACGAGCTACGACTACGGCTCGCCGATCAACGAGCATGGTGCGCCCGCGCCGGCCTATCACCGCTTCCGCGCCTTGCTCGCGCAGCACTCATCGCACAGCCTGCCAGAAGTGCCGGCGACGCCACCCATCGCGGGGTTCGATCCGGTGCAGGTGAAGCCGGTGGCCTCGCTGTGGGATCTTCTCCCGGCACCGCAGAAGGTGCACGCGCCGCGCTCCAACGAGGAACTGTTCGCGCAGAACCAGGGCATGGTGCTCTACCGCAAGCGCGTGCGCGGCCGGCAGCTGCAGCTCACCGGCGTGCACGACTACGCCACGGTGTTCACCGATGGCAACTACGTGGACTACTTCGCGCGCGTCGTCGATCCCCGCCTGCACACCACGGGCAAGTTCGCGCTGGACGGGCAGGAGCGCGTGCTCGACCTGCTGATCGACAGCTTCGGCCACATCGGCAACGCGCAGATATACAACGACCGCAAGGGCCTGGTCGGCAGCGCGCAACTGGACGGCCAGACGCTGCTGGACTGGGACGTGTACAGCCTGCCGGTGGACGATGCGCTGCTGCAGCGCGTGCGCAATGCGCCAGCGCCGTCGGCACCCGGCCGGCCGGGCTTGTTCTTCCGCGCCGAAGTCGTGCGCGACGTCGAAGCCGATGCCTATGTGGACATGAGCGCGTGGCGCAAGGGCTACCTGTGGGTCAACGGCCACCTGCTCGGGCGCTACTGGAGCCTGGGCCCGCAGCAGCGGCTGTATTGTCCCGCGCCATGGTGGCGCAAGGGCGCCAACGAAATCCTCGTGCTGGATTTCCACTGCACGAGCGGTGCGCCTATTGGCGGAGCCACCAGCCTGCACGACTGAAGCGCGTCGAGGTTAGCCTTTCTCCCCTCTCCCTTCGGGAGAGGAGTTGGGGGTGAGGGTTCGGACTTGCCATAACCTTCGTTGATTGAGGCCCGAAGTTTGCTGACTTGAGCCCTGCCATATCGAACGGTGGTGAGCTTTCATCCGGACGATGCCGCGGATGGGCGACGCCTACGGCAAGCCAATATGCCTCGTGCCCAGCGTTTTCGGCCCGCTGGCCGCGCTGCCATTGATGGCTGCATACGGAAGGTTCGCGCCGGGCTGATCGACACGCTGGATCAGATATGCCTTGCCGGCCTGGGCATCGAAGCTCAGCACGTTCTGCTTGCCGGCTTCGGCGACGTGCCTGCCGCTGCCAGATTCGACGGCTTCGATCGTTTTCCCGGGCCACGGATTGCGCACCTGCATGTGCCCATCGGTACCTGCCTCGACCACCACCGTGCCCGGCACCCCATCGCGTATCTGCAGGTCGACCTTGCTGCGCTGCTGGATGTAGACCGTGGCGTTGGCGTCCCAGTCTTTCGGCCAGGCAGGCGCGATGCGGATCAGGCCGTCGTGTTCTTGCACCAGCGCATCCTGCAGGGCGACAGCGACCACGCCGATCTGCTCGACGTAGAACTCGTTGCCGGTGAACTTGGCAAAGCCGGATGGGTATTGCTGGTATTTGCCGGTGAGCGTGAGCAGGGCGGTTTTCACTTCGTCGGCGAGGCCGAGGTGGGCGGCCTGCAGCGGGTCGTAGCTCCAGTCGTTCTCGAACTTGTTCGGGCGCTGCATGAAGGTGCGCACACCGAGCGCGTGCAACGGGCCGCTGTCACCGATCAGGCCATAGGGCCAGACGGGTTCAAGGCCGATGTTCTCGGTGTTCTGGATTTCCGCGCCGGCGTCGTATGACGGACCGATCACGCTGCCGTCGCCGGATTTCTGCAGCGGGAACGCGGGGATCTTTGGCAACGCCTGCTGCAATTCGGCGACCAGCGCGGCATCGGTGTGCAGGGCCTGCGCCGCCTCGATGATGATGGGGAACACCGCCTTCATCGCCGCGATGTCGGTGGTGGGGTCGTGTACGTCCCACTGCGTTTCGTGCGCGTTGGATGGGAAGGTGTGCAGCAGGCCATCCGTGCCGGGCTTGGCGTAGGCGAGCAGGAAGCGCGCGGCGGCGGCCATCACCGGGTAGTTGGCGGCGAGGAAGGCGCGGTCCTGCGTGGCGAGGTATTGCCGCCAGATCCACAGCGACACTTCGGCGCCGGTGGTCAGCGTGCGCGCGTTGTAGTACGGCGGCGACTTGGCGCTGCAGTTCACGCCGGGCTGCTTCAGCCAGTCCACGTTCTCGTAGCCGCGGCCGTTGAAGCGCATGGTTTCCGGCACGCAGGCGCCGGGGCGGCCGTCCATCTGCGCGCGGGTCCACGCCTCGATGTTGGCGAGGTTGCTGCGATAGAGGTTGAAGTAGGGCGCGTTCAGTTCGTACAGGCCGGCGCCGAGGTTGGCGGCGACCTGCATGCGCAGGTTCCAGTGCCAGTACGCGGAAGGCGCCCAGCGATGCTGGTCGCGCGTAGAGGCAAACAGGTCGGCGATGCCGGCCTGCGAGCCGGGCAGCGGGCCGCGGCTTTCGGCGGCGGTGGCGTACAGGTCGATAGCGCGCAGGTTCTCCATGTACTCGGCGCTGCCGTCGGTCGAACCGAGCTTCATCAGGCCGGCGCGTTGACAGAAGGCATTCCACCAGTCGTGGTGCGCGGCGTCGGGAATCCTGCCGGCATCGGCGAGCAGTGCCTGCGCGCGCTGAAGGGCATCGCCGCCTTTCCATTCCGGCGCGGCGACCAGTACGCGGAACGAGCCGTCCGCCCCGGGCTTGAACGATAGTTCCACCGTCTCTGGCCCTTGCACCCGGGCATGCACATCGCGGGCCTGCGCCGTGATCGCGGCCAGCGAACCGAAGGTCTGCCCGGACGCACCCGCCTCGCTGTCGTCCTTCCACGTTTCGGCAAGCACGGCCACGCCCCGTTGCGCGATGGTCCGCGGCTTGCGTGGTTGCCACAGGTGCAGCAACACCGATTGCCGTGCGTCGGGATCGGCGCCGTGCACTTCGACCACGGCAACGTCGGTGTCGGGTTGCACGTAGACCGTGGCACGCATGCCCGCGCCGCTTTCGCGTAGCTCGCCGTCGTGGAGGGCGAGCCGGCCCGCGTAGTCGGGTGCCTCGGCCAGAGGCTTGAGGCCAGTCAGCACGACCTGGCCCGGCGACAGGCGTCCCGGCAAGGTGTCCGCGCGGTTGAGTTGCAGGGTCAGGCCATCTTCCGACCACACGGCGAGGCCCAGGCGCCCGTTGCCCAGCGGCATCGCTTCGTCGGCGCGCAGGTTCGCGTGCTTCAGCACGATGTCGGAACGGCTCACCACGCCGCCGACGTCCGCGTTGAAGCGCTGGTCGTGCCATGCGGTGGTGGCGTCGGCGGCATGGCATGCGGGCATGACCAGACCAGTGGCGAGTGCGAGCGCGGCAGGCACGATGCACTTCATCACTTGCGCTCCGGCGATGGCGCACAGGCTTGCAGCACGGGCGGTGCATCGCCCAGTTGCTCCGCCAGCGCACGGTACTTCGGCAGCAGCACCGCCGCCTGTGCATACAGCGCGGAGCTGTTGCGCGGGTCCCAGGTGCCGCCGTAGCCCTTCAGCCCGGCCTTCTGCCGCTCGACGTCGAACGGTTCGCTGGTATGCACGAACTCCTGGTGCGTGCGTTGGCCTTTGGCCCAGGGCGCCAGCCAGTCCAGCGCGGCGGCGAGGGAGCTGCCGGTGGCCGAGCGCGCTTCGAGCAGGTTGTCCTTGCCATAGGGCGAGAGCGCCAGCGCGGCCTGCACCAGCGGCTCGAGGTCGTAGGTGACGTAGTGCAGGGCGTCGCGCTGCGCGAAGTCCACCGTGCTGCCGTCGGGGCGGATGTTCGCGGCCACCTGCAGCATCAGCCGCTCGCGTGCGGCCTCGACCAGCTGTGGATCGCCCAGCGCGGCGGCGCTGATGGCGAGCAGCTTGATGCGATGGCTCTGCCAGTTGTTGATGTCGTTGATGTAGGTGGAGCCGACCTTGGCCCGCAGGCGCGTGAGATAACCCTCGGCGATGCGGCGGATCAGCACGGCCATCGCGTCGCGCGTGGAGGCCGGCAGCGCATCGCGGGTGAGTACATAGGCCTGGAACAGCTCGGCGAGGTTGGTTTCGTCGATGGGGTTGAAGTCGGGCTGGTAGGTGGTGGCCCAGGCATCGAGGTAGCGCGTCACCTGCTGCAGCAGTTCGGGCTTGCCGCTCAGGCGCCAGGCCACCGCGGCACGCAGTGCCAGCGGCCAGTCGCGTTCGGCTGCGGTGCTGGCGTCGTGGATGCCCTGGTGCGGTAGCAGGCCTTGCGTGTGCAGGTGGGCCATGGGCTGCGGCTGATCGTGCAGGTGCGCCAGCGCATCGGTCACCACGGCATCGTTCGCGTGGGCGGGCGATGGCGTTGCCAGCGGACACCACCAGCGCGGCGCGTCGGTGGCCTGCGTGGTCGCGCAGGCGAGGGTAAGCAGGGCGGCGGGAAGGAGCTGGCGCGTGTTCATCGTGATTTTTTCTCGCTCAAGGCTTCCACTTCGCCGGCGGCGAACAGGAAGGCGCCCACGCCGTACACGTAGCTGGCGCCGGGCGGGTAGTCGCCGGGGGCGGCGCCGATCGGCTGGATGTCGCCGAGGCGGCCATCGGCGTAGATCTCGCCGACCAGGCCGCGCCAGCCGCGTGCTATCACCGGGCGATAGCTGGCGCGGTCGAGCACACCGTGGTGCACGCCCCAGGCCAGCGCGTAGACGATGAAGGCGGAGCCGGAGGTTTCGGGGCGCGGGTAGGCATCCGCATCCAGCAGGCCCGCGCGCCAGAGGCCGTCACGGCCTTGCAGTTGCGCCAGCCGCGTGGCCATTTCGCGGAACTGCTCCACGTAACGCGGGCGTTGCGGATAGTCGTCGGGCATCAGCGTCAGCACGCGTGCGAGGCCGGCCATCACCCAGCCGTTGCCGCGGCTCCAGAACAGTTTCTGCCCGTTGCGCTCGCGCTTCTTCAGGTAGGAGGCGTCGCGGCTGTAGAGGTGTTCCATCGGGTCGTACAGTAACGCGCTGGTGATCCACCACTGGCGATCCATGTAGTCGAGATAGGCCTGATCGTGCGTGGCATTGGCGAGGCCGGCCCAGGTCGCCGGTGCCATGAACAGCGCGTCGCACCACCACCACAGCGGACGCTGTGGGTCGTCGGGCGTGCGCATCTGCATGTCGTAGCGCTCGCGCAGCGGTTTGATCATCGCGGGATCGGGCGTGCGTGCGTACAACGCGAGCCAGGCCTGCGCCACCGCCTGGTCGTCGGCGTGGTGCACGCGCGGGCCCAGGCCCCAGTCGAAATGCACGCCTTCGCGGCGCACGTAGTCCGCATAACGCGGGTCGTGCAGCAGGTCGCTGGCGCCGAGGAAGCCGAGGTAGAGCGGGGCGAAGGTCCAGTCCAGGCTGTCGTGATGCTCGACGCGCGGGAGCTGCCAGGCGGCGACCAGGGCCGCGGCGCGGCGGATGTCGACGGACTTCATCGCACCGGAGAGCTGCGCGCGCGGCCCGGGGTTGGCTGGCGCATCGCCGGCCTGCGGATCGTCGGCGCGCGCCGGCTGGGGGGACAGCGCGAGCAACACGCTGGCCAGCAGGCACAGCACGCCTGTCGACAGACGCGATGAAAGCGAGGACGAAACAGGACGTGCGGTCGACATGGCAATCCGTGATCCGAGCGTGTTGTGGGCCGGGTCGAGCTTAGGCTAGAGTTTCAAAAGGTTTCAATAACTTTTGGAACTTTCGATTTCTTTCTGTCGGACGAGGCGGGCATGGCGATGGCGACACGCGGTATCGGGAGCGGCATCGCGTTGCTGGCGGCACTCTGGGTGCGCACGGCGAGTGCGGTGCCGACTTCATCGACGCCGCTGGAAGTGGCGGTGAACAACCCGCTCGCGCTGGCCCGTCATGGCGAAGTGCTGACGCTGCCCATGGCCGAGGTGCTGCAACGGCGGCCGCAGTGGCGCTCGCGCCCATTGGCCGCGCGCGTCGAGGGCAGTGCCAGCTGGCTGCCCGTGCAGGCGTATGCCAGCGATGGTGGTGCCGTGCCGGACCAGTTGCTGGTGCAGCTCGACATCGCGCCCAAGGCCACCGCGCGACTGGAGATCCTGCCCGCGCCCGCTTCGATGCCTACGATTCCGAATCCGCTGTTCGCGCGCCTCGTACCCGAACGCGACGACGACTTCGCGTGGGAAAACGGGCAGGTGGCGTACCGCATCTATGGCACCGCGCTGGAAAAGACTGGCCAGGTGTTTCCCGGCATCGATGTGTGGTCGAAGCGGCCACCGCGGCACGTGGTCGACGCCTGGTACAAACGCGACGCTGAAGGGCAGCGTCTGAACGATCCCTCGATGTCGTACCACATCGACCACGGCGACGGCCTGGACAGCTACGACGTGGGCCACACGCCCGGCGACGGTGGCACCGCGGGTTGGCTGGATGGCGCGCCGGTCGCCTCGCGCAACGCCTCGCAGGTGCGCATCACCGCACAGGGGCCGGTGCGGTTGCGCTTCGAGGTGGACTATCCGGCGTGGCGCGTGGGCGACGTGACGCTGCACCAGCACAAGGTCGTCACTCTGGATGCCGGCTCGCATCTCAACCGGCAGGTGGTGACCTGGCGCATCGAAGGCGCGCCGCGCGCCACCGTGGCCGCCGGCGTGGCCGTGCATGCCGGCGCGGATCTCGTGCATGACGGCGCCACGCGGATTGCCGTGTGGGACACGCCGCAAAAAGCCAGCGCCGGCCGCATTGCCACCGCGCTGCTGCTGGCGCCCGGTGAAACCGCACGTTACGCGGGCACGCGCGACGCGGCCTGGACGCTGTTCGACGTGGCCGACGGCGGCAGCATCCGCTTCGCCTCCGGCTCCGGCTGGTCGCAGGGCGACATGCCTGATTTCCGCAGCTGGCAAAACTATTTGTATGATTATTTTATGCGCTGGTCGCATCCGCTGCAGGTACATTGGCCGGCAGCCCGGCACTGACGAAACCATCGAGGAATCCGCATGCAACGCCGAACCTTCCTGCGCCTGAGCGCCTTGGCCCCGCTGGCAGCCCTGGGCTGGCGCGTCGATGCCGGCCAACGTCCAGCAGGCGGATTCGTCGAACGCTTGCCGGACGGCCGTGCGCACCGCTTCGAGCTTTCCGCGCAGCACTTCCTGCTCGACGGCAAGCCGTTCCAGATCCGCAGCGGCGAGATGCACCCGATCCGCATCCCGGCCAGGTACTGGCGCCAGCGCATCCGCATGGCGAAGGCGATGGGGCTCAACACGATTTCCATCTACCTGATGTGGAACGCGCTGGAGTCCGAGCCCGGCGTATTCGACCTCAAGAGCGGCAGCCGCGACTTCGCGAAGTTCATCCGCATCTGCCAGGAAGAAGGCATGTGGGTATACCTGCGCCCCGGTCCCTACATCTGTGGCGAATGGGATTTCGGCGGGCTGCCGCCGTACCTGCTGCGCCATCCGGACATCCGCGTGCGCGACAAGGACGATGCCGACTACATGGCCGCGGTGCGCCGCTACATCGCCACCGTCGCGCCGGTGGTGAAGCCGTTGCTGGCGGCGAACGGCGGCCCGATCCTGATGGTGCAGGTGGAGAACGAATACGCCTCGTTCGGCCATGACCTCGCCTATCTCGAAACGATTCGCGCGCTGTGGCAGCAGCACGGCGTGCAGGGGCCGTTCTCGATTTCGGACGGTCTGGGCCAGGTCCGGAAGCAGAAGACCTATTTGCCAGGCACCGCTCTGGGCCTGGACGGCGACACCGATTTCGCGGGCGCGCAGGCGATTGCCGGCGAGATGCCGGTATGGATGGGCGAGGGTTATCCGGGCTGGATCACCCACTGGGGCGACAAGGATTTCTCGCGCGGCGACTTCGCCGGCACGCTGGCCACGTTGTTGGCAGAGGGCCGCTCGTTCAACCTGTACGTGGTGCACGGCGGCAGCAACTTCGGCTTCGGCGCGGGTGCCAACGCGAACAACGACTACTCGGACTTCCAGCCTGTCATCACCAGCTACGACTATGGCGCGCCCATCGACGAACACGGCGCGCCCACGGCGGACTACCACGTGTTCCGCAAGCTGATCGCCGCGCACACGACGCAACCGTTGCCCGCCGTACCGCCCGTACCGCCGATGGCGGGTTTCGCGGACATCACGCCGCAGCCGCACGCCTCGCTGTGGGACAACCTGCCGGCGGCGAAGCCGGTGCAACAGCCGCAAGCCAACGAACTGCTGTTCGGCCAGGACCACGGCATGGTGCTGTATCGCCGTACCGTGCGGGGTGGTGGCGAACTGGCCGTGGACGGCGTGCGCGATTACGCCACGGTGTTCCATGGCGGCCAGTACGTCGATTACGTCTCGCGCGTGCGGCATCCGAAGCTGCGCGCGGGCAGCACGCTGCGCCTGCCGGCGGGCCAGGGCGAGGCAGCGCTGGAAATCCTCATCGACAGCTTCGGCCATGTCGGTTTCGGCCAGGCGATGGCCGATCGCAAGGGCCTGGTCGGCGAGGTGCGGCTCGACGGCAAGTCGCTGCAGGGTTGGGAGGCCGTGAGCCTGCCGCTGGACGACGCGTGGCTGGCTGCGCTGAAACCGCTGAGTGGCAAGCCCGCGCGCCCCGGCGTGTTCTTCAAGGGCACGTTTTCACTCGCGCAGGTGGGCGACTGCTACCTCGACATGGCGGACTGGGCCAAGGGCTACCTGTGGGTCAACGGCCACTTGCTGGGCCGCTACTGGAACCTCGGCCCGCAGCAGCGCCTGTATTGCCCTGCGCCATGGCTGCGCGCCGGCGACAACGAGGTGCTGGTGCTCGACCTGCACCGCACCGAGGCGGCGGCGATCCGCAGCGCGGCGTCGTTGGGTGGTTGATCCCTCCCTGGGCGGGGCATGCGGCCAACGCCGCAGGCATCGACGCCGTTGACTGTTGCACGGCTGCGCGGCGTTCGAAGGCTGCGCGGCTTTTCGGGTCGGTATCCCCTTGTCCGCAAAAGTCGAAGTAGGCATGATCGGCAGAAAGGAACGGGCATCATTTGTCTTCGGGCCGCAGGAGCAAATGGAGCGCGGACCAGGTGGTGGCGCATCTCGATGTTGTTCAACAACACGCGGGTTAAAGGGGCGAATATATGAAGTTGTATCGAACTGCCGTGTCCGCGGCTGTTGCAGTTGCATATCTGATGCTCGCGGGCTGCGCGCAAGATACTCCGAAATCGGCATTCCAGAATGGCGATGATTACGCCCAGCGGGTGTTCGTGCCATCTGCGCTGGACAGCTCCGTGAAAAAAGCCGTTTCAGATGGTCGGTCGCTGGCGTTCAATAAAATTACTTTCACGCAGAATGCGAAGGTGTTGGTTCAGGGCAATTCCGTTGAAATGTCGCGGGACATGACCTACGAGAATGCTGGAGATGGTGGTCTGGTTCGCGTTATCGATCTCAATTATGTCAATGGCGTGGTCAGCGGGAAGATGTTTTCCCTGACATATCGCGGTCTGGTAAATCTTTACTGGAAAGACGTTGCGCCAAATTCACGAGTGATGCCGTATTCCCGGCGTGCTGATTCGGTGTCGCATTTCGATACGTCATTTGACCAGTCGGCATTGAGTTATTCCTATCAGGTGAGTTCCAATGCGCCACACTCCAGGACGCTGGATCGCAGTATATCTTGCGCACTTACAGGCACTTACGTGGCATCAAAGGTGGCGACTGGAATACAGGGCGATGCCAGGGAATTTAATTGCAAGTTCTACAATGACAATGGCGTGCTGGATATGGATGCGAACGTGGTTTATCTGAATGCGTACGGAATCGTCATCCTGCAGGACATGACTAAGACGTATGGCCATGTGCATTTTATAACGTCGAATTTCAAGGTGGGCTGATTCGGAAGGCATGTTGACGCGATGGCTTGGCGTTGACTGACCCGCCGCGGGTGTCGCCCCGTGCGTGGGCGTGATCATGGCTTTCCCGCTCCACCAGTACCGGGGGCACGCCTTGTCGCGGAGCGGCTCGTGGCCGATTAGCGATTAGCATGTGATGGATCTCATTGATGCTGGAGCCGATCCCGTAGTGCTTTGGCGTCATGCAGCATTTGCCCGGCAGGGACCTCATTGATGTAGCCGTTGCCCATCGCCTCCAGCGCCACCTCCACCGCGCTGGTTGGGGGGTATTGGGGGGGGGGCTGGCGACAGGATCGGTGCGTGACTTCACGCTGGTATCGACCTGCTGTACCAACGTATAGGCGCAGCCGCGCGCCCCGAGGTGGCGCCGATCCATGGTGCCGTGGGGTTGCGGTAGCGACCACGGCTGCGTGCCCTGCAATAGAATCAGCAGCCTGCGCGCCTCGGGGCGCGTCCCGTCGCATCCGCATGAGCCACCCCTGCCTGACCTGCGGCGCCTGCTGCGCCTATTTCCGCATTGCCTTCCACTGGGCCGAGACCGACCCGTCGCTGGGCGGCACCGTGCCCGCCGAGCTCACCGAGCAGCTCGACCCGCACCGCGTGGTGATGCGCGGTACGCAGTCGAAGACGCCGCGCTGCGTGGCGCTGGTGGGCGAGATCGGCGTGGCCGCGCATTGCGGCATCCACCCGATCAAGCCCTCGGTATGCCGCGAGGTGGAGCCGTCCTGGGAGTTCGGCCGGCACAGCCCGCAATGCGACAAGGGGCGCCTCGCGCACGGCTTGACGCCGCTGACGCCGCAGGACTGGCCGGCGGCGTAGGAGCACCCTCTGCGCGATGGCTTTTCGCTTCGATCGGGATACAAGGCCGTCGCGCACAGGGTGCGCTCCTGCGCCTTGTTTCCATCCGCTCAATCGAAGCGGTAGATGTCCATCGCCAGGAAGCCCAGGTCGATGCCGGCATCGATACGCTGGACGTGCGCGCCGTCGCCCGCCGCGCCCAGGGCGAAGAACAACGGTAACAGGTGCTCGTCGGTGGGATGGGCGCGCTGGGCGAACGGCGCCTGGCGGCGGTAGTCGAGCAGGGCATCGACGTCGCCGGCGGCGAGCTTCTGTTCGATCCAGCCGATGAACGGGCGCACGTAGGGCGCCTCGCGCTCCGCGCTGTAGCCGGCGCGGAAGTCGTGCAGGTTGTGGGTGATGCTGCCCGAGCCGATCAGCAGCACGCCCTGCTCGCGCAGCGGCGCCAGCGCGCGGCCCAGCGCGTACTGGTGGGCAAGGCCGAGCCCGGGCTGGATGGAAACCGGCACCACCGGAATGTCGGCGGCCGGATAGAGCAGGCGCAGCGGCACCCAGGCACCGTGGTCCAGCCCGCGCTGCGGGTCCAGCCGCGGCGCGAGGCCGGCGTGGTCGAGCAGCCCGGCCACCTGCGCGGCAAGCGCGGGTGCGCCCGGCGCGGGGTAGCGCAACTGGTACAGCTCGGGCGGGAAACCGTGGAAGTCGTGGATGGTTTCCGGTTGCGCGGCGGCGCCGACCAGCGGCGTGCGTGCCAGCCAGTGTGCGCTGGCGATCACGATGGCCCCGGGTCGCGGCAGCGCCTGCGCCAGCTCGGCCAGCCGTTCGCCGGTCGCGCCGGGTTGCAGCGCGGTCATCGGCGAGCCGTGGGAGATGTACAGGCTGGGCAGGGCAGGCATGGCGGGTAGCCTCGTGGGGAACCTCCCCAGAGTAAGGGCTGCTGCCGGATTTGCAGCGGGCCCGACCGGAACGCTGCGTTGCCGTCTGCGAACGCTGGTGCTTCCCTCCTGCCGGAGAGCCTGTTCACGCTCTCATGGCATCCGGATCAGCGTCGAGTCCCAGTCGTGCCATGTGCTGTCTCCCTCCCCTGCGTGCAGGGGAGGGCTGGGGTGGGGTCAAGCGCTTGCGAAAGCCATCCATGAGCGTCTTTCGCAAGGTTTCACCCCCACCCAGCCGCCCCCAGCCCGGAGGGGGGGGGGGCAATCGGCGCATAGGGGGGGCTCGACGCCAATCAGGTCACGGCATGCGGTGCCGGGAGAGCGCGAACAGAGCCTTGGGAAGCGGCCGGACTTATTTGCGCGGCGGCTTGCCGCCGTGCGGGCGTGGCTTGCGCGCGTCGGGCCTGGCGCCGCCGGGCTTGAAGCCGCCGGGCTTGCGGAAGCCGCCCGGGCGGCGCGCGGGATGCGCGCCCTGTTCGCCGGCGCCGTCGTCCTTGCCGTCCCACGCATGGATCTGCAACTGCTGGCGCGCCACCCAGACCTTCTTCAGGTGCTCGAAGATTTCCTTCGGCATGCCTTCGGGCAGGTCGATCAGGCTGTGGTCGCCGCGGATGCTGAGGCGGCCGATGTACTGGCTGTCCAGCCCGGCCTCGTTGGCGATGGCGCCGATGATGTTGCCGGGCTTCACGCCGTGGTCGTGGCCCACTTCGATGCGGTAGGTGATCTTGCCCGTCTCGGTGTGGTGCGGGCGCGGCGCATGGCCGGCGGCGGGTTCGCGCGCCTGCTCGCGCGGTGCGTGCTCGCGCGCGGCGGTGCGTTCGGGCCTGCCGCGGTCGCGGCCGGGGGCGTCGGGTTCGCGCGGGGCGAATTCGCGTTTCGGCGGCGGCGTCAGCAGCAGCGGCTGGTCGCCCTGCGCGATGCGCGCCAGCGCGGCGGCGATCTCGATGGCGGGGATGTTGTGTTCCTGCTCGTACTGCTCGATCAGCTGCTGGAACAGGTCGAGCTCGCCGACCGCCAGGGTGTCGCTGATGCGCTGCTTGAACTTGCCGATGCGCACGTCGTTGACCGCTTCCACCGTCGGCAGCTTCATTTCCTCGATCGGCTGGCGCGTGGCGCGCTCGATCGCGCGCAGCATGCCCTTCTCGCGCGGGGTGACGAACAGGATCGCCTCGCCGCTGCGGCCGGCGCGGCCGGTGCGGCCGATGCGGTGCACGTAGCTCTCGGTGTCGTACGGGATGTCGTAGTTCATCACGTGGCTGATCCGCTCCACGTCCAGGCCGCGCGCGGCCACGTCGGTGGCGACCAGGATGTCCAGCTTGCCGTCCTTCAGCTGCTGGATCACCCGCTCGCGCTGCGGCTGCGCGATGTCGCCGTTGATCGCGGCGGCGGCCAGGCCGCGCGCCTGCAGCTTCTCGGCCAGTTCCTCGGTGGCCTGCTTGGTGCGCGCGAAGATGATCATCGCGTCGAACGGCTCGGCCTCGAGGATGCGCGTCATCGCGTCCAGCTTGTGCATGCCGCTGACGAACCAGTAGCGCTGGCGGATGTTCGCCGCGGTGGTGGTGGAGGACTTGATGGTGACCTCGACCGGGTCCTTCAGGTGCTTCTGCGCGATCTTGCGGATCGGCGCCGGCATGGTGGCGGAGAACAGCGCCACCTGGCGGGTGGGCGGGGTGGCTTCCAGCACCTTCTCCACGTCGTCGATGAAGCCCATGCGCAGCATCTCGTCGGCTTCGTCGAGCACCAGGTACTTCAGCTCGGAGAGGTCGAGCGTGCCCTTGTCCAAGTGGTCGATCACGCGGCCGGGCGTGCCCACCACGACCTGCACGCCGCGGCGCAACGCGTGCAGCTGCGGGCCGTAGCTCTGGCCGCCGTAGATCGGCAGCACCTGCAGGCCGGGCAGGTGCGCGGCGTAGCGCTGGAACGCCTCGGCCACCTGGATCGCCAGCTCGCGGGTGGGCGCCAGCACCAGCGCCTGCGGCTTGCCGGGCCTGGGGTCGATGCGCGACAGGATCGGCAGCGCGAACGCGGCGGTCTTGCCGGTGCCGGTCTGCGCCTGGCCCAGCACGTCGCGGCCTTCCAGCAGCGGCGGGATGGTGGCGGCCTGGATCGGCGAGGGCGATTCGTAGCCCACGTCGGCCAGCGCCTTCTGCACCTCGGGCGAAAGCGCGAGCGCGCCGAAGCCGGCGGAGGCCGGGGCGGAATCGGGAGACGGGGCGGACATGGGGAACCTCAGGGGTGGCATGCGCGGCGGCATGCGGGAGAATGCGGCATTGTACCAGTCCCCACGCCGTCCATCGGGAGAGAACCATGCAGAACCGTTTGAAAGACCGCATCGCGCTGGTGACCGGCGCCTCCTCGGGCATCGGCGAGGCCACCGCGCTGGAGCTGGCCAGGCAGGGCGCCAGGGTGGCGATCGCGGCGCGCCGCCGCGATCGGCTGGATGCGCTGGCGCAGGAGCTGGCCGCGCTTGGCGCCGAGCCGCTGGTGCTGGTGGCCGACCTCGCCGACGAGGCCGATGCGCAGCGCATCGTGCACGAGACCGAGCAGCGCTTCGGACGCCTGGACATCCTCGTCAACAACGCCGGCGTGATGTATCTGGAGCCGATCGCCGAAGCCGACCTCGGCCGCTGGCGGCGCATGCTGGAGCTCAACGTGCTCGGCCTGATCGCCGCCACGCAGGCGGCGCTGGCCGGCATGCGCGCGCGGCGCGACGGCCACATCGTCAACATCTCCTCCACCGCCGGCCGCATCGCCAACCCGAACGCGGGCGGCTACGCGGCCACCAAGTTCGGCGTGGTGGCATTCTCCGAATCGCTGCGCCGCGAGGTGTACAAGGACAACATCCGCGTCAGCGTGATCGAGCCGGGCGCGGTGGCCACCGAGCTGCGCGAGCACATCGGCCACGCCGCCACCAAGGACGCGCTGAACGCCTGGGCCGACAACATGCGCCAGCTGCAGAGCCAGGACATCGCGGAGGTGATCGCGTTCTGCGTGGGCCGTCCCGCGCACGTCAACATCAACGAGGTGCTGGTGCGGCCGACCGACCAGGAGCGCTGAGGTGGGTTTCCCGCCGCGACTGCACACCAAGCGCACCCGCATCCGCCTCGCCGGCGAGGCGGATGCGCCGGCGCTGCTGCACTATCGCATGGAGAACCGCGCGCACCTCGCGCCGTGGGAACCGCTGCGCGACGAGGCCTACTGCACGCTGGAGCATTGCGTGCAGGCCATCGCCGAGGGGGGCGAACATGCGCGGCTGGACCGCGGCTATCCGCTGCTGGTGTTCGACCGCGACGAGCGGGAAATCCTCGCCACCTTCACCCTTGCCAACGTGGTGCGCGGCGCGTTCCAGGCCTGCCACCTCGGCTACGGCGTGGCGGCGCGCGCGCAGGGGCAGGGGATCATGCACGAGGCCCTGCAGGCAGGCCTGGCCTGGGCCTTCGGCGAGCTGGACCTGAATCGCGTGATGGCCAACCACCTGCCGTGCAACGAACGCAGCGCACGCCTGCTGGCGCGACTGGGCTTCGAGCGCGAAGGCTACGCGAAGCGCTACCTGCAGATCGCCGGCGTGTGGGAAGACCACGTGCTCACCGCCCTGGTCCGGCCGTAGGGGCGCACCCTGTGCGCGATGGCTCCGATGCTTCGATCAGAGCCAAAAGCATTCGCGCACAGGGTGCTCCTACGCAAAGGCGCGTGTGTCGCACATGTCGATTTTCCGGTGTGCCGTCCGTCGTGTCCGTATCGAACGGGTTCGCGGCAACGCCGGTGCGGCGGCCTGATGTGCCGCCGTGTGCCGCAGCCGTGGCCCGTTTTCCGTGGGTGGCCGATACGAGAGAGGTGACGCCAGATGCCGTATTCCCGATATCGCTGGGTGATCGTCGCCGCAGGCGGCCTGATGGGTTGTGTCGCGATCGGCGCGATGTTTTCGCTGCCGGTGTTCCTGCGCTCCATCGCGCGCGACACGGGCTGGTCGATGACTGGCATCTCCGCCGCGATGACGCTGGCCTTCATCGCGATGGCGTTCGGCAGCATGGCGTGGGGCAGCCTGTCGGACCGCATCGGCACGCGCGCGGTGGTCATGGCGGGCGCCGTCCTGCTTCCGGCGAGCGTCGCGCTGGCGAGTCGCGCGCCGTCGCTGCCCGTGTTCCAGCTGGTCTTCGGCCTCGCCGTCGGCGGTTCGACGGCCGCGGTGTTCGCGCCGATGATGGCCTGCGTGACGGGCTGGTTCGACACGCACCGCAGCCTTGCGGTGTCGCTGGTGTCGGCCGGCATGGGCATGGCGCCGATGACGATGTCGCCGCTGGCCGCGTGGCTGGTGTCGGCGCACGGATGGCGCACGTCGATGCTGGTCATCGCCGCGTTGGCGGCCGTCGTGATGATCCCCGCGTCGCTGCTCGTGCGCCGGGCGCCCATGCTTGAAGTCGCGCAGCCGGCGCCGGTCGAAGCACCCGCAGCGATGTCGGTCGCGGGCGCGTTGCGCTCGCCGCAGTTCATCATCCTGCTGCTGACCAACTTCTTCTGCTGCGCGACGCACTCCGGCCCGATCTTCCACACGGTCAGCTATGCGGTGACCTGCGGCATCCCGCTGATCGCCGCGGTGTCGATCTACAGCGTCGAAGGGCTCGCCGGCATGGGCGGTCGCATCGTGTTCGGCTTGCTCGGCGATCGCCTAGGCGCGAAACGCATGCTGGTGGCGGGGCTGCTGGTGCAGGCGCTCGGTGCGCTCGGCTATTACTTCGTGCACACGCTGGACGGGTTCTATGCGGTGGCGACGCTGTTCGGCTTCATCTACGCGGGCGTGATGCCGTTGTACCCGGTGATCGCGCGCGAGAACTTCCCGCTGCGGATGATAGGCACGGTGATCGGCGGCTGCGCGATGGCCGGCAGCCTGGGCATGGCCACGGGGCCGGTCGCCGGCGGCCTGATCGTCGACACGTTCGGCAGCTACGGCGGGCTGTACCTCGGTTCGGCCGTGCTCGGCCTCGGCGCCTTCCTGATCGCGACGATGTTCCGTCCGTTCCCTAAAGATCGGACGGAAGCCGTCGCCGCGTGACGGCGTCGCACCATCCCGCAGCGGCAGCGGGGTGGTCGTGATTTCGCCGAAGCGCGTCGACCCACCTTGAAGAGGGGGCGCGCTTCGGCGAAGGCGTCGATCAGGCCTTCGCGGCAGGCCGCGGGCGATGGCGACGCTTGCGGTTGCCCGCGGCGTGTTCGCCATTGCCCTGCTTCTGCTGTGCATGGCCGTGCGGACGGTGCGCCTGCGACGAGCCCTGCGGGCGTTGCGACTGCCCGCCCTGCGAACGCTGCGGCGAGCGCGGCTGGCGCTGGCCCTGCTTGGGACGCGGCGCGCCGGCATCCAGGCGCAGCGGCGAGGAGGGTTCGAAACCGGCCACGTTGTCGATGGCGATCTCGTCCTTGAGCAGCTTGCGGATGTCGCGCAGCAGGCCGGATTCGTCGTGGCTGACCAGCGACACCGCCATGCCTTCGCTGCCGGCGCGGCCGGTGCGGCCGATGCGGTGCACGTAGTCCTCGGCCACCATCGGCAGGTCGAAGTTGATCACCATCGGCAACTGGTCGATGTCGATGCCGCGCGCGGCGATATCGGTGGCCACCAGCACGGTGATGCGGCCGCTCTTGAAATCGCCCAGCGCCTTGGTACGCGCGTTCTGGCTCTTGTTGCCGTGGATCGCCGCGGCGCGCAGGCCGGCCTGTTCCAGGTACTTCACCAGCTTGTCGGCACCGTGCTTGGTGCGGCTGAACACCAGGGTCTGGCGGCGGCTGTCCTGCGCCAGCACGTGCAGCAGCAGGTCGCGCTTGCGCTCGGCGTCGACCGGGTGCACGTGATGGCTGACCAGGGCGGCCACGGTGTTCGGCGGCGTCACCGTGACCTCGCGCGGCTCGCGCATGAACTGCATCGCCAGCGCCTTGATCTCGGGCGCGAAGGTGGCGGAGAACAGCAGGGTCTGCCGCTGCTTCGGCAGCGCGCCGAGGATGCGCTTCAGCGCCGGCAGGAAGCCCATGTCGAGCATGCGGTCGGCCTCGTCCAGCACCAGCGTCTCGACGCCGGACAGGTCGATCGTGCGCTGCTGCATGTGGTCGATCAGGCGGCCGGGCGTGGCGATCACGATGTCCACGCCGCGGCGCAGCGCGTTGATCTGCGGGCCCATGCCGACGCCGCCGAAGATGGTGGTGGCGCTGATGCGCAGGTGCTTGCCGTAGGCCTGCGCGTTGTCGAGGATCTGTGCGGCCAGTTCGCGGGTGGGGGTGAGCACCAGTGCGCGCGGGCGGCGCGTCATGGTCGGGCCGGCATCGACGAGCTTGTGCAGCAGCGGCAGCGCGAACGCGGCGGTCTTGCCGGTGCCGGTCTGCGCGGCGGCGAGCAGGTCGTGGCCGGCGAGCACCAGCGGAATGGATCCGGCTTGCACCGGGGTGGGTTCGGCGTAGCCCTGTTCGGCAAGCGCACGCAGCAACGCGGGCGCAAGGCCCAGCGATTCGAAAGACATTGGAACGACTCCTGTGCAACCCGGAGCGTTCAAGCGGAACCGTGTTGCGATCTTGGGGAATGGGGGCGGCGAAACCGCCAACGGTCGGGGAACCGTCCGCATAGTGTAACCGATAAGCGTGGCGGCTGCGTTTCTGCCGCGTGCTAGCCTGCGGACCTTGCCTCGCGGAGTGCCCATCATGTCGCTGCTGTCGTCGCTGCGGGAACTGAACCACGAGCAGCGCCACACCGTGCTGGCCAGCTTCCTGGGGTGGACACTGGATGCGTTCGACTACTTCCTGCTCACTCTGGTGATCGTGGGCGTGGCGCAGGAATTCCATACCGACACCAGGGCGGTCACCTACGGCCTGTTCCTCACGCTGGCGGCGCGGCCGCTGGGCGCGCTGGTCTTCGGCCGGCTGGCGGATCGCTACGGGCGGCGCCCGGTGTTGATGGTGGACGTGGTGCTGTTCTCGCTGTTCGAGCTGGCCACCGCGTTCTCGACCTCGCTGACCATGCTGCTGGCGCTGCGCTTCCTGTTCGGCGTGGCGATGGGCGGCGAATGGGGCATCGGCGCCTCGCTGGCGATGGAGTCGATCCCGCCGAAGTCGCGCGGCCTGGTTTCCGGCCTGCTGCAGAGCGGCTATCCCTGCGGCTTCTTCCTCGCCGCACTGGCGAACTGGCTGCTGGTCGATGCGATCGGCTGGCGCGGCCTGTTCGTGGTGGGCGCATTGCCGGCGGTGCTGGTGCTGTACATCCGGCGCAAGGTGCCGGAGTCGCCGGTGTGGCAGGCCGGACGGCACGAGCACGCCCGCGCGGACGTGTGGCAGGCGATGCGCGGGCACTGGAAGCTGTTCGCCTACATGATCGTGCTGATGTGCGCGTTCAACGCCTTCAGCCACGGCTCGCAGGACATGTACCACACCTTCGAGGAAGTGAACCTGCACCTGCCCACCGGCTCGGGCACGGCCTTCCTGCTGGTGGCGCTGCTCAACCTTGGTGCGCTGGTGGGCGGCCTGTGCTTCGGCGCGTGGTCGGAGCGGGTGGGGCGGCGCAGGGCGATGATCGTCGCCGCGCTGCTGGCGATCCCGGTGATCCCGCTGTGGATGTACGGCGGCTCGCTGTGGCTGCTCGGCCTCGGCGCGTTCCTGATCCAGGTGATGATCCAGGGTGCCTGGGGCGTGGTGCCCACCCATCTCAACGAACTGTCGCCGGACGCGGTGCGCGGCACCCTGCCGGGCTTCGCCTACCAGCTGGGCAACCTGCTCGCCGCCGGCACCGCCACCGCGCAGACCTGGCTGGCGCATGGGCACGGCGGCGATTTCGCCTGGGCGATGTCGCTGTGGATCGCGGCGGTGGCCGTGCTGCTGGTCTTGCTGGTATGGCTGGGGCCGGAGGCGCGCGGCGTGGGCTTCGGCCGGCGGTCCACCTGATAGAATCGCCACTTTGCACCATTCGAGAGACAGGCAATGAAGGCTGGCAAGGACAAAGTCGTCGCGCTGCATTACACGCTGCACGTGGACGGCGAAAAGGTGGAAAGCTCGCACGACAACGGCGAGCCGTTGTGGATCCTGCTCGGCCACGGCCAGCTGATCGCGGGCCTGGAAAAGGCGCTGGAAGAGCATGCCGCCGGCGACGAGGTCAAGGCCACCATCGCCCCGGCCGACGGCTACGGCGAGCGCCAGGAAGGCCAGGTCCAGCGCGTGCCGAAGAAGTATTTCCAGCATGCCAAGCACCTCAAGCCGGGCATGACCACCGTGCTGGCGCTGAAGGAAGGCGGCCACCGTGCCGTGACCGTGCACAAGGTCGGCATGAGCACCATCGACGTCGACCTCAACCACCCGATGGCCGGCAAGACGCTGGACTTCGACGTGAGCATCCAGGAAGTGCGCGAGGCCACCGAGGAAGAAATCCAGCACGGTCACGCCCATCCGCCGGGCAGTGCTCCGCACTGACCGGCGGATCAACGGTAAAAGCAAAACGGCGCCCCTGGCGCCGTTTTTCGTTTGCCCCCCTCTCCCGCCTGCGGGAGAGGGTTGGGGAGAGGGAACGGCCTTGCGTAAAACCCTCTTCTCCCAGTCCACGTCCGCAAGCGAGCGAGGAAACCCAAGCAACCAAGCTTGCGTGAGAGAGCGGCGCCAAGCGCAGGCTCAATCCAGCACCCTTCTCCCGAACGCGAAATGCTCGGCCCAATACGGCCCGTCGATGTCATCCAGCCGCACGGTGCCGCCGCTGTTGGGCGCATGCACGAAGCGGCCCTTGCCCACGTACACGCCCACATGGCTGATGCGGCCGCGGCTGCCGAAGAACACCAGGTCGCCGCTGACCAGGGCGGCCATGCGCTTGACCTTGCGCACGTCCATGTCGGCCATTTCGTACGAGGTACGCGGCAACTGCAGGCCGGTGGCGTTGCGGTAGATGTAATCGACCAGGCCGCTGCAATCGAAGCCGCCGGCGGGCGTGTTGCCGCCCCAGTGGTAGGGCGTGCCGACCAGGGCCATCGCACGGAACAGCACGTCGTTGGCGGCGGTGGCCTGGCCGTCGGGGGCACGCGCGGGTTCGTTGGCGAGGGCGGATGGGGCAACACCGCTGCGGCGCGGCGCGCTGGCGCAGGCGGCGAGCAAAGCGATGGCGAGAGCAGTCAGCGCCAAGCGTGCAATGCGCGCGGGCGAGGCGGCGAACCGGGTGGCGAAGGGCTGGTTCACGCGACAACCTCGGCACGGGATGTGTCGAGGTTATCAATTCAACAATTCACATGCAAATCAATTGGATTTCTTGTATTTCGAAGCCTGTTTCTCAGCTTTCTTGTTGAACGTGGCCCTGCGTAATGATGACTTTGTGTTCCGAGGCCGGTTCCTCGATTTTCTTGCTGGGCAAGTCATCGATCGAGAACGTGATGGGGACGCGTGCGTAGCCATCGACTGGCTTGCCGTCCTTGACCCGCGGCAGGAAATGCCACTGCCTCGCATCCTGGGTAGCCGCCGTGATCAGGTCGGCTGAACTGGTGGTACTGCCCTTGGCATCGTAGGTGATCGTGCCTACGGAGCCATCGGAGCGCACTTGTATGTCCAGCATCACCGTGCCTTGTTCGTGGTTCTTGATGGCTGCAGCCGGATAACGGGGATTGGCGTTTACGACGTCATTGAGGCTTGGCGTGGCCGTGTGATCCGGTGTCGGAGGGTTGTCCGTGGCCGCTTGCGCCACGACCACGCCGCCCGCCAGCAACGCGGCAAGCGCAATGAAACCCGCACGGCGGCGCAGCGCACCGGGCCGATGATGCTGGATCATGGTGAGTCGCTCCTTCAGTTGGGGCTCGGCGAGCCAGGGAATCAACGCCGGCATGGGCGACAAGCCGGCGCTGTGCAGCAGGGTGTGGGCGTAGCGGGCCTCGTCGTGCGGCGTGTCGCGCAGCACCCGTTCGTCGCAGGCCAGTTCCTGGTCGAGCCGGAAACGCGAACGCGCCAGCCAGGCCAATGGGTGGAACCACAGCAGCGCGAACGCCAGCTCGGCGACGAGGCTCCACAGTGCATCGCCACGGTGCAGGTGGGTGAGCTCGTGGCGCAGCACCATACGGCGTTCGCTGGCGTCGAAGCGCTCGAGGAAGTCCGCCGGCAACAACAGCAGGCTGCGCGGCGCCCACAGCAGGGCGGGGCCGGCCGGGTGCAGGCGGACGCGGCGCGGATCGAAGCCGTCCAGCTCGTGTCGCAGGCGGGCCGCCATCGCCGCCGGCAGTCGGCGGCCCTGCCGGCGCAGGCGCAGGTAATGCGCGATCAGCCGCAACGCCATCGTGGCCGTACCGGCCAGCCACGACCAGCGCAGCCACGGCGTGGAAGCGGGCGCCGGTGCAGTCGCGACGCTACCGGCAACCGCATCGGGCAGGATGCGGATGGCCGGCAGCGTGAACCAGTGCACGTGCAGTTCGGGCAGGCAAGGCAGCACCAGGGCCAGCGCGGGCAATGCCCACAGGCCGAAGGCGGGGCCGGCGCCGAAGGCGCGCCGGGCGGAGCGGCGCGCCAGCAGCACCAGCACCAGCGCCGCGGTGGCGAACGACAGGCCGCGCAGCAACAGGGCGTCCATGTCAGCGCCCCTTTTTCTCGATGGCGTCGAGCAGCTTGCGCAGCTCGGCGACGTCCTTCGCGCCCAGCTTCTCGTGCTCGCTGAAGTGCGCCAGCAGCGGGCCGAGCCGGCCGCCGAACACGCGGTCGAGCAGGCTGCGGCTTTCCTGCGATTGCCACTGCTCGCGGCTCAGCATGGGCGAGTACAGGTAGCGGCGGCCGTCCTTCTCCGCGCGCACCGCGCCCTTGCCCAGCAGGCGGCCGAGCAGGGTGCGGATGGTCTTCTCGTGCCAGTCGCTGGCCTGCTGCACGGCGGCGACGATGTCCTCCGAACTCTGCGGCGCGTGGCGCCACAGCGGTTCCATCACGCGGCTTTCGGCTTCGCTGATCGTCGGGGCGGGGGCAGGAGCGGCCATGGGGTCACCGGAAAGAGATTACGCATGTAGTTTCATGGAGACTACACCTGTAATCTTTTGAGCGCAAGGCCGGCCGCTACGGCATGTCGATCTCGCTTTCCGACAGCGTATGGCCGTCGCTGTCGCTGGCGCGCAGCCGGTAACGGCCGGGGCGCAGGTAAAGGTTGGTGAATTCGTTGTAGCCGGTGATGGCGTAGCGGTCGGCGGCGATGGCATCGTCGGGTTCGCCCAGGTAGTGCGCATCGACGACGCAGGGGACGGTGCCCCGGCACAGCATCGCGTTGATTGGGTGGGGGCTGCGCTTGCCGTCCAGCGAGAGCCAGCCGTCCCGCTCCATCTCGTTGCGGTCGATGACGTGCGACATGGCCTCTCCCTGCAGCGTGATCCGGTACCCGTACTTGTACATGCCGAAGGCATCCAGGCTCAGGCTGTCGGGCAGGATCACGTTGATGTCGTAGGCCGTCGGCCGCGCGCTCCATGGCTGGCCGGTCTGCCGGCTGAGCAGGACCTCGGGTTTTTCCGACGGGAACGCACGCACGAGTTGATGGTAGGGGTCCGAGGTATCCAGCCCGGTTTCGAGGAAGTCGGTCTGGTCGATGCACAGCGGCACCTGGCCGGTCAGCGCCTGCAGCCGCATCGCCATGGGCTGTATGCCGCCGAGGCGCCCGGCGACCTTGTCGATGTGCGCATAGCCGGCGTGCACGAACAGGCGCGCGTTGGGGTCCTTCGCAAACACCGCCTGGTACAGGGTGTCGGCTTGCGCGTTCTCGCGCGCCTGCCCGTTGAGCGCGTTGTCGTAGGGCACGAGGGTGAAGCCCAGCCGGATCGCCTCGCGCACGATGTCGCCGTACAGCGGATCGCGCAGGTACTCCGTGCCGCTCTTGCGGACGGGATAGCCGCGCCTGGCCAGGTCGGGATCGTCCGTGCCCAGCGCCTCGGCGGCGAAGTAGTTGAAGCCCAGGGCACGCAGCCGCGGCAGCAGCTCCAGCGTGAGCTGGCGGGTATGCGCGTCGTGGTGGGCCTCGTTGACCATCACGATGCGCCGCTGCGCCGCCAGCGCGGCGATGGCATCGACCGCGTCGGCCGCTCGCCAGTCCGCGGGCGTCGGCAGCTTGAGGTCGTCGGGCAGGCTGTTCTTCAGCGGGAAACTGAAGACGGCCTGGTCGTACAGGCCGAGTTCGTCCTCCGAGAAGGACAGGAACTGCAGCGCCAGGATCCGGTCGTCGGCCCGCAGCGAAGGCTCCACCTGGATGAGGTACTGGTAGCGGGCCAGCGTGGTGGGTTGGCGCCCCATCGACTGCAGCAGCTTCAGTGCGGAAGGGTCGAACGACTGCGCGGCGGCGCTGGCGCAAGCCAGCAGCGCGACGGCAAGGCCTGCACGGACGGCGGAACGAGCCAGCATGGCGACGCCTTTGGGGAGTAGGCGATTCGCATGGTGCATGCGCCGAGCGATGCGCGCATGACGCGGCGCAGCAGAAGGTTACAATCGGCGGATGAATGCGACTCGTGCGGATGTACTGATACTCGGCGGCGGGGTGATCGGCCTTGCCAGCGCATTGCACCTGCTGCGCAGGGGCGTGGCGGTGCGTGTGCTGGAACAGGGGACGCCAGGGTGCGGTGCCTCGCACGGCAATTGCGGCACGATCACGCCCAGCCATGCCGCGCCGCTGGCGATGCCGGGCACGCTGGGCGTGGCCCTGCGTTCGATGCTGCGCGCCGATGCGCCGCTCTACCTCAACCCGCGGCTCGACGGCCCGCGCCTGCGTTGGCTGCTGGGGTTCGCCCGGCACTGCAACTGGGCCGATTTCCAGCGTGCCGCCGTCGCGCGTTCGGCGATCCTGCAGCGCTCGCGCCGGCATCTGGGCGAGCTGGTGCGCGACGAAGGACTGGAGTGCGAATTCGCCGAGGAAGGCGAGTTGTACGTGTATCGCACCGCGCGGGCGCTGGCGGCCGACGAGCATCATCATGCCGCCGTGCTCGACCGCCTGGGCGTCGAAGTACGGCGTTTGCGCGGCGACGAGGTGGAGGCGATGGAGCCGGCGCTGAAGCCGGGCGTGACGGGCGGCCTGTTCCATCCCGGCGACGCGCGCCTGCGACCGGATCGCTACGTCGCCGAACTGGCGCGGCGCGTGCGGGAACTGGGCGGCGGGATCGAGTGCGGCGCCCGCATCGAGGGCTTCGACACCCACGACGGGCGCATCGCGCGGGTGCGCACCTCGCGTGGCGTGTTCGCCGGCGAGCGGGTGCTTCTGGCGCTGGGGGCGTGGTCGCCGCTGCTGGCCCGTTCGCTGGGCCTGCGTCTGCCGATGCAGCCGGGCAAGGGCTATTCGATCACCTACACGCGCCCCGCGCGCGCGCCGCGCCACGCGCTGGTGCTGCGCGAGGCGCAGGTATGCGTCACCACCTGGGCCGACGGTTACCGGCTGGGCAGCACGATGGAGTTCTCCGGCTACGCCGAGGGCCTCAACCGTGCGCGCCTCGATGCCTTGCGCCGCGGCGCCGCGACGGGCCTGCATGAGCCGGAAGGGCCACGGCAACTGGAGGAGTGGTGGGGCTGGCGGCCGATGAGCGTGGACGAGGTGCCGATCATCGGCCCCAGTGCGCGCTGGGCCAACCTGCATCTCGCCACCGCGCACGGCATGCTGGGCGTGAGCATGTCGGCGGCCACCGGTGAACTGGTCGCCGACCAGTTGTGCGGCAACACGCCGGCGATCGATCCCCGGCCTTACGCACCGTCGCGCTTCGGGCTCTGAGCCGGCCGCTGGGGCTGGCCACCGTCGCCAGGCGCTTCGTGCCGTGCCTGGAGATCGCTGGGAGGCCACAAGCTGAAGCGTGGATATCTGCGCCCGGAGCTGGCCGGGAAAACCTGGCCCCATTCAGTCTCGGTATGCCGGCAGTGCTGTTATGGTGGCTCCGTCGCGCCACCCGTGGCGCCGGGTTCCGGCCGGGTTCGCGATATAAAAAAATCATCGAGGTTCGCCATCATGCGCAAGTTCGCGATCGCTTCCCTGCTCGCCGCCGGCGTGGCCCTGTCCGCTTCCGTGTTTGCCCAGCAGGCCGCCCCGGCCGCGGCTCCGGCTGCTGCCCAGCAGACTGCTCCGGCTGCCGACGCTCCCGCCGCTGCCTCTTCCACCCACAAGGCCGCGCATCACAAGTCCGGCACCAAGCACCACAGCAGCAAGACCCACAAGAAGGCCGGGACCAAGACCGACGCCGCACCCGCGTCGACCGCCTCCGGCGGCTGATCGCAGCGGATTCCGGCTGCACGAAAAACCCGCCGGTTTGCCGGCGGGTTTTTTTGTGCACGTACCGGGATCGCAGGAGTGCGCCTGATTTTCGCGGTCAGGGATGGCCGCAGGGATCGATGCTCGCCACGCATTTCAGTTCGATGGCGATGGGCGTGGGCAGGGCCGTGATGCCCAGTGTGGTGCGGCAGGCGTCCACGCCGGCGAAATGCTCGGCGTAGAGGCGGTTGTAGGCGGGGAAGTCGCGCGCCATGTCGGTGAGGAACACGGTGACGTCCACCAGGTCCTCCCAGCGCGCGCCGCTGGCTTCCAGCACCGCGCGCACGTTGGCGAACACCTGGCGGCACTGCGCCTCGATGTCGTAGGCGAGCAGTTTGCCGTCGACGTCGTACGCGTTGCCAGGGATCGCGTTCGTGCCCGGCTGGCGCGGCCCCACGCCGGACAGGAACAGCAGGTTGCCCACGCGCCGCGCATGCGGATAGGCGCCCACCGGCGCCGGCGCCGCGTCGGTGCGCACGACCTCGCTCACGGTGCGCCCCAGCGCTCGGCGAGCTTGGCCAGCACGCCTTCGTAGGCGCCAGGCAGCTGCTCATGGCTACGCACGTCCAGGCCGAGGTCGTGGATGTGGCCGTCCTTCAGGCCGTAGATCCAGGCGTGCACGGCCAACTGCTGGCCGCGTTCCCAGGCATCCCGCACGATGGTGCTGTGGCACACGTTTATCGCCTGCTCGATCGCGTTGAGCTCGCACAGGCGCGAGTGGCGCACTTCGAACGCGGTGGCGGGGTCGAGCTTGTCGCTGTGCTTGAGCGCGACGTCGCCGATGTGGCGCAGCCAGTTGTCGATCAGGCCCAGCCGCGACTGCCGAAGCACCGCGCCGATGCCGCCGCAACCGTAGTGGCCGACCACCAGGATGTGCTTCACCTGCAGCACGTCCACCGCGAACTGGATGCAGCCGAGTGCGTTGAGGTCGGTGTGCACCACCACGTTGGCCACGTTGCGATGCACGAAGATCTCGCCCGGCGGCAGGTCCACGATCTGGGTGGATGGCACGCGCGAATCGGCGCAGCCGATCCACAGGTATTTCGGGGCCTGCTGGTGCACCAGCTTCTCGAAGTAGTCGGGCTCCTGTGCAGTGACTGCGGCGGCCCAGCGCCTGTTGTTGGCCAGCAGGTCTTTCAGCGAGTTCATTGGCGTTTCCGTGGCGGGGTGTTCAGTAGCGTATGCAGACATTTTTCGGCTCGGTGAAGAAGCGCAGCGCCTCGCTGCCGCCCTCCCGGCCGAGGCCCGAGTGCTTCACGCCGCCGAACGGCGTGCGCAGGTCGCGCAGCATCCAGCAGTTGATCCACACGATGCCGAATTCCAGTTGCGCGGCAAGCCGGTGCGCGCGGTCGAGGTCGCGCGTCCATAGCGATGCGGCGAGGCCGTAGCCGGTGCCGTTGGCGATGGCCAATGCTTCCGCTTCATCCTCGAACGGGACCAGCGTGACCACCGGTCCGAAGATTTCCTGCTGGTTGGTGGCGGCTTCGTTCGCCAGTCCCTCGATCACCGTGGGTGCCACGAACCAGCCGCGTTCGCAGCGGCCGGGCACCGTCACTGCTTCGCCGCCGCACGATACGCGGCCGCCTTCGGCGCGCGCCCGGGCGATGCAGGCCATCACCTTGTCGAAGTGCGGTCGCGAGACCAGGGCGCCGAGGTCGCTGGCGTCGTCGCCCGGATCGCCCACGCGCAGTGCGCGCACGCGGGCGAGGTAGCGCTCGCGGAAGGCCGCGTAGATCGAGCGCTGCACCAGCAGGCGCGAACCGCACAGGCAGATCTCGCCCTGGTTGGCGAAGCCCGAGCGCACGATGGTATCGAGGTCGGTGTCGGAAAGCGCGGCGTCGGCGAACACGATGGCCGGGTTCTTGCCGCCCATCTCCAGCGACACCTTCTTGAACTGCGTGGCGGCCACTGCGGCGATGTGCGCACCGGTGGCGGTGCTGCCGGTGAAGGACACGGCCTTGATGCGCGGATGTTCGACGATGGCCTGGCCCACCGTGGGGCCGCGGCCGTGCACGATGTTCAGCACGCCGGGCGGGAAGCCGGCTTCGGTGCTCAACTCGCCGAGCAGGGCCGCTGTGCAAGGTGTGATTTCCGAAGGCTTGGCCACCACGGCGTTGCCCGCGGCCAGCGCGGGCGCGATCTTCCAGGTGAACAGGTACAGCGGCAGGTTCCACGGGCTGATGCAGCCGACCACGCCCAACGGCTGGCGCAGCGTGTAGTTGATCGCGCCGTGGTCCGGCCGGCCGAGTGCCATCGCGTGCGACTCGCCACCCCAGGTCTCGATGGCGGCGGCGAAGAAGCGCAGGTTGCTCACCGCACGCGGGATGTCCACGCCGCGCGCGAGTTTCACCGGCTTGCCGCTGTCGCGCGATTCCAGCAGGGCGAACTCGTCCAGCCGCGCCTCGACCAGGTCGGCGAGGCGTTGCAGCAGGCGCGCACGCTGTTCGGCGGGCGTGCTGGCCCAGGCTGGCGCGGCGCGTTGCGCGGCTTCGACGGCGGCGGCGACGTCGTCCGCGTCGGCATCGGGGCAATGGGCGAAGATCTCGCCGGTGGCGGGCTCGAACACATCGAGCCAGCGATCGCCGCGCGGCGGCACGAGGCGGCCGTCGATCAGGTTGGCGAGGCGCGTGATGGGCATCCGTGCAAGCTTACGCCGCGCCTCCGGCGATTGCACCGGACGCGGGGGTACGTTGAACCGGGATTCGTGATTGGGGATTCGGTAGAGCAAAAGTGCGGCGAGCTGGTGGCCCTGCCGAATCCCGCCATCCCCCATCCCGTCGCTCAAAGCGAACGCATGCGCCCGCCGTCCACCGGCAGGCTGACACCGGTGATGTAACTCGCGGCGGGCGAGGCGAGGAAGGCCACCGCGGCGGCGATTTCCGCGGCGTCGGCGAAGCGCCGCATCGGCACCTCGGCTTCCATCGCCTGCTGCACTTCGGCCGGCGGCTTGCCGCTCTTCTGCGCGCGCGCGGCGACGATCTGCTCGATGCGCGGGGTGCGGGTGGAGCCGGGCAGCACGTTGTTGACGGTGATGCCGAACGGCGCGAGTTCGCCGGCCAGGGTCTTGGCCCAGCTCGCCACCGCGCCGCGCGTGGTATTGGACACGCCGATGCCGGGGATCGGCTCGCGCACCGAGGTGGAGATCACGTTGACGATGCGGCCCCAGCCGGCCGCGCGCATGCCCGGCACCACCGCCTGCGCCAGCGTGTGGCAGGCCAGCAGGTGCTGCTGCCACGCGGCGAGGAAATCCTGCGGCGTGGCGTCGAGCACGCTGCCGGGCGGCGGGCCGCCGCTGTTGTTGACGAGGATGTGCACGGGCGCACGGGCGACCAGCGCTTCCGCCTGCGTGCGCAGCGCGGCGGTATCGCCCACGTCGACAGCGATGAATCCGTGGCGCTGGTCAGTGTGCGTGCGCGGCAGTTCCGCGGCGAGGGCTTCCAGCATTTCGGCGCGGCGTGCCAGCAGGGTGACGTTGGCGCCAAGCAGCGCCAGCTCGATCGCGCTGGCGCGGCCGATGCCTTGCGAGGCGCCGCAGACCAGGGCATGACGGCCGTCGAGGTGCAATTGCATGGGAAGCTCCGGTGGTCTCAGCCCCAGCGCAGGCGCATGCCCAGCGCGGCCAGCCAGCACAGCCAGCCGAGCCACTGGCTGTAGCGCCAGATGCCGCGCCAGCGGTTGATGTCGCGGTCGTCCAGCAGGGCCAGCGCGGGCGAGCGCAGCACGTATTGCATGCGCATCCAGGTTTGCAGCGTGCCGATCCTGCCCTTGGCCGATTCGACGATGACCTGCCAGTGCTGCGGGTGGCGCTGGCGCAGCAGCGCGGCGGCCCGGAACGGCGCCACGTAGGAGAGCACGAACAGGACGACGCCGGTGGCCAGCAGGCCAAGATAGAGGGCCAGCACGCTCAGCTTTCCTTGGCCTTGGCGGTGGCGGGATCGGTCCCCGTGTTCGCGCCCTGCTTGCTGCCGCCATTGCCGCCCCAGGGCAGGGCGGTACGCAGGGAGTTCAGCAGGCCGTCGCCTTTCGGCGGCTTCTTGCAGATCGCGTTGTCCACGGCCTTGGCGTAGGTGGCATTCATCATGCCTACCCAGATCGTGCCGTCGGGGCCGTGCGGCACGCCGAAGGTGCCGCTGGCGCTCATGTCCAGCGAGGGCATGCTGGTCGCGGTGGGCTGCGCGGAAAACGTCGTGGGCGACTGTTCCCAGTAGGTCTTGCCCTTCTGCTGGTCGGCCGAGCTGTAGATCAGCAGGTAGCGCGCCTGCTTGCTGCTGACGGTATAGGCGCCGAACGCGCCGGAGCTCGCGTCGCTCCAGCCCATGTGCTCGCACAGCCCGACGTCGTCGGCGCCGATCGGCTGGAAGCCGCTGTCCAGCAACACGACGGTGGGAGCGAACAGGTAGCTGGACTTCAGCCAGCGGCCGTTCAATTCCGACTTGAACGCCACGCGATAGGGCAGTTTGGCGTCGTCCGGCAGGCGGAAGGCGAGGAAGTAGCTGTGCGTGCCGTTGATGTTGGCCACGCTGCTGCCGCTGCCCAGCGTGTACGCCTGCGGCTGCCACGGCAGCATGTCCTGGTAGGAGAAGTCGGCGAAGCTGCTGCAGCAGGGCGAGGCGTCGAGCAGGCGCTGTTGCGCCTGCTTGAGCGGATCGTCGGCGCTGGCCGGCGCGCGCAGGTTGGGCGGCACCAGCGTCTTCACGGTGTGGCAACCGGCCAGCAGCACGCCGGCGGCGAGGATGAGGGGCAGGGTGGGGAGCCGGCGCTTCATTCGCATCAGTTAACTCAGAATTCGGCCGTCCCCGCCGCACGCGGATAGGGGATGGCATCGCGGATGTTGGAAAGGCCGCACACGTAGACCAGCAGGCGCTCGAAACCGAGGCCGAAGCCCGCGTGCGGCACGGTGCCATAACGGCGAAGGTCACGGTACCAGCCATACGTGGCAGGATCGAGTCCGAATTTGGCCATCCGGGCGTCCAAATGGTCCAGGCGCTCCTCGCGCTGGCTGCCGCCGATGATCTCGCCGATGCCGGGCGCCAGCACGTCCATCGCCGCCACGGTCTTTCCATCGTCGTTCAAACGCATGTAGAAGGCCTTGATCGCCTCGGGGTAGTTCATTACGACAACGGGACGGCCGATATGTTTCTCGGCGAGGTAGCGTTCGTGCTCGGTCTGCAGGTCGATGCCCCAGGCCACCGGGTATTCGAACTTCTGCCCGGACTTCTTGAGGATTTCCACGGCCTCCGTGTAGTCGATGCGCTCGAACGGCTGGGCGATGAAGGCCTCCAGGCGGCTGACCGCATCCGGCTGGACGCGCTCGGCGAAGAACGCCATGTCGTCCGCGCGCTCCTCCAGCACTGCCTTGAAGATGGCCTTGAGGAAGCCTTCCGCACAGTCCGCATTGTCATTGAGGTCGGCGAAGGCGATCTCCGGCTCCACCATCCAGAACTCGGCCAGATGGCGCGGCGTGTTGGAGTTCTCCGCACGGAAGGTGGGGCCGAAGGTATACACCTTGCTCATCGCGAGGCAGTAGGCCTCCACGTTGAGCTGGCCGGATACGGTGAGGAAGGCTTCGCGGCCGAAGAAGTCCTTGCGGAAATCGATCTTGCCGTCCGGCGTGCGCGGCAGGTTGGCCAGGTCCAGCGTGGACAGGCGGAACATGTCGCCCGCGCCTTCCGCGTCCGAGGTGGTGATGATCGGCGTGTTGATCCAGAAGAAGCCCTGCTCGGTGAGCCAGCGGTGGATCGCCGTCATCATGGTGTGGCGCACGCGCGTCACCGCGCCGAACAGGTTGGTGCGCGGGCGCAGGTGCGCCACTTCGCGCAGGAACTCCATGGTGTGCGGCTTGGGCTGGATCGGATAGGTCAACGGGTCGTCCACGAAGCCGGTGACTTCCACCGTCTCGGCCTGGATCTCGAAGCGCTGGCCCTTGCCCTGCGACGGCGCCAGCGTGCCGGTGACGATCACGCCCGCGCCGGTGGTGAGGTGCTTCACCGCGCTCTCGTAGTTGGTCAGCTTGTCGGTGGCCACGGCCTGGATCGGGTCGAAGCAGGAGCCGTCGGTCACGTTCACGAAGGACAGGCCGCCCTTGGCGTCGCGGATCGTGCGCACCCAGCCGCGCACCGTGACCACGCTGCCGGCCGCGATGGCGCCGGAAAGAGCCTGCTTGACGCTGACCACCGTCATGGATCGGAACTCCTGTTGAAATGCGCCGGAACAGGCACATCTGTAGGGGAACGCACTTCCAGCGAAGCGCGTGGACAAACCCGCATGATAAACTAGGCCTCGCACGTGCCGCGACCGGAAAGGCATGCGCCCTGCCACGTTTCCAAAGATCGCCCGCAGCCATGACCATCACGATCACCCCAGCCGCCAGCGAACGCATGCGCCGCTTCCTCGCGCAGGCGCCGGACGCCGCCGGCGTGCGTTTCGGCGTGAAACGCACGGGCTGCTCGGGATTCGGCTACGTGGTGGACCTGGCCCAGGCGGTGGGCGAGGGCGATCGGCTGGTCAGCATCGACGGCGTGCCGCTGGTGGTGGACGACAAAAGCCTGCCGCTGGTGGACGGCACCGTGATCGACTTCCAGAAGCAGGGCCTCAACGCCAGCTTCGTGTTCCACAACCCCAACGCCACTGGCGAATGCGGTTGCGGCGAGAGCTTCACCGTCGGGTGAGGGTGGTTGGTACCGGTGCGCTCGTCCGTGAGCGCAAGGTCAAACGGGCGGGCTATGGGGTATTTGTGCGCTCGTCCATGAGCGCGGAAGTCATAATGGGCGGCCATCCATGGCCGCACTCTTCAAGGTTCCCGCGCTTGGCCCGAGCGCAGGAATCAAAAAGCTGCCGTCCTCGGTCGTGCTCTTCAAATTCAGTCGCTTGCGTGGCGTTCCGCGCTTCGCGTACAATTCCGCCTCTGTCCGCCCTGCAAGGGGCGTGACGGGCACTTGCCTCACCGCATCCGGCGGGAGGCTGCGAGGCCATTCCGGCCGCATCCACAAGGAGTCGAACCACGATGTCCCTGCGACATTACGAAGTCGTGTTTCTGGTCCACCCTGACCAGAGCGAACAGGTCCCCGCGATGATCGAGCGCTACAAGGCGCTGATCGAGGCCGACGGCGGCAAGATCCACCGTCTGGAAGACTGGGGTCGCCGCCAGCTGGCCTACCCGATCGTCAACCTGGCCAAGGCGCACTACGTGCTGCTGAACATCGAAGTCGGCCAGAACGCGCTGAACGAGCTGGAGTCGGGCTTCCGCTTCAACGACGCCGTGCTGCGCCACCTCGTCGTCAAGCGTGACGCCGCCGACACCGAGCAGTCCTTCATCCTGAAGAGCAAGGAAAAGGACGACGCCCGCTCGTCGCGCCGCCGCGACGACGACGTTGACGGCCGCGACAACGACAGCGACAGCGAAGACTGAGAGGAACCACGACCATGTCCAAGTTTTTCCGCCGCCGCAAGTTCTGCCGCTTCACTGCGGAGAAGGTGAAGGAGATCGATTACAAGGATCTCAACACCCTGCGCCAGTACATCACCGAGAACGGCAAGATCGTGCCGAGCCGCATCACCGGCACCAAGGCGCGCTACCAGCGCCAGCTGGCGACCGCGATCAAGCGCGCGCGCTTCCTCTCGCTGCTGCCGTACACCGACAACCACGACGTTTAATCCGGGATTGGTGATTCGGGATTCGGGATTCGCAAGAGCGCCGCGTGCTGCTTTTCGGAATCCCCAATCCCGTCTCCCGAATCCCGGCTCTTCGGACACCCGTCCACGGCTGCGCCGGCCATCCCGGCGCTAACGAAAAGGAATACCCATGGAACTCATCCTCCTGCAGAAAGTCCGCAACCTCGGCGACCTCGGCGACAAGGTCAGCGTGAAGCCGGGTTACGGTCGCAACTTCCTGATCCCGCAGGGCAAGGCCGTGCGCGTGAACGCCGCCAACCTGGCCGCGTTCGAGCAGCGTCGCGCCGAGTACGAGGCACGCGCCAAGAACATGCTGGGCGAAGCCGAAGCCCGCAAGGCCAAGCTGGCCGACGTGTCGGTGACGATCGAGGCGCACGCCAGCCCCGAAGGCAAGCTGTACGGCTCGGTGGGTCCGCGCGACATCGCCGAGGCGCTGCAGGCCATCGGTCACGACATCCACAAGGGTGAAGTGATCCTGGGCGAAGGCCCGCTGCGCAACGTGGGCGAGTTCGAGGTGGCCATCCACCTGCACGCCGACGTGCAGACCAGCGTCAAGGTGATCGTGGTCGGCGAGAAGAAGTAAGCCACCTTCGCCACCAACGCAAACGGGCGCCTCACGGCGCCCGTTTGCGTTGGTGGCGCGGGATTCGGGAGACGGGATTGGGGATTCGGTAAAAGCGGCGCGCGGCGGGCCTGCCGTGCCTTTGCGAATCCCGAATCTCCAATCCCGAATGCCGGTCTTCTTATCCCCAACTTTCCCCAGCTTTTCCACAGGTTTCCATCTCGACCCTTGAGACGCCGCCGCGCATCATGTGGGTCTTGCCCGTCGACTGGCGTCGGCGCGTGCCGCGGCGAGCGCGGCCGTTTCGTCTTTCCGAGGTAGCCCGATGTCCTTCGTGCCCGAACGCAAGCCTTCGTCGCCGGCCATCGAGGCGCTGCGCGTGCCACCGCATTCCATCGACGCCGAACAGGCGGTGCTGGGCGGCCTGATGCTGGCGCCCGACGCGCTGGACAAGGTGGCCGACAAGCTGGGCGAGGACGACTTCTACCGCCGCGACCACCGCCTGATCTGGCGTGCGATCACCGAGCTGTCGAACAAGGGCATGCCCTGTGACGCGGTGACCCTGGGCGACTGGTTCGAGGCCAACGGCCTGGCCGAGATGGTCGGCGGCGCCAGCTACCTGATCGAACTGGCCAACAGCACGCCCAGCGCGGCGAACATCGCCGCCTACGGGGAAATCGTGCGCGAGAAGTCGGTGCTGCGCCAGCTGATCGACGCCGGCACCTCGATCACCGAGGACGGCTACCGCCCAGAGGGCAAGAGCGTGCAGGAGGTGCTGGAAAGCGCCGAGCAGGCGGTGTTCAAGATCGCCGAGTCCGGCGCGCGTGGCAAGAAGGATTCCGTCTCGATGCGCGAGGCGGTGAAGGACGCGTTCCGCCTGCTCACCGAGCGCTACGAGAACCGCGGCCAGCTCACCGGCATCACCAGCGGCTTCACCGACCTCGACAACCTCACCTCGGGCCTGCAACCCTCCGACCTCATCATCGTGGCGGCGCGTCCCTCGATGGGCAAGACCGCGTTCGCGCTGAACATCGCCGAGAGCGCCGCGCTGCGCGCGAAGAAGGCGGTGGCGGTGTTCTCGATGGAAATGTCCGCCTCGCAGCTGGCGTTCCGCCTGATCTCCTCGGTGGGCCGCATCCACCAGCAGGCGCTGCGCAACGGCGACCTCAACGAGGAGGACTGGCCGCGCGTCTCCAACGCCATCGCCATCCTCTCCGAAGCGAAGATCTTCATCGACGACACGCCGGGCATGTCGCCGGTGGAAATGCGCTCGCGCGCGCGCCGCCTGCACCGCGAGCACGGCGGCCTGGGCCTGATCGTGATCGACTACCTGCAGCTGATGCAGGTGCCCGGGAACAAGGAGAACCGTGCCACCGAGATTTCAGAAATCTCGCGTTCACTGAAGGGGCTCGCCAAGGAACTCAACGTGCCCGTGATCGCCCTCTCGCAGTTGAACCGCTCGCTGGAACAGCGCGCGGACAAGCGTCCGATGATGTCCGACTTGCGCGAATCCGGCGCCATCGAGCAGGACGCCGACGTGATCATGTTCATCTACCGCGACGAGTACTACAACAAGGAATCCCCGGACAAGGGCCTGGCCGAGATCATCATCGGCAAGCAGCGCAACGGCCCCACCGACACCGTGAAGCTCACCTTCCTCGGCCACTACACCAAGTTCGAGAACTACGCCGCCGACTCGTTCGTGGGCGGGTTCGAATGAGAGCCGGGATTGGGGAGTCGGGATTCGGGATTCGGAAAGGCAAAAGCCGCGTTCCGGCCGCTGAGGCAAGTCTTGCCGCGCTTCGCTTTGCCGAATCCAGAATCCCGACTCCCCAATCCCGGCTTCACACCGAATCCCGAATCCCGTATCCCGAATCCCGGCAGTCATGAGCCGCACCACCGTCGCCACCATCCATCTCGGCGCCTTGCGCCACAACCTTGCCCGCATCAAGGCGATGGCCGCGCCGGCGAAGGTGATGGCGGTGGTCAAGGCCGATGCCTACGGCCACGGGCTGGAGCGCGTGGCGCGTGCGCTGGACGCCGATGCCGAATGCTTCGCGGTGGCCGCGTTGGGCGACGGCCTGCGCCTGCGCGCGGCGGGACACCGGCAGCGCATCGTGGTGCTGTCCGGTCCGGACCAGCCCGGCGACATCGCCGAGATGCAGCGGCTGGGGTTGGATGCAGCTGTTCATCACGAGGCGCAACTGGCATGGCTGTCCGAGGCCAGCGCGACACGTGGGCGCCTGCGTGTATGGCTGAAGATCGACAGCGGCATGCATCGCCTGGGCTTCGTGCCGGAGCGCGTGGCGGAAGTGCATGCGCGACTCGCGGCGTTGCCAGGCATCGACCCCGAGATTGGCCTGCTCACGCACTTCGCCGAATCGGAGGTATTCGACGGCGACGTCACGCGGGCGCAGATCGCACGCTTCAACGAAGTGACCCGTGGCCTCGACGGGCCGCGTTCGCTGTCCAACTCGGCCGCCGTGCTGGGCTGGCCCGAGGCGCGTGCCGACTGGGTGCGTACCGGTGGCCTGCTGTATGGCCTGTCGGTGGTGGACGGCAAGAGCGGGGCGGATTTCGGCTTCCGTCCCGCGATGACGCTGTCCACGCGGCTGATCGCGGTCAACCGCATCGGCAAGGGCGAGCGCATCGGCTACAACGGCACCTGGGTCTGTCCCGAGGACATGCCGGTGGGCGTGGCCGCGATCGGCTACGGCGACGGCTACCCGCGCAGTGCGGCCAGCGGCACGCCGGTGCTGGTGGGCGAGACGCGCGTGCCGCTGGTCGGCCGCGTCTCGATGGACCTCGTCACGCTCGACCTGCGCGAAGCGCCGCAGGCGAAGGTGGGCGATCGCGTCACCCTGTGGGGCGACGAGTTGCCGGCGGAAATCGTCGCTGCCCACGCCGGTACCATCAGCTACGACCTCACCTGTGGCATGACGCGGCGTGTGCTGTTCGTCGAGGATGAAGGCTGACGCCTCGCGTCGGCGATGCCGTCTCGTCGCCTGCGATAGATGCCGGTTACTCTTGGCCGCATCACCTTTGCACTCGTCCATGAGTGCGAAGATAAAGAACAGGAACCTCTGCATGACCAAAGCCAAGACCGCCTACGTCTGCACCGACTGCGGCGCCGAGCATCCCAAGTGGCAGGGCTCCTGCGTGGAGTGCGGCGCGTGGAACACGCTGTCCGAGATCGTGCTGCAACCGGCGGTGAAGTCGGCCGGCGCCGCGCGCGGCGGTTATGCGGGCAAGGCGGCCGGTTCTCCCAGGGTCATGCCGCTGACCGAAGTCGCGGTGACGGCCGAGGCACGCACGCTCACCGGCATCGGCGAGCTGGACCGCGTGCTGGGCGGCGGCCTGGTCGAGGGCTCGGTGGTGCTGGTGGGCGGCGATCCGGGCATCGGCAAGTCCACCCTGCTGCTGCAGATGCTGGGCACGCTGGGCGTGCAACTGCCCAGCGTCTACGTCACCGGCGAGGAGTCGTTGGCCCAGGTGGCTGCGCGAGCGCAGCGCCTGGGCCTGCCGCTGGAGCCCTTGCAGGCGCTGGCCGAGACCTGCATCGAGCGCATCCTGGAACAGACCGCGATCGCGCGGCCACGCGTGCTGGTGATCGACTCGATCCAGACGATCTGGACCGAACTGCTCACCGCCGCGCCGGGTTCGGTGTCGCAGGTGCGCGAGTCGGCGGCACGGCTCACGCGCTTCGCCAAGGAGACCGGCACGTCCGTGTTCCTCGTCGGCCACGTCACCAAGGAGGGCGGCATCGCCGGCCCGCGCGTGCTGGAGCACATGGTGGACGCGGTGCTGTATTTCGAGGGCGAGTCCGGCAGCCGCTTCCGCGTGCTGCGCGCGTTCAAGAACCGCTTCGGCGCGGTCAACGAGCTGGGCGTGTTCGCGATGGGCGACAAGGGCCTGCGCGAGGTGCCCAATCCTTCCGCGATCTTCCTCTCCGCGCATGCCGGCCCCACCCCGGGCAGCGCGGTGATGGTGACGCGCGAAGGCACGCGGCCGCTGCTGGTCGAGGTGCAGGCGCTGGTCGACCAGTCCAGCCTGGGCAATCCGCGCCGCGTGGCGCTTGGCCTGGAGCAGAACCGCCTGGCGATGCTGCTGGCCGTGCTGCACCGGCATGGCGGCGTGGCCGCCTACGACCAGGACGTGTTCATCAACGTGGTGGGCGGCATCCGCGTGCAGGAGACGGCGGCTGACCTGCCCGCGCTGCTGGCGGTGCTGTCCTCGCTGCGCGACCGGCCGTTGCCGGAAAAGATGATTGCCTTCGGCGAGGTGGGTTTGTCGGGCGAGATCCGCCCGGTGCCGAACGGCGAGGAGCGCCTGAAGGAAGCCGCGCACCACGGCTTCCGCCGCGCCATCGTGCCGAAGGCGAACGCGCCGAAGTCCGGTCGCGTGGGCGAGTTGGAGGTGGTGGGGGTGGAACGTCTGGGGCAGGCGATCGACGCCTGCCGTTGATCGCCTGCGTTGCGCCTGGTTCATGCAGCAGGCGCGCCTGCGCACGATGGTTTCGCATCGCTGTGGCGGGTCATTTCGCGATGCGTGGCACGGGCGGTATACACCGTCCCGCGGACGGGGCCGTGATAGCGAAGGAATTGCGCGGAGGGCAACCGCATCGTGCCTTTGCGGAGAATGTCCCCGTGGCGGTTGTCGCAATGGAACCAGGTTGCCTCCCGATGACAGCGGATGGCAGGTGCGCCCCGGGAATTCACGCAAGGTTGAGGGTGCAGGCTGGATCGTGGAGCAGGCCACGGTACGGCTTGTGCCGGAACAGGAGCGTGGTGGCGCGCAACCGCAGGGAGTGCCGGAGAAATCGACCGAGGAGGATTCCATGAAGAAAGCTATCGGTGTAATGGTGCTGAGCGGTGCCTTGCTGGCTTCGAGCGGGGCCGCCTTCGCCCAGCAATACGGGCCCGGCCAGGGCTATCCGCCGCCGCGGCACGACCAGCAGCGGTATCACGGCATGTACGACCAAGGCCGTCACGAGGGCTGGTACAAGAAGGGCGGTCACCTGCCGTCCTCGTATCGCAGTCGGCAATACGTGGTGTCCGATTGGCGCGGCGCCCATCTGCGTCCGCCACCGCGCGGCTATCACTGGGTGCGCAGCGACAACGGCGACTTCCTGCTGGTGGCGATCACCACGGGCGTGATCGCCAGCATCATCGCGTCGGCGGTCAGCCACTGACGTCGTTCGATTCCCTGCCGATGCCGCACGGCATCGGCAGGGAACGTCAGGACCTGTTCACGATCCACCCATGGTCCGCGCCAGTGCGGCCGTCGAAACCAGGGCGGCGAAGGGAACGGGTGGCGGTGGCGGAACCGTCGCCACCTGCAGCTCCTTCTGCCACACGCCCACGTCCCACCAGCGGCCCAGCTTCCAGCCGCTCTGGCGCCACACGCCGGCAGGCGCGAAGCCCATCGTTTCATGCAGCGCCACGCTGGCGGTGCCGGGCAGGGTGATGACGCCCACGGCCTGCGTCAGGCCCTGCAGGCGCATCACGTCGAGCAGGCAACCGTAGAGTCGTCGCGCGATGCCGCGTCCCTGCGCGTCCGGGTGCACGTAGATCGAGGTCTCGGCGATCCAGTCGTAGGCGGCGCGTTCGCGGAAGCGGCCGGCATAGGCATAGGCCAGCACCTCGCCGCCTTCTTCCCATGCCAGCCAGGGGTAGTGCGGCAGGCGCGCGCGGATGCGTTCGCGCATGGCGTCCACGCCGGGCACGACGTTCTCGAAGGTGGCCACGCCGTCGGTGACGTGCGGCGCGTAGATCGCGTGGATGGCGGCGGCGTCCGCTTCGTGCGCGGTACGGATCATCGGGCGGTGGTCCTCGTGTCGTATTTCCAGTTCCGGCGCTTGCCTTCGGCCAGCCATTCCAGCGTGGTGGCGAGGCGCTTCTGGCGGGTGGCGTCGGTCTTCGCCTCGACGATCCAGTCGATGTACTCGCGCTGGCTGCCGGGCGGGAAATTTTCCCAGACCTTGCGTGCGGCGGCGTGCTTGCGCTGGGCGAGCAGGGCGGTGAAATCCTCGGGCGGCGTGGGCGGCGGTTTGCTGCCGGCCTTGGCGCGTGTCGTTTTCACGCCGGTTTCGTTCAAGGCCATCGCCTTCCTGACGAAGGCGACCAGTGCTTTCCTCGGTGGCAGTTCGCGCGCCGAAGTGAGCTTGCCGAACTGGCCCGCGCCGTCTTCCGCATCCGCACCGGTGACCTGTTTGCCCAGCCAGAAGCCGAAACTGCAGTGCTGCTTGAACGCCGACATCATGCACAGCGTGGCGTCGCGATAAGTGAAGAACGGCCGGCTCCACTTGATCGTCTCCTCGACCTCGGGGCAGGCCTCGTGCACCACGGCGCGCAGGTGGTCGAGGATGGGTCGGGCGAATTCCGCGGACTTGGCGATGTAGGCATCGATGCGCGGATCGCGATTTGCCATGACATATCTCCTTTTCAGAGATCGCGGATGAAGAAGCGGTCGCAACTGAAGTGCCCGGTGCCGCCCATCGGCGCGCACAGCGGGGTGAAGCCGGACTTCGCGTACAGCGCCTGCGCCGCGTCCATGCCGGTGAGCGTTTCCAGGTAGCAGCGGCGGAAGCCCTGCGCACGCGCCGCGTCGAGGCAGTGCTGCATCATCGCCGCGCCGGCACCAATGCCGCGCGCCTCCGGCAGGAAGTACATCTTGCGCAGCTCGCACACGTCCGGCTCGCCGTTCACCAGCGGCGCCACGCCGCCACCGCCGATCACCCGGCCATCCTGTTCGACCACGAAGTAGCTGCTGCGCGGCTGCGCGTAAGCGGCGCTCATCGTGTCCACCTCGGCATCGTGGATCGCGAAGCCGGGGCCGTCGGCGCCGAACTCGGGCATCACAGCGCGGATGATCGCTGCAACCGCGGCGTCGTCGCGTGGCTCGATGGGACGGATCAGGAACGACGACATGGCGGCTCCGGGGGCAGGGGAGTCCGGATTATTCCATTTCATGGCATGGGCGCCAGTGGTGGGGTGAATCCAAAGGGCAGGCTGGCTGCATCCAAGCCTTCGACATCCGCGCTTGTGCGGACCGGACACCATCAGGAGAGCGCAATGACGAGCCATTCCATCCATGTCCATCCGCCCAAGGCACGGAGGCGTTTGCTGGCTTTCGTCCTGGCCTGTGCGGCAAGTGTGCCCGCGGCCATGGCGGCGACCCCGGCGATGAACCCCGCGCTGCCCGACACCCCGGTCGGAAAGCTCGCCGGCACGCTGATCCGGCATATCGATGCCGACACCCCGGCGCAGATCCGGCAGTGGGCCCCCGGCGTCCTGGCTGCATCCGTCGCCGCGGACGACAAGGCGGATTTCATTGCCGGCCTGGTTTCGGCCGTGCGCGACGAAGGTGGCGTGGACGTGTTCGACGTGCGCACCGACCCGCGCCAGCCGGGGCTGCTCGAAGTCGCCGTCAAGGGCCGACGCAACGCGCAAGCCGGCCTGTTCTGGCTGGTCGCCGACCCGGCGCATCCCGGCCAGTTCGCGGATGCGCACCTGGTCGGCATGGACAATCCGCTTTATGCCGACTGGCCCAAGGGGCCGGTGCCGCATGCGGAGTTGCGGAAGCTGATCCATGCCGCGCTTGACCGGCTGGTGAGCGTGTCCGACTTCTCCGGTTGCGTGACCGTTTCCGATGGCGGCGAGACCGTGTTCGACGAGTGCCGTGGCCTGGCCGAGCGCAATTTCAACGTGCCGGTCGACCAGCAGACGAAGTTCAATGTCGCCTCGGTCGGCAAGATGTTCACCGCGGTCGCCATCGCGCAACTGGTCGAGGCCGGCAAGCTGTCGTGGGACGACACGCTGGCGAAGCTGGTGCCGGAATATCCCGACCAGGCGACGGCGAAGAAGATCACCGTGTGGGAACTCCTGCACCACACCTCGGGCCTGGGCGATTTCATGGTGCCGGACTACTTCGAGCACGCCCAACGCTATGTCAATCCGGCGGACTACCTCGGGCTGATCGCCCGCCAGCCCAAGGTGGGCGAGCCCGGCAAGGCGCCGAGCTACAGCAACGCCGGCTATGTCCTGCTCGGCCGCATCGTCGAGAACGTCTCCGGCGAAAGCTACTTCGACTATATCCGGCGCCACGTCTTCGAGCCTGCGCAGATGACGTCCAGCGGCTTCGAGAGCATCGATGAAATCGTTCCAGGGCTGGCCGTCGGCTACTACCACGACGACGGGGTGTTCTCCCGGACGTGGAAGGCAAACTGGATGCAGGGCATCTACAAGGGCAGCCCCGCAGGTGGCGGTTATTCCACCAATGCCGACCTGCTGCGGTTCGCCGAGGCCTTGCATGGAGGCAAGCTGCTCAAGCCCGCGACGCTGGCGAAGATGTTCGACGGCGAAGTGCCGATCGGCCCCGGCATCGCCTTCGGCGCCGGCATCGACGAACGGCTCTCGCGCGGCCGCCACATTCGTGGCCACCAGGGCGGCATCGAAGGCACCACGGCAGACCTGGAGATGGTTTGGGAAACCGGTGCGGCCGTGGCCCTGACCAGCAACGAAGGGCCGTCGCAGCACTGGTTGCTGGCTGAGCAGATTGCCGATCTGCTTGCCGCCGAAGGCGCCAGGCACTGAGTTCCGGCAGGCGTGTTGCACCATCATTCGTTGCCCAAGCCTTCCGGCCCGCTACACCCTCTGGAGCAAGACCATGGAATTCCTTTTCATCCCCTTCGTCGTGATGTCGGCTCCCGTCCTCATCGTGCTGATCCTGCTGCGCTATCGCTACCTGCAGACGCAGGCGCGCTACCGCACCTTGATGCAACTGGCCGACAAGGGCGTGGAGCTGCCGCCGCAGCTGCTGGTCGAGCCGGCCGTCGCCTATTCCGAACGGCGCCGCGCGCTGGTGCTGATCAGCATCGGCCTCGGATTGATGGCGACGCTGCTTGCGTTGCCGGTCCAGCTCGACAGCGGCCGCAGCATCGGCAGCCTGTGGGGCCTGGGCTTGCTGCCCTTGATGAGCGGGCTGGGCTATCTCGCGAGCTGGTGGTTGAACCGGCGCGACGGCCGGCATGACTGATGGCGATGCCGAGGCACGCGTCGACCGGGCACTGGTGGCGCGTGCCCTGCTGGAAGGCGACCGCAGGGCGTTCGAGCAGTTGCTGCGCCGGCACCAGGGCATGGTGCGCGCCCAGCTGCGCCGGCTGCTGCGCGGCGACGAGGCCGCGGCCGACGACTTGGCGCAGGAAACATTCCTGCTGGCGTGGCGCAAGCTCGACCAGTTTCGCGGCGAGGCGCGCTTTTCGACCTGGCTTTACCGCATTGCCTACAGTTGTTTCCTGCAGGCCGTGCGCAAGCGATCGTGGCCTGCCGGCGACGCGGACGACGGCGAGTTCCAGCAGTTGCCGGCGTCGCCGCAGCCGGTCGACCTGCAACTGGATGTCGAGCGCGCAATGCAGCGCCTGTCCAGCGCCGAGCAGGCGGTGCTGCTGCATTGCGTACAGATGGGCCTGAGCCACGACGAGGCGGCCTACGTGCTGGCGATGCCGCTGGGCACCGTGAAGACCCACGCATTGCGCGGCAAGGCAAAACTCAAGACATGGCTGGCGGCGTGGCAAACCAACGACGAGGAGCGCGCATCATGAGCGACTTGCACGATGACGAGATCGAGACACTGCTGCGCCGGAACTTCGATGGGCCGGTGCCCGATGCGGGCTTCAGCGGGAAACTGATGCAGCGATTGCCGCCACGCCGGCGTCGTACCGCATGGCCGTTGTGGGGCGGCATCCTGGCCGGGATCGGGGCGTGCGGATGGAGCCTGCTGCGCTCGCCATTGCTGGGCGATGGCCTGCACGACTGGCTGCGTGGCGAGTGGTCGATGCCGGCGGTCGCGCTGCTGCTGACGGCGGCCGGCATGTCGCTGCTGACCTGCTGGTGGGGCGCGACCGAGGCAGATGCACGCTGAGCAGCGGGAAGCGCCGGGCGGACATGACATCGCGTCAGCGATGATCCAGGGGACGGCTGCCAGGACTGGCGGCCACAAAAAAAGCCGGCGTCAGCCGGCTTTTTCATGACGCGCAAGGCGAACGGCTTACGCCAGTTCGTGGATCTTCGCGTTCAGGCGGCTCTTGTGGCGAGCAGCCTTGTTCTTGTGGATCAGGCCGCGCGAGGCGTAGCGATCCATCACCGGCTGGGCGGCGGCGAAGGCTTCGACGGCGGCAGCCTTGTCCTTGGCCTCGATGGCCTTGACGACCTTCTTCAGCGCGGTGCGCACCATGGAACGGGCGCTGATGTTGCGCAGGCGGCGCTGCTCGGACTGGCGCGCACGCTTCTTCGCGGACTTGATGTTGGCCAAGGTAGAACTCCCGAATCGCGGGTTGCAGGTTGGAGAAAGAGGAGGATTATGCGGCCGATTCGCTCATGCGTCAAGCAGTTAGGCGGCTGGAATGGGGTGTTGCCCGGGTTCGGCCATGATCCGCCGGTGATCTTGCCCGCGCCGGCTGGCAGACTGTGCGCCCATTCGCCCGCTTGACCCAGGATTCCCCACCGGATGAAGTCCCCCAGCATGTTCCGCGGGCTGCTCTCGTTCAGCAGCATGACGATGGTATCGCGCGTGCTCGGCCTGATCCGGGACATGTCGCTCAACGTGGTGTTCGGCGCCAATGCCGTCACCGATGCGTTCTGGGTGGCGTTCCGCATCCCCAACTTCATGCGCCGGCTGTTCGCCGAGGGCTCGTTCTCCACCGCCTTCGTGCCGGTGTTCACCGAGGTGAAGGAGAAGGGCACGCACGAGGACCTGCGACAGCTGATGGCGCGCGTCTCCGGCACGCTGGGCGCGGTGGTGCTGGTGGTCACCGCGCTGGGACTGATCTTCGCGCCGCAGGTGGCGACGCTGTTCGAGCCGGGCGCGCTGGACCAGCCGCACAAGTTCGACCTCACCATCGACCTGTTGCGGCTGACCTTCCCGTTCCTGTTCTTCGTCTCGCTGACTGCGTTGGCAGCCGGCGTGCTGAACAGCTTCCATCGCTTCGCGCTGCCGGCGCTGGCGCCGGTGATCCTCAACGTCTGTATGATCGCGGGCGCGCTGTGGCTGTCGAAGCACCTGGCTGTGCCGATCATGGCGATGGGCTGGGCGGTGCTGGTGGCGGGCGTGCTGCAGTTGCTGTTCCTGCTGCCGGAGTTGCGCAAGCTCGACATGCTGGTGTGGCCGCGCTGGGGCTGGAGCCACCCCGAGGTCAAGCGCATCCTCAAGCTGATGGTGCCCACGCTGTTCGGCTCGTCGGTGGCGCAGATCAACCTGCTGCTGGACACGGTGATCGCCTCGCTGCTGGTCACCGGTTCGCAGAGCTGGCTGTCGCTGTCCACGCGCTTCCTCGAACTGCCGCTGGGCGTGTTCGGCGTGGCGCTGGGTTCGGTGGTGCTGCCGTCGCTGTCGCGCCACCACGTGAACACGGACCGCGAGGGCTTCTCGCGGGCGCTGGACTGGGGCCTGCGGCTCACCCTGCTGATCTCGGTGCCGGCGATGTGCGCGCTGCTGCTGCTGAGCGGGCCCATCGTCAGCACGCTGTTCCAGCACGGGCGCTTCAATGCCTTCGACACACGGATGTCCACGCTGTCCATCCTGGCGCTGTCCTGTGGCCTGCCGGCCTTTGCGCTGGTGAAAGTGCTGCTGCCCGCGTTCTACGCGCGGCAGGACACCCGCACCCCGGTGCGCGCCGGGGTGGCGGCGATGGTGGTGAACATGCTGTTCAACGGCGTGTTCATCGCGATCCTGTTCGAGCTGTGGGCGACGCCGGCGGCGCGGCAGGCCGGCTGGATGGCCGGCATCGCGCAGGTGCCGGGGCTGCACTTGGCGCTGGGCATCGCCAGCTCGCTGTCCAGCTACCTCAACTTCGTGCTGCTGTGGCATTGGCTGAAGCGTGCAGGTGTGTACCACCGCCAGCCGGGCTGGTTGCGGCATTGGACACGGCTGGCACTGGCCTGCGCGGCGATGGTGGCGGTGCTGCTGTTCGGCCGCTGGCTGTGGCCGGACTGGGACCACGTCGGCACCTTCACCCGCGTCTGGCGCCTTGCGCTGATGGTGGCGGCCGGCGGCGCGGCGTATGTCGCGGCGCTGTTTGCGGCGGGCTTGCGGATGAAAGACTTGCGGGCCGTTTGATTGCGATCGTCCCTGATCGCGAAGATCAAGAAGCGGCCATCCTTGGCCGCAACTTCCATGGGGTGCGATCGTCCTTGCTCGCGAAGATCAAAAGGCGGCCATCCATGGCCGCACTGTTCACAAGAAGCTTTGGATCCCTTTGGCGACGGGGTCGGGATGGGCCCGATATACTGGCCCGATGACGAAACTTTCCCGCGACATCGCAGGACCCTGCCTTGCACCCAACGGCAGCGTGGTGGCCATCGGCGCGTTCGATGGCCTGCATCGGGGGCACCAGGCCCTGTTTGCGCAAGTGCAGCGCCGTGCGCGCGCCTTGGGGTGCACGCCGGCGGTGGTGACGTTCGAGCCGCTGCCACGCACCTATTTCTCGCCCGAACCGTTGCCCCGCCTTTCCAGCGTGCGCGAAAAGCTGCTCGGCTTTGCGGCGGCGGATTTCGAGCAGGTGCACATGTTGCGCTTCAACGCCGGGCTGGCGGCGATGTCCGCCGAGGACTTCGTGCAGCGCATCCTGGTCGAGCGCCTGGCTGCCAGGGAAGTATGGGTGGGCGCGGGCTTCCGCTTCGGCCACAAGCGTGCGGGCGATGTGGCCCTGCTGCGCGAGCTGGGCGAGAAGGCCGGTTTCGCGGGCTGCGTGATGCCGTCGATCCTGCTGGATGGCGAGCGCGTCTCCGCCAGTCGCGTGCGCCAGTTGCTGGGCGCGGGCGAGTTCGCTGCTGCTGCCGCGCTGCTTGGCCGCCCGTTCGTGATCGAGGGCCGGGTGGAATACGGCAACCAGCTCGGCCGCACGCTGGGTTTCCCGACCGCCAACGTGCACCTGCGCGGGCGGGTCAGCCCGGTGCAGGGCATCTTCGCCGTGCGCGTGGGGTTGGGCGAGGGTGAGTGCAGCTGGCCGGGCGTGGCCAGCCTGGGCGTGCGGCCCACCGTGAACCAGGTCAGCCAGCCGCTGCTGGAAACCCACCTGTTCGATTTCGAGGGCGACCTCTACGGCCGGCGCATGGCGGTGGAGTTCGTGGCCAAGCTGCGCGACGAGCAGAAATTCGACGATCTGGATGCACTGAAGGCGCAGATGAATCATGATGCGCATTCGGCCCGGGAAATCCTGGGCATGAATCCGGTACTGGCCCGCGCATGAGCACCCGCGAAAAGTCCAACCTGCCGCACCCCGCCCGCGAGCGCGCCAGCGCAGTCGCGGCGATCGTCATTATTATTTGAAGGCATCCGCCTGCAGCGCGAGCGCCTGCCGCCGCGCGCGGCGGGCGGCACAACAGCGCTTCGGGCCGGCCGGCTTCGGGGCGAGACTCAAGTCGAGGCACCCGAAGCGATGAGCACCGATTACAAGAGCACGATCAACCTGCCGCAGACGGATTTCCCGATGCGCGGCGACCTGCCCAAGCGCGAGCCGGGCTGGCTGGCCGACTGGGAAAAGGCCGGCCGCTACGCGCGCATCCAGCAGGCCACGGCGGGGCGCGACAAGGTTTTCGTGCTGCATGACGGCCCGCCCTACGCGAACGGCGCGATCCACATCGGCCACGCGGTCAACAAGATCCTCAAGGACATGGTGGTGCGCTCGAAGCTGCTGGCCGACCACCGCGCACCCTACGTGCCGGGCTGGGACTGCCACGGCCTGCCGATCGAGATCGCGGTGGAGAAGCAGCACGGCAAGCCGGGCGAGAAGCTCGACGCGCGCGCGTTCCGCCAGAAGTGCCGTGAATACGCCGCCGAGCAGATCGACACCCAGCGCGCCGGTTTCAAGCGCCTGGGCGTGCTGGGCGACTGGGAAAACCCGTACCGCACGATGGACTTCAAGTACGAGGCCGACATGGTGCGTGCGCTGTCGCGCATCGTCGCCAACGGCCACGTGGTGCGCGGCGCCAAGCCGGTGTACTGGTGCTTCGACTGCGGCTCGGCGCTGGCCGAGGCGGAGATCGAGTACGGCGACAAGGTCTCGCCGGCGGTGGACGTGGCCTACGACGCGGTCGACGCCAAGGCGCTGGCCGCGAAGTTCGGCGTGGATGCGGGCGACGTCATCGTGGCGGTGCCGATCTGGACCACCACGCCGTGGACGCTGCCGGAAAGCCAGGCCGTATCGCTGGGTGCCGAGCTGGAGTACGCGCTGGTCGATGGCCCCGCGCGCAACGGCAAGCGCGTGCTGCTGGTGATCGCCGCTGCGCTGGTGGAGAAGGCGCTGGCGCGCTACGGCGTAGAGTCGCCCACGGTGCTCGGCCATGCCAGCGGTGCCGGGCTCAATGGCACGAAGCTGCAGCATCCGTTCTACGACCGCATCGTGCCGGTGATCCTTGGCGACCACGTCAGCGCCGAGGACGGTACCGGCGCGGTGCACACCTCGCCCGACCACGGCGTGGAGGACTTCGTGGTCGGCCGCGAGAACGGCATCGGCCTGCTCAACTACATCGGCGCGCGTGGCACCTACCGCGACGACACGCCGAAGGCCGGCGATCTGGACCTGGCCGGCATGCACGTGTGGAAGGCCAACGACGCCATCGTCGAGCTGCTGCGCGCGCACGGCGTGCTGCTGGCGCACGCGAAGATCGAGCACAGCTATCCGAACTGCTGGCGCCACAAGACGCCGGTGATCTTCCGCGCCACGCCGCAGTGGTTCATCGGCATGGAGCAGGCCGGCCTGCGCGCCACCGCGCTGCAGTCGATCAAGGACGTGCGCTGGGTGCCGGGCTGGGGCGAGGAGCGCATCGCCGGCATGGTGGCCGGCCGCCCGGACTGGTGCATCTCGCGCCAGCGCACCTGGGGCGTGCCGATCGCGCTGTTCGTGCACAAGGCGACGCAGGAGCCGCACCCGGATTCCGTGGCGCTGATGGAGCAAGTGGCGCAACGCATGGAGCAGGGCGGCATCGACGCGTGGTACGACCTCGATCCTGCCGGCCTGCTGGGCGACCAGGCCAGGGACTACGACAAGGTCACCGACGTGCTGGACGTGTGGTTCGACTCCGGCGTCACCCATTTCGGCGTGATCGGCCAGCGTCCCGAGCTGCAGCAGGGCAGCGCATCGCAGTACAAGGTGATGTACCTCGAAGGCTCCGACCAGCACCGCGGCTGGTTCCAGTCCTCGCTGCTCACCTCGGCGGCGATCCACGGCCGCGCGCCGTACGACGACGTGCTCACCCACGGCTTCACCGTGGACGCCTCGGGCCGCAAGATGTCCAAGTCGCTGGGCAACGTGGTGGCGCCGCAGAAGGTGATGGACACGCTGGGCGCCGACGTGCTGCGCCTGTGGGTGGCCTCGGCCGACTACCGCAACGAGATGAGCGTCTCCGACGAGATCCTCAAGCGCGTGTCGGACGGCTACCGCCGCCTGCGCAACACCGCGCGCTTCCTGCTCGGCAACCTCGACGGCTTCGATCCCGCGCAGCATCTGGTTGCGGTTGCAGACAGCCTGCTGCTCGACCAATGGGCGGTGCAGCAGGCATACGACGTGCAGCAGGCGGTGGTCGCGGCCTACGAGCGCTACGACTTCCCCGAGGTGGTGGCGCGCGTGCAGAACTTCTGCACCAACGAGATGGGCGCGCTGTACCTGGACATCACCAAGGACCGCCTCTACACCATGCCCACCGACAGCCACGGCCGGCGCAGCGCGCAGAGCGCGATGTACCGCATCGCCGAGGCGCTGGTGCGCTGGCTGGCGCCGATCCTGGCCTTCACCGCCGAGGAAATCTGGCAGGCGTTGCCGGGGCAGCGCGGCGAGAGCGTGCTGCTGGAAACCTGGTACGACGGCCTGGCCGCCACGCAGGCGTCGCCGGAGCAGCGGCGCTGGTGGGCCGACCTGCTGGCGGTGCGCGACACTGCCGCGCGCGTACTCGAAGGCATGCGCAAGGACGGGCGGATCGGCGCCGCGCTGGAAGCGAAGCTGGCGATCCACGCCGACGCCACCACGGTGGCGCGCTACGCACCGGCGCTGGACGAACTGCGCTTCTTCTTCATCACTTCCGATGCGAGCCTCGCGGCCGCCGAAACCCAGCCCGCCGACGCGGAAGCCGTGGAGCTGGACGGCGCCAAGGCCTGGGTCTCGGCCAGTGTCAGCGACGCCGCCAAGTGCGTGCGCTGCTGGCATCGCCGCGACGACGTGGGCAGCCACGCCGATCACCCCGAGCTGTGCGGTCGCTGCGTGAGCAACGTGGAAGGGCCGGGCGAGACGCGTCGCTGGTTCTGATGCTTTGCTTTTCCTCTTCTCCCCTTCGGGACGCGGGGAAGGGCCATGGATGGCCCTGCCTTGAGGAGCGAGGAAGAGGAGCGAGGTGAGGGGCGGGTGCTCGCGGAAATCCCTCCCGACATACGCTCCGATTTAGCTTCACGGCAAGATTGGCCCCTCACCCCAACCCTCTCCCCTGCGGGGAGAGGGAGTAAACCAACCAGACTGTGTCCCCATGACCACCAAACCCAACGCACTCCCCTGGCTGCTGCTTTCCGCCCTCATCGTCGCCCTCGACCAGCTCAGCAAATGGTGGGCACTGGCCGCGTTGCAGCCCGCCGGGTTGCCGCATCCGGTGATCCCCGGTTTCCTGAACTGGACGCTGGCCTACAACCCCGGCGCGGCCTTCAGCTTCCTAGCCTGGGGCAACGGCTGGCAGCGCTGGTTTTTCGTGGTACTGGCGCTGGTCATCGGCGCGGTACTGGTGGTGTGGCTCGCACGCACCGCGCGGCGCGACTGGTGTACCGCGCTGCCGCTTTCGATGATCGTCGGCGGCGCCATCGGCAACCTGATCGACCGCTTGCATGCCGCGGCAGTGACCGATTTCGTTGACGTGCAGTTCGGCGCCTGGCATTTCGCGACCTTCAACGTGGCTGATTGCGGCGTCAGCGTGGGGGCGGTGCTGCTGGTGGCGTTCGGCCTGTTCGGCGGCAAGGGACAGGGCAGCGTGCGATAATCCGCATTCGCCCGTGGGAGCGCACCCTGTGCGCGATGGCTTTGATGCTTGATCGGAGCAAGAGCAATCGCGCACAGGGTGCGCTCCTACGCCGGTTTCGCTCTGCTGGTGCTTTCATGGACATCCTGCTCGCCAATCCCCGTGGTTTCTGCGCCGGCGTCGACCGCGCCATCGCCATCGTCGAACGGGCGCTGGAGTCGTACGGCGCGCCGATCTACGTGCGCCACGAGGTGGTGCACAACCGCTACGTGGTGGACAAGCTGCGCCGCGACGGCGCGGTGTTCGTGGAGGAACTGCACGAGGTGCCCGACGGCGCCACGGTGATCTTCAGCGCCCACGGCGTGTCGCAGGCGGTGCGCGAGGAGGCCGAGCAGCGCGACCTCAAGGTGTTCGACGCCACCTGCCCGCTGGTCACCAAGGTGCACATGGAAGTGGCGCGGCTGGGCCGCGTCGGCCGCAGCGTGGTGCTGATCGGCCATGCCGGCCATCCCGAGGTGGAAGGCACCATGGGCCAGTGGAACGCCGCCAACAGCGGCGAGATCCTGCTGGTGGAATCGGTGGAGGACGTGGCCGCGCTGGCGCCGGAGTTCCCGCACGATCTGTCCTACGTCACCCAGACCACGCTGTCGGTGGACGACACCAAGGCCATCATTACTGCGCTGCGCGCGAAATTCCCCGACATCGAGGGGCCGCGCAAGGACGACATCTGCTACGCCACGCAGAACCGCCAGGACGCCGTGCGCCGGCTCGCCGACGCGGTGGACCTGATGCTGGTGGTCGGCTCGGTCAACAGCTCCAATTCCAACCGCCTGCGCGAACTGGCCGAGAAGCAGGGCGTGCGCGCCCACCTGATCGACGGTGCCGAGCACATCCAGCGCGAATGGCTGGACGGCGTGCAGCGCATCGGCCTCACCGCCGGCGCCTCCGCCCCCGAGAAGCTGGTGCGCGACGTGGTTGCTCGCCTGCAATCCTGGGGCGCCGGCGCGGTGCGCGAGCTGGATGGCGAGCCGGAAACCATCACCTTCGCCCTGCCCAAGGAACTGCGCCTGTCGGTGGGCGGCCAGGCGGCGGGTTGATCCGGTCCGCCAGACGACAAAAGGCCCGCAGCGATGCGGGCCTTTTACTTGTTCGATGGTGCCGGAAACAGGAGTCGAACCTGCGACCTACGCATTACGAATGCGGATTTATACACAATAGAAACAAAGTGTTAGCCATTTAAATGGCTTTTCTGGCACACTCTTGGCACAGTGAGTCAAGAGGTCACGATGGCGACAATTCGACGAAGGGGGCCGCATCAGTGGCATGCCCAGGTACGGCGGCTAGGCTGGCCCTCTCAAACCAAGACCTTCGACACCAAGGCGGAGGCCGAGGCTTGGGCCTCTATGATCGAGTCGGAGATGAACCGCGGCGTTTGGCTGGACCGCAGCGAAGCGGAAACCACAACGCTGTATGCACTCCTTGATCGCTACGAGACCGAAGTCATGCCGGCCCTGAAGGGGGTCGTTCGTGAAAAGTCAGTGCTTGGTCTGTGGCGCGACACGCCCTTGTCCAAGCGCACGGTGGCGACGATTCGTAGCGGCGACATTGCACAACAGCGCGACACCTGGCTGGCCGCTGGCTTGGCACCGGCAACCGTCTTGCGCCGTTTGGCGCGACTTTCTCACTTGTTCAACACGGCGCGGAAGGAGTGGGGCATGGAAAGCCTCTCGAACCCGGTCGAGCTGGTGCGCAAGCCCACGCCCAACAACGCGCGCACGCGCCGCGTCGTGGCACCCCCGTCTAACGGTCGTCGTTGCGACCGCCAGATGGATGAATTGGCGCGCATCAGCGCGTCCAGCGAATCACGGGTACTGCCGGTGATTTTGACGCTGGCCGTCGAGACGGCGATGCGTCGCGGCGAGATCGCCGCTCTGCTCTGGGAGAACATCGACCTCGGGCGTCGTGTAGCGCATCTCCCCGAGACTAAGAATGGCAATAGCCGAGACGTGCCGCTTTCGACGGTCGCCGTCGATGTGTTGGCCAGCTTGTTGCCCAAGGGAGTGGGGAAGCGGCGTAAGACGTCGATTGTGCCGCCTGAACTACGTGGCTTGGTCTTTGCCATGCACGCTGACGGCATCACGCAAGCATTCGAGAGGGCGCTAGAACGGGCCCGCACCAAGTACCTCCAGGAATGCGCCGAGCACAACCAGCCCCCTGATCCAGCTTTCTTGCGGGATCTGCGCTTCCATGACCTGCGCCACGAGGCGACAAGTCGCTTGGCGGCACGATTCCAGCTTCACGAGCTGGCCAAGATCACCGGGCACAGAGACACGCGCATGCTGTTGCGTTACTACCACCCCGATGCTGCAGACCTCGCCAAACGCTTGGATTGAGCCTGCCTCTTGAATCCACGTCCCTCACATCCCTTGCCCCCACGAGTGGGTATCGGGTCAGGCTCGGTTACGGTTGACAATGTTAACTTATGAGTTAACAATTCTCCCCCGGCTGGCAAAGGGCCACGCACATGCTGATCTGGAGTCAAAGGGTTGCCAACTCGAGTCGAGTACGCCGGGCAAAAAGCATCCATCGAACTCTACGTGTTCGAGGACGGCTCGTGCCCCGCAGCGGACTACCTTGAGGGGCTATCGCCGGCGGATCGTCAGAAGGTCGATACGTTGTTCGCGCTCATGGGGGATCGTGGCGAGATCAGAAACAATGAGCAGTTCAAAAAGCTCGAAAAGTCAGATGGCATCTTTGAGTTCAAGCGCTTCCAAGTGAGACTCCTTTGCTTTCACGCAAAGACCTCGCCCAAAAAGCTTGTCATCACACACGGTGTGACGAAGAAGCAAGACAAGCACGCCAAAGCCGATATCACGCGCGCTGAGGCGATCAAAAAGAAGTACCTCGGAGAATGATGTAATGGGAATCAATGAAGCCTGGGTTGCTCGTCAGGAAGCTTCCGACGAGAGTCGTCGTCTCCATGAGCGCGATCGCCTGGCTGTGTGGACGATGGATTCGATCGCTGGGCTGATGGAGGATCAAGCTGTCTCGAAAGCGGAGCTGGCTCGCAAAATCGGAACCAGCCGTTCTTACGTGACGCAAGTCTTCTCTGGTTCGAAGAATCCCACATTGGCCACCGTGGCGGATCTCGCGTGGGCGCTTGGTTTTCGCGCGTGCGTGAAATTCGAGCCTCTGCGTTCGGGCGAATTTATGTCTGTACCCGTCCAATCCTGCAAAGTGCATGCGCTCCCTAAGCGCCGTGAGGTGAATTCCGTTACGCGCATGCGGGATCCGGAAGATGGTGGCTTGGCTGGCTTCGGCCGGCTAACTGCCGCAGGGGGATTGTAATGACGACGAATCTCGAACTTGCCGGTAAAGTGGCGAGGAACGTAGAGCTGGACGCCATCAATCTGCGCTATGCCAAGGTGGAATCTGGGTGCGAACCCGGTGACTTGCCTGAAGAGTTGTCGGTTGATGTCCAGTACAGGACATCCATCAATCACCGGCACCGTAAGGATGAGCCATCTTCACCTGAGCTCGCTGTGATGGTGGACTTTAGATTTCATGTGCACGGTGCGGGTGAGGAAGTGCCGGCAGAAATTCTGTCCTTGGAAGCAAGCTACTTGCTGACGTACTTGCTCAATCCTGAAGCGACGCTGGAGGAGGATTGCTTCAAGCACTTTGCCGAAGTGAATGGCCCTTATAACGCTTGGCCATATTGGCGAGAGTTGGTGCAGTCTGTGACTGGGCGTGTCGGTTTGCCTGGCTTTGTTGTGCCTGTTTTTCGTCCTGCTTCTGTTGAGGTGGAAGGATCTACCAAAAAGCCCCCCCCGACTGCCTGACTCTCTCCCTCCTCATGAGGTCGACAGCCTGCGTCGAAGCCGCATTCTGATCTATCACTGACCGTCTATAGGTAGCTTGGGAAAGGATTCTCGGCATAGGGAGAATCCAAGGGTGGGTAGATGAACGACGATGCGAGCAAAAGCGCGGATCAGGCTGCCCAGCCCGACGATGAAACGCTACGTCGGCGTGCTTTGTTTGATGCTTACTGGACTGAACAGCAGACACGTGAACGCGCGAATAGCGACAAGTACGACAACACGATTCTGGCCTACTCTACGGGTGCACTTGGACTTTCTATAACTTTCATTAAGGATTTAGTGCCTTTAGCTATCGCGCATGACCTGTGGGCGATCAAGACATCATGGGTACTATTTGCTGTTTCGCTATTACTGATGCTTGCATCCTTTCCGATTGCAGGAAAAGCAAACCGACAGAGCGTTGAATCTGCCCACGAGTATTTCATCAATCGTAAAGATGACTTCTACAACAAAGAGCGCTGGGCAGCAAAAACTTTGAAATGGCTGAATCCACTTGCTGGTTTTGCCTTTTTTGCTGCCTCTGCCTTCACTATCGCATTCGTTTGGATCAATGTTCACGATAACGGGAACGCAGCCATGACAGATCCCAAGGTGCCATCCATTACTCCGACTCAATCCTTGGTAACAGAGGGCTTAGGCTCCGCATCTATGCAGGTTGTGCATAAAGGCACTCCCAGTGCGGCGATGCCTACGGTTCAAGCACCGGCACCAGCACCAGCACCAGCACCAGCACCAGCACCAGCACCAGCATCGTCGGGCAAATGAAGAGCATGTGCCCAGTCACGCACGCCCACACGAATCGCGTCTATAACCAAGTAGCACACCAATGACCAACAAGAGCAATTGGAGCGGGTATGCCAACGATGGCATGCCATCGGCTCTCATGAGCAAGGTTGTATCCACTAACAACTCACGCGGTGCACCGAGTGCGCAAATGCCTCGCGCGCCGGCTCCCGCGCCGGCGGCACCGGCACCTGCACCTGCACCTGCATTGGCTAAAGATTGACGAAGGCTGCTATCTCCGCAGCTACATCAATCGGTTCGGCATCTGTCGTCGCCCAGTCGCCCAGCTCGGGCTGCATGCGCTTGGGTGGCGCGGGCACGAAAAGCTGCTCGACGAGTTCGGATGTGTAGCCCACCCTAGGGTTGGTTTTGACGGGCACGCACGGCCCTGGCCGCGTGTCAATGTCGCCCAAGGTTAAGTGAATCATGGTTGTCTCCCTTCACTTGTTGGGTTGCTTGCTGTCGTTGCTGGCATAGTCGGCAACATTTGACGGGATGTCTGATTCTTCGATGTGAGGCTGCGCTGAACTATCGGCATCAGCACGTGGTGTAAGTGCGGGATCGATAGCCGGATCGCGGGCTGCATTCCACGCAGCCACTCGGGCGGCCATCGTGCCGCTGCGAACTGGGGCAAGCTGGCCTTGATAGCCGCTCCCGCCCACGGCCTGATCCATGGCATGCACGCTCGAATGGGCGACAGCCATTGCCACAGTTCCTACCGCCGAACCCGTCGCGGCGGCACGGCGACCGAACGATGTTCCACGGCCGCCGCTGCTTGATGGCTGACGTGGGCCGTCACCCATCGCCGCGGCGAGTGATGCACTGTCCTCGGCACCTCGACTGTTGTCGTTCGCGGCGCTCATGGTGTCGGCCAAGTCCGCGCCACTGCCGTCCAAGCCGCTGCCGGCGTCACTGCCGGCGTTCACCGCAGCCATCATTGGGCCGAGAGAGCCACTGCCCGTGCTACCTGCCGCTGCGCCCGTCGCACCTGCCGCCAAGGCCGCACCGCCTGTAGCAGCCGCGATACCGATACCAGCGAGAGCACCTATGGCGGCCCCCATGCCGAAGCTGCCATGCGCGCCCCCGTTGTTTCCCGTGATCGAACCGACGAGCGGCGGAACCTTGTGGATGATGAAAGCCAGCACGAGCGCAACGGAAACCATCACCATCAAGGACTGCATGGTGGTAGTTCCACTGCTGACCTGGACGAGAAGGAAGTTGAAAACCGTTTTGGCGAGGCCAACGAGCAACAGCATCGTCATGTACGTGACGGCCACTCCAAGCACGGTTCGGAAGTAATTGATAGCGATATCGCTAGTCCACCGCAGCGCGCCGAAGCCCACCAGGACACAGCCGGCGTAGGCCATGATCCATGCGGTGCAGAGTGTAATCACCATGTTGGCGGCGACAACACACATCGCGATCATGATGGTCAGATCGACCATGGCCAAAGCGACGCTGTTGATGGGATGAACGATGCTTTGTGCGTTCCCGGTAGCCACGTCGATTTGATAGGCAACGTCCAACGGGGTGGATGGTCCGAGCGACTGGGTCAAGCCACCTATATCTCCACCCATCTGCTGGAAGGAGCCGAAGATGGCACTGGCCATGGCAGCGGCATGCTGTGTGAGCCACCAGAAGAAGCCAACGAACAGAAGCCACCGGATGAAGGTGGTAAAGAACGCACCGATATCCTCGCGCTGCAGGGCAAGCCAGCCGCAATCCCAGATCAGCCCGATGACCGCGAGGCCGAGAAATATGTTCTCGGCATAGCCCGTGGCCTTGGCTCCCCAAGTCTGTGTGGCGTCGTGAAACGTCCGCACGACATTATCCAGAATGCCGGCCGAAGGCGCAGCCGGAGCCGCGTGAGCGAGGGCTGTCACGCCAAGGAATAGCGTCAGAGCCAGCAGGCTACGGATGAACCACCGCCCCGTTCTATGCGCCTGTGTCATGACTGCGTCACCGTTGAGGGCTGGAGGTAGATGCGGTTGACGCAGGGTCTCCAATCTCGAACTGTTCGGCCGGGGTTTTATCGACAGGCTGTCGTTTGAGCACTGTCGCGTCGCCAGCTGTTTGACGTGCTTCTTTCGAGGCATCTGAGGGGTTCTGGCAAGCACTCAGCAACCCGACGATGGTGAGACCTAGAAATAGATCGCGAGCTTTCATGCCAGGCCTCCTGTCAATTGGCGATATCGAACTGCTCTGGTTGGACAGTGCTCACGGGCGTGCGAGTGAACACGGCTGTGTCGCCGGCTGTCTGCTGCGCGTTGATAGCGTTTTGCTGTTCTTGTGCCGCCGCCTGTGCGGTCTGCTGCGCAACCAGAAGCGCTCGAATCTGCACAAGCTGATTGGTCTGGGCAGCGGCGAGCTGATTGGCCGCATCAAGTGCGGCTTTCTGGCCGCTTGCTCCTGCTGCACTGCTCTGTAGCTGTTGGACGTTTGCCGCGTCAGTGGATAAAGAGGCCTGTTGCTGCTGAAGGGCTTCTAGCTCGCTATCCGTTGCCGCTTTCACGCCGGCATTGCCGGTTGCATTGTTGGACTGGATTGCGGCGAGCTGGGTTTGAGTGCACGTGCTCCCGTTGAAGCACGGTTGGCTTGCGTAGGTATTCGTGTTGCCGAACTTGTCGAGGTAGGCCTGAATACTGCCCGCGCCGTTCGTCATGTTCTGCAAGCCCTGCATGGCTTGCGTCAGCCCGTTGATGGTGCCCTGCACCTGCGACCAGGTTTGCTGTGGCAACGCGGCCGTGTTGGTCAGCATGTTCTCGTACTGCTGCAGCTGCGTGGTGTACTGCTGGATCTGCTGTTCGTACTGGGCGACCGTTTCGAGGGCCGTCACGATGTTCTGGGCGAGATTGCTGCCGTCGATGACCGGAATGCCGGCCAAAGCCGGAATGGCGGAGAGCGCCAGGGCCGCGACCAAAGCACTCGACAACACAAGCTTTTTCATGGCGTTCCTCCCTTGTTGTACGGGAGTCCAAATTACCATAAAACAACGTAAGTCATTGATTATAAAAGTTTAGCTAAACTTTTCAGAATGACATTCAGCGTTTAGCGGCTAAACGCTGTGCTTGAGGTTTATCCTTGTACCCATCGTGCTAGGAGGCAGCATGTACACCAGCCAAGTACGGCAACTAACAGGTGCAACCGACCCTCGTTTCCAGAACAGATGGGAGTGGTCGACTTGCACGGAATGCGGCCATCAGGTTGATGGCGGCATAGCGGAAACCGAGCACGACGCGCGAGCTGCTGCAGAAGGATCCCTGGCTTCGTACCACCTTCAAGAAAGCTTCGCCTATTGGCTCGACCGATTTAACGCCTACACAGACGGTCGCGCCTTGGGTATGAGCGCCGGTCTTTTCTGGGAGGTTGGCAAGTACGGCATCAGCATCGATCAGTTGGACGCCATGATCGAAGCTGCGAAGGCCTGCCGGTATACAGCCGAGTTGCAGCCAGAGATCGAGAGCTGGAAGCGCTTGTTGGATGCGCAGCTGTCGCGCTTGGATAGCCAGCCCCTCCCGATGTCAGCCCAGCAGACACATCTGGAACCACGATTCATCGAGCCAGGTGACAACGAGGACATGCCGTTGCCAGTGCCTCCCACTGCGACGCGGAAGCACTTGAGCAAGCACTCCGCCATGGGATCTTGGGTCATTCCAGATCCCATGCCTTCAGGGAGTGCCACCGGACGCGTCGTCGACGAAAGCCGTTCGGTCGCGCGCATCAATTACGACGCGGGCATGAAGCTCCTGCCCGAGCTACACCAGGCGCGCTGGGCCGAGCGCTATGGCGAGTTGATGCGCGATCGGAGCAAGGCCAAGGCGACCGGCGACGTGACCAAGGTCGAGGAATTGCGGCAGGCCATCCTCGAACATCACAAGTCGCGCTACGACACCAGCAGCACGCGCGAGCTGATCGAGGCACAGTATCGCAAGGACTTAGAAAAAGAAGAGCAAAAGACTGCTGTATAAGCTGGCCGCTCTGAACGAGCTGACCGTATAGCCGCTATACGCTGTATCACCTTGATGCGAGGATGCGGTCCATCACGTCGCGCATAGCACTCTGGCTCGCTTCGATTTGGCCTAGCGTGGCGGCGATAGTGCGGTCGATGTGAGGGAACCGCCGTGGATCGAGCCTGGGATCGCCCGTGAGCCAGAGCTTGAGCAGACCACCCAAGCGGCCCAGGTCGGCGTTGATCTTGGCCAGCTCGGCGATCTGCTTGAGGTCGACGATCGACCGTACGGGATAACCGACGCCGACATTTCGCAGGAACGCAGACACGCTCAATCCAGCGACATCGGCGTTGGCCTGAATGAGCGCACGCTCCTTCTCGTCAACGAATACGCGGATTCGCGTTGAGTCGCGCCGAGTCTTGGTCTGGGTCGGCTCCCTTTGGCGTACATGCTTGACCATCGTTTGCGATCCTTCCTTTTTGTCGGCGGTAGCCGGCCAGCTCCGCAGGACAAGACACCGTTGAGCGCCCCGCGCGAATAAGGGAAGTGATGAAGGCCAACACGCTTGCGTGGGGGCTCTCATCACCTGTCTTGCCCGCACTTCGTGCGCTTTACGCCACGATTAAACCACGATTCGGCACCGACATATTCGCCGCAATAATGCCGCATTAGAGCCTTGACGACATCGGTATATAACTCAAGTCGTTTTCGGCGTTTTCCGGCGGCTTTGCGGTTATTTTTTGGCTTCATGCGGCGGATATGCGGCGGTTTTGCGGTTCAAGTTTCGCTTTTATCGTAAGTCTAAACTTTAGGTCAAAAATAAATACTTGATTTTTGAGTTGTCAATTGCAATAACATTCTATTGTTGGCAGTGTGATGCCATATCGTGTGGATCGACCCAATGTCTCAGATAAGCCAAGCGCAGATCCGTCACCGCGCAATCATGAAGTCGGTTGCGCTGATGCATTCACTGATGGAACGTACTGACTCTGACAATGTTGGAGGCTTCTCCCGCCTCTATGACGAGCTCACGGCTTCCGTGGCTCTGCCGAGAGGAGGCGGCCAGGTCGCCAGTTCATCTGAGTCAAAGAAGTGGTACCCGGTCGCGAAGGGGCTGCAGCCGATAACAATGGCGGCTCTTTCCTCGCTCAGAAGGGTTTTTCCCGACGCTGAACAGCTCTATGACCAAGGCCCCAGCGATCTCTGGAAGGCGTTATGGGGGAGCGAGGTCGAGCTCTGGCCGATTTGTCGAACAACGAAATTCGATGGCGACCTTCTCCTTGGAGACTGCGAGACTTTCCAAGAGGCCCTGCTGGAGTTTGAAGCTGACATGCTTCTGGCCGAGGCCTACGAGATTCCGATGGATCTTTCACGGTTGGTCGTCGCGGTGGCTTTATATCGGCTTTATTGCTATTTGAACCATTTGGCGCCTCTCGACCTTGATGGGGCTGGGTTATATCGTTGCGTAGGCTTGTGTTTAGGAAATGGATATATACGCCTGAGACTCAAACAGTTGGGGGTTTATGAAGATTTCAACAGCGAGCTTCTGAAGATGGAGCAGTCACGTCTACATAGGCGAGGTGCCGAAATCGATCTTTTGGCAACTGTGAATACGAATCTTGAGGGTTATTTGAAGGATCCCGTACGCTCTTTGACTGCCGACCAGCGATGGGCAGCGCTGTCTGGGAAACTTGATTGGTTGTAGGCGAGAGTTTGTCGCCGGGCTTACTTGGCTGTGATGCAACGTATAGCGGCTAGACGCTCGATTCGGACTGGATGTCTTTCAAGTTATCCACAGCTCTGTATGGGTAGAGAGAAGGTAGAAAGAAGGTAGAGGGTCGTAACTCGCCAAAAGAAGCAATTGGAACAGAGGGTTAGGTTATGGTGGCGCGACGCAACCCCGATAAAAGGCGACGCAACCCCGATATGAAGCGACGCAACCCCGATGAGTTGTGACGCAACCCCGATCGTTTCAGAGCTTCGTCCACACCGCCTGAGTACGCCCCTTGCTGCTGACCTCGATGCGTCCATCTCGGATGATTTCTAGCCGCACAAGCTCGTTCATCGCACGACTTATGGCGTCTTCGAAGTCGGTCTTGCGGCCCGTGTACTCGAGCTTGCTTTTGAGCCAGTCCAGGGCATTCCGCTGTTCGGGGTCCGAGGATGTGGCCACCAGTCGTTGAAGGGCTTTGGCCATGTCTTGGTGTAGCCCAAATTGCAGTCGCTTGTTCCAGTCGACCATGGCAAATTCGCTATTGCTGTACATGGCATGCCAGCGAGGATCGATGCGGATTGCGTACGTTCCGTCCTCGAAGTCAAATTTGTCGATCAGATGAAGGGCGCGCGTTGGATCAATCCCAAGCTTCAACTTGCCGTCTCGGGTTCGCACTTCGATCACGATCATGGCAAACGACAGAGCGAGCAGTGCACGATGCAGCCATTTGTATTCGTAGTTGCCGGTATGTCTGCCGATAGCACGAAGGAAGGCAGCCCGTTTGAAAATAATCCGCTCACCTAAGGGATACTTACGGGCCTCGTACATGGCTTGCATCCACACGTCAGCCTGAGACTCATCGAGTTGTTCGCCCCAGAATTTGATGATCGCATCGCTGCGACTGACCAGGACTTTATCTTTGTAGATCTTCTTCCGCCCTGGAGCGACCGGGGCAAACAGACTAGAGCGAGCAATGTGGTTGGGCATCGCTCGCATGATGTCTGTCAGACCGGGCAGGAAGAGCCGAGTCGGTTGTTCGATCTTGGGGGTAGGCTTGATGCCGGCGGCTCTCCAGCGTGCCTGTAGGGCTTCGACCTCCGCAAGTAATTCATCCCGAACGCCAACCGTTGCCGATGGTGTGCTGTGAAGATCCATGCTCAGCGCGAAGCCCTGGCGCGCTGCTGAGCTTTGGTCGGCCTGCCTCGCCGTCGAACAGTGACTAACGTCGACTCGCTCCTCATGTCCCCTTGAACGTGATGCGCGAGCCACTGCTCGACATCTTCCACACGCCAAAGAAGTCGCTTGGTGTGAGGTAGCCTGCAAATAGGTGGGAGCGACTCAGGGTTACGGGAAGCATCGCTGCGAATGCTGCCCGCGGTTTTGTGCAGATAGACGGCGAGCTGATCGACCGTGAGTAAGGCTTGCATCCATCTGTTCCATCGTTAGCTGCGATGGACGCCAAGATCGACAATGGATCGCAATGGGGCACGGTATGCGGCGGTGTAGCTTTCACCACCGTTGTTTACACCTGCGGACCTTTGGCACAAGCCGGCACAATTTTGGCACACGTGTACTGCAGAATCGTGCATTACAAAGACAAACAGCGCATCACACTGCAATGTGTAATACGCTGTTTTTATTGAGAAAACTTGGTGCCGGAAACAGGAGTCGAACCTGCGACCTACGCATTACGAATGCGCCGCTCTACCAACTGAGCTATTCCGGCGATGTTGAACCGCGGATTTTACGGGGCGGCAGGGTGGGGCGCAAGCCGCGCGGCCAGGCCGGAGTGGCGCTGCGTGCGGTGGGCGATGGCCTGCTCCACGATGGCGGCACTGCCGACCAGGCTGAAGCGGCGGCGGGCGCGGGTGATGGCGGTGTAGAGCAGCTCGCGGCTGAGCATGCTGTCGAAGGCGGTGCCGCCGGGGTCGGGCGGCAGCAGCAGGGCGGTGTGTTCGAACTCGGAGCCCTGCGACTTGTGCACGGTCAGTGCCCAGGCGGTTTCCGCGTCGGCCAGCCGTGAAGGCGGGACGAAGCGCAGCCGCTCGCCGCTTTCGCGGTTCGTGCCGGTGGCGAGAAAGGCCACCAGCAGCCGCGTGCCGTCGTTGCCGGCGGCGGGCAGGCGCAGGCACAGGCCGACGTCGCCGTTCATCAGGCCCAGGCTGTAGTCGTTGCGGGTGAGCAGTACCGGACGGCCTTCGTACCAGTCTGGGTGGTCGAGGGCATGGCCGCCGTCGATCAGCCCGCGTGTGCGCAGCGCCGTGGCGATCTGCCGGTTCAACCCGTCCACGCCATGCGGGCCGCGCCGTAGCGCGCACAGCAACTGGAAGCGGTTGAAGGCTTGCAGCGCGCCGCGCGCCCAGTCCGCGTGCGTCGCCTCGCCGGCATCGCCGGCCGGACGGTGCGCGCGCAGCCATTCGAGGTAGTGGCGGTAACCGCAGGCGTCGCCGCCGTCCGGCGTGGACGAGCCGTCGATGGCCAGGGCCGCCAGCGCGCTGGCGTCGACGCCGCGCTGCCACGCGAGGTCCGGCGCGGGCGCCTGCAGCAGCGCCAGCGCGGCGGGTGCATCGCCCGCGTTCACGGCCTGCGCCAAACGGCCGATGCCGCTGGCCGCGCCGAAGCGGTGGCTTTCGCGCAGCATCGCGATGCGCTGGTCCAGCGGTTGCGCGTCGGCCTGCACGAAGGCGGCGATGTCGTCGCCGGTGGCGGCGGCGATCCATCGCGCGGTGGCCTCGTCGTAGTGGCCGGCTTCCGCGCGTCTGCACAGGTCGCCGAGCACCGCGCCGGCTTCCACCGAGGAGAGCTGGTCCTTGTCGCCGAGCAGGACCAGCCGCGCCGACGCCGGCAGCGCATCGAGCACCGCGGCCAGCATTTCCAGGTCGACCATCGAGGCTTCGTCGATCACCAGCACGTCCAGGTGCAGCGGGTTGCGGCGGTCGTGGCGGTAACGCCGCGTGTCCGGCCGCGCGCCCAGCAGGCGATGCAGGGTGAGTACCTCGGAGGGGATCGCCGCGCGCACGGCATCGTCCACGTCCAGCTGCGCGAGCTGTGCGGCGATCGAAGCGTTGAGCCGCGCCGCGGCCTTGCCGGTGGGCGCGGCGAGGCGGATGCGCAGCGCTTGCCCGTGTTCCCGCAATTGCAGCGTCTGCAGCAGGCCGAGCAGGCGAACCACGGTGGTGGTCTTGCCGGTGCCGGGGCCGCCGGTGACCACGCCGAAGGCGCCGCGCGCGGCGAGCGCGCAGGCGACGCGCTGCCAATCGGGCGAGACGGCCTCCGCGGGGAACAGCTGCGCGAGTTCATCGGCGAAATGTGCGGCGGGCGCTTCGTCGCACGCCACGCGGTCGAGGATGCCTTGCGCCACGTTGCGCTCATGGTTCCAGTAGCGGCGCAGGTAGAGCCGCGTGCCGTCCAGCACCAGCGGTGCATCGGCAGGTGCACCGTCGCTGTTCGCTGCAAGCAAGGGCGAGACGGGCAGGTGCAGCGTATCGTCATCGCGCAAGGTGTCGGCGAGCGCACGCCAGTCCTCGGGCCAGTCCTGTTCCTGCGCCAGTGCAGGCAGCAGATCGAGGTCGAGGCAGAGGTGGCCGTCGGCCAGTTGCCGGCTCAACACGGCGGCCAGCCACAGCAGCGCGGGTGCGAGCTGCGTGTCGCGTTCGGCGAGGAAGCGTGCGAAGGCTACGTCCAGCGGGCGCAGGCGCTGTTGCTCCAGGGCGCGGTCGAACAGGAGGGAGATTGGGGTCTTCATGCGGCGCGCTCGCTCCCCTCGCCCGCTTGCGGGAGAGGGGTTGGGGGAGAGGGCGCTTTTGCTTTGGCTGTGTTATCGCAAGGGACAGAGCGGTTTCGTCCGCCTGTCGGCGGCCGAGCTACTTCTCTTTTGCTTGTCCAAAAGAGAAGTAGCCAAAAGAAAACGACACCCCGATGGCGCGCCCTCCGGGCATCCTGCCCTGCGGGTACGCGGGTGAGCTGCGGGGTTTTTCGACGGGACTCCTGTCCCGGCGAAAAACTGGCCCGCATCCATGCGGGCCACCCTGCGGGCTTTCCGCCGCCCATCCGCCGCGCCATAGGGGCCCCGGGTAGAGCAGCGCGCTCCCGGCGCGCAGAAGCAAGAGCACCCCACCCCAGCCCTCCCCTGCAAGCAGGGGAGGGAGAGGAAGAGCTGCAAGCTCGCGGCACTCTGCTTTTGCCGTTGCTGTTGCCATTGCTTCTGGCGCGCACGATGCGCGCCTGCTCTTGCGGGGCCCCTGGGCGGCGGTGAGGCGGGGACGGCCAGGCCGCGCAGCGGGCGAGCCCAGGGAAGGGCTCGCCTTTTCGCGCGGGCAGGAGCCCGCTCGAAAAGCCCGGTCCCGCCTCACGGACTTGCCGGGCAGGAGGCCCGGCAAGCGCCAACCGGGGTGGCCTTCTCTTTTGGTTACTTTTCTCTTGGCCACGCAAGAGAAAAGTGACTCGGGCGCCGACAGGCGCACGAAACCGCTTCGTCGCTTGCGACAACCCAGCACGAGCAAAAGCCCCTCTCCCCCAACCCCTCTCCCGCAAGCGGGCGAGGGGAGTGAGGGCGCCGCCAAATTCGCAGCTCCCCCGCAAGGGCATGGCGGGATGTTTTTCAGCTGCGCGCATGACCATCCCCACCCTCCGCAAACAAACGATCCAGCGCATCGACCAACGCGAACGGCAACCGCTCGCAGTGCACGCCATGCCCCTCGCCATCCACCCCACGCAGATAGAGATAGAGCACGCCACCCATGTCGCGCTCGTACTCGTAGCCCGGCAGGCGCGCCTTGAGCTGCCGGTGCAGCGCCAGCGTGTAGATCGCGTACTGCAGGTCGTAGCGGCTTTGCAGCACCGAGTCGCGCATCGCCGTGTCGGTGTAGGCGCCGGCATGCGCACCCAGCCAGTTGGATTTGTAATCGGCCACGTACCAGCGGCCCGCGTGTTCAAACACCAGGTCGATGAAGCCCTTGAGCATGCCGTTCACGCGATTCGGCGGCAGCGCTGGGCGCGCCGCGCCGTCCAGCGTATGCGCGCTCACGAGGCGATCCAGCGCGGCGGCATCGACATGGTTCGCCTCGAACCAGAACTCCAGCTCGGCGCGGTAGCGCGTGGTGTCGGTGAGCGCGGCCAGCGCCATCGCGTCGCCATCGGGCAACGGCAGCGGCGTGCGCAGCAGCGCGGGCAGCCATTCCGTCAGCGGCTTGATCCAGAGCTGCCAGCCGCGCGCCTGGCAGCGCCGCGCGATGGTGTCGCGCAGGCCGGCGGAAGGCGCGGCGGCGCGCGCGAAGCCTTCGTCGGCGCAGCTTTCCAGCAGGTCGTGCAGGAAGGTGCCGGCGTTCGCGCCGCGGGGGAAGGCGTGGATGCCGTGTGCGTCCATGCCACCGGCTTCCGCATTGGCCGCGGCGACGTTCTCGGTGAGCGTGGATTGATCCGCGGTTTCGGGCGCGTGCCGTGGTGTCGATGCATCGTCGCTGTGCGCCAGCGCGCTATAGCTGGCGATCCACCACGGCGCGTACGGGGGCAGGGTGCAACGGCGTGCGTCGCGCGGCTGGATCGCGTTGCCCTGGGGCCGGTAGTGCTGCGTGTCGGCCTGCTCGGGCAGGTTGGCGACGTGGATGGCCGGCTGGCCTTGGGCGAGTTCGTCGACGCGTGCGCGCAGTTCGGCAGGCTCGATGGACTGGCCGCCGGCCAGCACATAGCCGAAGGCGGATTTGTGCAGCTCCGACGCCTTGCCGCCGCCGTTCTTCAGGCAGGCCACGCCCAGCCAGCACAGGTGGCGGGCGCGGGTGAGCGCCACGTAGAGCAGGCGCAGATCTTCCTGTCGGCGCTCGACCTCGGCTTGCTCCCAGGCCTCGATGTCGGGGCGCAGGTCGAAGTGCGCCACGCCGCGCGCGTCGTGCCACAGCAGCGGCTTCTTGTCGCTGGTTTCGCGGAAGCCGCAGACGAAGGGCAGCAGCACCACGGGGTATTCCAGACCCTTGGATTTGTGGATGGTGACGATCTTGATCAGCGCGGCCTCGCTCTCCAGCCGCACGATCTGTTCCTCGGCGGCCTCGCCGCCGGCGGGGTTGGCGATTTGCGCGGCGAGGTGGCGGATCAGCGCGTGCTCGCCGTCCAGCCCGCTGGCGGCCTGCTGCAGCAATTCGGCCAGGTGCAGCAGGTTGGTGAGCGCGCGCTCGCCGTCGACGCGGACAAGCAGGCGCGCCGGCACGCCGAAGCGATGCAGCAGTTCGTGCAGCATCGCCAGCACGCCGTGGCGCTGCCACAGCGCATGCAACTGGCGGAAATGTTCGCCGCAGGTTTCCCAGTGCGCCTCGTCGGTGTTCAGGCGCTCCAGTTCGGCCAGGCTCTGTCCCATGCTCGGCGTTGCCAGCGCGGCGCGCATGGCGCGGTCGTTGCCGGGCTGGGCGCAGGCGGCCAGCCACGCGAGCAGTTCCGCGGCCTCGGCGCTGGCGTACACCGACTGGTTGTCCGAGAGGTACACGTGGGCGAGGCCACGCGCGTGCAGCGCCATGCGCATCGCCGCGGCGTCGTGCCGGTCGCGCACCAGGATCGCGATGTCGCCGGGTTGCAGCGGGGTGAGCTGGCCGTGCCCGTCCGCGAAGCCGCAGCGGCCTTGCTGCGCGGCGCCCAGCCACGCCACCAGCTGCGCGGCAGCGTGTTCGGCCATGGTCTTGCGCCAGGCGCCCGAGCCGAGGGTCGATGCGGACGTCTGGACGGCCATTGGCATGGCAGGCAGGGTTTCACCATCGAGCTGCAGTTGTTCCTTGCGGCCCTTGGCGCCCACCGCGATGAAGGGCAGCGCCTTGCCGAAGCCGAAGGCGCCGTCGTCGTATCGGTCGGCAAACAGGAAGACCCGGTTGATGGCCTCGACCAGTGCTGCGGTGGAGCGGTGGTTGGTGCCCAGCGTCCAGTGCGGCTCGCTGGCCTGCCCGCGCGCGGCGAGGTAGGTGTGGATGTCGGCGCCGCGAAAGCCGTAGATGGCCTGTTTGGGGTCGCCGATCAGGAGCAGAGCCTTGCCTTCGACGTCCACGTAGCAGCGTTGCAGGATGCGCCACTGCAACGGGTCGGTGTCCTGGAACTCGTCGACCAGGGCCACCGGGTATTGCGTGGCGATCAGGCGTGCCAGTGCGTCGCCCGCTGCGCCGTGCAGGGCGGCGTCCAGCCGTTTCAGCATGTCGTCGTAGCCGAGCTGGGCCAGCCGGCGGCGGGCTTCGTCCATGTGCTGCGCCACCCAGGGCGCGGCATGGGCGAGCAGCAGCGGGGGAAGCGCCAGGGTTTCGGCGCGGCAGGCCTGCAAGTGTTCCAGTGCGGCAAAGGCAGGGTGCGAAGGGGCTTGCCTGTCCTTGGCGGTGCACTCGATCAGACGCGGCTGCGTGAAGCGAGCCAGCGTATCGTCGTCGAGTTCGTTGCCCTGGGCCCACGCGCGCATGGTGGCGAGGTGGCCGGGAAGGTTTTTCGGTACGACCAGGTTGCCCTTGAGCACCTTGGTTTCCGAGGCAGTGAGCAGCATCGCCTCGATCGCGTCGACGGCGGCCAGCCACGTTTGGCGAGCCGCGGCCTCGGCCTCGTGCAGCGCGCCGGCGGGGGCGTCGAGCAGGTCCTTCGGTTCGTGCGGCGCGGGCAGCGGCTGGCCGCCCAGCTGCAGGTGATCCGCGTGGGGCAGCAGTGGCGCGAGCACCTTTTGCAGATCCGCCGGGGTCTTCCACGCGCCGAGGAACACGGCGGCTGCCGCGCGGCCCAGCGTGAACACATGGCCGCGCCAGTAGTCGCGCACGGCTTCGGCCAGCAGCTCGGCATCGTCGGTCACCTCGTCGCTGGCGGATGCCTCGCCGCTGGCGAAGGCGTGCTGGCCGAGCATGCGCTGGCACCAGCCGTGGATGGTGAACACCGCGGCCTCGTCCATCCACTGCGCGGCCAGTTCGAGCTGGCGCGCGGCGCGGGCGCGCTGCCCGGCGTCGGGGTAGTCGGCGATCAACGTGGTGAGGAAGTCGTCGGGCGTGCGCTTGCCACGGAAGGCTTCGGCCGCTTCCGCGAGCCGGGTGCGGATGCGCTCGCGCAGCTCGGCGGTGGCGGCCTTGGTGAAGGTCATCACCAGGATCTGAGCGGGCAGCAGCGGCGCGCCGCCGCCGTGGCCCAGCACCAGGCGCAGGTACAGCGCCGCGATGGTCCAGGTCTTGCCGGTGCCGGCGCTGGCTTCGATGAGCTGGGTGCCAGCCAGTGGCAGGCGCAGCGGGTCGAGCGCTTGCGTGCCGCTCATGCGGCACCGTCCACGACGTGTGCGGCGTCGAGCAGGGGACGATACAGGTGCAGCCAGTCCTCGAAGCCGGCGGCGTGCAGGGCGGCGAAGTCGGGCCAGCTGCGGGCGAGGGCGGGCTCCTCGTCCACTTCGCCGCGGCCGTGCTCGCCGTCGCTGTGGTCGTAGTACTTGCTGGCTACCGCAGCGGTTGCATCCGCGAGGGCGGCGGCGGACTTCTGTTTGTCCGGCGCGGCTTTTGCGTTTGCCGCCTCGACCTGCAGCCAGGCGAAGGCGGTCCTGCGCGCGAGCGGCAGCGGCGCGCACAGGCCGGCGGCGAACGCGGCGAGCAGCGCGTCGAGATGGCGTTTCGCGTCGGCGGCATCCAGCGGGCGCAGTTGCACCATGGCATCGGGCGCCACGATGTGGGTGGTGGTGGGCAGCGCATTGGCGTTCACCAGCAAGTGCGTTGCCCAGGTCGCCAGCAGCTTGTCGTGGCGCAGCTTCTTGTCCGGCATGAGCTGGCTCGCCGTGGCCACGAGGCAAACGTGGCCGCCGTCGTCGTCCGTGCGCAAATCGTCCAGCGTGTCCTCGATGCTTAACCCGTGCGCCGCGCCGTGCAGCGCGTGGCTTTTACCGGTGAGTGGATAGTGGGCATCCAGCGCGTGCCAGCGCGTGGCGGCGCGCCTGGCGGCGGCTTCCATCGGCGCCAGCGCCAGTTCACCGAAACTGCCCGGCGGCAGCTCGCCCTGTTCGTACAGGCGTTGCGCGACGGGCGCCAGCGCGGCGTCGCCGGCGTGGATGGCGGTGCGCAGCAGGGCGTCGGTGAGCTGATGGTTCTCCAGCGGACCGAGGGCGAAGGGCTCGTGGTCGGTGTCGGCATCATCGTCGCCGGCGAAATGCACGCCTAGGCGTTCGGCGTAGAAGAGCCTGGCCGGCGAGCGCAGGAAGCGTTGCAGCAGGGCGAGGTCCAAGGGCGTTTCGCGCGGCCACGGCGCGAGCGGGACGGCTTCGGTTTCGCGGCTGAGCCGCCGCGCGCGCTGCCATTCGGCAGCGTAGGTGAACAGGCGTGCGTCGCTGGCGGCGTCGAAATAGCTGGGGCTGAAGGCTTGCAGCGGGTAGTCGGTGGTGAGCGCGGCCAGCGGGGCATCCCAGCCAGCGGCGAGGTAATCGCGCAACTGGCCCACCAGCACCGAGGGCGGCAGCTCGCTGTTGTCACGCGCGCTCTTGCCCACCCAGCTCACGTACAAGGCGTCGCGTGCGGAGAGCAGGGCTTCGAGGAACAGGTAGCGGTCGTCCTCGCGGCGCGAGCGGTCACCGGGGCGCTGTTGTTTCGGCAAGGCCATCAGGTCGAAGTCGGGCGCGTCGTGACGGCGCGGATAGTCGCCGTCGTTCATGCCGAGCAGGCAGACCACGCGGAACGGGATCGCGCGCATCGGCAGCAGGGTGCCGAAGCTCACCGCGCCGCCGAGGAAGCGCTGCGACAGGCGGCTTTCGTCGATGGTGGCCAGCCAGTGCTCGCGCACCACGGCGAGCGGCAACGGTCCATCGAAGCCGGCTTCGACGCAGGACTGTTCCCACGTGGACAGCGCATCGTCCAGTCGCTGCAGCAGGAGGGCGTCGTCATCGTCGCGGCCCGCGTCGAACATCGCCGCGAGCACGGCGCGCAGGCGTTCGATCCATTGCGCGGGCGTGGCCGGGATGGCGAATACGCGCCACCCGTGTTCCAGCTGTTCCAGCAGCAGGGCGAGCGGGCCGACCAGCGCGGCGTCGAGGCCGCCGACTTCGTCGTAGGGCGCGATGCCGTCCAGCGACATGCCGTCGCCCACCGCATAGCCCAGCAGCATGCGGCGCAGGCCGAAGCGCCAGCTGTTCTGTTCTTCGGGCGGCAGGCCCAGGCCCAGCTTCTGCCTGCCGTCGAGGCCCCAGCGGATGCCGGCGCCCTCGATCCAGCGACGCAGCACGGGCAGGTCGGCCTCGTCGAGGCGGAAGCGGCGGCGCAACGCGGGCGCATCGAGCAGGTCGAGGATGTCGCCCGCGGCGAAGCGCGATTCGGGCAGGCGCAGCAGTTGTTCCAGCGCCACCAGCAGCGGCGTGGCGCCGCGTGCGGGTCGGTCGGCGATGCTGCACGGCAAGTAGCGCGGGTCGCCGGGCTGCACGCGGCCGAACACGGCCTGGATGTGCGGCGCGTAGGCCTGGATGTCCGGCACCATCACCATCACGTCGCGCGGCGCCAGTGGCCGGCCCTCGCGCGCGGCACGCTCGAACAGCGCCAGCAGTTCGTCGTGCAGGACCTCCACTTCGCGCTGCGGGTTGTGCGCGACGTGGAAACGCAGCGACTCGTCGCCGGGTTCCAGCGCTTGCCGTTGCGCAGGATCGGCGGGCAGTGGTTCGAGGTCGAGGATGGCCCGCTGCACCTGGTGCAGCAGGCTGTCGCGGCCGGGATCGGCAAACAGGTCGATGTCGCGGCCCAGCGCGGCGAAGCGCGTGCGGTAGATCGCCGGCGCATCGAAACCGTCGAGCAGGCGGATGTAGTCGCGGCCCTGCTTGCCCCAGGCGGCGAGCAGCGGGTTCGCGTGCAGGTGCAGCTCCTCGTACTGCGGCGTTTCCGGCGCTCCGGGCTTGGCGGCGTGGCGGTGCCGCTCGGCCTTGAGCAGTTCGCGGTCCTCGATGATGTCGGCCCAGTAGTGCCGGCACGGGTTGGCCACCAGCAGGAACACCTGGCACACGCGACCCAGCGCGGTGAGCGCCTCCAGCGTCTGCTGCGGCAGCGAGGAAATGCCGAACACCACGATGCGTCGCGGCAGCGCGGCGGGTCGCGCTTCCAGCGTGGCGACGCGCGCGAGGAAGGCGCGGTGCATGGCGGCGCGATGGCTGTCGCGTTGCGCACTGCCCACGTCGCGCAGCAGCGCGCGCCACAGTTGCGCCTGCCAGCGCTGCTCCGCGGGCAACGGCAGGCGCTGCCCGCGCGGGTCGCGCAGCCCGTCGCGGCCGTGTTCCCAATCGTCCAGCCAGTCGGCGCGATAGACCTGGTACTGGTCGAACAGGTCGGCGACCTGTCGCGCCAGCTGGAAGAGCCTGGCCGGATCGACGCGGCCCTCGCCGAGGAAGTGCCGCAGCGGCGCGAAGGCCGCGTCGCCAAGCTGCGCGGGCAGCAGGCGCATCAGCCGCCAGGTGAGGCGCGACTTGTCGAACGGCGAATCCGCCGGCACCGCCTCGCGGCCCAGCACGGCGCGGTAGGCGCGCCACAGGAAGCGGCCGGGCAGCTGCATGTCCACCGCCGCGCTGATGCCCATGCCGCCGGCTTCGCGCGGGCGCGCCAGCGCCAGCTTCAGCCACTGCGCGATGCCGTTGCTCTGCACCAGCATCAGCTCGTCCTCCAGCGGCGCCAGCGGCGCGCGCGCCAGCCATTCGACCAGCAGGTCGCGCAGGTCTTCCAGGCGGTTGCCGTGCACGACCATCAGGCCGGGCTGGATGTCTTCCATGGAGGGCGGGGCTGTCGGCATCCGCAGATTCTGCCCAGCTTTCGTCTCGGCGTCTGCGATCCGGAAACGCCGGCGGCGATTTTCGACATCGCGCCGCGGTGGCACGAAAGGCAATGGCCAGTGGCGGGGCAAACAAAGCGGCCCGGAGTAACCCGGGCCGTTCCCTGAGTAGTGCGGCCATGGATGGCCGCCCGTTTGATCTTCGCGATCAGGGATGACCGCAGAAGTACATCTACATCCACATCTACATCTAAACCCTCAGCCGTTCACCCACACGCCCGCGCGGAAGTGCCAGCCATCGCCGCGCTGCTCCCAGTGCGGATGCACGTAACGGTAGCCGGGCCGGACCACTTCCCAGTGGCCGGCCACGCCGACGTAGCGGCGGCCGTTCCAGCGCCAGTAGCCGCGTGCCCAGACGTAGCCGGGGCGGGGCGGTGGCAGCACTTCCTCGATGGGCGGCGGCGGGGGCTGCGGCGCGATCACTTCCACCACCTGCGGCGGTGGCGGCGCGTAGACCATCGGGCGCGGGCGGGGACGCGGCGGCGGTTCCACCACACAACCCGCGGCGGACACTGCCGCGGCGGCGACCATCAACAGACCTGCAAGACGACGTGACGACATGAGGTTCCTCCCTCGTTTGGTGAAGCGAAGCGGCATTTCGCGGCGTTGTCGCGCCGCGAAGTGGCCGGAATCAGGATGCGGACGGTGCGACGGCAAGGACGTGCCGATGCCATCGCGGGCCTCCGCGTGTTCAGTGCGCCCAGTAGCCGTCGCGGAAATGCCAGTTGCCGTGCGGCCCACGGTCCCAGTGCGGCGGCAGGTAGCGCCAGCCGGGGCGCGCACGCACCCAGCGGCCGCCCACCCACACATGGCGATGCATGCGCGGGCTCCACATCCAGTAGCCCGGCGCCCAGACATAGCCGTAGCGCGGCGCCGGCACCGGCTCGTAACGCGGTGGCGGTGGTGGCACGCCGATGCCCACGTTCACTCCCACGCCAATCACCTGCGCCTGCGCGGCGGGCATGGCGACGAGGCCGGCACCGGCCAGCGCCAGGCCGGCGGACAGGATCAGGGCGGAAGACTTGCGGCTCATCAGGCTCTCCGTGGTCGCCGCGAAAGGCGGCGTGCAGGTGGGGAAACGCCGGCCTGCCCGCGTGTGTTGACGCGGTACCGGCAACGCGTTCAGGTCGGAGCAGGGGGGGCCTTGCCCGCATGGCGCGGGCCCGGCGCGCAAATCTGTTGCAGGAGCGCACCCTGTGCGCGATGGCTTTGGCTTCGATCGAGCAGCAAAGCCATCGCGCTCAGGGTGCGCCTGCCTCCGAACGATGAGGCCATGCAGGACACGGGGGAGGCCTTCGTACAGTCTCTCAGAGACAGCGGGCGAGGCGCCGCACGCTCTCCTGGATGGAACGCTCGCCCACGCTGCCATAGCCCAGGATCAGGCCATGGCGCTTCGTCTCGCCGCGGTAGCAGGGCGACAGCGGCCGTACCGACACGCCGGCCCGCGCCGCCCGTTGCGACAACGCCACGTCGTCCACGCCCGGCGGCAGCAGGGCGGTCAGCTGCAGGCCCGCCTCGGCGCCCACGACCTGCAGCGTGTCGGGCAGGTGCCGCCGGATCGCCGCCTGCAGTGCCGCGCGCCGCGCCGCGTACAGCATGCGCATGCGGCGGATGTGCCGCGCGAAATGGCCCTCGCGGATGAAGTCGTGCAGCACGCGCTGCGGCAGCATCGGCGAGCAGGTGTCCAGCGCGTCGCGGGCGGCGCGGAAGGCCGGCAGCAGGTCCTTCGGCACCACCAGGTAGCCGAGCCGCAGCGCGGGGAACAGCACCTTGCTGAAGGTGCCCACGTAGATCACCCGCGCGTCGGCATCCAGTCCCTGCAGCGCGGCGATCGGCTTGCTGCCGTAGCGGTACTCGCTGTCGTAGTCGTCTTCGACGATCCAGCTGCCCGCGCGCGTCGCCCACTGCAGCAGCTCGATGCGCCGCGCCGCGCTCATCGTGGCGCCCAGCGGGAACTGGTGCGAGGGCGTGACGTAGGCCAGCCGCGCCGCCGGCGCGCGGCGGACGCCTGCGGCCACGTCCATGCCGTCGGCGTCCACCGGCACCAGCACGGGCAGGGCGCCCACCGCCGCCAGTGCCTGGTGCGCGCCGGGATAGCCGGGCTCCTCCACCCAGGCGTGGTCGCCGGGATCGAGCAGCGCATGCGCGCAGATCTGCAGGCCGTGCTGCGAACCGCTGGTGACCAGGATCTGGTCGGCGTCGGCATGCACCGCGCGCACCGTCGCCAGGTACTCGGCGATCGCCGCGCGCAACGGCGCGTGGCCCAGGGTGTCGCCATAGACCAGCGCGTCGGTGCCGACGTGGCGCGCATGCCGGCCCAGCAGGCGCGACCACGTGCCGTGCGGGAAGTGGTCGAGCGCGGGCACGCCCACGCGGAACGCGCCCTGGCTCTCCAGCCAGGTCTGCGGCGGCGAGGCCATCGCCGCCACCCGCGCGGCGACGCGGCGCGGCCCGGATGCGGCGGCGGCGGCGGTTGGCGAGCGTTGCACCCGGCGACGCGGCGGGGCCGGCCCCTCGTGCGGGATCGCCGCGGCCACGCAGGTGCCGCTGCCGGTGAAGCTTTCCAGGTAACCCTCGGCAAGCAACTGCTCGTAGGCGCCCAGCACCGGCAGGCGCGAGACGCCGAGCTCGCCGGCCAGCGCGCGGGTGGAGGGCACGCGCTGGCCCGGGCGCAGCCGGCCCTCGGCGATGGCGCGGCGGAACCATTCCGCCAGTTGCTGGTAGATCGGCCCGCTGCCCTCGAGCGCGATAGCCGGGACCAGGCTGGCGGAGGCGCGTTTCGTGGCGGCTTGCCGAGTGGTCATGTCATGTCCTCGTCGGGTGGCTATTCATTCGAGCCACTTGGTTGCCTAGTCTGCTCCTGGCGCACGAAGAGTGGAGGTGTCGGTGGTCATGCGGGCACAGGCGGCAAAGGCATGCTTGCGGTGGCGCCGACTCGCGCTGCCGTTCGTCCTGCTGTCGGGTATCGGCACGGCCGTCGCGCAGGATGCCGGCCCGTCGCGCCAGTCATTGGACGACGCCTGGTGGACCGGCCCGATGCTGGCCAATTCCGCCGAGACGCTGCCGCAGGGGCACGTGCTGGTCGAGCCCTATTTCTACGACGTCGCCTCGAAAGGCTCGGATGCCTTCGGTTCGCGCGCCTACGTGCTGTACGGGCTCACCGACCGCCTCACCGTGGGCCTGATCCCCATCGTCGGCTACAACCGCGTCAGCAACGGGCCGGACAGCTCGGGCATCGGCCTGGGCGACCAGATCGTGCAGGCGCAGTACCGGCTCACCCGCTTCCACGAAGGCAGCTGGCTGCCCACGCTCGCCGTGCAGCTGCAGGAGACCCTGCCCACCGGCCGCTACGACAACCTGGCGCGCGCCAGCGACGGCCTGGGCGGCGGCGCCTGGGCCACCACGCTGGGCCTCAATGCGCAGAGCTATTTCTGGATGCCGAACGGCCGCCTGCTGCGCGTGCGGCTCAACCTCACGCGCACCTTCAACGGCGATGCCGACGTCAGCGGCGCCAGCGTCTACGGCACCGCACCCGGCTTCCGCGGCACGGTGCGGCCGGGCGACGCGTTCTACATGGGCACCTCGGCCGAATACAGCGTCACCCGCCGCTGGGTGCTGGCGCTGGACCTGTTCCGCAGCCACGGCGCGGCCACCCGCGTGGACGGCAGCACGGACCCGGTCGACGCCTTGCCCGTGCCCACGCACCTGCAGTCGGGTTCCAGCGATGCCTACGGTTACGCGCCCGCGGTCGAGTACAGCTTCAATTCCAGCCTCGGCGTGCTGCTGGGCGCGCGCGTGATCGTGGGCGGGCACGACGCGACACGCTCGGTAACGCCGGCCATCGCGATCAACTACGTCCATTGATGGCATCCCGCAACGCTCCCCTCCCCTTGAGAGAACAGACGCCATGCATGCGAAAACGATGTTGCGTACAGGCCTGCTTGCCCTTGCGCTGACGATGGGCTGGCCGTCGTCATCCGCCGCAGGCGCGGCACGGGGCGACGACCAGCAGCACGCCTTCGATTTCCACTTCGGCACGTGGCAGACCCGGATCATGAGCCGGGACGTCACGGCGTCCGGCGTCGGTGCCTGGAGCAACTTCACCGGCACGGTGATCGACCAGCCCTTGTGGAACGGGCGCGCCAACATCGAGAAGATCGAAGCCTCCGGCTCCGGCGGCCACTTCCAGGGCGTGACCCTCTTTCTCTACGACCCGAAGTCGCGGCAATGGAGCGAGCAGTTCGCAGGCAGCGACGACGGCACCATGCAGGCGCCTTCGTACGGCGAGTTCAGCAACGGGGTCGGCGTGTTCCATGCCTGGACCGAAGCCGGCGACAAAAAAGTTCTCCAGCGCGACATCTGGTCGAACATCACGCCGGACGCGTACCACTACGAGATTGCCGTCTCGCTCGACGGCGGCAAGACCTGGACCACCGACTTCGTCGCGCAGCTCACCCGGCTGAAGAAAGCGCCGGACTACGACGTGCACCACGCCCAGGGCACCGGCCCGGAGCACGACTTCGACTTCAACATGGGGCAATGGATGACGCGGATACGTGCCGTGCCGCATCCGTTGTCTTCACCCGATGCGTGGAGCGACCTGAGCGGCACGCATGCGGCGTATCGGCTCTGGGAGGACTGGGCCAACATCGGCCAGCTCGAAGTCGACGGACCCGGCGGCCACCTCGAGGACCTGGCGCTGCGCCTGTACGACCGCAAGACGCAGCAGTGGCGGGTCTACTTCGCCAATAGCAAGTCCGGCACGCTGGAGCAGCCGATGGTCGGCGAATTCCGGAATGGCGTCGGCACCTTCATCGGCATGGACGAGATCGATGGCAAGACCGTGCTGGCCCGCAACGTGTGGTCCGGCATCACGGCGAAATCCTGCCGGCAGGACTGGGCCATCTCCACGGATGGCGGCAGGACCTGGGTGCCTACGTGGACTTCCGTCGACACGCTGGGCGGCTGAAACCGATCCAATGCACGGCCATCCGTCCGGGAGACACCATGGCTTCGATATGCCGGGAAATACTGCTGGATGCCGACCCTGCGGATGTATGGGCGGCCATCAGCGATATCGGCGCGACGCACGAACGACTCGTGCCTGGCGTGCTGGTCGACACGAAACTGGACGGAGACGCCAGGATCGTCACATTCGCCAACGGCCTGGTGGTGCGTGAACGCATCGTCACGCTCGACCATGACGCGCGCCGCTTCGTCTACGCCTCCGTCGGCGGCCGGGCGAGCCACCACAACGCGTCCTTCCAGGTCTTTGCCGATGGCGAACACCGCACGCGCCTGGTCTGGATCACCGATGTCTTGCCGGACGAACTGGCCGGGCCCATCGGCCAGAACGTGGAACTGGGCGCCGCGGCCATGAAGCAGGCGCTGGAAAGGAAAACGAGTGCCCGGTGATGCTGGCCTTGCCACCCCAGCCCCGCGTCATCGAATGCTTGCGACCCCGATCGGCGAAGCCGCGTCCGGCGGGTGATGCACCCGCCGGGAATGCCTTGCCGCGCGTCAGCCGTGGTTGGAGGCGGCAGGAAGCAGGGTCGGGCCCGCGCCATCCGTCTGCACGGTGCCGTCGGCAATGGCATCCGCTGCATCCGCGTCCGGCCTGTCGACCCAGGGTGCCGGCGTGTACGGGCCGGGGACATAGGTTTGCCAGGTGTGGTCGGGCTTGGGTGCGCCCCATACATTCAAGTTGTAGGTAACCGGCACGCGGACCGTCCAGCTGTCCTGCTGGGCCAGCTTGCCCGTGGTGGGGATTTCGTAAGTCCATCGGCTCGCGGCCTGGCGGGCCGAGCGCGCCAGGATTTCGCGATAACGCTTGAGCGTGTTCTCCTGGCCGAGGACCCCGAGATTCACCTGCAAGGCCACGGCATCGGTCACATGGCCGCTGCGATCCACGTGCAGCGCCAGATACACCGTTCCCTGCACGCGCTCCTTGATCGCGACCATGGGGTAATCCGGCACGAGCTTTTTGTTGAGCGGCGAATTGTGCAGCGTGCTGGTGTCATTCGGGTCGTCGTCACCGAACGTGACGCCCTTGATGCGTACCTCGAAGTTGCCATCGGGCTTCTGCTTCAGCACGACGCGGGCATGCATGCTGGTCTTGGCCAGTACGGGTTGCCCGTCCTGCAACACGGGTTGGAAGCGCCAATGCATCGCGGTGTCGTGCACGAAGTTGGCGATGGATTGGCCGTATTTGGCCGGGTTGTCGACCACCGCGCTTTGCACCGTGCCGTCCTGCGCCAGCACGATGGTGCCATTGACGACGGCGGAGGACTCGATGTCCTGGCGGGTGGCGGCCTGGGCGGTCATGGCCGCCATGGCGAGAAGTGCCCCCAGCATTGCCTTCTTCATACGATTTCCCTGTCAGCGTTGAAGTCGATCAACCCCGTACGACAGACGGTGGTGGCATGCGGTCCGCCGCGTGCCTGATCCACCGCGTTCGTCGGCCCCACGCCAGGCATGGCGGCCGCTTCCTGTGTTCCGGTGGCTTGTCCACTTGGCCGGACGCCCGGCCGTCGATACCCAAAGTATGTAGGCAATTCATGACCGGCGTAAGCCGGTTCGGTGGGCAGATACGGCCCGGCGTCGCGGCCCCATACGCCCCGGTACACGCGCTGCAGCAAGCTCTTCACGCCGATCCCCACTAAAATCGTCCGGTTCATCGCACACGATGTCGGAGTCGCCATGAGTTCCCCCGCCAAGCACGTCCCTGTCGGCTCGCCCCAGGCCGAGACCACCCCGCTGCGCTTCGTCACCGCGGCCAGCCTGTTCGACGGCCACGACGCGGCGATCAACATCATGCGCCGCATCATCCAGAGCCAGGGCGCCGAGGTGATCCATCTGGGCCATAACCGTTCGGTGGAGGACGTGGTGCGCGCGGCGCTGCAGGAGGATGCGGACGCCATCGCGCTGTCTTCCTACCAGGGCGGCCACGTCGAGTACTTCAAGTACATGGTGGACATGCTCAAGGAGCGTGGCGCCGCGCACATCCGCGTGTTCGGCGGCGGCGGCGGCACCATCACGCCGGAGGAGATCAGGGAGCTGCAGGCCTACGGCGTGGAGCGCATCTACCACCCCAACGACGGCATGAAGCTCGGCCTCACCGAGATGATCGATGACGTGATGCAACGCGCCGGCCGCGCCGCCGCGCAGCGCGCGCCCGACACCGCCGCGTCCAAGGTGGACGTGGACGACGAGATCTCCATCGGCCACATGCTCAGCGCCATCGAGGAAGGCAAGCTCTCCGCCACCGACCTCGACCACCTGCGCAAGCAGTGGAAGCTGGCCGGCAAGGCCACGCCCGTGCTCGGCCTCACCGGCACCGGCGGCGCGGGCAAGTCCAGCGTGGTGGACGAGCTGCTGCTGCGCTTCCTGCACGCCTTCCCGCAGATGCGCATCGCCGTGCTCGCCATCGACCCCACCCGCCGCCGCTCCGGCGGCGCGCTGCTGGGCGACCGCATCCGCATGAACGCGCTGCGCAGCCACCGCGTCTACATGCGCTCCATGGCCACGCGCCGTCAGCACGCCGCCACCAACGAAGTGCTGCACGATTGCATCGACTTCCTCAAGGCGCAGCCCTACGACCTGGTGATCGTGGAAACCGCCGGCATCGGCCAGAGCGATTCCGAGATCGTCGACCTGGTGGATTTCCCGGTCTACGTGATGACCAGCGACTACGGCGCGGCCAGCCAGCTCGAGAAGATCGACATGATCGACTTCGCCGAACTCGTCGTGCTCAACAAGTTCGACAAGCGCGGCGCGGAAGACGCCCTGCGTGACGTGCGCAAGCAGTGGAAGCGCAACCGCACCGCCTTCGCCGTCAAGGACGAAGACGTGCCGGTGTACCCCTCCATCGCCAGCCAGTTCAACGACCCCGGCGTCACCTGGATGTTCGCCAACCTGTGCCGGCTGATGCGCGAAAAACTCCACTTGGGCCCGAACGCCTCCGTAGGAGCGCACCCTGTGCGCGATAACACGGCCGCGAACACCGACGAAAAAGCCATCGCCCACAAGGTGGGCTCCTACAAAGGCGGCTGCGATTGGACGCCGCGGCTTGACACCACGCTCAAGGAGCCGCGCGCCACCGTGCTGATCCCCGGCAGCCGCGTGCGCTACCTGGCCGAGATCGCCGAGCAGGGCCGCGGCATCAACGCCTCCATCGCGCACCAGTCGGAAGCCGCCAGCAAGGCGCAGCACTACTACGAGTCGCTGAAGGAACTGGGTGACGACAAGCTGCCCAAGCCGCTGGAGCTGTACCACAGCGAGGATCTACACAACGCCGTCATCCCGGCGAAGGCCGGGATCCAGTCAAACGACTCGCGCGAAGCGCACGACTCAAGTGCCAAGGCACTGGATTCCGGCCTTCGCCGGAATGACGGTGAGGCAAGTGTCGACCGCACCCTGCTGCTGCTCCGCCAGCGCTACAACACCGCGCTCAAGGAACTCACCCACGAGTCCATCCACCTGCTGCGCGACTGGCCGGCGCTGCGCGAGTCGGTGACCAAGGACGTCAACGAATACAAGGTGCGCGACAAGACCATCCGCGTCGAGAACTACCGCGAGTCGCTCAGCCACCAGAAGATCCCCAAAGTCGCACCACCCAAGACCGAAAGCTGGGGCGACCAACTGCTGTTCCTCGGCAAGGAAAACCTGCCCGGCTACTACCCCTACACCGGCGGCGTGTACCCGTACCGCCGCAGCGGCGAAGACCCCACCCGCATGTTCGCGGGCGAGGGCACGCCCGAGCGCACCAACCGCCGCTTCCACTACCTGAGCCAGGGCGGCGCGGCCACGCGCCTCTCCACCGCATTCGACTCCGTCACCCTGTACGGCGAAGACCCGGCGCCGCGCCCCGACATCTACGGCAAGATCGGCAACTCCGGCGTCAACATCGCCACGCTGGACGACATGAAGAAGCTGTACTCCGGCTTCGACCTCAGCGCGCCCACCAGCTCCGTGTCGATGACCATCAACGGCCCCGCGCCGATCATCCTCGCGATGTTCATGAACACCGCGATCGACCAGAACGTGGAGAAGTACCTCAAGGAAGATCCCGCCCGCTGGGCCGCGGCGGAAAAGCAGATCGCCGCCATGTTCCCCCACGGCCGCCCGCAGTACTCCGGCGAGCTGCCCAAGGGCAACGAAGGCTTGGGGCTGGGCCTGCTCGGCGTCACCGGCGACCAGCTGGTGGACGCGGAGACCTACGCGAAGATCAAGGCCGAAACCCTCAGCACCGTGCGCGGCACCGTGCAGGCCGACATCCTCAAGGAGGACCAGGCGCAGAACACCTGCATCTTCAGCACCGAGTTCGCCCTGCGCATGATGGGCGACATCCAGCAGTACTTCGTGGAGCACAAGGTCCGCAACTTCTACTCCGTCTCCATCTCCGGTTACCACATCGCCGAAGCCGGGGCCAACCCGATCAGCCAGCTCGCCTTCACCCTGAGCAACGGCTTCACCATCGTGGAGTACTACCTTGCGCGCGGCATGAAGATCGACGACTTCGCGCCCAACCTGTCGTTCTTCTTCTCCAACGGCATGGACCCGGAATACACCGTGATCGGCCGCGTGGCCCGCCGCATCTGGGCCCGCGCCATGCGCGAGCGCTATGGCGCCAGCGCGCGCAGCCAGATGATGAAGTACCACATCCAGACCAGTGGCCGCTCCCTGCACGCGCAGGAAATCCAGTTCAACGACATCCGCACCACGCTGCAGGCCCTGTACGCCCTGTTCGACAACTGCAACAGCCTGCACACCAACGCCTACGACGAAGCCATCACCACGCCCACCGAGGAAAGCGTGCGCCGCGCCGTGGCCATCCAGATGATCATCAACAAGGAACTGGGCCTCAACTTCAACGAAAATCCCTGGCAGGGCAGCTACATCGTCGAAGAACTCACCGACCTGGTGGAAGAGGCCGTGTACAAGGAGTTCGAAGCCATCAGCGAGCGCGGTGGCGTGCTCGGCGCCATGGACACCATGTACCAGCGCGGCAAGATCCAGGAAGAGAGCCTGTACTACGAGCACAAGAAGCACGACGGCAGCCTGCCGCTGATCGGCGTCAACACCTTCCTGCCCAAGGACCACGGCGGCGAGATCGCCACCGAGATCGAGCTGATCCGCTCGACGGAGGAGGAGAAGGGGCAGCAGATCGCCAATGTGCAGGCGTTCCAGAAGGCGCGGAATGCGCTGGCGCCCGCCGGCGAGACGTCACATGCGCATGGCACCGATTCCACCGACGAACCACAATCCGCTCGCCCTGAGCGTAGCTCGCAGGGCGGAGTCGAAGGGCACGGCCTGGCCTACCTGCAGAACACCGCGCGCGACCGCAAGAACGTGTTCAATGCGCTGATGGAGGCGGTGAAGACGCATTCGCTGGGGCAGATCAGCCATGCACTGTACGATGTGGGTGGGGAATATCGGCGGAATATGTAATTCATTGCACAGCGCAATCGCTGGGCGAAAAATCGCATAGTCTGGGCTCTGGTGGCTAAGCAAAAGGAAGAGTAATGCTAAAGAGTGTTCGCTTGAGTGGTTTTCGGAGTATCGAGGAAAGCGGCTGGATTGATTTGGCCCCTATTACAGTCGTTTTGGGGAAAAATAGCTCAGGCAAGAGCAGCTTCTTACGGCTTTTCCCGCTACTAAAGCAAAGTCTCAACGAGGAAACAAAGGAGCCCATACTTTGGTACGGGCGTCTTGTCGACTTTGGCAGCTTTTCCGAGACGCTGTCTAAGTTTAGGGAGGTCGGGGAGTTGTCGATCGGCTTCCGGGCAGAAATTGCGACTAATAGACGTCGTGAGGTGGTCTACTCCTCCTCCGGCGAGCAGCTTCGTCTTTATCTTCCGGGTGCGCGCCGACTATTCATTCAAGAGAACGTAATTGTTGATGCGTCTCTCACGTTTCGAAAGAGGGAGGGAGGGGAAAGTGCTTATGTGTCAGCCATTATGGTGGCTGTATTTGATTCAGAGGTTAGGCTTGAAATTGATCCGTCAGGCAATATTACTAGGGCCGTTTCGTGTGGAGTTGAGGTGGTTCTTGATCGTCCCTATCGCATAGAAAATTTGCGTCGCGGCTTCTTCCCAGCGATAAAGTCTATAGCCCAAGACGATAGCGTAGACATAGAGGCCATGATGAATAGCGATGGCCCCTTCTTTAGTCTTCTTCTGAAGAATACTGATTATTTGCACCACGGAAATACTAGTGCCAAGAGGAGGCGAGATCTCGCGAGGAGGCTTCGTCTGGCGAGTGAAGAGTCCTTCATTAATCATGTATCTAAGATATACCCTTCTCTCTCGAAATATGTGGCCGGAGAGGGCGATTCTGGCAGCATGCCTGCGAAGTGCTCAGAAATATTCCGTTACGCGCTCTTAAAGTTTATGCCGGATCTGTTGGCTCAATTCAATGTTGAGCTAGACCGTTTTGCCGGCTCTGTTCGATACTTGGCCCCTGTACGCGCAACCGCGTCGAGGTACTATCGCTTCCAGGAATTAGCGGTCGATGAAATAGATCCGTTGGGTGATAATGTTCCAATGTTCATCAACTCGCTGTCTTACAACGAACGGGTGGCACTTGAAACATGGATGACCAATTCGCTCGGATTCAAGGTTCAGGCTAGGCGTTCTGAAGGCCATACCGCATTGATCGTTCGTGAGGAAGGTTCGGAGAGTGATCGAAATCTCGCAGACACAGGCTTCGGTTATAGCCAAGTCCTGCCAATTGTCTTGCAAATTTGGAAGAGTCTTCAGATAAAAGAGAAGATTCAACCTAATGAGACAAACCGCTCATCGATCATCGCTATCGAGCAGCCCGAGCTTCACCTACATCCTAGGTTCCAGGCCCTTCTCGCTGATGTTTTTGCTGATGCTATTCGGCATTCAGATGAGCGCGGAAACGTGAGCTTCATAATCGAAACGCACAGCGAGCATATCGTTAATCGCCTAGGTGCATTGGTTGCAAAGGGGTTGCTACGAGAAGATCAGGTGACAGTTGTCTTATTTGATAAGGAGTCACCAACAAAACCGACTATAGTACGTCGCTCGTACTTCAATAAAGAAGGTGTGCTTGAGGGTGATTGGCCTTTCGGCTTCTTTTTGCCGGAGGCTTAAGATGTTTATTCAACTTGAGTTTGACTTTGATGGGGCTGAGCTTTCGGAAAAGGAGCTTCTGGCCATTGAACATCTCGGGATGGCCTCGTTTCGTGGCCTACACTTTGTAGTTGGTTCAAGGTCGCTGCTTGAAAAGTTGTCAGTGTTACCTCAGTTGTCGAATTTTTCTCGTGTTGCTTTCAAGAGAACTTTACAGCGCTTGCCTACCTTCTCGGGCTTGCGGCCGGCCGGTTTCTTTATCGTGGTGAAGAGGGATTGTCTGGAGGAGACGCGAAATGGTGATTTAGTAACAGCGCCGTTACGCGTATTTTCGGACGAAATTTGGACGGAGCGGGTTGAACTGCTTTGTGAAGATCTAAGTGATGCCCAGCTTTATTGTGAATTAGCTCAGCGGTACGTGCAACTTTCACCTTACCGCGGATTGCAAGTTAGCTTGCGCCCGCTTGGCGGCGGAGGTACAAACGTTGGTGTCGAGCTAGAGCAGCGGAAATCGCAGGGCCGGGTCGCAATATGTGTCGCAGATAGCGACAAGTGGCATCCTGGCGACTCTCTGGGTGATGTCGCTAAGAAGTGTCTTTCTGTTGCAAGCGAAGCGCTTTATCGACTTTGCTTGATCATCTTGCCAGTCAGGATGATTGAGAATCTCTTGCCCACTTCTTGGATTGCTGGCACGCAAACAGGTCGTCAATCAATTGAGCAAGTCAGGTTTCTTGAACAAATGGATGAGCGTGGGCTAATTAAGTTACGTCGATTTGCTAATTTCAAAGATGCGGTGTTAATTTGTAAGCTTATACGCGCGAGGCCGAGATCCGACGAGATCCTTTCCGATATTCAATCTTTTACGGGTCGAGCTATAGAGATCGCGCCGTGCGAGGATGGACTATGTGGAGAGTGTCATTTCATGGGAGGGCTTGGTGGATCGTTGCCTGATCAGGTATTGCAGTGTCTGCCGAATATAGGCCGATGTGAAGTGAATGCTCAAATCACTGATGGATTTTTCCCTGCGATCTTGATGGACATTGTAGGAATGGGTTTGGCCGCTGCGCCTATTCGTGTTTAGATCCGCCATAAATGAAACAACCATAAGGGGGCGGAGGGAATTAAACGTTTCCCGGCCGGATGACGTGTCGCTGTAACCGGCCGCGCTGGCGCAGCTGGGCGTGGCGACTTAGCGCTTTTTCGATCATGGCCTGGAACCTGGCGTCGCCCAGCCCGGGTCGGCCGGGCGGCCTTGACGCAGCCGCCCGGCGAGATGAGGTGCGTAGTTCAGTACGACACGTCGTTCGAACGGATTGGAGTGGTCACGGGCAACTGGCTGAACGCTTCGGCTTGCTCGCTGAGGAAGTACAGGGCGGCGAAGAGGCCTTCGGTGGTGGGCGCATCCAGCGGGCAGCAGCCAGGTTCGATGGTGTCGCTTTGGCTGTTGGTGTGGAGATCGCGGAAGGCTTCGCTGTTGGCGAGGACGCGGGCGAGGGCGCGAATGGCGGTGGTGAGGCCGGCGAGGGTGGCGGCATCCTGCTGCTCGGGTTTGGCCTCGGTGAGCGTCCAGTAGTGGCTCGAGAGCGGGTTGGTGGGGATGCGCGCATCGTCGCGCGCGACTGCCGTATGATCGGGCTTAGCCATGGTCAACTCCGTTGAAGTTGGTTGTGGTCAGCGGGTCGTATGAGTTCCAGCTCATGCGGCCCGCGCTGCTTTGGGTCTTGCGGATTTCCTTGGGTGGCGGTTTTCTCCGGCCGACGGCGATGGCGCTGCGGCGGTTTTGATATTAAATCGAATGGAAAACAAAATCTGTCAGGTGGATGGGATTAGTTTGTAGGGATTGGACTTTATTTTGTGGTCCATGGATTTAATTAATTCAATTGATTCATTCGGCTTTAATTGGTGATTTAAGTGGCTGGTATGTGGTTGGCGGAGAAGTTGCAGCGGGTGTTATAAGCTACCGCGCGGCAAATAATGATCAGGGGGCGCCATGGAAGCAGCGATAACGGCCAAGCCGAGGGAGGTTCGTATCGGCGTTCTTTGCCTTTGGGTGGCGCTGGCCATCGGGCTGCTCGGTAGCCTCCAGCACATTGTCCGGTTCGGAACGGGCGTTTCCCCCGTGGTCCTGTGCTGCAGCTACCTGCTTACGGTGCTGTTCTCGGCGTTCTTCATCCACAAGATTTCGCAAGGGCGAAGCTGGGCGAGGGCCACTTACCTGATCCTGCTCTTGCTTGGTGTGGCTATAACGGCCCGTGGGCTGGTGGATGAATTCAGCCTCGACTCCGTCGCGGCAATGATGACGGTGGGCCGCGTCGTTGTATTGGCCTGCGCGGCGTATCAGTTGTTCAGCTATCCGAGCGATGCCTGGTTCGCAAGCCGCAAGCCGGCGGTGGCGCGATGACGCCGCGGGCCTATCGCTGGCTGGATCGAATCTGCCGGCCTGTCCAGTGGATGGTCGGGTTCGTCACGGGCTGGGGCAGCTTTCTCCTGTGTGTGATAGCGGTTGGAGATGCTTGGCGATTGGGGCCGATTCTTCCCATGTTGATCGTGTCGTTGCTTGGCCTTGCCACCGTCATCATCCACGAGCTTGGTCACTATGCAGCAGCGCGTTGGGCCGGCATGACGGTCATGCAGGTTCGCTTTGGACGCATCGAGGTCATTTCGCAGCAGCGAGGATGGCGTGTGCGATGGAGCACCCGACAAAAGATCCGTGTAGGTGGCTTAGTTTCGGCTGCCTGCGATCCTGGGCGGCCTATGCGCCCCCAGGTGCTTTGCTTGGCTGCGGGCGGGCCGCTTGCCAACCTGGTGGCGGTGGCGATCTTCGTTGTCCTGGCAAAGGTATGGTCTTCGGCCGGCTTAAGGGGACGGAGGGAATTAACAGGCTGTTGAGAAGCGACATCTTTCGCGCTACGCGATAGCTTTCATAGATCGTGCAGCGCCATCCTTGGCGGTTTCACGTCAACCTTGCCCTTCTTCCGGACGCACGTTTCCTCAAGTCGGTGAAG
>NZ_JACYXK010000025.1 GCF_014842975.1 Rhodanobacter sp. DHB23 | reverse complement strand
CTAGGGCGACTGTTCAACCATGATTTGGCCTTGGGCTGGCTTGGCATTCCTCTTACCGTGGTCGCCGTAATCGGCTTGGTTAATGCCTTCAATATGATGGACGGTATTGATGGCCTCGCTGGCGGCCTCACTCTGGTCTGTGCTGCGGCTATCCTGCATTTCACCAATGCCCCCCCCTCCGGCATGCTGACCCTGATGGCACTGCTGATTGCAGCGATCCTGCCCTACTTGGCGACCAATCTCGGCCTGCTCGGCCGCAAGATCTTCATGGGTGACGCTGGCAGCATGCTAATCGGCTACGTGCTTGCATGGACGCTGATCTACCTGAGTCAACACCCCGGGTCCCACCTGTCTCCCGTGGACGTATTGTGGTGTGTTGCACTACCCGTGCTCGACACTCTGGCCGTAATGTTCCGTCGCCTGCGTGAGCGCAAGTCACCGTTCAAGCCGGACCGTGGACACATCCACCATATCCTGATGGGCATGGGCCTGGGTTCACGCTCCGCCTTGGTCGTACTATTAGCGCTGGCCGCCACGATTGCCTTCATCGGCAGTCTAGTACGCCAATTGGACCTAGGAGCCGGCACCAACCTCGCTGCCTTCATAGTCTTCATGGTTGCGTACATCGCGATGGCCAACCGCACTTGGGCACGCCAACAGGCGCGCACAGCGGGCAGGGTGCAGTCGCGTAACCGACCTGCGGCGAATGATGAAGTCGCCATGCAACAGCAGAAGACACTTTAATCTCGCTACATAAAGCACTTTCGACCTATTTTCGTGGCATTACGAAGGATTCGAGAAGAGTCGCCAGCAAGCAGGTCAAATTCATCCAGCCCCGATAGCAAATCACCTTTCATCTCACAAATACTTGCTTGGTGAAAATTGACGATGGCGCGCCTATCATGGGCCAACAGACATGCAGTAAACGGAGATTCCGTCCACTGCACGAGATAACAGCATAGATAGAGAGCTGCAAGTAGCTTACTTATACCGGATCGGAGGCGCCAGCATGCGTTCGCTCACTGCCCTATTCATCGCTTCGGTTTGCGCCGTCGCTACAGCATTCATGTCGACCGGCTCGCAAGCAACGGGTATTACAAACACGATTCCCACGGACTTTTCCTGCTCTGGTCCAGTGCATAACGAAGCCATCAGCTTGTGGGAGCATGGTCTGCGAAATTATTTCGCCGATCAAATCAAGGACGGACTCACCGTGAAAGGTGATGTCTATGTTTTGTACTACACGCAAGAGGATCTGCAACCTTTCGTTGAAATGACACGACGCTGCAAGGATCACGTGCAAATTGCAGAGTTGGTTGCAGTGCTCTCCCCCGCCCTCGATTCGTTGAAGTCACTACCGGAATCCCCGGCCTCGAAAGGCTGGATTTGCACCGGTGGTTCTACCTGTACCGCAGCCAACCATTTGCTAGGCCATGAAGTACAGCTGTGCAGCGCACAGTTCCTTGGCCTGCTTGGCGCGGTAGCCACCGATATCGTGGAAACGATACCGGAAAACCAACGCAGCAGCACTGAAAAAGCTTTCGTAAGCGATGCTGGAAGCACAATTGCAGATCAAATAAACAGATGGTTATCGCCTGATTATTTCAAATGGGTCGCGGATCGATTGAAGATGACGCCGGCCAGCGTGGTCGATAGCCAATCCAAGTATTTCTTCGCAGATCGCGACCTCTGGTTCATGACCTCGCTTGCCGACCTCGCAGAGCTGCACCAAGCAGGGATTCGACTGGATACTGCCGGAACCAATTCGTTCAACTCGCTGCAATCCAAGCGCCAGCAAATCGCCGGGATGTTTGACCTGTTTTTGACACGAACCACATTGACCAATACTTCAAATGGGATCCGCGCGGAGGTCGATCGCGGCTTTTGGCGTAATTACTCTGACTCGAAGTACGCACTGTACAACACCGCAGCCAGCCCAGTGGCATGCAATAAGGACTCAACGGGCCACATGCAGAAAAGCATTCGCGTCGAAAGTAAATCTTCGTACATTGATGCCAATGTGGGCTGGGATATCAGTCACGCTCGGCGACTGGTGCCTGCATTGGAAACATTTGTTCGCAACCGCACGGCTCTTGCTACTATCTTCGGTTACCACAACACGGCTTTTGACCCGGCTAAACTACAGCAGGCCTACGCCCACCAAATTGCAGACACCATCTGGAATAAAGATTCTCAATATCCATTATTTAGCAATTTCTGGGATGGCAGCAATGGCTGGTATCGCTCCGGTTACAACAACGGCACTGGAAGCTGTACCACGGGCGATGCTCCTTATGGACTAGCCTGGTCTTTCCCAACAGGAGGATACCCACAATGGGGAGCATTCAATAATACGATCCGCGATCTCGGCATGCGGATATTCATACTTTCAAATTCAGATGACCCGAAAGCGAAAGCCTTCATGGCCAAGAACTATCCCCAGATTCTGCCGTCGACATCCACCACCAATCAGATTTGGCGTTTGGCGATGATTTCGTCCCTCGTTGACACCACTATCTGACTCAGCACCTGAGGCATCCTCACGTTTCATGCAGGAATACTCATCTGATCAAGTACCGATGGCGGAAGTGCTCGTGCGGCAATGATCATCGCGTTCACGATGGTGCCCTACGCGAAGCAGTTAAAGTAACTCCGGACTCTAAACCGGCCCGCGACTCAAAGCGGGGGGACGTCGCGATCACCGCACACAACTCTGCCCACGGCACCACCTGATCCATCTCCAGGCACTACTTCTGCACCTCAGTCATGATCAGCGCCATTTTCTCCGCCAAGGATTTACGCGAATAATTGGTCGCTGCACTCGAAGCAGCCAATCTCATTCGGCTCATCGCTGGCGAGTCGTCAACTAACTTGCAAATTGCTGCTACGTGCGCCTCGACGTCCTCGGCAGCAAGGCACACCCCCGCTCCACTTTCGCTGACAATCCTGCTTGCCTCTCCTGGCACACCACTGAAGAGGATTGGGATCCCCATTCCCATAGCTTCAAATATCTTTGCAGGTCTCGTCATCTGAAAAAAGCTCGATTTACGGAGTGGCACCAGTGCTAAATTGCACACGCTCCACATATGCGGCATCAATTCCCCTGGTTGCCTGGGAATCATACGGACATTCGAAAGCTGTCGCTGCGCGGCAAGATTTTCAATTCTAGCCCTTTCAATTCCCGCGCCAACGAATACAAAAGCAATATTACACCGGTCACGCAAGGCAGAAGCCATATCGATGATCATGTCTAATGCATATGCCAATCCATGCGTCCCAAGAAAGCCGACTACGAATTTATTCTCCAGATCATATTTTTTTATTATTTCAGAATCGGGCGGCATGGGACGATAGCGCCTCAGATCGACACCATTTCCGATCAAATGGACCTTCTCTTTGCGGACACCCTTGCCACAAATACCATCGTGGATACCTTGGGTAACAGCAATAATTGCGGTTGCGCGCCAATAAATAAATCGCTCAACTACCTCGAAAAGCCGGATAAGCACATTACGCGGCATGGCTCCTACTGCAACTATTGATTCCGGCCATAAATCACGAATCTCCAACACAAAAGGCTTACGCCTGAGTGCCGCCACCAACCACCCGCCAACAGCACAAAAGAACTGTGGCGACGTGGCCACCACAACATCTGGCTCGCGCTCAAATAGGGCAAAAAATGTGCCCATTACCATAAAGCTAACGAAATCAAGGGTGCGTTTAACAAAGCCCTTATTCTCAGTCATGTAGGTCTTGACGCGCACAACACGGATACCACCCATGACCTCAATTTGCCTCCAGCGATTGCGGTATCCCGAAAACAACTTCCCTTCTGGAAAATTGGGTGCGCACGTTACCACAGTTACTTCATGACCAAGATCGATCCAATACTGCGCATGCTCGTAAAGGCGGGCAGTCAGGGCATTACTTTCCGGAGGGAAATTATCGGATAAAAAGAGAATACGCATTCAGTCACTCATCTTTCTAAAATCTACAGCGATACGTACCGCAGGGCTTCAACCATCATGACATTCATCACTCCCTGCGACTCTTACACCACCAGAATTGTTTCAAGAATAGTTGCCCATACGCATCTGGCAACAGCCCACTAACTCCACCGACCATATGCCAGCATCGCCTTTGCTACAAATTCTTGTAGAAATTGATCAGCTTTTCCGCCTCATTTGGCCAATTGTATTTTTCAAGCACCGCTTGACGGCCAGCCTCTCCCATACGCGCGGCTAGCATTGGATGACCAGATAGATTTCGTAGCGCTTCAACAATAGCTGAAGATGACATCGGATCCACACATATGCCAGCTTGTGCTCCATCCACGATCCGGCGCCACAATGGGAAATCCGATGAAATAACGGGTAGTCCTGCCGCCATATATTCAAACATTTTGATCGGCAACGAATCCAAATAAGCGCGCGTAGGCAACAATGTCACCATGCCCGCAATGCTTTCATTTAACGCAGAACGCACTCCATCGCGATTCACTTGGCCACGGTAGTCAACCTGAGACCAGCCTGGCATAGCACGCAATTCTTCGGCAAAGCCCTTATCGGCAAATTCACCACATAATATTAGCCCCATATCCGGCACTCTTGGTAGCGCCTCAATAATCGGCTTCAATCCACGCGCACGAGAGATGCTACCTATATAGCAAACATTTTTGCACCTTTCTGAACGCACCTCAGCCGGCGTTAGCTCATCAGGCACTGGATAGTTATTTATATCAATCGATTTAGACGTAACTCTCTTAAAACGCTCCGCAATAAATGGTGTGGCGGCCACCACCGAGAAGAACCAGCGCGCACCTATATACTCGAACACTTCTGACAATTTCGCCACTATTCTTCTCATCCATGGCCGAATCCATTCCTTGTCCAATATGTCGCGCGGCAAGTCCTCATGCGAGTCATAAATAACCCGCTTTCCAGAAAGGCTTAGAATTATGCCGTAAGGAATTAGCTCAGGATCGTGAAAGTGGTAAATGTCAGCATCGATGCCACGTGCCATCCAATAACAGCGCCACCCATGTTGAAACATGCGCATAAAGCGCCCAGAGGATGCTGGCATAGCATGCAAAAATACATTCTTCGCAGCAGCCTTTTTGACAGCTTCATCGGATGCTGTAATTATCAAATGCGTTTCATAACCGGCGTTTGCCAATGAAACACATTCTTTTTCAAAAATGCGAATATCCAACCCACGATGTGCTGATGACATATGGCAGACACGCATCATGCCGTCACCTCTACCGGAGGCGGCATACGCACCGGCTTGACCAACCACGCCAGCATCAACGCCTCGTCCAACAAATTTCTGTCATCAGATAACCTCTCGGTCGTCAAACGCCGTTCAAGATCCACCCCCGCCTTTAGATGGCTTGCTAGCACTCCACGATGTTCAAGTATGCGCTTACGCAAACTCACCCCAATCCCATCATTGAGCCATGACTGCGTTACATCAAACCCGCGTTTTCGGCGATTGAGTCGAATAAAATCAGGCACGACTCCTTTATCGATCTTTCGTAGCGCCCACTTGCCAAAACCCTTAGCGATCTTCAAGCGCGAAGGCAATGCTAGCGCCAGTTCCACTAATCTATAATCCATAAAAGGAAGGCGTGTCTCCACACCATGCCACATCGAATTGCGATCCTCGTACCGCAGCAGACTTGGAATACTCCAACGTTGCACATCTTCTATCTGGCGCGCTCTTAACGACGAGCCTTGGTCACCCCATAAATTAATGACTTCCGGCTCCCAATCAAGCAACTGGAATGCAAAAGCCCCACGGCTCCTATAGCGACTCAAGCTCTGCCAATACATTTTTGCTTGCCGAGCTTCGTGCAACAACATCAAACCGAGTGACCATGCAAAGTGCATCGCTCCACGTGGATCACGTTGGCTCAACGCGTCACGCAACGCCACTACAAAAAATTTGCGATAGCCCCCGAATGATTCGTCGCCCCCTTGACCTCCAAGCAATACCTTAAAACCAGCACTTCGAACAGCGCGGAAAACTTCATTTTGCGCCAATACGCTCAGGCCGCTAAAGGGAGCCTCTTGGGCAGTTAATAGATGCTCCAACGAAGCATCTAGCGAATCGATTCCGTGCTTTGGCCATACGAATTCAGCACTAATACCCACTTGTCTTGCGAAATTAGCAACGACAGGGCCTTCGGAACTCTTCGCAGTTGGAGAACCATATGTAAAGCCGCTAAGACACGAGACATGCCGTGATGCCAATGCAGCGATACTAGAAGAGTCAAGCCCACCACTGAGGGATACCGCTAAAGGAACATCACTGCGTAAACGTAACTGTACCGCGCTCTCCAAAGTCTGCTGGCACTCGTTCATGGCCTGCTCGTCCGAACACATTGCAAGTGCCGCGGCTCGATTAAAAACAGCTTCATTTAGGTTGTACCAGTGCTTTTCGGTAATACCAAGGCCAGCATCCGAGATGCTTACCTTCACCCAAGCCCCAGGAGGTACCGAATTTACCTTGCGAAACGGCGCTCCAGATTCTGGCAACTCGAACGCCTTGTAGCGCAGACCACGAGCGCAGTAACCGACATCTACCTCGTCACCAACACTTGCCGCAATACCTGCCGCAGAAGATGAAAACACCAATCCCCCGCACGGCAATCGCCCCCAGAGTAAAGGTTTTACGCCGAAGCGATCACGCACCAGCCACAATTCGCCTGTGCGTCTATTGAAAGCACCGAAGGCGAACATTCCATTTAATTTTGCAAGCATCTCCACCCCCCAATGTGCCCAAGCTTTGAGGAGTACCTCCGTGTCGCCTTTTGTATCAAAATTATAACCAAGAGTTGCAAGTTCCTGGCGTAGCTCAAGATAGTTATATATTTCACCGTTATAAACAATCGCCCAACCGGAGTCACAATCTTCCATTGGCTGTCCGGAGCGGCCATCCAAATCAATGATTGATAATCTTGTATGTATCAACGTTACCTTGTGGCCATTTAGCGCATGGCTAATCTCTCGACTTGAATCAGGGCCGCGCCTAGCAATAAAACGGCGTAAAAAATCTTCACCGATTTCGTTATTGACTGAGGATGAACGTACAGTACCAGCCACACCACACATTATGTGTATCCCTTGATGACACGCAATCTTTCGTTTATGCAAACATCGCTGTAGAAAGCAGGTTCGCGACTTTAATTAAAGTATTGCATTAAACCTAATTTAGGGACGACTGACGGTCTATCTAACTGACCATCACGCGCATAATGCGCCTCAAGCAACCATAATACAAACAGCGCAATTCCAAAGCCGGCCGAGAAAAATGTGTAAAACAAGCCCGCGCTCGCAAGAGCAATCGCCGGCCCAAGCAATAATCCTTCAGCCGCGCCACGTGGAATGACATCGCGCGCCATGCTATCACCAACTCGCAAAATACATCCCAAGGAAACACCCTGTACAAGCACGCCAAAAATGCCCCATCCGGCAAAAGCGATACCAATCCAGCCCACGTTAGGTGAAAAAGACCTTCCCCAATAGACCATTGCGATGCGATCAACAGCACTCTGACCAGGGCTGCCGCCCAAAAGCCCTCCAAAAAAGTTACTGGTAAAATACATATATGAATGCGATGAAAAGTAATTAAAATACAAGCTATGCATGCCGGCCGGTATGAAGAAAATGCGCTCAAGCAATGCATTGCCCATTGTGTTTTTAGTCATCGCAACAATCAACAAGACCAGCGCCAATAAAGGGGCGCCTATCATGAGCGACTTGATAATGTCTATTCTATTCCCAAGAACGAGCAATCCAATCATCACAAAAGGAAGTAACAAAAATGCCTTAAAGCTAGTCATACCGAAAAGCAATATTTGAATTACCACCATTAACGCGACTCCACCCCAGCGTAAAATGCGCCAACGAGCGCTCAACGGCCGCACCGCAAGAATAATCACAACCATGTCAAGCACGTAACCAACCCATTGGACGAATTGGAACATCCAAGGCGCTACCTGGTCCTTGTATTCGGCGCGCGAGTCGTACACTTTGGTCAAATCAAGATTAAACCTGCTCAGTCCACCACTTGTAATTAAGAGCACGAACACCATAGCTACAATCGATGCCAAGCCGGCCCACGCAATATATCGGAAACGTAGACCAAGGCGCGGCAAGCGCCACACCTTTCCAACCCGCGCAACCAACACGGCGGTCAGAAATCCGAGAACGAGAGTTACTGGATACCATACAGGCAAATCAACACAGCCAAATATGGAAAGAAACGGCAAAATAATTAGCACGAATTGCGTAGACAAAACAAATCTACTAACTCGCCGATGGTTACTCATGCCAGAAAATGACATAAGGCAACCCAAGGCCATGATATAACCCATCGCAACTTTGATTGGATTCAAATGCCCAAATGTTCGATAGATTGGGTCATCGAAATAAATCGGCAAAATAAAAAATAGCAACACAGAATCCAACATACCCTTATATGCAAGAGTGAGGCATGCATCAATAACACCGGAACGAGTCATATCACCCCCTCAAACTCGAAAACAACTGCAGAAACATCAATCAAAATGCAAAGCGCATTGGCACACTATTATTTATTTTACCTCTATTATTTCTACCGAATCTAATCCATTCACGTTATTTTTCAATTATCTGAATGCGCAAGTTAGCATAAACATCAAGGAGCGACTTTTCTTGCGCATCCCAGCAATAAATTCGACGAGCCATTGCACCCTCTTCCGCAACAATCAAGTTATTCATAAGCATAATTTGAGTTATCCCGGCTTTCAAATCTTCTAGCGTATCTCCCGTCACGCATAGCCCAACTTCAAATTGCCTCATGATCACGCGCGGCTCAACAAGATTTGAACATAATATCGCCGGGCCCGCCATGAGGTATTCGAAAAACTTGTTAGGTAAGCACCATGCATAACTTTTACAATTCTTCTCAATGAAAACCAGCCCAAAATCAGCAGATGCTGTGTAATCCAATAAATATAGTGGCGACACTGCCGCCCTACAATAAATGTTCTTAGTATTCGCCGCAGCGAATTTTATCATCTGCTCCAATGGGCCATACCCCATAAATACAGCCACAACATCATCGCCAGGCATTTCGGAAAACGCCTGTAAAATTTTTTCTATTCCACGCCCGGGCGATAACCCTCCTTGGTACAAAAAAATTTTCTGATCCGCACGAATACCTAACTCCTCGCGAAATCTATTACAAGACCCAACCATTTCGCGATACGGAGGACAATTAAGCACAAGCGCCGGGGTTTTAATCCGATAGATACGTCTATACGCCTTGGCGATGGATGCGCTTACCGTTATGACTGCGTCAGCATGGTGAATGAATGTCCCTTCCAGGCGAGCCTTCGCGCGAATGTGCCCGCGACTCGCAGGGCCATCGCAGTCGATCTCAAATTCGTGCGCGTCATAGACAACCCGCTGTCGACCAAGATGCATCCATTTCGATAAAACACCTACAGGCAATGTATCCAGATCATTGCAATGCAGAACATCAAAGCTCCTACACTGAAACAACGCCTTTAGCATGAACTCTACGTATTTCAGAATTTGCACCGGTTTCCACTTGGACCATCCACGAGTCCACAATTTAATGCGCTGAACCGGTATCCCAGAGATAACCTCCTGCAATGGCAAGCCATGAGCATGTAGCGCCAGCACTTGGACATGGTAGCCCGCCCCCTTCAACGATAGGGCCTCCTTCAATACGCGGCTATCGTTCGTAAACTCATTGAGGACAACTAGACATACCCTACTACCCTTCGCAGATTCGGCACCGCGCACGGCATTCGAAGACATCTTCAATTTCCCTTGGAGCAAGCCCGGAGGACTTGTGTATCACTGTCTAGATGCATCAGATGCCACCATCTTGCATAGTTTGCCAACCGCCACGTCTGCCAGCTGAATTTCTTCGGGTCCATCAGTGCATTTTCACTCTGTCTGATGACCTCGGCTCCGCTTAGAAACGGAATTGATGCGGCACCACCTAGCCATGTGCGCAACACCGGAAAAATGCTTTGCAGCCATGCCCGCTCGGGTGTTGCAAAACCAACTTTGTCTTTGCGATCCAGTATTTCGTCCGGAACGATTCCACGCATGGCTGCGCGGAACACGGACTTCGTCTCACCCGATTCGGATATCAGATACTGCTCCGGTTGCGCATAAAGGAACTCACAGAATTCAGACGTCAGGAATGGCACCCGACTTTCTATCGAAAAGCGCATTGAGTTGCGGTCTCCATGACGAAGCAAGCCGGGCAATCCCCGGTTTTGCAAGGATGAACGCAGATGCCCAATCACTCTTCTGTCTGCAGCTACGTCCCTATCCCGGTAGCGATCTTCCGACATCCTCACGCCCGCCGCCCGGAGCATCGCTGCATCGATCCATTTTGGCGTCACCTGGCGGCCAGTCCACCTGCGTACGCCCGCGTAAGCCCGATCCGAAAAAGTCTCACGGAATAGATCGAACGCTGTTTGCCTGTAGCTGCGACCAGGCCATTGGCTCCAAGCCCTTGCGAAGCGCAAGGCGTGAATACCCTTTCCTCGCGATAGCAGGCTCAACATTCGATAGCCTGAGTAGCCGTTGTACCCGGCGAGCAACTCATCGGCACCTTGCCCATCCAACGTTACTGTAATGCCCGACTCACGCGCCAATTTGAATACCCGGTATTGGGCGTAAATGCTTGTGCTTCCGAACGGCTCACCTTGCATCCGTACCAAGTCGTCAATATCACGGGCGAGTTCTTCGGCATCTGCACTGACTTTATGGGCCGTGGCACCAACATGTTCATTAACAATGTCTACCCAGCGCTCTTCCGACAATCCCGCATTCGATGCGACAAAGCTGAATGTGTGAATTGGCAGATCAGGCTCGACATGCCTCATGGCACATACCACGGCCGAGGAGTCGATTCCGCCTGAAAGCGCTGCGCCAAGAGGCACGTCGCTGCGCAATTGACGTCGGATATTCCGCAAAAAGATATCCCGCACAACATCCGTGGCTTCAGCGAAGCTGAGTTTGGACGTCTGCTCGATGTTTGGTGACCACCAGCGCCGCATGGATGTAATTTTGCAAGTCGCGACGTCCAGCGAAAGCAGGTGCGCAGGCATTAGTTGTGAGACGCCATCGACAAATGTGCGTTCGCTGCTGTCGTAATCGCCATGCACAAGATAGTCGTAGGCCCTTTGCAGATCGGGGCCCGGTCGACTTGGAAGCAAATCGAGGACGGCTGGCAATTCGGACGCAAAGTAAAATGCGCCGCCTATCGTTGAATAAAAGAACGGTTTGATCCCAAATGGATCACGCGCACAAACCAGCGTCCCGGCAATCTTATCGAATACGGCAAATGCGAACATTCCATCGAGGCGCCCGAGACAGCTTTCACCCCATTTGACCCAGGCATTCAGAAGCACTTCTGTGTCAGAGGCGGTACGAAACTGCACGCCAAGCGCGCGTAATTCATCACGCAGTTCGATGTAGTTGTAAATCTCGCCATTGAACACCAGTACGTAGCGGCCATCATCGGAGTACATCGGTTGATCAGCCGCACTCGCCAAGTCGATGATCGAAAGGCGGGTATGCCCCAGCCACAACTCTTTGCCGGAGTATTCGAACCGCAACGCATCCTGATGATTGGGCCCGCGATGGCGCAAGGCATCCAAGCCCGCCTGCATCCGATCAGTCAAGCCTGTTCCCGAATCAACGGCAGCACCGATCAAACCGCACATGACAGCCTCACTTCAAATGACTGAACCATCCTGTTATTCATATCAGCAACCTAGTCGGCGCCATGTGCAACCGTGCGAAGGCGCGCCTCCACAACCGCCACGATCACGATGGCATAGACGATGTAACCGAGCATCGCCGTAGCCGATAGTGCAGCGATGAATTGCAACAAGCCGAGATGCCAAGCTTTTGCAAGCAGGAATGCCACCGCTATAAGCACAATCGACACGACATCGTAAATCAGCTTGTATTCCTGCGCCTGCAGCGCAGACAACACCCCACTCAGCGGACTTACAATTAGTGCAACATACATCCAAGGTGCAATGATGGCTGCGACATATCCCGCCTCGCGCCATGCATGACCGAAGACCCAAGGTACCAGCAGTGGGCAAAGCACCATCACACCCACCATCGGCAGCAGCCCGATCAAGGCTAACTTGCGCATGAGCTTGTAGAACAATCCGCGCACTCTCGTTGCATCACCCGCCACGACAGCACTCGAAACCTCCATTTGGAAGACGTCCGCCACCGCAGTACCAATCTGCGCATTGGGTATTCCGACGATCGTTCTCGCCAGGCCATACCATCCTGCAGCAGACGCGCCAAAGAGCGTAACGATCATCGGCACAGGTAGCGATGCAGTGAGTTGATTGACCCAGGTGGAGGGGGTTTCGAACAAGGGAAATTTCACATATCGCTTCGCAGCAGCAGCTATCTCCCGCCCCAGGACTCGTTCGGGCCTACTGGATACAAAATGCCGCCGAACATTTCTGGTCAACTTCAGCATCGCTGCCCACGATGCCATGAACTGGGCCGCAAACAGCGCCGGTATTCCGCCGGTCAGAAGCCCCAGCGCGATACTCGTAGTAGCGCTGGCAGCCGATCGCATGACCGTTGCCTTAGTAATTTGCTTGACAATGCCTGCACGCAACGCCCATGAGCGATACACCATGAACACGCCGTAACCCAGCAGGATCGCTACACCTGCAAGCGGCGCCCAGTCTGGCAGTAATCCGAACCCAAGCACCTCCGCTCTGTGCAATCCCCACAGAACCGGCAGTCCAAGAAATGACATGCCCACAACCACGGCCACGGCCAAGCGCAACACGACGTGTGATTCCGCGTCGTCCTTGGCAATCAGCAAAGCATATTCGTAGCGCAGTGACAGCGCCGGCGACCAGAAAGTGAAAAACGAAATAAACAGTGCAATCACACCCATCTGCGCAGGGGTGTACAGACGGGTGACGACGGGCGTGGAACAGACGTTGATGGCTTGTGCCATCGCAGTTCCACCGGCGAGTGTGAGGATGCTTCTCGTAACGCGTCCTTGGGGAAGACGCGCCGCGATGCGCTCACGCAACGTCAAAGACATCAAGTTTGACCAACACAGAATTCGATAATTGCCGAAACGACACGTTCTGTATTGCCGACATCCAGATATGGGTGCATTGGCAAACTCATTACTCTTTCAGCCACAGCATCGCCCACCGGAAGATTTGCCGCTACATCAGCGACAGCAGGTTGCCGGTTCAATGGAATCGGATAGTGCACTGCACTAGGTATGCCAGCCGCCTTCAACCGTTCTTGCAGGTCGGCTCGATTGTCAACCTGGATCGTATATTGAGCCCAAGCACTGACGTTGTGTGCTTCAACAATTGGCGAAGCAATACTACCCATCTCTCCGAAAGAACGCGCATAGGCTTGGGCCACCCGCTGCCGAGCAGCAATTTCGTCATCCAGAATTTCGAGTTTCGGCAACAGGATGGCGGCCTGCAGCGTATCGAGTCGGCTGTTCACGCCCACGCGCACGTGGTGATAGCGACGATCCTGGCCGTGCCGGGCGATCTGCCGCATCACCTTGGCCAATTCGTCATCGTTCGTAAAAATAGCGCCGCCGTCACCATAGCAACCCAACGGTTTGCTGGGAAAGAAGCTGGTGCAGGCAATGGTGGTAGTGTTGCAGCTTTTGCGCCCCTTGTAACTGGCACCGAAGCTCTGCGCAGCATCCTCGATCACCGTGATTCCATATTTGGCGGCAACCGCGTTGATCGCATCGTAATCGGCGCATTGACCATACAGCGACACGGGAATGATCGCCTTCGTCTTCGTCGTGATAGCTGTTTCCAGCAGATTTGGATCAAGGTTATAGGTGCGCGGATCGACGTCCACGTATACCGGCTTGGCCCCCAACAGTGCCACAGTTTCCGCTGTGGCGATGTAGGTAAAACCAGGAGTGATCACTTCGTCGCCGGGACCAATACCCAGTGCCATCTGGGCAATCTGCAAGGCATCCGTGCCGTTGGCCACACTGATGCAATACTTGGCACCGACGTAAGCTGCCAGCCTTTCTTCAAGCTCAGTCACTTCCGGGCCGAGGATGTACTGGCCATGAGCCAGAACACGCTGGATACCCGCATCAATCTTGTCCTTGATGCGGACTTGCTGGGCCTTCAGGTCGATGAAGTCGATCATGTACGAAGTTCCAAAATGAGTGTCGCTTACACAGAACGGGATCGCTCTGGCAGGCCATCACGTATGCCAATAAGGACGATCATGCATAGTAGGCATGATTTCGACCGAGAATCAGAGGGTCAGGCGGCAATCTTGTGCAGATTGCCTGCCGTCAGCACATAACGCGCTTGCGTGTGCGAGCAAATGGCTTCGCCATCACCATGCAAAGGCAAATTCAATTGTTCGCCGAATTCGCTCATCCAGCCGATCTGACGCGCGGGAACGCCAACCATCAGGGCATAAGCAGGCACGTCCTTGTTGATCACTGCGCCGGCACCGACGAAGGCATATTCGCCGATGGTGATGCCGCACACTATGGTGCAGTTCGCACCCAGCGTAGCGCCTTTCTTTACCAGCGTGTCACGGTATTCATCCTTGCGTTCGATCAACGAACGCGGGTTGTATACGTTGGTAAACACCATACTGGGACCACAGAACACGCCCTCTTCCAGTGTCACATTGTCGTAAACCGACACATTGTTCTGGATTTTGCAGCGATCGCCGATGCTTACCCGGTTGCCTACGAATACGTTCTGCCCGAGTGATACCCCACTGCCGATACGCGCGCCGCCACATACGTGGGCGAAGTGCCACACGCGGGAACCCTCACCGATCTGCGCGCCCTCATCGACGATGGCACTGGGATGCTGATAGTGACCCATGGTTGCCACCTCAACCCAAGTTGGCTTTCAGGAACGGATGGTATTCGCCATGCAAGCCAACCGGTCGCGCATTGCGGATAGTCGACACTGCAGTAATGGCAGTACGGTTCTCCTCCAGGCCGAAACCTTCGCCCGCAAGGATGCGCTCATAGCTGCGCGTATGCAGGTCGGTAAAGCCGCCTGAGAACTCGATCTCTTCGCCATCGACCGTAATCGAGCGATAAGTCCGCTGACCCGCCAGACGCTGTGCCGCCGGCACGTCGGCAACGTCCACCGACAGGAACCAGCGTACACGGGCATGCTCGTACTCGAGGTAGCCGGCGGCCTTGGTCTCGGCAGAGTGATGCACCACGTTGTCCTGGAGCTCGCCAAAGATGAAGTGCAACATGTCGAAGAAGTGCACGCCGATGTTGGTAGCGATACCCCCGGATTTCTTGTCATCCCCCTTCCACGACTGCAAGTACCAGTGACCACGAGAGGTGACGTAGGCGAGGTCCACTTCATGCTTGGTACCGCGTTTAGCCGCGCGCACCTTGTCGCGCAACGCCATGATCGCAGGGTGCACGCGAAGCTGCAGGATGGTGTTCACCTTGCGGCCAGTATCTCGTTCGATTTCCAGCAACCCATCGATGTTCCACGGATTGAGTACCAGCGGCTTCTCGCAGATTACGTCTGCGCCTGAGCGTAAACCAAAACGCATGTGTGAATCATGCAGGTAATTGGGCGAGCAGATGGAAACATAGTCGAGCTTGTTGCCGTGATCTGCACGGCGCAGCTTGTCTACGTACCGATCGAAGCGCTCGAACTCGGTGAAAAAATCGGCGTCCGGAAAATAACTGTCAATGATGCCGACCGAATCATTGGGATCGTACGCCGCCACCAGCTTGTTGCCAGTGTCCCGAATGGCTTGCATGTGGCGCGGAGCGATGTAGCCGGCAGCACCGATCAGACCGAAATTCTTCATGTATGTTCTTCCTAGCAACATAATTGGTTGGCCAACAACAACGCGCGTACACGCTTCCTCGCATCGGGCGGAAGATAAGCGGACAGACGCCTTTCAGAGACGGCCGTCCACCTCTTCCTTGGGCAGGATGCCTTTGATGTCGTACAGCACGGCACGATGATTTCCCAGTGCACGCATACCGGCGCTGCCTTCTGCTTTGAATTCATCATGTGCCACGGCGACAACCACAGCATCATAAGTGCCAGGCACTGGCTGGGTAGCCAACAAGTCCAACCCGTATTCAGCCTTTGCTTCGACTGCATCCGCCCATGGGTCATGGATATCGACCTGGGCACCAAAACTCTCCAGCTCCTTGACCAGATCGACGACGCGCGTATTGCGCAGGTCCGGGCAGTTCTCCTTGAAAGTGAAGCCAAGCACCAGCACGCGGCTATCCTTGATCGCGTGCCCTTGGCCGATCATCAGTTTCACTACCTCGCTGGCCACATGCTGACCCATGGCATCATTGATGCGGCGACAAGAAAGCAGGATGTCCGGGTGATACCCTACCGATTGCGCCTTCTGGATCAGGTAGTACGGATCGACGCCAATGCAATGCCCTCCGACCAGACCAGGACGGAACGGTAGAAAATTCCATTTGGTACCAGCCGCCTCGAGCACGTCGGTGGTATCGATACCCAAGCGATGGAAGATCAGAGCGAATTCGTTGATCAACGCAATATTGGCGTCACGCTGGGTGTTTTCGATGACTTTTGCAGCTTCCGCCACCTTCAAGCTCGACGCCTTGTGGGTGCCTGCCTGGATGATGCGGCGATAGAGCGAGTCGACAAACTCGGCTGCCTCCGGGGTCGAGCCCGAGGTAATCTTGGGGATGTTGACCAAGCGGCGCTGCTTGTCACCCGGGTTTATGCGTTCGGGGCTATAGCCCGCAGTGAAGTCGACATTGAACCTGAGCCCTGAAACACGTTCCAGTTCGGGTATACAGACTTCCTCGGTGGCGCCGGGATAGACGGTTGATTCGTAAATCACCACATCGCTACGCTTCAGCACTTTGCCGACGGACTGGCTAGCCTTGATCAGCGGCGTGAAGTCTGGACGCTTGTGTTCGTCCACCGGCGTCGGCACGGTGATGATGAACACGTTGCATTGCCGTAGCGCTTCGAGATCCGTGGTGTAACCCAGACGCTTTGCCGAGGCCAGTTCCTCGGACGAAGTCTCTTGGGTGTGATCGAAACCGTTGCGCAACTCCTCGATCCGCTGGACGTGGATATCGAAACCAGTGACCTCAAATTGCTTGCCAAACTCCACTGCCAATGGCAGGCCCACGTAACCCAAGCCGACGATCGCGATCTTTGCGTTGTCCAATGACTGCATGTTGTATCCGTTGTCCGAATGATCCGAGTGGGTTGGAGAACAGGCACGGTGAAGTACATCGCCTCCCAGAGCATCGATGTGCGTTCACACCACACATCTCGCTCCTTTGGAGGGCCGGCCATCCTGTGCCATGCCTGAACTTGCCTCCACCCGCCTCCCCTATAGACAGATGGGGGGAGATTGTCGTGCCTTCGCCCCATAACAGGGCGAAATGTTGCCTCTTTGAAGTCGCCGCAAATTTATTTGGCGGCCTTGTATTCGTAGTAACCGTAGGAGTAATAGCCCGCGCTACGCTTTTCTACGGCATTGAAGATCGCGCCCTTGATTTGCACGCCGTTCTGTTCGAAGCGCTGTTTGGCCAGTGCAATCTCGCGCGACTGGTTCAATCCGAAGCGCACCACCAGCAGGCTGGTGCCTGCGTGATGGCCGATCACGGCAGCATCTGTAACCGCCAAGATGGGCGGAGTGTCGATGATGACCAAGTCATACAACGGCAATACCTTGCTGAGAAGATCGGTAAACCCAGTGTGCATCAGCAATTCGGAAGGATTCGGCGGCACCTTGCCACGCGCGATGAAGTGCAGCTTCTCCACGCCTTCAACCGGCCGAACCGCCGCAGCCAAATCAATCTGACCGGAAACAAGTTCGGACAATCCATTTTCGGGACGACCACCCAACACCTTGTGTTGGCTGCCCTTGCGCATGTCTGCGTCGATCAACAACACCGTCTGCCCAGCCTGAGCAATCACCGCAGCAAGGTTCGCCGATACGAAGGTCTTGCCCGCGTCCGGACTGGAACCCGAGATCATCAACAGATTGTTCTTGGCTTCCAGCCGCGCGAAATGCAGGCTGGTACGCAGGCTGCGTAGCGCCTCGGTCGCCAAATCGGCAGGCGATGTTACCGCCAGCAAGTGCTGCCGGCTGTCGCCATGCTGATGCAATCCCTTCACCGACATACCCCGCTCATCATTACTGAGTGGAATAGAGGCATACACCGGCAAACCCAGCTCCTCGATGTTGGCCGGATCCTCTACGCCGCGGTTGAGCATTTGGCGCAGGAAGATGAAGGCCACGGCCAGGAGTGCGCCAAGGAATGTACCGCCGATCACCACGATAGCCTTCTTCGGCTTCACAGGCAGCGTGGTATCCACGGCTGCTGCATCCACGATACGAACGTTACCCACCGTGCCAGCCCGAGCGATTTCCAATTGCTGTGCCTGATCCAACAGGCCTGTATAGGTGCGGTTGCTGACCTGTACATCCTCCATCAATCGCAACAAGTCACGCTGTGTGTCCGGCAAATTGTCCACCTGTTTTTCCATGCCGGCCTTCTGCGCCTGCAACTGGCCAAGCTGCTGCATCAGTGCCTGATAAGCTGGGTGATCTTTGGTGAAACGCCGCTCCATGTCTGCTTGTTGCAGTTCCAAATGTTGGATGCTGCTCTCAACGGCCACAATCTGGTCAAGCAGCCCCTTGGTTTGCAGATTGATGTCGACCGAGTGCGCCTTTACCTGATAAGCATTAAGTGCCGATTGCGCTTGCTCCAACTTTTCACGTACCAGCGGCAACTGCTCTTTCACAAACTTTAGGCTGTTGGCAGCCTGCGCGGAATTTCGCTCCACATTCTGCCGCACATAGGCTTGGGTTACTTGGTCGAGTACGTCAGAAGCAAGCTGTGGATCAGCATTCTCGTAAGTCAGCGCAATAATGCCCGAGTCCTTGCCTTGCTCAAGTGCATCGACAGTCAGCTGCAGCTTGTTGATTGTGGCCAATTCACGATTGCGCGCCACAGTGAAACGCATGCCTGGATTCGCCATTAGCGTCTTAACCTGCATCGTCACACCACGACCAGTCGACACTTGACCCACCTGACCCCGCAGCAATGCAGTGCCATCAACGTCCAGCAGGGTATAGGCACCATGCTCGCCAGCAATCAGAGTTAACTTTTTACCCAGCAAAATATCTGGAACATCAAGTTGAAATACATCGAGCTTGGAGCCGCCCCAATCGTCCCGGCTGAGGCCCAACCATGGTGCAGCGACCTCACCGGATTGGCCAGGTACGAAGTGGCGCGCTATAAATCCACCAAAGACTGGAAAGCGGTGCGGCACCACCACCACATTGAGCCCAAGATTGTCCACAGCTTTTCCGATCACCGAGCGAGACGTGATGATCGCAATTTCCGTGGTGTCTTCAGAACTGGAGGCACCGAGTGTCTGTGAGATCGCGCTCAACCCTGGCAAGTCTGGGACTTTCTGCTCCACCTGCACCATTGCGGTAGCTTGGTAAATCGGCGTGGCCAGAATGGCATAGGCCACGCTGAACACAAAGAAGCAGGAGGTGACGGCGATGAGCAGCCACTTGTGGTCGAGAACCGTGCCCAGCAGGGCGTTGAGGTCGATTTCGTCGTCTCGGGAGGGTGTGCTTGACGCGGCGGCCATGTAGTTCGCTTTCGGTTGGAATGACTGAAATGGGTCGGCTTCAGGATCAGACGAGGCCAGCTACCGTAGATAGGGAAGCCAGCTGCGCACACCGCGCTCGATCAACGCATACACATGCTCGAATGCCGGGCGCTGCTGCCGATACGGATCGGGAATATCCCGTGCCTCACCCCACTTGTCGAGCAAAAACAACTTGCCGCTGGCTTCAGGCGCCAAGTTTGCCAAGGCGGTCAGATGGCTCTTTTCCATGCCTAGTACCAGATCGACCTCACGCAGCAATTCAGGCGTGACCTGCCGTGCGCGGTGCATCGAGCTGTCCACGCCATGCTCGTCCATCAACTGGGCGGCGGTCGCCTCCACGGGCGAATCCACCATGGCGGCCAGCCCGGCGCTCCCCACCTGGATGCCCCATGGTGCAACTTGTTGCCGGAGCAGGTATTCGGCGGTGGGACTACGGCAAATATTGCCCACGCATACCGTCAAGATCCTTCCAAACACGGTGACTGGATTCTCCTGCTTCCTCGCCTCGCGCGCTGCGACGGCAGCACGTGATACGCAATCGTCTGTCGGTTGCCGGCGTCCAACCCATGCCGCGATCCAGCATGCGTTCGGCTCGCTCCTTGAAGATCTGGCCACAGTTCCATGGAGACCGGAACCCCGGCACAAGTCAGGTAGGGTACGCAACAAGGCAGGGGGCTGGCAAACTGGCAACACGGATTCGTTAATGAAATCCTGGAGGAAATCCAGTCCTTGCATGGCATGCACGGCCATCGAGCCATCCCGGCAGCGGAAAGCCGACCTCCATCCCTGCGCCCCGTCACAGAGCCAGTCCGCGCCGTGACCGAGGTGATAGCTCAACACCCGGTTCACGGCCGAGTTCCCCCCTCCCGAATTTTGTGGTTATACTCCTTGGGCCAATCGCAGGGAGTTTCTGAACCATGAAAACGATGAAGATCCTGTCCATCGCCTTGATCGCTGCAGCCGTGTCGAGCCAGGCCTTTGCGCAGCAGGCTCCGCAGCCCGCTTCGCAGCAGCAGAGCCAGCCTGCCACTGATCTGCCGGGCGCCAATGGTGCCAGTGATGTTTCCCAAGGTGTGCTTGACGCCACCTACATCGGCATGGGTGTCGTAGCTGTCGCCGTGATCGCTGGCGCCACCAGCAGCAGCAACCATGGCAACGAGACTGGCAACAACGGCAGCACTGGCACGACCGGTACGACTGGCACGACTGGAACCACGGGTACCAACTGAGTTCTGCCGAATGATTGTGCAAACCGTGCTGGACGTGTCCGGCACGGTTTTTGTTGTCTGCGTAAAAATCAGCCATGGCCTCTTAATTCACCATGAAAACCCTTTCCTTGCTCGCCGTTGCCGTTTTGACCTGCTCGCTTGGAGGGTGCATTTGGGCACCCGGCCAGCATCTGGCCACCGGCTCGCTGACCCGCGGCAACGAGGCTGACAACGGCCACGTGCAGTTGGTGCCGATCACCCCGAAGCTGCTGGCTATGGATCAGGCGACCGCAGACAGCCGTACCGTTCCCGCTACGCTGCTGGCGTACAAGCCCGAGCCCTACCGCATAGGTGCCGGCGACACGCTGTACATCACCGTGTGGGATCACCCGGAGTTGACTTCACCAGCCGGCCCGCAGCAACAGACGGCGGCGAACGGTCGTCTGGTGCGCTCCGACGGCACCCTGTTCTATCCCTATGTGGGTCAGCTCAAGGTCGCCGGCATGACCATCGAGGAATTGCGCAAGGCAATTGGGGACAAGCTGGCCACCTATGTCGAAAAGCCTCAAGTAGACGTCAACGTGATCGGTTACGACAGCCAGCACGTGATGGTGAACGGGGCTTTTGAGAAAACCCTCCCGCTGCCGATCACGGCCGTGCCGCTGACCTTGGCCCAGGCGATCGGTGCCGCCACCGTTAGCCCCGGGCAGGCCAACATTTCCGATCTGATGCTGACCCGCGATGGCCACGTCTACCACCTCGACCTGGACCAGCTCGATCCCGGCAACAGCTTGGCCGAGAACATCTACCTCAAGGATGGCGACCGCCTCTACCTGCCTTACAACGATCGCCAGGAAGCCTATGTATTGGGCGAGATCAACCGCCCGATGGCCATTCCCTTCAAGACGGCCAGCCTCACGTTGACGCAGGCGCTTGGCCGGGCCGGCGGCCTCAACCAGACTACCGCGAAGGGCAAGGCTGTCTACGTGATCCGTGGCGCCAAGGACATCGAGACCACGCCCGCCACCGTATACGAACTCAATGCCGACTCACCGGCGGCTTTTGCCCTGGCCGACCATTTCAAGGTGAAACCAGGCGACGTGGTCTTCGTTGGCGCCGCCGGCGTCACCCGCTGGAACCGCTTCTTCAACCAGGTGTTGCCGCTGGCGACCGCGCTCAGCACGGTCTCTACGTCGCAGTATTACTTCGACCACGCCAACGGCAACTGAGGGCTTGCGGTTTGATGCCCTCGCCGCGACAGAACGCCACCCCTCGTGCGCCAGGCTGCCCTACGGAACACGCCCTACCGCGACACCGCGGTGCCGCGATAGGGTTGCTGGCCGCGCTTGCGGTGACCGTGCAGACCGGGTGTACACCCGTTTCTTCCGCCTCGGTGGATGCGGTGAAATTGCTGGTCAACCAGCACCGCCACCAGGCCCCGACCGCCGCCACGGTGGCTGCCCTGCCCTACTACCAGTTGGCGGCCAGCACGCGTGACGGGCATGCCGTGCTGATCCTCGGCAACGTCGACGGCGCGCGGGAGGACTGGTACGGCAGCCACCACGTGGTGGTTTTCCTGGAGCATGGCCAATTGACCGGGACCGCCGGCATGCCGCAGAACCTGGATGGCCTGCACCAGCCTGCCGACAATCCGTTCATTCGCGGCCTGCAGCACCTGAGCGCGCCGGTGGAATACACGTATACCGTGGACTGGTCCCCCGGCTATCGCTACGGCGTCCCGGTGCATGCCCGCCTCACCCCGGCCGGCAGCGCGCAACTCGATATCCTGGGCCAGTCCCATGACGTGCTGCGCATCGATGAGGAGCTTGATGCTCCCGCCGCCGGCTGGCATGCCACCAATCATTACTGGGTGGATCCCGCCGATGGCTTCGTGTGGAAGAGCGTGCAGCAGGTAGCCCCCGGGTATCCGATCACCCTGGTGCAGTTGCACCCCCGCCGCGGGAAGCCGTCATGAAACGTTCCTTCGCGACGGTACTTGGGCTGTTCCTGGCCGGCAACGCGCTGCTCGCGCACGCCGGGCTGCAGGTCCAGGTGGGGGGCGCGGTCAATCGCCCGGGCACGCTTTCGCTCAAGGATGGCGCACGACTCAGCAACGCGGCGCTGGCGGCCGACGTGCAGCCACAGGCCTATCTGCTGGGGGCGGCCTGGCTGCGTCCCTCCCTGCTGGTGCCGCAGGAGCGACTCAAGGTCGGCATCCTGTTTGACCTCGACCAGCTGCACCTGCGCGCCATGCAACGCGGCGACACCGCATTGGCGGATACCGTCGGCCAATTGCGCAACGCTACCGCCATGTTGCCGGTGACCGGGCGCGAACCGGCACTGCTGGCTCCGCGGGCCGTGGAAACCAATGCCGACGCCAACCTGCCGCTGCTGCCCGGCGACCGGTTGTTCTATCCGTTGCGTCCCGACACCATCCGCGTGGTCGGAGCCGTGCAATCGCCCTGCACGCTGCCCTTGCAGCCGCTACGCAATGCCCTTGGCTACCTCGCCCAATGCCCATTGGCCCATGGCGCGGACCGCGACTGGGTCTACGTGATCCAGCCCGACGGACAGGTGTTCCGCCGGGGCGTGGCACTCTGGAACCGATCCACCCCGTTGCCGCTGGCGCCGGGCGCACTGGTGTACGTGCCCCTGTCCGCACGCATCGCGGGTGCCGTGGACGACACACTGAACCATGACATGGCCGATTTCCTCGCCACCCAACTCCTGCCCGGCCCGGGGACGGCACCATGAAGTGCCTGCGCTTCCGCCCCCCGCACCGCCTGCCCAGGGCCTGCCCACGCGCCTGCCTGTTGGCGGGATTATTGATCGCAGCGCCCGTCATGGCCGACGACACCGATCCACCGAATGCCCCGACCCAGAGCGACTGGGGCGGCGCCGGCCTGTGGCAGACGCCGACGGCGCGCATGGCCGACGCAGGTGAAGTGGGTTTCGACGCCAGCCGCGCCACTCCCTATACGCGCTACAACTTCACCCTGCAGCCGCTCCCTTGGCTTGAGGGCATCATCCGTTACTCCGACATCAGCAACCGGCTGTATGGTCCGAAATCGCTCAGTGGCACGCAGTCCTACAAGGACAAGTCCATCGACGTGAAGGTGCGGTTCTGGGACGAGAGTCGCTACATTCCCGCACTGGCGGTAGGCATCCGCGACGTGGGCGGTACCGGCCTGTTCTCCAGCGAATACGTGGTGAGCAGCAAACGCTTCGGGCCGATTGACGCGAGCCTGGGCCTGGCCTGGGGCTACATGGGCGGACGCGGCGACATCTCCAACCCGTTCGACTTCATCAGCAGCAGGTTCAGCGTCCGCCCTCCCCCCAATGTCGGCAGCGGCGGCGAGTTCAGTTCCACTGAATACTTCCGCGGGCGCGCGGCGTTCTTCGGCGGCTTCAGCTACCAGACGCCCTGGCAGCCGCTGATCATCAAGGTGGAATACGAGGGCAACAACTACAAGCACGAGCCGATGGGCGACAACCAGCCGCAGAGCACGCCGGTGAACATCGGCGCCGTGTATCGCCTGAACCGCAGCGTGGACCTCAGCGCGGCATGGGAACGTGGCAACACCGCCATGTTCAACCTGACCCTGCATACCAACCTGGCCGAGCACACGCCTCCGGCCAAGGTGCTCGACCCGCCGCCGCCACCGCCGCAACCGGCGGCCACGCACCCGACTGCCGACAAGGTGGACTGGGCCAAGGTCGACGAGCAACTGCGCGACAACGCCGGCCTGAAGGTCACGAAGATCGCCAGACGCGGCAGCGAACTGGTGATCACCGGCGAGCAGATGAAATACCTCTACCCCGCCAAGGCCATGGGGCGTACCGCGCGGGTGCTGGACAACCAGCTCGGGCCGGACATCACCTGGTACACGGTGGAATCCACCCGCGAAAGCCTGCCCGTCGTCGACACCAGCGTGGACCGCCAGCGTTTCGACGACCTGTTGAACCATCGCATCGCGCTGGACGATTTCCGGTTGAACGTGGAACAGGACCAGCCCCTGCCCCAACAGGAGCAGGTGCTCTACCAGCCGCCGCTGAAGCGGTTCGACGGTGGCGCGTCCATCACCTACGGCCAGTCGCTGGGCGGACCGAACGCGTTCATCCTGTACCAGATCGCGGCGAACTACGAGGCCAACTTCCACTTCACGTCGAACTTCTGGTGGAGCGGTGTGGTCAGCGGCAACCTGATCAACAACTACGACAAGTTCACCTACGACGCGCCCAGCGACCTGCCGCGCGTGCGCACCGACATCCGCCAGTACCTGACCGATTCGCGCATCACCATGCCGGTGTTCCAGTTCACCGATGCCGAGCGCCTTGGCCAGGACTGGTACGGCATGGCCTATGCGGGCATGCTGGAAAGCATGTTCGGCGGCGTGGGCGGCGAGGTGCTGTATCGGCCGCTCGGCGAACGCTGGGCCTTCGGCGCGGACGGCGCCTGGGTGCAGCAGCGCGGTTTCGACCAGAACTTCTCGTTCCGCGGCTACCGCGTGGCCACCGGCCATGTGACCGCCTATTACGACACTCCGGTGAACCACATCACCGTCGCGGTGAGCCTGGGACGCTACCTGGCCGGCGACCATGGCGTCACCTTCGACGTGTCGAAGGAATTCCGCAATGGCGTGCGCATGGGCGCCTACGCCACCTTCACCAACGTCGACGGCGCGCAGTACGGCGAAGGCAGCTTCGACAAGGGCATCTACATCTCGATCCCGTTCGACCTGATGCTGCCGGGCTCCACCGTCAACCGCGCCGGCATCCTGTGGCAGCCGCTGATCCGCGACGGCGGCGCCAGCCTGGCTCGCCGCTACTCGCTCTACACGCTGACCAACGATCGCGACAGCGACCTGTTCAACGACAACCTGCAGATGATCACGCAGTAGGAACGATCACGGCCGCGCTCGGCTCTGCCTGCACCCACGGCCTGGCAGCAGGGACAGTAGTGCGCGGGTCCGCTTCTACGCCGCGGGAGCCGGCCACACCTCGTCGCCCCGGACATCCACCGGCACCGCACGCAAGCGCTCGCCACGGCAAGGACCGGCCACGCATGCGCCATCGTTGCGGTCGAAACTGGCACCGTGCACGGCGCAGATCAGCAGTTCGTCCTTGAGCAGGAACATGCCCGGCGCGTAGTCCAGGCGACGGCCGGCATGCGGGCAGATGTTGAGCCAGGCGCGCACCTCGCCACCGCGGCGCGCGACGATCACGCTTTCGCCATCGGCCGCCGCCACGCCTTCGATCGCGGTGGCGCCGCCATCGGGAATCTCGTCCAGGCGGCAAAGCATGGAGGTAGTGGAAAAGGTGTCCATCGGCACTTGTCCTGCGGGCCGGATGGCCTCATCGTTGCTCGCGTAAGTCCTTGATTTTAGCACACGGATTTTTAACACATGCGCCTCAGCCTGCCTTCGCCCCGTCGCTTCCGCCACCCGCTGGCGCGTGCCTTGTCGCTGCTGGTAGGCGTGACCGTGGTCGGCGTGCTGCTGGTGTTCGGGCTGGCCCTGGCCGGCGTGTTGCTGCTTGGCGGCGGCGTGTGGCTGGCGTGGCGCCAGTGGAAACGGCCGCGCGCGCCGCTGGCCTCCGCGGCCCGGCCGGGCAAGCCGGCACCGGAGGTGCTGGAAGGCGAGTTCGTGGTGATCCGCCAAGGGCCCGTCGCGCACTGATCGCGCCAGTTCCGGGGTTGATGCGCATTGCCGCCCCGGCATCGGATTCCCCAGACCTGGCCTGCCCCGTCGCCGCTGTCGTTTGGCATGCGCCTCGGCCATCATGCGCACCCCGCCACGATGGCGATGCATCCTGCCGACTCCCGCCATGAACGACGCCACCGCCCACGGCACGGCCACCGCCGCCGTCGACCGCTCCCGCCTGCTGGTGCCGCTCGGCCTGCTGGCGTTGTACGTGATCTGGGGCTCGACCTATCTCGCCATCCGCTTTGCGCTGGAAGGATGGCCGCCGTTCCTGCTGGCCGGCGTGCGTTTCCTGATCGCGGGCGTGCTGCTGTTCGGCTTCCTGCGCCTGCGCGGCATGGCGCCGCCCACGCCGCGGCAGTGGCGCAACGCGGCCTTCGTCGGCGTGCTGCTGCTCGGCCTTGGCAACGGCCTGGTGTGTTTCGCCGAAGAAAGGGTGAGCTCGGGCATTGCCGCGGTGGCCGTGGCCAGCATGCCGCTGTTCGCCGCGCTGTTCGGCAGCTGGTACGGGCACCGGCCGAACCGGCTCGAGTTGCTTGGCCTCGCGATCGGCTTCGCGGGCGTGGTCGTGCTCAATCTCGGCAGCGATCTCGCGGGTTCGCGCCTCGCCGCGTTCGCGCTGCTGGTGGCCGCTGCCGCATGGGCGTTCGGCTCGGCGTGGAGCAAGCAGCAGGACATGCCGGCCGGCCCGATGAACACCGCCGCGCAGATGCTGTGCGGCAGCGCGTCGCTGCTGCTGATGGGCTTCGGCGGCGGCGAGCGCCTGCCCGCACATCCCGCGCTGCACGCCAACCTTGCCCTGGCCTACCTCGTGGTGGTGGGTTCGCTGATCGGCTTCAGCGCCTACCTCTACGTGCTCAGGCACGCGCGGCCGGTGCTCGCCACCAGCTATGCCTACGTGAACCCGCCGGTGGCGGTGCTGTTCGGCATGCTGCTGGCGGGCGAGCGCATCGGGCTGCCGGAGATCGCGGGCATGGCGATCATCCTGCTCGGCGTGGCAGCGATCACGCTGGCGAATCAGAGACGGACGGCGTAAGGAGCGCACCCTGTGCGCGATGGCTTTGATGCTTGATCGGAGCAAAAGCCATCGCGCACAGGGTGCCTCCTACAGATGGTGCGCCTCGACCTTGGTCGGCTTGCCCCGTTCGCTGGTGCCGCGCCACCATGCCCCGGACATCGCACGGGGCACGGCATGAACTCGACGAACGAAGGCCTGATGGCGCGCCTGGCGCTGCGCTGCGCGGCATGGTCGGAGCGCTGGTTCCCCGATGCCTGGGTGTTCGCGGCGCTGGGCGTGGTGATCGTGGCGATCGCCGCGCTGGCTTTCGGCAGCACGCCGGTGGCCGCGGTCAATGCGTTCGGGGACGGCTTCTGGAGCCTGATCCTGTTCACCATGCAGATGGCCTTCGTGGTGATCGGCGGCTACGTGGTAGCCACCGCGCCGGTGGTGGCGCGCTTCATCGACCTGCTGGCGCGGGTGCCGAGGAGCGGCCGTGGCGCGGTCTGCTACGTGGCGCTGGTGAGCATGCTGGCCTCGCTGCTGTCGTGGGGCTTCTCGCTGGTGTTCGGCGGCCTGCTGGTGCGCGCGCTGGCGCGGCGCGAAGACCTGCGCATGGACTACCGCGCGGCCGGGGCGGCGGCGTATCTCGGCCTCGGCGCGGTGTGGGCGATGGGCCTGTCCTCGTCGGCGGCGCAGTTGCAGGCGAATCCGGCCAGCATGCCGCCCGGCCTGCTCGCGGTCACCGGCGTGCTTCCGTTCACCAGCACGATCTTCCTGTGGCAATCCTTCGCGCTCACCGCCTGCCTGGTCGCCGCCTCGCTGCTGGTGTGCTGGTTCACCGCACCGTCGGATCGCAACGCGCGCACGGCGCACTACTTCGGCGTGAGCGAAGCGACCGCCGTGCCGCAACTGCCGCCGCGCCAGCGCCCTGGCGAATGGCTGGAATACAGCCCGCTGCTGGCGGTGCTGATCGGCCTGCTGGGCTTGGGCTGGCTGGGCCACGAGTTCGCCACCAGGTCGGTGGTGGGCGCGATCGCCAACCTCAACACCTACAACTTCCTGTTCCTCACCGTGGGCCTGCTGCTGCACTGGCGCCCGCGCAGCTTCCTCGATGCGGTGGCGCGCGCGGTGCCGAGCACCGCCGGCGTGCTGATCCAGTTCCCGCTGTACGGCGGCATCGCCGCCCTGCTCACCCATGCGCAAGGCTCGGGCGGCGTGACGCTGGCGCACCGGTTGTCGCAATTGTTCGTGCACGTGGCCAGCACCGACAGCTTCCCCGCGGTGATGGGCACGTACTCCGCCGTCCTCGGCTTCTTCGTGCCTTCCGGCGGCGGCAAGTGGCTGGTGGAGGCGCCCTACGTGATGCAGGCGGCGAACGACCTGCACGTGCATCTCGGCTGGGCGGTGCAGGTGTACAACGCGGCCGAGGCGCTGCCCAACCTGATCAACCCGTTCTGGATGCTGCCCCTGCTCGGGGTGCTCGGCCTCAAGGCGCGCGACGTGGTGGGCTATACCTTCGTGCAGCTCCTGGTGCACGTGCCGCTGGTGCTGGGCCTGCTGTGGCTGCTTGGGTTGACGCTCACCTACGTGCCGCCGGTGATGCCGTAGGCGCGCACCCTGTGCGCGATGGCCTTGCACTTCGATCGAAGCACCAGAGCAATCGCGCACAGGGTGCACGCCTGCAGTCGACGTTCGATCACAGCTCGCGCAACGCCGTGGTCACCGGCAGCCGCGCGGCGCGCACGGCGGGGAACAGGCCGCCGACGAAGCCGATCGCCAGCGCCCATTTCAGGCCCATCCAGATCAGCGCGGCACCGACCTTGAACTGGAACATCACGTCGCTGAAGCCGTTGAGCGTGGAGGCGGTGTAGCCGTCGAACACCAGCCACACCAGCAAGGCGCCGAGCAGGCCGCCGGCGAGGGCCAGCAGCATGGTCTCCAGCATCACCGACACCACCACCGGCACGCCGCGGAAGCCGATGGCACGCAGGGTGGCGATCTCGCGGGCACGCGAAGCCACCGCGGCGAACATGCAGTTGAGTGCGCCGAACACCGCGCCGATGGCCATGATCAGGCCGACGGTGATGCCCACCACGTGGATCGTGCTGGCCAGGGTTTCGGACTGGCGTGCGAAGAACTCGCGCGTGGTATCGGCTTCCACCTTCAGTTTGGGATCGACCGCCAGCGCCGCCTTGAACGGCTCGAACGCCGCCGCGCCGGTGAGTTTCACCAGCACCGATTCGGCGCTGTTGCCGCGGCGGTAGGCCGCCGCCACCTCCTGCCGGTCGGCCCACAGTTCCGAATCGTAGGCGTCGCCGCTGGCGAACACGCCGACCACCTTCCAGTCCTGCTGGCCCAGCTTCACTTCGTCGCCCACGTCCAGGCCGGCGAACTCGCGCCGTGCACCCTGGCCCACCACCAGTTCGTTGAGGCCGGGCTTGAACGCGCGTCCCGCGACGATCTTCAGCTTCGGCCGCAGGGCCCAGGCCGCGTCGTCCACGCCGCGCAGCTGCGCATTGGCATCGTCGTCGGAGCCCTTCTTGTGCAGGCTGGCGGTCACCACCAGCTCGGCCGAGGCCTGCGGCTTGCCGTCGCTGCCGCGCGCGATGCCCGGCGCCTGCTCGATCGCATCGATGTCGTCGCGGGTCAGCACCGACTGCGCCTCCGACACCGAGCCGCCGCGCAGCACGATCGCGGTGTCGTCGCGGCCACCGCTCTGCAGCGTGGCCTGGAAGCCCTGCCCCATCGCCAGCAGCGCGACCAGCACGCCGACCACGCCGGCGATGCCGATCACGATCACCGACGACGAGCCCAGCCGCTGGCGCAGCGTGCCGATGCCCACCGCGGTCACCGAACCGGCCTGGCGGCCGCTGCGCGTGAGCACCATCCACGACGCCAGCGCCACGGCGAGCGCCACGACGCCGAACCACGGCAGTGCCGTCCATGCCACCAGCGCCAGCACGACCAGCACCAGCAAGCCGAGATTGATCAGGATTTTCTTCATGGCGTGCTCCTCACCGGCCGCTCAGGGCGTCGACAATGTTCAGGCGCATCGCGCGCCACGCGGGCGGCAGGCCCACCACCACGCCGATCAGCACCATCAGCAGCACGCCGGCCGACCAGGTGCTGCCGGAAACCGCATGCACCGGCACCATGCCGCCGCTGGCGGCGCCGATCAGCGGCACGATGAACGACACCAGCGCCAGCCCGATCACGCCGCCGAGCAGCAGCATCAGCACGCCTTCGGTCAGCACCATCGCCAGCACGCTGCGGCTGGAGAAACCGATCGTCTTGAGCACCGCCAGCTCCGAGGTGCGCTCGCGCACCGCCTGCATCATGGTGTTGCCGGTGAGCAGCAGCAGGGTGAAGAACACCGCGCCCATGATCGCGCTGACGATCAGGCCGATGTTCACCAGCTGCTTGATGAAGGAGGCCTGGAACGCCTGCTCGGTCTGCGCCTTGGTCTCGTGGTCGGAGTTGGCGGAGACCGCGTCGATCGCCTTGGCCACCGCGTCGGCCCGCGCCGGGTCGGCCACCTTCACCACGTACCAGTGCACGGTGCCGGAGCCGAAGGCGCTGTTCTCGTCGAAGTACTTCCAGTGGAACATCAGCATCTGCTCGCGCCCCACGTCGTGCGGGTCCCTCGCGTGGAAGATGCCCACGATGTCGAAGGTCCAGGTGTTGCTGCCGCTGGACCTGGACAGCCAGATGGTGGATTGCAGCGGGATCTTGTCGCCGATCTTCCAGCCGTACTTCTTCGCCAGCGCGGCGCCGACCACCGCGCCGGTGCGCGTCTTGTCCCAGGTGGCGCGCTGGTCCGCCGGCAGCGACAGCTCGGGATACAGGTCGAGGTAGCTGGGGCTCACCGCGAAGCTGATGACCTGGTTGCGCGCATCCTGGTAGATGCCGCCGAACCAGTTCGCCGAGGCCACCGCCGACACGCCCGGCACCGCGGCGATGCGTGCACCCAGGCTTTCCGGCAATGGCTGCTGCATGGACATCCTGGAGTTGACGATCAGCCGGCCCGCGCCGGCCACGCTGTCGCCCGCGTCGAAGGCCTGCCGCACCGAATCGAGCAGGCCGAACAGCACGAACGCGGCGATGATCGACACCAGGGTGAGGAAGGTGCGCGACTTGCGCCGGAACAGCGCGGCCCAGATGAGATGGAAATATTTCATGGCGCCGTCCTCATGCCGTTACCTGCTCGACCAGGCTGCCCTTGTCCAGGTGCAGCGTGTGGTTCGCGTACTCGGCGGCCTTGGGGTCGTGGGTGACCATCACGATGGTCTTGCCGTGCTCGCGGTTGAGCGTGCGCAGCAGGCCGAGCACGTCTTCCGCGCTCTGGCGGTCGAGATCGCCGGTGGGCTCGTCGCAGACCAGCAGGGTGGGATCGGAGACGATCGCGCGGGCGATCGCCACGCGCTGCTGCTGGCCGCCGGACAATTCGCCGGGCTTGTGCGAGGCGCGCTCGGCCAGCCCCACCAGCTGCAGCGCGATGGCCGCATTCTTCCTGCGCTGCGCACCGGACAACCGGGTGAGCAGCAGCGGCAGCTCGACGTTCTTCTGCGCGCTGAGCATCGGCATCAGGTTGTAGAACTGGAACACGAAGCCGACGTTGGCCGCGCGCCATTTCGCCAGCGCGCCGCCACCGAGCCGGTCGATGCGCGCACCGGCCACGCCGATGCTGCCGGCGCTGGGCGAGTCGAGGCCGCCGATCAGGTTGAGCAGGGTGGTCTTGCCCGAACCCGACGGTCCCATCAGCGCGAGGAAGTCGCCCTCGGCGATGTCGAGGTCGATGTGGTGCAGCACCTCGACCTTCTGCTTGCCGCGCTGGTAGACCTTGGAGAGGTCGCGGATCTGGATCAACGTGTCCATGGTTTGCCTCCGGTGAATGCATTTGCTGGCGTGCAGGAGCGCACCCTGTGCGCGATGGCCCTGATGTCGATCGAAGCAAAAGCCATCGCGCACGGGGGTGCGCTCCTACGGAAAGGCTATGGTTTGGGTGATTCGGTCTGGACGTCCGCGCCGTCGCGCAGCGTGGCCGGCGGCGACAGCACCACCGCGTCGCCCGCCCGCAGGGCGTCCGGCACCAGTTTCAGGTCGCCGTAGCCCTGCGCCGCCGGCTGCACTGCGCGCAATTGCGCCTTGTCGCCGGCGACCACGAACACCACGCTGCGGCCGTCGCGTTGCACGATCGCGCTGGCCGGCACCAGCACGCCCTGCGGCGCCTGCGCCACGCCCGTCGATTTCTGTTCGAGGAAGGACACCCGCACGCCCATGTCGGGCACGATGCGCGCGTCCTTCCGCTCCAGCGCCACGCGCACCTTCACCGTGGCCTTGCCGCGGTCGGCGGCGGGCACGATGGCGATCACGTGGGCCGGGATCTTCCAGTCCGGGTAGGCATCGAGCACCGCCTCGGCGGGCATGTCGGGCTTCACGCGGCCGATGTAGGCCTCGTTGACGTCCACGTCCACTTCCAGCGAATCCATGTCGACGATGGTGCCGATGCCGGTGCGGGTGAAGCCGCCGCCGGCGGAGAACGGCGAGATGATCTCGCCCACCTGGGCGTCCTTGGTGGTGATGACGCCGTCGAACGGTGCGCGCACCACGCAGTAGTCGAAGTTGACTTGGGCCTGGGTCACCTGAGCGTCGTCCGAAACGGCGGTCTTCTGTTGCGAGACCAGCTGGGCGCGCGTGCTCTCGGCCAGGGTTCGCGCTTGTTCGGCCGTCTGTTTCGGCACCAGCCCCTGCGCGGCCAGCAACTGCTGGCGGGCGGCGTCGCGCTCGTTCTGGGCCAGTTGCACCTGGTACTGCAGCACCAGCGCGTGCGCGGCGGCAGCCTGCGCCTTGGCCGCGTCCAGCGCGGCCCGGTAGGCGCTGTCGTCCAGCCGGGCCAGCACCTGGCCCTGCTTCACGTGGTCGCCTTCCTCGATCAGCACCTCGGTGAGCGTGCCGGTGATCTGCGCCGACACCGTGGCCTGCCGCCGCGCGGTGACGTAGCCGGTGGCCTGCAGCACCGCGCCGGCCCCCGGGTCGCTGGCCGGCGACACCGCCGCGACGGTCTGCACCACGATCGCGCGATGGCTGGTCGCCCACCATGCGGCGCCGCCGGCCAGCACCAGCAACAGCGCCCCGGCGCCGGCGATCCATGGCCAGCGCGGCGGGCGCCCGTCGTGCGCCTCGCGCTGGTGGCGCTCGATGCGCAATTCCTTCAGCAGGTCGGTGTTGCTCACCGCAGTCCCCTTGATGGCTTCATCCCGGATACGGTAGGTCCGGCATGGCGTTGCCGACATGAGCAGGCATCAGGCATCGCGCGTGACAGCTGTCATCCGGCGCCCGCGAGGCGCTACGCTAGGCGGCATGGACTACGTCATCGCCCCGCCCCCCACGCCCAGCCTGCCGGTGTTCGGCAGCACGCAGCGCTTCCCGGTCCGACGCGTGTTCTGCATCGGCCGCAACTACGCCGAGCACGCGAAGGAAATGGGCGCCGCGGTGGAAACCGGACGCCCGATGTTTTTCTGCAAGCCGGCGGACGCCGTGGTGGCCGACGGCAGCGACGTCCCCTACCCGACCCTCACGAACGAGCTCCACCATGAAGTGGAGATGGTGCTGGCGCTGGGCGGCGGTGGCCGCGACGTGGCGGTGGAAAGCGCCGCCGCACTGGTATGGGGCGTGGGCGTGGGGCTGGACCTCACCCGCCGCGACCTGCAGGCGCAGGCCAAGGCCAAGGGCCATCCCTGGGACGTGGCCAAGGCCTTCGACCACTCCGCGCCGGTGTCGGCGCTGCGCCTGCTGGCCGGCGCCTTGCCCGGCCCGGACACCGAGCTGCGCCTCACCGTGAACGGCACCCTGCGCCAGCACGCGCGGCTGGGCGAGATGATCCACGACGTGCCGCACATCCTCGCCGCGCTCTCCACGCTGTTCGAACTCAAGCCCGGCGACCTGGTGTTCACCGGCACGCCGGCCGGCGTGGCGGCGCTGGCACGGGGCGACCGCTTCCACGCCGAACTGCGCGGCTACGCCGAACTGGGCGGCCGCATCGCCTGAGATTTCAGAAGATTCTGCCTGTCCGATTCATGCTGCAACGGCATCTGCTGCGCTAGAGTTTCCCGGCCAACCGGCATATCACTCGGGGAGTAGCAGCAATGGGCATGATGCAGGAATTCAAGGCATTCGCCATGCGCGGCAACGTGCTGGACATGGCCGTCGGTATCGTGATCGGCGGCGCATTCGGCAAGATCGTCAGCTCGCTGGTCAGCGACGTCATCATGCCGCCGATCGGCGTGCTCACCGGCGGCATCGACTTCTCGGCGATGAAATGGGTGCTCAAGCCGGCTGACGACAGCGACCCCAAGCACAAGATCGCCGAAGTGGCGATCAACTACGGCAGCTTCATCAACACCGTCATCACCTTCATCATTGTTGCCTTCGCGATCTTCATGGTCATCAAGGTGATGAACCGGCTGCAGAAGAAGAAGGAAGAAGCCCCCGCCGCACCGCCGGCCGACGTGGCCCTGCTCACCGAAATCCGCGACCTGCTCAAGAACAAGCAGTAAGCCGCGCACTTCTTCCCGCTCCCTCCGGACACAGGAAGGGCCATGGATGGCCCTGCCTTGGGGAGCGAGGAAGAGGGGTCGGGGGCGAGGACTCGGCCCAGGCGCTCTACTGGCATCAAGCGTGCTGCTGACGTCTTGCGCAAGCCACCGACACTTCGCTCCGCCCGGACCCTCACCCGGCTGCCGCCACCCTCTCCCGGAGGGAGAGGGAACCACTAGTCAACGCCACGGGAAACCGCATGCGCCACCCAGCCCCCACCCTGCTCGCCACCAGCCTGCTGCTTGCCGCCGGCGCCGCCAGCGCCGCCGACACCACCATTCCCGCTTCGGCCGTAAAGACGGCCGAGCAGTTGCGCGACAAGGCGCTCGGCGACGGCACCGCCTACGCCGTGCTGCAATCGCTGACCACCGAGGTCGGCCCGCGACTGGCCGGTGGTCCGAACGACCAGCGCGGCCGCGACTGGGCGGTGGCGAAGTTCAAGGCGCTGGGCTTCGACAAGGTCTACACCGAGCCGGCGACCTATCCGCTGTGGGTGCGCCGCCATGAGAGCGGCTCCATCGTGGCGCCGTTCCCGCAGCACCTCGTGCTCACCGCGCTGGGCTATTCCCCGGGCACGCCCAAGGGCGGGCTCACCGCGCAGGTGGTCGCCTTCGACGGCATCGCCGCGCTGAAAGCCGCCGACCCGGCCACGATCAAGGGCAGGATCGTCTACGTCGGCTACCGCATGCAGCGCAGCCAGGACGGCCACGACTACGGCATGGGTTCGATGGTACGCGTGGCCGGCCCGGTGATTGCCGCCGCGAAGGGCGCGGCCGGCTACCTGCTGCGCTCGGCCGGCACCGACGCGCACGAGCGCATCGCCCACACCGGCGTCACCGGCTTCCGCGATCCCGCCAAGGCGATCCCCGCCGCGGCGCTTTCCAATCCCGACGCCGACCAGCTCGAACGCGAACTGGCCTACGGCAAGCCGGTGACGGTGCAGCTCGACCTCGACTGCGGCGTCGTGGGCGAATACACCGGCGCCAACGTGATCGGCGAGATCACCGGCCGCAAGCATCCCGAGCAGGTCGTCGCGATCGGCGGCCACCTGGACTCCTGGGACCCGGGCACCGGTGCGATCGACGACGGCGCCGGCGTCGCCATCTCGATGGCCGCCGCCAAGCTGATCCACGACCTGCCGCAGCGCCCCGACCGCACCATCCGGGTGATCGCCTTCGCCAACGAGGAAATGGGCCTGTGGGGCGCGCGCGCCTATGCCGACAGGCACGCCAAGGAAGTGACGGACTTCATGCTCGGCACCGACTCCGACCTCGGCGCCGGCAAGGTGTACCGCATCAGCGCCAGCGTGAAGCCCGAAGCGCGGCACGCCATCGAGCAGATCGCCGACGTGCTCAAGCCGCTGGGCGTGGCCTACGACCCCGGGCGTCCCGGCGGCGGCGGCTCCGACCTCGGCGCCATGCACGCCAAGGGCATGGCCGCGCTCACCCTCGACCAGGACGCCACGCATTACTTCGACTGGCACCACACCAGCAACGACACGCTGGACAAGGTCGATCCGAAGGAACTGGCGCAGAACGTGGCGGCCTACGCGGCGTGGTCGTACATGGCGGCGCAGGCGGATGGCGATTTCGGTTCCGCTTCGGGCGCGTTCAAGGGCGACGGCGCGGAAGAATGAGGGCAACCACGGCGCGGCACCGCGCACCCGCCGTGGAATCTGCCAGCATCCGCTTCACCTCGCGCATCAGGCTCCGACCATGCAGGAAGCGGCCAGCACCACATCATCCGGCGCCCAGCGCCGTATCGCGCACGCATGCTGGCTCGCCATGCTTGCGCTGTGCGCGCCGTGCTTCGCCGCCAGCGCCGGCATGCCGCCGGCAAGCACGGCCTGCGCTGCCGGACAGTCGGAATGCACGTCCGGAACCAAGCCGAACGTCGTCGTCGATGCCGACGAGTGGAAGAACGCCGGCGATCCCCGCGGCCTGATGGTCGTCATCCAGTCCAACCTCGACCGCGTCTCGGCGGGCCAACCGATCTGGCCCGCGCCAAAAGGTACCGTGCCCGATGTCCGCTCGCAGATCGTCGATGCCTACGCCGATTTCCTGCACGGCGATTTCAAGGGCATGGATGCGGCGATCGCGAAAGCCGAGCAAGCCGCCGACGAATTTCACCCGGCATTCCCCGGGCAAAAGGCTTACGACTGGAAGACAAAAGACGCAGGCTTCCACAAGAGCTTCGCCTCGGCCATACAAAGCCAGTCACCGCTGATCCGTCTTTACGCCGCGCTACGCGATGTGGACGGCAGCCTGTTCGACACGCTTGGCAATCCATTCGACCGCAACGCCGATGGAATGCGGGGGGGACCTTCTCCATTGGACGGCACATGGGTACGCCTGCCCTGCCGCACGGTGCTCGGGCGCGTGCCGCAATTCGTCGCGGCAGCCGATACGCTCAAGTCGCTGGGCGGCCCCGTGCTCGACTGCCCGGTCGATGGCCCGGTCGATTACGCGAAAGACGAGGCGCTCGCGCTCCATCCCGGGCAGTTGGAACCGCACGTCACTCCACCGACTTCCACGAATCGGGCCGTCGCCACCCCCGGCGCGCCCGCCCCGTCACCGCCCGACAGCCGTGACGCCGCGCTCGGCGAGATGGACACGCACCCGCAGCAGGCCGCTCCCATCCTCGAGCACTACTCCCACGTGGACGCGCAGGGCGAACTCGACTACGCGCTGTTCCTGCACAGCTTCGAGCCACCCACGCCTGCGCGCGACGCGGCCATCCGGGCCCTGCAAGCCGACCTGTACCAGAAGGCGATGGCTGCGCCGGGCAAGGTCGACGACTTCCCTCCCACACCTTACGACGGCAGCGACGATTCGCTGTTGAACATCATCCGGCTGGCTTCCGAAACCGGCATAACGAACAGCTCGGACTACGACATCCCCTGCCCGTTCCTGAGCGCGCACCCCGCGCTCATCGCCGCGACCCAGGCGTACTACGGCAGCAACCGCGACAACTTCATGCCGCGCTCGGGCTGCAGCGATCGCGATTACGAGCGCATGGGCTTCCCTGCCGAAGCCGTGGCCACCTTTGAAGCAGCTTCCACCCAAGCTGACGGAAACTTCATCGACACATTCCAAGGGACGATGGTGTACGGATTCGAAGCCCAGCAAAATGCCGTCAACACATCCATGAGGATCGACCCGCGAGCCCTCATGCAGTCATTCCCCGACCGATCCCAGAGTTTCGATTACCCGTACCAAGTCTGGGGCTACACCAGCCTCAACAACTACGTCGTCAGCCAGCACCTGCGCAAGCTCTACCTTGCAGCACATGACCAGCTGGCCGCGTATTACCGCAAGCACATGCAGCTCAACCGCGCCGACAGCGAACAGGCTGCGAAGGCGGCGCTGTTCCTCGCAACGTTCGGCGGCAACTGCGGCGGAGACGTTCCCACCGTGTCGCTTTGGAGAAGATTGCTGGAACGCGCGCCACCAGACGAAATCAGGCAATTGCTGGGCAATGGCGCAGCGTATGCCCAGGAGATCTCCGATTGCTCCAGATACGCTGGACTCGACCCGCTGCTGCTGGTCGCGGTGGCCGATCCCGCTGCGTTCCCGCTGGTCATGCAGCACGAGCCCGACATCAACGAGCGCAACCCCATCGGCAAGACGGCGCTGATGGAAGCCGCGCAGTTCGACCAGGCTGGCGTCGCGAAGCTGCTGCTGGAACACCGCGCCGCGGTCGACGCGACGACCTGGGGCAACCAGGACGGCCTCAACCCGGAACTCGGCAACGACGCCCGCACCGCCCTGATGTACGCCGCCGCCAACGGCTCGCTGGACCTGATCAAGGCCTTGCTGGACGCTGGCGCCGACCCGTGCCAGGCCGACACCAAGGGCCATCGCGCCATCGACTACCTTCTGGGTTACGGCCCCATGCCGCCGAACCCGCGCCTGGACGGGGACCAGCGCCAGCAGGCCGCGCAGTGGCTGTTCTGACGCCCGGTGCATGGCCGGCCCGGCACCGGAATGCCATGGAGGAACGGCCAGCGAGGCTCAAGTCCGCCGGCCCGCCGCCGTTAGCACGGGGATAGGGACAATCTGCGCATCAGGGGGATCGCGTGGCAACTACCTTGTATTCGCTGTTCGACCGCCTGCGCGGCCTGCGGCAACTGTGGCGCGACCAGCGCGAGCGCCATGAACTGCTCGGCCGCATTGCGGCCGTCGACCGCGAACAGGCGGTGATCGAGTTCGCGCCGGACGGCACCATCCTCGAGGCCAACGACAACTTCCTCCGCTGCTTCGGATACAGCCGCGAACAGGTCGTCGGCCAGCACCACCGCATGTTCGTGCCGTCCGACGAAAGCGAGGGCGACGCCTATCGCGAATTCTGGCAACGACTGGGCAACGGCCAGCACGACAGCGGGGTCTACCGCCGCATCGACGCCAACGGGCGCGAGGTATGGATCCAGGGCAGCTACAGCCCGATCCGCGACCCGCTCGGCCGGGTGCGCCGCGTGGTCAAGCATGCCACCGACGTCACCGCCCAGCGCCTCGCGGCGGCGGACATGGCCGGCCGGCTCGCCGCCATCGACCGCGCGCAGGCGGTTATCACCTTCGACCTCGACGGCGTCGTGCAGGAGGTCAACGACAACTTCCTCGCCGTGATGGGCTACCGGCGCGACGAAGTGGTCGGCCAGCACCACCGCATGTTCGTCGACCGCAAGGAGCGCGAAAGCGCGGCCTACCGCGAATTCTGGGCACGCCTGCACCAGGGCGAGTACAACGCCGGCCTGTTTCAGCGCGTGCGCCGCGACGGCGCGCCGGTGTGGTTGCAGGCCAGCTACAACCCCATTCTCGACGCCTCGGGCCAGCCGCACAGGGTGGTCAAGCTCGCCACCGACGTGACCCGCCAGACGCTGGCCGCGCAGGCGTTGCACCGTTCGGTCGAGGAACTCAACGCCACCGTGCCCGCGATCGCGGGCGAGGCGCAGGCCGCCAACAAGCTGGCCACCGCGGCCAACGAGAGTGCCAACGCCGGCAGCGCGCTGGTGGCGCAGCTGGTCACCGACATCGCCGACATCAACCAGCATTCCAGGGACATGACCGAAATCATCTCGGTGATGAACTCGATCGCCTTCCAGACCAACATCCTTTCGCTCAATGCCGCGGTAGAGGCCGCGCATGCCGGCGAACTGGGCAAGGGCTTCGCGGTGGTGGCGCAGGAGGTGCGCGCGCTGGCGCAACGCAGCGCGGAATCCGCCAAGGACATCCAGTCCCTGGTGCAAAGCACCACCGATGCCGTGGCCAGTTGCGCCAGCCATGCCGAGCGCGCCGGCCAGGCGATGCAGGGCATCACCGGCTCGTCGATCCAGGTCGGCCAGCTGATCCGGCAGATCGCCGACGATGCCCACGCGCAGGCCAACGGCCTCGCCCAGGCCAGCCGCACCATCGCCGAACTGCAGGCGGGCGCGGCCGGCTGACCGTCGATCGCGACGACATCGCGGCGACATCGCGCCGTCATCCGGCTGTCGCAGGTCCTGCGCTAGAACATGCCTCCAACGAGGCTGTCCCGCGGGGCGTCGATGGACGGGTTCACGCACTTCCTCGCGCAATGCAAGACGCCGCTGGTGCGGCTCGCCAGGGCCACGCGTGGCGAGCACAGCTACGCGGATGTCTGCCAGCAGGCGTGGCTGGAAGCGCATGAACTGGCCGCCGCCCAGGGCCAGCCGCCCGATTTCCTCGATCCGGTGTTCCAGCAGCAGACGATCCATCGCCTGTACCGCCGGCTGTTCCATCCCGGCCGCTGGTTCCGCGCCACCGCGCGGCTGGATCACGGCTTCGACGGCGACGACGGTCCTCACCCGCTGGCCAGGCGCCTGGTCAGCGACGAAGGGCGCAACCCCTTGTCCACGCTGCTGGAGCAGGCCGCGGCGACGGAACCGCAGGACGAAGACCGCCTGCCGCTCTCGTTGGCACTGGCGTGGGTGATGCTGCTGCGCCGGCACGACCGGCGCATGTGCACGGTCGCCGCCCGGCTGCTGGTTTCCGTTTCCCATGCCTACCGTTGCTGCGCCAGGGCGAAATGGCTGGCCACCTGCCAACTGCCCATCCCGTGGCGGCGCGAACCGGTCGACACATCGCCGCAACTCGGGCCGTGGCGGCGGCGGCGCACGGAACGCATCCCGCAGCAGCTGGCTTTCGACTTCAACGAGCGGCTGGAGCTGCCGCACTCATCCGATGCCGGATGAATCCGGACCGGGCATGACGGGATCGAGCCGCTCCTGTTCGAGGCGGATCGGCTGCCGGGCCAGCGCCGCGGCCACGTCCGGCCATCCGGCGCGCTCCGCCCAGCGCAGCATGCCGGCGAGCAAGCCGGGCTCGGGGATTTCCGCAGCGCCCACCGCCGCGGACGGCAGCTCGGATGGCGACATCCGCCAGGGCCGCAACCTGTATCCGGATTCGCGCGCGACGCCGGCCAGCGTGGCGGCGATGCGGAAGCCGCCCTCGTCGATGTCGCCCCAGTGGAAGACCGGCAAGCGTGGCGGCAATGCGCGCAACACGCGCGCATAGGCCGCGCGCCACGCGGGGGATGGCATGCCGCCGGTGTAGAGCAGCAGCGCGTCGCCGGCGGGGTTCGCCTGTGCCGCATCGTGGAAGCTGGCGAGGTTCTCGATGCTGAGCAGGCAGCGCGCCGTGGTGGCCACCGCATGCAACGACTCGACGGGCACGCCAAGGTAAGGACGCACCAGAGGCAGGCTGGCATCGGCCAGCGTCACCATACCGCGCCCGGCCAGCAGCAGGGGTTGCGGTTCGCGGCGCAGGCCGATCGCCGACCACACGTCCTCCTTCGCGAGGCCGCTGGCGGCCAGTTCGCCGGTGACCAGCAGCTCCAGCCACGGCGTGAGTCTTTCCAGGCGCTTGCTGTCGCCGAACAGGCGCACGCTTTCGCGGCGCAGGATGCGCTCGTGGCCCGCATCGTCCGCACGCGCCGCCACCGCACGCGCGGCATCCGCGAGCTCGGCGGCGGCTTCGGGACCGTGGCCGCGCAGCCTGCGGCCTTGCCGCCAGGCGGCGACGGCTTCGTCCAGCACCGGGAAGCGGGCGCACCAGGGCGCCAGCCGCTGCGCCGCTTCCGCCACACGTTCATCCAGCAGCGTCACGCCCAGGTGACGCGCCAACGCGGACGGATCGGTCACCGTGAGGCGCAGCAGCCGCGCGCCGTCGCCCCGATGCACGTCGCGTTGCGCGGCGATGGCGCCGGCGCGCTCGGCCAGCGCGATCTCGGCATGGAAGGCTTCCAGTTCGGGCAGCGACGCGAGGCTGCCGGTGTACTCGTCCACGCCGCGCATGGGCAGCGACACGCGTTCGTCCGTGCCGCGCCGGCGCGCGCTTTCGGCGCGGCGCAGCAGGCGTTCGAGCACGGGCCGCGCGTGGCTCACGTCGTCGCCTGTTCGCCGGCGATGCGCGCGGTTTCCTCGGCCAGCAGTTCGGGATGCAGGTCGAACTGGTCGCTGAGCAAGAGTTCGCGCGCGGCCGGCTGCACTTCCATGCGCAGGGCCTGCAGCAGGTCGCCGTCGCGGAACAGCTCGATGTAGCTGTCCAGCACGCCGGACAGCGTGCCCTGCGCGGTGTCCGGCGCGGCCAGCACCAGCTGCAGGCCCAGCGAACGCAGGTAGTCCACGGTGGCGCGCGCGTTCTGCGCGTCGATCTTGTCGCCGAACTCGTCGAGCAGGATCAGGCCGATGCCGCCGGGGTGCGCCTCGCTCTTGCCGTAGGCGGCGGCCAGCGCGGCGCCAGCGATCACGTAGAGCGGCGCGCGGTGCTCACCGCCGGAGCCGGAACGCATGCGCTCGCTGAGCGAGCCGATCACCTTGTCGTCATGGCGGATCTGCACCTCGAAGCGGAAGAAGCGGCGGTAGTCGTCCAGCGGCGAGGCGGCGCCGCGCTGCGCCGCGTTGTCCTCGATCAGCTCGCGGAAAGCGGCCGGCACCTCGCCCGCGCTGTCGAACAGGTTGTCCTCGCCGCCCACTTCCACCACGCGCTGGATGAAGCGGTACAGCTCGCGGTACTCGGGCGCCACCTCGTGGTGGAACTGGTAGCGCTCGTTGTTGGAGAACGCCGGGCTGGCGCGCAGCGTGCGGTTGAGCGTGTTGATCTGCGTCCTGAGGCGGTCGAAGTTGTCGTGCAGCGTGCTGGCCACGTTGCTGCGGAAGGTTTCCGTGGCCGTGGCGTAGGCGCGGTCGGCCTCGCCCTGGTAGTTGGCCAGTTCGCTGTCGCGCAGGTGGGCCAGCTCCTTCGCCAGCAGGGTGCGCGCGGCGCGCCAGTCCACCGTGTCGAATTCGAGCGCGAGGGCGTGATCCTTGGCGTATTGCGCCAGCTGGCTCCACGCCTCGGGCAGCAGGTTGCCGAGTTGTTTGTCGCTGTCCTGCGCGCGTTCCTCGCAGCGCCGGCTGCGCTCTTCCAGCGCGGGGCATTTCGCGTCCAGTTCCTCGCGCAGGCGCTCGACGCGGTTGGGATCGACGTCGGGGTGCCGGAACGCCTCCACGGCACGTCGGGCCACCAGGTCTTCCTGCGCTTGCAACCCCTCCAGCAGGCGCTGCGCATTCTTCTCGTTGCTTTCGTCCACCGCCACCTTGCCAAGCAACCCGTCGCGCAACGTGCGGCATGCGACGAGGCGGTCGTGCAACTCGCGCACCTGCTCGGCAAGGCGCAGCAGATCGGGATCGGCCGCGGCGTCGCGGCTTTCCAGCGCCGCTCGATAGCGCTGCTCGACCTGCCGGTGCTCCAGCACGCGGTCGCGCAGCGCCTGCGCGGCCTCGTCGGGATCGGCCAGCCGCGCGAGGCCGCGCTGGCAGGCTTCGGCGCGGCGCAGCCCGGGCTCCAGTTCGCGCACCGCGTGCTCGGCGGCGTCGATCTCCTCGCGCAGCACGCGCAGGCGCGCGCGGTTGTCGGTGGCGCCGATCTTCAGTTCGCCGGTGGCGGGCAGTCGCAGGCGCTCGATGCTGCCGCCCTTGGCGAGCAGGCCGTCGCGGGTGAGGCCTTGCCGGCTGGCGACGAGTTCCGCCTCACTGTCCACGCAGCGCAACTCGCCCAGCTGGCGGCGCAGGAAGGCCAGCGCATCGGTGTTGTCGCCGCCAAGCAGGGCGGCCACGCTGCCCGGTTTCGCATCGCCGCCGCCCTGGCGCGCATGGCTGGAAAGCGCAAGCTTGACGCCGTAGACGCTGCGGCCGCCGGCCAGCGCGCGGTACAGCTTCACCGCGCGCTCCTCGTCGGCGGCGGGGATCAGCAGCGCTTCCACGTTGCTGCGCAGGTAGGCCTCGATCACCGGCTGCCACGCGGCATCGTCCACCCGCACCAGGTCGCATACCGGCTTCGCATCGATGCCCTCGTCGCGCAGGTAGCCCATCAGGCGCACCACGTCGGCATTCAACTCGGCCTGGCCGGCGGCGAGGCGCTTCTGGTTCTGCCGCGCGGCGGCGAGTTTTCCCTGCGCCTCGTCGAAGCGCGCGTGCAGCGCGCGGGCGTGGCCGTCCAGCGCGTCGATCAGGGGCCGCGCGGCGGCCAGCGCCTGCCGCGCCTCGCCATGCACGGTTTCCGCCGGCCACGGCAGCGCGGCTTCGTCGGACAATTCCGCCAGCACGTCGTACCACGCATCCCAACGGGCCTGCGCGCCGGCCAACGCGTGCACATCCACGGCGGGCAGGCCGAGCTTGCCCAGCGCCTGCCATTGCTCGCGCACGAAGGCAACGTCGCGCGTGAGCTCCTTCTTCAACCGCGCCAGTTCAGCGCGGTCGCGCCCGGCCAGTTCGTCGATCTGCGCCTGCTCGCCGTAGCCCTGGCTGCCTTGCAGGCGGGCATTGGCCTGCGCGTGGGCGTCCTCGGCGGCCTGCTGTTCGTAGCCGGCCTCCTCCAGCGCGCGACGCGTGGCCGCCAGTTTGTCGGCGGCGGCCTCGCAGGCCAGTTCCGCCTGCTCCACCTGTTCGGCGAGCAGGTCGCGCGCGTACTCGGCGCCCAGCGCGCGATGGCTGGCCGCGCGCGTCGCCTGCTGCGCGATCCGCTCGTATTGCGCATCCACCGTTTCCGCGGCGGCGATGCGCGCCACCACCTGCGCGATCTTCTCCTTGAGCTGGCGGAAGGTCTCCAGCAGGGCGCGGAAGCGCGCGATGTCGGTGGGCCTGTCCTCGGCCACCAGCGTGCGCACGAACAGATCGACGTCTTCCACGCGCTGCAGGTTCAGCGCGTTCTGGAACGCCTTGCGGTAGGCGTTGACGTCGGGATGTGCGCCGGGCGCGGCGCGCAGGCGGAACAGCAGGTCCTTGACGAAGCGCTCGCTGCTGGAATGCAGCTCGGGCTTGCCGCCGGCCTCGCGGCAGCGGCGCACGGCCAGTTCCTTGAACGTGGCCCATTCCAGCGGCAGGCGGCCGTTCGCCTCGAGATGGTCGGCCAGTTCCAGCGCCACGCCGGGCACGATGTACTGGCCGTAGACGCGGTGCTCGGGCTCGTCGGCGGAAGCGCCCAGCGCGATGCCGGCGCTGAGCTGCACGCCGCTGTCCTGGTCGCGGAACACCAGGGTGATATAGGTGGTGGCGGTGCGGCGCTTGCGGCCTTCCTCGCCGCTGCGGTACACGCCCAGGCAGTAGTCGCGGATGCTGCGCGCGCGGGCGCTGCCGCCGGCCTGTGCGTTGAAACGGATGCGCGAACGGTCGCCGCCCAGCAGCACCACCTGCAGGGCGTCGAGCAGCGCGCTCTTGCCCGCGCCGTTCGGCGCGATGATGGCGCTGGTGGCGTCGAGTTCCAGCGTCTGCGCCTCGAACAGGAAGAACTGCACCAGGTGCACGCGCTCAAGCAGTTGCATCGTCGTCCTCCGTGGCGTCGTCGGCCTCCGCGTCGCCGCGGTTGTGCTGGTCCAGCCGCTGCAGCCATTGCTCGCCGGCGATCTCCACGATGGCCGGACGCGCGCGCAGGTGGAAGGGCTGCGGGTCGTCGCCCTCGGATTCCACCAGCCGGCACACGCCCCAGCGCCTGAGCGTGCGTGCCAGCGTGCGCAACGCGCCGACGTCGGGCATCGCGCGGCCGGCCAGCGCCTGGTAGGCCTCCTGCAGCTCGGGCAGTTCCACCACCACCTCGCCCTGCTCCTCGATCTGTCCCTGCCGCGCGGCCTCGTCGTAGCGCTGGCGCAGCACCAGCAGCAGCAGGGTTTCCTCCAGCGTCACCGGCGTGCCTTCGCCGTGCGCGGGCATGGCGACCACGTAGCGGTAGTGCGCGTTGCGTTCGAGCCGGATGCCCAGCGGCGCCAGCGCGGCCACGTAGTCGTCGAAGTGGTCTTCCACCAGATGATAGGCCGTGCGCGCCGTGCGGTCGCTGGCGTAGAGCACCTGCTCCGTCACCAGCCGGTAGGCGGCGCGCTCGAAATCGGCCACCACGTGGATACCGTTGGATTGCTGGCTCAACTGGTTCCAGCTGCGTTTCATGCGCGGCCCTTCAAGCGATGTTCTTCAGGCGGTGGATGACGAAGCGCGGTGCGCGCAGGTAGCCGTTGTCGTCGCGCTCGCCGGCGTCCAGCAGCTCGACGCGGAAGCCGCGCGCAAGGCGGCCGAGCGGATCGTCGCGGCGCAGGCCGCCGATGCGGTGGCTGCGCAGCGCCAGCGTGAGCAGGGTCTGGTAGGCGCGCAGGTCCTCGATGGAGGCGATGGCCAGCCCCGCGGACTCGACGCTGCCGGCATGCGGCAGGTGGCGCGCCACGTAGCGCACCATGTCCTCGGCGTCGACCAGCCGCGCGCGCTTCATCCGCCGCAGCAGGCTGAGCCGGGCGAGCTGCTCGGGCGTGGGATGCTCGACGGCGTTGGCGCTGCGCGGGATCGGCTGCGGCTTGCGGCGCGGCGGCCGCAGCTGCGCATCGTCCATCAGCGCGCCCGGCGCCACCGGCAGGCGCAAGGCGTCCTCCGGTGCGTCCAGCGCGCCGCGGACCGCCCGCCTGAGCAGCACGTCGAGCTTCGCCGGCGCGCGCAGCCGGTAGTCGAGGAAGGCCAGCGCGCGGCGGTTGGCCTGGCGGATGTCCTCGTCGAGGCGGCCCAGGTATTCGTCGATGCGCTCCAGTTCGCGCAGGCGGCGCAGGCTGCGTTGCAGGCGCTCCACGGCGCGCGCGGCGTCGCCGCCAGTGAGGTGTTCGCGGTACCAGCCGAGCAGGCTGTCGTGCAGCGCCGTGCCTTCCACCTGCTGCGCCATCGCGAGGATCGCGCCGCGCCGCGCCAGCGGGTGGTCGGCCTTGTGCAGGTCGGCGTAGTCGCCCACGAAGAAGCTCGACACGTAGCGCTCGAACCATTGCCGCGCGAACTGCGCGGTGGTTTCCGCGCGCGACAGCTCGGGCATCAGGTCGCGTACCTTGAGGCTCATCGAGGACAGCGACACCAGCAGGCGGCGCGCCTGGTCGGCGGCCTCGTCCAGCGCGTCGCCCGCGGCCTTGCCCTCCACCACCTGGCGCAACTGCAGCTCGATCGAACGCACCTTGGCGGAGACGAAGGTCGGGCCGTGCTCGGCGAACTCCACCAGCGCGGACAGGAACTGCGCCACCACGGGCAGCATCGTGACCATCTCGCGCGCGCCCACGCGCTCCTGCCGCAGCCAGCCCGCCGCGCGGAAACGCTCGTAGATGGCATTGGCGCGTTCCAGCAGCGAGGCACCGGGCACGTCGCCTTCCTCGCTTTCCCACGGATCGTCGGTGAGCAGGTAGCGCTCGACCGCCGCGGTGATCTCGCGGCGCGGGAAACCGATGCTGGGCGGCAGCGGCGCATCCGGTCCGAACAGTTCCTCGAACAACCGGTACAGCAAGGCCCAATAGCGTTCGCGGTTGGCGCTGGCCAGCGGCCCGAACAGTCCGCCGGGCACCACCGCGAAGAGGGGCGGCACAGCATGCTCGTTCAAGCGGGGATCCGTCCGGTCATGCCCAAGGCCCATGGTCGTCGCCCGGATTATGACGCAAGCCGCCCCGGAGCCCGTCCAACGGGCAGGCTCTCAGCCATGGCCCTCCGGCAGCGCCGCGGCGGCCGGCTTGCGCTTGCCGCCGAAACGCCGCTGCAGCCGGTCCATGTACAGGTAGATCACCGGTGTCAGGTACAGGGTGAGCACCTGCGACACCAGCAGGCCGCCGACCACGGCCAGGCCCAGCGGACGGCGCGAGGCCGCGCCGGCGCCCATGCCCAGCGCGATCGGCAGGGTGCCGGCGAAGGCGGCCATGGTGGTCATCATGATCGGGCGGAAGCGCACGTGGCAGGCCTCGAGGATGGCCTCGGCGGGCGACATGCCTTCCGTGCGCTGGCGCTCAAGCGCGAAGTCGATCAGCATGATCGCGTTCTTCTTCACGATGCCGATCAGCATCACGATGCCGACGAAGGAGAACAGGTCCAGCGGCGCATGGAAGAGCATCAGCGTGAGCAGCGCGCCCACGCCCGCCGCGGGCAGGCCGGAGAGGATGGTCAGCGGGTGGATGAAGCTCTCGTACAGGATGCCCAGCACCAGGTAGATCACGAACAGCGCCAGCGCCAGCAGCAGGCCCATGCCCTGCATCGAATCCTGGAAGGCCTGCGCGGTGCCCTGCACGCTGCCGGTGATCGACGCGGGCAGGCGCAGCTGGCGCATCGCGCCGTCGATCTCCGCCACCGCCTGGCTGAGGCTCACGCCCGGCGCGAGGTTGAACGAGATGGTCACCGCCGGCAGCTCGCCTTGGTGGTTCACGGTGAGCGGCTGCGCGGTGCGCGTGAAGCTGGCCACCGTGCTGAGCGGCACCAGCGTGCCGTTGCTGGCGGTGACGTAGAGCTGCGACAGCACCGCCGGGTCGTTCTGCTGCGCGTAGTCCACCTGCAGGATCACCCAGTACTGAGTGGCCGTACCGTAGATGGTGGAGACCTGGCCCTCGCCGAACGCGGTGCCCAGTGCGTTCTGCACCTGCGACATGGTGAGGCCCAGCGGCGCCAGCTTGGCGCGGTCCACCTTGACGTCGATCGCCGGGCCGTTGAGGTCGAGGTCACTGGTGACGTCCTGGAAGCCGTGCAGCCTGGCGAAGGCATTGAGCACCTTGCCCGACTCGGCGTACAGCGCATCGAGGTCGGTGGACTGCAGGGTGTACTGGTATTCCGCCTTGGACGCGCGGCCGCCCACCTGGATCTGTGGCGGGTTCTGGATGTAGGCGCGGATGCCCGGCACCCTGGCCAGCTTCGGCCGCAGTTCCTGGATGATCTGCTCGGGCGTCAGCGCGCGTTCGTCTGCGGGCTTGAGCCGCATGAAGATCGAGCCGTTGTTGGTGGTGGTGCGCGAACCGCCCGAGCCCACCGACGACATGTAGCTTTCGACGTTCGGATCCTTCGCCACGATCTCCGCCAGCAGTTGCTGGCGCTGGCTCATGCCGACGATGGAGATGTCGTCCGGGCCTTCCGTGTTGACCTGCAGCTGGCCGGTGTCGTCGGCCGGGATGAAGTCCTTGTCCACCACCGCGAACAGCACCGCGGTGGCGACGAGGCTGGCGAAGAACACGCCGAGGACGCTGCGCGGATGCGCCACCGACCAGTCCAGCGTGCGCACGTAGCCGCGCCGCACCGCGTCGAAGCCGCGGTCGAACCACAGCACCACGCGCGACTTCTTCTCGTGTTCGGCATGCTTCACGAAGCGGCTGCACAGCATCGGCGTGAGCGTGATGGAGACGAAGCCGGAGATCAGGATCGCCACGCTCAGCGTCACCGCGAACTCGTGGAACAGGCGGCCCACGATGCCGCCCATGAACATCACCGGCAGGAACACCGCCACCAGCGACAGCGTCATCGAGAAGATGGTGAAGCCGATCTCGCCGGCGCCGACCATCGCCGCCTCGTACGGGTCCATGCCCGTCTCGATGTGGCGCACGATGTTCTCCAGCATCACGATGGCGTCGTCCACCACGAAGCCGACCACCAGGGTCAGCGCCAGCAGCGAGAGGTTGTCCAGGCTGTAGCCCAGCGCGTACATCACGCCGAAGGTGCCGATGATCGACACCGGCAACGCCAGCGCGGGGATCAGCGTGGCCGAGGCGTTGCCGAGGAACAGGTAGATCACCAGCACCACCAGCACGCCGGCCAGCAGCAGGGTGTACTGCACGTCGTCCACCGAGGCGCGGATCGAAACAGAGCGGTCGTACAGCGTGTCCAGCTTGATCGACGGCGGCAGCGTGGCGAGGAACTGCGGCAGCACCGCGCGGATGCGGTCGATGGTGGCCACGGTGTTGGAGCCGGGCTGGCGGTCGATCGCCAGCACGATCGCGCGCTTGCCATTGTACCAGCTCGCCACCTGGTCGTTCTGCACGCTGTCCTCGGCCTTGCCGAGCTGCGACAGCATGACCGGCGCGCCGTTGCGCCAGGCCACGATGATGTCGTTGTACGGCGCGGCCCGCTGCAACTGGCCGTCCGAACTCACCTGCAGCAGCTGGCGCGTGCCGTTGAGCGAGCCGGTGGCGAGGTTGACGTTGGCGTTGGCGATGGCCTGTTCCAGCACGTCGATGCCGACGCCGTTGGCGGCGAGCCTGGCGGGGTCGACGCTGATGCGCACGGCGTACTTCTGCGAGCCGAACACGCCCACCTGCGCCACGCCCTCGATCATCGACAACTCCTGCGCCAGCTGCGTCTCGGCGTATTCGTCGACGGTGGACAGCGGCAGCGTGTCGGAGCTGAGCGTGAGGTAGAGGATGGCCTTGTCCGCCGGGTTCACCTTGCGGAAGGTGGGCGGCGTGGGCATGTTGGTGGGCAGCTGGCGCATCGCCGCCGAGATCGCCGCCTGCACGTCCTGCGCGGCGCCGTCGATGTTGCGGCTGAGGTCGAAGCTCAGCGTGATCGAGGTCGCGCCCAGCGCGCTGGTCGAGGTCATCTGGCTGATGCCGGCGATGGTCGAGAACTGGTTCTCCAGCGGCGTGGCCACCGCCGTCGCCATCGTCTCCGGCGAGGCGCCGGGCAGGCTCGCGCTCACCGAGATGGTGGGGAAGTCCACGTTCGGCAGTTCGTTCACCGGCAATTGCGGATACGCAGCCACGCCGAACACGATCAGCGCGATCATCAGCAGCGCGGTCATCACCGGGCGGCGGATGCACAGGGCGGGAAGATTCAAAGGATCCGCCCTCCCCGCAGGCGACGCGGCATCGGATCACCGCACGGCCCGGCAGGCGAACCCGCACGGCCCGTTCGCCCCCTCTCCCCGCCGGGGAGAGGGTTGGGGTGAGGGGTCGCTCTCGCCGAAACCTTCGTCACTGTGTCACCACCTGCACCTTCGTGCCGTTCGTCAACAGCATCTGGCCGTCGGTGACCACCCGTTCGCCGCCGCTCAGGCCCTTCTCGATCACGATGCTCGCGCCGTTGCCCGCGCCCGCGGTGACCATCTGCTGCCGTGCCTTGCCATCCGCGTCCAGCACGAACACGAAGCTGCCGTCCGGCGAGTTCTGCAGCGCCGTCACCGGCACCGTCACCACGTCGTGCAGGCGTGCGGTGGGCAGGCTCACCTGCACGAACTGGCCGGGGGTGAGGCGGTCGTCGCCGTTGGCGTAGCTCGCCTTCAGCTGGATCGTGCCGGTGCCGGTATCCACCGTGTTGTTGACGAAATCCAGCGTGGCCTGCAGCGGCGCCGCCGCGCCCGGCACCCGCACGTCCACCGCGAGCCGGCCGCGCGCCTCCGCCACCCTGATGTCGCCCAGCGCGGATTCCGGCACCGAGAACGTCACGTGGATCGGCCGCACCTGGTTGAGCACCACGAGGTTGGTGCTGTTGGCGCTCACCTGTGCACCGGGATAGGCCAGCGGCGCGCCGGCGATGCTGTCCACCGGCGCGCTGATCTGCGCGTAGCCGAGCTGCGTCTGCGCCATTTCCACCGCGGCCTGGTCCGCCTTCACCGAGGCCGCGTAGATGCCCACGTTCGCCTTGTAGCCGTCGTAGTCGGTCTGCGCCACGTAGCCCTTGGCCAGCATCGGCGTATAGCGCCGCAGCACCTGCTGGGCATTCACCAGTTGGGCCTGGTCCTTGGCGAGGTTGCCGCGCGCCTGGTCCAGCTGCGCCTGCAGCAGGCTGGGATCGATGCGCGCGATCACCTCGCCCGCGCGCACGCGGCCGCCCAGCGCGAACGCGATGGACTCCAGCTGGCCGCTGACGCGCGACTGCACGGTCACGGTGGAATACGCCTCGGCGTAGCCGTTCACCTTGAGCGAGAGGTCGAGGTCGCCGCGCGCGGCCGTCGCCACCTTCACCGGCACCGCTTCCGCGGCCTTCGGCTTGTTCGATCCGGCCTTGTCGTGGCCCGACCACGCATGCGCGATCAACGCGACCAGCCCCGCCGCGGCCAGCAAGGCCACGATTTTCTTCCAGGAATTGCGCTGAGGCATGGGCTCCCCGTTGATGCGTACGGAAATCACCGTCCCGGGATCACGCACCAGGAGGGTCGGTGGAGTCCAAAAGTATCGCGCAACGCAGGGCACGTCGACGCATCGACTGCAACGACGCACGGCACTTGGCAAATGTATCCGATGCGACTAGCGCCTATTCCCCGTGGACCATGGGCGCCTCTGCCGCGTCCAGTGCCTGCAGGTTCGCCTTGATCCGCTCGATCACGTCCAGCGCGCGTTTCAGCTCGTCGTATTCGATGCCCGTGGTGGATTCGCGGCGCAACTCGCGCGCCACCTGCTCCATGTCGTCCACCACGTCGTGCGCCTGCGCAGTGACGTAAAGCCGCCATGCGCGGCGGTCGCGCGGATCGGGGCGGCGCTCCACGAAGCCGGCCGCCTGCAGGCGGTCGATCACCCGGCCCACCGCGATGGGTTCCATCTCCAGCGCCTCGGCCAGTTCGTTCTGGCGCATGCCTTCGCGGTGGTACAGCATCTTGGTGGCGCGCCATTGCGCGCGCGTCAGGCCGTATTTCACCGCGCGCCGGTCGAAGTGCTTGCGGAACAACAGGGTCACGTCGTTCAGCAGGTAGCCGAAGGAAAGCTCTTCCGTTTTCGCCATGATCGTCGCAACCTCGCCAGCACTGGACCAAGCATAGAACCTGTTCGCGGTCGCCACATGCCCCTCGCCGTCGTCGCCTCCGACATCACCACGCTGGCCGCGGACGCCATCGTCAACGCGGCGAACGAGACGCTGCTGGGCGGTGGCGGCGTCGATGGCGCCATCCATCGCGCCGCCGGCCCGGCCCTGCTCGCCGCCTGCCGCGCATTGGCACAGGTGGCACCCGGCGTGCGCTGCCCCACCGGCGAAGCGCGCATCACGCCCGGCTTCGACCTGCCCGCGCGCTGGGTGATCCACACCGTGGGCCCGGTATGGCATGGCGGCGACCGCGCCGAAGCGGCGCTGCTGGCGGATTGCCACCGCAATGCGCTGCGCCTCGCGCGCGAACACGGCCTGCGCCGCATCGCCTTCCCCGCGATCAGCTGCGGCGTGTTCGGTTATCCCGCGCCACTCGCGGCCGCGGTGGCCATAGGCACGCTGCGCGAGGAACTGGCGCGCGATCCCGCGCTCGACATCGTCCTGTGCTGCTACAGCGAGCCGATGCGCGCGGTGTTCCAGCGCGCGCTCACTCCAGCCTGAAGGGATACAGCGGCGGCAAGCCGTCGTCCCGGTCGCCGACGTCGTCGCGCCAGGCGAACCCGTTGCCGAAGGTGGCCGCCAGGTCGACATTCGCCGCCCGCGCGACGTTGCCATAGCGGCGGCGCTGCAACTCGTCGATGGCCTGCCGCTGCGCGGCATCCGCCAGCGCCGCCTCCAGTTCGCCGGCGTTGCGGATGGCCGGCCGCTCCGCCTGCGCCCACGCCAGCAGGCTGCGCAACTGCGCCGCCGCATCGTCGCCACGCGCCGCAGCGAGGAAAGCCTGCCGTTGCTGGCGCGCATCGCCGCCAGAGGCATGCTTCGCGGTCGCCGTGACGGCACCGCGCGGCATGCGGCGCCGCCAGAGCCACCACGCCAGCACCGTGCCCAGCCACAACAGCAGGCTGGCCAGCGCGACCCAGCGCCATGGCACGCCCTGCAGCATCGCACTGGCCGGCATTGCCGCGACGGAGGCGGACGCCGCCGGCGCGACGGGCGGCGCCGCCACCGACGCGGCCGCCGCCGCACCCGCCGCGGGCAGCACGGTGATGCTGTGCGCGGGAATCTCGGCGGTCTGCTCCTGCCCCGACGTCACGTCGAACCAGCGCAGGGTGGTCGCCGGCAGGGTCAGCGTGCCGGGCCGTTCCGGCATCACCGCGAACTTGCGCTCGCTGCTGCCCTGCAGCCACGCGTCGTCGTTCGCGGTGGCCGTCTTGGGCTGGTCGGGATACACGGTGGCGCCGGCCATCGCGGGCAGGCTGAGCGGCGGCAGCGCCTCGGCCGGCAGGCCGGTGGCGCTGAGCATCATGGTGAGGTTGATCGGCTGGCCCACGCGCACCGGCGTGCCGGAATCCGGCCAGCCCGAAAGCGAGAGGCTGAGCGCGCGCGCCGGCAACCACGCCGACGACCCCCAGTCCGCCGGCGCGGCCTGCACCTGCACCGTCTGCGCGGGAGCGCTGGCGCCGACCTGCGTGCCCGCCCCGAAGAAGCTGTCGGGATCGTTGGGATCCAGCGCCACGCCACGGAAACCCAGGGACGGGATCGTGAGCGTGCCCGCGTGCTGCGGCACCACGGCATAGCGCCGCTCGATCACGCGGTATGCGCGGTTGCCGCGCACCTTGTCGTAGCGCAGGTCGCCGCCGACCTGGTCGAGCTGCACGCCATCGACCTGCGGCGCATCCAGCGTGCCGCTGGTGACGTTGCCGCTGATGTACAGCCGCACCACGTAGCTGAGCTGCTGCCCCACCCACGCGCGCTGCGGTGCCAGCTCGGATTCCATGAAGACACTCTTGTCCGCCGTCGCGGTCGACGCCGGGTCGGCCTGGCCGACCACCAGCTGCAACGGCGCCGTCCGTGCCCCGCCCACGTCGAGCGACGGCACCACCAGCGTGCCCGCGTGCCTCGGCCGCAGCACCACGCCGATCACCAGCTCGGCGCTGCGCTGGCCGTTGACGATGCTGAGGTCGCTGCTCTGCGAGCTGCCGAGTATGTCGAAGTCCTGCTGGAGCGGGCCCAGGTCGGGCATCGCCATGCCGGTGCCGTCCTTGATGTGCAGGTTCAGGGTCACCGTCTCGCCCAGCTGCATGGTGGTGCGATCCAGCGTGGCCTGCACGTCGGCGGCATGCGCGGCGAACGGAAGCAGCAGACACAGCAGCAGAATGAACCCTTGAAGAGTGCGGCCATGGATGGCCGCCCGTTTGATCCTCGCGATCATGGACGAACGCACAGATACATCCATCACGGCCCATCCTCGTCGGGCGCATCGCCGTGGCGACGCTGGTATTCCAGTTCGAACTTGCGGCGCAGCAGCGCGCCCGGGTCGTCGGGCACGCGCTGCAGGGCCTGGCGCAGGTCGGCGGGCAGTTTCGCCTGCGGATCGTCGGCACCCGCCATGCCCAGCTGATGCGCGGGCGACGGGTTGGCCGCGGGCTTGCCGGGCGCGCCCAGTTGCCTGTCGAGTTGCTGTTTCAGTGCCTGCTGTGCCTGTTCGGCCTGTGCCTGCTGTGCGGCCTGCTGCGCAGGCGTTGGCTGCGGCGGCTTGCCCGGCTGCGCATCCGCGCCGGCGGACGAAGGAGGCTCGCCCTGCTTCGCCTTGTCCTGCTGCGACTGGCCCTGCGACGACTGACCGGCATCGTCCGGGGAGTGCTGCGGGTCCGGCTGCCGCGGCGCCTTGCCCTGCTCATCCGCTTTGCCGGACTGCCCGTCGTCCTTGCCCTGGTCGCCCTGGCCCTGCCGGTCCTCGCCGCTCTTGTCCTGCCCGCTCTTGCCCTGCGTGTCCTTGCCCTGCCCGTTGCCGCCCTGGCCTTGCGCCGAAGACGAGCCGCCCTGCTGCTGTTGTTGCTTTTGCTGCGAAGAAGACGACTTCTGCGGCGGCTTCTGTTGCTTGCGCAGCCAGTCCTCGATCGCCTGCCTGTTCGCCCTGGCGTCGGCGTTCGCCGGATCGCGCTGCAACGCTTGGTCGTAGGCATGGATGGCGTCCTCGTACTTGCCTTCGCGGGCCAGCGCATTGCCGAGGTTGTAACTCGCGTCGCTGCCTTTCGCGCCGCGCAGCGCCTGCGCGGCGGCAGCGTAATCGCCGGCGCGATAGGCCGCCGCGCCGCGCAAGGCGGGATCGTCCGCCAACCGCATGGCCTGCTTCGCATCGCCCTGCCCGAGCGCCGCGGCCGCCTGCTGGTTCCGGTTCCGCCAGAGCCCGCTCCAGCTTGCGGCGTGCGCGGTACCGGGCAACATCGGCAGCAGCACCAGCGGCAACAGCAGCAGCCAGCCACGACGGAAGGCCAACGCCGCCAACGGCAGCAACAGCAGCAGCAGCCACGGGCCGCGATCCTGCCATTCGTCGCCGAACTGGCCCCTTGCGCCCGACGTGGAACTGGCGCGCAATTCGCCCTTGAGCGCAGCCACGTCGCCGTCGTCGGTGCTCATCGGCACGTAACGGCCGCCGCCCGCCGCGGCCACCGCCGCCAGCGCCGCGTCGTCGCGCGCGGCCAACTGCATGTTGCCGTCGGCGTCGTGCAGGAAGCCGCCACCCGGCAACGCTATCGGCGCGCCCTGCGGCGTACCGATGCCCAGCACCGAGACGCGCACGCCTTCGGCCAGCGCCTTGCGTGCGGCGGCCTGCGCCGCTTCATCGGCGGCGTCGCTCAGCAGCACCAGCGAACCGCCATCCGCCTTCGCGCCACGGATCAAGGCCACGCCACGCGCTATCGCCGCGGCCGCGTTGTCGCCGTCCACCGGCATGGTATCGGGCGCCATCGCATCGAGCAGGGCGTCCAGGCTGTGCGTGTCGGAAGTGAGCGGCGCCACCGTGAACGCTTCGCCGGCGTAGCCGATCAGGGCGTTGAGGCCGTCCTGGTTGGCCGCCAGCAGGTCGTGCGCCTTGTAGCGCGCGCGATCGATGCGGCTGGGCGCCACGTCGTGCGACGACATGCGCTGCGACAGCGAGATCGCCACCACCTGCACCGCACGGCGCGCGTACAGCGGCTGCGCGACACGGCTCCACGTCGGCCCGGCCAGGGCCAGCGCCGCCAGCAGCCAGGCCAGCGCCAGCAGTCCCGCGGGCAGGCGTTGCCGCGTGGACCGGCCATGCAGCAACGACGGCAGCAGTTCCGCATCGACCAGGCGCGACAAGGCCTGCAATCCGCGCGAACGCCGCGAGGCCTGCCACAGCAGCCATGGCAACACGGCGAGCACGCACAGCCACCACGGCCGCAGGAAGTGGAACTGCGCCAGTGCCGCGCTCATGCCGCCGCCTCGCCCGTGCGCCAGCGCGGCAGGGTCGCCAGCAGCCACAGCAGCAGGGCCGCCACCAACGGCCACATGAACCATTCCTTGCGCGGACGCAGGCTGGGGCCATGCTGCTGCATGGGCTCCAGCGCGTCGATGGCGCGGTAGGCATCGGCCAGTTGGGCGCTGTCCGTGGCGCGGAAGAAGCGGCCGCCCGTGTCGTCGGCGATCTTCGTCAGCATCGTCGCGTCGAGATCGGCGGACGGATTGATGACCTGCGCGCCGAAGAAGCCCGGTACGCGCATGCGATCGGCACCGATGCCCACGGTATAGATGCGCACGCCCGCCGCCTTCGCGGCGCGCGCGGCTTCCGCGGGCGTGATGTTGCCGGCGTTGTTGACGCCGTCGGTGAGCAGCACCAGCACGCGCGCCTGCTCGGGCAGCGCGGACAGGCGCTTCACCGCAATCGCGATGGCGTCGCCGATGGCGGTTTCGGTGCCGGCCAGGCCCACCTCGGCGCCCTGCAGCTGCGCACGCACTGCGTCGAGGTCGTAGGTGAGCGGCGTCACCAGGAAGGCCTGGCTGCCGAACAGGATCAGCCCCATCTCGTCGCCACGGCGGCGGTCGATGAAGTTGCCGGCGATCGCCTTCACGGCGCCGAAGCGGCTCACCGGCTGTCCGGCCAGTTCCATGTCGGGCGTGCGCATGCTGCCGGACAGGTCCACCGCCAGCAGCAGCGCGCGACCGCTGCGCTGCTGCGCCTGCGGCGGCCCCACCCATTGCGGGCGGGCGGCCGCCACCAGCAGGCACAGCCATGCCAGCGCCAGCAGCCACGGTGTGACGCTGCGTACCGCGCCACCGCCCGTCACGGCGAGTCGCAGGCCCGGATGCGGCAGATGCAACGCCTGTCCCGGCAGCACCGGCGGCAACGCGCGACGCAGCAGCCAGGGCAAGGGCAGCAGCAGGAACAGCCAGGGCCACGCGAACTCATACATGGCCTTGCTCCATGGCGGGCGGCCGCCAGGCGCGCGGGTTCGCGGCCGCCTGCAGCCAATGACGCGCCGCAGCCAGCGTGGCGGGCACATCGAACACCGCCCGCGGCCGGTAGATCGCCTGCTCCAGCTGCATCAGGCGATCCAGCACCGATGCCGCCACCGGCACGCGTGCCAGTGTCCGCCGCCAGTCATCGCCGCGCTGCTTCGTCGCGGCCGCATCATGGCGACGCGCCACCCGGCGCAGCAGCTGGTGCAGCGCCGCCGCCAGCGCGGCATCGTCACCGGCCCGCGCATGGCGAACGGCCAGCTTTTCCAGTTCATCCAGCAGCAGGGCACGCTGCCTGCGCGAACGACGGCCGCGCTGCCATAGCCACGCAGCCGCGACCAGCGCCAGCAACGCCAGCGCCATCAGCAGCCACCAGCCCGGTGCCAGCGGCCACCACGATGGCGCGGGCGGCAGGTGGATGTCGCGCAGCACCGGACCATCGGGCGGCGGCAGTGTCATCGACGCATCCCTGCCAGGCCCAGCAGTTCGCCGACGGCCGCGAGCGGATCCTCGCGCGTGTCGACCACGCGGCAACGCACGCCCGTGCCGCGCGCCAGCGCCTCCAGCCGGGCCGGGCCGCTGCCCAGCGCCTGCTGGAACTCGCGGCGCTGGCGTTCGCCGAGCAGCACCACGTCGCGGCGCTCGCCGTCGTGTTCCAGGGGATAACGACCTGGCGGTGGCGGCACGCGCTCCAGCGCATCGGCCACCACGAGCACGCCGACCTCGGCGCGCGCCTTCAGTTCGAGCAGGTGCCGCCGCGCTTCGCCATCCGCACTGAAACCGTCGCTGAGCACCAGCACGCGGCTGGCGCCGTGCTGCAGGCGACGCGCCCGCAGCAGGGCGGCGGACAGCGGTTCGGCACGCCCCGTCGGCGGCAACGCGTCCCATTCGGCCAGCGCGCCACAGGCGGCGAGGGCGCCACGCGCCGCGCCTTGCGGACGCAGCAGGCGGTCGTGCTCGCCGAACGCCATCATGCCGACGCGCTCGCCCGCGCGCACGACCAGCCAGGCGGCGATGGCGGCGGCGCGTGCGGCCTGCACCGACTTGAAGCGGGCACGGGTACCGAAGCGCATGCTGGCATGGGTATCGAGCAGGACCAGCAGGCGCCCTTCGCGCTCCTCCTGGAACAGCTTGGTGTGCAACCTGCCGCTGCGCGCGGTGAGTCGCCAGTCGAGCCGGCGCACGTCGTCGCCCGCCTGATAGACGCGCGACTCGGCGTAGTCCATGCCGCGGCCGTAGAGACGGCTGGCATGCTGGCCGCCACGCGCGGCGCGGCTTTCGGTTGGCGGCAATTTCGCGCGTCCGATGCGTGCACCCAATCCCAGCAGCTCGGCCAGCGAGACGCACGTGCGGCCATCGCCATCGACGCGATTCGACAAAACGGCGCTCACGGCAGCGGCACGAGGTCCAGCAGCCGGGCGATCACCTGGTCGCTGCGCACGCCTTCGGCTTCGGCCTCGTAGCTCAGCAGCACGCGGTGGCGCAACACCTCGTGCACGATGGCGTGCACGTCCTCCGGCAGCACGTAGTCGCGGCCGGCCAGCCATGCCTGCGCCCGCGCGCAGCGATCCAGCGCGATGGTGGCGCGCGGGCTGGCGCCCCAGGCGATCCAGCGTTTCAGCTCCGGCCCGTAGCGGCCGGCATCGCGCGTGGCCAGCACGAGCTGGGCAAGGTATTCCTCCAGCGCCGGCGCCATGTGCACCGCCATCGCCGCATCGCGTGCGGCAAACACGTCGGACTGGTTCAACAGCGACGCGGGCGCGGCCACCGGATGCGCGCGACGGCTGGCCTGCTCGCGGGCGAGGCGCAGGATCGCCAGCTCGGCCGTGGCGTCGGGATAACCGATGGTGACGTGCAGCAGGAAGCGATCCAGTTGTGCTTCGGGCAGCGCGAACGTGCCCTCCTGCTCGATCGGATTCTGCGTGGCCATCACCATGAACAACCCGGGCAGCGGCCGGGTGGCCCGCCCCACGGTGATCTGCCGCTCGGCCATCGCCTCCAGCAGTGCCGACTGCACCTTGGCCGGTGCGCGGTTGATCTCGTCGGCCAGCACGATGTTGTGGAACAACGGCCCCTGCTCGAACTCGAAGCTGCCGCTCTGCGGACGGAACACGTCGGTACCGGTGAGGTCGGCGGGCAGCAGATCGGGAGTGAACTGCACGCGGTGGAAATCCGCCTCGATGCGCGCGGCCAGGGCCTTCACCGCGGTGGTCTTGGCCAGGCCGGGCGCCCCTTCCACCAGCAGGTGACCGTCGGCCAGCAGCGCCACCAGCAGGCAGTCGACCAGTCTCGGCTGGCCGATGATGCAGGCCTGCAGTTCGTCGCGCAGTTGCACGAAAGCCTGGTGCAGCCGGCTGCGGGGCGAAGCTTCAGGCATGTCCATCATGGTGTTTCCTGCGTCAAGGGCCGTCGCTATCGACAGCAGCCGGACGCACAAGTTTAACCGTGTCCCCGCGGTGTTCAGGCGCACAAAAGAAAAGAGGCGGCCGGGGCCGCCTCTTTCCATGCCGCTTGATTGCGGCGCTTTACTGCAGCGAATCGTTGAGGATGCGCGGCGTCACGAAGATCAGCAGTTCCGCCTTGCTGTTGTTGCGGCTGGTGCTGCGGAACAGCACGCCGAGGATGGGGATGTCGCCGAGACCGGGCACCTTGGTGACCGTGTTGCTCTTGTCGACCTCGTAGATGCCGCCCAGCACCACGGTCTGGCCGTTGTCCACCAGGACCGAGGTGTTCACCGACTGGGTGTTGATTTCCGGCACCTGGCCCTGCGGCGTCTGCAGGAACTGGGCGAGCGTGTCCTTGTTGACATTGATCATGAGGTACACGCGGTTGTCCGCCGTGATGGTGGGCGTCACCTTGAGCTGCAGCACGGCGTCCTTGAACTGCACCGTGGCCGTGCCCGTGCTCGCGCTGGCGCCGGCACCGCCCTGATAGGTGACGTAGCCGATCTCCTGACCCTGGCGGATCACGGCTTCCTGCTGGTTCGCGGTGATCACGCGCGGACTTGCGATGGTCTCGGTGTTGCCTTCGGTCTGCGCCGCCGAGAGCTCCAGATCCAGCGCATAGTTCTTGCCGAGGATGGCGAAGCCCAGCGAACCGGCCGGTGAGGTACCCGTTGATGCCGGCAGGTTCACCACGAGGCCGGGGTTGCTGGAGACACCGCCACTGCTGGTGCTGGTGGTGGTGCTGCCAGGAGTGCTCCAGCCCAGCGTGGTGCCGCCTGCGCCACCACCTGTCTGCAGCACCTGGCCGCTGGGATTGACACGCTGCGCGTACGCACCCCATTGCACGCCCAACTGGCGGGTGAAGCTGTCGCTGGCGATCACGATGCGCGACTCGATAAGTACCTGCTGCACCGGCCGGTCCAGCACGGCTACCAGCTTGCGGATCTGCTCGGTCTTGTCGGCCGTGTCGTTGAGCAGCAGCGTGTTGGTACGGTCGTCGGAGGAGACGCTGCCGCGCGCCGACAGGAAGCCGTGGGTCGTGTTGGCGGACGTGCCGCCGCCCATGCCCTGCAGGCTGCCCGTGGTCAGCAGCTTGGCGATGTCGGCGGCCTTGCCGTAGCTGATCGGGATATAGGTGGTGACCAGCGGGGCATTGTCCTCGGCCTTCATGCGTGCCGTGGCGACATCCTCCTCGTACTTGGCCAGCTCCTGCTGCGGAGCCACCCAGATCACGTTGCCGTCCTGGCGCTTGTCCAGGCCCTTGGCGCGCAGGATCACGTCCAGCGCCTGGTCCCACGGCACGTTCACCAGGCGCAGGGTGATGCTGCCGGCGACGCTGTCGGCGGCCACGATGTTCAGGCCCGAAGTGTCGGCGATCAGCTGCAGCACCGAGCGCACCGGGATGTCCTGGAAGTTGAAGGTGGCGCGCTTGCCGTTGTAGGCGGGGTGCTGGTCCAGCGCCGCCAGGCTGGCGCCCACGGCGGCGTTGTCGCCCCTCTTCGGCGCCACCTCCACCACGTACTGGTTGCCTTCCTGGTAGGCCGAGGTATCGACCACGCCCTTGGTGGCGATCGTCATCTGCACGCCGCCGCCCGCGCCGACGCGGGTGGTGATGGACTGCACCGGGGTGGCGAAGTCCATCGTGTCCAGCCGCCGCGTAAGGTTGCTCGGCACATTGGCGTTGGGGATGCTGACCACGACCTTGTCGCCGATCGTGTGCATCTGCGCATCGGCGCCCGTACCGCTGAAGTTGACCAGCACGCGTCCCTGCCCGTCGGAACCACGGCGGAAGTCGATGTTGGTGACGCTGATGGCGCCATCGACCGCCGCCGGCAGGTGCTTGGAGGGGTCGATGATCGCCGCCGTGGTGACGCTGCGCTGCGTCGGCGCGGACGCCGACTGCGGCGCGCCACTGGCGCCGCCGCCGGCCACGGTCAGCACCAGGCTGTCGCCCTCGACCGCCGACTGGTAGGACGCCGGGCGCATCAGCTCCACGATCACCCGGGTCCGCCCCCCGGCGGACACCGCCGAGACGCCCGAGGTCGCCCCCTGGCCGATGTCCGTGTGCCGCTGCGCGGTGGTGCCGGTGTCGGCGAAGTCGATCGCGATGCGTGCGGGGTTGTCGGTGGTGAAGATGCGCGGTTGCGGCACCGCCCCGGCGAAGTTCAGGTGCAATTGCACACTGCCGCCGGCTCCCGTGGTGTAGCTGATGTCCTTCAGCGTATTGCTGTCGGCAGCCAGCACGGACTGGCTGAAGCCCGCACCGGCGAGCAGCAGCAACGGAAGGAGACTACGAATGGCGTGGCGCATGACCCGGCCCCGGACGGATTGAATGTGGTTGCTCATTGCATCAGCCCCTGTGTCCCCTATTTATCGCCGAGCGCGAGGCTGGCCGAACGCTCCATCCAGCCGCCGTTGCCGTTGGATACCAGTTCGGTCAGATCGATGTGGTCGTCGCTGACCGCGGTGACGCGGCCATAGTTCTGGCCCATGTACTCGCCATTGTGCACTTGATGGATCACGCCCATGGGGTCCTTCACCAGCGCCACGGTGCCCGGGCCTGCGCCGATGGTGCCGACCATCTTCAGGCTGTCCAGCGCGAACATCTCGAGCGGCTGCCTGGGCCGGTTCTGGTCCGGCCGCGGCCCGCTGTTGGCAGCCGCGTCCTGCTCCACGGCGCTGGGCCCGAACGGATCGCGCAGGTCCTGGTCGGCGTAGGTGAAGGTCTCGAAGGTCTTGATGACCGGCAAGGGCGGAACCGGCTGGCCCTTCTTGGCCTTCTGCTGGGCGATCCACTCGCGCAGGTCCGAGGTACCGCGCGTGCAGCCCCCCAGCATCAGCACGGCGGCCAGCAGCAGGCCGATGCGGGTCAGCGTCACCGGTTTCATGGCAGCGGACAGCTTCATCACTTGCGCCCCCCTGCCTGCTTGGCCGAACCCTTCACCGCGGCGGCGGCCTCGTCCTCGTCCAGATAGCGATAGGTCTTCACCGTGCCCTGCAGGACCAGGACGCCATCGGTGGAAGCACCATTCTTGGCGCCGTGCTCGGGCGTGAGCGCCACGTCGTGCATGGTCAGGATCACCACCCGCGGCAGCGAGGCCACGCCGCTGATGAAGGTACCGAACTGGTGATAGGTACCCACCATCCTCAGCTGGATCGGCTTCTCGGCGTAGAAGTCCTTCGGCACCTCGGGTTGGGGCGTGAAGGAGTCCACCTGCAGGCCAGCCGCCAGCGCGGTCTGCGAAACGTCGACCAGCAGTTCGGGCATTTCGGTCCTGCTGGGCAGCTGGCGTAGCAACTGGCGCAGCATGTCCTTCATCTCGTCGAGCTGCTTCTGCAGCACGTCGAGGTTCACCGCCTTGGCCTGCTTGGTGCTGAATTCCTGCTTGAGCTGCTCTTCCTTGCCCGCCAGCGTGGCCAACTCGTCCTGCTGGCCGCTGATATAGGCATACCAGCCCACCAGCACCACCAGCAGGAACAGCAGCGTGGTGAAGAAGATCTTGACCGACTGGGGCCAGCCACCGACGTTGTTGCGGTCGAGGCTGCGCAGATCGTCTATGAGTTTCATGCCTTGGCCCCCCCCTTGGCAGCCGCGGTTACGGCATCAGCCGGCTTGGCCGGAGCAGGGGCCGCCCCCGGTTTGGCGCCGGGAGCGATGGCTGACGCAGGCGGCAGGGATGTGGTGCTGCCCGCATGCGCCGGCGCCGCCGCGGAGCTGGAGCCCGCAGGCAGCAGCGCGCCACTGTCGTCGACCTTCGGCTTGCCCAGGCCCACGCTCAGGCCGAAACCGTAGGGCATGCGCGAGGCGTCATGGGTGTTGACGGTGCTGCGCAGGTCCACGTGTCCCATCCACGGCGAGGCCTCGATGTTGCGCATGTACTCGGCGACGCTGGCGTTGGACTGCGCGACGCCGTCCAGCGACATGGTGTCGCCGGCCTGCTTCAACGCGGTGAGGCGCACGCTGTTGGGTATCGTCTTCACCAGCTCGTCGAACAGGTGCACCATCTTCGAACGGTCCGCCTGCAACTGCTCGATGATCTGCTTGCGCGCAAGCAGGTGGTCGCGCACCTTGTCCAGCTCCTTGATCTTGTCGATCTTCACGTCGAGCTGCTTGATCTCGCCCTGCAGGATCGCGTTGCGATCGCCCTGGTTGTCGACGCGCGCGCCCATCCAGAGCGCCCACAGGAACACGAAGCCGAGGCCGGCCACGAAGGCGGCGCCGAGCTGGCCATAGAATTCGCGCTCGCGCAGCTTGCGCCGCTCGGCACGCCATGGAAGGAGGTTGACGTGTGCCATCAGTCGAAACTCCTCAGTGCCAGGCCGACCGCGACCATCAGCGCCGGCGCATCCTGGGACAGCGACTGCCCCTGCACCTTGGGCGACATCGACATGCGCGCCAGCGGATTGGCCACCACGCAGGGCACGCCGACATGTTCCTCGAGCATCCCGGCGATGCCGTCGATGGTGGCGCAGCCGCCGGCCAGCACCACCTGGTCGACCTTGCTGTATTCGCTGCCGGCGAAGAAGAACTGCAGCAGGCGGCTGACCTGCTGCACCAGCGATTCCTTGAACGGTTCCAGCGCCTCGCTCTGGTACGACTCGGGCAGGCCGCCCTTGCGCTTGGCGCGACCGGCCTCCTCGTAGGAGAGCCCGTAGCGGCGCATGATCTCGTCGGTGAGCTGCTTGCCGCCGAACACCTGTTCGCGCGAGTAGATCGTGCGCTGGTTGCGCAATACCGACAGCGTGGTCATGGTCGCGCCCACGTCCACCACCGCCACCAGCGCGTCGCGGCCCACGTTGAGCTGGTCGGTGAGCAGGGCGAACGCGTTCTCCATCGCGAACGCCTCCACGTCGACCACCTTGGCGGTGAGGCCGCCCAGCTCCAGCGCGGCGACGCGCATGTCCACGTTCTCGGTGCGCGAGGCGGCGAGCAGGACGCTGTTCATCTCGGGATTGTCACGGACTGGGCCCAGCACCTCGAAATCGAGGCTCACTTCCTCGATCGGATAAGGGATGTACTGATTCGCCTCGACCTGGATCTGGCCTTCCAAGTCGTCCTCGCTCAGTTCGCTCGGCATCGGGATGATGCGGGTGATCACCGCCGAGCCGGCCACCGCGGCGGACGCGTGCTTGAGCTTGGAGCCGGAGCGCGCCAGGGCGCGGCGGATCGCCTCGCCCACCGCCTCGACCTCGACGATGTTCTTTTCGACCACGGCATTCGGCGGCAGCGGCTCGACGGCGTAGTGTTCCACGCGGTAACGCCCGCCCGACTGGCTGAGCTCCAGCAACTTGACGGCGGTCGAGCTGATATCGACACCGATCAGCGCCGGCTTCTTGGGTGTGAAGAGCCCCACGGTATTCCCCCTTTGCCCCTGGGCGGCAAGGCCGGATTTCCGGCCGATCCGCGACGGCATTAGATCGAAAAATTAACGTCCCCGCAATGGCCTGCCGCATTTTTTTCAAGTATTTCCCGTGATGGCGCCCACATTTGGGTCGACACCTTTTTGCGGTGTGACGGGAGCCCCATTCCGCCCCGGACTCACGATGTTGCGTTCCGCGCGGCCATGCAACCTAAGATGTGCCGGTCCAGGGTGGCTGGCGACACAACCTCTATACTCTGCCGGTCTCGAAACCGGCCTCCGCCACACATGCGTATTCTCAAGCGTCTGCTCCGCTGGGCCCTGATCCTGGCGTTCTCGGGTCTTCTGCTGGCGGTGCTCGCGGTGGGCGTGGCGTACTGGCTGGTGGCCCCGCGCCTGCCTTCGGTGGCCGTGCTCAAGGACTACCACATGCAGGTGCCGCTGCGCGTGGAAAGCGCCGACGGCAAGCTGATCGCCACTTTCGGCGAGACGCGGCGCATCCCGGTGGCCATCGCCGACGTGCCCGACAACCTCAAGCATGCCGTGCTGTCCGCTGAGGACGCCGACTTCTACCATCACCCGGGTGTCGATTGGCGCGGCATAGTGCGCGCGGGCTGGCGCGTGATCCTGGCCGGCGGCGACAAGGTGCAGGGCGGCTCCACCATCACGCAGCAGGTGGCGCGCAACTTCTTCCTCAGCCCGCAGAAGCTCTATTCGCGCAAGCTGATCGAGATATTCACCGCGCTGCGCATGGAGCAGGAACTGGACAAGGACCAGATCCTGGAGCTGTACCTCAACAAGATGTTCCTCGGCCATCGCTCCTACGGCGTGGCGGCGGCCGCCTCGTACTATTACGGCAAGACGCTGGACCAGCTCACCATCGCGCAGGGCGCGGCCATCGCCTCCACCTTCCAGTCGCCGTCGGTGGTGAACCCGCTGACCAACCAGGCGCGCCTGCTGGCGCGGCGCAACTGGGTGCTTGGCGAGATGCTGCGGCATCGCTACATCACCGATGCGCAATACCAGGCGTCGCTCGCCGAGCCGAACGACGCCGCGCCGCACGACGTGCCGATCCAGGTCGACGCGCCCTACCTCGCCGAGATGGTGCGCCGGCAAGTGCTCGACCGCCTCGGTAACGATGCGCTCACCGAAGGCTACGTGGTGAAGACCACCATCCAGTCCGCCGACCAGCTGGCCGCGACCGACGCGGTGCGCAAGGGCCTGCTCGACTACGACATGCGCCACGGCTGGCGCGGCCCGGAAGCGCACCAGGACCTGGCCGCCGACGCCGGCACGCAGGACTGCGTCCGCGCGCTCGCCGGCTATGCCGCCGTTTCCGGCCTCGAACCGGGCATCGTCTCGGCCAGCTCGGCCGACGCGGCCACCGTCGTCACCGCCACCGGCCAGAGCGTGGAGCTGGACCGCACCGCCATCGCGTGGGCACGCCCGTACATCAACGAAAGCCACGCAGGCGCGGCGCCGGCGCGGGTGGACGCCGTGCTCAAGCGCGGCGACATCGTGCGCGTGTCGCGGGACGACAAGGGCGCCTGGCAACTGGCGCAGATTCCCGCCGTGCAAGGCGCGCTGGCCTCGATCCGCCCGGAGGACGGCGCGATCGAGGCGCTGGTGGGCGGCTTCAGCTTCACCCGCAGCAAGTTCAACCGCGCGGTGATGGCGGCGCGCCAGCCCGGCTCCAGCTTCAAGCCCTACCTGTACTCGGCGGCGTTCGACCACGGCTTCACGCCGGCGTCGATCATCAACGACGCCCCGCTGGCGCTGCCCGACCCGTCGAAGCCCGGCGGTCTGTGGACGCCAAGCAACGACGACGACAAGTTCGCCGGCCCGATGCGCCTGCGCGAGGCGCTGGTGCAATCGAAGAACCTCGTCTCGATCCGCCTGCTCGACGCCATCGGCATCCGCTACGCGCGCGAATTCATCACGCGCTTCGGCTTCCCGCTCGACGCGCTGCCGGCCAACCTGTCGATGGCGCTGGGCACCGCCTCGACGTCGCCGATCAACATGGCGCGCGGCTACGCGGTGTTCGCCAACGGCGGCTACCTGGTCACACCGTACTTCATCAGCGAAATCGACGACCGCGACGGCAAGGCCATCTACGTCGCCAATCCCGCCCGCGCCTGCCGCGAATGCCAAGCGCGCCTGCTGGAAAACGCCCCGCCCGGCCCACCGCCCGCCGACATGGGCAAGCACCCGGCCAACCAGCTCGTCGACAACGCCAGCGCCGCGGCCCCGGCCAGCGCCGCCAGCACCGACGATTCCGGCGTGGAGACCTTGCCGGCCGACGCCGGCGGCGGCGAGCACGCACCCGTGCTGGCGCCGCACGTGCTGGGCCCGCGCACCGATTTCCTGATCACTTCGCTGATGAAGGACGTGATCCTGCGCGGCACCGGAGCCGCGGCCAAGACGATGGATCGTGCCGACCTCGCCGGCAAGACCGGCACCAGCAACGACTTCCGCGACGCCTGGTTCCTGGGCTTCAACGGCGACGTCTCCACCGCGGTATGGGTGGGTTTCGACAACTACGGCTCGCTGGGCCATGGCGAGTTCGGCGCCAAGGCCGCGCTGCCGATCTGGATGGACTACATGGGCACGGCGCTCAAGGGCCAGCCGCTGAATTCGCTGCCGATGCCGCCCGGCATCGCCACCGTGCCGATCAACCGCGATAGCGGCCTGCCCACCACGCCGGACGATCCGGACGGCATGAACGAGTTCTTCAAGGTCGAGGACCTGGATCGCCTGCGCAACCAGGCCACCCAGCAGCAACAGGAACAGCAGAACCCCTACAACATCTTCTGACCGGCCGCCGCGGCTTCGCACGCCCCACCGCTTGCGCTAGTCTGGCGGGGCAAGCGGCGGAGGATCAGACATGGCACGAGGCGAACACCACCGCATCCATGCAAGCGACCGCCAGCAGCGCAACCGGCTGCGCGTGGCGCAGGAAGCGGCCCGCCTGATGAGCGAGCACGGCATCCGCGACTTCCATCGCGCCAAGCTCAAGGCCGCCGAGCGGCTGGGCATCCTCGACGAGCAGGCGCTGCCGCGCAACCAGGAGATCGAGCAGGCGCTGCGCGAGCACCAGCGCCTGTTCCACGCCGAAAGCCAGCCGCAACTGCTGCAGGAACGCCGCGAGGCGGCGGCGGAGGCGATGCGCTTCCTGGCCCGCTTCGAGCCGCGCCTGGTCGGCGCCGTGCTCGACGGCACCGCCGACGCGCATTCGGCCGTCTGCCTGCACGTGTTCAGCGACGATCCCGACGCCGTGCACCGCCACCTGCACGAGCACGGCGTGCCGTTCGAGACGCAGACGCGCCGCCTGCGCACCAGCCGCGACGGACAGGCCGAATTCCCGGTGCTGCTGTTCGCCGCCGATGCACTGCCATTCGACCTCACCGTGCTGCCGCACGATGCGCTGCGCCAGGCGCCGCTGGACCGCATCGACGAGAAACCGATGCGTCGCGCTGCACTGGCCGCCGTGGAGGAACTGCTGGCTGAAGGCGACAACGACACGGACGAGTTGGAGCGCATGCTCGCCAACGCGACGCGACGTGCGTAGGCGGATCAATCAATTCATTCTTGATCGAATCTTCATGCCGTGATTCTCGAAATCGCGCAGCTGCAAGTCAGGCCCGGACAGGAGGCGGCATTTGAAACTGCCTTCCATGCGGCTCAGCGCATCATCGCGTCAATGCCCGGCTATCTGGGCCATGAACTTCAGCGCTGCATCGAAAAGCCCGGCCACTACATGCTTCTGGTCCGTTGGACGTCGGTCGAGTGCCATGAGATCGGCTTTCGTCAATCCGGCGAATATCAGGAATGGCGCAAGTTGCTGCATCATTTCTACGACCCGTTTCCGACGGTTCTGCACTACGACCGGGTGGCGGGTTCCAGCATGGCAACAGCAGAGCGCGATCCGGGGTGAATTCGATCTGCCCACCGGATCACAAGCAAGGCAACGCAAAACGCCCGGCATTGCCGGGCGTTTTGCGTTGCCTTGCTTGATTGCGGATCAGCGCTTGCCGGAAGCCACGTAGTCGCGCACGCCGGCGCCGGTGTAGATCTGGCGCGGGCGGCCGATGCGCGAGCCGGGGGTTTCGTGCTGCTCGATCCAGTGCGAGATCCAGCCGGCGGTGCGCGCGATCGCGAACATCACGGTGAACATCTCGGTGGGGATGCCCAGCGCCTTGTAGATGATGCCGGAGTAGAAGTCGACGTTCGGGTACAGCTTGCGCTCGACGAAGTAGTCATCCTTCAGCGCCGCCTCTTCCAGCTTCATCGCCACGTCCAGCAGTGGGTCGTTGACGCCCAGCTCGGCCAGCACCTTGTGGCACATCTCGCGGATGATCTTCGCGCGCGGATCGAAGTTCTTGTACACGCGGTGGCCGAAGCCCATCAGGCGGAAGCTGTCGTTCTTGTCCTTGGCGCGCAGCACCGCGGTCTCGACCTTGTCCGGCGTGCCGATTTCCTGCAGCTGCTTGAGCACCGCCTCGTTGGCGCCGCCATGCGCAGGGCCCCACAGCGCGGTGATGCCCGCGGCGATCGACGCATACGGGTTGGCGCCGGTGGAGCCGACCAGGCGCACGGTCGAGGTCGAGGCGTTCTGCTCGTGGTCTGCGTGCAGGATGAACAGCAGGTCCAGCGCCTTGGCGGCCACCGGGCTCATCTGCAGCGGCTCGCTCGGCACCTCGAACATCATGTGCAGGAAGCGGTCGACGTATTCGAGGTTGTTGCGCGGGTAGCGGAACGGCCAGCCGATCGAATAGCGGTAGCAGGCCGCGGCGATGGTCGGCATCTTCGCGATCAGGCGGATCGCAGCGAGCTTGCGGTCGGCCGGGTCGTCGACGTTCAAGTCGTCGTGGTAGAACGCCGACAGCGAGGCCACCGCGGCGGCCAGCATCGCCATCGGGTGCGCATCGTGGTGGAAGCCCTGGAAGAAGTTCTTCAGCGACTCGTGCATCATCGTGTGATGCGTGATCTGGTTCTCGAAGGACGCGAACTCGTCCTGCTTCGGCAGCTCGCCGTTGAGCAGCAGGTAGGCCACCTCGAGGAAGCTGGACTTCTCGGCCAGCTGCTCGATCGGGTAGCCGCGGTACAGCAGCACGCCCTGGTCGCCGTCGATGTAGGTGATCGCGCTCTTGGTGCTGGCGGTCGAACCGTAGCCCACGTCGTAGGTGAAGTGGCCGGTGTCCTTGTACAGCGTGCTGATGTCGATGCAGGCCGGGCCGAGGGTGCCGGAAACCAGCGGCATGGTGCTGCTGCGCTGGGTCGACTCATCCACCAGCTTGACAGTCTTGGGATCGGACACGGGAACCTCCTTAGCGTGGGTCGCGCCAGCCGGAGGCGCGTGGCGTCGCCGACGGACGAGGGGGAAACGTGCATCGCGACCGGGGAATGCCGCGATGTCATCCGCGCATTATCGCACAACGGCCAACAGCCATGCGTTCGCGGATGGTCGTATCCCGAGCGCAGAAAATCGCCTGGAGCGGCATGGCACCACGCCGGCGGCGGCGCGAAGGGCGCGCCGGGGATGGCGGACGCAAAAACACACGGGGCAGGCTACTGCCTGCCCCGTGTGCGTATGCTTCAGGCCATCGCCACGCGATGGCCGCGAAACGCGCTTACTTCTGCGCGTAGCGCTTGCGGAACTTGTCGACACGGCCGCCGACGTCCAGCGTCTTCTGCTTGCCGGTGTAGAACGGGTGCGAATGGCTGGAGATATCCACCTTGATCAGCGGGTACTCGTTGCCGTCCGTCCACTTGACGGTGTCCTTGGCGGCAATCGTCGAACGCGTCAGGAACGCGAAGTCGGACGACAGATCCTGGAACACCACCGGGCGGTAATTCGGATGGATATCGGGCTTCATGACGGGCTCTGTTGCAGCGTGAAAAGAGGACAAGTTTAACCAGCCTCGCGGCAGTGCGTCAAGCCGCGCCCAACGCTCTGCGCACCATCGCCGCGAAGCGCGCCTGGTCCACTTCCAGCACGATGCGCGCCTGCGCGGGCAACCCCAGCCGCTTCGCCCAGTCCACCACGGTGGCGCCGCGGGTGAGGCGGCCATCCAGCTCGACGGCCACCGCCCGCGTCTCGCTGCGCACGACGATGGACGGGTCGATCGCCACCGCCATCGCCAGCGCGTCGGCGGCCACCACGCCGTTGCGGTCGTGCGTGGCATTGTACTCGCGCGCAGTGCGGAACACCTGCTCGAAGAACTTCGCGCGCCGGTCGCCGGCCGCGATCCAGCCATCGAACTCGGCATCGTCGAAACCGTGGCGCAAGGTAGCTTCCCAGTCGACCAGGTCGAAGGCGGGGAAAGCCTCGAACACGACGTGCGCGGCCTCGGGATCGAAGCCCACGTTGAACTCGGCGGGCACCTTGCCGGTATTGCCGTGGCCAGTCACCGCGCCGCCCATCACCACCAGTCGCTTCACGCGCTGCGGCAGCGTCGGGTCGAGCCTGAGCGCCAGCGCGAGGTTGGTCAGCGGCGCCAGCGCCACCAGGGTCAATTCGCCGGGGCGCTCGCGGGTGAGCCGCAGCAACGCCAGCGCGGCGGCCTCGTCCTCGGCGGCGGCCGCCGGCTCGGGGAAGCCCACGTCGCCAAGGCCATCCACGCCGTGCACGAAGGCCGCATCCTCGTCCGGCGCGCGCACCAGCGGGGTGGCGCAGCCGGGGAACACCGGGAACGTGGCGCCCAGCAGGTCGCGCAGGGTGCGCGCGTTGCGTACGGTGTGGCCCAGGCCCACGTTGCCGGCGGCCACGCTCAAGGCGGCGATGTCGGCATGGGCATGCGCCATCAGGATGGCCAGCGCGTCGTCCACGCCGGGGTCGGTATCGATCAGTAGTTGTGGTTTGCTCACGGTGCTCATGAATAGATAGTCACAGCAATTGAAAAGTGCGGCCAGGGATGGCCGCCCGTTTGATCTTTGCAATCAGGATGATTGCAGAAGCACTGAAAAGTGCAGCCATGGATGCCTGCCCGTTTGATCCTCGCGATCAAGGATGATCGCAAAGGTACCGAAAAGTGCGGCCATGGATGCCTGCCCGTTTGATCTTTGCAATCGGGATGATTGCAGAAGCACTGAAGAGTGCAGCCATGGATGGCCGCCCGTTTGATCTTCGCGATCATGGATGATTGCAAAAGCAAAGCTAAGCCCGCGCATAGCGCGCCGCGCCGCCGATCCAGCGCGCGATCAGCAGGTCCGCCTCGCGCGAATGCCCCGCCAGCAGGCGTTCGCCCACCTGCTGCACGGCGGGCAGCAGGTGGGCGTCGCGTGCAAGGTCGGCGATGCGGAAGCTGAGCTGGCCGGTCTGCCGCGTGCCCAGCACTTCGCCCGGGCCGCGCAGTTCCAGATCCTTCTCGGCGATGCGAAAGCCGTCGTTCGTCTCGCGCATCACCGCCAGCCGCTCGCGCGCGAGCTGACCCAGCGGCGGCTGGTACAGCAGCACGCAATTCGACGCCACGGCACCGCGCCCCACGCGACCGCGCAACTGGTGCAACTGCGCCAGCCCGAGGCGCTCGGAATTCTCGATCACCATCAGGCTGGCATTGGGCACGTCCACGCCCACCTCGATCACCGTGGTGGCGACCAGCACGGCGAGTTCGCCGGCCTTGAACGCATCCATCACCGCCTGTTTGTCCTTCGGCTTCAGGCGACCGTGGATCAGGCCCACCTTGCAGCCGGCAAGCGCGGTGGAGAGCTCCGCGTGCGCCACTTCGGCGGCCTGTGCGCGCAGCTGGTCGGACTCCTCGATCAGCGTGCACACCCAGTACGCCTGCCGCCCTTCGGCGCAGGCCACGCGGATGCGCTCGATCACCTCGGTGCGGCGCGCATTGGACACCGCCACCGTCTGCACCGGCGTGCGGCCCGGCGGCAATTCGTCGATGGCGGAAACGTCGAGGTCGGCATAGGCGCTCATCGCCAGCGTGCGTGGGATCGGCGTAGCGGTAAGTACCAGTTGGTGCGGCACTTCGCCGCGCGCATGGTCGGCGCCCTTGTCGTGCAGCGCGAGGCGCTGCTGCACGCCGAAGCGGTGCTGTTCGTCCACGATCACCAGGCCCAGCCGCGCGAAGTCCACGCCCTCCTGCATCAGCGCATGCGTGCCCACGGTGACCGGCGCGCCTTCGGCCACGCGGCGCATCGCCGCATCGCGCGCCCTGCCCTGCTGCTTGCCCGCCAGCCATTCCACTTCCAGGCCCAACGGCACCAGCCAGTGGCGGAAGTTGCGCAGATGCTGCTCGGCCAGCAGCTCGGTGGGCGCCATCAGCGCCACCTGGTGGCCCGACTCCACCGCGGCGAGCGCGGCCAACGCCGCGACCACCGTCTTGCCCGATCCCACGTCTCCCTGCACCAGCCGCAGCATCGGATGCGCCTGCGCGAGATCGCGCCGCACCTCCGCATCCACCCGCCGCTGCGCGGCGGTCAGCGCGAACGGCAGCGATGCGAGCATCCGCTCGCGCAGCGCACCGGCCGCGGCCAGCCGTGGCGCCCGGCGCTTCTGCACGGCCGCGCGCATGCGTTTCAGGCTCAGGTGCTGGGTCAGCAATTCCTCGAAGGCCAGGCGTTGCTGCGCGGGATGCCGGCCACACAGCAGCAGGTCCTGCCGCGCGTCGAACGGGGGACGGTGCACGGTGAGCAGCGCATCGCGCAGCGAGGCAAGGCCGTGCGCGGCGCACAGCTCGTGCGGAATCAGCTCCAGCGCCGGCTCCGGCGGCAGCAAGGCCAGCGCCTTGGCGATCACGCCGGCCAGCCGTTTCTGCCCCAAGCCCTCGGTGGTCGGATAGACCGGGCTTAGCCTGTCCTCCACCGCAGCCTCCTCGCCCGCGGCCAGCCGGCGGTATTGCGGGTGCACCATCTCCAGGCCCTGCGCCGCGTGGCGCACTTCGCCGAAGCACAGCAGCCGCGCGCCCGGCGCAAGCTGTTCGGCCTGCGCGCGGTTGAAGTGGAAGAAACGCAATTGCAGGGCCTGCCGCGAGTCGTCGGCCAGCGCCACCTTCAGTTGCGGGCGGTAGCGGAAACCGCGCTCCACCGCCTCGACCGTGCCCACCACCTGCGCGCTCTGCCCGGGGCGCAGGTCGGCGATGGGGGTAATGCCGGTGCGGTCCTCGTAGCGCAGCGGCAGGTGGAACCACAGGTCCTGCACGCGCTCCAGCCCCAGCTTGTGCAACAGCTCCTGCAGTGCCGGCCCCACGCCCGGCAGCCCGGCCACCGGTCGTGCGCCTGCATCCGTTGCGGCGGCGACGCTCGTCATCGGGCGATGCGGATCAGTCCAGCACCATGATCGCGTCCACTTCCACCTGCGCACCCTTGGGCAGCGCCGAAACCTCGATGGTGGAACGCGCCGGATACGGCTGCTGGAAGTACTCGGCCATCACCGCGTTCACCTCGGCGAAGTTCGCCAGGTCGGTGACGTAGATGCCCACGCGCACGATCTCCGCCAGCGAGCCGCCGGCCGCCTGCGCCACCGCAACCAGGTTGTCGAACACGCGCCGCGCCTGCGCCGTGATGTCGCCCTCGACCAGGCTGCCGGTGGCCGGGTCGAGCGGGATCTGCCCGGAGAAATACACGGTGCCGCCGGCGCGTACGGCCTGCGAATACGGGCCGATCGCGGCGGGCGCATGGGTGGTGGCGATGATCTGGCGGGACGACATGGCGGAAACCTCGCGACTGCAATTCAGGCCTGCCAGTCTAAACGAGCCCGCCCTTCGTCGCAGGCTTCAGAACCCCACGGCATCGTGCGCGGCGAGCTCGACGGCGACGTCCGGGCGTGCCAGGCCACCGATGGATCGATTGAGATGCGCCACGATCTGCTCGCCGCTGATCGACACGTCGCCGAAAGCGGTACTGGCCGCGGTGTGCGCATCGCTGGCCAACACGATGGAATAGCCCTCGCCCACCGCGCGATGCGCCGTTGCGCGTATGCAGTAATCGCTCTGCGCACCAGCGAGGACCAGCCGCCGCGCACCGAGGCCATCGAGTACACCGCGCAATGGCGTGCCGACGAAGGCGTCGCAACAGGTCTTGCGGACCATCGCCTCGCCAGGCTTAGGCACGAGTTCCGGCATGAGCTGCCACCCCGCGCTGCCGTGCAGCATGTCCGCTTCTTCATGCTGCACCCAGACCACCGGCACGCCTTCGCGGCGCGCCCGGGACACAAGTACGCCGACGCGTGCGACCACGCCTTCGACGTCGAAGCAGCCTTCCAGCACGCCGACCTGCAGGTCGATCACCAGCACGGCGGTAACGGAACCCATCACGGCTCCGCGTGCATCACAGCGGATAGCGGTAGACGCCGCTCACCACGCCGGTGCGGCGCACGCGGCGGATCACGTCGGCGAGGTGCTTGCGGTTCTTCACTTCGATGGCGAACAGCAGCGTGGCGGCGGCGAGGTCGCGCTCGACGTATTCCACGTTGTCGATGTTGGAATCCGCCGCCGCGATCGCCGCGGCGATGGTGGCGAGCACGCCGGGGCGGTTGATGACCTCGATGCGCAGCTCGGCGCGGTAATCGCCCTGTACATCGCGATCCCATTCGATGTCCACGCAGCGCTCGGGCGACTTGCGCAGCTCGACCACGTTCGGGCATTCCTCGCGATGCACCACGATGCCCTTGCCAGGCGAGAGATGGCCGAAGATCGCATCGCCCGGCAGCGGGTGGCAGCAATTGGCGAAACTGAGCACGCCGCGCTCGGCGCCGGTGATGTGGATCTTCTCGTGCACCATGCCGACGCCGGGCATGCTGTCGTCGGACTGGCCGTCGCGCAGCGCCAGCAGGTGGCGCGCCACCACGTCGGGCATGCGGTTGCCCAGCGCGATCTCGGCCAGCAATTCCTCCAGGCGCTTGAGCCGCGCCTCGTGCAGGAAGCGGTCCAGCACCTCGGTCGGGACCGCGTCCAGGCTGCTGCCGCGTGCTTCCAGCGCGCGATCGAGCATGCGATGGCCGAAGTCCACCGCGTCCTCGTGCTGCAGGTGCTTCAAATACTGTCGGATCGCGGTGCGCGCCTTGCCGGTGACCACCGATTCCAGCCAGGCCGGGTTCGGCACCGCCGACGGCGCGGTGATGATCTCCACCAGTTGCCCCGACTCCAGCCGCGTGCGCAGCGGCAGCAGCTTCTTGTCCACGCGCGCGGCCACCGCGTGGTCGCCCACGTCGGTGTGCACGGCATAGGCGAAATCCAGCGCGGTGGCATTGCGCGGCAGCGCGAGGATGTCGCCGCGCGGGGTGAACAGGTAGACCTCGTCGGGGAACAGGTCGATCTTGACGTTCTCGATGAACTCGCTCGACGAGGCGGTGTTGACCTGGCTGTCGGCCAGCGAGGACAGCCACTCGCGGGCGCGCGCCTGCGCGCTGTTGGCTGGGCCGGAATCGGTCTTGTAGGCCCAGTGCGCGGCCACGCCGCGCTCGGCCACCGAATCCATCTCGGCGGTACGGATCTGCACCTCGATCGGCGCGCCGAACGGTCCCAGCAGCACGGTGTGCAGCGACTGGTAGCCGTTCGCCTTCGGGATCGCGATGAAATCCTTGAAGCGCCGGTCCACCGGCTTGTACAGCCCGTGCACCACGCCCAGCGCCATGTAGCAATTCAACGCGCTCTCGACCACCACGCGGAAACCGTACACGTCCATCAGCTGGGCGAAGCTCTTGTGCTCGCTGCGCATCTTCGAATAGATGCTCCACGGCGACTTGATCCGGCCGACCACGCGCGAAGGCAGGTGCTCGGCGCCCAGCCGCTGCGACAGCGCGGCCTCGATCTTGCCCATCGCCTCGCGGCGGTTGCCCAGCGCGGCGCGGATGCGTTCGCTGATCACGCGGTAGCGGTCCGGGTGCAGCGCACGGAAGCCCAGGTCCTGCAGCTCGGCCTTGATCGCGTTCATGCCCAGGCGCTGGGCGATCGGCGCGTAGATCTCCAGCGTCTCGCGCGCGATGCGGCGGCGCGAGGGTGCATCTTTCGCGCCCAGCGTGCGCATGTTGTGCAGGCGGTCGGCCAGCTTGATCAGGATCACGCGCAGGTCGCGCGCCATCGCCAGCAGCATCTTGCGGAAGCTTTCCGCGTCCGCCTCCTGGCGGGTGCCGAAGCGCATCTTGTCCAGCTTGGTGACGCCGTCCACCAGCTCGGCCACGGTCTCGCCGAATTCGGCGGCCAGCGCGCTGCGACTGAGCGCGGTGTCTTCCAGCGTGTCGTGCAGGATCGCCGCGATGATGGTCTCGGCATCCATGCCCAGCTCGGCGAGGATGCCGGCCACGGCGACCGGGTGGGTGATGTAGGGCTCGCCACTCTTGCGGGTCTGGCCCTCGTGCGCCTGCGCGCCGACGTGGAACGCGCGCAGCACGCGTTCGAGTTGCGGCTCAGGGAGATAGCCGAGCTGCTCCTTCAGCGCCAGCACGTAGGGCGGCAGCACGGCGGGGTCGATGTCGACTGGCGTGCTGGCGGCGGTCATGCCTGGAGTCGCCCATAGGTTCGCGCCGACGGCGCGGCCTTGCTGTGCAACCAGGTGCGGCCAGCCGCGCGTGCGGGCGCACCGGTTGCCCCGGTGCCATGCATGCGCGGTCTACAGCCACCCTCCATCAATCGTCGCCGCCCTTGAGGTCGTCGTCCACTTCGGCCGCGGCCCACTCCAGCGCCTCGCGCTCGGCGCGCTCGCGCTCGGCCTTGTCGATCTCGTCGATGGTGGCCTGGTCGATGCGGCGGCCGGCGATCTCGCGCAGCGCCAGCACGGAGGGCTTGTCGTTGTTCGGGTTGACTGCCGGTTCGGCACCCTTGGCGAGCTGGCGGGCGCGCTTGGTCGCCATCAATACCAGTTCGAATCGGTTGTCGACCACCTCGAGGCAGTCTTCCACGGTAATGCGTGCCATGCCAAATCCTTAGGGAATAGAGACTTATACAGAGTGACAGTTTAGAGCAGCGGACCTTGGGCTGGCAACGCGAACCACGCCGGTGCAAAGGCGTGCGCCACGGAATGCGAAAGCGGAACGAAACGCGTGCAGGATATAAAACCAGTCGGTACACTATTGCACCTCAGGCGCTCCACCAGCCGCTTCCCCACTCTGGCCGCGATTGCATCCCCATGCTTCGACTATTCCGACTTCCCCTGCTGCGTCGCAGCCTGATCCTCCTCGCGCTGGCGTTGCTGGCCGGCTGCGCGATCGCGCCGCCGCGCACCGACGACCCGCTGCAGAAGGTCAACCGCAAGGTCTATGCGCTCAACGACACGCTGGACAAGGCGGTGCTGCGTCCTGCTGCCGTGGGCTATCGCAAGGTGACCACGCCGGGCATGCGGCGCTCGGTGAACAACTTCTTCACCAACATCGAGCTGCCGGTCACCGTGGCCAACGACCTGCTGCAGGCGCGGCCCTCGCAGGCGCTGGGCAATACCGGGCGCTTCTTCATCAACCTCACCGTCGGCGTGGGCGGCCTGTTCGATCCAGCCAGCAAGCTGGGCCTGCCGCTGCAGACCACCGACTTCGGCATCACCCTGGCGCGCTGGGGCATGCCCGATGGCGACTTCGTGATGCTGCCCCTGCTCGGCCCGAGCACGCTGCGCGACATGTGGCGCTATCCGGTGGACGGTTACTTCTTCGATCCGCTGAGCCTGATCGCGAAAAACCACGGCTTCAACTTCGGCGAGTACTACCTGCCGCAGGTGCTGTATGTGGTGACGATGCGCGCGCAGCTGATCGACGCGGAAGGCTTCCTGCAGACGGCCTACGACCCGTATGCCTTCATGCGCGATGCCTACCGCCAGCGTCGCCTCTACCTGCTGTACGACGGCAACCCGCCGGCCGCGGTGGTCGACAAGCTGCAGGGCGTCGATCAGCAGGGCTTCGATCCCGACGAGCTGCTGGAGCAACAGAAGCAATGGGAGAAGCAGCACGGCTCGGCGCAACCGGCGACCACGCCGGCGCAGCAGCCCTCGCAGAATTGAAGCACGTCGTGCACACGAAAACGGGGCCGATCGGCCCCGTTTTCGCGTGCATCCCGGCACCGCTCAGACCAGCAGGGCTTCCACTCCACTGACCTGCGCCAACGTGCGCAGGCCCGCCGGCACATTCCGCAGGCCCACGGCCTGACCGCGCTGACGCGCCCCGGCCAGCACGGCCAGCATGCAGGCCAGGCCCGCACTGTCGCAATTGCGCACGCCGGCAAGGTCGAGTTGCGGGCGGTCGCCCGCGCGCAGCGCGTCGTCCAGCATCTGCAGGGCCGTGGTCGCGGTGGCAAAGCTCAATGTACCGGACATGCCCAGCGTGCCGGGCGTGGCGCGGTCCAGCTTGAACGCGTCGTCAGCCGCCACTGGCCTTGCCCTTGTCCTGCTCCATCGACTTCAGCGCCTGGTCGCCCTGGGTCTGCAGGTTCTTGATGAGCTGGTCGAGGCCGACCTTGCGGATCTCCGCATCGACCTGGTTGCGGTAGTTGGTGATGTAGGAGATGCCTTCGATCGACACGTCATAGGCTTTCCACTCGCCGCTGGCGGTCTTGCGGAACGCGAAATCCACCGAGACCGTCTTGCCGTCGCCGGTGGCCACCTGGGTGCGCACCACGCTGCGCTTGTCGTTGAGGTCGTCGCCGGCGGTAGCCGGCAACACCTTCACCGCGCCCGAGGTGTAGTCGAGCAGGCCTTCCGCATAGCGGCGGGTGATCGAGTTGTAGAACGCCTTGGAGAACTGCGCGCGCTGCTCAGGCGAGGCTTCGCGCGCGTGCTGGCCGAGCACCAGGATCGCCGCGTAGTCGACGTCGAAGTGCGGCAGGAACACGTTGTTGATGATGCCGATCAGCTTCTCCCGGTTCTGCTTCAGCTCGGCCTGGTGGCCGGCCACGGCGCTGTCGAGCTGCTGGGCGATGCCCTGCACCACCTGCGTCGGGGTCTGCTGGGCGGCAGGCTGCTGGGCCGCCTGCTGGGCGAAAGCGGGCGCGGCGAATGCGCTGCCGAGGGCAACGGCGAGGGCGAGGGCGAGATGACGCATCATGCGGAAACTCCAGTGTCTGTTGCGCAGCCGGCTCAATGCTTGCCGGCGGGGGTGGTCGGCGGGTTGGCGCCCTGCTTGCCGTCGCCGCTGCCGGAGCCGTTGACCAGGAACTTGCCGATCAGGTCTTCCAGTTGCATCGCCGACTGCGTGAGGATCATCTCGTCGCCGTTCTTCAGCATGTCCGGCGAGCCGCCGGGCTGGATCGCAACGTACTGGCTGCCGATCAAACCGCTGGTGAACACCGCCGCGGCGGAATCGTCGGGGATCTGGTCGTAGCGGTTGTCGATGGCCAGCGTCACCAGCGCATCGAGCTTGGCCGGCTCGGCCTGTACCGACGCCACCTGGCCGATCGGCACGCCGGCCATCTTCACCGGCGAGCCGACCGACAGCGTGCCCACGTTGCTGAAGCGCGCGGTCACCCGGTAGCTGCCGCCGATGTTGTCGGCTGCGCCGCCGGCGCCGAAGAACTTGCCGAGCATCTCCTCCAGCGGCTCGCTGGAACGGGTGAGCGCCAGCTTGCCGCCGTCGGCGACGTGGTTCTTCGAATGGCCGTACTCGATGCCCACGTACTGGTCGCCGAGCAGGCCGCTGGTGAAGATCGTGGCCACCGAATCGGCGGGGATGTCGGCATAGCGCTTGTCGATCGCCAGCTTCACGTCGGCCACCGGCTTGCCCGGCTCCAGCGCGATCGCCTGCACCTGGCCCACGCGCACGCCGGCGATCTTCACCGGGGCGCGCTCCTTCAGCTGGCCGATGTTCTCGAACTGCGCGTCCACCGTGTAGCTGGCGCCCTGCTGGCGGTTCGCCACCGAACTGGTCTGCGTGGCGAGATAGGCGAGCGCGGCGAAGCCGAGCACGATGAACAGGCCGGTGCCGACGGCATAGGATTTTCTCTGGCTCACGGCAACATCCTCGAAAAGAAACGTGTAGTCATGCGGATCACATCAGGAACGCGGTCAGCACGAAGTCCAGCGCCAGGATGGCGATGGACGAGGCGACCACGGTGCGGGTGGTGGCATAGGCCACGCCCTCGCTGGTGGGCGGCGCGGTATAGCCCTGGAACACGGCGATCAACGAGACCACCGCACCGAAGGCGAGGCTCTTCCAGATCACGCCGCTGACGATGTCCTGCCACACGTCCACGGTGGCGGTCATGTTCGACCAAAACGTGCCGTTGTCGATGCCCAGCCAGGACACGCCCACCAGGTGGCCGCCGAACACGGCCAGTGCGCAGAACACGCAGCACAGCAGCGGCATCGCGACCAGCCCGGCGAGGAAGCGCGGCGCGGCCACGTAGGCCAGCGGATCGACCGCCATCAGCTCCATCGCGGCGATCTGGTCGGTGGCCCGCATCAGGCCGATCTCGGCGGTGATCGCGGTGCCGGCGCGACCGGCGAACAGCAGCGCGGTGACCACCGGCCCCAGTTCGCGGTAGGTGGCGATCGCCACCACCGTGCCGCTCATCGAGGTGCTGCCGAACATCGACAGCACGTGGTAGAGCTGCAGCTCCAGCACCATGCCCACGAACAGGCCGCAGGTCATGATGATGGTGAGGCTCATCGCGCCGGTGAACCACAGCTGGCGCACCGTCTCGCGCCCGTGGCGCAGGCTGCGCGGGATCGCCGCAAGGACCTGCAGCAGGAACAGCCCGCAGTTGCCGATCTGGCCCAGCGCCTGCGTTACCACGTTGTCGTTGCCGATGCGCGCGTTCATGCCGTAGTACCCCGCGGGAAGCCCAGCGCCTCGGCGTAATCGCCGGCCGGGTACTGGAACGGCACCGGGCCGTCCGCCTCGCCGCCGAAGAACTGCCGCGTCCACGGCGAGCCGTCGTCGGCGATGGTCCTGGGATCGCCCTGCGCCACCACCTTGCCGTTCGCGATCAGGTAGATGTGGTCGGCCACCTGCTTGATCGCCTCCAGTTCGTGCGCCACCAGCACGCTGGTGATGCCCAGCGTCTCGTTGAGCGTGCGGATCAGCTTCAGCACCTGGTTCAGCGCGATCGGGTCGAGGCCCACGAAGGGCTCGTCGTAAAGAATGAGCATCGGGTCGAACACGATCGCGCGCGCCAGCGCCACGCGCCGCGCCATGCCGCCGGAAAGCTCGCTGGGCATCAGCTGCGCCGCGCCGCGCAGGCCCACCGCCTGCAGCTTGGTCAGCACCAGGTTGCGGATCAGCACCTCCGGCAACTTCGTGTGCTGGCGCAACGGGAACGCCACGTTCTCGAACACGTCGAAGTCGGTGAGCAGGGCCGAGTTCTGGAACAGGTAGCCGATCTTCTCGCGCAGCGCGTACAGCGCCTCGCGGTTCAATTCCGGCACGTTCCGGCCATCGACCAGGATCTGCCCCGCGTCGCCGCGCATCTGCCCGGTGATGTGCTTGAGCAGGGTGGTCTTGCCGGTGCCGCTGGGGCCCATGATCGCGGTGACCTTGCCGCGCGGGATGTCCATGTCCAGCGCGTCGAAGACCTTCTTGCCGTTCAGCACCGTGGTGAGGCCGCGGATGCGGATCAGCGTGTCATCGGGGGAGGCGGCGGCATTCATAAGCGGGCTACGTTAGCGGAGCGGCGGAAGGCCGCCAAGCCGGGAGTCATCCCGGGCGACGGCGTGGCGTTCAGGCCAGCAGTTCGGCGATCAAGGTCTCGTGCCGCCGGCATTGCAGCGCGCTGCGCAGGCGCACCGCGCGCACGATGGCCTGCAATTCGTCCAGCGCATCCTCGAAGCGGTCGTTGACGATGATGTAGTCGAACTCGTGGGCATGGGCGATCTCGCCGCGCGAGTTGGCGAGGCGGCGCTCGATCACCTCCGGCGCGTCCGAACCTCGACCGCGCAGACGGCGTTCGAGTTCCGCGCGCGACGGCGGCAGGATGAACACGCTCACGCAATCGGGCTTGCCCTTGCGGATCTGCGCCGCGCCCTGCCAGTCGATTTCCAGCAGCACGTCGCGGCCCTGCGCCAGCAGCGCGTCCACCTTGTCGCGCGAGGTGCCGTACAGGTTGCCATGCACCTCGGCGTGCTCGAGGAAGATGCCTTCGGCGATCTCGCGCTCGAACTCCGCGCGCTCGACGAAGTAGTAGTGGCGCCCGTACTGCTCGCCAGGCCGCGGCGGCCGCGTGGTGTGCGAGACCGACAGCGAGATCGCCGGCTCGCGCTCCAGCAGCGCGTTGACCAGGGTGGACTTGCCGGCACCCGAGGGCGCGGCGACCACGAACAGGGTGCCCGCTTCAATACTCATAAAGCCGCGCAACACGTTTGCTCCCTCTCCCCTTCGGGGAGAGGGTTGGGGAGAGGGCCAAGGCCTGCCGGATGCGCTCATTCAATGTTCTGCACCTGCTCGCGCATCTGCTCGATCAGCACCTTCAGCTCCACCGCGGCATTGGTGCTGCGCGCGTCCACCGACTTGGAGCCCAGCGTGTTCGCCTCGCGGTTGAACTCCTGCATCAGGAAGTCGAGGCGGCGGCCCACCGGCTCCTTCAGGCCCAGCACGCGGCGCGTCTCGGCAATGTGGGTGGCGAGGCGGTCGAGTTCCTCGTCCACGTCGCTGCGGGTGATCTGCAGCACCAGCTCCTGCTCCAGCCGGCCGGGGTCGGCGGGCTGCCTGAGGTCGGCCAGCCGCGCCTCCAGCCGGGCGCGCAACGCGACGCGGATTTCCGGCATCCATTCGCGCACCTGGAGCACGATGCGCTCGATCGCGTCCAGCCGCTCGCGCAGGATCTGTCCCAGCTTCGCGCCTTCGCGTTCGCGGGTGGCGGTGAGCGCGTCGAGCGCACGGTCGAGCACCTCGAACAAGGCGGCCTGTTGTGCTTCGGGATCGGCCGCATCCTGCTGCAGCACGCCCGGGAAGCGCAGCAGTTCGGTGAACTGCACCTGCATGCCGGGGAAGCGCGAGACCAGGTCCAGGTTCAGCTCGGAGAGCTGGTGCAGGAGCGCATTGTTGACCTGCAGCGATTCGCGCTGCACGTCGCTGCGGGCGCGCACGGTCACGTCCACCTTGCCGCGCGAGAGCTTCGCCGCGATGCGTTCGCGCAATGCCGATTCAAGGCTGCGCAACTCGTCCGGCAGGCGCGGCGAGAGTTCCAGGTAACGGTGATTGACCGTGCGCAATTCGCAGCTCAGCGCACCAGCAGGGCCACCGGATTCGGCGGAGGCGTAGGCGGTCATGCTGCGGATCATCGGCGGCCTGCGAACGGCGGGAAAGACCGCAATGGTAAACTTTCCCGCCCAGCCTTGCCCAATCGCCCCCATGAACCAGCCATCTCCTTCAGGCAGCCGTCCCAGCGGTCGCGCCAGCGACCAGTTGCGCGCCGTCTCCATCGAGCGCCACTTCACCCGCCATGCCGAAGGCTCGGTGCTGGTGAGCTTCGGCGACACCCGCGTGCTGTGCACCGCCAGCGTGGAGAACAAGGTGCCGGGCTTCCTGCGCGGCAAGGGCGAGGGCTGGGTCACCGCCGAATACGGCATGCTGCCGCGCGCCACCCACACGCGCAGCGACCGCGAAGCCGCGCGCGGCAAGCAGGGTGGGCGCACGCTGGAAATCCAGCGCCTGATCGGCCGCAGCCTGCGTGCCTGCGTCAATCGCCAGGCGCTGGGCGAACGCGTGATCACGCTGGACTGCGACGTGATCCAGGCCGACGGCGGCACGCGCACCGCCGCGATCACCGGCGCCTACGTGGCCCTGGTCGATGCGGTGAACGACCTGGTCCAGCGCGAGAACCTCAAGCGCAACCCCATCGTGGGCGCCGTGGCCGCGGTGTCGGTGGGCATCTACAAGGGCGTGCCCGTGCTCGACCTCGACTACGCCGAGGACTCGGACTGCGACACCGACATGAACGTGGTGATGAACGACGGCGGCGGCTTCATCGAAGTGCAGGGCACCGCCGAGGGCCACGCCTTCCGCCGCGACGAAATGGACGCGCTGCTGGCATTGGCCGAGAAAGGCATCGCCGAATTGGTCGCCGCGCAACGCGCCGCGCTGGGACAGGCGTGAACCTGATCCTGCGCCCGCTGCAGGCGACTGCGCAGGAACTGGCGACGACGCTCGCCGTCGAACGCGCCGCTTTCGGCCGCGACGACGAGGCTGACCTGGTGCAGCGCCTGCGCGAAGCCGGCGACAGCAGGGCGGAATGGGTGGCCGAGGCAGACGGCGGGATCGTCGGCCACGTGCTGTATTCGCCTGTACGCATCGAACATGGCGGGGATGGCGAGCCGCTCGGGCTGGCTCCGGTTGGCGTACTGCCGGCATGGCAGCGGCGCGGCATCGGCCACGCACTGATCGAGGCCTCGCTGGGTGCGTTGCGTGAAGCTGGCCGCCACTCGCTGGTGGTGGTTCTGGGCGAACCCGGCTACTACACACGCTTCGGCTTCGCCCCCGCCGCGCGAAGCGGATTGCACGACACCTACGACGGCGGCGACGCCTTCATGGCGCAGGCCCTGCGTCCCGGCGGCCTCGATGGCCGCCACGGCCGCGTGGACTACGCCCCTGCCTTCGACCTGCTCACATGACCAAGATCGTTCTCGCCAGCGGCAATCCCGGCAAGCTCAAGGAGTTCGGCGCACTGCTCGCCGACAGCGGCTTCAACGTGGTGCCGCAAGGCCAGCTAGGCATCGAGGATGTCGAGGAAACCGGCCTCACCTTCGTCGAGAATGCCTTGCTCAAGGCACGCCACGCCTCGCGCATCAGCGGCCTGCCCGCGCTGGCCGACGATTCGGGGCTGTGCGTGGATCATCTCGGCGGCGCGCCCGGCCTGTATTCGGCGCGCTACAGCGGCAACCACGGCGACGCCGCGGCCAACAACGCCAAGTTGCTGCATGCGCTGGAAGGCGTGCCGCAGGAACAACGCGGCGCCTTCTTCATCTGCGTGCTGGTGCTGCTGCGCCATGCCGAGGACCCCGCGCCGCTGATTGCGGAAGCCCGCTGGCACGGCCGCATCCTCGGCGAGGGTCGCGGCACCGGCGGCTTCGGCTACAACCCGGTGTTCCTGCCGGACGGCTACGCGCAGAGCGTGGCCGAGATGGACGACGCGCTGAAGAACCGGCTCAGCCACCGCGGCCAGGCGCTGGTCCTGCTGCGCGAGCGGTTGCGCGAACTGCACGCGGGATGAGCCTCGCCGCACCACCGCTGTCGCTCTACGTGCACATGCCCTGGTGCGTGAAGAAGTGCCCGTATTGCGACTTCAACTCGCACGGCCTGCGCGGCGCCCCGCCGCCGTATGCCGAGTACGTGGACCTGCTGCTGGCCGACCTCGACGCCGACCTGCGCGACTTCGGCGCCGCCGTCCACGCCCGCGAAATCGCCAGCGTGTTCTTCGGCGGCGGCACGCCCAGCCTGTTCGCGCCGGAACTGGTCGCGCGCTTCCTCGACGGCGCGCGCGCGCGCCTGCCGTTCGCGGCCGGCTGCGAGACCACGCTGGAAACGAATCCAGGCACGGTGGAGCACGGCCGCTTCGACGGCTATCTCAAGGCCGGCGTCAACCGGCTCTCCTTCGGCATCCAGAGCTTCGACGACGACAAGCTGAAGCGCCTGGGCCGCATCCACTCCGCCGCCGAGGCCGAGGCGGCGGTGAAGTCGGCGCAGGATGCCGGCTACGCCAATCTCAACCTCGACCTGATGTACGCGCTGCCCGCGCAGACGCTGGACGGCGCGCTGGCCGACGTGGAGCGCGCGGTCGCGCTGTCGCCCACGCATATCTCGCACTACCAGCTCACGCTGGAACCGAACACCGCCTTCGCCGCCAACCCGCCGCCCTTGCCCGACGACGACCATGCCTGGGCGATGCAGGAAGCCTGCGAGGCGCGCCTGGCCGAGGCGGGCTACGGCCAGTACGAGATTTCCGCCTACGCGCAGCCGGGGCGGCGCTGCACGCACAACCTCAACTACTGGCAGTTCGGCGACTACCTCGGCATCGGCGCCGGTGCGCACGGCAAGCTCAGCGATGCCGCGGCGGGCACGGTGCGCCGCCGCTGGAAGACCCGCCTCCCGCGCGCCTACATGGAAGCCGGCGCCAGCGCCCAGCGCATCGGCGGCGACAGCATCGTGGGCGCCGACGAACTGCCGTTCGAATACATGCTCAACGCGCTGCGCCTGATCGACGGCGTGCCGCTGGCGGATTTCGCCGCCCGCACCGGCCTGCCGCCGGAACGCATCGCCGCGCCGCTGGCCGAGGCCCGCCGGCGCGGCTGGCTCGCCGACGACGCGCAACAGCTGCGCACCACCGCACTGGGCCAGCGCTTCCTCAACGACGTGATCGCAAGCTTCCTCGACTGAGCGCGGGCGGACATCCGCTGCCCCCTTCCCTGGCCTGCGCGCAGGCGGCTCCCGGCATGAACCATGGGGACCGTGCGCAGGCGCCGGGGAGCGGCCCCGGCCATGGCGGCCCCGCGGCAACCCGCCTACACTGCCGCGCAGGGGAATCATCGGGAAAGCGTCATGGACGCAGAGCACCGCAAACCACAAGCCACCAACGCGACAGGCGGACCGATCCGCCCGCGCTGGCCCGCGCGCACGCAGCGCCTGCTCAACGTGATCGGGCCGCAGTGCGCGCAATGGCTGGAACCCGCGCTGCAACAGTGCCTGGACCGCTTCGACAAGGAGCTGTACCAGATGGCCGAGCACGCGCGCAGCCACGCCGCCCAGCAGCAATGCATCGACAGCCGCGCGCAGCTGCAGATGCAGCGCCCGGCCTTCATGCAGGCCTATGCCGACCACCTGCGCGACGGCTTCGCGCGCCTGGGCGAAGTCGAGGAAAGCGACGACACCGCCCGCATGCACCAGCCGCTGCGCCTGCTCGAGCTCAGCGAACACGAACTGCTTGCCGCGCTGGACAAGCTCGCCGCGCGCGGCGAGGCGCACCATGGCCAGCTGCTGACCGAACTCTCCTACCGCTTCGCCGTGCTGGTCGGCGCCGCGCCGCTGGAAGGGGCGGCCCTGCCGATCGGACCGGTCGGGCTTGCCGAAGCCCTGCGCGTCGCCATGGGCACGCTGGACCTGCCGTCGGAGCACCGGCAACTGCTGTTGCAGACCTTCGAACAGGCGCTCATCACGGCGGCGGAGCCGCTGTACACGGTGGTCAACACCCTGCTGCTGGACGACGGCCTGCTGCCGCAACTCCGCCCCTACGCCCCGCCGCGTCCCGCGCCCGGCGCGCGCACCACGCCCGGCGGCGAAACGTCCGCTTCCACCGGCGCGGAAAACCACGGCGCGCCGCAGGCGCCGATCACCGTGCTGGAAACCCTGCGCGACCTGCTCTCCCAGCGCCGCACCGGCGGCGGCGGTGGCGTCGCCGCGGGGCAGGCCGCCTCGCCGGACGAACTGCAGACCGCGCTGGGCGCCCTGCAGCAGCACTTGGCCCAGGTCACCGACAACGCCAGCCGCGAGCTGCGCAGCGCCCAGCGCCTGCGCGAGGAACTCCTGCTGCAACTCAACGCCGGCAAACCCGCGGGCGCCGTGCCGACCCGGCTCAGCCCCGAGCAGGACGATACGGTGGAACTGATGGCGATGCTGTTCGAGCAGCTCGGCAAGCAGTTGCACGAAGGTCCCCAGGCCCGCTCCGTGCTCGGCGACCTGCAACTGCCGATGCTGCGCCTCGCCGTCACCGACCGCGACTTCTTCGACAAGCAGGAGCACCCCGCACGCCGCCTGCTCGGCGTGGTGGCCGACGCCGCCAACGACTGGCTGGACGGCACCGACGGCGATGCCGACCAGCAACTCACCGCCCGGCTCAACCAGCTGGTCGAGCGCGCGCGCAGGGAGCCGCCCAGCGCCGGGCTCTACACCAGCCTGCTGGCCGACATCGAGCACCACCTCGCTCAGCTGAGCCGCCGCGCCCAGACCTCCGAGCGCCGCCATGTCGAGGCCATGCAGGGCCGCGAGCGACTGGACCTGGCCCGTCATCGCGCCAGCGAGCTGCTGGCCGAGCGCTACGCCGAGAACCCGCCGCGCGGCCTGCTGCGCACCCTGCTCGACCGCGCCTGGTCCGACGTGCTGGCGCTCGCCGTGTTGCAACACGGCGAAGGCAGCCCCCTCTTCATGCAGCGCCTGCGCGTCACCGACGAACTGCTGGGTCGCCTGCCCACCGACGATCCCGGCCTGCTGCGCCGCGAAGTCCAGGCCGGCCTGCAGCAGATCGGCATGCACGCCGAGGAAGCCAGCCAGGTGGCGCTGCGCCTGATCGGCGAAGGCACGGTGGAAGCCACGACCGCCACGCCGCCTGCCGCCGTGCCGTCGCCGCCGGGTGGCGCCGCCGCCCGGGACACGCCGGCAGTGGAGACGCATGCGCCGGCGACCGCCGCGCCGCCGGCGCATGCCGCGGAACTGCCCAGCGCCACCGACCTCGCGCTGCGCCTAAAGCAGCGCCAGCGGCTGGGCGAGTCGACGCAGGGCAAGCACGCCGCGACGTCGGACGACGGCCACGAACCGCCGCTGGGCCCGCAGGAAGCGCGCATCCACAACCGCCTGCGCCAGTTGCCCTACGGCAGCTGGTTCGAATTCACCGACCGCGCCACCGGCCAGACCAGCCGGCGCAAGCTGGCCTGGTTCTCGCCGGTCACCGGCAAGAGCCTGTTCATCACCCGCCGCGGCCAGCGCAGCGAGGAAATGAACCTGCGCGACCTGGCCCGCGCCATGGCCAGCGGCGAGGTGCGCGAAATGCCGGCGCAACGCGACGGCCTGCTCGACCGCGCCTGGCATTCGCTCACCGGCAGCCTGCTGCGCACCACCCGACCTTCCCCGGCCAAGCAGCCCGGAGCCCGCCCATGAGCACGCGCGACCAGCGCCGCGCACCGCGCAAGCCGGTCGATGCCGGCATCGTGGCCATCGACACCATCGCCGAGCAGCCACTGGGCAACGTATGCAACGTCTCCGCCAGCGGCCTGCTGCTGATCGGCGGCCGCGAGCCGCGCAGCGAGGGCATCTACCAGGTGCGCATCGCCCTGCCCGACGCCGGCGGCCACGTCGAGCTCGGGCTGCAGGAGCAATGGCACGAGCCCGCCGCCAGCCCGGGGCAGTTCTGGGCCGGCTACCGCATCATCGCGGTCGGCAACAGCCATGGGCAGTTGCTGGAGCGCTGGCTGCGGCAGGGCTGAGGGTCGGCGCCCCGCCCTTTTGCGCCCCAACCCCCGTTTGTAGGAGCACCCTGTGCGCGAATGCTTTTGGTGAAGCACCCGGGAAACCTGAAGCACATCGCGGCTGAAGCCGCTCCTGCCGCGGAACAATGAAGTCATCCGTCCAGCGGCGAACCCCTTTGTGGACAATGCCCGTCGTCACCACAGGTACAACTGCAGCGAGGATTCCGTGGGCCGGGGCGGGATGTCCGCGAGCAGGGCGCGGTGTTCGGGGAAATTCGCGGCGCTGCGTTCCAGCAGGTTGTCGATCGCGGCGAGGTTGTGGCGCAACCTGCCGGGCGACGCGGCGGGCGTCCCGGGCATGTCCGGGAACAGGCCCATGCCGGCCAGCAGGCAGTACCACGACATCGCCGGGTAACCGCGGCCGTAGCTGCCCTGCTGCAAGCCGCCCACGATGGGACGGCTGGACAGCCAGGTGCGCAGCAGGCGCTGCAGCGGCTGCGACAGGTTGACGTTGGCGGCGTTGGCGCGCCAGTAGTCGGTGTCGGTGCGCGTGTTGGTCTTGTAGTGCGTGACGACGTAGTCGCGCGTGCCTTCGAAACGGTCGTTGATCGCGTCGTTGAAGGCGTCCTGCGCCTGCTCGCCCAGGTCGCCTTTCTCGAGCGCCTTCACCAGCATCGACGCGGTGCGCTGCACGAACAGCAGGGCGGTGGCCTCCAGCGGCTCGATGAAGCCCTGCGCCAGGCCGATCGCCACGCAGTTGCGGTTCCAATGCTTGGTGACGCGTCCCACGCGCATGCGCAGGTGGCGCGCGGGCGTGGGATCGTCGAGCAGGCCGAGGTGGACGCGCATCTCGGTCTCCGCCTCGTCCGGCGAGCAGTGCGCGGTGCTGTATACGTAGCCGTTGCCCTGGCGGTGCGCCAGCGGGATCTTCCAGATCCAGCCATGGCGCAGCGCGGTGGACACGGTCTCGCCATGCAGCGGGCGTTCGCGGTAGCCGTCGGCGGGCGACGGCATGGCGACCGCGGCGTCGTTGAACAGGTTCTCGGCGAACGACACGTACGGCGTCTTCAGCGCCTTGCCGATCAGCAGCGAGGCGAAGCCGGTGCAGTCCACGAAGAAGTCCGCCGCCAGCGTCCCGCCGCCGTCCAACTGCAGCGCGGCGATGTCGCCCTGTTCGTTCAAGGTCACTTCGTTGACGTGGCGGGAAACATGGCGCACGCCGCGCTCCACCGCCTTCCTGCCGAGGAAGGCGCCGAGCAGGGTCGAGTCGAAGTGGTAGGCGTACCACACGTCGAACGGGAAATCGTGCCGCGGCCGCGGCCCCAGGCCCTTGCGCGCCAGCCGGTCGGCGATGAAGTAGCGGTCGGGGTGGGCCTCCACGTCCTCGCCTTCCAGCCGGCGATGCACGTTGTCGATGAACTGCGTCATCGTCATGTTGTCGAGCATCGACGCGAACGGATGGAAGTAGCTCGCGTAGCCCGGCCGGGTGCTCCAGCCGTCGAAGCGGATGCCGTTCTTGTAGGTCGCGTTGCAGGCGGGCATCCATTCCGATTCCTCGATGCCCAGCCCGTCGAAGAAGCCGCGCAACCACGGCGTGGAACCCTCGCCCACGCCGATGATGCCCACCTGCGGCGACTCCAGCACCGTCACCTGCAGGCGCGGGCCGTAGTCGGAATTGGCCAGCAGCAGCGCCGTCATCCAGCCCGCCGTGCCGCCACCGACCACCACGACGTGCTTCACCGGCGGCTCGGCCTCGGTGCGCGGGCCGGGGGCGTAGGGCGTGATGTTCTCGTTGAAGACGGTGGCGACGTCGGCCATGCAGACTACCTGCTTGAGCGGGTGAGTGAAGCGCCTGGGAAACTCGGGCCTTGGCCTTGCCTGTCATTCCGGCGAAAGCCGGAATCCAGTTTCTGTGAACCGCCAAAGCCAAAGGCACTGGATTCCGGCTTTCGCCGGAATGACGGGCAAAAGCCAAACGCCCCTAGCGTAAAGCGTGCAGATGTTCCACGAAACGGCCAGACGCGTTTCCGCCGCACGTTACACTTGCACGCCGCCCAACCCACGCCGGAACCCGCATGAACGCGTCGCTTGTCCCGCTCTACACCGCGCACCTTGCCACCTTGCGCAAGCACGCCGATGCAGCACTGGCGCTGGGCGGCTTCGACCACCTGCTGGTCGCCGCGGGCACGCCACTGGGCAAGTTCCTCGACGACCAGGACTACCCCTTCGTCGCCAACCCGCACTTCAGGCACTGGCTGCCGCTGGCCGACGCGCCCGGCAGCTGGATCGCCTACACGCCGGGCGCGAAGCCGAAGCTGGTGTTCGTGCAGCCACGCGACTACTGGCACGTGGTGCCGGAGGCGCCGCACGGCTACTGGGTGGAACACTTCGACATCGTCACCGTGCGCAGCGCGGCGGAAGCCGTGGCGCAGTTGCCAAAGGGACACAGCGCGGTACTCGCGCCGGCCTGCCCCGCCATCGACGGCGTCACGGCCAACAACCCGCAGGCCGTGCTCGACTACCTGCACTGGCACCGCTCGTACAAGACGCCCTACGAACTGGCGCTGATGCGCGAGGCCAGCCGCATCGGCGCGCGCGCCCACCGCGCGGCGGAAGCCGCGTTCCGCGCAGGCGAAAGCGAATTCGGCATCCACCTCGCCTACCTCGCCGCCGCGCGGCAGACCGACGCCGAACTGCCCTACGCCAGCATCGTCGGCCTCAACGAGCACGGCGCGGTGCTGCACTACATGCACTTCGACCGCACGCCGCCGGCCGGGCACCGCTCCTTCCTGATCGACGCCGGGGCCAGCTGCGCGGGCTACGCCAGCGACATCACCCGCACCTACGCGGCGCACGGCCACGCCGGGTTCCAGGCGCTGGTCGAAAGCATGGACGCCGCGCAGCAGGGCTTCGTGGCCAGGGTGCGCGCCGGCCAGGGCTATCCCGAACTGCACATCCACGCCCACCACGTGATCGCCGGCGTGCTGCGCGAGCACGGCCTCATCCGCATGAGCGCCGAGGGCGCGGTGGAATCCGGCGTCACCAGCGCGTTCTTCCCGCACGGCCTCGGCCATTCCATCGGCCTGCAAGTGCACGACGTGGCCGGCTTCCAGCAGGGCGAACACGGCGGCAGCATCCCGCGCCCTGAAGGCCATCCGTATTTGCGCATGACCCGCGTGCTGCAGCCGGGCATGGTGGTGACCATCGAACCGGGCCTGTACTTCATCGACATGCTGCTGGCCGGACTGCGCGACAAGCCGGTCGCCGCCGACATCGACTGGGCCAGGGTGGACGCCTTCCGCCCCTACGGCGGCATCCGCATCGAGGACGATGTGGCCTGCACCGACGGCGCGCCGGAAAACCTCACGCGCGATGCCTTCGCCCGGCCCGACTGAAGCACGCCGGGCCGCGGCCTCGCAGGCAAATGCCAGGCCGGCCACATGAAGCTGCGACGCGATCCACGCATAATGGATCCACCGAGCAGAGCTGGATGCAGGGAATGGCGACGACCGACGGAATCGAACTCGACCCGGCGCTGATCGTGGAGGACGACACCGCGACGCAACGGCGCCTCGCGCGCCTGCTCGGCGGGTTGGCCGGCGGCGGCGTGCAGGCCATCGACACCGCCGCCAGCATCGCCGGGGCCAGGGCGCGGATCGCGCTGCAGGTGCCCCGCCTCGCCCTGGTCGACATCGGCCTGCCCGACGGCAACGGCATCGAGCTGATCGGCTGGCTGCATGCACATCACCCGCAGGTGACGACGGTGGTGATCTCGGCCTGGGGCGACGAGGAGGTCGTGCTCGCCGCCCTGCAGGCCGGCGCGATCGGCTACCTGCTGAAGGAACGCGAGGACGTCGAGCTGGAACTCGCGCTACAGAACATCCGCCGCGGCGGCGCGCCGATCGACCCCTTCGTCGCCCGACGCATCCTGACCCTGCTGCCGGCCGCCCAGCCCGCGGCGACCGCGAACGGCGACGAGCATGCGCTGTCCGACCGCGAGACCGAGATCCTCAACCTGGTGGCGCGCGGCCACAGCAACCGCGAGATCGCGGAATTGACCGAACTCTCGCGCTTCACCATCGAGGACTACACCAAGAAGATCTACCGCAAGCTGGCGGTCGGCTCGCGCACCGCCGCCGTGTTCGCGGCCAAGTCGCGCGGCCTGCTGCGTTGATGGCGCGCTGGCGCGTCGCGTTGCTGCTTGGCCTGCTGGCGCTGCTGGCCGCCTGCGCGCGGCAGGGAACGGACGAATCGCCGGCGGCGCGGATCCGCACGCTGCAGCAGGCCGAAGCGGCGCCCTCCGGCTGGAACGCCGACGCGCCGCCCGCCACCGGCTGGGTGCCGGTGCAACTGATGGACTACTGGAACAAGCGCTGGCCGCGGCACGATGGCGTGGTGTGGTACCGGCTGCACTGGAACCAGGCCGATGCGGATGCGCCGATCGGCCTGCTGCTGGACTACGTCTGCATGGCCGACGAGGTCCGGGTCAACGGCAGCCTGGTCCATCGCGATGCGCACCTGGTCGAACCGCTGTCGCGCAGTTGGACCGTGCCGCAGTACTTCCTGCTCGACCGCCCGCTGCTGCGCGCGGGGGACAACACCCTGCTGGTGCGCGTCTCCGGCCTGGCCGCCTACCAGCCCGGCCTCGGCACGGTCAGCATCGGCGACCCCGCGACGGTCCGTGCCGGCTACCGGCGCGCGATGTTCTGGCGCTTCGACATCCACCTGTTCAACTTCGCCTTGAGCGCGGTGCTGGGCGTGCTGTTCCTGATGTTCTGGCTGTTGCGCCGGCGGGAAACGGTATTCGGCTGGTACGCCCTCACCACCCTGTTCGGCGCCGCCTACGCCTGGAACTTCGTGGCCACCAGCACCTGGCCCCTGGCGGGCACGGATGCCTGGGAGGGGATGAACGCCGCCATGTTCCTGGCCTCGGGCACCACGTTCTGCGTGTTCCTGTTGCGCTTCTGCGGGCTGCGCTGGCGGCGGACGGAAACCGTGCTGCTGCTGGCCACCATTGCGGCGCTGCTGATGGCGCTGTCCACGCCGCACGCCATGGGGGCGTGGCGCAACCTCTGGATCGTGCCCACGATCGCACTCGACTACGCGGCCATCCTGGCCTTCCAGTGGCATGCGGCGCGCACGCCGCGCGCCGACTTGCGCGTGCTGGCCGCCTGCCTGGCGGCGCCCGTGCTGGTATCGCTGGTCGATATGCTGGTCTATTTCGAGGTACTCCCCGCCAGCAACAACGACCTGGGCGCAGTCACCTCGCCGCTCACCCTGGTCGGCATGGGCTTCGCGGTGGCCTGGCGCTTCAGCGCCGCGATGCGCCGCGTCGAAAGTTTCAACGTCGAGTTGCGCCATGAGGTGGACGTGGCCACCGCGCGGCTGTCCGACACGCTCTCGCGCGAACACGCACTGGCGCTCGACAACACCCGCATCGGCGAACGCCTCAACCTGGTGCGCGACCTGCACGACGGCTTCGGCGGCAGCCTGCTCGGCGCCATCGCCGCGCTGGAGCAATCCCCGCCCGCGCCGGAAACCGCGCGCACCGTCGCCACCCTGAAGGAACTGCGCGACGACCTGCGCCTGGTGATCGACACCACCACCCACGAGCAGGACACCGACCTCGCCGGCCTGCTGGCGACGCTGCGGCACCGCTGGAGCCAGCGCCTCGACCTTGCCGGCATCGACAGCCGCTGGCGACTCGACGGCCTGGACGACTGCCACCTCGGCGCCGCCCGCAGCCTCGACCTGCTGCGCTTCCTGCAGGAGGCGCTGACCAACGTGCTGAAGCACAGCGCCGCCCACCGGGTCGACGTGCGCGTGCAGCGCGATGGCGACCGCCTGCGCGCGGAAGTGCGCGACGACGGCCGCGGCTTCGACCCGGCCAACCACGGCGCCGGCGGCGCCGGCATGGCCAGCCTGCGCCACCGTGCCGCGCGCATGGACGGCCGGCTCGCCATCGAAGCCGGCCCCGGCCAGGGCGCCGCGCTGCGGCTGGACGTGCCACTGGCGCAAGACACCCGCTGATCCCCGCTCCCGTCGGGAGCGGGTGGCGCCAGCCGGGTGAGGGTCCGGGCGGAGCGAGTCGTTGACGACATGCACCGGACGTCGGCCATGCGCTCCGACCTGACACTCACTCCCAGCCACCCGGAGGGTGAAGAGCAACACCCCCGATTTCGGGGGTATGCGCCCGCACCCGCGCCAACTAATAATGCAGGCGCACCGTTCCGTCTCCACGAACGGGACGACCACTCATTCCGACACGCAGCAGGGGGCTCCGTGTTCCATCCCGTCCATGCCATCCACGGCCAGCCGCGCCCGGGTTGCGCGCGGCTGGCCGCGTCGTTGTGCCCGGGGCCACGCACCAGGCGCAGCGCCTGACCCCCGCAGCTTCCATTCCACGCCGCACAAGTACCACCACAAGGGCACCACCATGAACCGCATCTACCGTCTGGTCTGGAACCGCGCGCTGCGCGTGCTGCAAGTCGCCTCGGAGTTCGCGCACTCGCAGGGCGGCGCGGCCACGGGTGAAGGCACATCACCGCTGCGCAGGCATCCGCTGGCGATGGCGCTCACCTTGGTGTTGACTGCGGCATTGAGCGTGGTTGCGCCGCAGGTGGCGGCACAGGTGCCGCCGATAGGTGGGCAAGGCGGTGCAGGTGGCAACAGTGGCGGTACCCCCAGTGGCTCGGGTGGAGCCAGTGGCAGCGGCGGCGGCGCCTACCGTTCCAACGGCAACTCTTCCACCAGTGGCGTCGGTGGTAGTGGTGGCATTGCCCTAGGCTATTATGGGAAACCTGCCGCCAACGGCGGCACCGTTGGCACCACACTCTCCGGCACTCAGGCCCTGAGTTCGAGCCAAAGTGGCGGCGCGGGTGCTGCGGGTGCAACAGTGAGTGGCACATATGGCTACGGCGGCGGCGGCGGCGGTGCCGCCGTCTATGTGTCCGGCGCCGGCTCCCTGACCATCAACAATGGCGTCACCCTCAGCGGCGGCCACGGCGGCGCGGGCGGTAGCGGCTTCTATGCCGGTGGCGGTGGCGGTGGCGGTGATGGTGTGCTTTTCAGTGCTGGTGGCACCATCATCAACAACGGCACCATCAGTGGTGGCAACGGCGGTGCTGGTGGTGCTAGTGCTAGTGGTGGCGGTGGTGGCGGTGGTGGCGGCGGCAGCGGCATTGCCGGTGCTGGCCTCACCATCACCAATTACGGCACCATCAACGGTGGCTCGGATGGCGCAGGCGGCAGCGGGCCACACCCTGGCAGCGCCGGCAGCAATGGCGACGCCATCCTGTTCACCAGCGGCAGCAACACGCTGACGCTGGAGTCGGGCTCGGTGTTGAACGGCGCGGTGGAGGTGACGAACATTGCCACGGCCACCATCGACGTGGCTGCCAGTGGCTTGAACCTCTCCGGCGGCACGCTGGGCAACAGCGCGTTGATCACCAACGGCGTAACCACCATCGACACCGGCCTTGCCGGCACCAGCACCACCATTTCCGGCGTGATCAGCGGCAGCGCCCCGGGCGGCGGCGCGCTGGTGCTGACGGACAGCGGCACGTTGACGTTGAGCGGCACGAATACCTACACCGGCGGCACCACCATGACGGGTGGCGGCACGCTGGTGTTCGGCAACGACAGCGCGCTGGGTACGGGTGCGCTGGAAGTCGCCAGCAATGTCCAGCTGGACGCGAGTGCCACCGTATCCATCGCCAACGCCATCCTGATCCTCAATTCCGATGCGCTGACCGTGCTTGGCACGAACGACCTCACGCTCAGCGGCGTGATTTCGGGTGGCGGTGCCGCCGGGTTGACCAAGAACGGGCTTGCCACGTTGACGCTGGCCGGTGCCAACACCTACGCCGGCGGCACCTACCTCAATGCGGGCGGGTTGGTGCTCGACACCAACACTGCGTTGAGCAGTGGAGTGTTGTACGCCCACGTCATCGGCGGCGGCACGGTGACGTTGGATACCGACGCCCCCGGTTTGAGCATCGGCAACGACATCTACGTTTTCAACACCACCACGCTGGACGTGCTTGGCTCGAACGACCTCACGCTGAGCGGCACGATTTCCAATGGCGGCGCGTTGATCAAGGATGGCGTATCCACACTGACGCTCAGCGGTACCAACAGCTACACCGGTGGCACCACGATCAATGCGGGCGCGATTGCGATTGCCGCAGACGACAACCTCGGTGGCAGCACCAGCGGCCTCACGCTCAACGGCGGCACGCTGGAGAACATGGCGGCGATGACCAGCGTCCGCACCATCACGCTGGGTGCCAACGGCGGCACGTTGGAGACGGATGACGACATGACGCTGGATGCCGCCATCAGCGGCACGGGCAGCCTGACCAAGACCGGCACTGGCACGCTCACGCTCAACGGCAGCGTTGCCGACGGCACCAACAGCTACAGCGGCGGCACGTATATCGACGGCGGCACGGTGGTGATCACCAGCGACGCCAGCCTCGGCGTGGCATCGGGTGGCCTCACGCTCAACGGCGGCACGCTGGAGTACGACGGCGGCAACATCGTTGCCTCCACACGCGCGGTGACGCTGGGCAGCCAAGGCGGCACGTTCGACATCACCAACAGCTTTGGCAGCATCGACTTGACGGGCGTGGTGTCGGGCACGGGTGCGCTGACCGCCACCGGCCCCAGCACGCTGGAGCTGGACAATGCCAACAACAGTTATGCGGGTGGCACTTTCATCAACGGCGGTGCCGTGGTGTACGTGGCCGCCGATGGCGCGCTGGGTTTGGCTTCGAGCAGCATCACGATCAACGGCGCGTGGCTGAGAACGGCGGACGGTTTCAGCTCGGGGCGCAACATCCTGGTGGGCGGCGGCGGCGCGTATCTGACCATTGACGCCGGCGCAACAACGCTTTCGGGCACCATCGACGAAGAACTTGGCGTTACCAACAGCACCGTGAATCTGGCGCGGGGCAGCGGCACGCTGGTCTTCACCGGCACCAGCACGGGGCCGCAGTGGATGTTGCAGGGCGGGCAATCGCTGGAGCTGGCCGGCATCATCACGCCTGATTCGCCGAGCACGACTCCCGCCATCCTCCTCACCGGTGGCGGCAACACGCTCACGCTGGACAGCGGTTTCAGCCTTGGCGGCAACGTGACCAGCATGCCCAACGGCACCAGCGGCGACACGCTGGCGCTGGGCGGCACGGTCAATGGCACGTTCGACACGTCGGCGATCACCAGCACGGCACCGGCGTGGACGGGCACGCCGGAGTTCTACGGCTTTGCCAGCTACGCCAAGACCGGCAGCAGCACGTGGACGGTCACCGGCAGTGGTGCCGCCATGACCGGCACGTGGACGATCAGCAGCGGCATGCTGCAAGTGGGCGACCTCACCGGCGATGGTTCGCTCGGCACGGGCGACATCATCAACGACGCCGCGCTGGTGTACGACAACACCGGCAACACCACGGCTGCCAACAACATTTCGGGCACGGGCACGCTGACGCAGGAGGGCGCGGGCACGCTCACGCTCACGGGCAACAACAGCTACGGCGGCGGCACTTACCTCACCGGCACCAGCGGCAACCCGGGGCGCCTGATTGCGGAGAGCGACACCGCGCTGGGCACCGGCGCGGTGAACGTGCAGCAGTATGGCCAGCTCCAGTTCCAAAGCCCCGGCAACGATACCAACGGCAACCCCATTGAGGTGAGTGCGGGTAGCCTCACCATCAACAACAGTACCGACACCAGCAACACGGGCGTCGTCTTTCTGCAAAACACCGACGCTGGCACGGCCGCCATCATCAACACCAGCGGCACCACGGTGTTTTCCTCGGGCAGCAGCGCGGCCAATGCCACCATCACCAACACCCAGGGGTTTGGGGCCTTTGGCGTCATCTTCGAGCCGGGTTCCACCGCTGGCAGTGCCAGCATCACCAACAGTGCTGGCGGCTGGACGTTGCTGCAAGGTGCCGATGCCGGCACGGCCACGTTCACCAACAGCTACAGCAGCGTTGCGCCCGGCAATATCACCAACCCGAACAGCTACGCGAGCGGCATGATCGACCTGGGCGGTGCGGTTACCGCCAGCAATGCCACCATCATCAACGGTGCCAACAGCGCAGTGTTCATTTCAGGTGCCGGGCCGGGTGCCAATGCGGCGACGTCGATCGGCTCGTTGTCTGGCGCGGGCAACGTGCTGCTGGGTGCCAATTACGACAACAGCAACAGCACCTACGACATTCCGTTCAACCTGACCCTCGGCGCGTCGAACCAGAACGACACGATCAGCGGCGTGATTACCGACGACGTGGACATGGCGAACCTGGCCTCCACGACCGCCGCCAGCAACGGCGACGGCATCATCAAGGTGGGCACGGGCACGCTGACGCTTACCGGCATCAACACCTATAGCGGCGGCACCACGATCAGCGGCGGCATCTTGTCGGTGGCGGCGGACGACAACCTCGGCGCAAGCACGGGCGGCCTCACGCTGGGCGGCGGCACGCTGGAAAACACGGCGGCGTTCACCACTGGCCGCAGCATCACTCTGACGGCTGACAGCACCTTGCAGACGGATGCCAGCCTTGAGGTGGACGGCAGCATCAGCGGTGGCTACGCGCTGACCAAGACCGGCAGCGGCACGCTCACGCTCACCGGCAGCAACAGCTACGCCGGCACCAGCCTCGACGACGGCGAGATCGACGTGGGCAACGCCTCGGCACTGGGCAGCGGCACGGTGGCGATGGCGCAGGACACCACGCTGGGCTTTACCACGAGCGGCCTGACGCTGGCCAACGCCTTCACGTTGACCGGCGACCCGACTTTCGACGTGGCCGCCGGCAACACCGAGACGGTCAGCGGCGTGATTTCCGACACCGATCCGACCACGCCCGGCATCGTGGAAAAAACCGGCGGCGGCACGCTCGAGCTGACGGCCAACAACACGTACAGCGGCGGCACCACGCTCAGCGCTGGCACCTTGGTGGCGGGCAGCCAGTCCAACTATGTGACGGCGACGCCGTTCGGCTCCGGCACGGTGACGATGGCGGCGGGCACCACGCTGGGCTTCGACTCCACCCTGTTCTTCGGCGACACGCTGGCCAATGCGATTTCGATCACCGGGCCGGCCACGCTCGATGCGCAGGTCAACGGCCAGTACACGATCAGCGGCGCCATCACCGGCACGACCGGCGCGGTCGACATCACCGGCGGCGGCGGCCTCACGCTGTCGGGCAACAACTCGTTCGGTGCCGGCCTCGACGTGCAGGCAGGCTACGTGACGCTGACCGGCAGCAACACCGGCGACATCACCATCGGTGGCTTCACCCAGTACGGCGCGACGTCGCTGACCGTCGGCAACGGCGGCACCTCGGGTTCGATCTCGGGCGACGTGGTGGACAACGGCTATCTGTATTTCGAGCGCAGCGACAGCCTGACCTACAGCGGCACCATCTCCGGTACCGGCGGCGTGAACGTGAGCATGGGCACGACGGGCGTGCTCACGCTCGACGGCACGAACACCTACGACGGCAGTGGCCTGGGCAGCGGCATCGCGGCCACCCAGGTCGCCAGCGGCACGCTGGATGCCACGCCGGGTGCGCTGGGCACGGGTCTGGTATCGGTGTCGGGTGGCGGCTCCATCAATGCGAACACCGGCCTGATTTCCGGCGCAGGCGCCGCACTGAACATCGCCGGCACCGGCAGCTTCACCAACGACGTCACCAACACGGGCAGCAGCAACGTCAAGATAGTCATCCCGATCATCCCCGGCATCTTCAACCTCACCACCTACGAAGGCACGCCATACGGCGGCACCATCAACTTCGGCCAGGGCGTGACGCTGGGCGGCGCGAGCCAGTCCATCGTCAATGGCTTCGTGGCGGATGTGGGCGGTATCAGCCTGCCCGCCACGCCACCGGCAGGCTTGACCATCGTCATCAGCAACGGCGCGATCAGCGGTGGCACGGCCTCGTTCAACGGCAATGCCGATGCGGGCAGTGCGAGCATCGAGAACGGCATGACCATGTCAGGCACGTTCAGCGGCATTCCCGGCCTCAACAACCCCACCACCATCGAGCTCGACACGGACACGCTGAGCGGCGGCACCCTCATGTTTGCCGACAGCTCCACCGCCGATGCGGCGCATATCCACAACGGCATCTCGATCAGCGGCACGCTCAGCGGCATCGGCAGCGCGACGGGCGACATCAACGCGCTCACCAACAGCACCTTGCAGGGCGGCACGCTGGCGTTCGGTACCGGCACCAGCGCGGGCAGCGCCAGCATCGACAACAGCCTCGATGTGAGCGGGCTGAATGGCGGCCTCGGCAGCCCCAGCAGCAACGGCGGCACGCTTTCCGGCGACACGGTGCTGGGCGGCAACGTCACGTTTGCGGGCACGGCAAGCGCGGGCTCGGCGACCATCGACAACGGCACGAACCTCGGCAGCTTCCTGACCGGCCTCAACACGGACACGGTCACCATTTCCAGCAACACGATCGGTGGCGGCAACATCACGTTCAGCGGCACATCGAGTGCAGGCAGCGGCACGTACGACAACGGCCTGAGCACCACCGATGCCGGCATCTCGGTGGTCACCAACGGCACGATCACCAACAACACCATCCGCGGCGGCACCATCACGTTCGCCGGTTCGTCGGACGCGGGTACCGCCACGTTCGACAACGGCGTGACGCTCAACGGCGCGACCACGGGCACGCTCACCGGCAGCAACGGCAACGTGATGCAGGGCGGCACCGTGTACTTCAACGGCAGCTCGACCGCAGCGAACGCCACGGTGAACGACGGCTTCGGCGGCATCCTGGACATCAGCGGGCATACCGGCACGCTGGCGCTCGGGCAGGTTTCCGGCGACGCCGCCAGCAGCATCCTGCTCGGCGGCAACATCCTCGAAACCGGCGGTCTGGGCGGCAACACGACGTTCGCCGGCGTGATCGCCGATGGCGGCAACAACGGCGGCACGGGCGGCGGCCTCACCAAGGCCGGCACCGGCACGCTGACGCTGGACGGCAGCAACACCTACACGGGCCTGACCGAAGTGGCCGGCGGCACGCTGCTGGTGGGCGATGCCTCCAGCCCCACCGCCTCGATCGCCGGCAACGCGCAGGTGGACAGCGGCGCGACGCTGGGCGGCCACGGCACCATCGTCGGCAACGTGAACGTGCTGGCCGGCGGCATCGTCGCGCCGGGTGGTTCCATCGGCACGCTCACCGTCAACGGCAACTTCACCGCCGCGCAGGGCAGCGTGCTGGACTACGAGCTGGGCGCGCCCGGCGCGAACCTGCAGACCGCCGGCACCGGCGACCGCATCGTGGTGGGCGGCAACCTGACCTTGAACGGCGCCACGCTCAACGTCACCGATGCCGGTGGCATGGGGCCGGGCCTGTACAACATCTTCAGCTACAGCGGCACGCTGACGGAGGCCAACGGCGGCCTCACGCTGGGCACCACGCCGGCCGGCCAGATACTGTCCCTGCAGACCCTGTCGAACCAGATCAACCTGATCGACAGCAGCGGCGTGGTCCTGGCCGTCTGGAACGCCAACGGCCTGGCATCGGCGACGCAGATGGGCGGCGGCAGCGGCACGTGGTCGACCACCTCGGCCAACTGGACGGACGCCGCCGGCACCGCGCCGAACGGCGCGATGAGTCCGCAGCCCGGCTTCGCCGTGTTCGGCGGCGCCGCCGGCACGGTGACGGTGGCCGGCACGGTGTCGGCCACCGGCATGCAGTTCGTTTCCAGCGGCTACACGCTGACCGGCGGCACGATCAACCTGATGGCCGGCACCGGCGGTGCGACCCCGGTCGTCAACGTGGGCGACGGCAACAGCGCCGACGCATCGATCACCGCAACGGTGGCCGACGTGATCGCCGGCACGGCGGGCCTCGACAAGACCGACTACGGCACCCTGGTGCTCACCGGCGCGAACACCTACACCGGCGGCACCACGATAGGTTACGGCACCCTGGCGCTGGGCGCGGGCGGCTCGCTGGCGGCCACGGGGGCGGTGACGCTCGCCGGCACTGGCACGACGTTCGACCTCGGCAACGCGGGCGCGAACGAAACCATCGGCGCGCTGGACGGCGTGGCCGGCTCCACCGTCAACCTCGGCGCGAACGGCCTGACCTTCGGCGACGCGACCAGCACGACGTTCGCCGGCGTCATCGCCGGCTCGGGCGGCATCACCAAGCAAGGCACCGGCACGGCGACCTTGAGCGGCGCCAACACGTTCACCGGCGGCACCACCATCGATGCCGGCACGCTGGCGATCGGCGCAAACGGCAGCCTCGCAAGCACGGGCGCGCTGAACCTCGCCGCCGCCGGTGCGGCGTTCGATATTTCCGCCGCCTCCAGCCTGAACACCGGCATCGGCTCACTGAGCGGCGTGGCGGGCAGCTCGGTGGCGCTCGGCGGCAACACGCTGGTGATCGCCGGCTCCGGCAACACGACCTTCAGCGGTTCGATCAACGGCACCGGCGGCGTGAAAAAGGCCGGCACCGGCACGCAGACCCTGGACGGCGCCAGCACCTACGGCGGCGGCACCACCCTCGCCGGCGGCGAGCTGATCCTGGGCAACGACGCCGCGCTGGGCACGGGCGCGTTGACGGTCGCCGGCTCGCCCACGCTGGATGCGAACAGCGCGCTGACCATCGGCAACGCCATCACGATCGACAGCAACCTGGATGTGCTCGGCTCGAACGCGCTCACGTTCGGCGGCACGATCTCGGGGGCGGGCGCGTTGACCAAGGACGGCGCCGCGACCCTGACGCTCACCGGGGCGGACACGTTCACCGGCGGCACCGTCGTCAACAGCGGCACGCTTGCACTGGGCGCAGGCGCGTCGCTGGCATCCACCGGGGCCGTGCTGATCGACAGCAGCGGCGCGACGTTCGACATCAGCGGCGCGGGTGCGAACGAAACCATCGGCGCGCTGCAAGGCGCCAGCGGCTCGATCATCAAGCTCGGCGGCAACAGCCTGGCCTTCGGCGACGCAAGCAGCCAGACCTTCGCCGGCAGCATCAGCGGCACGGGCGGCATCACCATGCAGGGCACCGGCACGGAGACCCTGACCGGTGCCAATGCCTACACCGGCGGCACCACGATCAGCGCGGGCGCCCTCGTGGCCAGCACGGCCAGCCTGCCGGGCAACGTCATCGACAATGCCATGCTGGTGTTCAACCAGGCCGGCAACGGCACCTTCGCCGGCGCGATCTCCGGCAACGGCGGCGTGACCAAGAGCGGCGCGGGCGCGCTGGTCCTCGACGGCAACAGCGGCACCTTCACCGGCACCACCACCGTCGCCACCGGCACGCTGGCGGTGGGCGACGCGTCCACGCCGACGGCCATGCTGGGCGGCAACGTCACCGTAGCCAGCGGCGCCACGCTGGCCGGCCACGGCACGATCGGCGGCAACGTGTCCGTGCTTTCCGGCGGCATCGTCGCGCCGGGCGGCTCCATCGGCACACTCACCGTCAACGGCGACTTCGCCGCCGCACAGGGCAGCCTGCTGGATTACGAGCTGGGCGCGCCCGGCGCCACGCTGCAGACCGCCGGCACCGGCGACCGCATCGCCGTGGGCGGCAACCTGACCCTGGACGGCGCCACGCTCAACGTCACCGACGCCGGCGGCATGGGCGCCGGCCTCTACACCGTGTTCACCTGGGGCGGCACGCTGACCGAGAGCAACGGCGGCCTCGCGCTCGGCACCACGCCGGCCAGCCAGATACTGTCCCTGCAGACCCTGTCGAACCAGATCAACCTGATCGACAGCGTCAACCTCGCCCTGGCCTTCTGGAACGCCAACGGCCAGGCGTCGGCGACGCAGATGGGCGGCGGCAACGGCACGTGGTCGACCACCTCGGCCAACTGGACGGACGCCGCCGGCACCGCGCCGAACGGCGCGATGGACCCGCAGCCGGGCTTCGCCGTGTTCGGCGGCGCGGCGGGTACGGTGACGGTGGACGACAGCGCCGGTGCGGTGCAGGCCACCGGCATGCAGTTCATCAACAGCGGCTACACGCTGACCGGCGGCACGCTCACCCTGGTGGGCAGCGGCGGCGCGGCCCCGGTCGTCCGCGTGGGCAACGGCAACAGCGCCGGCGCGGCTATCACTGCGACGATTGCCGACGTGATCGCCGGCAGCGCGGGCCTCGACAAGACCGACTACGGCACCCTGGTGCTCACTGGCGCGAACACCTACACCGGCGCCACCACCATCAGCGGCGGCACGCTGGCGCTGTCCGGCGCGGGCAGCATCGCCGCTTCCTCCGGCGTGGCCGACAACGGCACGTTCGACCTCAGCGGCAGCACGGGAGGTGCCTCCATCGCCTCGCTGTCCGGCACCGGCGCGGTCGCCCTCGGCGGCCAGTCGCTGACGCTGAGCCTCGCCGGCGACAGCTTCGGCGGCGTGATCGGCGGCAGCGGCGGCCTGGCGCTCACGGCCGGTACCGAAACGCTCACCGGCAGCAACACCTATACCGGCGCCACCACCATCAGCGGCGGCACGCTGGCCTTGTCCGGCACGGGCAGCATCGCCGCTTCCTCCGGCGTGGCCGACAACGGCACGTTCGACATCAGCGGCAATGCGAACGGCGCCTCCATCGCCTCGCTGTCGGGTACTGGCACGGTGACCCTCGGCACCAAGTCGCTGACGTTGAGCCACGCCGGCGGCAGCTTCGGCGGCGTGATCGGCGGCAGCGGCAGCCTGGCGCTCACGACCGGCACCGAAACGCTCACCGGCGCCAACACCTACACCGGCGCCACCACGATCAGCGGCGGCACGCTGGCGCTGTCGGGCACGGGCAGCATCGCCGCTTCCTCCGGCGTGGCCGACAACGGCACGCTCGACCTCAGCGGCACCGCGAACGGCGCCTCCATCGCCTCGCTGTCGGGCACCGGCGCGGTCGCCCTCGGCGGCCAGTCGCTGACGCTGAGCCTCGCCGGCGACAGCTTCGGCGGCGTGATCGGCGGCAGCGGCGGCCTGGCGCTCACGGCCGGTACCGAAACGCTCACCGGCGCCAATGCCTACACCGGCGGCACCACGATCAGCGCGGGCACCCTCGTGGCCAGCACGGCCAGCCTGCCGGGCAACGTCATCGACAACGCCATGCTGGTGTTCAACCAGGCCGGCAACGGCACCTTCGCCGGCGCGATCTCCGGCAACGGCAGCGTGACCAAGAGCGGTGCGGGCACGCTGGTCCTCGACGGCAACAGCAGCGCCTTCGCCGGCAGCACCACGGTGGCCAGCGGCACGCTGGAAGTGGGCGATGCGACCACGCCGACCGCCACGCTGGGCGGCAACGTCACCGTAGCCAGCGGCGCCACGCTGGCCGGCCACGGCAGCATCGGCGGCAACGTGTCCGTGCTTTCCGGCGGCATCGTCGCACCGGGCGGTTCCATCGGCACGCTCACCGTCAACGGCGACTTCGCCGCCGCACAGGGCAGCGTGCTGGATTACGAGCTGGGCGCGCCCGGCGCCACGCTGCAGACCGCCGGCACCGGCGACCGCATCGCCGTGGGCGGCAACCTGACCCTGGACGGCGCCACGCTCAACATCACCGACGCCGGTGGCATGGGCGCGGGCATCTACACCCTGTTCACCTGGGGCGGCACGCTGACCGAGAGCAACGGCGGCCTCGCGCTCGGCACCGTGCCGGCCGGCCAGACCGTCGCCCTGCAGACCCTGGCGACACAGAAGGAGATCAACCTGGTCGACAGCACCGGCCTGACCCTGGCCGTCTGGAACGCCAACGGCCAGGCGTCGGCGACGCAGATGGGCGGCGGCAGCGGCACGTGGTCCGCCACGTCGGCCAACTGGACGAACGCCAGCGGCACCGCGACCAACGGCGCCATGCAGCCGCAACCCGGCTTCGCCGTGTTCGGTGGCGCGGCGGGCACGGTGACGGTGGACGACAGCGCCGGCGCGGTGCAGGCCACCGGCCTGCAGTTCGCTTCCAGCGGCTACACGCTCACCGGCGGCACGATCACGCTCGTCGGCAGCGGCGGCGCGGCCCCGGTCATCCGCGTGGGCAACGGCACCAGCGCCGGCTCGACGATGACCGCGACGATCGCCGACGTGATCGCCGGCACTGCGGGCCTCGACAAGACCGACTACGGCACCCTGGTACTCACGGCCGCGAACACCTACAGCGGCGGCACCACCCTCGGCGGCGGCACCCTGGTCCTGGGCAACGACGGCGCGTTGGGCACCGGGGCGTTGACGGTGGCCGGCGCGGCCCGGCTGGATGCGGACACGGCGGTGGGCATCGCGAACGACATCGCGCTGGACAACAACCTGGACGTGCTCGGCTCGAATGCGATCACGCTCGGCGGCACGATCTCCGGCACCGGCTCCTTGAGCAAGGACGGCGCCGCGACGTTGACGCTCACGGGCGCGGACACGTTCACCGGCGGCACCACGATCAACGCCGGCACGCTGGCGCTGGGCGCAGGTGCCTCGCTGGCGTCCACCGGGGCCGTGGCCCTGGGCAGTGGCGCGACATTCGACATCAGCGGCTCAGGCCACGCCCAGGCCATCGGCGCGCTGAGTGGCGCCAGCGGTTCGGGCATCGACCTCGGCGGCAACGGCCTGGCCTTCGGCGACTCGACCAGCCAGACCTTCGCCGGCGCCATCACCGGCATGGGCGGCATCACCAAGCAAGGCGCCGGCACCGAGACGCTGGCCGGCGTGAACACCTATACCGGCGCCACCACGATCGCCTCGGGCACCCTGGCGCTGTCGGGCAGCGGCAGCCTCGCTGCTTCCTCCGGCGTGACCGACAACGGCACGCTGGACATCAGCGGCAGCACGGGCGGCGCGTCCATCACCTCGCTCGGCGGCAACGGCGCGGTGAACCTCGGCAGCCGGACGCTCACCCTGAGCAACGCCGGCGGCAGCTTCGCCGGCGTGATCGGCGGCAGCGGCGGCCTCACCCTGGCCGGCGGCACGGAAACGCTCACCGGCGCCAACACCTACACCGGCGCCACCACGATCGGCGGCGGCACGCTGGCCTTGTCGGGCAAGGGCAGCCTTGCCGCTTCCTCCGGCGTGACCGACAACGGCATGCTCGACATCAGTGCCAGCACGGGCGGCGCGTCCATCACCTCGCTCGGCGGCAGCGGCGCGGTGAACCTCGGCAGCCGGACGCTCACCCTGAGCAACGCCAGCGGCAGCTTCGCCGGGGTGATCGGCGGCAGCGGCGGCCTCGCCGTCACCGGCGGCAGCGAGACGCTGACCGGCGCGAACACCTACACCGGCGGCACCACGATCGGCGCCGGCACGCTGACGGCCAGCGCGGCGAGCCTGCCGGGCAACATCACCGACAATGCGGCGCTGGTGCTCGACCAGGCCGGCGACGGCACGTTCGCGGGCGCGATCTCCGGCAACGGCAGCATCGCCAAGAGCGGCGCGGGCAGCCTGATCCTCGACGGCGACAGCAGCGCCTTCGCCGGCACCACCACGGTGCAGGCCGGCACGCTGGAAGTGGGCGATGCGGCCACGCCGTCGGCGATGCTGGGCGGCAACGTCACCGTGGCCAGCGGGGCGACGCTGCGCGGCCACGGCACGATAGCCGGCGACGTCAGCAACAACGGCACCGTGTGGGCCGGCGGCTCCGTCGGCACGCTGACGATAGGCGGCAACTTCACCCAGGGCGCCGGCGGCGTGCTGGAGGCGGAGATCACGGCGACCGGGCAGGCCAGCCTGCTGGCGGTCAACGGCACGGCCACCCTGGCCGGCGGCACCCTGGTGCTGGCCGACAGCGCGGCCGGCCTGGCGTATGGTCCGACCTTCACCATCCTCACCGCCACCGGCGGCGTGAGCGGAACGTTCGCCAGCCTCACCACCAACTTCGCCTTCATCAGCCCGACCCTGGTCTACGCGGCCAATGCGGTGGAGCTCTCCCTGCCGCGCAACGCCGTCGCCTTCCCCGACGTGGCGCTGACGGCCAACGAGCGCGCCGCCGCGACGGGCACGCAATCGCTGGGCCTCGGCAACGCGGTGTACGACGGCGTCCTGATGCTGGACGTGCCCACCGCACGCCACGCCTTCGACCAGCTCAGCGGTGAGATCCACGCTTCCGTCCGCACCGCGATCGCCGACAACGACCACTACGTGCGCGACGCGATCAACCAGCACCTCGCCGGCCAGGGCAACGACGCGAACGGCCTGAACGTGACCGATGCCGACGGCGTCACCGCGTGGACGTCCGCCTGGGGCCACTGGGGCAGCCACGACGGCGACGGCAACGCCTCGACCATGGACGGCAACGGCAGCGGCCTGCTGTTCGGCGTGGACATGCCGGTGGGCGGCGAGGCGCGGCTCGGCGCGGTAATGGGCACGGGCGAAGGCAGCACGCGCATCGACGCGCTGGGCTCCGACGCGCACACCCTCGACCAGCACCTCGGCATCTACGGCAGCGCGCAGACCGGCGCGCTGCTGTGGCAGGGCGCGGCGATCTACGGCTGGCAGAAGGTGGACACCCACCGCAGCATCGGCTTCGGTTCGTTCGACGGCACCGCCGACAGCAGCTACCGCGCGCGCACCACGCAGGCCTACATCGACGGCAGCCTGCCCTTCGCGCTCGGCAACACCGTGCTGGCGCCATTCGCCAACCTGGCGGTGGAGCGACTCGGCACGCCCGCCGTGCGGGAGAACGGCACCCCGGCCGCGCTGGACGTGGCCGCGCAGGACAGCACCGTCGGCTACGGCACGCTGGGCCTGCGCGCCAGCTTCGACCTCGGCGCGGCGAACCACGGCCTGCATGCCCACGCCAGCCTGGGCTGGCAGCATGCCTGGGGCGACGTGTTGCCGGTGGACACGATGCGCTTCGCCAGCGGCGGCGACAGCTTCGACATCGCCGGCACGCCGGTGCTGCGCAATGCCGGCGTGGCCAACCTGGGCATCAGCTTCACCATCGCGCCGGACGTGTCGGTGGATGGCACCTGGCAGGGCCAGTTCGGCAAGCAGGCGCGCGACCAGTCCGGCCGCATCAGCCTGGACTGGAAGTTCTGATCGTCATGCACCGCCCGGCGCGGTCCGCCGGGCGGTGCGGCACGCATCCCTTCGCCAACCGCGGCTTCTGCACCGCCCCGCGCGCCGGGTCGCGCCTTCGCGCCCGTCGAGGCGTTGCCGTGCGTCCAGCACATCCCAAGTTGCCCGGTGCCGGTCTCTTCGCCGCGATCCGCATGGACGCCCCTGGGGTGATCGGTGGCGCGACCGGCATCGCGACGCCACTGCACCACCGGAATGGGCCGCAGCCGGCGAGAAGTCCCTCGGTCAGGCGGCGCTCACGCGCGACGCCCGGCCAGCAGCGCCTCGATCGCTTCCGGCTCTTTCGGCACGGCGCTGCTGAGCACTTCATGGCCGTCGCGCACCACCGCCACGTCGTCCTCGATGCGGATGCCGATGCCGCGCCAGCGCTCGTCCACGCCCGCGTCATCGGGTGGCACGTAGAGCCCCGGCTCCACTGTCACCACCATGCCCGGCTCCAGCACGCGCGAGACGCCGGCTATGCGGTAGTCGCCGGCGTCGTGCACGTCCAGGCCCAGCCAGTGGCCGGTCTTGCCGGGGAAGAAACGCTGGTGGGCGCCTTCGGCGATGGCGGTGTCGGCATCGCCCTGGAGCAGGCCCAGCGCGCACAAGCCCTCGGCGAGCACACGCACCGCGGCGTGGTGCGCGGCGTCGAACGGCTGGCCCGGGCGCACCTCGTCGATGGCGGCCAGTTGCGCGGCCAGCACCACCTCGTACAGCGCGCGCTGCTCGCGGCTGTAGCGGCCGTTGACCGGGATGGTGCGGCTGATGTCGCTGGCGTAACAGTCCAGCTCGGCGCCGGCGTCGATCAGCAGCAGGTCACCATCCATCAACCGCGCGCGGTTGTGCTGGTAGTGCATCACGCAGGCGTTGCTGCCGGCCGCGACGATGGGGGTGAACGCGGGCACGGCGCCGCGGCTGCGCATGGCGTGCAGCAGCTCGGCCTCCACTTCGTATTCGTGGCGGCCCGGCAGCGCGCAACGCCATGCGGCGAGGTGCGCCTCGCCGGCGATGCCGGCGGCGGCGCGCATCAACTTCAGTTCGGCGCGCGACTTGTACAGGCGCAGGTCGTGCAGCAGGTGGCCCAGCGCGACGAATTCCTTGGGCGCCACGCCGCCGCCGCGCAACTGGCGCAGGCGGCGCATCCAGCCCAGCAGCTGCGCGTCGAACGCGGGCTCGCGGCCGAAGTGGCAGTACACGCGCGCCCTGCCCTCGATCATGCCGGGCAGGATGTCGTCGATGTCGTCGATCGGGAACGCATCGTCCATGCCGTAGTCGGCCACCGCGCGTTCGGTGCCGATGGACGGGCCGTGCCAGCGCGCCTGCTCGGCGTCGCGCTCGCGGCAGAACAGCACGGCCTCGCCGTGCAGGCGGCCGGGCAGCAGCGCCAGCACCGCGTCGGGCTCGGGGAATCCGGCGAGGTAGTGGAAGTCCGAGTCCTGCCGGTATGGCCAGGTGGCGTCGGCGTTGCGCAGGCGCTCGGGCGCGGCGGCCACCAGCAGCACCGCGTCCTCGCCCGCCATCGCCATCAGCTGGCGGCGGCGGCGCGCGAACTCCTCGCCCGCGATGGCGGCCACCGCGACGCGGTCGGGCGCGGCGCTCAATGCAGGCGGTCGCTGCCGGACGGGCCGCGGCCGGCGGACTCGGTGTACAGCAGCAGCGCGCCCACGCGCAGGAATTCCTGCACCTCGATCAGCGCGTCCTCGTCCTCGGCGGCGTCGCCGAAGTCGAACGACGAGGCGGCGACGGTGCCGAAGTCGCGCAGCACTTCCTGCGCGTCGTCCGACAGCTTGGCGTGCGCGTCGGTGCCGGCGAGGCCGAAGCCGCCGAGGAAGCCGCGGCACCAGTCCACCACCGCCTCGGCGCGTTCGTCCAGCGGGCGGTCGGCGTCCGGCAGCAGCGGTTCGAAACCGAGGTCGGGATCGGCCAGCGCGTCGCGGCACTGCCGCAACAGGGCGTCCAGCGCGACCTGGTCGGCAGGCGAAGGCGTGACGCCTTCGGCGCCCTCCAGTTCCAGCGCGGTGAGCAGCCTGCCGCCGTCGGAGGTGGCGCCACCAGCGAGGTAGCCGCACAGCGAACCGTGCAGCTCGCTGGCGTCCACGCCCAGGCGCAGGCGCACGATCAGCGCGTCCAGTTGGTCATGGCTGAGCGGTTCGTTGGCCGGCATGGCGGGTTCCTGGTGGGACGATCCGCCATTCTACGTTGCCGCCCCCGCAGGAGCGCACCCCGTACGCGATGGCCTTGCGCTCCGATCAGGGCAAAAGCCATCGCGCACAGGGTGCGCTCCTACGGGCGCCCCGTTATAGTTCGGCGCATGACCCCCGCCGAATCCGCCTCGCCCGATCCCGTCCAGATTGAACTGGAAGCGCTTGGCCGCCAGGTCGACCGGCTGCTCGATACCGTGCGCCGGCTCAGCGAGGAAAACCGCAGCCTGCGGCACAGCCAGGAGCAGTTGTCGGGCGAACGTGCCAACCTGCTCGCGCGCAACGAGCAGGCGCGCAGCCGGGTCGAGGCGATGATCCAGCGACTGAAGTCGCTCGAAGGCAATGGCTGAAGCAATGACTACACCCGGCAGCAATGACCCGGTCGCGCTGCGGCTGATCGACCGCGAATTCCTGATCGCCTGCGCGCCGGAAGAGCGCGAAGGCCTGGTCGAGGCCGCCGCCCTGCTCGACCGCAAGATGCGCGAGTTGCGCGCCAATGCCCGCGCACCCAGCTTCGAGCGCCTTGCAGTGCTCGCCGCGGTGAGCATGACCCACGAGCTGCTGGCGCTGCGCAAGCAGCAGGGCGGCGACGGCCAGCAGACCGCGCTGCGCCTCGCCGCGATGCGGCAACGGCTGGAGTACGCGCTGGAAGGCGCCGCCGCGCCGGCGTCCAGCACGGTGGCACCCAGCACGGTGGCGGATTTGTTCCCGAAAGCCTAAAATCGTCCCCGGCGTTTTCTGCGGTGTGCGCCGGCACACTCTTACATTTGCCTTGTTCCTAAATACGGCCCCGGGTCGGCTTTTCATCGGTCGTTGTGCATGTCCGCCGCGTGCGGAAAGCCTCGAGACCCTGTCGCCCTCCCACCTGATCCATCGTGGATCAAGGTCGTTTGGTGGGCAGCGGCATCGCGGTTGACGCCACTTATTCCACGCCCCGTTCGTCGTTCGATGGACGGGGCGTTTTGATGGAGAGCCCGCGTGGACGCCGCACAACGCCACGAATTGCGCCAGCAGATGGCCGAACGCCGCCGCACGCTGCCGCCGCCGGCCCGCATCGCCGCCGCGCAGGGGCTGCGCCGCTCGCTGGAGCAGTTGCCGGAATACCTCACCGACGTGCGCGTGGCCGGCTACTGGGCCACCGGCGGCGAGCTGCCGCTGAACCTGGTGATCCCGCCGCTGGCCACGCGCGGCCAGCGCTTCCTGCTGCCGCTGCTGGCCAGGAACAAGGAACTGCACTTCGCGCCGTGGAACAACGGCGACGACGTGGCGCCGAACCGCTACGGCATCCCCGAGCCGGTGGCCCCGCGCGAGTGGTTCGCGCCGTTCCAGCTCGACCTGGTGCTGGTGCCGCTGCTGGCGTTCGACCGCCACGGCCACCGCCTCGGCCACGGCGGCGGCTGGTACGACCGCAGCTTCGCCTTCCTCAGGGACCAGGCGCGCCCCACCGAGCCGCTGCTGGTGGGCGTAGCCTATGATTTCCAGGAAGTCGAACGGCTCGATGCGCAGCCGTGGGACGTGCCGCTGGACTACGTGGCCACCGACCGCGAGCTGATCGATTGCCATGCCACGGAGCCCGCCGCATGAAGAACCACTGGCTGATGAAGTCCGAGCCGGACGCCTTCTCCATCGACGACCTCAAGCGCAAGAAGCACGAGGCCTGGGACGGCGTGCGCAACTACCAGGCGCGCAACTACATGCGCGACGGCATGCGCGTGGGCGACAAGGTGTTCTTCTACCACTCCAACTGCGCCGAGCCCGGCATCGTGGGCATCGCCGAGGTGGCCACCGACGCCTACCCGGATCCCAGCCAGTTCGACCCCAAGAGCAAGTACTTCGACGCCGGCAGCTCGCGCGACAACCCGCGCTGGATGCTGGTGGACGTGAAGTTCGTGAAGAAGCTCAAGCGCACCATCACGCTGAAGGAGCTGCAGGCCGACGCCGCGCTGGACGGCATGGTGCTGCTGCGCAAGGGCAGCCGCCTGTCGGTGCAGCCGGTCGAGGCCGCGCACTGGCGGCACATCCTCGCGCTCGAGTGATCCACACCCTTTCCATCTCCACCGGAACACAGGCATGAGCACGAACGAAAAACAACTCGCCGGCGAAGCCGCGCTGCGCTACGTCGAGGACGGCGCCATCGTGGGCGTGGGCACCGGCAGCACGGTGGCCTATTTCATCGACGCGCTGGCCGGCATCAAGGACCGCATCCAGGGCGCGGTGTCCAGCTCCGAGCAGTCCACCGCGCGCATGAAGCAGCACGGCATCGAGGTGTTCGACCTCAACGCCGTGGGCCCGATCGGCATCTACATCGACGGCGCCGACGAGTGCGACCCGCACAAGCGCCTGACCAAGGGCGGCGGCGCGGCGCTGACCCGCGAGAAGATCTGCGCGGCGGCGGCGCAGAAGTTCGTCTGCATCATCGACTCCAGCAAGCGCGTGGACGTGCTGGGCAGGTTCCCGCTGCCGATCGAGGTGATCCCGATGGCGCGCAGCCTGGTCAGCCGCGAGATCGTGAAGCTGGGCGGCCAGCCGGTGTGGCGCGACGGCGTGACCACCGACAACGGCAACTGGATCATCGACGTGCACGGCTGGCGCATCACCGACCCGGCGGGGCTGGAGCGGCAGCTCAACCAGCTCGCCGGCGTGGTCACCGTGGGTTTGTTCGCGCAACGGCCGGCGGACGTGGTGCTGGTGGGCGACAAGGAAATCTGATCCAGGCTCGCCCTGACTCCCCTCTCCCGCTTGCGGGAGAGGGTGCCCGACCAACAGGCGCAGGATGCGCCTTCGGAACAGCGAAGCTGGCCCCGCAGGGGCGAGCGGCAGGGATGACGCGAGTAAGGGCGGGAGAGGGTTCGGCTTTTCGCGACGTTGCAAAAGCGCCCTCTCCCCAACCCCTCTTCCTCGCTCCTCAAGGCAGGGCCATCCATGGCCCTTCCCCGCGTCCGCAAGCGGGCGAGGGGCTTCAAGCGGAGCGTCAAGGTGACGGTGCGAGAATCGCGGCGAGCGGTTTCCCCTTCGCATCGTCGAACTTGAGGTGCAGCAACTGCGCGATGGTGGGCGCGATGTCCACGTTGGGGAACGCCGGAATCTCAACGCCCTTGCCCTGGATACCTGCGCCCGCGGCGATGAAGATCGCCTGCATCAGCGGCTCCGAATTCGGGTAGCCGTGCGCGCCACGCTGCAAGGTGGGCGCGTCGTACTGCGTGGCGTACTTGTCGTCGAATTCGTAATCGTTGTCCGGGTAGAGCAACAGGTCGGGCGCCTGATCGCTCTGCGTCGGCAGCGCGCGGAACCTCGCCGACGCGTTTGGCGGCAACGTCAGCGGCGGGGTCGGCCAGCCCATCTTCGCGGCTTCGTCCGGCGTCAGCGCGGCGCGGATGCCGGGCCTGCCCTCGAACAATTTCTTCAATGCCTGCCGCGAGGCTTCGGTGGCGTTCTTCTGGAACACCAGCGCGAAGCCGCCCTCGGGGATGGCGAACGCAGGCTGGCTCGCCGTGTCGGCCTGCAGGCCGGCCTCGCCCAGCGGCACGTTGGGGTTGAGCAGGTGGTGCACGCTCTCCTGGCCGTGGTCGGAGACGATGATGAAGGTGGTGCGGTCCAGCTCGCCGGCGGCGCGCACGGCGTCGATCACTTCCTTCACGCGATCGTCGAGGAAGGCGATGGTGTTGCGTCCGGAATCGTTGCCGTAGCCGGTCGCGTGCTCGATGCTGTCCAGCGCCAGCAGGTGCAGCAACAGCAGGTCGGGATGGTGCTGCCGGATGATGTCCACCGCCGCGCGCGTGTACACAAGGTCGCGCCAGGCCTGCGACGGCTTGCCGAAATGCGCCAGCTCGTCGCGCGTGACCGCGCCCTGCCGGACCAGCTCCTGCTCGATCGCACCGTCGGGGTCGGGGTTTTCGGGGAAGCGCCAGGTTATCGTCGGCGCGTCCATCACGGCGACCCAGTCCACCTCGGCCGTGACCAGGCCCGCCGCGTGCGCGGCGTCGTACACGGTGGGCACGGCGACCAGCCTGTCCTTGGGCGCCTTCATGTCGATGCGCGGCGGCGTGGCCTCGCGCTGGCCCACGATCAGGCCGTTGACCAGCACGTGGTGGCGGCTGGCGTCGTCGCCGGTGACCATGCTGGTGTGGTTCGGCCAGGTGATGGTGGGGTTGATCGGCTGCATCGACACGGCATGCACGCCCTCCTGCATCAGCGCATGCAGGGTGGGCGCGGGCAGTTCGGGCTCCCGCAGGCTCTGCGCGCCGAAGGCGTCCAGGCTGATGACCACCACCCTGGGCCGCGACGCGGCGTGCGCGTGCGCGTGCGGCGACCACGCGGCGATACCGGCCAGCAGCATCGCCACCGCGAAGCTGCGCCACCCGACGATGCCTGCACTCATCACGCCATCCTCCTCCGGAAAAAACCATGCCGCGCCTGGGCACGGCCATCATTGCTCACGGCGTACCGGCATGCACCGCCGCCGCCCCGGCCGGCGTGGCGGCGCGCAACGCCTTGTCGATCAGGCTGCGCACGCGGCGCTGCCACGAGTGCGTGGCCTGGTCGGGATTCCAGGTGAACGTCGCCACGCTCTCCGGCGGCATCGTGTACTCGAACGACAACCTGCCCTGCACCACGCCGACATGGCGCGGCGCGTTCCTGCCGTTGGCCACCACCAGCACGATGGAGCCGTCGCCGGCGTTGCGGAACGCCACGTTGTGGATGTCCGGGCCGGTGTCGTCCGACCACACGCGCACGGCGCCGGGCAGCACGAAGCGGCTGTAGTGGGCGAAGGCGTAGTACTCGTCGTTGCGATGGACCGCCCCGGTCGCGGAGTCGATCGTCACCATGCCCTTGCAGTCGGCGCAGCCGCCGGAATGCGGGCCGTGCTTCTGGTCCAGCGCGAGGTTCCAGTACACCGCGCCGCGCGCCCAGTCGCGCAGGCTCATCATCAGCACGTCGCGCGCGAACAGCAGCAGCTCGCCGTTCTTCGCCGAGGCCCAGTCGCCGCCCGAACACTCGGTCAGGTACGCGTCCTTGTCCGGGTACGCGCGGTGCACGCGGGTCTGCGCACCCGTGCTGCCCGCGTAGCAATGCCAGGCGACGCCGTCGACGTAGCGCTGCGCCGTGGCGTCGGCGAGCACGGCCAGCGGCTGTTCGGGCGCATCCCAGTTGTGGTCCCAGTCGAGGATCAGCGGCCGCGGGTCGCGGCTCGCCAGCGCGGGACCGAGGTACTGCCCGATGATGCGCGCGCGCGCCTCGGCGGGCAGCAGCATGCCCGGGTAGGTCAGCGGCTCGAAGCCCGGCTCGTTCTGCACGGTCAGCGCCCAGACCGGCACGCCCTGCGCCTGCATGGCATCGACGTACTTCACCAGGTACTGGGCGTACACCGCTTCGTACTGCTGCTGCAGCGTGCCGCCGTTCAGCGCGTCGATGCTCTTCATCCATGCCGGCGCGCTCCACGGCGTGGCGATGACGTGCAGCTGCGGATTGATCTCCATCGCCTCGCGCAGCACCGGCACCACATCCTGCGAGCTGGCGGCGAGGTTGAAGTGCGCCAGTCCGGGGTCGGTCTGGCCCGCGGGCATGTCGTCCAGCGTGTAGGGCTTGAGCGAGAAGTCCGAGGCGCCGATGCTCACGCGCGCCATGTCGAGGTTGAGTCCCGGCGGCGGGCCGAACAGCTCCTGCAGCAGGGCGAAGCGCTGGTCGTCGTCCATCGCGTGGTCGAGCAGCCACGCCGACGAGTCGGTCATCGCCGCGCCGAAACCCGTGATGGTCTGGAAGCTGCGCGTGGCGTCGATGGTGATGTCGGCCGCCGGCGGCGGCGCATTCGCGTCCGCCACGGCCAGCGGGATGTCCGGCTGCCGCACCAGGCGCAGCTTGCGGTCCTGCGTGCTGAGCCACAACTGGACTTCCGAACCATCGGGCATCGCCGGCACCAACAGCATGGGCGCGGACGGCAGACGCAGGGGCACGCGCAACGCGCCCAATGCACACGCGGTAAGCAGGGCAAGCAGCACAGCCGCCATGCGGCCGGAGATGCCCTGCGGTTCACTCATGCGCGGCGCTCGCCACGGGGTTGGCCTTGTGGATCAAGAAAATCTCTCTGCTGCGACCGCATCACGACGCCTGGCGACGGGTCGCCGAAGCTTGCCCCGATACCGCCCCGGGCGGCAAGCCCGCCCGGGCCAGGCCCTTGCGACCATCCATGATCGCCCGGACCAGGCAGGCGGCCGTCCCTGGCCGCTCCACTCACAGCTTGTAGCTGAAACCGAGCAGCACGGTGCGGCCCCAGGTGTCGTATTCCAGCGGCATGGTCATCGGCACGTTGTTGGCGAGGTAGGCGTACTGCACCGTGGCATCCGGCGAGTTGGCCAGGTTGTTCACCTGCAGCAGTACCGACAGGCCCGTCATCGGCCCCTGGCTGAAGTCGTATTCCAGCTGCAGGTCGGTCTGCCGGTTCGCCAGGATCTTGGTGTAGCCGAGCTGGTCGAACAGCGCCACCGCCTCGCCGGTGAACGAGGAGCGGTAGCGCTGCGCGATGCGCGCCGAGAATCCGTTGCGCTCGTAGTACAGCGTGACGTTGCCGCTCTTGTGCGACAGGCCGGGCAGGGTCTTGGGACCGCCCGGGATCGCCGAGACGGAGCTGGTGGGGATGTCGCTGTTGACCAGCGAGTAGTTGACCTGCACGCCGAAGCCCTCCAGCGCGTGCGCCAGCAGGCCGCCTTCGAACGAGCCGGCCAGCTCCAGGCCGTTCATCGAACCGCCGGTGCCGTTCTCCGGCGTGGTGAAGGCGCCGTAGTTGCTGGTCGGCGTCAGGGTCGGCGTGTTGTTGATGTAATGGGAGAAGTCGTAGTTGAGGATGGTCTTGTCGTAGATGTAGTTCAGCAGGTTCTTCTTGAACACCGCCACCGACACGTAGCTGGCATCGCCGAAATACTTCTCCCACGAGATGTCGGTGCCCACCGCCACGTAGGGCTTCAGCAACGGGTTGCCGCCGCTGCCCGACCACACCACCTGCCCCGCCTGCGGCCCCGCGGTGATCTTGGCCACGCCCGCGGAGGACGAGATCTTCTCGTCGTCGATGCGGCCGCGCGTCATGGTCTTGGCCAGGCCGAAGCGCAGGTACTGGCTGTCGCTCAACTGGGCGGCCAGGTTGAGGCTGGGCAGCACGTTGTTGTACGTGGTGCCGCCGTGGATCGCGCCGACCAGATTGCCGCTGTTGTCGGTCTGCAGCGCGTCGGAGGACTGGTCGGTGTGCACGAACTGCACGCCCGCGTTGCCGCGCAGCGGGATGCCCGCCACCTCCGTCTCGATGTCGAACTTGACGTAGGCCAGCGGCACCTTTTCCTCGATGGTGTAATTGCGGCTCCAGTCGCCCGCGCCGTTCTCCGGCGTGAGGTAGAACTGGCTGTACATCGCGCCCAGCACGTTGTAGTTGAGGATGCCGGGGATGCCGCCGTAGCCCAGCGAGGTCGGGCCGTAGAGCCAAGCGGAATTGACCGGCGTGCCCATCGCGGACTGGTAGGTGCTGTCGGTGTCGCCGTTGCCGTTCAGCCACGCGAAGTACACGTCGGCGTGCTTGGTCTTGGTGCGGTCGGAATAGTCGAAGCCGAGGTCCATCCCGCTGAAGACCCACCAGTCCAGCGTGCGGCTCGCCTGCAGGCGGAACGCGTTGATGCGGTCGTTCTGGCTGTCGAACTCCTCGCGGCCGTTGTAGCCGTAGCCGGCCGGGTCGGTGAAGACCACGCTGGACGGATCGGCCAGGTTCACGTCCGGGCTGAAATCGGGGAACCCCTGGCCGGTCGGGATGTTGAAGCCCACGTCGGTGAGCCCGCCGTTGGCGAGGCCGGCGAACAGGTAGGCGTCGTGCAGCTTCACCCGCGCCGAGGACGACGACAGGTCCAGCGAGGTCGTCCAGTCGCCGAGGTAGAGCTTGTTGTTCCAGCCGATCGAATACAGCTTGTCGTGCTCCTTGGTGTATTCGTTCTGCAGGATGGGCGCGATGCCGCTCATGTTGCCCGAGGTCACCACGGGCAGCGGCGAGCCCGGCGAGAGGCCCAGGTCCGAGTAGGAAATGCCGTCGTAGGGCGGGCCGTAGACGTTGCTGTTCCACTGCAGGCCGTTGTTGAACGCGCGCTTGTTGAAGGTGGAGTAGTACATGTCCAGCTTCGAGTAGTACGTCTCGTTGGGCGCCCACTCCAGCACGGCCATCAGGCCGTTGCGCTTCTCGTCCTGCGACTGCGAGCGCAGCTGCATGCCCTGCAGCGCGTTCACGTTGTCCGGCATGCCGGGCACGGTGGGCGCGCCCCAGTTCTGGTCCATGCCCGCGCTGCCGTTGTCGGCGCCCCACCACCAGGCCTGGTACTGCTTCCGCTGGGTCGGCTGGGCGAGCTGCGCGAAGCCGATGGCGACGCCCAGCGTGTGGTCGAGGAACTGGTCGATGTAGGAGAAGCTGGCGCGATGGCCCATGGTGCCCGTGCCGGTGCCGGGATTGAGGTCGCCGTTGCTGTTGTGCTCGCCGCGCAGGTTGAACACCATGGTGCGCTTGGACAGGTCCAGCGGATTGATGGTCTGCAGGTCCACCGTGCCGGCCAGGCCCTGGCCGATCACGCTGGCGTCCGGCGTCTTGTAGACCGTGGCGCCGTTGATCAGCTCGGCCGGGTACTGGTCGTACTCCACGCCGCGGTTCTCGCCTATCGTCGCCTGCTCGCGGCCGTTGAGCGTGGTGCCCGCGAAATTCGGGTCCAGGCCGCGTATCGAGATCGCGCTGGCCTGGCCGTCCACGCGCTGCGTGGTCAGGCCCGGCAGGCGCGCCAGGCTGTCGGCGATGCTCACGTCCGGCAGCTTGCCGATGTCCTCGGCGGAGATCGCCTCGACGATGTCGTTGGAGTTCCGCTTGGTGTCCAGCGCGCTCTGGATGCTGGTGCTGATGCCGTTCACCACCACCGCGCCGAGCTGGCTGGCGTCGGCCTTCTTCTGCTTGTCGGCCTTGGATTCCTGCTTCGCATCCTTCGCCGCCGCCGGCTTCGCCTGGGCCTGCTGGTCCGACGGCTGCTGGCCCGATGCGTCCTGCGCCAGCACCGCGGCGCCCGGCACGGCGAACAGCCACGCAGTGGCGCATGCCACCGCCAGCCGGCGCCGCCGCAACGCGACGCCCTTCCCGCCCCATGCTTGATTCTGTCGATTCATCCGTTTTGCCTCCCCGAAGTGATTCCTGCCATGGTCCCCCTGCCGCGCTTCACGGCGCGCGGCGCCATGCGGAGGAAACGGCCCGCCCCTGATCGGGCCGCGATCCGCGCGACGCTGCCTGCGAGCATCCATGATCTTCACCCGCGTGCGCAACAAATCGCGGATCGCAGCATGTCGCACGCAACACGAAAAAACGGCCCGCGAGGGCCGTTTTTTCGTGCTGTTCCAACGGTCGGTTCAGTGGCGGGAAGCCACCGCCTCCTCCGGCCGCGGCTTGAGCCCGTCGCGGAAGCGCAGGTAGCGCGAGGAATGCCGCGCCTCGCGCAGGCGCCGCCCATGCGCGGCGAGGATGTCGCCGCGGGTGAGGAAGCCGACCAGCCTGTGCGGGTCGTCCTTGCTCACCACGAGCAGCCGGCCCACGCCCTCGGCCACCATGTGGTCCGCGGCCTCGCGCAGCGAGTTGTCCTCGGTCACCGCCACCGGCGGGCGCGTGACCAGCTCGCCCAGGGTCAGCGTGTAGTGCCATTGCGGGTCGAGCAGGCTGCGGCGGGTGAGCACGCCCTGCACGCGGCCCTGCTCGTCCACCACCGGGTAGCCCTGGTGCTGGGTTTCCGGCGTGCCCTCGATGAACCAGTGGCGCACTTCGGCCAGCGCCTGCGTCGTCTTCAGCGTCACCACGTCGCGCGCGCAGGCGTCGCCCACCGCCACTTGGTCGAGGTAGTCGGCCGCGTATTCGGCAGGTACACGCACGCCGCGGCGCGCGATCTTCTCGGTCATGATGGTGTTGCGCATCATCAGCGCGGAGATCAGGTAGGCCGCGGCACAACCGCCCAGCAGCGGCAGCAGGCCCGCGGGCTGCGCGGTGGTCTCGAACGCGAACACCACCGCGGTAAGCAGCGCGCGCGAGGCACCGGCGAAGATCGCCGCCATGCCCACCAGCGCGGCGATGCGCGGGTCGACGCCGAAGTGCGGCGCCAGCGCGGCCACGCCGATGCCCATCATCGCGCCCAGCGCGCCGCCGATGGTGAACAGCGGCGCCAGCGTGCCGCCGGAGGTGCCGCTGCCCAGCGAGATCGACCAGGACAGGAACTTCATCACGCACAGGAAGGCCAGCGCCGCCAGCGTCAGCCGGCCGTTCACGATGTCCTCGATGTTGGTATAGCCCACGCCCAGGGTCAGCGGCGCGAAGTAGCCGATCACACCCACCGCCAGGCCGCCCAGCGCAGGCCACCACATCCAATGGATGGGCAGCTTCTCGAACCAGTCCTCGATGCCGTAGACGATGCGCGTGGTCCACACGCTGACCAGGCCGACCACCGCGCCGACCAGCACGTAGGTCGCCAGCGCCCAGCCGCCCGGCGAGGCCAGCACCGGCATCGCGAACACCGGCGCGGTGCCCATCAGCACATAGCGCATGCCGGTGGCGGCCACGCAGGCCAGCGACACCGGGATCAGCGAGCGCGGGCGCAGTTCGAACAACAGCAGCTCCACCGCCAGCACCACGGCCGCGATGGGCGAAGAGAAGATCGCCGACATGCCCGCAGCCGCACCGGCAGCCAGCAGCACCTTGCGTTCGCTGCCGGTGACCTTCATCACCTGGCCGACGAAGGAACCCAGCGCGCCACCGGTGGCGATGATCGGGCCCTCCGCGCCGAACGGGCCGCCGGTACCGATCGCGATGGCCGAGGAAATCGGCTTGAGGAAGGTGATCCGCGGCGGGATCTTCGATTCGTTGAGCAGCACCTGCTCCATCGCCTCGGGGATGCCGTGGCCGCGGATCGCGCGCGAGCCCCAGCGCGCCATGAAGCCCACGATCACGCCGCCCAGCGCGGGGATCAGCACCACCCACCAGCCCAGGTGCGGCACCGCGTCGGCAGGCGAGGAAAACGCGGTGGAGATGCGGCCGTAGAACACCAGGTTGGTGATCAGGCCGATCAGCATGGTGAGGACCTTCGCGATCAGCGCGGCGCCGATGCCCAGCACCACCGACACCGCGGTGATGCGCAGCACGCGGCGGTCGACCAGGGTGGAGCGGCGCGGCATCTTCGCCGCATCCAGCGTCACGCCCAGCGCTGGCGACAACGGCAGCGCGTCGGTGCTGCCCTCGGTGCGCACGTCCGCGTGGCCGGGGGAATGGTCAGCCGGGAAGGTCATCGGAGGTCCGCCAGGATTCAAAAGCGGGGATTCTACGCCGCGGGCCAAATGAACCGAAGAGGCAGGATCTTGCGGGATGCCGGTCGGCCATCGACGGACGTCCAGACGGCCGGAACCGGCCACGCCGCGGGCCTGGCGTGGTCTTTCGTCCATTTGCCCGCATCGGCGAGGGTGACGGGTTTTGCGTTTTCGCCGGACACGGGACGGCCATCCTTGCCACGGCGCTCCGGGCGGGACGGGGAGGATCGCGGCAAGGTTCTCCGCGCTGCAGCCTCCATCCGGCCCGCCACCGTGCCACCCGCGGCAAGGGGCAGCCCCGGGGCCGGTGACCGGGGTCCGCACGCCGCCACCGGCACAAACGATGACGCGGCGCGGCCAAGCTGCTATAAAGTATTACAAATTCATTCCAGTGGCCCCGGGGCCACGATGCATCGCAGGGAGAACAGGCATGGTGAAGCCCGTCGTGGTACGCAACCTGCACGGTCAGGTGGTGCAGGAGTTGGGTCGGCTGATCGTCGGCGGCGAGATCGCGCCGGGCGAGAACCTGCCGCGCGAGGAACTGTTGGCCGAGCGCATGAAGGTCAGCCGCACCGCGCTGCGCGAGGCGATGAAGGTGCTGTCGGCCAAGGGCCTGATCGAGTCCAAGCAGAAGACCGGCACCCGCGTGCGCGACACCCTGCACTGGAACCAGCTCGATGCCGACGTGCTGGCCTGGCGCTGCGCCTCGATGCCCACCGAGGATTTCGTCGAGAAGCTGGCCGAGATGCGCGAGGTGATCGAGCCCGCCGCCGCGGCCGCTGCCGCGCGCCGGCGCAGCGCGGAGCAGCTCGCCGCCATCGAGGGCGCCTACGAGGCCATGGCCGCAGCGAATGGCCGCGAGGAATGGTCGGTGGCGGACCTGGCCTTCCATGAGGCGATCCTGCACGCCACGCACAACGAGCTGATGATCTCGCTGTTCTCGGTGGTCGAGACGGCGCTGGGCAGCTACCTGGCGCTGTCCGCGCGCAAGGCCATCGACTTCAAGTACTCGCTGCCGCACCACAAGAAGGTGCTGGACGCGATCCGCCGCCGCCAGCCGGAAGTGGCGCGGGCGGCGATGCAGAAGACGGTGAGCGATTCGCGCAGCAACATCCGGCGCCACACGAAGAAGACATGAGCGGGCTGATCGCACTCGACTGGGGCACCAGCAGCCTGCGCGCCTTCCGTTTCGACGGCGCGGGCCGGCTGGCGGAAACACGCACGCGCCCCTGGGGCATCCGCCACCTGCCCGAGGGCGGCTGCGACGCCGCGCTGGCCGGCATCACCGCCGGCTGGCCCGCGTTGCCGCGGCTGGCCTGCGGCATGGTGGGCAGCCGCAACGGCTGGCATGAGATGCCCTACCTCGACACGCCCGCCAACGCGATGCAGCTCGGCGGCGCGCTGGGCAGTGTGCGTGCCGCCGACGGCATGGACGTCCATCTGGTCCCCGGCCTGCGCGACCCGCTCGGCCCCGACGTGATGCGCGGCGAGGAAACCCAGCTGGTCGGCGCACTGGCGTTGCGCCCGGCGCTGGCCGGGGCCGCCACCTTCATCCTGCCCGGCACGCACAGCAAGTGGGCGGTGGTGCGCGACGGCGCGGTGACCGGCTTCCGCACCGTGATGACCGGCGAGCTGTTCGCGGTGCTGCTGCGGCATTCCATCCTCGGTGCCACCGGCGCCGAGGCCGCGGACGACGCGGAAGCCTTCGCGCGCGGCGTCGCCGATGCGCGCGGCAGCGGCGCGGCCGGCGCACTGGGCCGCCTGTTCTCCGCGCGCGCGCTGATGCTGGACGGCGCGCTGGCGCCCGCGTCCGTGCCCGACTATCTCTCCGGCCTGCTGATCGGCGAGGAATTCCGCGCCGCGCTGGCCAGCGGCCTGGCCCGCCGCGACACGCCGCTGCAGCTGATCGGCGAGGCTGCGCTGTGCGGGCGCTATCGCCGCGCCGCCGCGCTGTTCGACATCGACCTGCCGCCGCCGATCGCGGACGCCGCCGCCCACGGCCTGCGGCAGCTGGCGACGCTGGCCGGGCTGGTCCATCCCGCTCCAGAGGAATCCCGCGCATGCTGACCCCGTGGCTACAACCCCTGCCGCTGGTGGCGATCCTGCGCGGCCTCGTGCCCGACGAAGCGGTGGCCACCGGCCGCGCCATCGTCGCAGCCGGCTTCCGCGTGCTGGAAGTACCGCTCAACTCGCCGCAGCCGTTCGACAGCATCGCCCTGCTCGCCGAGGCACTGGGTACGGACGTGCTGGTCGGCGCGGGCACGGTGATGACGCCGGCCGACGTGGAGGCCGTGGCGAACGCAGGCGGCCGCCTGATCGTGATGCCGCATGCCGACACCACGGTGATCCGCGCCGCCAAGGCCGCCGGCCTGCTCTGCGTGCCCGGCGTGGCCACGCCCACCGAAGCCTTCGCCGCGCTCGCCGCCGGCGCCGACGGCCTGAAGCTGTTCCCTGCCGAGCAATCCTCGCCCGCCGTGCTCAAGGCCTGGCGCGCGGTGTTGCCGCGCGACGTGCCGGTGCTGCCGGTGGGCGGCATCGCGCCCGACAACATGGCGCCGTGGCTTGCCGCCGGCGCCACCGGTTTCGGCATCGGCTCGGCGCTGTTCGCGCCGGGCCGCACCCTCGACGACACCTCCCGGCGTGCGCACGCTTTCGCGCATGCCCTGCACAATCTGGACACCTACGCATGAAGATCACCAAGCTCACCGTCTACAAGGTGCCGCCGCGCTGGCTGTTCCTGCGCATCGACACCGATGCCGGGATCAGCGGCTGGGGTGAGCCGGTGGTGGAGGGCCGCGCACACACCGTGGCCGCCGCCGTGGAGGAACTGTCGGACTACCTGGTCGGCAAGGACCCGCGCCACATCGAGGACCACTGGAGCGTGCTCTACCGCGGCGGCTTCTACCGCGGCGGCCCGGTGCTGATGAGCGCGATCGCCGGCATCGACCAGGCGCTGTGGGACATCAAGGGCAAGGACCTCGGCAAGCCGGTGCACGAACTGCTTGGCGGCCCGGTGCGCGAGCGCATCCGCGTGTACTCCTGGATCGGCGGCGACCGCCCCGCCGACACCGCGCGCGCCGCGCAGGAGGCCGTGGCGCGCGGCTTCACCGCGGTGAAGATGAACGCCACCGAGGAACTGCAGTACGTCGATACCTACGACAAGGTCGAGCGCGTGCTGGAAAACGTGCAGGCGATCCGCGACGCGGTGGGCCCGCACGTCGGCATCGGCGTGGATTTCCACGGCCGCGTGCACAAGCCGATGGCCAAGGTGCTGATGCGCGAGCTGGCGCCGTTCAAGCTGATGTTCATCGAGGAGCCGGTGCTCTCCGAATACCTGGAGTGCCTGCCCGAGCTGGCCGCGATCTCGCCTGCGCCGATCGCGCTGGGCGAGCGCCTGTACTCGCGCTGGGACTTCAAGCGCGTGCTGCAGACCGGCGGCGTGGACATCATCCAGCCCGACCCCTCGCATGCCGGCGGCATCACCGAGACGTGCAAGATCGCCGCGATGGCCGAGGCCTACGACGTGGCGCTGGCGCTGCACTGCCCGCTCGGCCCCATCGCGCTGGCCGCGAACCTGCAGATCGACGCGGTGTGCCACAACGCCTTCATCCAGGAACAGAGCCTGGGCATCCACTACAACGCCGGCAACGACTTGCTCGACTACGTCACCGACCGCAGCGTGTTCGCCTACGCCGACGGCTTCGTGGCCATGCCGAAGGGTCCGGGCCTGGGCATCGAGGTGAACGAGGCCTACGTGGCCGAGCGTGCCGCGGTGGGCCACCAGTGGCACAACCCGGTCTGGCGCCACGCCGACGGCAGCGTGGCGGAGTGGTGAGCGCAATGGCCGACCGCTACGCCAGCTATCCCAGCCTGCAGGGCCGCAGCGTGCTGGTCACCGGCGGCGCCAGCGGCATCGGCGCCGCCTTCGTCGAGCACTTCGCGCGGCAGGGCGCGAAGGTGGCCTTCCTCGACGTGGACGCCACGGGCGCGCAATCCGTGCTCGACGGCCTGGAGGACGTGGCGCACGCGCCGCTGTTCCTGCGCTGCGACCTCACCGACCTCGATGCGCTGCAGGCCGCCATCACCACGGCACGCGCGCACATCGGCCCGATCGCCGTGCTGGTCAACAACGCCGCCAACGACGTGCGCCATGCGCTGGCCGACGTGGACGCCGCCGCGTTCGAGCGCAACGTGGCGGTGAACCTGCGCCACCAGGTGTTCGCCACGCAGGCGGTGATCCCCGACATGCAGCGGCTGGGCGGCGGCTCCATCATCTGCCTGGGCTCCACCGGCTGGATGAAGAAGAACGCCGGCTACCCGCTGTACGCGATGGCCAAGGCCGCGGTGCACGGCTTCGTCAACGGCATGGCGCGCGAGCTGGGGCAACAGCACATCCGCATCAACGCGCTGGTGCCCGGCTGGGCGATCACCGAGAAGCAGCGCGCGCTGTGGCTGGACGCCGAGGGCGAGGCCGAGATCGCGCGCGTGCAGTGCATGCCCGGCTACCTGATGGCCGGGGACCTGGCGCGCATGGCGCTGTTCCTCGCCGCCGACGACAGCCGCATGTGCACCGGGCAGGACTTCATCGTCGACGGCGGCTGGGTATGAGCGCGCCGGCGCAGGCGGCCATGCAGGCGGTACTCGAGGCACGCAACACGCTGGGCGAAGGCATCACCTGGTGCGGGCGCGCGCAGGCGCTGTACTGGACCGACATCCACGCTTCGACGTTGTGGCGCTATACCCCCTCCAGCGGCGAGGCGAGGCATTGGCAGCTGCCCGAGCGCCTCGCCTCGTTCGCGCTGTGCGAAGCGGACGGCTGGCTGCTGCTGGCGCTGGCTTCGCGGCTGGCGTTCTTCCGCCTCGAAGACGGCGCGCTGCACACGCTGCATGAAGTCGAACCGCAATTGCCCACGCGCTGCAACGACGGCGCCTGCGACCGGCAAGGCCGCTTCGTGTTCGGCACCCTGCACGAGCCCGCCGACGGCGGCGCGAAGCAGCCCATCGGCGGCTTCTGGCGGCTCGACGCCGACCTCGCGCTGGAAAGGCTGCCGCTGGAAGGCGTGGCGATCAGCAACAGCCTCGCCTTCAGCCCCGACGGCGGCACGCTGTACTACTGCGATTCGCTGGCGCGCACGATCCGCTGCTGCGACTACGGCGACACGCTGGGCGACACGCGTCTGTTCGCCGACCTGCGCGACACCGCGGGCGAGCCGGACGGCTCCTGCGTGGACGTCGACGGCGGCCTGTGGAACGCGCAATGGGGCCTGGGCCGCGTGGTGCGCTACCGCGCGGACGGCAGCGTGGACCGCATCCTGCCGCTGGCCGCGAGCCAGCCCACGCGGCCGGCTTTCGGCGGTGCCGCGCTCGACACGCTCTACGTCACCAGCGCGCGCGATGGGCTGGATGCCGACGTGCTGGCAGGCGAACCGCTGGCCGGCGCGCTGTTCGCCGCGCAGGTCGGCCGGCGCGGCCTGCCCGAGCGGCGCTTTGCAGGCAGGCCGCCGGTGGGCGACACTCCATGATTACGGACGACGACTCTGCTCGTCATCCCGGCGCAGGCCGGGATCCAGTGCCTGTCGGCATGAAGTGCAAAGTCACTGGATTCCGGCTTTCGCCGGAATGACGGCAAAAAATCGCCTGGAGCGATTTTTGACAACGCGCCAGCGATGGCCCGAAGGGCGCCCGCCAAGGACGGTGGGCGCAAAAGCACAAGCCGCACGCACGCCATTCCACGGGGAGACATTGATGAGCATCACCAGCGCACAACCCGCCGCCAGGCACAGCAAGGCCACCGCGATCTTCGTCTGCATCCTCGCCGCGCTGGCGGGCCTGATGTTCGGCCTCGACATCGGCGTGATCTCCGGCGCGCAGCAGTTCCTGCAGAAGGACTTCGGCATCAGCGACGACACCCTCGGCTGGATCGTCAGCGTGATGATGCTCGGCGCCGCGCTGGGCGCGCTGGTGGCCGGCTGGCTGTCCAGCCAGCTGGGCCGCAAGCGCACGATGATCCTCGGCGCCGTGCTGTTCGTCGGCGGCTCGGTGCTGTGCGGCGCGGCGCCGACGCCCGACGTACTGATCGTGGGCCGCCTCATCCTGGGCGTCGCGATCGGCCTGGCCAGCTTCACCGCGCCGCTGTACCTGGCCGAAGTGGCGCCGGAATCGATCCGCGGCGCGATGATCTCGATGTACCAGCTGATGATCACCATCGGCATCCTGGTCGCCTTCCTCTCCGACACCGCGCTCAGCTACTCGGGCAACTGGCGCTGGATGCTGGGCATCATCGCGATCCCCGGCGCGTTGTTCCTGCTCGGCGTGGCCTTCCTGCCGGAAAGCCCGCGCTGGCTGCTGATGAAGGGTCGCCAGACCGAGGCCGAGCAGGTGCTGCAGCGGCTGCTCGGCGACCGCGCCGCCATCGCCAAGGAGGTCGGCGAGATCCAGGAACAGCTGAAGACGCCGCAGGGCGGCGTGGGGATGTTCCTGCAGAACGCCAACTTCCGCCGTTCGGTGTGGCTGGGCGTGCTGTTGCAGGTGATGCAGCAGCTCACCGGCATGAACGTGGTGATGTACTACGCGCCGCGCATCTTCCAGGGCATGGGCTACGACACCGAGTCGCAGATGTGGTTCACCGCCATCGTCGGCCTGGTCAACGTGCTGGCCACCTTCATCGCCATCGGCCTGGTGGACAAGCTGGGCCGCAAGCCCATCCTGTACATCGGCTTCGTGGTGATGGCGATCGGCCTCGGCGTGGTCGGCACGATGATGAAGCTGGGCATCCACACGCACGGCGAGCAGTTCTTCACCGTGGGCATGCTGCTGGTGTTCATCGTGGGCTTCGCGATGTCGGCCGGCCCGCTGATCTGGACGCTGTGCTCGGAGATCCAGCCGCTCAAGGGCCGCGACTTCGGCATCGGCTGCTCCACCTTCACCAACTGGGTGGCGAACTGGCTGGTCGGCCTCTCGTTCCTGCCGCTGCTCAACAGCATCGGCCAGGCCGAGACGTTCTGGCTCTACGGCGCCTTCAACGTGGTGTTCATCGCGCTCACCGTCTGGCTGGTGCCGGAGACCAAGGGCGTCACGCTGGAACAGATCGAGCGCAACCTGATGGCCGGCAAGGCGTTGCGCAGGATCGGGCAGTAAGCGCCCCACCGTGACGGCCGCCGCAACGGCGGTCGTCACGCAGCGGATGCACGGCGCCGTGTCTGCCACACGTAGACCGGCAGCCCCAGCACCAGCAGGATGAGGTTCCAGTACGCCGCGTCCGCGCCCGCGCCGATGACAGCCCAGATCGAAAAGCCGAAGGCGGCGCAGGCCAGCACGGGATCGCGCAGCGGCACCGGGCGACCTTCCCGGTACGCCAGCGCCACGTCCGCCATGGCGCAGAACAGGTAGGCGATCACGTTGCCCAGGACGGTCAGCAGCACCATGAAGGTGAACATGCCGACCATGCCGCGGGTATAGTTCGCCAGCACCAGCAGACTGTTGACCCCCGCCGCGACCAGCAGGGCCGGCACCGGCGCACCGCGCTTCGACTCGCGCGCGAAGAACCTCGGGAACAAGCCGTCCCGCGCCACCGCCTGCGGGAACTGCCCGGCGACCAGCGTCCAGCCGTTGAGCGCACCGAAGCAGGAGACGGCGGCTGCGCCCGCGATCAGATACCTCGCCCAGCCGCCCCACAGGATCTGCCCCGCATCGGCGAACGGCGCCTGCGACTTCGCCAGCGCGGCTGCGGGCAGCATGCCCATCACCACCGTGGTGCAGGCCACGTACACCAGCGCCGCGATGAGGGTGCCCAGCAAGGTGGCGCGCGGGATGGTCCGCTCCGGGTCGCGCACGTGCCCCGCCGGGATCGTGGCGCACTCCAGACCGATGAACGCCATCAGCGTCGCCGCCACGCTGACGTTGATGGCGTTCCACGGCGACCCCGCGCCCTTGCCGGGTACCAGCAGGTGCGGATCGAAGTGCGCCAGGCCAAACAGCATCAGCGCCAGAAGCGGCGCGATCTTCAGCACCGTGGTCGCCACTTGCATCGCACCCGCGCTGCGCACACCGGCCATGTTCACGAGCGTGGTCACCCAGATCGCCGCCAGCGCGGCCAGCGCGCCAAACAGCGGACTGGCGCCCATCGCCGGCACGAAGATCGAGAGGTAACTGGCGAACCCCACCGCGATCGCCGCATTGCCGCCAACCGTCGAAAACCAGTAGGCCCACGCCACCAGGAAACCGACGCAGTCGCCGAAGGCTTCGCGGCTGTACGCATACGGCCCGCCGGCGCGCGGCGCGCGGCGGGCGAGGCGATAGAACACGCCGGCCAGCAGCAGCGCGCCAGCGGCGCTGACCAGCCAGCCGACCACGCTGTAGCCGCCGTAGGGCGCCAGCGTCGCGGGCAACATGAACACGCCCGAGCCAATCATGTTGCCCAGCACCAGCGCCGTGGCGGCGACCAGCCCGATCTGACGCTTGCTCGTGCCCATGCGCGATGCCCCCTGGGGAAAACCCGACTGCCCATCATTCCGGCACAGGCCGGAGACGCGTCACAACAGCGAAGCTGGTCGTCCGGTGGCCGTACAGCTCGAGCAGGCGTCGTCGTTACTGGATGACTCGCTGCGCCCGCCCCTGCGGGGCCGCCCTATGGGTGTTCTGTGCACTTCGCGCTTGTCCGGCCTGCACCGGAATGACCAGCGTCCAAACTCCCCTGATCATTGAATCCTTGGCGCAGTATCGTCCTTGTCTCCGAGCAACAACAGATAGCTCGCCGCCGACCAGCTGAAGTTCTGCGACTGGTAGCCGTTGCCGGTCAGCGGGTCGTAGTTCTCGCGGAACGTCGCCTGCCCTGCCGCCAGCCCCTTCGCGTTCAGTACCAACCGGCGCGCCATCGCATCGGCTTCCCTGGTGTAACCGTAACGCTGCAGCGCCTCGACGCCGAACAGCGACTGGTCCATCCACACCGGCCCGCGCCAGTAGCCCTTGATCGGCGAGAAGTGCGGATCGTCCGCGGCCAGCGTGGGGAACGGCATGGTGGTGGCGAACTTGCGCGCATCCATCATGGTCTTTTCGACCGCCGCGGCCTGCGCGGGCGTCGCCACGCCGGCCCACAGCGGTGCCCAGCCTTCCGAACCGTACACGCGCACCAGGTCCGGCTTGCCCAGCCTGGCATCGAAGAACCAGCCCAGCTTGGCGTCGTACATGCGCGACTGGATCGCGGCCTTCATCGCGTCGGCCTGGGCCTGCCACTGCCGCTGGTCCTGCGGCTTGCCCAGCACGCCGGCGATTTGCGCCAGTTCCGCCGCCTCGCGCTGGAGGTACGCGTTGAGATCGACGGATTCCTGGTCCAGCGACCACGCGTGTTCGCTGTTCTTGAGCATTTTCGCGCCGTCGAAACGCACGGCGTTGTCCATGCCGCTCTCCCATGCCGCGGCGATGCGCGTGCCGTCGGTGGAACCGAATTCGGCGAGGCCGTTGTGGTCGTGGTCGCGGTCGGCGAACCACCAGCGGTGGTAGCGCACCAGCTTGTCGTACATCTCCGCGAGGAAGGCGCGGTCGCCGGTGGCGCGATACACCTGCATCACCGCCCAGGTCGCCAGCGGCGGCTTGCTGTCGCGCCAGTTGTCGTCGGCGTGGTCGAGGTAGATGCAGTCGGGCACCATGCCGTCGGCGCCCTGGTAATCGAACATGGCGCGGATCTGCGCGCGCGCGAGATCCGGCGCGAACCACGCCAGCGCCGCCGCGTGCTTCCACGAATCCCAGGCCCAGAAACCGTTGAAGTCCGGATTGGAATACGAGGGGATCACACCGTCGTGGTGCAGGTCGCCGCGCGCTGCGCGCCAGTTGCCGATCAGGGTGACCACGGCCTTGGCGGCCACGCGCCGCGCCACGTCGTCGGGCAGGCCGGCGAGATGGCTGGTGTCCGCGGATTTCAGGTAGGCCGCCCAGCGCGCGCGATTCGCGTCCCACGCGTGGGCGTAGTCGATGGCGGGCGGCTGCGCCTGCGTGTCGTAGCGCAGCGTCTGCACCAAGTAGAGCGTGACGGGCTTGCCGGCTTCGAGATGCAGCGGCTGGTCCAGCGCAATGCGATAGTCGTTGCCCGATACGCTGGCGTGGTCCGCCGCCAGTCCATCCGCGTGCAACTGCGTGGTGAGCGTGGAAGGCGAACCGGCGAAGCCTTGCGTCACCGCGGCGCCATCGCTGGCAAGGTGGCTGCCCGGCAGCGGCATCGTGTTGCCGCCGATCGCCAGCTCGACGTCGCGCGCCTTGCCCGCCTCCAGCTCTATGCGCACCAGCGCGTGCCACGAGTCCGCGAAGAACAGCGTCTGCCGCACGTCCAGGCCCTGCGCCGAGAACTCGCGCTCCAGCGCACCCGGCATGGCATGGCTGGCCACGTCCTTGAGCGCGATGTCGCCGCTGGCATCACGCAAGGACAGCGCGGCAAGGCGCACGCCCGCCCACTGGCCGGCGCCGAGGCTGTGCACGAAGGGGCCGGAGAAACCCGTGCCCGCATCGCCGGCGCGCGGCAGGCTGTAGCCCTGCCACGCGCCCATGTCGAAGAAGATGTTGAAGCTGCGGTCCGCCGCCGTGCGCGGCGAGCCGTGGAAATCGAGCAGGTCCTGGTATGGCGCGGCAGGCTGGCCTGCCTGCACGGCGAATGCCGCGGCCATGGCCGCGGCAAGCAGCAGAGGCTTGATGAATGGACGCATGGAGCCGTGTCTCCGCTTGAGGCAAGCAATGACTCCCCGCTCCCACTTGTGGGAGAGGGGTTGGGGGAGAGGGTACGACTTGCCGCGAAGAGCCCCTCTCCCCAACCCCTCTCCCGCATGCGGGAGAGGGGCTCAGGCATTCCACGCGACGACTGGCGTCAGAACTTGTACTTGACCTGGAAGTTCACCTCGCGGCCCTCGATCGAGCGGGCCAGGATCACGCCGCCTTCGCTGGCGAAGCCGAACAGGCGCGCATTGCCTTCGGTGATGCCGATCTGGTTGGTCATGTTGGTGCCGCGCAGGCTCAGCACCCACTTTTCGCCGATGTTGGCGTTGGCGCCGAAGCTCAGGTCGTAGTAGCTGCCCATCGGCTGCTGCTGCAACTGGTCGCTGTAACGGTCGCCGATGTGTTCGTAGGTGGCCCAGAACTTCAGGCTGCCCCAGCGGGTCGGCACTTCGTAGGCCGGCGTCACGCGGTACTGGATTTCCGGCTGGCGGTCCACCTGCATGCCGTTGATGCTGCTGCACAGGTAGCTGCCGTCCTGCGCCTGGTACGTCACGCAGCCCGAGTAGCGGTTGTAGTGGCCGTGCATGTAGTTGCCGCTGAGCGCGAGCGTGAAGTTCTCGAACGGCTTGAGCATCACCTGCGCGTTGACGCCGTTGGTCATCGAGCCGTAGACCAGGCTGACCAGGCCCGTGCTCAACTGGATCGAGTACGGCACGCCGATGAACTGGCGGTGGTACACGCCGATGTCCGCGTAGATCCACGGCGCCTGGTACTTGAAGCCCATCTCATAGTTGTGGATGTGCTCGGTCGGCGGATTGCCGAGGTTCACGATGTCGTCGAAGCTGGGCAGGAACGCGCCGTTGTTGACGCGGCCGTACACGCTCATGTTGCTGGCCAGCTCGTAGTTGGCACCCAGCGTCCAGGAAGCCGCGCCGCGGTTCTGGCCGTAGTGGGTCCAGCTGTCGACCAGGTATTCGGCCTGGTTGTTGTAGACGGTGAGGGGGTTGTCGTCGAGGTCGCCCGACGTGGTGTTCTGGAAGTTGCCGCCGATGTTGTCGTGCTGCCAGCGCACGCCGCCGTCGAAGCGCCACTGGCCCACGGTCCAGTTGTCGGCGAGGTAGAACGCCGTCGTGGTGGCATGCCAGTGCTCGTTGAACGCCATCCACGAGGCCGGGCCCGGCGCCCAGAACAGGCCCTGGCTGTCGGTGAGCTGGTAGACGGTGCCGCCGACGTTGTAGTTCACCGCGATCGGGGTCGGGTTGCTCTTCGCCTGCAACAGCATGTTGAGGCCGTCGTCCTCCGAGTGGTCCATGCCGTACACCGCGGTGTAGTTGCCGAAGGTCAGCGTGTTGCCCTCGAAGATCTCCTTGCTCAGCTGGAACTCGTTGCTGATCGAGTGGATGCGCTTGTGGATGTACTCCGGGTTCTGCACCGTGACGTTCTGGTTCAGGTCCGCCGCCTGGCCGTTGTTGGTGTAGACCGCGGTGGCGGTGCCGCCGGCGGGCAGGCCGAAGCCTTCGGCGGAACTGGTGATGAAGTCGCCCAGCGAGCTCGGGTTGGCGCCGGTGCTGAAGAACGCCGTGGTGTCCATGTCGCCGCCGACCAGCAGCGCCTTGTCGGAGAGCGACCAGCCGTTGTCGAAGTCCAGGTCGAGGTTGGCGCCGACCACGTGCATGTCGCCGCCCTGGCCGTTGGCCATGTCGATGTTCACGCCGCCGGGCGTGCAGCCGCTGGTGAAGCAGGGCGTGGTCTGCAGGAACTGGTAGCGGTCAGCATTGCTGCCGAAGGTGCCGGTGAGCGGGTTGAACCCCGGATAGGGCGTGAACTTGCCCGCGGACGGGTTGTAGATCGGCGTGTCGGTGACCCACTGGTTCTTGTCCTTGAGGTCGCGCGCGTAGAACATCAGCGAGCCATGCTCCAGGTCGTGGCTGAGCGTGGCGCTGAGCTGGCCGCCCTTGTCCGAGGCGAACTGCGGATCGCGCACGCCGTCGGACTTGCGCCAGAAGCCGCCCACGCTGGCGTACCAGCCGCTGTTCGCGCCCAGCGGGAAGCCGTAGAAGCCGTCCAGCCGCTCCATGCCTTCCGAGCCGTAGGTGATGCCGATGTCGCCGCCGGGCTTGGAGGAGCCTTCCTTCAGGATGAAGTTCGCGATCAGGCCGGGCTGGCCGTTGCCGTACAGCACCGAGGTGCCGCCCTGCACCGCTTCGACGCGGTCGATGGTGTCGTCGATGCGGAACATCGCGTCGGTGAAGTAATCCCACTTCGGGAACAGCGGCGAGCCGTTCATCTGCAGCGTCACGAAGGGCGCGCCGCTGTCCGACGGGAAGCCGGCCACCTCGATGTTCGCGCCGGTCTCGCCGCCGGAGGATTCCGGGTACACGCCGGGCGAGAGCTTCAGCAGGTCGGCCGTGCTGACCGGATTGAGTTCGCGGATCTGTTCGCTGCTCGCCGTGGTGATCGAGTAGCTGGCGTCGATCTTGCGGATGCCGCCGACCGAGGGAGTGCCGGTGACCACGACCTGGTCCAGCGTCTGCGCGGACTTCGTGTCCGACGGCTGCGGCTTGGCCTTGCTGGTCTTCGCCGGCGCGGCCTGCTGCGTCGCGGGCTGCGTGGTGGCGTCCTGCGCGACCGCAGCGCCCGACAGCAGCATGAAGCTGATGGCGGCCGCCAAGGCGCGTCGATTGATTTGCGGGTGGTGCTTCATGTCGATCTCCCCTACCGGAGTGAATGTTGGCCTTGGTTGCTGCTCAGGCGCCTTCCCATGCGGACCTGCTCACCGGGCTCGTTGCCTCTTTTGAGCGGTCGGCTCGAACGCGAAGTCCACGCCTGTGGACCCATCGTATTACAAAATGTTTATTCATACTACAATATGAAAATAGTCAAGCGCCACGTGCGGAAACCTCCATTCGGAGACGAATGGAAAGCCGGAACCGGACAGCCATTTCGCGATTGCCGGAATCAAGCGGGGCGGCCAGGGGCCAAGCGCCTCCGACGAAAACGGGGCCTTGCGGCCCCGTGCTTTCTTTCGCCCGGCAGCCGCCCGCTCAGCCTTCGCGCAGCACCGCGTCGAGCTTTTCCAGGAACTCCGCGGCGTCGCGTCCGCTGAATACCACCGGCGGCTTGATCTTCAGCACGTTGTCGGCAGGGCCTTCGGTGGAAAGCAGGATGTGGCGGGCCTTCATCGCCTCGACCACCTGCTTCGCCCTGGCGCGGTCGGGCGTGCGCGCCGCGGCATCGCTGACCAGTTCGGCGCCGATGAACAGGCCGCAGCCGCGCACGTCGCCGATGCAGGCATGGCGCTGCTGCAGCTCGCGCAGGCCGTCCATCAGCAGGTTGCCGACCACGCGCGCATTCTCCTGCAGCCCTTCCTCGTGGATCACGTCAAGCACGGCCAGCGCGATCGCGCTGGACACCGGGTTGCCGCCGAAGGTGTTGAAGTACTCCATGCCGGTGACGAAACTGGCGGCGATCTCCGGCGTGGTGACTACGGCGCCGATGGGGTGGCCGTTGCCGATCGGCTTGCCGATGGTGAGGATGTCCGGCACCACGCCCTGCTGCTCGAACGCCCAGAAATGCTCGCCCGCGCGGCCGAAGCCCACCTGCACCTCGTCCGCGAGGCAGACGCCGCCGGCGGCGCGCACGGTCGCATAGGCTGCGCGCAGGTAACCGTCCGGCAGCACGATCTGGCCGCCGCAGCCGAGCAGCGATTCGCAGTAGAACACCGCCGGATCGAAGCCACGCTTGCGCAGCCCCGCGATCTCCGCCGGCAACTGGTCGGCGTATTGCCTGCCCGCCGTGGCCGCATCGCTGAATTCACCTTGGTAGACGTCCGGCATGCCGACCACGCCGACATGCGGCACCTGCCCTTCGCCGCCCTTGCCGTTGAACTTGTACGGACTCAACTCGACCATGGACGGCGAATGGCCGTGGTAGGCGTGGTCGAGCACCAGCACGCCACGCCGCTTGGTATGGGCGCGCGCCAAACGCAGCGCAAGGTCGTTCGCCTCGGTGCCCGAGTTGGTCAGGAATACCACCGACAGCGGCGACGGCAACGTCGCCACGAGCCGCATCGCGTACTCGACGATGTTGTCGTGCAGGTAGCGCGTGTTGGTGTTGAGCAGCGCCATCTGCGCCTGCCCGGCCGCCACCACGCGTGGATGGCAATGCCCGACGTGGCAGACGTTGTTGACCATGTCGAGGTAGCCCTCGCCGTGCTGGTCGTACAGCCACACGCCTTCGCCGCGCACGATCTTCAGCGGCTCGCGGTAGGACACGCTGAGCGTGGGATTGAGATGACGCTTGCGCAGGTCCAGCAGCTCGGCATTGCCGCGCTCGGGCACGCCGGCAAGGACGGTTTCGGCGACGGTGCGATCACTCATGGCAGGCTTCCAGGAAAGGGGCGACGATGGCGTGGGGATCGGTGCCGGCCAGCGTGCGCAGCAAGGCGCGCACGCCCTGCTGCGAGACCAGCACGAAGGGGTTGTCCGGCTGCTCGCGGTGCGCGCGCGTGGCCATCAGCACGCTGTGGCAGAGGCGCGCGAGGATGAAGGCGTGCAGTTGTTCCAGCTCCACCCGTTGCAGCGGGCACAGTTCCAGGCAGCCGCACACGATGGCCTGCGCGCAGGCCACCGGATCGGCCTCGTGCTGCATCGCGTAGGTGCAGGCGATGGCGAGTTCGCAAAGGCGGAAGCTGGTGCACATGTCGCCGAAGTCGATGACCGCGCTGACCCCGCCACCACCCTCGCCGTCCAGCGCCACGATCACGTTGAGGTCGTTGGCATCGTTGTGCAGCACGGTGATCGGCAACTGCGTGCGCCACGCAGGCAGCTGCGCGCAGAACGATTCCACCTGCGCCGCCACGATGGCGCGCAGCGCGGCGTCCTCGATGTGGTCGGTCTCGTCTCGCACGTCGGGCAGGCTCATCAGGTTCCAGTCCTGCGCGCGAGCGGCAGCCGGATGCCGGAAACCTGCAAGGCCGCGGATCAGCAGGCCCACGGCGCGGCCCAGGCTTTCATGCAATGCCGGGCGATGCTGGCGCGACACCGCGTCGATGGCCACGGCATAGGTCATGCCAGGAACGAAACTCAGCAGACGCACGTGGCGCACGCCGCCTTCCATGGGCAGCGCCAGCAGGTGTTCGCCCCCCACGCTGGGCATCACGCGCGGCCATTGCAGCGCGGGTTCGCGTGCGGCCAGCGTCAGCATGGCCTGGTTTTCCAGGTCCAGGTCGGCGCCGGCCCACGCGGGATGTGCCACCTTGAGCACGTAGTCGCCCTGCTCGCCGCTGATGCGGAAGTTCTGGTCGGCATACGAGGGTAGCGCGCGCACCACGCCCCGGATGCGCCAATGCCGGTCGGCCAGCGCCAGTGCGGCTTCGGGAGTCAATGCAGGCAAGGGTGCACACCCTGATGGCGGGAAGGCATATAGTATTACAAATAAACACCCATCCAGTTCAAGGCGAACCACCATGCGCAAGTCCCTGCTGACGGCCCTGCTCGCTGCCTTCGCGACGACCGCCGCCGCTGCCGCTCCCGCCGATACCGGCCACTGGCAGCCCTCGCAGCTGCAGGGCGCGGCGCTGCTGCACCAGCCGGAACCGACCAGCTTCGGCGTGTACTACTACCCGGAGCAGTGGCCGCAGGCGCAGTGGCAGCGCGACTTCGACGGCATGGCCAAGCTCGGCTTCAAGTTCACCCACATGGCCGAATTCAGCTGGACCTACCTGGAGCCGAAGGAAGGCCAGTACGACTTCCGCTGGCTGGACCACGCCATCGAACTGGCCCACGCGGCCGGCCTGCGCGTGATCCTCGGCACGCCCTCGGCGGCGGTGCCGAGCTGGATGGGCCAGCGCTACCCGCAGGTCTACCGCGTGGACGAGCACGGCCAGCGCCACGAGCACGGCATCCGCGCGGAGGTGTCGCTGACCGATCCCACCTACAAGGCCTTCGTGGCGAAGATCGTCACCGCGATGGCCGAGCGCTACGGCCACGACCCGCGCGTGTGGGGCTGGCAGATCGACAACGAGCCCAGCACCTTCCCCGATTTCAGCGACAGCGCGCGCAAAGCGTTCCAGGCCTGGCTGCGCAGGAAATACGGCAGCATCGACGCGATGAACGCGGCCTGGGGCGGCTCGTTCTGGAGCACGCGCTACGGCAGCTTCGACGAAGTGCTGCTGCCCAACACCACGCTGGCCGCCGAGGACAAGCTGAGCCCGCACGCCGTGCTCGACCTCGCGCGCTTCCGCGCCGACACGCAGGCACAATTCCTCGACGACCAGGCCGACATCATCCACCGGTACGCCGGCAACCGGCAGTGGGTGACCACCGACTACACCAACGTCAGCACCGACACCGACCCGCGCCGCACCCGCGACCTCGACTTCCCCACCTTCACGCTCTACCCGGTGGCCGGCACCAACGTGCTGGGCGGCGACAGCTACGCCATCGGCAAGCCGGCGAACCTGATGGAAGCCGCGGCGTATTTCCGCACCATCAACGGCACCTTCGGCGTGATGGAGCTGCAGCCCGGCCAGGTGAACTGGGCCGGGATCAATCCGCAGCCCATGCCCGGCACGGTGGGCATGTGGCTGTGGCACGCGTTCGCCTCCGGCGCCTCGCTGGTCGCCACCTACCGCTACCGCCACCCGCTGAGCGGCAGCGAGATGTACCACGAGGGCATCGTGGGCACCGACGGCGTGACGCCCTCGCGCACCGGCCGCGAATACGTAGCCACCATCCGCGACATCAAGGCGCTGGAAGCGAAACTCGACCTGAACGCCAAACTGCCCGCACGGCTCGCCGCGCGCTACACCGGCTACCTGTGGAGCCAGGACGTGTTCTGGGACCTGGAGATCCAGCCGCAGACCACGCTGTGGCACAGCTGGGCCTACCGCAACGGCTACACGCTGGCGGTGAAGACCACCGGCGCGCCGATGGATTTCATCCGCGAAAGCGACGACTTCGAGCGCTACCCCTTCCTCATCGCGCCGGCCTACCAGATGGTCAGCCCCGCGCTGGTGGCGAAGTGGAAGCGCTACGTGGAACAGGGCGGCCACCTGATCCTGACCAGCCGCACCGGGCAGAAGAACGAGCTGGGCCATTTCCCCGAAGGGCCGTGGTACGCACCCATCCTCGACCTGATCGGCGACGACGTGGACGGCTTCGACATGCTGCCGCCCAATACCGATGGCAAGGGGGCGGACGGCGAAGTGAAGGCCGACGGCCAGACGCACGCCTGGCACCGCTGGGCCGACATCCTCGTGCCGCGCCCCGGCACCGAAGTGCTCGCCACCTACGCCAACAACTATTACGCCGGCAAGGCCGCCGCCACCACGCGCAAGCTGGGCAAGGGCACGGTCACCATGATCGGCGTCTCCACCGACGACGGCGCGCTGGAGCGCGCGATCGTGCGCAGCGTCTACCAGCGCGCGGGCGTGGCCATCGAGGACCTGCCCACCGGCGTGTTCCACGAGTGGCGCGGCGGCTACGACTTCATGGTGAACTACAACCCCATGCCCTACGACGTCCGGCTGCCGGCTTCGGCCAACATCGTGCACGGGCAAACGCCGCTGGTCCCGGCAAGCGTACTGGTGTGGAAGCAGCCGTAGGAGCACACCCTGTGCGCGATGGCTCTTGCTCCGATCGAGCATCAAGGCATTCGCGCACAGAGCCTGCCCCGGACTTGATCCGGGGGTGCGCTCCTACATGGGCGGTATCATGCATACCCGGCGCGCATGGCCGTCCCCAGCGGAATGCGCAGCCAGATCCCGCCCGAGGACCCGCCGCGCATGGCCGCCGAAATCCACACCTTCATCCACCTGCTCTTCATCGGCGTGGTGGCGCTGTTCCCGGTGGTGAACCCCATCGGCACCGCCTTCGTGGTGATGCCCTACCTCGCGCCGCTGGACAAGGCCGGCAAGAAGCAGGCGGTGCGCAAGATCACCCTGTACGCGTTCTGCATCTGCACGGTCACGCTGATCGCCGGCGAATGGGTGCTGAAACTGTTCGGCCTGTCGATCCCCGTGGTGCAGCTGGCCGGCGGCATCATGATCTGCAAGATGGGCTGGGGTTTCCTCACCTCCGACAAGGACGACAGCGCCGACAGCAACACCGGCGGCGACGTCGCCGAGCCGAAGCACAAGAACATCGACAACCTGCTGTTCTACCCCCTGACGTTCCCGCTGACCACCGGCGCGGGCACCATCTCGGTGCTGCTGACTCTGAGTGCGCATGGCGCGGATACCGACCTGCGCCAGCTGGCGCTCAACATGGCGGCGATCCTGCTGGCCATCGTGGTGATGTGCGCAATGATCTCCGTGTTCTACCTCAACACCCAGCGCATCGAGCGCTACCTCGGCTCGCAGGGCGAGAAGATCTTCAACCGGCTGATCGCGTTCTTCATCTTCTGCATCGGCCTGCAGATCGCCACCACCGGACTCAAGGCGCTGTTTGGCTGACGCCGGCCCGGCAACCTGATGAGCGTCGAGTCCCAGCGGTGAGCTGATTTGCTCCTCCCCCTGCGTGCAGGGGGAGGTCGGGAGGGGGTGAACCCTGGCGAAAGACGCTCATGGATGGCTTTCGCAAGCACTTGACCCCACCCCGGCCCTCCCCTGCACGCAAAGGAGGGAGACAGAACATGGCGCGACTGGGACTCGACGCCAATCAGGTCCCGGCAAGGGAGGCGTAGAGTGGCGATGGGCGCCACGCCATCGCCCCCTCTGCCCTTGCAGGAAAAGGCCTCAAACCAAGTCTCGCCCCGCGCGACAGGCACAAGCTATACATCCGCCATGACCCTGCGCAGCCTGTTCATCGACTTCAACAGCTACTTCGCCTCGGTGGAGCAGCACGAGCGGCCGGAGCTGCGCGGCCGGCCGGTGGGCGTGGCGCCGGTGGCGGCGGAAACCACCAGCCTGATCGCCGCCAGCTACGAGGCCAAGGCGCACGGCGTTTCCACCGGCACCATGGTGCGCGAAGCGAGGCGGCTGTGCCCCGGCATCGCCATCGTCGCCGCACGGCCACAGCTGTACGTGGAATGGCACGTCAGGCTGAAGGAAGCCATCGACCACGCCATCCCCATCGCCCACGTCGGCTCCATCGACGAGATGGCCTGCGAACTGGTGGGCCGCCAGCGCCAGCGCGCGGAAGCCGAGCGCATCGCGCGGCAGGTGAAGGAAGAGATCGCCAAGGTCGCACCCGGTGGCGCGATCCGCTGCTCCGTCGGCATCGCGCCCAACGACTTCCTCGCCAAGACCGCCACCGACATGCGGAAGCCCGACGGCCTGGTGGTGATCGAACAGGCCGACCTGCCGCACGCGCTGCACGGACTGGAGCTGCGCGACCTGTGCGGCATCGGCGCCTCGATGGAAGCGCGCCTGCATGCCGAAGGCATCACCACCGTGGCGCAACTCACCGCCGCCTCGAAACTGGTGCTGCGCCGTGCCTGGGGCGGCATCGAAGGCGAACGCATGTGGGGCCTGCTGCGCGGCGCGTGGCTGCCCGCCGCCGCGACCACGCGTGGCTCGCTGGGCCACTCGCACGTGCTCGGCCCCGAACTGCGTACGCCCGAAGGCGCGCTGGCGGTGCTGAAGAAGCTGCTGGTGAAGGCCGCCATGCGCCTGCGCCGCGAGCAGCTGCTGGCCGGCGCGATGACGGTGGCCATCCGCTTCGTCGGCTACGAGCAGCGCTGGGAAAGCAGCATCAACTTCGACCCCACCGACGACAGCCGCAACCTGCTGCACCTGCTCACCGCGATGCTGGACGCCGGCAGCGTGCGCAACCGCCCGCTGCCCGGCCCCGCGCGTGCCGTGCCGTTGTCGGCAAGCGTCACCCTGACGCGCCTCGCCGAGCGCACGCAGACCAGCGGCTCGCTGTTCGCACCCAGCGGCGACACGCACAGGATCGATGCCGTGGTGGATCGCATCAACGCGAAATACGGCCTCAACAAGGTCTACTTCGGCGGCATGCAGGCCGCGCTGGAGCACGACGCCGCACCGATGCGCATCCCGTTCAACCGCATCCCCGATGGCGACAGCGAACAGGAAGCCGAACACAACGCGCTATGGCTGCAATCGCTCAACCGGTTCAAGGCGATGGCTGAAGGGGAGCATCGGCGGCGGGAAAAAGAGCAAAGCGGTGCGCGCGCGTGGAAACCATCTAGTCGCGACTAGCCTCGCCATTTTTTCCTTTGGCGATGGCCCCATCAGTCTTCTTCCTCAACAGGAAGGAAACCATCAGCAGCTTCTTCTACGCTGGCTGGAACGCAAGCTTCAGCCCCAGCGCTCGAGCCACCTTCAAGACCGTGGCGAAGCTGGGATTGCCTTCGCCGGACAAGGCCTTGTACAGGCCTTCGCGCGTCATGCCGGTATCGCGGGCAAGCTGGCTCATGTTGCGGGCGCGGGCCACCACGCCCAACGCATGCGCGATGAAAGCCGGATCATCGCCGCCATCCTCCATGCAGGCATCCAGATACAGGGCAATATCTTCCTCGGTGCGCAGGTGCTCGGCGCTGTCCCATTTGCGAAACGTTGCGGTAGTCATCTTTCACCCTCTCCACTGTTTGGCGATGGCCTTGGCATCGGCAATGTCCGCCGCTTGCGTGCGCTTGTCGCCGCCGCAGAGCAGCACCACCAGCACCATGCCACGTTGCAGGAAGTACACCCGGTAGCCGGGGCCGTGCTCGATACGCAGCTCACTGACGCCTTCGCCCACCGGCTTCACGTCACCCGGATTACCCACGGCAAGCCGGTCCCTGAATCCGTCGCTTTGCGTGAGCATCGCGCAAGCCCGCGAACCAAGCATCGAACACGTTGCTCGTGATGATTTCGACCATGTGTGAACTGTGGATCACACAATGATGGCTGTCAAGTGCAGTTCACAGCTCTAACCGGGAACTCACTTCCAGACTGACACTCAATCAGCCTCCCGCCTTCCCCGCCGCAACTCCACCGCCTCCGCCCAGCGCGCCGCCACACGCGGCGTGGTGATGCACACCGCCACATCGGTGAGCGTGGTCACCGCGCGCTCCAGCAACTGGATGTCGGCCTCGTGCTGGCGCGCCACGTGCGGGTCCTCGAAGAAGATCGCGCGGTGGCAGCGGCGTTCCAGCACCAGGTCGGCGATCTGCGCGTCGCCGCCCAGCGGGCCGCTCTGGTAGCGGTCCACCCACGGCCTGCCCTGCGGCCAGCCGCGGCTCCAGGCCAGTTCGTTGAGGCGCTGGCCGGTGGTGCCGGTGGACACGCGGCGGGCGAAGCGCGACAGCACGTCGAAGTGGCGGGCGGCGTAGTCCAGCATCGCTGGCTTCATCGCGTCGTGGGCGATCAGGGCCAGCGTCTGCGACTCCAGCGCGTACAGGTCGTCCGCGCCGGGATCGGGCGCCAGCCCGGCGTGCATGCGCTCCAGCTCGATCCAGTCGCGGGCCGAGGCCACCGTGGAGAGGAAGGGCTTGGCGTGGATCACGCACTGGCGCTTGAGCGCCACCGCCTCGGGGAACACCGAGGATGGGTCGACCGGGTCGATGAAATAGATCGCGCCGTCCAGCGTGCGCGCATCGCCGTCCATGCCCACCACTTCGGCCACCAGCTTCATCAGGCCGCCGGCGCGGCCGTAGGGGTAGCGGCGCAGGGTCGCGTAGTTCGCCAGCAGGCCGGCGCGCATGATGGCGTCGTGGGTGCGGCCCACCGCGTGCAGTTCGATGCCGAGTTCGCGGATGCCCTGCTCGCAGGCGGACAGCCAGCGGAACAGCGCCGCATCGTCGTGGCTGTGGTGCAACTGGTTGGCGGCTAGGCCGAGGCGCATGGGGTGATCCTCTCGCAGGTTTCGACCAGGACAACGCGAAAAGCATACCCGTCATGCGCTCGCCTTCGGGGCAGGAAGGGATCCGCCATGCCAGGCCTGGATTCCCCGCAGGAGCGCACCCTGTGCGCGATGGCTCTGGCGCCTGATCGAAGCCAAAAGCATTCACGCACAGGGTGCGCTCCTACGGGATGGCGTCAGGCCGCCACCGCTTCCGCCTGCGTGGCCAGCATCCGTGCGATCGAAGCCGCCGCTTCGCGGCCGTCGTGCACCGCGCGCACCACCAGGTCGGCGCCGCGCACGCCGTCGCCGCCGGCGAAGATGCGCGGATGACTGGTCTGCTGCGGCAGCGCGCCGTCGGCGCCGGTGACGATGCGGCCGGAGTGCGCCAGTTTCACGCCATGCGACACCAGCCAGTCCGGCGGGCTGGGCAGGAAGCCGAAGGCCTGGATCACCACGTCGGCGCGCAGCTCGCTCTCGCTGCCTTCGACGTTGCGCGGGCGCGGGCGGCCGTGGCCGTCGGCGACCAGCTCGGTGCGCACCACGCGCACGGCACGCGTGCGGCCATGTTCGTCGCCGAGAATTTCCAGCGGCTGTCGATGGAACAGGAACTCCACGCCTTCCTCGCGGCTGTAGCCCACTTCGCGCGCGGAGCCGGGCATGCTGGCTTCGTCGCGGCGGTACACGCAGGTGACGCTGGCCGCACCGAGGCGGATCGCGGTGCGGTTGCAGTCCATGCCGGTGTCGCCGCCGCCCAGCACCACCACGTGCTTGCCGCGCAGGTCGAACGCCGGCGCGGGCGGCTCGTCGCGCAGCAGGCGCTCGGTGTTGGCGATCAGGAACGGCAGCGCGTCGTGCACGCCATGCAGCTCGCGGCCCGGCAGCTTGCCGTCCACGTAGGTGTAGGCGCCGGTGCCCACGAACACCGCGTCGTAGTCGTCCAGCAGCTGGCCGAACTCGATGTCGCGACCCACTTCGCGGCCGAGCAGGAAACGCACGCCCAGCTGTTCGAGGAAGGCGCGGCGCGTGCGCACCACGGCCTTGTCCAGCTTGAACGGCGGGATGCCGAAGGTGAGCAGGCCGCCGATTTCCTGCTGGCGATCGTAGACATCGGCGGCGATGCCCGCGTGGCGCAAACGATCCGCGCAGGCCAGGCCCGCCGGGCCTGCGCCGACGATGGCGACGCGCCTGCCGGTTTCCTTCACGGCGGAAAGATCCGGCCGCCAGCCCTGGCGCAGGGCCTCGTCGGTGACCCAGCGCTCCACGCTGCCGATGGTCACCGCGCCGAACGCGGTCTGCTCCAGTGTGCAGGCGCCTTCGCACAGGCGGTCCTGCGGGCAGACACGGCCGCAGATTTCCGGCAGGGGATTCGTTTCGTACATCAGCGTCGCCGCTTCGACGATGCGCCCCTGCTCCACCAGCTTCAGCCAGTTCGGGATGTAGTTGTGCACCGGACAGGCATGCTCGCAATACGGATTGCCGCAATCCAGGCAACGCCCCGACTGCGCGCCCGCATTCGCCTCGCCGAAATCGCCGGCGATCTCGCCGTAGCCCAGCACGCGGATCGACACCGGCACCGTGCGCGGCGTCTGTCGCGGCAGGTCGAGGAACTGGAACAGCTTGTGCTCGCTCATGCCGCGCTCCTCAACTCTTCCGCCAGCACGGCCAGGCTCGCCGCCTTCGGCTTCACCAGCCAGAACTTGTATTGCAGGCCGCGGAAATCGCGCAGCACCTGCCGGCCCCAGTCACTGTTGGTGTATTCCACGTGGCGCGTCACCAGTTTGCGCAGGTGTTGCATGTAGTGCTCCATGCCCTCGGGCGAGATGCGCAGGATGTCCACCAGCTCGTGGTTGTAGCAGTCGACGAAATCGCGCTCGAGGTCGAGCACGTAGGCGAAGCCGCCGGTCATGCCCGCGCCGAAGTTGAGGCCGACCTTGCCGAGTACCGCCACCGCGCCGCCGGTCATGTATTCACAGCAGTGGTCGCCCGCACCTTCCACCACTGCCACCGCGCCGGAATTGCGCACCGCGAAGCGTTCGCCCGCACGGCCCGCGGCGAACAGTTCGCCGCCCGTCGCGCCGTAGAGGCAGGTGTTGCCGATGATGGAGGCATCCTGCGTGGCGAACGGCGAATCCGCGGGCGGGCGCACCACGATGCGGCCGCCGGCCATGCCCTTGCCCACGCCGTCGTTGGCCTCGCCGGTGAGTTCGATGTGCACGCCGCCGGCGTTCCACGCGCCCAGGCTCTGGCCCGCCGCGCCCTCGAGCTGCAGCACGATGGGCGTGTCATCCATGCCATGGTCGCCGTGCCTGCGCGCGATGGCGCCGGAGAGGCGCGCGCCGACCGCGCGATCGGTGTTGACGATGGCATAGCTGAAGCGGCCACCTTCGCCCAGTTCCACCAGCGGCGCGGTGTCGGCCGCGATGCGCACGGCCAGCGCGGCGGGATCACGCATCGGGTTGCGCGCCATCGCGCAGGCGCTGTCGCTGGCGGCGCCGAGGCTCGCGCCGTCGAGCAACGGCGCGAGGTCCAGCGCGTGGCGCACCGGCGTGGCGTCATCGCGCTGCGCCAGCAGTTCGCTGCGGCCGACCAGTTCGGCCAGCGAACGCACGCCCAGCCGCGCCAGGTGTTCGCGCACGTCGTTGGCGATGAACCGGAAGTAGTTCATCACCATTTCCGGCAGGCCGGTGAAATGGTCCTTGCGCAGCACCGGATGCTGGGTGGCCACGCCGGTGGCGCAGTTGTTGAGGTGGCAGATGCGCAGGTACTTGCAACCCAGCGCCACCATCGGGCCGGTGCCGAAGCCGAAGCTCTCCGCCCCCAGCAGCGCGGCCTTGACCACGTCGAGGCCGGTCTTCAGGCCGCCGTCGGTCTGCAGGCGCACGCGGCCGCGCAGCTCGCTGCGACGCAGGGTCTGCTGCGTCTCGGCGAGGCCAAGCTCCCAGGGCGTGCCGGCGTACTTGATCGAAGTGAGCGGGCTGGCGCCGGTGCCGCCGTCGTGGCCGCTGACGGTGATCAGGTCGGCGCCCGCCTTCACCACGCCCGCTGCCACCGTGCCCACGCCGGCGTGCGAGACCAGCTTCACCGAGACCAAGGCTTCGGGATTCACTTCCTTGAGGTCGTGGATCAGCTCGGCGAGATCCTCGATGGAATAGATGTCGTGGTGCGGCGGCGGCGAGATCAGGCCGATGCCGGGCTTGGCGTAGCGCAGCCGCGCGATGGTGGCGTCCACCTTGTGGCCGGGCAGCTGGCCGCCCTCGCCGGGCTTGGCGCCCTGCGCGATCTTGATCTGCAGCACCTCGGCATTGACCAGGTACTGCGGCGTGACGCCGAAGCGGCCGGAAGCGACCTGCTTGATCTTCGACATCCTCTCGGTGCCGTAGCGCGCGGGATCCTCGCCGCCTTCGCCGGAATTGCTGCGCGCGCCGAGGCGGTTCATCGCGGTGGCCAGCGCCTCGTGCGCCTCGGGCGACAGCGCGCCCAGCGACATGCCGGCGGAATCGAAGCGGCGCAGGATCGCCTCCACCGGCTCCACCTCGTCCAGCGGCACCGGCGCGCCCAGCGGCCGCACCGCGAGCAGGTCGCGCAGCGCCGACGCCGGGCGACGGTCGACGTGGTCGGCATAGGCGCGGTAGTCGGCGGTATCGCCCGAGCGCACCGCCAGCTGCAGCGAGGCGATCACCTCGGGGTTGTACATGTGGTACTCGCCGCCGTGCATGTACTTGTAGATGCCACCGGCGCGCAGGGGCTGCGCGGCGTTCCACGCCTCGGCGGCGAGCAGCTGCTGCTCGCGTTCCAGCTCCGCGAAGCCGGCGCCGCCGATGCGCGACGGCGTGCCGGGGAAGCACAGCGCCACCACTTCCGGCGCGAGGCCCACGATCTCGAACAGCTGCGCGGCGCGGTAGCCGGCGATGGTGGAGATGCCCATCTTCGACAGGATCTTCAGCAGGCCCTTGCGGATCCCGCGGCGGTAGCTGCGGCCGATCTCCAGCCGGTCACCGTCGATGTGCCCCTCGCGCCCCAGCTCGAACAGGCTCTGGTAGGCCAGCCACGGATAGATCGCGCTGGCGCCGAAGCCGAGCAGGCAGGCGAACTGGTGCGCGTCGCGTGGCGTGGCGGTTTCCACGATGAGGTTGCATTGACAGCGCAGGCCCTGCTCGACCAGGTGCGCGTGCACCGCGCCGGTGGCAAGCAGGGAATGCACCGGCAGCTTGTCGCGCTCGGGGTAGCGGTCGCTGAGGAACACCAACGCATTGCCTTCGCGCACCGACTTCGCCACGTCCTCGCACAGCTGGCGCAGCGCCGCTTCGAGGTTGGTCGCCGCGGGGTCGTACATCAGGTCGAAGCGCGGCGTATCCGTGTACTGCGGCAGTGCCAGCAGCTGTCGCAATTTCCGCTGGGAAAGAATCGGCGAGTTGATCAGGATCTGCTTCGCGTTCTCCGGCTTCAGTTCGAACACGTTGCCTTCCGGCCCGACCTGGGTGACCAGCGACATCACCAGCTTCTCGCGCAGCGGGTCGATCGGCGGGTTGGTGACCTGGGCGAAGGCCTGGCGGAAGCGGTCGAACAGCGGGCGCACCTGCCGCGACAGCGCGGCGACCGGCGTGTCGTCGCCCATCGAGCCGGTGGCCTCGGCTTCGAGTTCGGCGATCACCTTCAACACCGTCTCGCGCTCCTCGCGCGAGAGGCCATAGAGCTTCTGGTAACAGCGCAACTGATCGGGCGGCAGCGGCTCGGCGGCCAGCGATGGATCGATCAGGTCGGATTCCAGGTAACTCACGCCGGCGCGCAGCCAGTCGCGGTACGGCGCACGCTGGCGATTGATCTCGTCGATGTCGGCGTCGCGCAGCAGGCGGTGTTCGCGGAAATCCACCGCGACCATCTCACCCGGCGCGAGGCGGCCCTTGGCGACCACGCGCGCCGACGGCATGTCCCACAGCCCCGCCTCGGAGGCGATGATGAAGTGGTTGTCGTCCGACAGCGCCCAGCGCGCGGGGCGCAGGCCGTTGCGGTCCAGCGTGCAGGCAGCGTAGCGGCCGTCGCACATCACCAGGCCGGCGGGGCCGTCCCACGGCTCGCTGTGCAGCGCGTAGTACTCGTAGAAGGCCGCGAGATCCTCGTCGATGTTCTCGCGCGCGGCGAACGCCGGCGGCACCAGCACGCGCATCGCGGCGAGCAGGTCGATGCCGCCGGCGAGCAGCACTTCCAGTGCGTTGTCCAGGCTTTCCGAATCCGAACCCTGTTGCCGCACCAGCGGGCCGAGGTCGCCCAGTTCCACGCGCGGCGAACGCCAGATCGCCTCGCGCGCCTGCATCCAGCGGCGGTTCGCGCGGATGGTGTTGATCTCGCCGTTGTGCGCCAGCAGACGGAACGGCTGCGCCAGCCGCCACTGTGGCGTGGTGTTGGTGGAGAAGCGCTGGTGGAACACCACCGCGTCGGCAACCAGCGCGGGATGCGCGAGGTCGGCGAACACTTCGCGCAGCCGGCCGGGCGCCGCCATCGCCTTGTAGCCGATCAGTCCCGCCGACAGCGTCACCACGTAGAACGCCGGATCGTCCGCCAGCGCCGTCTCGGCGCGGCGGCGTGCGCGGAACAGCGCCAGCTCGAACGCCTCGTCGTCCACGCCCGCGCCGACCTCGACGAACACCTGCCGCACGCGCGGACGCGCCGCCGCCGCCAGCGGGCCGCAGGCATCCTCGTTCACCGGCACGTCGCGCCAGCCCGCCACACGTACGCCTTCTTCGGCAAGATGCTTCTCCAGCAGCTTCGCCGCCGCGTCACCGGCCGGATCGAGGAACACCAGGCCCGCCGCGAAGCGCTCGCCGACGGCGATGCCCGACTCTTCCGCCAGTGCGCGCAGCCAGGCCTGCGGACGGCGGATCAGCACGCCGCAGCCGTCGCCGCTCACCCCGTCCGCATTCACCGCGCCGCGATGCGAGAGCTTCGCCAGCGCCGCGAACGCGGTATCGACCACCCACGCGCTGGCGCGGCCGTCGATCTGCGCCACCAGGCCGAAACCGCAGCTGTCGTGCTCGAACGCTGCGTCGTACAGGCTTGTTCCACCGGACTGCTTCATCTTGCTCACTCGCTGGACGGCAGGGCACGGAAGCCCAGCGGCGCCAAGGCGCCGTGCTGGATTTCGTGGATTACGGTTCGACTACACCACACTTGCTGCGTCGCGTCAAAGACTTCTATACGTCCAAATGAAATTTGCCGGCCGCAGGCTCTGGAGCAACGCAGGCATCGAGCGGAACCCGGTTCGGAAGGGCTGTTTCACCTTCGACGGCGAGGCGGGGCCGGGGACTTGTGGGCGGGCCTTCGCCCCGGGGTTTCCGGCTCGCCTGCAAGGGCTTCTGGAACCCGCAGGGAACCGGGTCGTTCCGGCCGCCTGCCGGCGCCCGAGTCACTTCTCATCCCTGCCGGCCCACGCCATCGCGGCGGGCAATGGCGAACAACGGAGCCGGCCCGAAGGCAAAGGGCAGTGCCGACCCAGGATTCGATCGGGGGACGCCCGGAGGGAAGGATCGCCCGGGAAGGTCGACGGGCGCCGCGTCGGATGCCTTTACTGCCAGCCGCTTTCTCCTGTGCGCGCAGAAGCGCAACAGCCCGGTCATCGCACCGGAAGATGGGTGAAACCGTTTTGTCGCCGACAGGAATCCACTCTCTCGTGCAAAGGACTAAGAGAAACCTAAGAAGCCCCTAAGAGAACGCTAAGAGAAGCAAATTGCGCCGCGGAACCGCATTTTTTCGCGCAAATCGCATCTTCCTTTTGCAGCACAAATGTCACGCGCAAGGGCGAGCATCCGCGCCGCTGTACCACGCCCTCTTCCCTTCCGGTGCCCACCCATGACCCAGTCCATGCCCGTCCTGCGCGCGGTACTCGCGCTTGCCATCGCCGCTGCCCTCGCCTCGCCGGTTCGTGCCGATGACACGAACACCCCGTCCGCCGCACCGACCGCCGATGCGAGCGCCGCCGGGGCCACGGAAAGCAACCCCAAGACGCTGGCCAAGGTGCAGGTGAACGCCAGCACCGTCAACGCGACCACGACGGCGCCGACGCAGGGCTCCCTGGTGGCGGTCGAGCCGCAATCGATCATCGGCAGCCTGTACCTGCAGGAAAACATCGCGCCCACCGGCGACTACACCGACGCCATCGCGATCTCGCCCAGCACCTACACCATCGCGCCGAACGGCTCGGGCCTGATGGAAACCTCGGTGGCCAGCATCCGCGGCTTCCAGGATGGCCAATACAACGTCACCTTCGACGGCATCCCGTGGGGCGACTCGAACGACTTCACCCACCACTCCACCTCGTACTTCACCAACCAGGACACCAGCAGCGTCACCGTGGACCGCGGCCCGGGTACCGCCAGCACGCTGGGCGACGCCACCTTCGGCGGCACGGTGACGGTGGAGTCGATCGATCCGAAGGACGAATTCAACCTCCACCCCTACCTCAGCTACGGCAGCTGGGCGACCGCGGTGGAAGGCGCGCGCATCGACACCGGCAAGCTCGACGACAGCGGCACCGCCGCCGTGATCAACGTGCAGAACAGCGACTCGGATGGCCGCCTCACCTACTCCGGCCAGCGCCGCCAGAACATCTTCGCCAAGCTGGTGCAGCCGCTGGGCGACAACACCACGCTGACCTTCGGCGGCATGTGGAACAAGATCAACCAGCACGTGCCGTGGGGCGCCAGCAAGGCGCAGATCGCCGAATACGGCCCGAACTACGGCCTGAACAACGACCCGAACAGCCAGTCGTACTACCAGTACAGCACCGACAAGATCACCACGTACATGGCCTACGCCGGCGTGCACTCCGAGTTCGACGGCTGGACCATCGACAACAAGGCCTATACCTACGCCTACAACCACTTCGGCTTCAACGGCCTGGACATCAACGGCGAAACGCCGAACGGCACGTTCTGCGACAAGAATGGCAACAACTGCCAGGATCCGGACGACGTTCCCGGCCAGCACATGCGCAACTGGTACCGCTCGTTCGGCGACATCCTCCGCGTGAGCAAGGAACTGGGCCCGGGCGAGATCCGCACCGGCGCGTGGTTCGACCACCAGGACAACCTGCGCTGGGAATACGAGTTCGACGACACGCTGGACGTGCCCGCGATCAATACCACCGGCGCGCCGACCAAGGGCAGCGCCAGCCCGGTCGACCGCGTGATGACCGACTCGCTGACCACCTTCCAGCCGTTCCTCGAATACCAGTGGAACATCACCGACAACGCCTGGCTGGTGGGCGGCCTGAAGTACGACGACTTCAAGCGCAACCTCGACGCCGAGTACAACCAGAAGACCGGCACGCCGCTGGACTACTCGACGAAATGGAACGCCACGCTGCCCTCGCTGGCCTTCCACTACTCGTTCACCTCGGACTGGACGGCCTACGCGCAGTGGGCCAAGGGCTTCCTGGCGCCCAACCTCAACCTGCTCTACGTGGCCGACCCGGCCGTCTCCGACAGCGGCCTGCAGCCGGAGAAGACCACCAACTGGCAGCTGGGCACCACCTGGAACAGCGACGACCTGACGCTGTCCGGCGATGTCTACAAGATCGACTTCAACAATTTCATCCAGAAGCAGAAGATCGGCAGCCTCACCTACTTCTACAACGGCGGCGGCGTGCACTACACCGGCCTCGAACTGGAAGGCACCTACATGGTCGGTGGCGGCTTCAGCATCTACGCCAACGGCTCGCTCAACCGCGCGATCCAGACCGAGAGCAACACCTGGAACCCGAACACGCCGCACAAGACCGCCGCACTGGGCCTGATCTACCGCAACGGTCCGATGTACGCGTCGCTGATGGACAAGTTCGTCGGCAAGACCTACTACACCGCCAACACCAACGACGACACGCCGATCGGCGGCTATGCGGTGACCAACTTCTCCGCCAGCTACCGCTTCGACCTGCAGCGGACGGACGTGAAGGACATCAAGGTCGCCTTCCAGATCAACAACCTGTTCAACAACACGCACATCAACGCGCTGGCCGGCACCACCGTGGCCGATGGCACGCCGTTGTTCTGGACCATCCCTGGGCGCAACTACAACATCACCTTCTCGGCGGACCTGTTCTGATGAAGCGCACGTTGCTGCTGCTGTCGCTGCTGCTGGCCGGCCAGGGCGCCCTGGCCGCCGACGGCAACACCGTGCCGACACCCGTCGCACTGGTGGACCTGCTGCCGCCGCCACCGGCGGCAGGTTCGACCGGGGCGCGGCACGACCTGGATGTGGTGCTGGCCACGCAACACGCCCGGACCGCCGCCGAATCGGCGGCGGCCAAGGCGGACGCGGAGCGGTCCGTGTTCCGCCTCGTGGATGTGCTGGGATCGGACCTGCAGGCCAGCCGGCTGCCAAGGACCGCCGCCTTCTTCAAGCGGGTGGCCGCGCTGGACAAGGCCGAGGTGAAGCAGGCCAAGGATTACTGGCAGCACCCGCGTCCGGCGGTGGTGTCCGCGCAGGTGCAACCGCTCGCGGCGGAGAAGCCCGGCGACTGGAGTTACCCCAGCGGGCATGCCACGTTCGGCTATACCTCGGCGGTGCTGCTGGCCAACATGCTGCCGGAGAAGCGCGCCGCGATCTTCGCGCGCGCGGATCTCTATGCCGAGCACCGCATCGTGATGGGCGCGCATTTCCCCAGCGACGTGGAGGCCGGCCGGCTCGCCGGCACGGTGCTCGGCGGGCGCTTGCTGGACGATCCCTCGTGGCGGGCCGATTACGCGGCGGCACGCGCGGAACTGCGCCAGGCGCTCGCGTTGCCGGGCCAGCCGCCCCTGTGAACGGCACCGGGGCGGCCGGCTCGCCCCGGTTCGCCGGCTCGGCGATAATCGGTCGATGCCCAGCCTCGTCCGCGTCCCCGTCCTGCCTGTCGCCGCGCTTGCCGCCGCGCTCGCCATCGCCCCCCTCCATGCGCAGGACAAGAGCCAGGCCGAGCAGGCCGCGGCGAAGCAGAAGCTGAGCAACGTGCACCAGGAGGTGCAGGCGCTGGGCAAGCAGCAGGCCGCCACCGCCGCGCACCGCGACGAGCTGAACGCGGAACTGGCGAAGCAGACCACCGCGCTGGCCGCCGCCGCCCGCGCCCTGCGCCAGGCCGACGCCGAGATCGCCGCCAGGCAGCAGCAGCTCGGGCAACTGCGGCAGCAGCGGGCCGACCTGCAGCAGAAGCTCGCCAGCCAGCGCGCCGCCATCGCCGACCTGCTGCGCGCCAGCTACGCGCTGGGCCACGGCTCGGACCTGCGCCTGCTGCTGGACAACGACGACATGGACCGCATCGCGCGCGCACTGGTCTACTCGAAGTACTTCCAGCAGGACCGCCTGCAGAAGGTGCAGCAGCTGATGGCCGGCCTCGCCCAGCTGCAGGCGCTGGAGCAGCAGATCACCGCCGAACAGCAGGCGCTGCAGGCGCAGCGCGACCAGCGCGAGACGCAAAGCAGGCAGCTGGCGCAGCAGCGCGCCGCGCAGCAGAAGCTGGCCGCCGAAGCCGACGCCACCTACCAGGACCAGTCGCAACGGCTGGCCGCGCTGAAGCAGGACGAGCAATCGCTGAACTCGCTGGTCGCCCGCCTGCAGCAGCAGATCGACGAGGCGATGCGCGAGGCCGCCGCCCGCGCCGCCGCCCAGCAGGCGGCCGCCCGCAAGCATGGCGGCAAGGCACCGCCGCCACTGGAAGTGGGCAGCGCCGGCGCCGACATCCGCGGCAACCTGCCCTGGCCGGCCTCCGGTGAGGTGCACAGCTACGGCAACGGCGTGCTGATCCGCGCGCCCGGCGGCAGCGAGGTGCGTGCGGTGGCGAACGGCCGCGTGGTCTACGCCGGCTTCCTGCGCGGCTACGGCATGCTGCTGATCCTCAACCACGGCAACGGCTGGATGAGCATGTACGGCAACAACGAAACCCTGCTGCACGCCGTGGGCGACGCGGTGAAGGCCGGCGAGGCCGTGGGCACCGCCAGCGCCCCAACCGGCATCAATACCGGCGCGTACTTCGAACTGCGCCACGGCATCCAGCCGGTCGATCCGCGCAGCTGGCTGAAGTCACACTGATCGCCCGGCCCGCCGGCGTTGACGCGCAACGCCTTGTCGTCGCAGGCTGGTAGTGTCGGAGCCTGCCGGTTGCACAGCGGTTCCACCCCCTTCCCCGGAGTCGTTCCATGCGGTTTCCCACCTACAGCCTGTGCGCCCTGCTGCTGGCGGCGCCGTTCCTGCATGCGCAGGACGCGCCTGCACCCGCCACGAGCGCGCCCGAACCGCCCGTCGACCTGCCGCCCACCCACGTGCGTGCGGACGCGCCCGCCCAGGCCGCCGACAACCAGCCCAGCCTCGACGACATCCGCCGCTTCAGCCGCGTCTACGACATCGTGCGCCAGGCCTACGTGGAGCCGGTGAGCAACAAGGACCTGATGAACGACGCGATCACCGGCATGCTCGCCGGCCTCGATCCGCACAGCGAATACCTCGACAAGAACGGCCTGGCCCAGCTCGACGAGGACACCACCGGCCAGTACAGCGGCCTCGGCATCCAGGTGGAGGAACAGGACGGCAGCCTGCTGATCGTCACGCCGATCGACGACACGCCCGCCTCGCGCGCCGGCATCCGGCCCGGCGACGTCATCGTGAAGATCGACGGCACGCTGATCGACGGGCAGAACGTGGACGACATGTTCGACAAGCTGCGCGGCAAGCCCGGCAGCAAGATCACCCTGACCATCGTGCACAAGGACAGCGACAAGCCGGTGGACATGCACCTGGTGCGCGAGAACATCAACGTCACCAGCGTCAAGGTGCGCCAGCTCGAGCCCGGCTACGACTACATCCGCATCACCCAGTTCCAGAGCGACACCGCGCCCGACCTCGAGCACAAGCTGGGCGAGCTGATCGCCAAGGGCGGCGCACCCCGCGGCGCCGTGCTCGACCTGCGCAACAACCCCGGCGGCCTGCTCACCGCCGCGGTGGGCGTCAGTGACGATTTCCTCGACTCCGGCACCATCGTCACCACGCGCGGACGCCTGCCCGACTCCAACATGAGCTTCAGCGCGCACCACGGCGACCTGCTCAACGGCGCGCCGCTGGTGGTGCTGGTGAACCACGGCACCGCCTCCGCCGCCGAGATCGTCTCCGGCGCGCTCAAGGACAACCACCGCGCGTTGCTGATGGGCCAGCGCACCTTCGGCAAGGGCGTGGTGCAGACCGTGCTGCCGCTGGACGCCGACCACGCGGTGAAGATCACCACCGCGCGCTACTACACGCCCAACGGCACCTCGATCCAGGCCGAAGGCATCAAGCCCGACATCCCGCTGGCCGACCTCAGCGTGCAGAAGGCCGACACCGCGCCGGAGCTGATCAGCTCGGAGGCCGACCTGCCCAACCATCTCGCCAACGAAAGCGCCAAGCCCGGCGGCAACATCGACAACGACGGTAGCGCCGCCGAGGCCAAGCTCGCCACCAGCGACTACGCGCTGGCGCAGGCGCTCAACGTGCTGAAAGGCATGGCGCTGGGACGCGGCGCGCCGGTGGCGAAGTAAGGAGCGCACCCTGTGCGCGAATGCTCCGATGTTCGATCAGAGCGGAAAGCATTCGCGCACAGGGCGCGCTCCTACAGCCGTCCGCCCTGGTCCGCTTCCAGCAATTCCGCCGGCAGCGGCAGCATGTCCAGCCCGCGCGCGAACAGCATCGCCTGGAAGCTTTCGCCCATGCGCTCGGGCAGGGTGAGCCGCTTCACTTCCTGCGCCAGGCGATAGCGCGCCGCCTCATCGGCGGCTTGCCCGTGCGCCGTCTCGAAAGCTTCCTGCAGCCCGCTGGCGACCAGGAACTGCGCCTGCGGCAGGTAGGCGGCCACGCCGAAGCCGGCGCTGTTGCCGGCCTCGGCCAGCGCGGTGAAATCCACCGAGGCGGTGAGGTCGTTCAAGCCGGGCAGCCACAACGGATCGCCGTGCGCGTGGTGGCGGTAATGCGCCATCAGGGTGCCATCGCGGCGCCCGGGCTGGTAGAACTCGCCGCGCACGTAGCCGTAGTCGACGAACAGCATCACGCCGGCTTCCAGCGAACCGGCCACGGCCTGCAGCCAGTACGGCAGTTGCGGCAGGATCTCGCTGCGGTAGCCGTCGGCGAACTCCTCGCCGAGGTCGCGCTCGACGTGGCGCACCGCGCCGGCCACCAGCGCATCGGCCGGGCGGTCCACCCGCATCAGCCGGCCTTCGCCGTCCAGCGCCACGTATTCCTCGTAGACCTCGCCGCCCTTCATCGCGATGCGCGTGGTGGGCAGCGCGTCGATCACCTCGTTGGCGAACAGCACACCGCGCCAGCCGTGCTCGGGCGGGCCATCCAGCCAGCGCACGCGCGCGTTGAGCTCGGCCGGCAGCGCGGCGGCGAGGCGTTCGCGCTGGCGTTCGCGCAGATCGGCGCTGGGCTCCAGGATCAGGTAGCGATGCGGCAGGCTGCCGGCCTCGGCGAAGGCCTTGAGCGCCGCCTCGGCGAACGCGCCGCTGCCGCCGCCGAGCTCGAGGAAGGTCGCCTGGTCGCCCGGCGTGTCCAGCACCGGCGCCACCACGTTCACCACGCAGCGTGCGAACAGTCCGCCCAGCTCCGGCGCGGTGACGAAATCGCCCGCCTCGCCGAACTTGGTCTTGCCCGCGCTGTAGTAGCCCAGCCCCGGCGCATACAGGCAGCGCTCCATGAACTGCGAGAACGGCATCGGCCCGTGTGCGGCGATCTGCTCGCGCAGGTGCTGCAGCAGGCGGTCGGAATGCGCGCGCTCGTCGGCGCCGGGTTCGGGGAGTCGGGGGGCCATGGGCATGCCGGCAGTGAAAGCGCGGCAAGCATAGCGGATGCGACGAGCGTCGCATGCCACGCCGCATACGCGTAGCGCACCCTGTACGCGATGGCTCTTGGCTTCGATCAGGCACCAAAGCCATCGCGCACAGGGTGCGCCTACCGCGACCGCATTTCGATCAGAAGTCCTTCTGCAGGCTGAGGTACAAGCCGCGGCGCGGGCCGTACTGCGGCGCGCCCACGCCCACGCCGGTACCGTCGCGCAGCTCGTAGGTGCGGTCCAGCGCGTTGATCAGCGCGAGCTGGGTGTGCAGCTTGCCGACGGTGTCGAAGTCGAAATCGTGCGAGACGTTGAGGTTGAGCTGGAAATAGGCCGGCATGCTGGCGCCGTTCGGCACCGCGCCGTCGCGGCGCAGGCCGGTGCCGAACAGGTAGTCGAGGCCGAGTTTGGTGTTGCCGTCCAGCGCGTAGCTGAGGCCGCCGGAGGAAGTGTATTTCTGGTCGTGGTCGAGGTAGATGTAGTTGTTGGCGATATAGGCCAGGTCGACCGGGCTGAAGTTGTACTGGCTGGTGATCACGTCCTTGCCCATCGCCTTGCTCCAGGCGAAGTTGAAGTAGCCCGTCCACGGGCCGTCGCTGTAGTTGGCGGTGAACTCCGTGCCGGCCACGCGGCCGAGGCGGTAGTTGAAGGTGGAATAGACCAGCGCGGTGCCGAACTGGCCTTCGTCCTGCAGGCGGTCCACCTGGCGGTAATAGCTGTCCAGGCCCAGCGTCCAGTGGCTGCCGATGTCCTGCGAGATGCCGGCGTCGAAGTAGTTGGAGCGCTCCGCCAGTGGCTCGTTGTCGCCGTAGTTCTTCACCGCATTGGTGGTGCCGGCGAAGGCCGTGATGTTCGCGGCGGTGATCATCTCGGTCGCCGGCGGCGTGAAGTAGCGCGAGTAGCCGGCATGCACGGTGGTGTTCTCGCCGGCCTGCCAGACCACGCCGACGCGCGGGCTGAGCTGGCTCTGGGTGGCTCCGAAGGCTTTGTACTCGTCGCCGCGCAGGCCGTAGTTCACCGTCCAGTTCCCGCCGATGCTCCATTCGTCCTGCACGTAGGCGGACCAGGTCCTGGCGACGATCCGGTCGCTGGTGAAGATGCCGAACGGCGTGGTGCTGGCCTGGTTGTCGTCGGCGTCGGCGGGGAACACCAGCGAGTCGGTGTTGGTGCCGGCGCGGTCGTAGCTGCCGTACACGCCGTAGCGCAGGGTGTGGCTGTCGTCGAGCGGCGTGGAGAAATCCGCCTGCAGCGTGCTGGCGCGATCGGTCTGGTCGATGGCACCGGCCACGCCGTTGAACATCAGGTCGCCGATGTCGTCGGGCAGGTATTGCAGGCCGCTGTAGCGCTGGCCCAGCGAGACCTGGTAGTCGGTGCCGCCCAGCTTGCCCTGCAGCGAGAGCACGCCGAAGCGGGTCTGCTCGTCCTGCTGCTCGTTCAGGTTGGCGGAATCGAAGTTGGTGACGTCGAGGTAGCCGAACTGCGGGGTCTGGTCGGGATTGTCAGGGATCTGGAAGCGGTTGTTGGCGAAGCCGAACATGAAGCTCAGCCGCGTGTCGTTGTCGATCAGGTAGGTGATGTCGCCGAAGCCCTTGACCTGGTTGGTGTGGTCGTGGATCGGCGTGCGGCTGGCGGTGGGATTCTCGATGCCGACGTCGTTCTGCAGGTAGTTGGCGGTGAAGTAGGCGCTCCAGTTGCCGCTGTTGCCCCACAGCGAAACGTTCGGATTGAAGGTGCCGAACGAACCGCCGGTGACGCCGATGCTGCCGCCGTTGCCGAGGTCGGCGCCGCTCCTGGTGGTGATGTCCACCACGGCGGCGGTGCGCAGGCCGTATTCCGCGGGCAGCGCGCCGTCGAGCAGGCTCACGCTCTGGATCGCGCGCGCGTCCAGCGTCTGGCCGAAGCCGGAGATGGATTCCGGGATGATCACGCCGTTGATGCGGTACTGCAGGTTCGCGTGGTCGCCGCGCACGTGCAGGCCGCCGTAGGAATCCTGCACCACGCCCGGCGCCTGCAGCACCACCTGGTTCAGTGGCGTGGAAGCGCCCAGCGGCAGCGCCTGGATGTCCTTCGCGTCGATCACGTACTGGCTGGAGCCGGTGTCGGGCGACAACGCATTGCGTGCCTGGTCCAACGCGGCCGAGACACTGATGCCGTTGAGATCCTGCACTTTCGGCGCACGCTTGTTGCGCGTGGCCTGCTGGCTGTCGTCGCCATCCGTCGTCCCGTTGCCGGTCGCCGCACCGGTCGTGACAGGCGCGGGAACGGGCGTGACGTCATCGGCACGCGCATGGACGGAGGCCACGCACAATGCGGTGACGAGGCTCAGGGCAAGTGGAGAAAGCTTCATGGGTCGGGATTCCGATTCCGGGGAGACGGCGATCCGGCACATCGGCCGGGTCATGAACTGTAATGTTATAACATTACCTACACCGGACCCACCAGGCGCGGGCCACAAGTCATGTGTCATGCGCTCGTTTCGCTTTCCGGCCATTGATCCGGGCTTCATGCCGCCGCCCTAGACTGGCCACTCCGCATCGCACGGAGTTGCGCCATGAGCCAGAACGGCAAGGCCGACGGCAGCCGCCAGGTTCCCGCCGTGATCAGTGGGCAGGAGGAGGCGAACCGCGTCACCCAGGCGATCCTCGACTTCATCAGCCGTATCCCCGCCAGCAAGGTGGAGGGCGCCGACGATCCGCAGGCGAAGGCGCGCCAGATCGCCAGCCGCGCCGCCCAGCGCGCCGCGCTCACCTCCGGCACGCTGGCGCTGCCACCGGGGCCGCTGGGCTGGCTCACCGTGCTGCCGGAGCTGATGGCGATCTGGAAGATCCAGGCGCAGATGGTCAGCGACATCGCCGCCGCCTACGGCCGCCATGCCGAACTGGGCCGCGAGCAAATGCTGTACTGCCTGTTCCGCCATACCGCGGCGCAGGCCTTCCGCGACCTGGTGGTGCGCATGGGCGACCGCCTGCTGTTCCGCCGCATGTCGTTCGCCGTGGTGGAACGCATCGCCAAGCAGCTCGGCGTGAAATTCAGCCAGCGCGCCGTGGGCGAAGGCCTGTCGCGCTGGCTGCCGGTGATCGGCGCACTGGGCGTGGGCGCCTATGCCTACTACGACACCGGGCAAGTGGCCGCCACCACCATCGAACTGTTCAGCCACGGCATCGAGCACGAAGGCGGCGACGCAATGGATGACGCGCCCGCAGCGCGCCCGGCCTCGCGCGTGCGCAAGCTGGCCGGTGCGGCGCGCAAGGCGGTCACGCGCAAGCGGCGCCCGCCATCGGACAAGGCGTGAGATGACGCGCTTGCGCCGATCCGGCAAGCTCTCGCCATCACGAACTGCGCAGGAACCACCGCATGCCGCCCCGCCATGAACGCCCCGTCGCCCTGGTCACCGGTGCCGGCAAGCGCGTGGGCGCGGTGATCGCGCGCACCCTGCACGCCGCCGGCCACGACCTCGCCCTGCACTGTCGCCGTTCGGTGGCGGAAACCATGGCACTGGCGGCCGAACTCGAGCACGCCCGCGCCGGCAGCACCCTCGTGCTGCAAGCCGAACTGGGCGACCCGCAGGCGCCGGACAGGCTGGTGGACGGCACGCTCGCCCGCTTCGGCCGGCTCGACGCCCTGGTCAACAACGCCTCGGCGTTCTTCCCCACCCCGGTCGGCGCGACCGGCATCGCGCAATGGAACGAGCTGTTCGCCTCGAACGCGCAGGCGCCGTTCTTCCTCGCGCAAGCCGCCACGCCGGCGTTGCGCGCGGCGCGCGGCGCCATCGTCAACCTGGTGGACATCTATGCCGAGCGCGCGCTGGCGGACCATCCGGTCTACTGCATGGCCAAGGCCGCGCTGGCGGCGATGACGCGCGCGCTGGCGCTGGACCTCGCCCCCGCCATCCGCGTCAACGGCGTGGCGCCCGGCGCCGTGCTGTGGCCCAGCGACGGCAAGCCCTACGACGACCAGCAGGCGATGCTCGCCCGTACGCCCCTGCAGCGCGCCGGCTCGCCGCAGGACGTGGCCGGCGCCGTGCTGTGGCTGCTGCGCGACGCGCCCTACGTGACCGGCCAGATCATCCGCGTGGACGGCGGGCGCACGCTTACGGTGTGAGCGGCTCCAGCCGCAGCGGCTCGCTCTCCTGCGGAAACGCCGCCCACAGCTCGGCCAGCGTCCGCCCGCTCACCGGATGGCGCGCTTGCGGCGCGATGTCGGCCAGCGGCTTCAGCACGAAGGCGTGCCGGAGTTCCTTGCGCGGCACCTGCAGGTGGCCGGCGCCATCGATCACGCGCTCGCCGTACAGCACGATGTCCACGTCCAGCGTGCGGTCGGAATAGCGCGGCACGTCGCGGCGACGGCCGTGGCGGTCTTCCAGCGCATGCAGCCAGTCGTTGAGTGCCTCGGGCTCGAGCTCGGTGTCCAGCGCCACGGCGAGGTTCACGAAATCCGCGCCGTCGAAACCCACCGACTTGCTGCGGTAGGCCGGCGACACGGCGATGGCACCGAAGCGCGCGCGCAGCTCGTCCAATGCCGCGTTGAGGTAGCGCCGCGGTTCGAGGTTGGAACCGAGGCTGAGGTAGACGCGCTCCATGCTCAATCCGGCCGCGTGCCGCGCTCGATGCGCACGCCCACCGCCTTGGCGCCGCGCACCGCGCCGGGCTTGGAGAGTTTCAGCCGCACCCAGGCCACGCCGAACTCCTCGCGGATGATCGCGGCGCAGCGCTCGGCCAGCGTTTCCACCAGGCCGAAACTCGATGCGCCCACGTAGTCGATCAGCCGCTTGGACACGTCCTTGTAGTTCAGCGTGTGCGCGATGTCGTCGCTGGCAGCGGGTACGCGGTTGTCGAACGCCATCTCGATGTCGAACGCCAGGGTCTGGCGCACGCGGCGCTCCCAGTCGTAGATGCCGATCACGGCGTCGATGCGCAGGTCTTCGATGAAAACGATGTCCATGGCGAGGCGTGGCGGAAACCTTGGGCCGTACACGATCCGCGACCGCGCCCGCGGATGCAAGTCGCACCGGCCGCGGGCAATCGTGATACACCACATCCACCGCAACCGGAGCACACCGATGAGCACGACTCCCGCCGTCACCGCCACCATCGCCGGCACGCCTTACGCCGTACGCCTGACCGACGACCGCGGCCATGCCTGGGCGGGCGACGAACCGCCCACCCTGCACGGCGGCGACACCGGCCCCGACCCGCACCGGCTGCTGCTGTCCAGCCTGGGTGCCTGCACCACGATCACGCTGAAAATGTACGCCGAGCGCAAGGGCTGGCCGCTGGAAGGCGTCGAGGTGGCGCTGGACTTCAATCCCGACGGCGCGCCGCCGCCCGGCAGCAACCGGATCGGCCGCCGCATCGCCCTGCGCGGCGAGCTGAGCGGGGAACAGCGCGAACGCCTGCTGCAGATCGCCAACGCCTGCCCGATCCACAAGGTGCTGAGCGGCGAGATCCACATCGATTCCGCACTGGAATAGGGGCTTGCGGCGACGGCATGCGATCATGGCGCATGACCGCCTTCGCCACCCTGCCGCTCAAACCCGCCCTGCTCGCCAGCCTCGAAACGCTGGGCTACACCGCCATGACGCCGGTGCAGGAGCAAAGCCTGCCGCCGATGCTGGAGGGCCGCGACGTGATCGCGCAGGCGCAGACCGGCAGTGGCAAGACCGCCGCGTTCGGCCTGGCCCTGCTGCAGGCCCTGCAGGTGGAGACGATCCGCCTGCAGGCGCTGGTGCTGTGCCCCACGCGCGAACTGGCCGACCAGGTCAGCAAGGCGATCCGCAAGCTCGCCGCCAACATCCCCAACGTGAAGCTGCTGACCCTGTGCGGCGGCATGCCGCTGGGGCCGCAGCTGGCCTCGCTCGCGCACGACCCGCACATCGTGGTCGGCACGCCCGGCCGCGTGCAGGAACACCTGAAGCGCGGCAGCCTGCACGGCGGCGGCATCCAGGTGCTGGTGCTGGACGAGGCCGACCGCATGCTGGACATGGGCTTCAGCGAAGCGATCGACGACATCGTGGGGCGCATCGCGAAGCACCACCAGACCCTGCTGTTCTCGGCCACCTATGCCGACGAGATCCGCGCGGTGAGCGGGCGCGTGCAGCACGACCCAGTGGAAGTCACCGTCGACGCGCCAGTCGAGGCCCGGCCGGCCATCGAGCAGCAGTTCATCGAGGTGGAGCCGGCACACAAGCTCGACGCGCTGGCGCAACTGCTGGCCGGCGAGCGCGGGCAGCATGCGCTGGTGTTCTGCAACATGCGCAAGGACGTGGACGCGGTGGCGCAGGAGCTGGACCGGCGCGGCTTCTCGGCACTGGCCCTGCACGGCGACATGGAACAGCGCGACCGCGACGAGGTGCTGGTGCGCTTCGCCAACCGCAGCTGCTCGGTACTGGTGGCCACCGACGTGGCGGCGCGCGGCCTCGACATCACTGCGTTGCCGCTGGTGATCAGCCACGACATCGCGCACGACCCGGACACGCATACCCACCGCATCGGCCGCACCGGCCGCGCGGGCGAATCGGGTCTGGCGATCACGCTGTGCACGCCGCGCGAGCGCCCCAAGGCGGCCAACATCGAGGAAGCGCTGGGCACGGCGTTGCCGTGGCGCACGCTGAAGCCAGCGCCGCCACGCGGCAAGACGCTGCACCTGGCGCCGATGAAAACCCTGGTGATCGACGCCGGCAGGCAGGACAAGCTGCGCCCCGGCGACATCCTCGGCGCACTGACCGGCGACGCCGGGCTCGACGCCAAGGACATCGGCAAGATCGACGTGTTCGCCACGCGCGCCTACGTGGCGATCACGCGCGCGCTGGCCAACAAGGCACTGGAAAGGTTGCGTGCCGGCCGCATCAAGGGCCGCAATTTCCGCGTGCGGCCGCTGGGCTGACGCACGAACCGCCCCCGCGCCGCCATGCCCCACGACGACATGCCTCCCGGAGAAAGCGCATCGCCGCCGCTGCATGATGCGGACGCCCTCGTCGCCCGGGGCAAGTCGCAGATGACACGGGGTGCCTTGGCCGATGCCGCGCGCAGTTACCGGCAGGCCATCGCGCTCAAGCCCGACCACCTTGAAGCGCACTACCTGCTGGGCAATGCCCATGGAGCCCAGGGGCAGCTGGACGAAGCCGCGGACAGCTTCCGGCAGGCGCTGGCGATCAGGCCCGATTTCATCGAGGCGCATGCCAGGCTTGGCCATACCCTGCTGGCGATCCATCGGCCCGCCGAAGCCGAAGCACACTTCCTGCAGGTGCTGGCCGCACGCCCGGGCGACGCGGGCACGCACAACAGCCTGGGCATCGTGTACCGCGAACAGTCGCGGCTGGCCGAGGCCGAAGCCTGCTACCGCCGCGCGCTGGCGATCAGGCCGGACTACGCCGAAGCGCACAACAACCTGGGCAATGCCCTGCGCGACCAGGGCCGCCGCGACGAAGCCGAGTCCAGCTACCGGCAGGCGCTGGCCATCCACGACCGCTTCGCCGAGCCGCACTTCAACCTCGGCAACATCCTGCGCGACCAGCTGCGGCTGGACGAGGCCGAACAGAGTTACCGGCACGCGCTGGCGATCAAGCCCGACTACCTGATGGCGCTCAACAACCTGGGCCTGTGCCTGAAGAAGCAGGGCCGCGTGGAGGAAGCCTGCGCCTGCTTCGAAGCCGCGATCGCGCTCAAGCCGGACTTCCTGCAGGCGCATTGCAACCTCGCGCCCTTCCGCACGCATGCCGCGGACGACCCGCACCTGCGCATCCTCGAGGAGCAGCAGCACCAGCTCCCCGGCCTGCCGCCGGCAGGGCGCGTCAACTACTGGTTCGCGCTCGGCAAGATGCGCGAGGATGCCGGCCGGCACGACGACGCCTTCGCGGCCTATGCGGAAGGCAATCGCCTGCAGCGCACGCGCTTCCCGCACGACGAGGCGCGCGAAGCGGCGCTGGCCGCGCGCCTGCGGTCGATCTTCCATGCCGACTTTTTCGCAAACCCTCCACCATCGTCCCAGGCCGGCAGGACGCCGATCTTCATCGTCGGCATGCCGCGCTCTGGCACGTCGCTGATCGAGCAGATCCTGGCCAGCCATCCGGGCATCCACGGTGCCGGCGAGCTGACCGACCTGCATGACGTGGTGCACTCCTTCGACACACCTGCGTCCGCCTATCCGGAAATCGCCGCCACGCTCTCCGCCGAGGCCTGCCGGCAATTGGGCGAAGCCTACGTGGAACGCGCGTGGCGGCATGCCCCGCATGCGACCCACATCACCGACAAGCTGCCGGCCAATTTCCTGCACGTGGGCATGATCCACCGCATGCTGCCGCACGCGAAGATCATCCATGCGATGCGCGATCCGATGGATTCGTGCTTCTCCTGTTACGCGCGCCTGTTCGAAGGTGGCAATCTCGACTTCAGCTACGAGCTGGGCAGCCTGGGCCGCTACTACGTGCGCTACATCGAACTGATGCGGCACTGGCACCGCGTGCTGCCGCCCGGCACCGTGCTGGACCTGCGCTACGAGGACATGGTCGCCGATACCGAGGGCCAGGCACGCCGCCTGCTCGACTACCTCGGACTTCCCTGGGATGCGCGCTGCCTCGATTTCCACCGCAACGGGCGCATCGTGCGAACCGCCAGCATCGCCCAGGTGCGCAAACCGATCTATCGATCCTCGGTGGCCCGCTGGAAGCATTTCGAGGCGCACCTCGCGCCTTTGCTGGAGATCGTGCGGGATTACCGCTGACTGGCGATTTGCTTGGTTTGGCTTGGCTTTGCTCTGGCCGTTGCTTCTGCGCGCAGGAGCGCGCTGCTTTCCCGGGGCTCCTATGCGGCGGTGAGGCGGGGACGATCAGGCCGCGCAGCGGGCGAGTCCATGGATGGACTCGCCTTTTCGACCGGACAGGAGTCCGGCCGAAAAGCCCGGCCACGCCTCACGTACTCGCAGGGCCGGATGCCCGGAGAGCGCCGCATCGGGGTGGCCTCTCTTTTGGTTACTTTTCTCTGGCCACACAGAGAAAAGTGACTCGGGCCGCGGCAGCGGCTCGAAACGCTTTGTCACTTGCGATAAGACGCAATGAACAAAAGCCCCGCTCCCCTACCCCTCTCCCGCAAGCGGGCGAGGGGATTACTGCTGGAGCCAACGTGCCGCGCCACGCCCCGCGAGCAAACCGCTGGCGAAGCAAGCAGTCAGCAGGTAGCCGCCCGTCGGCGCCTCCCAATCCAGCATCTCGCCCGCGCAGAACGTGCCCGGACGCGCGCGCAGCATCAGATGTTCATCGAGCGCTTCAAGGCGGACGCCACCTGCCGTGCTGATGGCCTCGCCCAGCGGACGCGGCGCACGCAAGGTCAACGGCAGTGCCTTGATGCGTGCGGCAAGCGCAACCGGATCGGCAAGCGCAACCTTGTCGGCAACCTCGAACACCAGCGCGCATTTCGCGGCATCCAGATGCGCGCGGCGACGCAACCAGTCGCCAAGGCTGTGCTTGCCGCGCGGCGCGGCGAGGCGCTCGGCCAGGGCGACCCGGGGGATGCCCGGTGCAAGGTCGAGGTGCAGCATCGCCCCGCCATCCCGCGCGACGCGTTCGCGCAAGTCCGCGCCGATCGCGTAGACCAGGCTGCCCTCGATGCCGTATTCGCTGAGCACGCATTCGCCCTGCCGCGCCTGCGCGATGCCGTGGCGATCCAGCCAATGCGCCACCACCGACTTCAGCGGCGCACCGGCGAAGCGCGTACGCAGGTGTTCGCTCCATGCGATCTCGAAGCCGCAGTTGGCGCTTTGCAGGGGTGCGATGTCGACGCCGGCGTCGCACAAGGGAGCCACCCACGCACCATCGGAACCCAGCTTCGGCCAACTCGCGCCGCCCAGCGCCAGCACCACGGCATCGGCCGCGACGATGCGTTCGCCTTCCGCCGCGGCGAATCGCAGCGCGCCACCGCCCGTCCAGCCCAGCCAGCGATGGTGCATGTGGAAGGTGACGCCTGCCGCGCGCAGGCGATGCAGCCAGCGGCGCAGCAGCGGCGCGGCCTTCATGTCGGCGGGGAACACGCGGCCCGAGCTGCCGACGAAGGTTTCCACCCCCAGCCCGCGCGCCCAGTCGCGCAAGGCATCGGCATCGAAGGCACGCAGCCAGCGGGCGACTTCCCCGCGGCGCTCGCCGTAGCGTTCGACGAAGCGTGCGAACGGTTCGCCGTGGGTGAGGTTGAGTCCGCCCTTGCCGGCGAGCAGGAATTTCCGCCCCACCGAGCCCATGGCGTCGTACAGATCGACCTGGATGCCGTCGGCGCAGGCGGCTTCGGCCGCCATCAGGCCGGCCGGACCGCCGCCGACGATGGCCAGTCGCGGGGAAGAGTCTTGCGTCATGCGCCCATGGTCGCATGCGCGCCGGGATATTCCATCGGCATCGTTGCGATCATCCACGATCGCGAGCATCAGACAGGTGGCCATCCTTGGCCACACTCTCGAGCACCTTTGCAATCGTCCCTGGTCGCGAGAATCAAAAGAGCCCGGCCTTGCGACCGGGCTCCGGGTTTGCAGCTCGCGTGCTGCGCTTACTGCACGTTCAACGTGACGTCGTCGAGCGTGAAGTCGGTGTTGCCGGAAGACGAGGTCTCCTTGCCGGTGAACTTGATGGTCACCGTCTGGCCGATGTAGGCGGACAGGTTGGCGGATTCCAGCGCATAGCCGGTGTTCTTGTTGGCGTTGGTGAACGAACCCACCGTCGCCAGCACCGAGCCCGAGCTGTTCAGCACCTGCACCGTGAAGGTATCGACCGCCGAGCTCTTGGTGGTGTCGATGTGCAGGTAGTACTGCAGCGTGGCCGTGGTGTGGCCGCTGGGAATGGCCACCTTCTGCGACACCGTGTCGGTATGCGAGGTGCCGTAGCCATCCAGCCAGGCGAACCACGAACCGGCATGTGCGCTCTCGCCGCTGCCGCAGTAGCTGGACGACGAGGTGGTGGTGGTGCACAGCGTGCCCGAGCTCATCGTCCACGGCGAAGCCGTGCCGGTTTCGAAGCCGGTGTTGCCGAGCACCTGGGTCGGCGTGCCGCCGCCACTCGACGTGACCGTCACCGAGCCCGACTTGGTGCTGGTGGCACCGGTGTTGTCGGTCACCGTCAGGCTGACCGTGTAGGTGCCTGCTGCGGTATAGGTGTGGCTCGGGCTGGCCGCGGTCGAGGTGCCGCCGTCGCCGAAGGTCCACGAGTAGGTGCTGATCGTGCCGCCGGTGTCGGTGGACGTGTTGGTGAACGTCGCCGTCAGGCCGCTCGTTGTGTCGGTGAAGCTGGCCACCGGCGTACCACCGGTGGTACCGCCGCCGCTACCGGCCACATTGGCCACGAAGTTGGCGATGTTGATCGAGCCGAAGCCGGTGGTGTAATCCCAGCCCACCGCGGCGGTCTCGCCGCTGTTGTTGCCGGAGGTCACGTCATGGAAGTCGGTCGAGTAATGCGACGCGGCGTCGGCATAGATCAGCGGCGCAGCGAAGCCCAGCGAGGACTTGGTCGCCAGCACGCGCGCCCAGGTACCCACGAACAGCGGCGAGGCGAGGCTGGTGCCACCGATCTGTTCGCTGGATCCATCCACGATCACGTTGGCGCCGCTGTCCGGGCTGGCGTCGAAGGCCACGTCGGGCAGGCCGCGGTACTTGCTGCCCGCGTTCTGGCCCACGCCGCTCTGCCAGCTCGGCTGCGGCTCGAAGGTGCTGGGGCTGCCGCCGGTCGCGCCCTCGTTCTCGCTGAGGTTGTTCCACACCGTCTCGTTGGTCCAGGTGGTGCCCGAGGTGTACAGCTCGGTGCCGCCCACCGCCACCACGTACTGCGAATCGGCCGGCCAGCTCGGCACGATGCCACCGGTGCCGCACTCGTCCGCGCCGCTGTCGCCGGAGGAGATCGAGAAGGTCTGGCCCTGCGCGTCGGCCTGCTCGAAGATGCTGTCGCCGGTGGCCGCGCCGCTGGTCTCCATGCCGGTCTCGCAGCCGCCGATCGAGACGTTGATGATGCGCACCACGTTGGCGGTGACTGCCGCGTTGAAGTCGTCCACCAGCGGCTGGGTGTCCAGGCTGGAGGTGTCGTACAGGTAGAACGCCTTCACGCCACCCGCCATGCCGGCGATGTCCTGGGTGTCCAGGTCCCACTCGCCGTCGCCGCTGGTGCTGGTGCCGCCGCCGTCCACCGTCACCACGTTCAGCGGGATGCTGCCGAGGCTGGGATGCTGGCTGAGGAACGAGCTGAAGTCGGTCTTGATGTTGGTCATGCTGCCGGAGGTGATCACGCCGACGTTGATCGTCGAACCGGTCGCCGTGCTGCCCGCGTTGTAGATCGTGGGGAAGTCGGTCGGCGCATGCGCGCTGGCGGTGCCGCTGGTCGCGTTGGGATGCACCGGCGTCAGCACGTGGAAGGTATGCACGGTCTGCAGACCCAGCACTTCGTTCACGATGCCCTGCAGCGATGCCGGGATCTGCACGTCGCTGGAGGTGCCGTAGGCATTGCGGCCGTCATGCGTGTGCACGCTGACCAGCGAGGTGCGGAACGCGGCGGCAGCGGTGTCGGCGCGGCCTTCGCCGGTCACCAGCAGGCGGTTCGGCTCGACGGTGACGTTGCTGAAACCGGACTGCCGCAGGTAATCGGCCACCTGCTGCGCCTGCTCCTGCGTCGGCGCATACAGCTCATTGAACTGCGCCGGGGTCAGGTTGGGATGGTGCGGATTGGCGACGAACGCATCCAGCTGCGCCTTGTTGCGCAGCTTCAGCGATACCGCGACGCGCATCGGATGCGCAATGTCCAGCGCACCGACGACCCGGTCCCCCGTCTGCAGGGTGGTGGCATGGCGGATGGAAGCGAACTGCGCTGTGCCGACCGCACCGGTGGCGCAGACGGAAGAAGAGGCAGCAGCCAGGGCGATGGCGGCGGCCAGTGCTTTCAAACGAACGTGATGCATGGATGACTCCCCAAGTTTTCGGGGCGAGCGGACCCTACGCGGCCGCATGACCCCGTGGCAAAGAACATGTCGCATGCGTGCGACTCCGGAATTGCTGCTTGCCAGACGGTTCCCAGGCGCCCTTCTGCGGTGGCCGTTCCCCCGTGCAGATTCCCTCTCACGGCCGACCCTAGGCTTTGCCTGACAGCCACCGCCCCCGCGGTTGCCGCTCGGAACCGTTCGCTGCGCTCCCCGCAGCGAACCCGTCGAAACTACGCAACGGAATTTGCACCCGTCAATATCAGGAACTGCAAATCCTTACCGCCCGCACATTAGTCGTTCATTTCCATTTCATATTGAAACGTTCGTTCAATGGATTGACCTGCATCATTCGCAAACAAATGCGACGCCAGCCAATCCGCGCGGGCTCCGCAGATTGCCTGCAGCGCCTTGCGATTGCGCTTTCGCAGGACATTGCAGGGCAGCGGCACACAACAGGATGACGCATAGCGCCATGCAATAATTCACGATTATCGAAAGTTATTGCTTTTCGATCTGACGAATTACCACCCTGGCGATTTATCTCGATCCAGTCGTTTCAAACCATCCAGCCGATCCGGCCATTCCCATGGCAGTCCCGGGATCGGCCATCGCACAGCAATGACGGCACGCACCTGCACCCGGCTCCGCGCGACCACGCTGGCACGGCGCCGACCTACCCTGTAAAAAGCCGTACGGCGCACCGGACGAGGGCGCCACGGCACAACCGGACGGCTGTGCCGCCATGGACGACACCTGGGGGAATACAACCGATGAAATGCAAACTGCTGCTGGTCCTGCTGGCCGCATCCGTGTGCCTGGCGCCCGCATACGCCACCGGCGAGGCGCCATCCGCGTCTTCGTCGGCGCCCGCCGCTCCCGCCGCCGACGCCCATGCCAGGGTCGAGGAAGTGCTGCACAGCCTGCACCCGGTGTCCGGCCAGGTCGCCATCCCCGAGGCGCAGGCCACCCTGCAACTGAAGCCGGGCTACGGCTATTTGCAGGCGGCCGACGCCCGGCGCGTGCTCACCCAGCTGTGGAACAACCCGCCGGACGACAAGGTGCTGGGCATGATCCTGCCCTCCACCGATCCCGCCGTCGTGCTGGACGAGCATTCCTGGGCCGTGGTGGTCACCTATGTCGACGACGGCTACGTGTCCGACGAGGACGCCGGCAAGATCGACTACGACGACCTGCTCAAGAACATGCAGAAGGCCACGCAGGCGGAGAACGAGGAGCGCACCAAGCGGGGCTATCCCACGATCGAACTGCTGGGCTGGGCCGAGCCGCCGCACTACGACGCCGCCAGCCACAAGCTGTACTGGGCGCGCAGCCTGGCCTTCAAGAGCCCCGACGGCAGCGCGGACGGCCACACGCTGAACTACGCGATCCGCGTGCTGGGCCGTCGCGGCTACCTGTCGCTCAACGCAGTGGCGCCGATCGAGGAACTCGGCAAGGTGCGCGCCGACATGCCGGCCGTGCTGGCGATGACCGACTTCGACGCCGGCCAGCGCTACGCCGACTACGACGCCAGGACCGACAAGCTCGCCGCCTACGGCATCGCCGCGCTGGTCGCCGGCGGCATCGCCGCCAAGGCCGGCCTGTTCGCCAAGCTCGGCCTGATGCTGCTGGCGCTGAAGAAGTTCATCATCATCGGCGTGGCCGCCGTGGCCGCCGCGATCCGCAAGCTGTTCAAGCGCAAGCAGTAGCCGATGCAAGGGGCGGGTCGCGCGGTGGCACCCATGCCGCCGCGCGCGAACCATACACGCAGTGTCCGCTGGCCAGGCGACTGCGCCGCATGGGCGTCCGCCATCAAGCGCGATGGAACGGCGCCAGCTCGGGCTGGTGCACGAAGTAGCCCTGCAACGCATTGACGCCGAGCTCGGCCAGCGCCTGCACCGTGGCATCGTCGGCCACCCATTCGGCCACCACCTTCAGGCCGAGCTGGTGGGCGATGTCGGTGACGGCGCGCACCATCAGGCGGCTGACCGGATCGGTGAGCATGTCGCGCACGAAGCTGCCGTCGATCTTGATCGCATCCACCGGCAGGTTCTTCAAGTAGGTGAACGAGGACATGCCCGCGCCGAAGTCGTCCAGCGCGATGCGGCAGCCGACGGCGCGCAGGCGCCCCATGCAGCGCACCACCGCGGCGAGGTTGCGCACCGCCACGGTCTCGGTGATCTCGAAGCACACCCGCCGCGGATCCACCCGGTAGAAGCCCAGCCAGTCGACGATCTGGTCGGCCAGCGCGGCGTCCTCGATGCTGGCGCCGGAGAGGTTGATCGAGACCATGCACAATGCCGCGCCCGCCGGGTGCAACTGGTCGAAATGGGCCAGCGCGGTCTGCACCACCCAGCGATCGATGGTGGGCATCAGGCCGTAGCGCTCGGCCGCGGGCAGGAACACGCCGGGCGGCAGCAACGCGCCGTTTTCATCACGGTAGCGCAGCAGCAGTTCCGCGCAGATCCCGTCGCCCGCCGCCGGCTGCACCGGCCTGATCTCCTGGTAGGCGAGCAGCAACAGGCCCTCGTCCACTGCCCACTGCAGGCGTTGCGCCCATTCCATCTCGCCGCGCCGGCGCTGTGTCTCGCCGTCGCGCTCGGAGTGGAAGTGCACGCGGTTGCGGCCACGTTCCTTGGCGAGGTAGCAGGCGGCATCGGCCTGCGACAGCAGGTCCTTGGCCTGCGTGCCGTGCCCATCGACCAGCACGCCGCCGATGCTGGCGCTGACCAGGTAGCTGCGCTGCTCCCAGGTGAACACGTAGCCGTCGATGCTGCGGCGCAGGCGCTCTGCCATCTGCTCGGCGACCGCCAGGCTGGTCATGCCGAAGGCAAGGATGCCGAACTCGTCGCCACCCAGGCGCGCCAGCACGTCGATGTCGCGCAACTGGCGGCGCATCACCGCGGACAACTGCACCAGCAACTGGTCGCCGGCGAGATGGCCGGAGGTGTCGTTGATGAGCTTGAACTGGTCCAGGTCCACGTACAGCAGCGCGGCCTGCATGTCCGGCCCGGCCGCGGCCAGCGCGGCGCACAGGCGCCGCTCGAATTCATGGCGGTTGTACAGCTCGGTCAGCGCGTCGTGGCTGGCCTGGTAGCTCAGGCGCTCGGTGAGCCGGCGCTGTTCGCTGATGTCGCCGGCCACCATCAGCAGCTTGTCGCTGCCGTGCGTCGCGACGTGCGCGATCGCCACGTTGGCCCAGAAGCGCATGCCGCTTTCGTCGATCAAGCCGGCCTCGACCTGCTCCCCGGCGGCGGCGCCGGCCAGCGCCGCCGGCTGCGCGTCCTCGAACAATTCGGCGAGCCGGTGCCCGGTGACGCCTGCACCGAACCGGGCGCGCGCAGCCTGGTTGGCGTAGACGATACGGCCGCCGTCGGTGCTCGCCAGCAGCACCAGCGCGGGAAGGTGCTCGTTGAGCGTGCGGAAGCGCTCCTCGCTTTCGCGGTAGCGGCGGCTCATGCGCCAGCCCAGTTCCAGCGCGCGGTGGCGCGTGCCGACGATGGCGTACACCAGCATGGCCAGCAGCACGCTGGCCAGTGCGCCGGCCAGCAGGATGGCCCAGTGCCACGCGTCGGCGCGGATCGCCAGCGGATACATCGCCACGTCCCATTTGCGGCCGCCGTGCACCAGCGTGCGCCCGTAGCGATAGCCGGCGGCGGACGGCAGCGCGCTGCCCGGCGCGGAGTCGTACAACAACCGCGGCACCGGGTCGGTGACGTCACTCACGCGCAGGCGCAGCACGCGGGCCATGCCGTCCGGCACGCTGTCGCCGATCAGGCTGTTCAGGCGGAACGAGGCGGATACCGTGCCCAGCTCGCGTGCGCGCCGTTCCACGATGTCCTGCGGGATGGCGCCGGGGCTGAACACCGGCAGGCTGAGGATGACGCCCCGCTCGCTGCCGGCGCCATTGCCCGGCTGCACCAGGTGCATCGGTGCCGACATGGTCACTTCGTCGCTGTCGCGCGCGCGCAGCAGGCCGGCGAGATTCTCCTTCTGGCCGGCTTCGTCCAGCCCGATCAGGATCGCATTCGCCTTGCGCGGCTCGGTGAGCCGGACGACGTAGTGCACGCCATCCGCATCCTGCGTGCGCGACGCATAGGACAACGCCAGCAGATCGGGGAAGCGTTCGCCCGGCCGCATGTTGCGGTAGAAGTCCTCGAATTCGCCGGGTTCCACCGAGTCGGAGGCGAGGTACAGCGACTGCGTGGCGCGCATCAGGGTTTCGAGCAACTGCAGGCGGCCCTGCAGGCCCGCATAGACCTTGTTGGCGAGTTCGGTGCGCGCCGACCTCTGCTCCACCTGCTCGCGCCGCCATTGCTGGTTCTGCACCAGCAGGGAGAGCGCCAGGCCCAGCAACAGGGCCAGCAGGCTCCACAGGCAAGCCGGCGTCCGCCAGTGCGGCGACGGTCGCCGCTCCGGCCCGGCGTTGCCGGCCTCGTCGGCAGGCGTCGCGTCCGCGTTGTCGCCTTTCCCCTGCGTGGACAAATCCGGTTTCCTGCCGATGCCTGCGCCGCCCGGCCGCTACGTCGCAAACGGCGGGAATGCATGGCCATCCTGGCCTCGTTCCGCGCTGCAGGCCGCTAGCGCCGCTCGCGCGGCTTGGCCCGGTGCGTCGGCGTGGCGGTCCAGGGATCGTCCGGCCACGGATGCCTCGGGTAACGGCCCTTCAGCTCTTTCCTCACTTCCGGGTAGGTGCGCTCCCAGAAGCTGCGCAAATCCTGCGTGACCTGTATCGGTCGGCCGGCGGGGGACTGTAGGTGCAGGGTCACCGCCACGCGGCCGCCGCCCACGCGCGGGGTGTCGGCCAGGCCGAACAACTCCTGCAGCTTCACCGCCAGCACCGGCGGCGCATCGGGCGCGTATTCCAGCCGGCGCGTCTGGCCGCTGGGCACCCGCAGCGCATCCGGGGCGTGGGTGTCCAATGCCTGCCGCTGCGCGTGGTCGAGCAGGGCGGACAGCGCCTGCGAAAGTTCTTCCGCATCCAGCGCATCCAGCCGGTGCTTGTCGCCGAGGCAGGGCGCCAGCCAGTCGTCCAGCGTGGCGAGCAGGTGCGCATCGGAGACGTCGGGCAGGCCCAGTTCCGGCATCCACTCGCGCAAGGCCTGCACGCGCAGGCGCAGGCGGCGCGCGTGCTCGCTCCACGGCAGCGCATCCAGTCCCTTGCCGCGGATCGCGGCGAGCAGGGCGGGCAAGGCATCCTCCGGCTGCACCGGCACGCTGCGGCGCTCCAGCACGATGGCGGCGTAGCGGTGTTCCTCGAACGCCTCCGCCGCGCCGCGCGCCTCGTTCCAGCGCAGCGCGCGTTCGCGCACGAAGCGTTGCGGGTAGTCGCGCTCCAGCACGCGCGGATCGAACGGCGCGGCGGCGAGGATCAGGCTGTCGCGCGCCTCGTGGCGCAGGTCCAGCGCCACCAGCCACGGCTCGCCCAGCAAGGCTGTGTTGTCGTGCAGGCGCGCGCCGCGGCCGTTGGCCAGCGTGTAGCGCAGCGGATTGCCCTCGTCGCGGCGCGCGATGCGGTCGGGGAAGGCATGCAGCAACAGGTCGCCCACGGCATGGCTGTCGGGCGTGCCGCTGGCGGGCGTGCGGACGTCCAGGCGCCTGCGCCAGCCCTTGGCGGCCTGTTCGATGGCGGCCAGCGCGCCGGCGTCCGCGCCATGGCCGCGGCGGTCGCGCCACGCATGCAGCGCCGCCACGCGCAGGCGGAAGTCGTCGCTGCGCGACTGTTCGCCACGCAGCGGCGAGCGCGCCTCCATCAACGCAAGCAGGTCGGCGGCCAATGTGCGCAACGCGTCCGGCGCGCGCAACGCGGCCGCGCCCAGGCGCGGTGTGGCGCCCAGGGCCAGCATGCGCCGGCCCAGCGCGGCGATGCGGCCGTCGCCGTCCAGCGCACCGAGGTTCGCCAGCAGTTCGCGCGCCTGCGCCAGCGCGCCGGGCGGCGGCGCATCCAGCCAGGGCAAGCTGTCGCTGCCCCATGCCGCCAGCTCCAGCGCAAGGCCGGAGAGCTCCGCCTGCGCGATCTCCGCGGTGCGCGCGGGATCCAGCCTTTTGCTTTGCGGCCACAGGCGATACGCGACGCCTTCCGCCACGCGCCCCGCGCGGCCCGCGCGCTGGTCGGCGGAGGCCTGCGAGATGCCCACCGTCTCCAGCCGCGTGAAGCCCGAATTCGGATCGAAGCGCGGCTCGCGCGCCAGGCCGCTGTCGATCACCGCGCGGATGCCGGGCAAGGTGACGCTGGACTCGGCCACGTTGGTGGCCAGCACGATGCGGCGCGTGCCTGCCTCCGCAGGAGCCAGCGCCCACTGCTGCTCCGCGAGGGACAGCTCACCGTGCAGCGGCACGATCTCGATGTGCGCATCTTCCCCTCTCCCGCTTGCGGGAGAGGGTGCCCCGACAGGGGCGGGAGAGGGCACGGGCGAAGCATGGCCTCGCGCGCTGGCCGAACCCTCTCCCCCGGCCCCGCTCCCGCGAGCGGGAGCGGGGAGGGAAAGCGGGGCATCGCGTGCGACGGTTTCTTCAAGCACCGCCTGCGCCCGCGCGATCTCGCGCCGCCCCGGCAGGAAAGCCAGCAAGTCGCCGTCGTTCTCCGACAGCGCCTGCTTCGCCACGCGCGCGAGGTGATGCTCCAGGCTTTCCTGCGTGCGCGCCGGCGGATATTCGATGCGTACCGGGTAGCTGCGGCCCGGACTGGCGAGCCGCGGCGCATCCAGCCAGCGTGCGATGCGTTCGCCATCCAGCGTGGCGGACATCACCACCAAGCGAAGATCGGGCCGCAGCGTGGCCTGCACGTCCAGCGCCAGCGCGGCGCCGAGATCGCCGGCGAGATGGCGCTCGTGGAATTCGTCGAACAGGATCGCGCCGATGCCCGCCAGCTCCGGATCGTCCTGGATCAGCCGGGTGAGGATGCCTTCGGTGACCACCTCGACGCGCGTGGCCGCACTCGTCCTCGACTCGAAGCGGATGCGGTAGCCGACGGTCTGCCCCACCTCCTCGCCCAGTTGCCGCGCCATGAATTGCGCGGCGGCGCGCGCGGCGATGCGGCGCGGCTCCAGCATCACGATCTTCCGGCCAGCCAGCCATCGCGCGTCAAGCAGCGCCAGCGGCACCTGGGTAGTCTTGCCCGCGCCGGGCGGCGCCTCCAGCACCAGCCGCGGCGTCGCGGCGAGCGACGCGCGGATGTCGGGAAGCAGCGGGGTGATCGGGAAGCTGGATGGCGCGGGATTCATGCGCGGCGATGATAGCGGCCGGCACGAGTCTGCCGCGCTCAATGCTGCAACGGCACCGTCTGCGTCGAACCTGCCGGCACCGCCGGAGTCGTCGTCGCCCTAGTCGCCGGCGTGGCATACAGCGGCTTCAGCGATTCGAAGCCCTGCTGGTAGTCGTCGGTGATCTGGCGCGCCTCCTCGCTGTTGCGGATCACGCGCGGGGTGATCAGCACGATCAGCTCGGTGCGGTTGCGGGTGTGGCTGGTGCTGCCGAACAGGCGTCCCAGTATCGGGATGCGGTTGAGCCCGGGGATGCCGGTGTCGGTGTTGTCCTGCTCGTCCTGGATCAGGCCGCCGAGCAGCACGGTCTGGCCGCTCTGCACGGCCACCTGGGTGCCGATCTCGCGGTTCTGGATGGTGTAGTTGCCTTGCGAATTCGCGCTGCCCTGAGGCGAGCTGACCTGCTGGTCGATGTCGAGATAGACCAGGCCGCCGGGATTGACCCGGGGCTGCACGTTGAGGAGCACGCCGGTGGTCATGTACTGGACGCTGGTCGCGGTGGCGCTGCTGCCCGAGGTGGTGGTCACGCCGGCGACGAACGAGGTCTGGTTGATCGGGATATTGCTGCCCACCTGGATGTGCGCCACCTGGTTGTTGAGCACCACCAGCGACGGCGCCGACAGCGTCTTGGTGTTGCCGTTCTGCTCCAGCGCGTTGACCGCCACCTGGAACTTGCCGTTGCTGCTGAGGAAGGAATAGTAGAAAGGCTGGCCGCCATAGGCATTGGTGCCCTGGCCCAGCGCGATCTCCCGATGCGCGCCCGGGTAGTTGCTGGTGGCGCCGTTGCCGTTGAAGCCGGTACCGGTGGGCGTGCTGTCGGCCAGGCCCTGCAGGTACCACTGCACGCCGAACTGGAACTGGCCGGTGAGGTCGACCTCGAGGATCTTCGTCTCGATCTGCACCTGCAGCGGCACGTTGTCCAGCCGCTTGATCGCCGCCTCGATCTCGTTCCACTGCGACGGCCGCGCGCGCACCAGCAACTGGTTGTTGGAATCCACCGAACCGATGTGGATGCTGCCGTCCTGCGAGGTGTATTGCTGGTCCTGGCTGGCGGCGTTGGGATTGCCGAAACTGCCGGAAGCAGCGGCGCCGCCCGTCGTGCCGTTGCCCAGGCTGCTGCCCAGCCCCCCCGTGCTGCCGAGGCCGCCACTGGTGCCGCCGAGGCCGCCGCCGTTCAGGCCGCCCAGCCCGCCGCCCGCGGTGTTGCTGCTGCCGAAGCTGCCCGCGGTGCTGCCCATGCCGCTGACCGAACCGCGCGCGTTGTCGCTGCTGCCCAGCGTGCCGGCGCTGAGGCCCGGCCCTACTTCGCCGCCACCGCTGCCGGAGCCGCCCGAGCTGCTGCCGTAGATCTGCCCCAGGTACTTGGCCAGGTCCGAAGCCTTCATGTTGCGCACGTTGTACACGAAGAGCTGCGGCTGGTTGCCGCCGCCCTGGTCGATGCGGGCGATCCAGCCGCCCACCTCGTCCACGTAGTTCGGCTGCGTGCTGATCACCACCAGCGCGTTGGTGCGCTTGATCGGGATGAAGCGCACCATGCCGGCCAGCGGCGTGTCGCCCTTGGCGCCGAACATCTCGTCCAGCTTGGGCATCAGCTGGTCGACGTCGGCGTTCTGCAGGTTGAACACGCCCACCGACATGCCGCGCAGCCAGTCCACGTCGAAGGTGCTCACGGTGCGCTGGTAGTTGGCCAGGTCGTCCGGCGTGCCCGACATCACGATCAGGTTGCGCGCGGTGTCGACCAGCAGCACCGCGTCGGGCCGCGCGAACGGCTTGATCAGCTTCTGCATCTCGCCGGCGGCGATGTAATGCAGCGGGAACAGGCGCGCCTGCAGGCCGCCGGCCGGCGCCGTGGCGCCCAGGCTGGGCACCAGGTTGCCGCCCACCGCGTCCTTCTCCGGCAGCACCACGTAACTGCCGCCGCGCACGACCAGGGCGTTGTTGGTCCACGACAGCAGCGTCTCCAGTATCGGCAACGCCTGGCTGGCGTCCACCGGTTCGGAGGTCGAGAAGGAGATGTTGCCCTGCACTCCGGGCACGATGGTGTAGTTCTTCTTGAGCAGGTCGCCCAGGATCGCCTTCACCACCGCCTGCACCGGCTGGTTCTCGAAGTTGAAGGTGACGCCGTTGGCGCCGCCCGCCGGCGCGCGCGGCGTGGCCAGGCCCGTGGCATGCACGAACTGGCCGCTGCCGCGGCTGACCTGCGGCAGCACCCCGGCGTTGCTGGTGGTGGTCTGGTCGTTGTCGAGCGGCAATGGCGCCGGCACCGGCGCATGCGTACCCGCCATCGCCTCGCGTTGCAGCGAAACATCGTCGGGCCGCGGCGACTGGCCGGCGCAACCGGACAGCGCCGCGAGTGCGGCCAGCACGGCGGCATGCAGCAGTTTCGTGCGGAAACGCTGCCGCGAACGCATGGAGGTAGGCTGGCGGGACATCAGTGGACTCCTTCGGGATTCGCGGACTGGCTGGCGGCGCGGCGCTGCAGTACGGCCGCCTTGAGCTTCTGCATGCGCTCGATCTGTTGCGGGCCGGGTTGGGGCGGCCGCTGGCCGGGCAGGTGCGGCACCGGCCGCGCCATGCCGCCGTCGCGCGACGGCGGCATGGGCGGCGGCGGCGTGCCGCCGGCAGCAGCCGATTGCGTGATATCGATCGTCGCGCCCGCCGGCAGTTTCAATTCGGTGCGGCCCTGCGGGGAATCGAGGATCACCGAGCGCTGCCGCACCTCGAGCACGCTCGCGCTGCCGTCGGGCAGGGACTGCCCTTCGCGCACGCGCAGTTCCCGGTTGCCGCTGTTGTCGTGCAGCAGCGCCATGCGCAGCTGCGGGGTGAGGATGACGCCGGTGAGCTGGAGGTCGCCGAGGCTGCTGCCGCCGCTGGCGGCATGCGCCTCGGGCTTGCGGTCCGGGCTGAACAGCGATTGCTGCCACACCGGCGCAAACGTCGCCAGCGGCACCGGCGCCGGCAGGCCCGCGCGCGGACCGGCGGCGGAAGGCAGCGCCGTGGCACGCGGCGCGTCCCAGCGCACGCCACGGCCGAAGCCGAACAGCAGCGCCAGCCACAGCACGCCCAGCGACAGCACCAGCGCCGCGAGCACCATGGTCAGCCGGCGTTGGCTGGCGGCGTTCATGGCGACGCTCCGGTTCGCCCCGTGCCGGGTGCGGGCGTCGCCAGCGCGGCCGCGCCGCCGTTGGCCGGGCGCACGTAGCCGGACAGGGTGAACTGCACTTCCAGCGGCAGCCCGTTGCCCTGCACCGGCACCGGGCTGCGGTAGACGTTGAGGTTGTCCACGAACAGGTAGGGCGTGCCCTGCTCCAGCGACTGCAGCACGGCCACCAGGGGCTGGATGTCGCAACTGAGGTTGATGCTGGCCGCGGCCTTGCGATACGGCTCGTCCGGGGCCGCTTGCGGATTGGCCACCGGCATCTTCTGCGTCACCTTGCAGCTGCCGCCTTCGGTATGCGCGGCCACGGCGTCCACCACGCGCTGCATCAGGTCGGCGGCGGCGGTGTTCGGGTCGTCGTCCGGCAGGTAGGCGTCGCTGGCGGCCTGGCCGGCACCCAGCGCGGCGATGCGCTTCTCCAGCAGCGGCTTTTCGGCGATGGCGGCGGCGTAGCGGCTCTGCGTGTCGCGCAGGTCGTCCATCTGTGCATCGATGTCGCGCAGCGGCGCCACGAACCACCAGTGCAGCAGCAGGAAGTAGGCCAGCAGCAGGGCCAGCAGCAGCAGGCCGACGGCCGCGATGCGGCTGTCGCGCGGGGTGAGCTTCAGCGCCCTCATGGCGCGCTCCCGCCGTCGGCCGGCCGGGACGCATCGCCCGTGCCGGCGGCGGTCCGCGCCGGCGCGGGCTTGTGCAACTGCGCCACCATGTAGAAACGCTCCTTGCCGCTGGCCGGATCGGGCTGGATGCTGCCCTGGAAATTCGCGTTGTCGAGCAGGTTCGAGCCCTTCAGCGCATCGAGCAGTTTCGCCGCCTGCGGGCTCTGCCCCTGGAAGCCGACCTGCCCGCCGTCGTCGAGGCTGAAGCGCTCCATCCATGCGCTGGCCGGCAGGCGGTTGGTGAGGTCGAGCAGCACGCCCAGCACGGTGGGGCGCTGCGCCTTGCGCTGCGCCAGGAAGCCCGCGGCGCCGGCATCGTCCTGCAGTTGCTTGCGCAGCGCGGCCACCTGCTGCGCATCGCCGCGCATCGCATCGACCTGCGCCTGCATCTGCGCCAGCGCATCCTCGCGGTTGTGCAGCCAGCTGCCCATCGCCAGCAGCGACAGCACGACGACGGCGGCGGCCAGCGCGAGGTTCAGGCGCAGGCGCGGACGCGTGCGGCGCGCGGCCTGTTCCGGCGGCAGCAGGTCGATGCCCAGGCGGCCGGCATCCTGTGGCAGGTCCACCGCATCCACCGCGATGCCCAGCGCCCCGAGCCGGGCCAGCAGCGGGTCGAGCGTGTCGCGGCGGACCACCAGCAGTTCCACCGCGCAGCGGCCGGCGACGGCGGGCTGGGCGAGCTCGCGCACCGCGTAATGCACCTGCGCGACGTGGAACGGCGTCTGCCGGTCCATCTCGTAGCCGGCGACCTGGTGCAGCTTGCCGCGCGCGGCCAGCGGCAATTGCAGCACCCGGCGCAGCACCGTGTCGGGCGGCAGCAGCAAGGCCAGCCGGCGATCCTCGGGATCGGTGCCGCGCCATGCGGCGGCCAGGGCGGCCTGTTGCGCCACGGCGTCGAGGCCGTCGCTCCAGCGCGCCAGCGGTTCGGCCTGGCCGGCCCGGCGCAGCTGCCAGTCGCCATCGGCCTGTTGCAGCAGGTGCCAGCCAGCGCCAGCGGCCAGCGCGGCGCACCAGCGCGCCGGCAGCAGCGGGACGAGCTCGCCGCCCCACCACGCGAAAAAGCCCGGCAACGGCGAAGCGCGCCAGGCGTCGCGCAGGCGCTCCATGGGGAACCTTCTCATGGCCTCCGGACCCTCCGTGCCGGGAGGCCATGAGAGGGTTCCCATGACCGCAGCGATGTCGTTGCAGCACTCATTCCCCGTCGCCCTCCTGCCAGCGCAGCACGGTGTACGGCTGCGACCCCATCCAGCCCGGCTGCAGACGGATCGTGGCGCGGATCACCGCGCGCGTGCCGTCGGCCAGCTCGGCCTGCGAACGGATACTATGCGTGATCCCGCCGCCGATGGGCGACGTGCCGGCACCGCCGTTTTGCTGCCGTGCGGCCAGCAGGGCCTGCAGTTGCTGCGGGAGCAGCCCGGGAATCGCGGCCAGCACCAGTGGCGGCGCGGTGTTCGGGTCGGGGATGGCGCGACCGGACCAGATCGTGACGAGCGGTTCCAGTTGCTGGTACAGCGCGGGCGTCATGCCCAGCACCAGCTGCAGTTCCTGCAGGGTGGCGAACGGGCCGTGGCGCGGGCCATAGTCGCGCCCCGCGGCGGCGTAGGCCGCGTTCGCGGCGTCCGCCTGCCCCGCATCGGTGACGAAGCTGCGCCACTCCACCACGTTGGCGGCAAGCTTGCCGGCGGCCACCGCATCCAGTCCCACGGCGCCGAACAGCGCCTGCAGCACCTCGGGCGAGGCGGCATTGAGATCGACCTTGCCGCCTTCGTCGATCACCGACACCTGCACCGTGGCGCCATCGAACGGAAACGGATAGCTGCGGCCGTCGGCCAGCCAGCGCCGCCTGGGGTCGGGGTCCTGCAGGGCGAGCAGCGCGCGCATCACGCCCGCCTCGGCGGCGTAGTGCGCGCGCGCCTGCGCGAACTGGTAGCGCGTCTGCAACGCCGCGGTGCGCGCGAGCATGGCGTAACCGCCGAGCAGGATCGCCAGCAGGGTGCAGGCCCACAGCACCAGCAACAGGGCCACCCCGCGTTGGCCGGCAGGCCGCTTCATCGCGCGCCACCGTAGGGAATGCTGCCCGGCAACAGGCCGACGTGCCCGCCGGCCGCGGCGGCATCGACGCGCAGCGGCACGCTCAACTCGGGCCAGTCGTAACCGCCCTGCGCCTGCAGGCGGATGCGTACCAGCTGCGGCATGCGCGTGCCGTCGGCCCAGTCGCTGCTCCACGGCAACGGCTGGTTCTGCGCGTCGCGGCCGCGATAGTCGAAGCCGCCCTTCACGATGTGGTCCAGCAGCACCTGCGGATCGCCCAGCGGCTTCGGCGGCTGGCCGTCCGGCGGCAGCAGCGACAGCTGCAGTTCCAGCCGCTGCCCGCCCTGGTCGCCATCCACCAGTTTCAGGACCTGCAGCTGCGGCCCCAGCTTGCCGAGGTAGCCGGGCAGCGGCGCGACGTAGCGCATCTCGTGTTCGCTGCCGCTGAAGTAGACCGGCTGGCCATGGTCGTTGTGCTCGATGGGCTGCGCCAATGCCTGCGACAGTTCGCTGCGCAGGAAACGCTGCGCCGAGGCGATCTCGTCGATGCGGTTGATCGCCGCGCCGCCCGAATGCACGGCGTGGATCGCGCTGCGCACGCCGCCGTACACCGCCACCAGCAGCAGGGCCAGCAGGGCCAGCGCGCCCAGCACCTCCAGCAGGGTGAAACCGTCCTGCCGCCTCATGGCGCACCGCCCGGCGGCGCCTGCGGCCGGCCGAGGCGCAGCGTGGCGAAGTGCGCGACCTGCGGATGCGTGGTGCTGCCCCATTGCACCGCCAGGTCCAGCCGGTACAACTGCAGGGGGCCGCCGGGCGACGCGCCGGGCGCCTGCCATGGCGTCACGTCCAGCGTCCAGCGGTAGCCGTCGTCGAAACGACCGTTGCTGCTGCCCGGCGCCAGCGGCTCGGTGATGAAGGCGCTGTCCAGCAGGCTGCGCGCATGCAGCGCCGCCTCGTCGTGCGCCGCCGCGTTGCGCGAAAGCCGGATCGCGCCGCCCGCCACCTGCATCAGGGCCGCGAAGGCGATCGCCAGCAGCAGCATCGCGGCGATGACTTCCAGCAGGGAGAAACCTTTTTGCCGGGATTCGGGATTCGGGATACGGGATTCGCAAGAGCCGCAAGCTCGCGGCGGCGCGCTCTGCCGAATCCCGAATCCCGAATCCCGAATCCCGGCCCTCATCGCACCGCCACCTGCCCGGTGAGCCACGACACGTTGATGCGCCACTGGCGGCTGCCGCTGGTCAGGATGATGTGGCCGCCGGTGGAGCTGCCGTCGGGGAAGAAGCGGATGCGCCCGGTGTAGTCGTTCGGACGGTCTTCCAGCGCGCTGGTGATGGAGAGCTTGAGGCCCGCGGGCAGGCGCACGTCCTTGCGCTTCGCGTCGCTGTAGGTGTCGTTGCGGATGTCCACGTCGAAGTATTGCTGCTTGCCCTGCACGATGGCCTGCGCGCGGGTGGCGCGCAGCGCGGCGGCGATCTCGCCGCTGGCCGCGTTGATGCGCGCGCTCTTCAGGCCCTGCGTCACCGACACCGACACTGCCGCCGCGGCGATGCCGACCAGCAGGATCACCACCAGCATTTCCAGCAGGGTGAAGCCGGCGCCATGGCGCCGGCCGGGATTCGGGATTCGGGATACGGGATTCGCAAAAGCCGCAAGCTCGCGACAATGCGCTCTGCCAAATCCCGAATCCCGTATCCCGAATCCCGGCTTCACTGCCAATTGCCCACGTCCTTGTCGTAGCCGTCGCCGCCGGGCTTGCCGTCGCGGCCGTAGAAGATCAGGTCGAAATTGCCGTGTTCGCCGGGATACTTGTAGCCGAAGGCGTGGCCCCACGGATCCTTCAGTTCGGAATCCTTCGCGTAGGGCCCCTGCCAGTTCGGCGCATTCGCGGGCTTGCTGACCAGGTCTTCCAGTTGCTGCGGCGGCGTGCCGTTGTCCAGCGCGTAGTTCTCCACCTTCTGGCCGAGCGTGGTGAGCTGCGCCTTGCCCGCGCCGTACTTGCCCTTGTCCAGGTTCTTGATGACTTGACTCCCCACCATCGTTCCGACGATGGCGATCAGCACGATCACCGCGAGCATTTCCAGCAGGGTGAAGCCGCTGGCACGCATGACGCGCGGGGAACGGGGAAGCACTCGCGGCGATGCATTGACCGCCTTCTTCATGGGCAACAGGCCGAAGCGTGCGGATACGGGGCGCAACCCGCCATCACGTTCCCCGTTCCCCATTCCCCGTTCCTTTCTCTGCATCAACGTCATCACACTCTCCACGTTTCATTGGATATTGCTGGTGAGGCTGAGCAGCGGCAGCAGGATCGCCGCCATGATCAGGCCCACCAGTACGGTCATCACCACGGTGAGCGCGGGCACCAGGGCGGCGAGCAGGCGATCGATGGAACGACGGCTTTCCAGCTCGAAGGTGTCGGCCACCTTGAGCAGCATGGTGTCCAGCTCGCCGGCCTCCTCGCCCACCTGCACCATCTGCAGCGCGAGCCGCGGGAACAGCTTCGACTGACCCAGCGCGAAGCCCAGGCCGGAGCCTTCCTTCACCTGCTCGTGCGCCTGCGCCAGCGCCGCGTCCAGCGCGCGGTTGGCGGCGACCTGGCGCGCGATGGCCAGCGCGCCCAGCAGCGGCACGCCGTTCTTCAGCAGCGTGCCCAGCGTGCGCGCGATGCGCGCGGTCTGCACCTTGAGCAGCAGCGGGCCGGCCACGCGCATGCGCAGCAGGCGCGCATCCCAGGCCAGCCGCGCGGCCGGATCGCGCAGGCGCACGCGCAGGTATGACACGCCGCCGGCCAGCAGCAGCGCGATCAGCCACCACCACGACTGCAAGGTCTGCCCCAGCGCCAGCACCGCCTTGGTGATCCACGGCAGCGGCACCTGCATGTCCTCGAAGATCGGCACGAACTGCGGCACCACGTAGGCCAGCAGCAGCACCAGCGAACCCAAGACGCCAACCAGCAGGAAGGCCGGGTAGATCAGCGAGTTGACGATGCTGCCGCGCAGGGCCTGCGAGCGTTCCAGGTAATCGGCCAGGCGGCGCAGCGTCTCTTCCAGCGAACCGCCCGCCTCGCCCGCGCGCACCAGCGCGATGTAGAGCCTGGGGAACACGCCGTGTTCCTCGTCCAGCGCCTGCGACAGCGGCATGCCGCCGCGCACGCGGTCGCGCACGCGCTCGATCAGCTTCTGCGCGCGCTCGCCCTCGGGCAGGTCGAGCAGGATGCCCAGCGCGCGGTCCAGCGGCTGGCCCGCGCCGAGCAGGGTCGCCAGCTGGTGGGTGAACTGCGCGAGCTGGTCGCCGTTGAACGGACCGCGCCTGAACAGCGCCGCGAAACCGGAGCCGCCGCCCATCGCGTCGGCGGGCCGCGCCTCCAGTGGCGTGTGGCCCTGGTCCTGCAGTCGCGCCACCACCTCGTCGAGGCTGGACGCTTCCATCTGCCCCTGCAGCATTTCGCCGGTGTCGCTGATGGCCTTGTAACTGAACTGGCTCATGGGGCTTGCTCCGCAAGCCGGGATGACCAGACATTCGTCTGTTGAGAGCCGGGATACGGGATTCGGGATACGCAAAAGCCAGGGGCTCGCGAGAATGCGCTTTGCCGAATCCCGAATCCCGCATCCCGAATCTCAGCCCTCCTGCGTGACACGCAGCACCTCCTCCAGCGTGGTGACGCCGGCGAGGGACTTGGCGATGCCGTCCTCGTACATGGTGCGCATGCCTTCGGCCCGCGCCTGCTTCTCGATCTCGCCGGCGTCGGCCTTCTGCATCACCAGGCGGCGCAGCGGCTCGCTCATCACCAGGAATTCCATGATCGCCTGGCGACCACGGTAGCCGCTGGGATTGGCCGCACTGGAGCCGGGCCGCCACAGCCGGATCGGCTTGCCGTCCGCGTATTTCTCCAGCTCGAACTGGCGGATCACCTCCGGCGACGGTTCGTAGGGCACCGCGGTCGCCGGATCGAGCCGGCGCACCAGGCGCTGCGCGAGGATGCCGTTGACGGTGGAGCCGAGCAGGTAGTCCTCCACGCCCATGTCGAGCAACCGGGTGATGCCGCCGGACGCGCTGTTGGTGTGCAGCGTGGACAGCACCAGGTGGCCGGTGAGCGCGGACTGGATCGCGATGCGGCAGGTCTCCAGGTCGCGCATCTCGCCGATCATGATCACGTCCGGGTCCTGGCGCACGATGGAGCGCAGCGCCGCGGCGAAGTCCAGCCCGATCTGCGGCTTGGCCTGGATCTGGTTGATGCCCTCGATCTGGTATTCGACCGGGTCCTCCACGGTGATGATCTTCACGTCCGGCGTGTTGATCTTCGACAGCGCGGTGTACAGCGTGGTGGTCTTGCCCGAGCCGGTGGGGCCGGTGACCAGCAGGATGCCGTGCGGCCGTTCCAGCACCTCGACGAAGCGCGACTGGAAGCTGTCGGTGAAACCCAGCGTGGAGAAGTCGAACACCACCGACTCGCGGTCGAGGATGCGCATCACCACCGACTCGCCGAAGCTGGTCGGCACGGTGGACACGCGCAGGTCCAGCTCCTTGCCCTGCACGCGCAGCTGGATGCGGCCGTCCTGCGGCAGGCGGCGCTCGGCGATGTTGAGCTTGGCCATGATCTTCACGCGCGAGATCACCGCCGCGGTCGAACTGGCCGGCGGCGCCTCCACTTCGTGCAGCACGCCGTCGATGCGGTAGCGCACCTTGAGCCGGTTCTCGAACGGCTCGATGTGCACGTCGGAGGCGCGCTGCTCGACGGCGCGCTGCAGGATCAGGTTGACCAGGCGGATCACCGGCGCCTCGCTGGCGAGGTCGCGCAGGTGTTCCACGTCGTCCACTTCCGCGGCGCCGCCGTCGATGTTCTCCACGATGGTGCCCATCGCGGAGCGGCCGCTGCCGTAATAGCGCTCGATCAGGTCGTCGATTTCCGAGCGCAGGCCGATGCGCAGCGCCACCGGCCGGCCGGCCGCCAGCGTCACCGCCTGCAGCGGATACGGGTCGGCGGGATCGGCCACCACCAGCGCCAGCCCGTGCCCGCCGTCGGCCACCGGCACCACGTGCTGCTGCTTGAGGAAGCGCAGCGAGAGTTCGAGGTCCGGCGGCGCCAGCTCGGGCGCATCGCGGGCGGACAGCAGCGGCACGGCGAGCAGCTCGCTCCATGCCTCGGCCAGCTCGCGTTCGTTGACCAGGCCCAGCCGCGCCAGCAATGCGGTGAGCGTGCCTTCGCTGGCCTCCTCGTGCAGCCGCCGGGCCCGCACCAGGTCGCCATCCTTCAGGCGGCCGCGCGCGACCAGCAGGGCGCACACCGCCGCCTCGCGCTCGTCCACCGTCGCCGCTCCCTCGTCCCGCGCCGGCTGCACTACTGCCGACATAACGTCACCCCGTCCGCGCATCGCGACCGCCAAGTAGATGTCTTCGACCGTGCCCCTCCCCCGAAGCCGCACGACGAACGCACATAGGTAACACATCGGCGGAGCGGCTGGCGAGCATGGCGCCGCAAGTCCGCGACGCACGCCGGTTTGCCGCCCCGCGCCAGTCTGTGACAATGCGGTTTTTCACCGGGTTCCCCATGCAGCTCGTCGACATCGGCGCCAACCTCGGCCACGAATCCTTCCGCCACGACTTCGATGCCGTGCTGCGGCGCGCGCAAGAACATGGCGTGGCAAGAATGATCGTCACCGGCGCCTCGCGCGAAGGCAGCGAGCACGCCCTGGCGCTTGCGCACGCGCATCCCGGCGTGCTGTGGGCCACGGCCGGCGTGCACCCGCACCACGCGGTCGACTACGACGACGCCAGCGACGCGCGGCTGCGCGAGCTCGCGCAAGATCCTGCGGTGCGCGCGGTGGGCGAGGCCGGCCTGGACTACAACCGCAACTACTCGCCGCGCGACGTGCAACTGCACGCGTTCGAACGCCAGCTGGCGATCGCGGCGGACCTCGGCAAGCCGCTGTTCCTGCACCAGCGCGACGCGCACGGGGATTTCGTCGCCCTGCTCCGGCGCTGGCGCGACAAGGTACCGGCCGCGGTAGTGCACTGCTTCACCGACACCCGCGAAGCGTTGCGCGACTACCTCGCGCTGGACTGCCACATCGGCATCACCGGCTGGATCTGCGACGAACGCCGCGGCACCCACCTGCGCGAACTGGTGCGCGAGATCCCCGCCGACCGCCTCATGCTGGAAACCGACGCGCCCTACCTGCTGCCGCGCACCGTGCGCCCGCAGCCCAGCCACCGCCGCAACGAACCGATGTACCTGCAGCACATCTGCGCGGAGGTCGCGCGCGACCGCGGCGAGAGCGCCGGGCAGACCGCGGCGCTGACCACCGCCACCGCCTGCCGCTTCTTCGGGCTGGACGCCGCCGCGGCCTGAGTGCCTGTTCAAGATTTTCCGCCGGAGCGCACCCTGTGCGCGAATGCTCTTGGCTCTGATCGAGGCATCAGGGCATTCGCGCACAGGGTGTGCTCCGGGCACCGCGTGGACTCGCGTGCCCGTTCGTGGCCGGGCTACACCTCGGCCTTGAAGGTGCGCCCCAGCGTCGGCCCGCCGCCGACGTAGTGGCGGAACACGTACAGCAGGGGGCGGAAACGCTGCGGGTCGATGTGGTTGCCGCCATCGAGGACCATCTCCTCGTGCGCGTGCACCCGCAGCACTTCCGTCTCCAGCGTGACGAAGCCGCCGGCGTCGGCTTTCCAGCCATCGACGGAACGCGCGTGCCACGCCACCACGCGTGCTTCCATCTGCAACGGGCATTCCGCCACGCGCGGCGGCGCCACCCGTTCCGAAGGCAAGGGCGTCAACCCGGCCAAGGCGAACTTGTCGGCCACGTGGCGATAGCCGGCCTTCCAGTCCGGCACCGGGTCGCGGCCGGTGGTCGGCGCCAGCGCCTCCACCGCGCGCCATTGTTCCGGCCCCGCCACGTTGAGCGTGCACTCGCGCTCGCGCCGCAGGTTGGCCAGGCCCTGGCCGCCTTCGGCCAGGCCCAGCACGACGCGGTCGGCCAACGCCCAGGCCGAGGACATCGGCGTCAGGTTGGCGCTGCCGTCCTCGTTGCGCGTGGCGATCAGCAGCACCGGCGTGCCGAAATAGAGGATGCGCGGCTGGATGGCGCGGATGGGGATGGGCGTCGGCATGGCTGCCATCGTCGCGGCAGCGGCCCCTGCCATGTTTCGGCGGCCGGCGAAGTGTCGCCGGCGATGGCGCGCTAGCATGCATCCATCATGCACGCCGCCCCCACCCGCTACCAGCTTGCCGAGATCGGCAGCCTGCTCGCCGATCCGTCGCGCGCGGCGATCCTGCTGGCCCTGGTGGATGGACGGGCGCGGCCCGCCGGTGAACTGGCGCGCATGGCCGGCATCGCGCCCAGCACTGCCAGTGCGCACCTGGGCCGCTTGCTCGAAGGCGGCCTGCTGCAGGTGCTGGAGCAGGGGCGGCATCGCTATTTCCGCGTGGCCAGCGACCACGTGGCGCAGGTGCTCGAAGCGCTTCCCCTGTTGCGCGTGCCGCATGCGTGCGCGCCGGAGCCGGCGGTCGACACGCGGCCGCTGGCTTTCGCGCGCACCTGCTACCGCCATCTCGCCGGGCGGCTGGGCGTGGCGTTCTACGAGGGGTTGCGCCGGCAGGCCTGGATCGAACTGGGCGAACAGGCAGTGCGGCTCAGCACCACCGGTGCCGAGGCACTGCAGGCGGCGGGCCTGCTGCCGCACGGAACCGCCGGGCAGGTGCTGGCGGGCCGCGGCTGCCTGGACTGGACCGAGCGCCGCTTCCACCTCGGTGGCGCGCTGGGTGTGGCGGTTACCGAGCAACTGGTGCGACGCGACTGGCTGCGGCGCCATGACGGTTCGCGCGCGCTGCTGCTGACACCGCCCGGGCGCAGCGGGCTGCGTCGGCTCGGCATCGTCCTCGACGATTGAGCGGGCTTTAACTGGGCCTGCCCGGAATTTCCGCCGCCCCTTTTCAACCTGCAGCGCGGACGTCCCGCGCTTCGCAGGCGACAGGACGATTCCGGTTGCCTGCCGGCACCCGGGTCGCTACGTCCTTGCCGGCCCACGCCACTGCGGGAGAGATGGCGGGCGGCAAGGCCGGCGACGCTCAGTCGAGTCGCCGCCACTCGCCCGGCAGGAGGCCGTCGAGGCCATGCCCGCCGATGCGCACGCGGATCAGCCGCAACGTGGGGAAACCCACCGCCGCGGTCATGCGGCGCACCTGGCGGTTGCGTCCTTCGCGCAGGGTGATGGTGAGCCAGCTGGTGGGGATGGCCTTGCGGAAGCGCACCGGCGGATCGCGCGGCCACAGCCACTCCGGCTCGTCGGCGTGCTCGGCCGGCGCGGGCAAGGTGGGGCCGTCGTTCAGCACCACGCCGCGACGCAGGGCCGCGATGGCCTTGTCGTCGATCGCACCGTCCACCTGCACCAGGTAGGTCTTGGGCTGCTTGTGGCGCGGATCGGCCAGCCGGTGTTGCAACCGGCCGTCGTCGGTGAGCAGCAGCAGGCCCTCGCTGTCGTGGTCCAGCCGGCCCGCGGCGTAGACGCCCTTCTGCCGCACGTAGTCGGCCAGCGTGGGCCGGCCGTCGTCGCTGGTGAACTGGCACAACACGCCGTACGGCTTGTTGAGCGCGATCAGCATGGCGGTTGCATGCGCGCCCCGGCTCAGTGCGCAGGCTTCACGAAGCGCAGCGTCATGCGGTCCGACTCGCCGATGGCCAGGTACTTCGCCCGGTCCTGGTCGCCCAGCGCCAGCGTGGGCGGCAGGGTCCACACGCCCTTGGGATGATCCCTGTCGTCCTTCGGGTTCGCATTGATCTCGCTCTGGCCGACCAGCTTGAAGCCGGCGTCGGTGGCGAGCTTGATCACGTAGTCGGTGGGCAGGTAGCCGCTGGCTTTCACCGCGTCCAGCTTGGCGCCCGGCGCGGCGCGATGGTCGACCACGCCAAGCGTGCCGCCCGACCGGAGCACGGCGAAGAACGCCTTGAACATGGCCGGCGCGGTGCCGGCTTCCGCCCAGTTGTGCACGTTGCGGAAGGTCAGCACCGCATCGGCCGAACCCGGCGCACCGAACACCGGCGCCTTCGGGTCGTAGCCGATCACTTTCGCCTTGCCGTACTCGATCGGGTCGGCGGCGAATTTCTTGTGCAGCTTGCTGTCGTCACGCTTCGCCTCGCCGCCGCCCGATGGTGCGGGCTCGGCGGCGATGTAGTGGCCGTTGTCGCGCAGCAGCGGTGCAAGCAGCTCGCTGTACCAGCCGGCGGACGGGTTGATTTCGACCACCGTCTGGTCCGATTCGATGCCGAAGAATTGCAGGGTGGCCTTGGGATGGCGATAGACGTCGCGCGCGCGGTTGGCCGGCTCGCGCCAGCTGCCGGCGATGACGGTGTCGAGCTGGCTGGTGCTGCCCGACGGCATGGGCTTTGCCTGTTGCGCCTGGCCGATCGCGCTGGCCGCCATGCCCACGGTCAGCAGCAGTGCTGCGCCGGCCCCGAAGATCAGTGGGTGTTTCATGGACGGCTCCTGATGATGGAAGTGGTCCATCGAGTATGCGCGATGACGCGCGCAGAATCAGCGACGGCCTTGTCGGGAGCCTCAAAAACTCCCACTGACGTCGTTCCCGCAAAAGCGGGAGGTGCTTCACAACAGCCGAAGGCTGGTCATCCAGGTGGATGTTCCGCAAAGTCGAAATGGACTCCCGCTTGACCAGCCTTCGGCTGTTGAAAAGCGCCTCGCGGGAATGACGAGCAAAAGGCGGTTATTCGGGATGCCCTGCCGGTTCAGAACGGCCGCGGGCACACCGACTGCAGGCCGTCGATGTGCTCGTGCAGGTCCGGCGCGATGCCCTGCCACATCGGGTCCAGGATGAAGTCGATGCCTTCGCGGCGCGCGAGTTTCGCGGCGGGGATGAAATCCGCGTCGCCCGCCACCAGCACGATCTGGTCCACCAGCCGCTTGTAGGCCAGCGCGGCGATGTCGATGCCGATCTTCATGTCCACCTGGGTCTGGCGCATCTCCGGCTCGAAGTGCTCGTCGCCGACGTCGTCCCAGCGCAGGCCGCCGTCGCGCAGTTGCTGCAGGGCCTGGTACTTGAGCTTCCATTCGCCGCGCTCGGCGAGCCGGCCCAGCCGCAGCGCCATCTTGCGCTGGCGGCGCAACTGGTCATGCAGCTCGCGGCGGAACGCGGCGGCGCCGCTGCGGCCGAAGTCCACGGTGTCGCCGCTCACCGGGCGCACGAAGTTCTTTTCCAGCGGCGGGCAGTCGTAGAAGAAGATGCGGTACAGCGATTCGCGCGGGCGATCCAGCGCCTTCAGGTGTTCCAGCGCCATGCCGAACAGGGTCTTGGCCACGGTGCGGGCGTCGCCGGCATCGCGCTCGCCCCAGACCTTGCGGTAGCGGGCAAGGAAGTAGGCGCCGTCGACCAGGATGGCGGTGCGTTGCATAGGAAATCCTCATGGATGCTGCATTGGACGGGATGGCGACACACCGGCCCATAGCGGCCGGCGGCGGCGATTTTACGCGATACGGGGCGCGTCAATCCTCCATGGCACCCGCAGGCGCCTTCATCGGCAGCCTTCGGCAGTAATCGTCCGCCTCGGCCAACAACCAGGCGCGGAAGGTCTGCAGACCGCGGTGTTCCTGCGAGCGCGGCGGGTATACCAGCCAGTAGGCATCGGTCACCGGCAGGTAGCGCTCGCCCAGCACGACCAGCCGACCGGCGTCGATCAGCGACTTGGACATGACCATGCGCCCCATCGCCACGCCCAGCCCTTCCAGCGCCGCGTGCCGCAACGCTTCGAGGTTGTCGAAGTGCGCCACGTAGCGGCGCGGCGGCGCGCCGCCGAAGTGCGCGAACCAGCTGCGCCAGCGATTCGGCGGATCGGGCTCGCCCAGCAGCGGCCACTGCGCGAGGTCGTGCGGGTCGGCATCGCCCATCCGCGCCAGCAGGGCAGGCGCCGCGACCGGCGCGACCCATTCGCCGAACAGACGTTCACTCTGCAGGCCCGGCCAGTCGCCACGGCCGTAGCGCACGGCGGCATCCACCGGCTCGCGATCGAACTGCACCAGCGCCGAACTCGATTGCAGGTTGAGTTCCAGCTCTGGATGCTCCGCCACCAGGCGGGGCAGCCGCGGCACCAGCCAGCTGGAGATGATGCCGGCGCTGGCGCTGAGCGTGAGCGCGTCGTGGCGACGCTCGCGATAGCGCGACAGCGCGTGCTCGATGCCGTCGAAATGGTCACCCACCGCTTCAAGCAGGCTGCAGCCTTCCGCGGTCAGCGTCACGCCGCGTGGGCCGCGTTCGAGCAGGCGCCGGTCCAGCCGTTCCTCCAGCTGGCGCATCTGGTGGCTGAGCGCGCTCACCGTGAGGTGCGCCTGCTCGGCGGCACGCGACAGCTTGCCGCTGCGGGCGACCAGCACGAACTGCTGCAGCAGGTCCAGCGAGAGTCGCGTCATCTTGAATTTCCTTCAAGGCAGGCTTGCGAAGATATCGCTTTTTCGCCGTCGTGCCACGGCTTACCTTGCATCCGTCCCCGTCCCCACTTGCAAGGAATTCACCATGCGCTCGCCCTTCCTCGGCCTGCTGCTGCAGCACGGCCATGTGCATTCCCCCGAACTCGTCCGCCAGCTGGACCGCGACGACCAGCGCACGCTGCCCCTGCGCGACGCGGCCAGGCAACTGACCGCACCGGAGGCCGCCGCACGGCGCAGCTCGTGGCGCGGCGTGGTCGGCGGCGCACGCTACCTGTTCCTGATCAACTCGCCCTGATCAACTCGCCGTGAGGCGCACCGCCCCGCCTTGATCGACTGCCCGCGCGCGCCCATCATCGACGGAGCCCCCCCGTCGGGATGGGCCGCGCATGCGGGTGCATGCGTGGCCACTGGCATCCCGGCGCTCCCCGCCACCGGAGCCCCTCATGCAAACCCGTCCGCTCGGCCGCTCGCCGCTTTCCATCGCCCCGCTGGTGTTCGGCGGCAACGTGTTCGGCTGGAGCGCCGACGAGGCGCGCTCGTTCGAACTGCTCGACGCCTTCGTCGACGGTGGCGGCAACCTGGTCGACACCGCCGACGTCTATTCGGCCTGGGTGCCGGGCAATGCCGGCGGCGAGTCGGAAACCATCATCGGCAAGTGGCTGAAAAAGAGCGGCAAGCGCGACAAGGTGCTGATCGCCACCAAGGTGGCGAAATGGGCCGAGCACCCCGGCCTGTCGCCGATGAACATCCATGCCGCGGTGGAGGGCTCGCTCAAGCGCCTGCAGACCGACCGCATCGACCTCTACTTCGCGCACGAGGACGACGCCAGCGTGCCGATGCACGAGACGCTGGGCGAATTCGGCCGCCTGATCGAACAGGGCAAGGTGCGCGCGATCGGCGCCTCCAACTTCAAGGCCGACCGCGTCGCCGACGCGCTGGCGCTGGCGCAGCAGCACGGCCTGCCGCGCTACGAGTGCCTGCAGCCGGAATACAACCTGGTCGCGCGCGCCGGCTACGAGGCGGAACTCGAACCGCTGGTGCGCGAGGAGGGCCTGGGCGTGGTCTGCTACTACGCGCTGGCCAGCGGCTTCCTCTCCGGCAAGTACCGCAGCGCGGACGACCTCGCCAAGAGCATCGCGCGCGGCGGTGCGGCGAAGCGCTTCCTCAACCCGCACGGCCTGGGCGTGCTCGCCGCGCTGGACGCGGTGGCCGCCGCGCACGGCGCCACGCCGGCGCAGGTGGCGCTGGCCTGGCTGGTCGCCCGTCCGTCCGTCACGGCGCCGATCGCCAGCGCCACCAGCGTGCCGCAATTGCAGGAGTTGCTGGGAGCGCTGCAGCTCACCCTGGCTGCCGACGAGATCGCCGCGCTGGATCGCGCCAGCGCGGCCTGACGCGCCGGCCGGATGCTGGCAGGCGCAGGGAAATCCGGGAATGTCCGGATTCGCCCGCTGGCACGTCTACTGGGCTGAACGCCCCGGGTGCGAGGCAACAACCCCTGGATGGGCTATCGGCCATGTTGCGCGTCGTCGTCCTGCGCAGTGGCGTGACCGCACAGGACGCGGACGACGTGGGGCACGTCGTCCGCCTCGAGTCCCATGTGCGCAGGCAGGAGGTCCGCTCGCCCGGCGTGCCGCTCCACGTGGTGTTCGCCAATGTCGGCACGGCAAGGTGCTGCCCTCGGTGCTGACGCTGGCGTTGCTGCGGCAGGAACTGACGGCCGCGGCGGCGCCCTGAGGGGCGCCCACCGCCATGGGTCGCGAGGAGTCTGGGCGGCAGAAGCCGTTCGGGCTCCTAGTCCTGCTCGTCGGGCGATTCCACCGTGTAGCCCTGCGCCTTGAGCCTGGCCAGGTAGCCGTCCGCCGCCAGCAGGTCCTCCATCGGCAGCAGGGCCAGGCTGCTGCCGTGCTGCGCCAGCGCCTTGCCGGCGGCGTCCATCCAGCTTTGCGCCACCTTTTCCGGGAGGTCCTGCAGGCCCTGCTGGCGGGCGAAGTCGGCGCCGTCGAACGCATCGGCGCAGCTGCGGTCGGCATGGTCGCGCGGCATGCGCGCCAGCGCGTCGATGTCGCCGGTGGCCCAGGCATTGGCCTGCGCCTGCATCTGCGGCACGCCGTGTTCGACACGGTCCAGCGTCTGCTCGAAGCAGGCGGTGTCGTCCATGCCGCCGTGGCGGAACTCGGTGAGCGCCGCCTTCGGATCGGCCAGGGTGAACTTGTAGCTGGTGTCGACCAGCGGGATGTCGTGCGCCTTGGCCAGCTTGCGCACCAGCTTCCCCGCGATGTCGTCGTCGCTGAGGCCGGCCTCCTTCACCGCCGCCTCGTAGAGCTTGATCGCGGCGAACATCGGGCGGTATTTCTCCACGCCGCCGTCATGGCCGAGGTAGCGCGCCTTCAGCCCCAGCCAGCGCGCATACACGGGCGGCGGCAGCACGTCCACGAGCTTGCGGCCGTCGGGGTTGTTGCGGATGCCGACCAGCCGCGGCAACAGCAGCAGGGAACCGAAGAAACCCACTTTGGCGTTCACCTCGATGCCGGGCGGCAGCAGCACCGCCTGCGCCTCCAGTTCGGTGTCGCCCACCTGGCGCGACTGCCACTGCATCTTCTTCGGCAGCGGCGCGAGCGTGCCGAGTATCCACAGCACGTGGTCGCCCTTGCTGACCTTCCACAGGCCCGGCCCCGGCAACTCGCCGCTCACTACCACGGCAGGCAGGTCCTTCGCCGTCGTGGCGGCCGGTGCGGGCGCCACCTGCGCGAACACCGGCAGGGTCGCCAGGCCCAGCACAGCCATCATCCAGCAGCCGATGCGCATCGCTCACTCCCTTGATCCATCCCGGCCGCGCCGATCGCGGCAGGACTCCGCACGGACCGGCGTGTGCCGGCGAAGTTCGGTCGCGACAGGATGCCCGGCCGATCCCGCCGCCTCAATGGGCAGCGGCCGAAACGGGCGCCGCGACACTGCCGCCCGCCGCCGGTGCATCATCCAGCCCCAGCGGCGCCTCCACCGCGTAGCCCTGCGCCTTGAGCCGGGCCAGGTAACCATCGGGCGACAGCAGCTCGTCCATCGGCAGCATGGCGAAACTGGTGTCGTTCTTCGCCAGCGCGTCGCGCGCGGCGGCCAGCCATGCCGCCTCCAGTTGCGCGGGAATGTCGGCCATGCCGAACTGCCGCGCGAAGCCGGCGCCGGTGACCGCGGCGACGCAGGTGTCGTGGCGGTGGCTGTCGGGCAGCGCGCGCAAGGCTTCCAGGTCGCCGGTGGCCCAGGCGTTGGCGCGCGCGGTCATCGCCGGCAGGTCGTGCTCGATGGCGTCCAGCGTGCGGTCGAAACACTCCATGTCGCTGGGCGCCGCGGCCTTGAAGGCCTTGATCGCGTCGCGCGGGTGCCGGATCTCCACGCGGTAGCGCACCGGCGTCTCCACCACGCCGTCCTGCTTCGCCAGCGCGGCCACCTTGCCCGGCACGCCGCCATCGCGATTCAGGCCGTTCCCCTTCAGCGCCTTGTTGTACAGCTCCTCCGCCGCGAACAGCGGGCGCCAGCGCTCGATGCCGCCGTCGTTGCCGATGTACTTCCGCTTCAGCACCAGCCAGCGCGCGTAGGTGGACGCGTCCATCACCTGGTCCAGCGATTTGCCGTCGGGGTTCTTGCGCGCACCGTAGGCACTGGGCAGCAGGAACAGCTTGCCGAAGAAGCCGACGTCCGCCTTCAACTCGATCTTGGGCTGCAGCAGCACCTGCTTCGACTGTGCGAGCACCTGCTCCACCTCGTGCGATTCCCACTGCATGTTGCCCGGCAGCGGCGACAGTGTGCCCAGCACCCACAGCACGTGGCCGTCCCTGCTCACCTTCCACAGGCCCGGCCCCGACACCACGCCACTGACCACCACCGGCGCCAGCAAGGGCACCTCGGCGGGCACCGGTGGCGTGGCCGTGGTGCCTGCGGATGGCGGCACCTGCGCCTGCGCACCGAATGCGGCCGGCGCGGCCAACGCAAAGCCAAGCAGCATGATCCACGGGCGCATCGGGTTCATCCTTATCGGCGAAAGCAGGTTCCCGGGCGCTTTGCCGGGCCCGGCGTCGGTGCTGCGACCGCAGCGAATCGGCGATGTTCCTGCAAAAGGAGGCAACGTCGCTTGAACGGGCCCTACGGGTCGGCTCCGTCGGGCGGCTGCACGGCGTAACCCAGCGCCTCGAGTTGCGCCAGCGGGCCATCGGGCGACAGCAGTCTGTCCATGGGCAGCAGGGCGAAGGTGGCCGCATTGCGCATCAACGCCTGCCGTGCGGCATCGAGCCAGGCGGCGTCGATCCGCGCGGGGAGGTCGCGCATGCCCAGTTGCCACGCGAAGTCGGCGTTCATCGCCGCGACCACGCAGGCCTCGCCGCCAGCCTCCCTTGCGGTGCTGCGCAGGGTGGCGACGTCGCCGGCGGACCAGGCGTTGGCGCGCGTCGCCAGCATGTCCGTGTCGCGCGCCGCGGCGTCCATGGTCTGCCGCAGGCAGGCGATGTCCTGCGATCGGGTTTCGCGCATGGTCTCGTCCGCGTCGTGCGGATGCGCGACCACCACCTGGTATTCGACCGGCATGCGTTTCACGCCGTGCCGCCTGGCCAGCTTCTCGACGGCATGTGCCACGTCGTCCGAATCGGTCAGTCCGTCGCGCGCCAACAGCGCCTTGTAGAGCTCGAGCGCGGCCACGACCGGACGCCAATGCGCGCTGCCCCAGCCGCCCACGCCATACCGGCTCCGCAGCGCCTGCCAGCGCGCATAGGCCTCCGGCGGCAGCAACTGCTGCAAGGTGGCATCGTCGGGGTTCCAGCGCGCACCGTACGCGGAAGGCAACAGCAGCAGCTTGCCTGCGGCGCTGGTATCCAGCTTGAGGGTGGCCGTCGGCACGTCGAGCAGTTCCTGCGATTGCGCCAGCACGCGCTCCACCTGCGCCGAGCGCCACTGCATGTGCCCGGGCAGCGGCGTCAGCGTGCCAAGCACCCACAGCACGTGCCCGCCCCTGCTCACCTTCCACAGGCCTGGACCGGGCTGCACGCCGGTGACCGTGACCGGGTCCAGCGTGACGGCGGCCGTGGACGCATGTGCTGGCGTGGCGGCTGCCTGCGCATGCACCGGCCCGGCAAGGGCACAAAGCAACGGCAGCCAGGACGCCCTGATCATGCGCTCCACTTCATCTCTGGAATCTCCAAGGCTCCTGACGGGTGTTGCGAGCACCGTACCTGCATGGCGGGCGCAAGGTACGACGGCATGGCCAGGGGCGAGTCTGGTCCATCCTCATTGCCCGTTCCCGGTAGAAGACAGTACACCGCAGATTCCATCATCGGCGTCGTGACCACGCCAAGTGCGCGATGTTCGTCGAAACGCAGCAACGGTACTTGATTGGGCGTGTCATTCTGGCTGTACTGCAACTTGAACCTGTCGCAACTGGACCGGGAGCCACCATCATGCAACGGATCGTGCTTTTGCTTCTGCTACTGCTGACCGGCAGTTTGTGTTCGATGGCATGTCAGGCAGACGCACCTTCATGCGCCACCGATACGACACTATTGCAAGCAAGCACAAGCACCTCTGCACAAGTGGCCGGTTCTTCCGGCGAACACCTGTCTCTGTACGACGCCTATCCTTATTACGACCCGAGATTCGAGGCTCCGCCGTCACCCGACATGTACTTGCTCACGGGGAACACCGTGGAGGTGATTGCCACATGCGATAACTACGCCTATGTCCGCTACCAAGGCTCCAAGCTGATTTCTGCGGGTTGGGTAGAAAAGGCACGGCTTCATGCCACGGGAGCGCCGCATGCACGTCCGTCGGATACGGTGGCGCAGGTTTGCGCAGCGGCAGCCAACATCATCAATCGTGATGGAAGCGGTTTTTCCAACTTGCCGTACCTACCTTTGGCAGCAACACCCGATGGCATGCAAGACAAGATTTCCCAAGCTGCCAATGGCGACGATGGCAATATCGATGGCTTAGCGCGAATCAAGATTGACGGCCACGCGATGAAAGTTTTTCCCATTGAAGATGGTGGCTCTTGTCCATCCGATTACTTGCAAATCTGGCCCGACGATCTTTCCGGCTTGGTAACTCGAACCACCGCCGATAACACATTTGCCGATGGTCAAAGACTCGTGCAGGTGCTTGGGCATCCTCTCGTTTTGCAGGTCGAATATGGCTCTGGCAACGAAGGGACATTTTCCCTTGAATCCTTGAGCAAGGACGGACAGCGAAATACCCTTTGCACTGCAACCCAAATCTACACACCGAGGCCGCGTGACCTATCAGGCAGCGCCAATCCGATATGCCACGCGGTTGTTGCCAACCAAACAACGGCCATTCCCGTGCAAGCGGCAGCCAATAAGACTGCGCTTCTGCCGAAAGAAGAAATAGGTACATTTGAACTGTCCGGCACATCACAGGCTGATCTGCGCAACGAAGGAAAGCCGCTCGATGTCGGGCTAATGAGGTTCCACTACGACTCTGGCGGGGGATGCGGCAGCACCGATGACGCCACATTCCCAGTCATCTTGAATGCACATGGTGTCGCCGACCTGACTGACAATGCGAACAAACAGTTGATCAAAGCCATCACCGGAGTCAGCCAACTGAATGGAGCCACCCTGACGTCTCCTAGTGGCGGCAGACTCATTACCTATGCCGGCCACATCTATTTCGTCACGTATGCCGAGCCGCTCAACGATGGCAATACATCCAACAAGGGGCTGACGGGTGTTGTCGAACTGACTCCTACTGGATCGCAACACGTTTGCAGCTTTCAGCCCTACCAGTTCAAGGTTGAGCCGACACCCGGCCTGGCAAAACAAATCATGTCGTGGTAAATCAATGCACACGACGCATGTGTTCTACCCATAAAACAAAACGGGGCGCAAAGCGCCCCGTTTTGCATCACATCATCGACTGGCAAGCCTCACTTCAACCCGTCCAGCGCCGCATTGAACGTGGCGCTGGGGCGCATGGCCTTGCTCACTCGCGTCATGTCGGGGTGGTAGTAGCCCTGAATGTCGACGGGCTTGCCCTGGGCGCCGTTCAACTCGCCGACGATGGTGGCCTCGTTGTCGGCCAGCGCCTTGGCCAGCGGCACGAACTTCGCCTTGAGGCCGGCATCGTCATCCTGCGCGGCGAGGGCCTGCGCCCAGTACAGCGCGAGGTAGTAGTGGCTGCCGCGGTTGTCCAGCTCGCCGACCTTGCGGGCGGGCGACTTGTTGTTGTCGAGGATCTTGCCGTTGGCTTCGTCCAGCGTCTTCGCCAGCACCTTCACGCGCGCGTCGCCGGTCTTGTCGCCCACGAACTCCAGCGAGGCCTGCAGGGCCAGGAACTCGCCCAGCGAATCCCAGCGCAGGTAGTCCTCCTCGAGGAACTGCTGCACGTGCTTGGGCGCGGAGCCGCCGGCGCCGGTCTCGAACAGGCCGCCGCCGGCCATCAGCGGCACGATGGAAAGCATCTTGGCGCTGGTGCCCAGCTCCATGATCGGGAACAGGTCGGTGAGGTAGTCGCGCAGCACGTTGCCGGTGACCGAGATGGTGTCCTGGCCCTGGCGGATGCGCTCCAGCGAGAACTTGGTCGCCGCCACCGGATCGAGGATGCGGATGTCGAGGCCGCTGGTGTCGTGGTCCTTGAGGTAGCGCTCCACCTTCCTGATGATCTCGCGGTCGTGCGCGCGCTGCGGATCGAGCCAGAACACCGCCGGGGTGTTCGACAGGCGCGCGCGGCTCACCGCCAGCTTCACCCAGTCCTGCACCGGCGCGTCCTTGGTCTGGCAGGCGCGCCAGATGTCACCGGCTTCCACCGGCTGTTCCAGCAGCACCTTGCCGGCCTCGTCGGTCACCTTCACCACGCCGTCGGCGGCGATCTGGAAGGTCTTGTCGTGCGAGCCGTATTCCTCGGCGGCCTGCGCCATCAGGCCCACGTTGGGCACGCTGCCCATGGTCGCCGGATCGAACGCACCGTGCGCCTTGCAGTCGGCGATGGTGGCCGCGTACACGCCCGCGTAGCTGCGGTCGGGGATGATCGCCTTGCAGTCCTGCTGCTTGCCTTCGGCATTCCACATCTTGCCCGAGTCGCGGATCATCGCCGGCATCGAGGCGTCGATGATGACGTCGCTGGGCACGTGCAGGTTGGTGATGCCCTTGTCGGAATTCACCATCGCCAGCGCCGGGCGCTGCGCGTATTCGGCCGCGATGTCGGCCTTGATCGCCGCCTGCGTCTCCGCCGGCAGGCTGCCGAGGCGCGCGTACAAATCTCCGATGCCGTTGTTGGCGTCGAAGCCGGCCTGCTTCAGCACGTCGGCATGCTTCGCGATCACGTCCTTGTAGAACTCGTCCACCACCACGCCGAACATGATCGGGTCGGAGACCTTCATCATGGTGGCCTTGAGGTGCACCGAGAACAGCACGCCCTGCGCCTTGGCGTCGGCGATCTGCGCGTCGATGAACGCGGCCAGCGCCTTGCGGCTCATCACCGACGCATCGAGGATCTCGCCGGCCTTCAGCGCGACCTTCTCCTTCAGCACCTTGCTGGAGCCGTCCTTGCCGAACCACTCGATCTTCACCGCGGCCGGCGCGTCCACCACCACGGACTGCTCGCTGCCGTAGAAATCGCCGCCGTCCATGTGCGACACGTGGGTCTGCGAATCCTTGCTCCACGCGCCCATCTTGTGCGGATGCTTGCGCGCGTAGTTCTTCACCGAGAGCGGCGCGCGGCGGTCGGAATTGCCTTCGCGCAGCACCGGGTTCACCGCGCTGCCCTTCACCTTGTCGTAGCGCGCCTTGGCGTCCTTCTCGGCGTCGTTGGCGGGCGTGTCCGGGTAATCCGGCAGCGCATAGCCCTGCGCCTGCAGCTCCTTGATCGCGGCCTTCAGCTGCGGCACCGAGGCACTGATGTTCGGCAGCTTGATGATGTTCGCGTCCGGCGTGGTGGCGAGCTTGCCCAGCTCGGCGAGATGGTCGCCGATCTTCTGCCCGTCCTGCAGGCGGTCCGGGAACTGCGCCAGGATGCGCCCGGCCAGCGAGATGTCGCGCGTCTCCACCGCGATGCCCGCGGTGGCGGTGAACGCCTCGACGATGGGCAGCAGCGACGCGGTGGCGAGGTACGGCGCTTCGTCGGTGAGGGTGTAGATGATCTTGGGCGTGTCGGACATGGTCGGCGGACTCTCTGGCGGCAAGGGGAATGGCGCGAGCTAACGCGGCATTGTCGCGATTTCCCGCGCGGGCGGCAAAGCACGCGTGATGCCGACGCGGGGGCGCGCCCGTCATATCGATCTGCTAGCTTGGCGGGTCCATGCAACTGCTCGATCCCGCCATGTCCCCACGCCGCGCCACGCCCACCCTGCTCGCCACCGCCCTGTTCGCCGCCGGCGCCCTGCAACCGCTGCAGGCCACCACCCTGCCCGACGGCACGCGCGCCACGGTGGCGATCCTGGAAACCACCGACATCCACTCCAACGTCCTCGGCTACGACTACTACAAGCAGAAGGCCGATCCGACGCTGGGTTTCGAGCGCACGGCCACGCTGATCGCCGAGGCGCGCAAGCAGTTCCCGAACCACTTCCTGTTCGACAGCGGCGACACCATCCAGGGCACGGTGCTGGCCGACTGGCAGGCGCAGGTGCAGAAGATGGCCTGCAACCAGGAACTGGCGGTCTACCGCGCGATGGACGCGGTGGGCTACGACGGCGGCACCATCGGCAACCACGAATTCAACTACGGGCTGGGTTTCCTCTCGCAGGTCACCGGCAAGCCGATGGACGTGGACGGCGGCACGCGCGCACGTTGCGACGGCCCGCATTTCCCGCTGGTGCTGGCCAACGTGGACAGCGCGCGCGACGGCAAGACTATCTTCCAGCCGTGGACGATGCTGACCAAGGACATCGCCGTGACGCTGCCTGGCGGCAAGACCGAAAGCGTGCCGCTGCGCGTGGCGATCATCGGCTTCACGCCGCCGCCGATCATGGAGTGGGACAAGCGCAACCTCGAGGGCAAGGTCACGGTGGACGGCGTGGTGGAGGCAGCGAAGAAATACCTGCCGCAGATCGAGGCGCAGCATCCCGACCTGGTGGTGGCGCTGGTGCACGGCGGCCTCGACACCGCGCCGTACACGCCGGCGACGGAAAACGCCGGCTGGCACCTCGCCGGCGTGCCCGGCATCGACGTGCTGCTGCTCGGCCACTCGCACACCGAATTCCCCGGCCCGCACTTCGCGCACATGCAGGACGTGGACGACGTGCACGGCTTCGTGCGCGGCAAGCCGGCGGTGATGGGCGGCTTCTTCGGCAAGGACCTGGGCGTGGTCGCGCTGGCGCTGGATTACCAGGGCGGCCGCTGGAGCATCGACAAGGACAAGACGCACAGCGAGGTGCGACCGATCTGCGCCAAGGCCGGCGACAACGCCAGTTGCGTGGCGGCCGATCCCGCCATCGCGCCGCTGGTGGCGCAGGCGCAGCAGGCCGCGGTGGCCTACGTGAACACGCCGATCGGCCACAGCGACGTGCGTCTTTCCAGCTACTTCGCCGACGAGGGCGACATGAGCGCGCTGGCCGTGGTCAACGCCGCGCAGCGCGACTACGTGCGCACGGAGCTGCCGCGCCTGCATCCGGAACTCGCGGACGTGCCGGTGCTTTCCGCCGCCGCCGCGTTCCGCACCGGTTTCGGCGGCCCGGACGACTACACCGACGTGGCGCCCGGCCCGCTCACCCTGCGCAGCGCGGCGGACCTCTACTTCTACCCGAATACGCTTGCCGCGGTGAAGACCGACGGCGCCGGCGTGAAGGCGTGGCTGGAGCAGTCCGCCGAACGCTTCAACCGCATCGACCCCGCGAAGACCGACGTGCAGCCGCTCATCAACACCCGCTACCCCGGCTTCAATTTCGACCAGATCCAGGGCGGCATCCAGTACGTGATCGACGTGTCCAAACCGGAAGGCCAGCGCATCACCTCGCTCACTTTCGACGGCAAGCCGGTCCAGCCCGGCCAGCCCTTCATCGTGGTGACCAACAACTACCGCGCCAGCGGCGGCGGGCACTTCCCCGGACTGGACGGCAGCAGCATCGTGCTGGCCGCGCCAGACGGCACGCGCGAGATCGTGGCGCGCTGGCTGGCGCAGCACCGCGAGATCACCGCGCACGACCTGCCCGCCGGCTCGTGGCGCTTCGCACCGCTGAAGACAGCCGGCCCGGTCACTTTCGGCTCGGCCGCCGACAGGCAGGACGTGGCGCGGGCGGACGGCATCGAGGGTATCCGCCAGGTCAAGGACAACGGCGACGGCACGGCCATCTACGCCATCGACCTGTCGCGCTGACGCCCTGCCCGTCCCGCCGGCACGCATGGGCACATCGATGAAGCCGGCCACCCAGGCCGATCGGCCATGGCCGTGCCGGCGGCCTGGCCGATCGGTCCAAGGATCGGAACCGAAAGGCACCTTGCCCGGCTTGGAGAGCTTGTGGGGGAATTACGAGGCGGCATCGGACAGGCGCCTGAAGCGGACCATCCGCCTCGTGCAGGCATGACAGCAGTTATGCTTTTCCACTGACGCGGACGTCTCCTGGCCATCTCCCGCAAGGGCCGCGCAAGGTGGAGATTCGATGGCGGCCAAAGTTGCCCTGCACGGAATGGCGAGCCGATCGGGCTCATTCTTCAGATGCGTGGCGGTTGCCGCCATGGTGGCGCTGCCGGCTGTCGCCATCGCGCAGCTGTCACCACCCCGGCCATCGCCGAGTGGCGGGCACGACATTCCCCAGGCCGCGGCGGCGGATGGCGCGGAGACGGCCGGACGCAATCCGCCGAAGCTGGCCATCGCCACGGACCACCGGTTCGACAACGGCTCCGGTATCGCGATCCACGGACTCGACGGGACGCAGATTGAAAACCTGGTGACGCTGGGCAAGGTCTGGGGCTTCCTCAAGTACTACGACCCCACGGTCACCTCCGGCCGACTGCAATGGGACTACGCGCTGTTCCGGGTGTTGCCCGCGATCCTTCGGGCGCCCGACCGCGCCAGCGCCAATGCCGCGCTGGTCAAGTGGATCGACGCTCTGGGACCGGTGCCCCGCTGCAGTCCGTGCGCGCACCTGGACCCGCACGACCTTCAATCCTCCCCGGACCTGGACTGGATTGCCGACGCCCGGCTCCTGGGGGAAACGTTGAGTCGAAAACTGCAGTGGATCCGCGATCAGCGGCAGGTCGGCACGCAGTTCTACGTCACGTTGGCGCCGAAGGTCGGCTATCCGGTCTTCGGGCACGAACCGTCATACGACCACATCCCCTTTCCCGATTCCGGCTTCCAGCTCCTTGCGCTGTTCCGTTACTGGAACATCATCGAATACTGGTATCCCGACCGGGACGTGATCGGCGAAGACTGGGACAAGGTCCTGGCAACGTTCATCCCGAGGCTTGTGCTGGCCAGGGACAGCACCGGCTACCAGCTTCAAGCGATGGCGCTCATTGCCAGGGTCCACGACACCCATGCCAGCCTGCGAAGCTCCCTGGACACAAGGCCGCCAGCCGGCCATTGCCACCTGCCCGTGAGCCTGCGCTTCGTGCAGCAACAGGCCGTGGTAACGGCCGTCGACGGCGCACCGCCGAACCCATCGGCACTGCAGACCGGCGACGTGATCACGAAACTGGGCGGCCGGCCCATACCAGCCCTGGTCAGGGAATGGGCGCCTTACTACGCGGGTTCCAACGAGGCTGCACGCTTGCGCGACATCGCGACCTACATGACCCGCGGCCCCTGCGGCGAGGTCGGCCTGGCGGTCCGCAGGGACGACCATGCGTTGAGTCTCGAAGTCGCGCGCGTGCCCTTGCCGAAAGACCATCTTGCCATGGGCGACTACCTCCCCATTGCGTTCCACGATCTGCCCGGCCCCGCATTCCGGCTGTTGTCGCCCGAGGTCGCCTATCTGAAATTGTCGTCGGCAAGTGCGCGCCAGGCGGGCGACTACGTCAGGCAGGCGGCGGGCACCGCGGGCATGATCATCGACGCCAGGAACTATCCGTCGGAATTCATGGTTTTCGCACTGGGCTCGCTGCTGGTCGACCGGCCGACACCGTTCGCGCGCTTCACCGCGGGCGACTTGTCCAACCCGGGTGCGTTCCACTGGGCGCCGCCGCTGGTACTCGAACCCAAGGCTCCCCATTACCGCGGCAAAGTCGTGATCCTGGTGGATGAAGTGACGCAAAGCCAGGCCGAGTACACCGCCATGGCATTCCGCGCCGCCCCCGGGGCGCTGGTCGTGGGCAGCACGACGGCGGGAGCCGACGGCAACGCATCGCGGGTCGAGTTGCCCGGCGGCTTGTTCACGATCATCAGCGGCGTTGGCGTGTTTTATCCCGACCGGCGGCCTACCCAGCGCGTCGGCATCGTTCCGGACGTCGTTGTCGAACCGACCATTGCGGCCATCCGTGCCGGCAGGGACCCGGTACTGGAAGAGGCGTTGCGCCTGATCCTGGGCCCGAAGACGCCCATTTCCCGCATCGAGGAAATGTACCGGGGCCAGCTCCACTGACCACCCCGGATGCGGGCAACGACGGCCGGCAGCCGCCATCCGGGCCTGATTGGCGTCGAGTCCAGCCGTGAGCCGATTTGCTCCTCCCCTTGCTTGCAGGGGGAGGCTGGGAGGGGGTGAAACCTTGCGCAAGACGCTCATGGATGGCTTTCGCAAGAGCCTGACCCCACCCCAGCCCTCCCCTGCACGCAGGGGAGGGAGACAGACATTGCGCGACCGGGACCCGACGCCAATCAGGCCATCCGGGAGGGATCACATCCGACCGGTGGCATGGTGCCGACCGGCATGCCGGCACGCTCGCCACGCACCATCGATCCAGGCGACCAACCGCATGGGCGTTCGCGAACTCGTAAACCAAGTGGCCGTCTGGACGTCCATACGGCCGCCCATGCTTATTCCAAAAAACCTGTTGACATCCGCGCAAGCGCCCATCTAGGCTCGGATCCATGTCGCCATCCTTCGCACCAGCACGCATGCTCCCGACCCCGGTCAACGCCGGACGGACGCTGCTGGCCGCGGGCGGCATCGCCGCAACCGCCATCGCCACGATTATTACCACCGGTACCGGTACCACCGGTTCCGGGTGGGTGTCCGTGCGCGAGTAACCCTTTACGCAACGGTCCCGCCCTCGAAGAGGCGGGCCGGCGCGACCGACACCGCCTAGCGAGACGGGACCTCCACCGGAGGTCACTGTGAACATCTGCGCTTCGCCGCTCGCCAAACATCCGAACCTGCCGCCGCGCGCCTTCGCGCTGCCCGCGCGAACCGCGCGCCGGCGCACGCTGGCGGTGGGCCTGATCGGCCCCGGCCGGGTCGGCGGCGCACTGCTGGACCAGCTGCGCACGGCGCAGCCGCGGCTGTCGCGGGACCACGCGCTGGACCTGAAACTCTGCGGCGTGGTGGCCCGCCAGCGCATGTGGCTGGATTGCGACGACGCCGAGCTCAACGCCCGCCATGCCGGTGCGCAGACCTGGCGCCCCAGCGACCTCGACGTCTTCGCCGCGCACGTGCACGGCATGGGTGATCGGCACGCCCTGCTGGTCGACTGCAGCGCCAGCGAAGCGGTGGCCGCGCACTATCCGCGCTGGCTGGCCGCCGGGCTGCACGTGGTGACGCCGAACAAACTGGCCGGCAGCGGACCGCTGGAACGCTGGCGCGCGATCCGCGCCGCCTGCGCCGACGGCGCGCGCTTCCACTACGAGGCCACCGTCTGCGCCGGCCTGCCGGTGGTGCAGACCCTGCGCGACCTGCTCGACACCGGCGACGAACTGCTGGCGGTGGAAGGCATGTTCTCCGGCACGCTGGCCTGGCTGTGCAACCGCCACGACGGCCAGCAGCCGTTTTCCGCGCTGGTGCGCGAGGCGCATGCGCTGGGCTACACCGAGCCCGATCCGCGCGAGGACCTGTCCGGCCTCGACGTGGCGCGCAAGCTGGTGATCCTCGCGCGCGAGGCCGGCTGGCCGCTGTCGCTGGAACAGGTGGCGGTGGAGAGCCTGGTGCCGCCCGCGCTGGCCGGGTTGCCCGCGGACGAGTTCATGCAGCGCCTGCACGAACTCGACGCGCCGATGGCCGCTAGGCTCGCCGAGGCGCACACCCGCGGCGGCGTGCTGCGCCACGTCGCCAGCCTCGACCGCAAAGGTCGCGCCAGCGTGCGGCTGGCGGTGCTGCCCGTGGCGCACCCGTTCGCGCACACACGGCTCACCGACAACGTGGTGCAGTTCCGCACGCGCCGTTACTGCGACAATCCCATGCTCGTGCAAGGACCCGGCGCCGGGCCGGAAGTGACCGCGGCCGGCGTGTTCGCCGACCTGCTGCGGATCGCCGAATCGCTGGAGCCGCGCGCATGAACGCCCCTACCCTGTTGCAGGAACCCATGAAGACCTCGTCGTCCCGCCCCGCTCCCCGCCGTGTCCGCGCCGTCGCGTTCGCGCCCGCCTGCGTCGGCAACGTCGGCGTGGGCTTCGACATCCTCGGCCATAGCATGGCCGGCGCCGGCGACCGCGCCGAGGTGCGCCGCATCGACGAACCCGTCGTGCGCATCGCGGCGATCCACGGCACCACCCAGGACCTGCCGCTGGACGCGCAGCGCAACACCGCCGGCGTCGCCCTGCTCGCGCTGCGCAAGGCGCTGGGCCTGCGCCACGGCTTCGAAGTGGTGCTGCACAAGGGCATCGCGCTGGGTTCGGGCATGGCCGGCTCGGCCGCCTCCTGCGTGGCCGCGCTGGTGGCGGCGAACGCGTTGCTGGAGCAGCCGCTGCCGCACGAGGCGCTGTACGGCTTCGCGATGGACGGCGAGGCGGCGGCCAGCGGCGGCCGCCACGGCGACAACGTGGGGCCGCAACTGCTCGGCGGCCTGGCGCTGGCCACACACGACCGCGTGCTGCGCATCCCGGTGCCGGCCGGCTGGCATTGCGCGCTGGTGCATCCGCACTTCGTGCTGGAGACGCGCAAGGCGCGCGCCGCGCTGGCGGGGCACTACGCGCTGGGCGAATTCGTGGCGCAGAGCGCGAACCTCTCGTTGCTGCTCGCCGGTTGTTTCCGTGGCGACGCGGCGCTGGTGCGCGATGGCCTGAAGGACATGCTGGTGGAACCGCGGCGGGCGCCGCTGGTGCCGAACTTCGGCCGCGTGAAGCAGGCAGCGCTCGACCATCGCGCGCTGGGGGCGAGCATCTCCGGGGGCGGGCCCAGCGTGTTCGGCTGGTTCGAGCATCGTGCGGAGGCAGAGGCGGCCTCGGTCGCGATGCGGGCGGCGTTTGCCGAAACGGGCCTGGAGAGCGACGTGTTCGTCGCGCCCATCGATGGACCCGCGGCGTGCCTGGTCGATGGCGAGGTGGCCGCATGAGCCGCATGCCACACTCCCCTCTCCCGCTTGCGGGCACGCGGGGAGGCGCCATGGATGGCGCCGGCTTTGAGGAGCGAGGAGAGGGGTCGGGGGAGAGGGGCTTTGGCTACAGCGCCTTCGCAAGCAACAAGGAAGCAACCAGGAGGAATGGCCCGGTTCGATACGCCGGAATTGCACGCCTGCTGTTCCAGGGACATTGGAACAACACTCCGCGACACGACCGCCGCCGCCACGCCACGCCGCACCCGGGGACCGAGGCCAACAATCTTGTGCATGCGGGGAGCGGCTCATGAGTCATTCGTTGCGCTACCTCAGCACGCGCAAGCACGCGCCTGCCGCCACATTGAGCGGAGCCATCGCCGCCGGCCTCGCGCCGGATGGCGGCCTCTACGTGCCGGAGCGTTTGCCGACGCTGGATCCTTCCGACTTCGATCCACGCGGCTCACTGGCCGACACCGCCGCCACCCTGCTCGCGCCGTTCTTCGCGGGGGATGCGCTGGCCAGCGAACTCCCGGCGATCTGCGCCGAGGCGCTGGATTTCGCGGTGCCGCTGCGCCCGCTGCCGTACCGCGACGCGCAGATGCTGGAGTTGTTCCACGGCCCCACGGCGGCGTTCAAGGACGTGGGCGCGCGCTTCCTCGCCGCCTGCCTGCGCCGGCTGCCGCGTGCGGACGACCGGCCGCTCACCATCCTGGTCGCCACCTCGGGCGACACCGGCGCGGCGGTGGGCGCGGCATTCCATCGCCAGCCGGGCGTGCGCGTGGCGATCCTGTATCCCGATGGCCTGGTCTCGCCGCGGCAGGCGCACCAGCTGGGCTGCTTCGGCGGCAACGTGCAGGCGCTGCGCGTGGCGGGGCGCTTCGACGATTGCCAGCGCATGGTGAAGGCCGCGCTGAACGACGCGGAGCTGCAACGCGCCGTGCCGCTCAGCTCCGCCAACAGCATCAGCCTCGGCCGCCTGCTGCCGCAAATGAGCTACTACGCGCACACGGCGCTCGGTTTCTGGCGCGAACGCGGCGAGCCGCTGGACTTCCTCGTGCCCACCGGCAACCTCGGCAACGCGATGGCCTGCCTGTGGGTGCGTGCGATGGGCCTGCCGTTGGGCGAGGTCCGGCTGGCCTGCAATGCCAACGCCACCCTGCCCGAGTTCTTCGCCGGCCACGATTACGCGCCGCGCGAAGCGATCGCCACGCTGGCCAATGCGATGGACGTGGGCGCGCCCAGCAACTTCGAGCGCCTGCACTGGACCTTCGGCGACGACGCGGCGCTGCGCCACACGCTGCATGCGGAGAGCGTGGACGACGCCACCATCCGCCGCACCATCGCCCTGCATGCGAGTGAACACGGCGAAACGTTCTGCCCGCACACCGCCACCGCCCTGCACCTGCTCGACCGCCTGCGCGAACGGAGCGACGACCGGCCGTGGGCCGTGGTCGCCACCGCGCATCCGGCGAAGTTCGAGCAGGTGGTGGAACCGCTGGTCGGCCATGCCGTCGCTGTCCCGCCCGCGCTGGCGGCGATGCTGCAGCGTTCGGCCAGCGCGGAGCCGATGGCAGCGGATGATGAAGCGTTGAAGCAGTGGCTGCGCGAGCGGAATTGACCCCACCGTCAGGACGGTCCGCTCTAGCTCTAGCTCTAGCTCTAGCTCTAGCTCTAACTCTAGCTGTAGCTGTAGCTCTGGCTGTTGCTTCTGCGCGCAGGAGCGCGCTGCCCTTCGGGGCCCCTATGCGGCGGTGAGGCGTGGACGATCAGGCCGCGCAGCGGGCGTTGCCACGGATGGCAACGCCTTTTCGACCGGGCAGGAGCCCGGCCGAAAAGCCCGGCCACGCCTCACGGACTCGGAGGGCAGGATGCCCGGAGAGCGCCGCATCGGGGTGGCCTTCTCTTTTGGTTACTTTTCTCTTGGCCACTCAAGAGAAAAGTAACTCGGGCGCCGACAGGCGCACGAAACCGCTTTGAAACTTGCGACAACCCAGCACAAGCAAGAGCCCCTCTCCCCAACCCCTCTCCTCGCTCCTCAAAGCCGGCGCCATCCATGGCGCCTCCCCGCGTGCCCGCAAGCGGGAGAGGGGCTCGAAAGCATGAGTGCTCAATGCACCTCGACCACCACCAGGCCCTGCGGCGGGATGTCGAGGACGAGCTTGCCGCCGTGCAGCGCGACCTGCTCGGGCGCGGCCATCTGGCCAGCTTCGCGCAACTGCCGGATCTGCTCGCGCGAGGGGAAGGCCGGGCGCCCCATCCGGTCGAACGTGGCGATGACGTTGCCATGCGTTTCATCCAGGCGCCACACGGTCGCCGCGGCGCCCGGCGGCAACGAGGACAGGTCGACCTCGAAATGCTTCACGTCACCCTTCGGCTGGCCGACGGTGTAATCGGCGGTGTCGCCCACCGGCGGCGCGTAGTTCCACAGGGCCAGCGCCAGGGTACCGTCGGCACGGCGGGTGACCAGCGCGGAGTCGGAGGACGATGGCAGCTGCACGTCGCCCAGCCGGTGCAGCATCGCGAAGGCGTTGTAGGCCGGCTTGCGGATGTTGTCCTCGGCGATCAGGCCGAAGCCGCCGTAGAACGGCGTGCGCACCACGCCGCCTTCCTCGAACACGTCGGAGAACGACCAGTAGCTCATCGCGTCCACCTTGCCGGCGCAGGCGCGGATGGTGTTGGCCAGCCACGGGCCCATGTACACCGAGTCGGTGACGTTGGGCAGGTTGGCGTAGGAAGCGTTGAACTCGCTCATGATGAAGGGCAGCTTCGGGTACGGCGAGGCCAGCACCTCCTTGTGCACCTTGTCCACCGCGCGGCACACCATGTCCTTGCGCGGGATGTTCTCGCTGGTGTGGAACACGTTGTCGGCGGTGTCGTCGCCGTAGACGTGGGTGCTGACGAAATCCACCGGCACGTTGGCGTCATGCACGTGCTTGAGGAAGCCGGCGACCTCCGCGGCCTGCGCGGTGGCCGGGCCGCCCACGCGCAGGCGCGGGCTCACCGACTTCAGCGCGCGCGCGGTGTGGTCGTACAGCGTGTAGTAGGTGGCCATCTTGGGGTTGCCGGCCCAGAATCCGATGTTGGGCTCGTTCCACACCTCGAAGTACCACTGCGACACTTCATCGATGCCGTAGCGCGCGATCAGGTGCTGTGCAAAAGCGCGGATCATGCCGTCCCACAGCGCGTAGTCCTTCGGAGGCGCAATGTTGGGGCGATACCACATGTCCAGGATCGCCTTGGGATCGGCACTCATGTCGTCCGGCATGAAGCTCAATTCCACGTAGGGCCGCACGCCGCGCTCCAGCAGGCCGTCGTAGATCTGGTCCACGTAGGAGAAGTTGTAGACCGGCTCGCTGCCCTTGTCCGACTTGTCGGCGGCGTTGTAGAACGGCTGGCCGTTCTTGCCGAGCTGGAACAGGCCGACGTCCTCGTCGAAGATGCCGTGGAAGCGCACGTACCCGAAGCCGGTGGCCTGTTTCACCGCGACCAGGTCCTTGCGGTAGTCGTCGCGCAGCGCCAGCGCGGCGCGACCGGAGCCGAACATCTGTTCCCAGTAGTGCGGGAACGGCGTGCCCTGCGCCTTCGCGTCGACCTTGATCCGCACGTCGTCGCCGGCGGCAGGCGCGGCCTGCGTTGCACCCAGCGCGAGCAGTCCCGCGGCCAGCAGGCCCAGTGCGGCCCGCCGCGGCATCGTCCTCGTGTTGTTCATTTCATCTCCCCTGCGCCCTTGCGCATGATTCGGTTTTTCAGGATTCGTCCAGCGCTTCGCCGTGGCTCGCGATCACCCGCGCGTAGAGCTTCCCGGTGGCCTTGGGCGTGCGCTTCTGCGTGGCGAAATCGACGTGGTACAGGCCGAAGCGCTTGGCGAAGCCCAGCGACCACTCCAGGTTGTCCATCAGCGACCACGCGTAATACCCCTTGAGGTTCACGCCGGCCTCGATCGCGCGATGCGCGGCCATGAGGTGCTTGCGCAGGTAATCCGTGCGCAGCGGATCCTCCAGCACTTCGCCCTCCACCGTCGGCGGATCGTAGAAGGCGGAGCCGTTCTCGGTGATGTAGAGCGGGATGTCGCCGTAGCGCTGGCGGAAGCCGGTGAGCATGTCGACCAGGCCCTGCGCGTAGACTTCCCAGCCGGTCTCGGTGCGCGTGTGCTGCGGCTGCGGCACCGGCGCGGCGCGCAGCGGGAAGGCGTGGGCGTCGTGCCGCACCACGGCGCGCGTGTAGTAGTTGAGGCCGACGAAATCGACCGGCTGCCTGGTCAGCTGGAAATCGTCCGCCGGGAAATCCGGCCAGGCCTCGCCATAGACCTCCGCCAGCTCGGCGGGGTAGCTGCCGAGCAGCGCCGGGTCGGCGAACTGCTGGTTCATGTAGGCGTTGGCGCGGCGCGTGGCGGCGAGGTCTTCCGCGCTGTCGGAATACGGATACTTGGGCTCGATGTTGAACACCACGCCGATCTCGTGCCTGCCGTGCGCGCGGTAGGCCTGGATGCCCGCGCCGCTGGCGCGCATCAGGTTGTGCGCGGCGATCGGCGCCTCGAACGGGCTGCGGTGGCCGGGCGCCAGCGTGCCATGCAGGTAGCCGCCGTCGACCACCACCCACGGTTCGTTGAGCGTGCTCCAGTACGGTACGCGGTCGTCCAGCGCCTTGAACATCGTCGTGGCGTATTCGGCGAACCAGTGCGCACTGTCGCGGTTGAGCCAGCCGCCGCGGTCGTCCAGCGCCGCCGGCAGGTCCCAGTGGAACAGCGTGACGTTCGGCGTGATGCCGTTCTCCAGCAGCTCGTCGACCAGCCGCGAATAGAAGTCCAGCCCCTTCGGATTGACGCGCCCGGCACCCCCGGGCAGCACGCGCGCCCAGTTCACGCTGAAGCGGTAGCTCTGCAGGCCCAGCGCGCGCATCAGCTGCACGTCGTCCCTGTAGCGGCGGTAGTGGTCGCAGGCCACGTTGCCGTGGTCGCCGTTCGCCATCATCCCGGGCGTGTGCGCGAAGCGCTGCCAGATGCTGGGGCCGGCGCCGTCCGCCAGCGGCGAACCTTCGATCTGATAGGCGGAAGTGGCCGCGCCCCAGAGGAACCCGTCCGGAAAGCGGTAGCGTGAAGTCATGGATTCCGAAACTCTCGAATGCCGCACTGCGGCTTGATGTAACCGTTTACATCCCGAGAATAGCCGAACGCCGTCCCGGGATGCACGCCCTTTTCCGCGACACCGACCGCCACGCCGCGACAACCAGCAGAGAGCACGCAACGCCGATGGCCACCGTCAGTCTCGACAACGTGCGCAAGGTCTATCCCAACGGGCACGTCGGCGTGGCCGGCGCCAGCTTCGACATCGCCGACGGCGAGCTGCTGGTGCTGGTCGGCCCCTCCGGCTGCGGCAAGACCACCCTGCTGCGCATGATCGCGGGGCTGGAGGCCATCAGCGCCGGCACGCTGCGCATCGGCGGCCGCGTGGTGAACGAGGTGGCGCCGAAGGACCGCGACATCGCGATGGTGTTCCAGAACTACGCGCTCTACCCGCACATGACGGTGGCCGAGAACCTCGGCTTCGGCCTGCGCCTGCGCGGCACGCCGCGCGCGGAAATCGCGCGGCGCGTGGACGAAGTCGCCCGCCTGCTGGAACTGGAACAGCGGCTGGACGCGCGCCCCGCCGCGCTGTCCGGCGGCCAGCGCCAGCGCGTGGCGCTGGGCCGCGCGATGGTGCGCCAGCCCGCGGTGTTCCTGCTCGACGAGCCGCTGTCCAACCTCGATGCGCGGCTGCGCCTGTCGATGCGCGTGGAGATCGCGCGGCTGCACCGCCGCTTCGGCACCACCACGGTCTATGTCACCCACGACCAGGTCGAGGCGATGACGCTGGGCCAGCGCATCGTGGTGTTCGACCAGGGCGCGATCCAGCAGATCGACACGCCGATGAAGCTCTACGAGCGCCCCGCCAACCTGTTCGTGGCCGGCTTCCTCGGCAGCCCCGCGATGAACCTGCTGCGCGGCACCCTGCATGCGGACGACGGCCTCGCACTGGCCACGGCGGGCGGCACGATACGGCTCGGCACGCCGCCGCAGATGGACGCGCTCGCCGCGTGGCGCGGGCGCGAGGTGATCCTCGGCCTGCGCCCGGAGGATCTGCACCCGCTCGCGACCGATGCCTCCGGTGCCGCGCTGGAGGCGCGGCTGGAAGTGCTGGAACCGGTGGGCAACGAAGTCTTCCTCAACCTGCGCCACGGCGACCTGCCCCTGGTCGCGCGCACACCGCCGGGCATCGCCTGCGCACCCGGCGAAACCGTGCGCCTCGGCATCGCCACGCCACGCCTGCACTTCTTCGATCCGGGCAATGGAGCGCGCATCGGCTGAAGCGGTTGCGCGCCTGCTCACGGCTTGCAGACTCCCAGCCGCCGCGCCACCTCGGACGCGAGTTGCCACGGATCGCCCTGCGGCACGGTCGGCTCCGCCTTGCGCGAAACCGCCCACGCATGCTCCATCGCGTACCAGTCGATTCTTTCCGGCGGCTTGCCCGTCGCCAGCGATTGCCCCAGCGACTCGAAGAAGCGCCGCCAGCGCGGCGCATACAGGCCGCTCACCAGGCCCGACAGTTCGCGGTTCGCGTAATCGTGCAGCCCGCCGCGATCCGCGCCGCCGCGATCGCCCCAGATGGTGACGAGCGTGCGCTGGTCGTACTCGAACTGCGCCGCCTCGGCATCGTTGCCCGCTTCCGCTCGCGCCGGCGCCAGCCAGTTGCCGAGCAGGGACGCCGGATCGCTGGCGAGCAGGCGGTCGAGCAGCGCCATGTCGTCCAACCATTCGGCGGACAGGGCGTGCAGGCGTGCGGCGTCCCTCGCCTCCCAGGCCGCCTTGATCCGCGGCAACAGCAGGCGGGCGTGGTTGTCCATCGTCTGCCGCGCCACGTCCACCGCGTCGTGGCGCCAGGCGCCGGTGTCGCGCAGCGCGGGCGCCACCTGCAGCAGCTCGCAGACGGCCTGGTCGAAATGCCGCGCGTCGTAGCGCATCGCCTTCGGCGACCAGGTCGCCGCCGTCGCCACGTCCTGCGCGGGACGCGCGCCGAACAAGCCGTCCTGCGGTTCCGAGTCGCCGTCCGCGGGCATGGCGTAGGCCGTCTCGCCGAGGATGCGCCAGGCGGCCTCGGCATGCGCGTCGACGCCGCCGTAGCGGCTGTCGGCATACGCCTTGAACCAGGCGGCTTCGTCGTGCGGCAGCGGCTCCCAGGCCAGCGCGGCGAACAGGGCGAATGCCGCGGGATCGATGCCGCTGGCCTCGGGCATCCACGCGATGCCGCGCAACTGGCTGCCGGGCTTGTCGCGCCATGCGGCGAAGCGCTGGAGCCACACGCCCGCGTTCGCGCCCAGCGTGCTGTGGCCGCCGAAGTTGGGGATGCTGCCGAAGGCATACGGCACGCCGTGCCAGTCCCGCTCGCGGTCCAGCCCGTCGTAGCGGTCCGACAGCCCGTCGACGATCAGCAGATGCCGGTGGTCCACCGCGTCGAGCACCGCCGGCAACGGATTGTGCTGCCAGCCCAGCAGCACCCAGCGCGCCTCCGGATGCGCGGCCAGCAAAGCGTCCATCACGCCACGCGCGGCATCCGCCACCGGCACGTTGCCGGCGCTGCCGCCTTCGTGCAGCAGGTCCATCTTGTACATCGTGCTGTCGCCGAACAGCGCATGCTGGCGGCGGTAGAAGTCCGCCGCGACCTTCGCGTAGAGCGGATCGCGCGGATCGAGCCAGTCCGGCCGCGTGAAGCCCGCCCACGTGCCCTGCGGCACCACGTCCGCACCGCGATGCTTCGCCGCGAAATCCGGCGGCACCGTGCCGAACCAGCCGGGGAACACCGGCGTCATGCCCAGCTCGCGCAGGCGCGCCACGATCTTCCGCGCCAGCGCCACGCGCCGTGCGTACTGCTGCGGCGACAAGGGCGCGTCGAATTCCGACATGTTCTGCAGCAGCCACCACGGCTGGTGCGCGGTGGCGGGAATCCACGCGCGCATCTCGGCATCGCTGTAGCCGAAATCCCGGAAGGTGCTGCGGTAGACCTCTTCCGTGCCGACCGGCATGAACACTTCGTCGATGCCGTGCAGCGCCAGCAGGTCGATCTTGCGCTCCCACGCCGACCAGGCCAGGTAGGCGTTGGCGTAGCCGTCGTCGGTGTCGTTCAGCGCATAGCGATCCGGCACGGCGGCGCGGCGCACGATGGGCGCCGGCGGCGCCGGCAGCATGGCCGGCAGGCGCGACAGGCTGTCGCCCGGCCAGCCGATGGCCACGTGCGCCACCTGCTCCAGGTAGGTTTCCACGCCGGCCAGGATGACCGCGGGCGAAGTGCCCGCCACCTCGATGTGCCCCGGCGTGCCGCGGATCTCGAAACGGTCCGCGCCCTGCCCGCGATCCAGCGCGACGAGGGTGAACTGTGCCTGCTGCTGCGCGGGCAGCAGGCGCTGCAGCGCCGCGTGCGCCGGCGCGGTATCGAAGGTCGCCTTCGACGGTGCGGCGGCGGATGTCCCGCACAAGCACGCACCCGACAACCCGCACATCAGCACCGCCAGCATGCGGCCGCGCAGCCTTGCATCACGCATCATGGAGAATCCTCGCAGGTACATGCCCGTGTTCACCCCTTCACGCTGCCCAGCAGCAGGCCATCGAGGTAATGCCGCTGCATGGAAAGGAACAATGCCAGCACCGGCAGCACGGTGAGCACCGAGCCGGCCATCATCTGCTCGGTGCCTTCGGTGTGCTCGCGCGCCATCGTGGCCAGCCCCAGCGGCAAGGTGTAGTGGCCCTGCCCGGTCAGCTCGATCAGCGGCCACATGAAGTCGTTCCACGCGGTGAGGAAGGTGAGGACCGCCAGCGTCGCCACCACCGGGCGCAGCAGGGGCAGCACGATGCGCAGGAAGATGTGCAGCTCGCCGGCGCCGTCGATGCGCGCCGCCTCCAGCAATTCGTCGGGCAGGCCGCGCGCGTACTGGCGCACCAGGAAGATGCCCAGCACCGAGGCCATGCCCGGCAGCATCACGCCCGCGTAGCTGTCCACCAGGCCGGCGTACTTGAACAGCAGGAACAGCGGCAGCATCGCCACCTGCGCCGGCACCACCAGCAGGCCCAGCAGCACGCGGAACAGCTGTTCGCGCCCCGCGAAGCGCAGCTTGGCGAAGGCGTAGCCCGCCAGCAGGTTGAAGGCCAGCGACAGCAAGGCGATCCCGCCGGAGATCAGCAGGCTGTTGAGCAGGTAGCGCCCGATGCCGGCGTGCTCGAACAGTTGCCGGTAGTTGTCCAGCACGGGATGCGCCGGCCACAGCGGCGGCGGCAGCGCGTTGGACGTGCCGGCCGGCATGAACGACACCGCGAGCATCCACAGCAGCGGGAACAGCGCCACCGCCGCGCCGCCCAGCAGCAGGCCGTTGACCAGCGCCTTCGCCAGCCGCGGATTCATGCCGCCTCGCCCCGCCGCGACAGGCGCAGCATCGCCGCGGTCACCGCGAACATCACCAGGAACAGCACGAAAGCCTCCGCCGTGGCGACGCCGAGGTTCCACCACTGGAAGCCGTCCTCGTACATCAGGTACAGCACGCTGGTGGTGCTCTCCAGCGGACCGCCCTCGGTCATCACGTAGGGCTCGGCGAACAACTGGAAATAGCCCGACACGGTGAGGATGGCCACCATCAGCAGGGTCGGTCCCAGCATCGGCAGGGTGATGTGGCGGAACTGCCGCCAGGCCGAGGCGCCGTCGATGCGCGCCGCCTCGTACAGCTCGGCGGGGACCGCCTGCAGGCCGGCGAGCAGGATGATCATGTTGTAGCCGAAGTTCTTCCACACCGCGAACAGGATGATCGTGGGCATCGCCCAGTGCGGGTCGCCAAGCCAGTCCACCGGGTGGAGCCCGAGCATGCCGAGCAGGTGATTGGCCCAGCCGTACTTGGTGTTGAACAGGTAGCGCCACACCACCGCCGTCGCCACCGCGGTGGTCACTACCGGCGCGAACAGCGCGGCGCGGAAGAACGCCTTGCAGCGCGCCAGCGGCGAATGCAGCAGCAGCGCTGCGCCCAGCGAGGCGGCCAGCGACAGCGGCACGCCCACCGCGACGAAATAGAACGTGTGTCCCAGCGCCGCCCAGAACTGCGGCCGGTGCAGCAGCGCCCAGTAGTTGCCCAGCGCCACGAAGCGCAGGTTGTGCAGGTCGGCCAGGGCGTAGAGGTCGTAGTCGGTGAAGCTCAGCGCGAGCGCGCCCAGCACAGGCAACAGGAAGAACACGGCAAGCACCAGCAATGCCGGCGCGAGGAACAGCCAGGCAACACGTGACGCCTTCATGCGCATTGCTCCGTGTTGAGCCCAATATCACTGCCGCGTGGAGAGCGACCCCACCCCGGCCCTCCCCTGCGCGCAGGGGAGGGAGAAAGCGTGAGCGCGATCCGCAAGCTCATCGCTTTGCCTCCGCGTCGTGGAGCAGCGCGCGCCGCTTGGCCAGGATGAGGTCGGCCCGGCGGTCCATTTCCACGGCGGCCTGGTCCACCGACAGCTCGCCCGCCACGGCGCGCGCGGCGACCTGCTGCATCATCACCGCGATGCGCTCCCACTCGGGTATGGCCGGCGTGGGTTTCACGCGCTCGAGCTGGTCGCGGAAGGCATGCATGGCCGCGTCATTCTGCAACAGCGGGCTGTCCCAGCTGCTTCGCCGCGGCGGCATGTCGCCGGTGAGCCGGTAGAAGCGCTGCTGCACCTGCGGCTGCGACAGGTATTCGACCAGCGCCCAGGCGGCGCGACGGTGCTTCGATGCGCGGAACACCACGAGGCTGGCGCCACCCGCAAGGCCGGCGCCGGGTCCGTCCGGCCCGGGCAGCGGCGCGGTGGCCCAGTCGCCCTGCTCGCTAGCCGGCAGGCGCTTGCGGAACTCGCCCACGTTCCACGGCCCCGACAGATAGAACGCATAGACGCCATTGCCGAACTCCGCCCACGGGTTGGCCACTTCCACGTTGGTGACCACCGGCGCCTGCTGCAGGCGGAAGGTGTCCACGTAGAACGCCAGGGCACGCCTGAAACCCGCGCTTTCGAAATTGCCGCGGCTGTCGTCGTCGCGCAGCAGCGGATCGGGTTGCTGCAGCGCCAGCGACAGCAACTGCTCGTATTCGTTGGTCGGCAGCAGGATGCCGTACACCTTGCGCGCGGGATGGCTGAGCGCAGCCAGCATGCGCCGCCATTCGGCCCAGTCGCGCGGCGGCGCATCGAAGCCGGCCTGCTGCAGCAGGTCGCGGCGATAGAACAGCAGGCGCGTGTCCACGTACCACGGGATGCCGTACAGCTGACCGCCGCTGACGTTGGTCGCCCAGATGCTGGCGAAGTAGTCCGGCGGCGCCACCGCCCTCGAAGCGGCGACGTCCCGCTGCAGGGGCGCCAACGCGTGCAGCGCCACCATCTCCGGCAGCCAGGTGTTGCCGAGTTGCGCCATGTCCGGCGTGGTGCCGCCGGCGATCGCGGTGAGCAGCTTCTGGTGCGCCGCGCTCAGCGGCAGCTGCTGCACCTCGACATGGATGTCCGGATGCGCGCGCTCGAAATCCGGCAGCAGCCCGGCGACTGCCTCGCCTTCGGGGCCGAACGTCCAGAACACCAGGGTGTCGTCGTGCCCGCGCGCGCAGCCGGCAAGGCAGAGCGCGGCGAGGACCGCCGCCGCGCGCAGCCACTGCCGCAATCCGCCACGCCATGCGCCCATGCCCGGTTCCTGTCGCCGCGCGCCGCCGTGGCGATGCGCCCGTGCGGGCGGGCGCATCGTTGCGGCGGCATGTCCGCGGCACGCCATGCTCAGTGCCCGGCCACGGTCACCAACACCAGTGCGTCCGGCTCCAGCTCCAGCGTCAGCACGCCGTGGTCGAGGCGCTCCTGCGCCGGCGGCGGCAACGCCGTGGCGGCGTTCATCTGCGCCACCTGCGCCATCGTCGGGTAGCGCGGGCTGCCCAGCCTGGCGTAGACCGGCAACACGTTGCCGTGCCCGTCGTCCACGCGCTGCACCGTGACACTGGCGTCCGCGGGCACGTGGTCGAATGCCAGGCGCAGCGTGCGCGGGCCGCCATGCGTCCCGGGATCGACCAGGTTCCAGGCCGCGATGGCCAGGCTGCCGTCCTTCCTGCGCGTGACGATCACGTCGCCGGAACGGTTCGCCAGCCGCTCGTCGCCCAGCTGGTGCAGCAGCGCGAAGTCGTAATAGCTGGGCTTGTCGATGCCGCCGCTGGCGCGCAGGCCGAACTGGCCGTTGAATGGCTCGGGGCTGGGGCCGCCTTCCTCGAACACGTCGGAGAAGGTCCAGAACGACATCATGTCCACCAGCCCGTCGCATTCGCGCACCGTGTTCGCCAGCGCCGGACCCACGTAGGTGGTGTCGCGCAGCTGGTCGCGACCGGGAACGTTCCATTCGGTCCAGAACAGGGGCAGGTGCGGCAGCGGCGAGGCGGCGATCTCGCCGCGCACCTTGCCGATGGCGCGGCACACGCGGTCGTCCTCCGGCACCGGCGCGTCGCTGTGGAAGAGGTTCTCCGCGGTGTCGTCCGCGTAGCCGTGCGAGGAGACGAAATCCACCGGCACGTGCTCCTTCGCCGCGTGCGCCAGGAAGTCGCCGACCCACGAGGCGGCCGCGGTGGCCGGGCCGCCCACGCGCAGGCGCGCATCGACCGACTTCAAGGCACGCGCGGTGTGGTCGTACAGCTCGAAGTACGAGGCCTGGCGCGGGACGCCGCCCCAGAAGTCGATGTTCGGCTCGTTCCACACCTCGAAGTACCACGTCGCGACTTCGTCGATGCCGTAGCGCTGCACCAGGTGCTGCGCAAGGGCGCGCATCAGGCCGTCCCAGCGGTCGTAGTCCTTGGGCGGCGACACGTTGGGCTTGTACCAGAACGCGTGCAGCGCGTCGGGGTTGGCCGCCAGCTTCTTCGGCATGAAGCCGATCTCCACCACCGGCCGCACGCCGTTGCGCAACAGGCCGTCGTAGATGCGGTCCACCATGGTGAAGTTGTAGACCGGTTCGCCGTGCTCGTCCTCGCCGTACACGCCGTTCTCGTCGTCGAGGATGCCGTGGAAGCGCACGTAGCGGAATGCGGTGACGCGCTTCACCGCGCGCAGGTCGTCGCGGTAGTCCTCGCGCAGGCTGAGCGCGGCACGGCCGGAGCCGAACATCTGCTCCCAGAAATGCGGGAACGGCGTGGCCCTGGCCGCGGCATCGATGCGGACGGTCTGCTGCGGCGCGGCCGCCCGCGCCGGCAGGGACAAGGTGGCGGCACAGGCGATGGCGATGGTGGTCAGCAGGCGATGCATGTCTTTCCTCAGGGCGGCGCCGTGGTTGCCGACCCGGCGTCGGCGCGTTCCAGCCAGCCGCCGGTGAAGCCTGCACGCTGCAGGCCGCGGCGGATGTACGGGTTCTTCTTCATCACGTTCCATACCAGGCCGCTGCGCCAGTTCTCGATCATCAGCAGGATCGGCCCCTGGTCGATGCCCAACTGCTGGTTGTCGGCCCAGCCGAAGCCGGGATAGGCATGGCCGTATTCCGGCGTGCCGTGGAAGCTGGGGTTGAAGGCGTCGACGAAGCCGTAGCGGTTGTAGATGTAGCGGCCGTAACGCTGCTTCATCGCCATCAGCGCGGGCACCACGATGGACGGCGCGAACGCGATGGAGCCGCCGGCCGCGGCGGGTGCGACGGTGCCGTCGTCGGTGACGTCGTCCAGCCCCGCGCCGCGCGCCATGTAGCTGCTGAAGCGGCGCACGCCCTGCGGCGAGTTCTCGGTGACGTCGCCCGGGCCGTCGCTGGCGGTCAGGCCCCACACGTCGGCGCCGTAACCTGTCCAGTGGCCGGGATTGGCGATGGCGTAGGCGCGCTGCGCATACGTGGCCAGCCGGCCGTTCTGCGCGTAGTCCAGCCCGTGCGCGCGGCCCCACGCATCGCGGATGCCGCGGAAGTCCACCCAGGCCTCGCTGTACTGGTGGCCGAACAGCGGCGCGAAGTTGAGGAAGGTGTAGCCCTGGAACCTGCCCCACTGCTTCGGGTAGGTCGCGCACCACGCGGCCCACGCGTCCGCATCCACCGGATGGGTGGGCGAGCCCAGCGCGAGGAGATAGACCAGCTTGCCCTCGTCGTAGCCTTTCCAGTCGGCGTCGATGAACCGGCCGCCCGGCGTCCAGCCCATGCTGAGCAGCGGCTTGCGCGCCTGCATCCACGGCCAGTCCACGGCGCGGTAGAGCTGGTCGGCAAGCCGGCGGATTTCCCGTTCCTGCGGCGTGTCGCGGTCGTAATAGCCTTGCGCGAACAGCACGCCGCCCATCATCAGCGTGGTGTCCACGCTGGACAGCTCCACCCCGCGCCCGTAGCGGCGGCCCGTCTGCATGTCCAGGAAGTGGTAGAAGAAACCGTGGTAACCGGCGCTGTCGTCCTCGCCGCCGCCCTGCGGCGCGGCGGCGAGGAAGCGCAGCGTGGCCAGGGTGCGCTGCGCCGCCTGCCCGCGCGTGACATAGCCGCGCTCGACACCGATGCCGTACGCCGTCAGGCCGAAACCGATGGCGGCGATGGAGGAAAACGTGTGGTTCGGCCACGAGTCCGGCACCAGTCCCGTGTACGGGTCGGCGCTTTCCCAGAACCAGTCGAAGGTGCGGCGCTCCAGGTCGTCGATGAAGGCGCGCTGCCCGTGTTCCAGCTTCTGGTAGGTCAGGGTATCGGGCTGCGGCGGGGCCACCGGCCCGTCCGGCGCCGCCTGCGCCATGCCGCCCATGGCGGACGCCACGAAGGCGACGGCAACGAAAAGCCAGCGGGACGGAACCATGGCAGGCCTCGCGACAGTAGGACTCAAGCGGCCATCGCCGCCGCGCAATGCCGCGCGATGAAAGCCTCGTGGGGCGGCATGGCGTCCACGCAGCTTTCCAGCACCTGACGCACGCCTTGCATGAACTGGCGGAGATCGGCTTCCGGCATCTGCTCCGCCAGCGGATGGCAACGCGCGGGCATGATGCCCTGCCCGATCATCACCTGCACCCAGCTGACCAGGCCGAACATTTCCTCGAAACCCTCGCGGAAGAAGCTGCCGGTGTCGCGGAACAGGTCGATGGTGTCCTGCAGCGCGGCGGGTATCGGCATGTCGCGGCACTGTCGCCAGAACGCGCTGCCGTCGCGCTGCGTGGCCTTGTAATGCAGTATCAGGAAATCGCGGATGCGCTCGGACTCCACCGCGACCTGCGCGTTGTAGCGGTCGCGCAGCACCGGGCTGAAATCGCGGCGCGGCATCAGGCTCAACAGCCGCATGATGCCCGACTGGATCATGTAGATGCTGGTGGATTCCAGCGGCTCCATGAAGCCGCTGGCCAGGCCCAGCGACACCACGTTGCGGTTCCACGCCTGCCTGCGCCGCCCGGTGACGAAGCGCAGCGGGCGCGGATCGCCCAATGCCTTGCCGTCCAGGTTCGCCAGCAGGGTGGCGGCGGCCTCGTCGTCGCTGATGTGCTGGCTGGCATAGACGTAGCCGTTGCCCGTGCGGTGCTGCAACGGGATGCGCCACTGCCAGCCCGCATCGCGCGCGGTGCAGCGGGTATACGGCGTGGGCGGCCCCACCTTCTCGCACGCCACCGCCAGCGCGCGGTCGCAGGGCAGCCACTGCGTCCATTCCTCGTAGCCGGTGTGCAGCGCCTGCTCGATCAGCAGGCCGCGGAAGCCGGAGCAGTCGATGAACAGCTCGGCCTCGATGCGCTCGCCGCTTTCCAGCTGCACGGCCTCCACGAAGCCGTCGTCGGGACGCAGCAGCACCTGGGCGATCTTGCCTTCGGTGCGGCGCACGCCGCGGCTTTCGGCATAGCCGCGCAGATGGCGGGCGTAGCGGCCCGCATCGAAGTGGTAGGCATAGGCGATGTTCGCCAGCGGCGACGACGGCGGCGCGTCCCTGGGCGAAGCCATGAACCGGCCGCGCGGCGCGGCCAGCGTGTTGATCGAGTAATCGCCGATGTCGCCCGCCAGCCCCAGCTTGTGCGCGCGCAGCCACAACTGGTGGAACGGCTGCATGGCGATGTCGTGGCCGATGCTGCCGAAACCGTGGATGTACGAATCGCCCGGCTTGCCCCAGTCGTTGAACTGGATGCCGAGCTTGAACGTGCCCTGGGTCTGGCGGACGAACTCCGCCTCGTCGATCTCCAGGAAACGGTTGAAATAGGAAAGGTGCGGCACCGTGGCCTCGCCCACGCCGACCGTGCCGATCTCCTCGGACTCGACCAGGCGTATCGCGCAGTCGCTGCCGAGCGTCTTGGCGAACGCCGCGGCCGCCATCCAGCCGGCGGTGCCGCCACCAACGATGAGCACGGTTCGAATGTGATCGTTCATGGCATGCAGGGCCCGGCAGGAAGGTGACTCATGTTAGTGACGACCACGCGCAACGCGTGGCCGCCGAAGAAAAACGCATGACCCGATGCCCTGGGCCATGCGCTGGGGAGACAGCTACCGATCGGCCGATCAGAACTTGACGTCGGCCGTCAGCTTGAACGTGCGCGGCACGCCGTAGATGTTGCCGACGGTGTTGTAGTACGGCGCGTACTGGCCATTGCTGCCGTACGCACCGACCACATCGGCGTAGTTGTGGAAATTGAACACGTTGAGCGCATCGGCACGCACCTGCAGGGTGAAGCCATGGCCGAGGTCGACGTTCTTGGTGGCCTGCAGATCGACCTCGCGGTAGCCGAAGATCGGCCCACCGAAAAGGAAGTGGCCACCGCCACTCGGCACGCCCGTCACCGGCCATGCGTTGGCCCACTGCCCATCCACCATCTGCGCGCCGCACTCGTCGGTGCCGTAGTCGGCGACACCGCAGATGGTGTTGCTCGGGATCGGCGTGGACAGGATCAACTTCGCGCCCAGCATGATGTCCCACGGCCCCTTGTACGTGCCGCTGACCACCAGGCGATGCTTCGGCGCAACGCTGGAAGTGGTGAACGGGTAGAGGTAGGGACGCGGCAGGTCGAACGCGTAGGACGGATCCTGGTACGGATGGTTTTCCGTCGCGTGCGTGTAGGTGTAGGCGATGGTCATGCCCCAGCCGCTTTCGTCGGTATAGGGCTTTTCGGCGGACACGAGGAACGAGCTGTTGTACGTGGTGCCGCCGTTGTCCCACAGGATCAGGCCGCCGATGCCCGGCACGCCGGGGCTGCCCCACTGCGTGCCGTTCTGGTAGAACTGGCCGTTGGGATAGCGGTTGCCCAGCCAGCCGACCACGGTGTCGTACTGGTTGATGCGCTGGAACGTGGTGGTGATGTTCCAGTCGCCCAGCTTGTTGCGCATGCCGAGGCTGAACTGGTCGGAGTACGGCGACTTGAGGTTGTTGTTGACCATGTCGACTTCGCCGACGCCGCTGCCCAGCCCTTGCAGGTTGGCCGCGTTGTAGTACTTCGGGTCCCACACGAAGCAGGTGGTGCCGTTGGCCGCGCCCGGCAGGCACTGCACGCCGCCGCCGTTGGCGCTGCCGTTGCTGGCGCCCGACGGGCTCTCGAAATAGACCTGCGGCTCGGACAACGCGTTCTTGGTGTTCTCCAGCGAGAGCAGGCCGAACAGGTTGCGGTCGTAGGCGCGGCCGACGCCGCCGAAGATCACGTGCTCCTCGTCGCCATTCAGGTCATACGAGAAACCGAGGCGCGGCTGGATTTCACCCTTCTGCGCCTTGCGGTTGCTGCCCGTGCTGATGTAGTTGGCGACGTTGACGCCGCCCATCGCCAGCGACTGCGCGTAGGAGTTGTTGATGGTCTGGCCGTTGAACTGGTAGGTCGGCGCGTAAAGCGCGTCGAGCACCGACTGCGGCGTGTGGAAGTTGAGCCACTCGGGCGTGCGCTCGTAATCCCAGCGCACGCCGAGGTTCAGCTGCAGCTTGTCGGTCACGTCCCAATCGTCCTGGATGTAGGCACCGAACTGCTTGTTGTGCGAGACGGCCGTCAACGGCAGGCCGTTGTTCAATTTGCCGAACACCACTTCATACGGCGTGGTTTCCGTGCCGTCGGGGCCGACGTTGTAGAAATAGTCCGCCGAGGTGGAGCTGTCGCGGTCGCTCAAGGTCACCTGCGAGTACTTCACGCCCATCTTGATCACGTGGTCGCCGTGCCAGTCGATGTCGTTGAAGGTGAGGTTGTCCTGCAGGGTGTTGCCGATCTGGCGCGCCGAGAAATACTGGCGCGGATCCTGGCCGTTGATCGTCAGCACCGCGCCGGCCGGGGCCGGGCTGTTCCAGAAATAGGTGGTGGCGGGCGAATCGGTCAGCGGGGACGGCTGGTCCAGCGTGTTCTGGTAGTTCCACGTGAACTCGTTGAACCACGAGTCGGCGCTGTGCTGCCAACGCGCGTCGACGTGCTTGTCCTTGTTCTGGTACTTGTAGAGCGCCGACGCCGCCGTGGTGTCGCCTGCGCCGTAGATCTGGTTTTCCGTGCGCAGCGAGGTGCTCAGCTCGAAGCGGTCGCGGGTCGTCGGCTCGTAGTCCAGCTTGCCGAACCAGAGGTTCTCCTTGAACGGCATCGAGGTCGGCCCGAGCTGCGCCTTCGCGCTGTCCGGCAGGAAGTTGTTCTGCGGGATGTTGTCGTAGGTGTTCGTGGAGCCGGTGGTGGTGGTCGGCGTGGCGAACGACTTGCCTTCGTAGGCCACGAAGAAATGCAGCTTGTCCTGGATGATGGGGCCGCCGAACGAGCCGCCGTATTCGTGCTGCGTGCCGTTGGTCTTCTTGCCCGCGTATTCCTCGGCCGGCGTCTCCGCGCGCCAGTTGCTGCTGTTGAACGTCTCGTAGGCCTCGCCGTGGAACTCGTTGGTGCCCGACTGCGTTTCGGCCACGATCGCCGCCGAGGAGATCTGGTCGAACTCGGCCTTGTAGTTCGAGGTGATGACCTTGTACTCGCCGATCGCCAGCTGCGGGAACGGGTTGCCCACGTCGCCGTCGTGGTTGGGGCCGGCCTGGCCGGCCATCGCGCCGCCGTGCACGTAGTTCTTCTGGCCCACGCCGTCGATGAACACGTTCATGTTGCCGTCCGGCTGCGCGCCGGCGTGGATCGAGGTCTTGCCGTTCTCGGTCTGGAACATCATGCCGGGCACGATGTCCGCGAACTCGAGGAAGTTGCGCGTGATCTGCGGCAGGTTGGCGATCTGCTGCACCGAAATGGTGGTGCCGACTTCGGAGGTCTTCACTTCCTCCAGCGCCGTGCCCTGCACGTTGACCGCGCCCAGCGTGGTCGCATTCGCCGCGGAAGCCGTGGTGGCGGTGCCCGGGCCGCTGAAATCCAGCGTGCCCACCGAGGCCACGCTGAGCGTGACGGTACGCTGCGTGCCGGCGCCGGCATCCACGGTGTAGGTGCCCGGCGGCAGGCCCACCAGCGCGTAGGCGCCGTCCTTGCCGGTCTGCGTGACGCGCACCGCGCCGGTGGCCACGTTCTTGGCCGTCACGGTGGCGTTGGCCGGGCCCTTGCCGCGCAAGGTCGCATTGGCCGACTGCGCCATCACGATGCCCGGCGCCGAAGCGGCCATCGCCGCGACCACGGCGGCCGGCAGCAGGCGTTGCCTGATGTTGAAGATCTTGCGACTGCTCATGTAACTCCCCTCCGAAGGTCTTTTATCGAACCGGTTTGCGTTGCGTCTTCTTGGTTGTGGCACCTGCGGCTGCGCCGCGCTGGGCCCCGCAGGATTCGCGCACGACGATGTCGCAGCCGAGCGTGTGTACAGAGGCGGCCGACACTCCCGGGCGATCCATCAGGTCGGCCAGCAGATCCATGGCGTTCTTGCCCAGGTCCGCGATGCGCACGCGCACCGTGCTCAGCGACGGCGTGACGTAGCGCGCGATCGGGATGTCGTCGAAGCCGGCCAGGGCGATCTCGCCCGGCACCTCGACACCGGCTTCCTTGAAGGCCTGCAGGCAGCCCACGGCCATCATGTCGTTGGCGGCGAACACGGCCTGGGGACGCGTCTTCAGCGCCAGCAGCTCCAGACCCGCCTGATAGCCGGACTGCTCGCTGAAATCGCCGGCCACCACGCGCAACGGCTCGTTCGGCGCGAGCTCGGCCATCGCGGCGCGGAAGCCCGCCTCGCGCTGCTGCGCGTCGAAGTTGTCCTTCGGCCCGCTGACCAGGGCGATGCGCTTGTGCCCGAGGCCGGCCAGGTGGCGCACCATCGCGTAGGTGCCCGCGAAGTTGTCGATGTTCAACACGGCGTGGGCGGTGCCCTTCACGCCGCTGTTGAGCAGCACGGTGGGCAGGCCCTCGGGCAGGTTGGCGTCGAGGAAGGCCGCATCGACGCGCGGCGAGGAGAGGATCACGATGCCGTCCACCCGGCCCTGCATGGCGCGCAGCGCCGCCGCCGCATCGTCCACGCCGTCGTGCGAACTGGAGACCAGCAGGTGCAGGCCGTGCGAGCGCGCTTCCAGGTCGATGCCGCGGATCAGCTCCGAGAAGAATTCGCCGTGCAGGTCGGGCATCAGCGCGCCCACGGTATGCGTGCGCTTGGTGATCAGGCTGCGGGCAGCCCCGTGCGGCACGTAGCGCAGGCGCGTGGCCGCCTCGCGGATGCGCTGTTCGGTTGCAGGCGTCACGCCGCCCGAGCCATTCAGGGCGCGCGATACCGAGGCCACGGAGACCTTGGCTTCGCGTGCCACGTCCTTGATCGTTGCCGTCACTTGCATGCCTCCCCGCCGAATTCGCGCCTCCCGGACGCGAGCGCAGGGCGAACGTAAACGTTTTCATGGAAGCTTGTAAAGCAAATGCTTGCGGCACCTTTGCTGCAGAACGGAAGCAAATTCGACCAACCAGCCATATATCGCGAAAAACACCGACAAATGCCTTGGATGATGCTTTTTCGCGACGCAGCATCTTTCATGTCCGGAAACTGCCGTGCACCGCTGCATGCCAGGCGGAATCGACGCCGGACAAGAAAACGCTTTCATGCACGCCCGCGACACCCGCCCCAATCCATCAAGACGCTGGCGTATGGACGGCTATCCATCCATACGTCCAAACCACGCCTCCGGTCGCTTCTGAAAAATCGTCATGAAAAAAGTGTTGACATGCCGGATGGGCAAGCGTACGGTCGATGACATGTCGCAGCGCAACAGCCACCGCAGCACCGCCGCCCTGAACCGTCCTCCGACGGTCGCCGGCCTGCTGCGGCTTCGCGGCACGCTCCTTCTTGCCCTTGTACTCGTACTCCTTATTACCAACGGAGGTGCGGGCTGAGGGCATGTGTCCAGGTAGCTAGAAAGAACCTGAAAACACCCGAAGAACCCCGCACCAGAAATGGAGCGGGGTTTTTTGTTGCCCTCGGCGCCGCACCCACACAGCGGAGCCAGCGATGGAAACCCAGCAGAACGACCCGCAGAGCGAGATCGGCGACGTAGCCGCCGAGCACGTGCGCATCTTCGACACCACCCTGCGCGACGGCGAGCAGACGCCCGGCTTCTCGATGGACCGGCGCGCCAAGCTGCGCATGGCGCAGATGCTGGAGGCGCTGGGCGTGGACGTGCTCGAGGCGGGTTTCCCGCAGGCTTCGCCGGACGATTTCGCTGCAGTCGCACAAATCGCCGGCATGCTCACGCAAACCACCGCCTGCGCGCTGGCACGCTGCGTGCCGGGCGACATCGACAGCGCCGGCCGCGCGCTGGAATCGGCGCGGCGCTCGCGCATCCACGTGTTCCTCTCCACCAGCCCGCTGCACCGCGAGCACAAGCTCAACATGAGCAAGCAGCAGGTGCTGGACACCGCCGTCACCGCGGTGGAACGCGCCATGCAGCTGGCGCACGAGGTGGAATTCTCGGCCGAGGACGCGATGCGCACCGAGCCGGAGTTCCTGGTCGAGGTGTTCGACGCCGCCGCCGCCGCGGGCGCCACCACGCTGAACGCGCCGGACACCGTGGGCTACATGACGCCGACGGAAATCGCCGAGCGCTTCGCCTGGCTGATCGCCAACGTGAAGCGCGGCCAGCACGTGGTGTTCTCCAGCCACTGCCACAACGACCTGGGCCTGGGTGTGGCCAACAGCCTCGCCGCCGTGAGCGCGGGCGCGCGCCAGGTGGAATGCACCATCAACGGCATTGGCGAGCGCGCGGGCAACGCGGCGCTGGAAGAAATCGTGATGGCGATGAAGGTGCGCGGCACCTGGTTCGGCACCGACACGCGCATCGACACCCGCAAGCTCTACCCCGCCTCGCGCCTGCTCAGCGAACTGACCGGCCAGAACGTGCAGCGCAACAAGGCCATCGTGGGCGCCAACGCCTTCGCGCACGAGTCGGGCATCCACCAGCACGGCATGCTCAAGCACCGCGGCACCTACGAAATCATGCGGCCGCAGGACGTGGGCATTGCCGAGACCAAGCTGGTATTGGGCAAGCACTCGGGCCGCGCCGCGCTGCGCCAGCGCCTGCAGGTGTTGGGACATGACCCCGACGAGGCCGCGATGGACGTGATCTTCGCGCGCTTCAAGACCCTGGCCGACAAGAAGCGCGAGATCCACGACGAGGACCTGGAAGCCATCGCGCTGGGCCAGGACCCGGAAGCGCTGGGTCCATGGCGACTGGTGCAGCTGAGCAGCAACACGCACCTGGGCGGCAGCGCCTCGGCCTCGGTGAAGCTGCGCCACGACGACGGTCGCGAAACCGGCGAAGCGGCGATCGGCGACGGCCCGGTGGACGCGGTGCTGCGCGCGATCGAACGCGCCACCGGCAACACGCTGGACGTCACCGAATTCCAGGTACGCGCGGTGAGCGCGGGCGGCGACGCCCAGGGCCAAGCCCAGCTCACCGCACGCCACGGCGAGCGCGACTGGCGCGGCCACGGCGTCAGCACCGACATCGTCGAAGCCGCCGCGCAGGCCGCGCTGGCCATCGTCAACCGCATCGAACGGCAGGCCGCGCAGAGCCGGCCCGAAGAGTCTATTGAAGAGTGCGGCCATGGAAGGCCGCCTTTTGATCTTCGCGCGAATGGAAGCGCGCAAAAGGAGAACCATCCATGAGCCATACCGCCTTCCTCTGGCACAACGGCCGCATCAAGCCCTGGGCCGAAGCCAACGTCCACGTCAGCACGCACGCGCTGCATTACGGCTCCTCGGTGTTCGAAGGCGAGCGCGTGTACGCCACGCCGAACGGCCCGGCCTACTTCCGCCTCGCCGACCACACGCGCCGACTGTTCGAATCGGCCAAGGTGTACGAGATCGACGTCGGCTACAGCGAAGCCGAGATCGACGCGGCCTGCCACGAGGTGATCCGCGCCAACGGCATGCAGTCCGCCTACGTGCGGCCCATCGTGTTCCGCGGCGCCGGCGGCCTGGGCGTGTTGCCGCGCGACGGCGCGCCGGTGGAGGTGGCGATCATGGCGATGGCCTGGGGCGCCTATCTCGGCGACGCCGCCGAACGCGGCGCGGACGTGTGCGTGTCCTCGTGGAACCGCCCCGCGCCCAACACCATCCCGAGCTGGGCCAAGGCCGGCGGCAACTACCTCAGCAGCCAACTGATCGGGCTGGAGGCGCGCCGCGGCGGCTACGACGAAGGCATCGCGCTGGGCCACAACGGCCTGCTCAGCGAAGGCGCCGGCGAGAACCTGTTCCTGGTGAAGCGCGGCAAGCTGGTCACGCCGCCCTCCAGCGCCGGCATCCTCGCCGGCATCACCCGCGACAGCGTGCTCACGCTGGCCGCCGAGCTGGGCATCGAGGCGGAAGAACGCGAACTGCCGCGCGAGGCGCTGTACACCGCCGACGAAATGTTCATGACCGGCACCGCCGCCGAGATCACGCCCGTGCGTTCGGTGGACCGCAAGGCCGTGGGCAACGGCCAGCCCGGCCCGGTGACGCGCGCGCTGCGCGAGGCGTTCTTCGGTCTGTTCGATGGCCGCACCCACGACAAGTGGGGCTGGCTGGAAATGGTTGAGAAACAGGAAGCCGCAGCATGAGTGCAAAGACTCTCTTTGAAAAAATCTGGGACGCCCATGTGGTCGCCCCCGAAACCGCCGACACCCCGGCGATCATCTACATCGACCTGCACCTGGTGCACGAAGTCACCTCGCCGCAGGCCTTCGACGAACTGCGCTCGCGCGGCCTGAAGCTGCGTCGCACCGACCGCACGCTGGCCACGCTGGACCACTCCACGCCCACCCTGCCCGCCGGCCCCGACGGCGAGCGCCCCTACGCCAACGCCGAGGCCAAGGCGCAGGTCGCGCAGCTGGAAGAGAACTGCCGCGAGTTCGGCGTCGAGCTGCACGGCTGGGACAGCAGCGAGCGCGGCATCGTGCACGTGATCGGCCCCGAGCTGGGCGCCACCCAGCCGGGCAACACCATCGTCTGCGGCGACAGCCACACCTCCACGCACGGTGCGTTCGGCGCATTGGCCTTCGGCATCGGCACCACCGAAGTCGGCCACGTGATGGCCACGCAATGCCTGTTGCAGCGCAAGCCGAAGACGCTGGCGATCCACGTCGACGGCGAGCTGCCGAAGGGCGTGGGCGCGAAGGACCTGATCCTGCACATCATCGGCCACATCGGCGTGGACGGCGGCACCGGCCACGTCATCGAATACCGCGGCGCGGCCATCGAAAAGCTGTCGATGGAAGAGCGCATGACGGTGTGCAACATGTCAATCGAAGCCGGCGCGCGCGCGGGCCTGATCGCGCCGGACGAAACCACCTTCGCCTGGCTCAAGGGCCGCCCGCGCGTGCCGCAGGGCGAGGCGTGGGACCGCGCGGTGGCGCACTGGCGCACGCTGAAGACCGACGACGGCGCGCAGTACGACCGCGAAGTGCGCATCGACGCCGGCACGATCAAGCCCACCGTCACCTACGGCACCCACCCCGGCATGGCCATCGCGATGGACGCGCCGGTGCCCGCCGCGCGCAATGCCGTCGAGCAGCGCGCGCTGGACTACATGCAGAGCCGCGCCGGCCAGCCCATGCAGGGCTCCAAGGTGGACGTGGTGTTCGTCGGCAGCTGCACCAACTCGCGCCTGTCCGACCTGCGCGAAGCCGCCGGCGTGCTGCGCGGCCGCCGCGTCGCCGATGGCGTGCGCATGCTGGTGGTGCCCGGCTCCGAAGCCGTGCGCCGCGATGCCGAAGCGGAAGGCCTGCACGAGGTGTTCCGCGCTGCCGGCGCCGAATGGCGCATCCCGGGCTGCTCGATGTGCATCGCGATGAACGGCGACCTGGCGCAGCCCGGGCAGCTGGTCGTCTCCACTTCCAACCGCAACTTCGAAGGCCGCCAGGGCAAGGGCGCGCGCACCGTGCTGGCCAGCCCCGCCACTGCAGCGGCCTCCGCGGTGGCCGGCGCGATCGCCGACCCGCGCGAGTACATGACCGAGGTGGCCGCATGAATGCGCACGCATTTCTCCCTCTCCCCTGCGGGGAGAGGGTTGGGGTGAGGGGCCGCGCTGGCGGAAGGCCAACATCAAGGCGCGCTTCGATGCACGCCACCGCGAGCACCCGCCCCTCTCCTCAATCCTCTCCCCAAAGGGGAGAGGAAGCGAACGCAACCAGCGAGGAATTTCATTAATGCAGCCCGTCACCCGCATCCATTCGCGCACCGCCGTGATGGCGGACGAGAACATCGACACCGACCGCATCATCCCCGCGCGCTTCCTCACCACCACCACGCGCACGGGCCTGGGCAAGCTGTGCTTCAACGACTGGCGCTACCTGCCGGACGGCAGCGACAACCCGGCCTTCCCGCTCAACCAGCCGGAAGCCAAGGGCTGCGCCATCGTCGTGGCCGGGCGCAACTTCGGCTGCGGTTCCTCGCGCGAGCACGCGCCGTGGGCGCTGCTGGACTACGGCATCCAGGCGGTGCTGTGCAGCGAGATCGCGGACATCTTCCGCAACAACGCGCTGAAGAACGGCCTGCTGGCCATCGTGGTTTCCGCCGCCGAGCACGAGTGGCTGCTGGCGAACCCCGGCATCGAGCTGAGCATCGACGTGCAGGGCCAGTACATCGCGCTGCCCGACGGCGGCCGCATCAGCTTCGTGCTGGAACCCTTCGCGCGCCATTGCCTGCTCAACGGCGTGGATCAGCTGGGTTACCTGCTGCAAAACGAGAAGTTGATCGCCCATTACGAAGAACAGGAGCAAGCAGCATGAAAGCGAACATCGTCACCCTTCCCGGCGACGGCGTAGGCCCCGAGGTCACCGCCGCGGCGGTGGCCGTGCTCGAAGCGGTGGCCGCGCACTACGGGCACGAGTTCGCGTTCGACGAACAGCTGATCGGCGGCGCCGCCATCGACGCCACCGGCGAGCCGCTGCCCGCCGCTGCGCTGGATGCCTGCAAGGCCGCCGACGCGGTGCTGCTGGGCGCGGTGGGCGGCCCGAAGTGGTCGGACCCGAACGCGCCGGTGCGCCCGGAACAGGGCCTGCTGGCCCTGCGTGCCGCGCTGGGCGTGTACGCCAACCTGCGCCCGCTCACCGTACACCCCGCGCTGGCCGACCTGTCGCCGCTGAAGAACGGGAAGCTCAAGGACGTCGACGTGCTGTTCCTGCGCGAGCTGACCGGCGGCGCGTACTTCGGCGCGAAGACCAAGGGCGCCGACTACGCCACCGACGAGTGCAGGTACACCGAGGCCGAGGTCGAGCGCGTCACCCGCCGCGCCTTCGAGCTGGCGCGCGCGCGCCGCCGCCACGTCACCTCGGTGGACAAGGCCAACGTGCTGGAAACCTCGCGGCTGTGGCGGCGCACCGTCACCCGCGTCGCCGCCGAGTATCCGGACGTGACGCTGGAGCACCAGCTGGTCGATTCGATGGCCATGCTGCTGCTGACGCGCCCGGCCAGCTACGACGTGGTGGTCACCGAGAACCTGTTCGGCGACATCCTCACCGACGAGGCTGCCGCGCTCGCCGGTTCGCTGGGCCTGCTGCCCTCCGCCTCGCTGGGTGATACGAACGGCCCTTCGACTGCGCTCAGGACAGGCCTGTACGAACCCATCCACGGCTCCGCCCCCGACATCGCGGGCAAGGGCGTGGCGAATCCGGTCGGCACCATCCTCTCCGTCGCCCTGCTGCTGCGCCATTCGCTGCAGCTGGACGCGGAAGCGCAGGCGGTGGAGGCCGCCGTCGACCACGTGCTGCAGCACGGCCCGCACACCCGCGACATCGGCGGCAACGCCAGCACCGCCGAAGTGCGCGACGCCGTGCTCAAGGCGCTGGCGGAGCATGCCGCCACCCATCGCAGCGACTTCGACGGAGCACGCGCATGCGGCTGAGCGCGCGCTCCCGTTTCCACGGCGAAGGCGTTCGCGCCCGCGCCACCCTTGCCCTCCCCTGTGCGCCGCGCGCGGCGCCCAAGACGACGACTGCCTACTCCCCGGCCAAGTCCCGCCGTCACCCCCGACCCGGCGCCGCCACGCGCACGGGGGAGGCAACCGACACCCGCTTCGCCCCAACCACACACGCACGCATCGCCGTCAACGAAGGAGTTACCGCATGAGCAACAGCACCACCAACGACACGCTGGCCAAGGCCCGCATCGCCGTCCTCGGCTACGGCAGCCAGGGCCGCGCCCACGCCCTCAACCTGCGCGACTCCGGCCTCGACGTCGTGGTCGGCGTGCGCAAGGGCGGTCCCTCGTGGGAGAAGGCGCGCGCTGAAGGCTTCACCGTGGCCGAGCCGGGCGAGGCGGTAAAGGGTGCCGACCTGGTCGCCGTGCTCACCCCCGACATGGTGCAGGCGAAGCTCTACAAGGAGAGCATCGAGCCGAACATCAAGGTCGGCGCCGCGCTGCTGTTCGCGCACGGCTTCAACGTGCACTTCAAGCGCATCGCGCCGCGCGACGACATCGACGTGATCCTGGTCGCGCCCAAGGGCCCCGGCGCGCTGGTGCGCACCGAGTACGAGCGCGGCCGCGGCGTGCCCAGCATCTGGGCGGTGCACCAGGACGTCTCCGGCCAGGCCGAGGCCAAGGCGCACGCCTATGCCAACGGCATCGGCGGCGGCCGCGCCATGCTGATCAAGACCGACTTCAAAGAAGAGACCGAAACGGACCTGTTCGGCGAGCAGGCCGTGCTGTGCGGCGGCGCCTCGTCGCTGGTGCAGGCCGGTTTCGAGACCCTGGTGGAAGCCGGCTACCAGCCGGAGATCGCCTACTACGAAGTGCTGCACGAACTGAAACTGATCGTCGACCTGTTCTACGAAGGCGGCATCACCCGCATGCTGGAGTTCATCTCCGAGACCGCGCAGTACGGCGACTACGTCAGCGGCCCGCGCATCGTCGACGCGGCCACCAAGGAGCGCATGAAGGGCGTGCTGAAGGACATCCAGGACGGCACCTTCGCGAAGAACTGGATCGCCGAATACGAGGCCGGCCTGCCGAACTACAAGAAGTTCAAGCAGGCCGACCTCGAGCATCCGATCGAGGTGGTGGGCCACAAGCTGCGCGCGCGCATGCCGTGGCTGCATCCCGACACCGCCAAGCCGGCCGAGGCGCTGAAGAAGGCCGGTTGAGAAACGCCTTGCTCCTCCCCCTGCGAAGCAGGGGGAGGTCGGGAGGGGGTGGAGCTTTTGATTTCGGGATCGAAGCCCCCTCCCCAACCCTCCCCTGCTGCGCAGGGGAGGAGGCAAGGCAACCACCCGTACAGAGCACCACCAGACAGTAGAACGAGGTACGTCATGAAACGCTTCCACATCGCACTGGCCGTCGCCGACCTGGACGCCTCCATCGCCGACTACAGCAAACGCCTCGGCCAGCCGCCGCAGGCCCTGGTCTACGGCGTCTACGCCATGTGGCGCACGGACATCCTCAACTTCTCGATCCGCCAGCAGCCCGAGAAGGCCGGCCAGATCTGCCAGCTCGGCTTCGAGGACGACAGCGCGCAGGGCTTCAGCAGCAGCACCGACGTGAACGGCATCGCCTGGGAGCGCTTCTCCACGCTGGAGCAGGACCTGCAGATCATCGCCACCTTCGGCGTGCCGGTGCATCCCGCGGTCGAGCGCGACCTGATCCGCAATTGATTTGTCTCCCTCCCCTGCTTGCAGGGGAGGGTTGGGGTGGGGTGCTGCTGGCTTTTCCATCGACTGAAGAGCACCCCCTCCCGGCCTCCCCCTGCAAGCAGGGGGAGGAGAAATCCGCCCATCCACCAGGAACCCGACGTGACCACTTCAGCGCAGACCGCCCACGCGGCCCCCACCATCGACCAGCACCCGCTCGCCGGCCACGCCATGACCGGCGCGGAGGCGATCGTGCAGGTACTGGCCGACGAAGGCGCGGACGTGCTGTTCGGCTATTCCGGCGGTGCCATCCTGCCGGTGTACGACGCGGTGTTCCGCTACAACGCCGAGCACGCCACCGCCGACGGCCGCGAGACTATGCCGCTGATCGTGCCGGCCAACGAGCAGGGCGCGGGTTTCATGGCGGCGGGCTACGCGCGTGCCTCCGGCAAGGTGGGCGTGGCCATCGTCACTTCCGGCCCCGGTGCCACCAACACGGTGACGCCGGTGCGCGACGCGATGGCCGATTCCACGCCGATGGTGGTGGTCTGCGGCCAGGTGGCCACGCCCGCGCTGGGCACCGACGCATTCCAGGAAGCACCGGTGAGCAACATCATGAGCGCGTGCGCCAAGCACGTGTTCCTGGTCACCGATGTCGCGCAACTGGAAGCCACCCTGCGCACCGCGTTCGAGATCGCGCGCAGCGGCCGCCCCGGCCCGGTGGTGGTGGACGTGCCGAAGGACGTGCAGAACGCCGCGCTGCACTTCGACGGCGCCTGCCGCCTGCCCATCCCCGGCTACCGCGCACGCCTGCGCACCGTCGAGAGCGCACGACTGGACGATGCCGCCTGCGCCGCCTTCTTCGATGCGCTGATGCAGGCCAGGCGCCCGCTGATCTATGCCGGCGGTGGCGTGATCGCGGCGGAAGCAGCGCCAGCGCTGCGCGAATTCGCCGATACCTTCGGCCTGCCCGTCACCACCACGCTGATGGGCCTGGGCGCCTGCGACAGCACGGCGCCGCTGGCGCTGCACATGCTGGGCATGCACGGCACCGCCTTCGCCAACTACGCGGTGGAAGACTGCGACTTCGTGTTCACGCTCGGCGCGCGCTTCGACGACCGCGTCGCGGGCGTGCCCGACAAGTTCGCGCCGCGCGCGAAGTTCATCGCGCAGATCGACATCGACCCCGCCGAGATCGCCAAGGTGAAGGCGGTGGACTGGCACCACATGGGCCAGCTGGTTCCCGCGCTGGAACGGCTCACCGCCTGGGGCCGCGCACGCGGCCTGCAACCACAACTCGCGGAATGGCATGCGCACGTCGCCGCACTGAAGCGCGACCACGCGATGAACTACGACCGCGACAGCGCGCTGATCCAGCCCTATGCGGTGATCGAGGCGATCAACCGCATCACCCAGGGCCGCGCCATCGTCAGCACCGGCGTGGGCCAGCACCAGATGTGGGCCGCGCAGTACTTCGATTTCCGCGAGCCGCGCCATTGGCTCACCTCCGGCTCGATGGGCACGATGGGCTTCGGTCTGCCCGCAGCGATCGGCGCGCAGTTCGCGCGGCCCGACGCGCTGGTGATCGACATCGACGGCGACGCCAGCATCCGCATGAACCTCGGCGAGATGGAAACCGTCACCACCTACGGCCTGCCGCTGAAGATCGTGGTGCTCAACAACAGCGGCGACGGCATGGTGCGGCAGTGGCAGAAACTATTCTTCAAGGGCCGCTTCTCCGCCTCCGACAAGAGCCTGCACAAGAAGAACTTCGTGCTCGCCGCGCAGGCCGACGGCTTCGAGTGGGCGCAACGCCTCGACGACAAGGCGCAACTGGAATCCACCATCGCCGACTTCCTCGCCTTCGACGGCCCGGCCTTCCTGGAGGTGGTGATCGACCCCGACGCCGGCGTGTATCCGATGGTGGGGCCAGGCGCGACCTACGCGCAGATGATCACCGGGGATTTCATTGCTTCGCGTGGGGCGGCGCCTGTCGAAACCATCGAGGTTCCCTCGACGTCGATGTTCTGAGGCTCTTCCTTCTCCCTTCGTGAAGATGGATTCCACTCTTGAAGGTTCGCGGTCTGTCTTGCGGAGCAATGCCATGAAACACACCCTCTCCATCCTGCTGCAGAACGAATCCGGCGCGCTGGTGCGCGTGGCGGGACTGTTCGCCGCGCGCCACGTCAACATCGACACGCTCACGGTGGCGGCCACGCACGACCCCGCGGTGTCGCAGCTCACCCTGGTGCTGCACGGCGACGAAGGCACGCTGCAGCAGATCCTGCGCCAGGTGCGCAAGCTGGTGGACGTGCTGGACGCCAACAGCCTGTCGCTGGTGGGCGGCCACGACGGCAGCAGGCTGGCCGCCACGCCTGCATGACGATGCAACTCGCCAAGCGCGCACAGTCGTCCGACGACACGCCTGCCGACCTCGACCTGCTGCGTCGCACGCTGGCTGCGCGGGTGTACGAGGTGGCGCGCGAAACGCCACTGGAAGACGCCACGCTGCTGTCCGCGCGCCTGGTCAACCGCGTGCTGTTGAAGCGCGAGGACCTGCAGCCGGTGTTCTCGTTCAAGCTGCGCGGTGCCTACAACAAGATGGCCGCGCTGAGTGCGGCCGAACGCGCGAACGGCGTGATCGCCGCCTCCGCCGGCAACCATGCACAGGGCGTGGCGCTGGCCGCGGCGAAACTGGGCATCCGCGCGCTGATCGTGATGCCGGTGACCGCGCCGCAGGTGAAGGTGGACGCGGTGCGCCGCTTCGGCGGCAAGTTCGTGGAAGTGCTGCTCACCGGCGACTCCTACAGCGACGCACAAGCCGCCGCGGCATGTATCGAAGCCGAGCGCGGCCTGGTGTTCGTGCATCCCTTCGACGACCTCGACGTGATCGCCGGCCAGGCCACCGTGGGCATGGAGCTGCTGCGCCAGTTGCCTACGCCGCCGGATGCGGTGTTCGTGCCGGTGGGCGGCGGCGGCCTGCTGGCCGGCATCGCCAGCTACATCAAGACGCTGTCGCCGCAGACCAAGGTAATCGGCGTGCAAGCCGCGGATTCCGACGCGATGGCGCGTTCGCTGGAAAGCGATGCGCGCGAGGTGTTGCCCGAGGTAGGCCTGTTCGCCGACGGTACCGCCGTGAAGCAGGTGGGCGCGCTCACCTTCGAACTTTGCCGCCGCCACGTGGACGCGATGCTGCGCGTGGATGGCGACGCGATCTGCGCCGCGATCCGCGACGTCTACCAGGAAACCCGCAGCGTGCCCGAACCCTCCGGCGCGCTGGCGCTGGCCGGGTTGAAGCAATATGCCGCCACCCACGCGCTGCGCGACGCCACGCTGGTGGCGATCGTCTCCGGTGCGAACATGAACTTCGAGCGGCTGCGCTTCGTCGCCGAGCGCGCCGAGGTCGGCGAGCAGCGCGAGGCACTGTTCGCGGTGACGATTCCCGAGGAGCGCGGCAGCTTCCGCCGCTTCTGCGACGCGCTGGGCCGGCGCAGCATCACCGAGTTCAACTACCGCATCGGCGACGCGCGGCAAGCGCACATCTTCGTGGGCGTGCAGACCGCCAGCCGCAATGAGCGCGCCGCCGTGGTCGCCGCGTTCCGCGCGCAGGGTTTCGCCGTGCTCGACCTCAGCGACGACGAGCTGGCCAAGCTGCACCTGCGCCACATGGTGGGCGGCCGCTCACCACTGGCGCAGGATGAGCGCCTGTACCGCTTCGACTTTCCCGAGCGCCCCGGCGCGCTGCCCGACTTCCTCGCGCAGTTGCACCCGGACTGGAACATCAGCCTGTTCCACTACCGCAACCACGGCGCCGACCAGGGCCGCATCCTTGTCGGCATCCAGGCACCGGCCGACGAACAAGCCGCGCTGCAACGCTTCCTCGAATCGCTCGGCTACCCGCACTGCGACGAAAGCGACAACGCCGCCTACCGCCTGCTGCTGCGCAGCTGACACCACGCCATCCACACCGATCCACGGAGCACGAAACCCCATGCCTGCCTACCGTTCCCGCACCACCACCCACGGCCGCAACATGGCCGGCGCGCGCAGCCTGTGGCGCGCCACCGGCATGAAGGACGGGGACTTCGGCAAGCCGATCATCGCGGTGGCCAACAGCTTCACGCAGTTCGTGCCCGGCCACGTGCACCTGAAGGACCTCGGCCAACTCGTGGCGCGCGAGATCGAGGCCGCGGGCGGTGTGGCCAAGGAGTTCAACACCATCGCGGTGGACGACGGCATCGCCATGGGCCACGGCGGCATGCTGTATTCGCTGCCGTCGCGCGAGCTGATCGCCGACAGCGTGGAATACATGGCCAACGCGCACTGCGCCGACGCGCTGGTGTGCATCTCCAACTGCGACAAGATCACGCCCGGCATGCTGATGGCCGCGATGCGCCTCAACATCCCCGCGGTATTCGTCTCCGGCGGACCGATGGAATCGGGCAAGGCACTGGTGAAGGGCCAGAAGAAGGCACTGGACCTGATCGACGCGATGGTCGCCGCCGCCGACGACAGCTACAGCGACACCGAAGTGGCGACGATGGAACGCTCGGCCTGCCCCACCTGCGGCTCCTGTTCCGGCATGTTCACCGCCAACTCGATGAACTGCCTCACCGAGGCGCTGGGCCTGGCGCTGCCCGGCAACGGTTCGGTGCTGGCCACACACGCCGACCGCGAGCAATTGTTCCGCCGTGCCGGCCATGTCGTCGTCGAGCTCGCACGCCGCTGGTATGAACAGGATGACACCAGCGTCCTGCCGCGCAGCATCGCCGACCGCGCCGCATTCGAGAACGCGATGAGCCTGGACATCGCCATGGGTGGCTCCACCAACACCGTGCTGCACCTGCTGGCCGCCGCTCGCGAAGGCGGCGTGGATTTCGGCATGGCCGACATCGACCGCCTCTCGCGCCGCGTACCCTGCCTGTGCAAGGTGGCGCCCGCCAAGAGCGATGTGCACATGGAGGACGTGCATCGCGCGGGCGGCATCATGGGCATCCTCGGCGAACTCGACCGCGCAGGCCTGATCGACGCCAGCCGCCCCACCGTGCACGCACCCACCATGGGCGATGCGCTGGCGCAATGGGACGTGCAACGCAGCAACGACGAAGCCACCCACCACTTCTACCGCGCCGCCCCCGGCAACGTGCCCACGCAGACCGCCTTCAGCCAGGCCGCGCGCTGGGAAACGCTGGACACCGACCGCGAGCGCGGCGTGATCCGCTCCGCCGAACACCCCTTCAGCAAGGACGGCGGCCTCGCCGTGCTGTTCGGCAACCTCGCACCGGAAGGCTGCATCGTAAAGACCGCGGGCGTGGACGAATCCATCCTCGTCTTCCACGGCACCGCCAAGGTGTATGAAAGCCAGGAAGCCGCCGTGAGCGGCATCCTCGGCAACAAGGTGAAGGCCGGCGACGTGGTGGTGATCCGCTACGAAGGCCCGCGCGGCGGCCCCGGCATGCAGGAGATGCTCTACCCCACCAGTTACCTGAAATCGAAGGGTCTGGGCAAAGCCTGCGCACTGATCACCGACGGCCGCTTCTCCGGCGGCACCTCGGGCCTGTCCATCGGCCACGTCTCGCCGGAAGCCGCCGAAGGCGGTCTGATCGCGCTGGTCGAAGACGGCGACCCCATCGCCATCGACATCCCCAACCGCGGCATCCGCCTCGACCTGCCGGAGGAAACCCTCGCCACGCGCCGCGCCGCGATGCAGGCGCGTGGCCGCGCAGCGTGGAAGCCCGTCAATCGCGTGCGACCCGTCTCCGTGGCCTTGCAGGCTTATGCGGCGATGGCTTCGAACGCGGCGAACGGCGCGGTGCGCGATCTGAGCCGGCTTGGTGCAACCCACACCGACGAAACGTCGGCCTGACCGCAGCAACAATCCAGTTTTTGACGCCATGCCTGCACAAACAGGCATGGCGATGCACCTGCCGTTCGTCCTGAGCGTAGCGAAGCGAAGTCGAAGGACACCGTTACCCACTATTTGCTGGCCGGACCGATGACGCGGCATCAACCGCCTTCGATCACGTCCAGCTCGAATACGTGGTTGTCGTAATCGTCGAAATACAGCGCGCTGTCGCCGCGAGCCATCAGGCATTCGATACCCGCCTCGCGCAACCGCTCGGCGCAGGCCAGCTGCTCGACCTTGCTCACCGCAAAGGCGATGTGGTCGCCGTTGCGCGTTGCCGGCGGCTCGCCACGCGCCAGCACCAGACACACACCACCCAGCCAAATCAGGGTGTCGTGATCACCCTCGCCGGACTGCACCCGCGCGTCGTCGAACACCTGCGCAAACAACTGTGCGCTGCGCGCGGGATCGCGCACCACCAGGGCAATGTGATCGAGGGATCTGGGCATGTCGGCTCCCCGCAGTGTCCGGAATTTTCAGATGCGTACGCCGAAGCGCCCAAGCACCCACGTCAGCGCGAAATACACGCCGACAGTGACGAGGCACGAAAGCCCCAGTGCCGGCCAGAACGACACCCCGTTCCTGAGCAGGGCCGGCAGTATCAGGAACAGCGGCAGCGCGGCGATCACCATCCAGAAGATGCCGTGCGACAGCGACGCGATGGCTTCGGCATTGCCTGTATCGCGCCAGATCCAGATGAACGCCATCAGCGACGTCAGCGGCAGCGACGTGAGCAGCGCGCCCCAGAACGAACTGCGCTTTCCAAGCTCGGACACAGCCACGATGACGAGGGCCGAAATGATGACCTTGAATGCGTATTGCAGCATGGCTGCGCCGCCTGTCGTTGCGATGGAAGCGCATCGTAGAACGGCACCTGCGCGAAGGCGACTGCTTCCTTATGGCGCCCCGCCAGCCTTGGCCGTATAGCCATCATCCAGTGTGCCGAGGAAAGCGATGATGTCGTCAATTTCCAGCGCATCGAGCGCGGGTTTGTCGCCCGGTGCGCGATCCATCGGCGCATCGCTGTGGTCGACGTTGGCGCGGTAGCGGGGCGGCAGGTCATCGAACTTCCGCACTTTGCCGCCGACCACCGGATACCACTTGCGCGGGTCGGTGTCGCGCTCGACGTAGAAATGCATCATCGCGTCCAGCGTGTGGAAGTAGCCGTTGTGGAAGAACACCTGGCGCGTGGCGACGTTGCGCAGGGTCGGTGTCTTGAACATGCCGCAGTACTGCGCCTGCCCGGCGAGGTCCTGTCGCTTGGGGCCGCACAAGCCAAGGTCGTAGTAGCGCGGGTCGCGGTTGGCTGGAATGTCCGGATTGCGCGGCGCGCCCAGCGCCTCGTAGGCGTAGTCGGTGAACACTGCCGGCCGGCCGCCCGGCCCCGGCACGTCGATGTGGCAGGCCGCGCAATTGCCTTTCTTCGGATCGTTGAACAGCGCGTAGCCGCGCAGCTCCTGGGGAGTGAAGCGCGCATGGCCCGACACCACCGCGTCGAACTTGCTGGTGTAGGGATGGAAGCTCGGGTCTTCGGCCTGGAAAGCTTCCAGTGCCGCGCCGATGTCGACGAACGCCTGCTTCGCATCCCGGAACACGCCCGCGCCGAAGACCTGTTCGAACCGGCGCGCCAACGCACCATCGCGCACCGACGCCACCACCACTGCGGGCGATGCATTGGCCATCTCGTCTGCACTGAGCAGCGGCACCGCGGCCTGCTGCTGGCGCGAGGCCGCCGCGCCGTCGCGGTTGAAGCCGCCGGTCGGCCCTTCGTATTCGGCATCCTCGGAGCCGGGCGTGTAGAAGTGCCGGCTGAACAGCGGCGTGTTGTCCAGATAGCGCAACGAAGGCACCGCGCGCGTGCCGGCGCGATGCAGGTCCGGACCGCCGGATTGCACGGCCAATCCGTTCGGCGGGCCATAGGCATGCGCAGGATCGTGGCAGCTGGCGCAGGACATCCGGCCCGAGGCGGACAACGCGGTGTCGAAGAACAGCGCCTTGCCCAGCGCCGCGCGTGGACTCAACGCGGCCGGCAGCTGCGGATAGCGCACCCACTGGCGCACCGCCGCGTCGATCGCGGCATCGGTCGCCACGGGCGCGGGCGCCGTCGCGGCAGCTTGTCCGTCGGCGCGTGCCGCTGGCCATGCGCCGCCAAGGCCGCCGGCCGCCATCAGCACGGTCGCGACGACCAGCACCCTGTTTCGATGACCTGCCATCCGCGGAAAACGCATCGCTTCGCTACCGTGCAGTCACCGGCGTGGCGACCGCTCAGAACTGGAACATCGACATCAGATCACTGACTGCCGGGCCGTTGGTCGGCCGGTATGGATGGGCGGCCGTGGTCACCGGGTCCGGCAGGTTGTCGCGGCTGCGTGGCGACAGCGGCGGCAGGCGCCAGTTGCGCTCGATGAACTTCAGGATCGAGGCGTGATCGCCGTACGCATGGTCGACCACGCCTTTGCGCGCATACGGCGAGACTGCCAGCATCGCGATGCGCGGGCCGTCGCCGAAGAAGTCCAGCGTCTGGATGTAGCCGGTGTCGAAATGGCCGCCGCCCTCGTCGGTGGTGACCAGGATTGCGGTATGCGCCCACAGTGCCGGGTCGGCTTGCACCTTGGCCAGCAGGTCCTTGACGAAGGCCTCATAGCTGGCCGGCGCCGAATAGCCGGGGTGGCCGCTGTCGAAGCCCATCGGCACCACGAAGGACACCGCCGGCAGCGTGTGGTGCGCGAGGTCGCTGTCGAGCGTGGCGAGGCCGGCGAGGCCGGACTTCAGCGCGGGATCGCCCATCACCTTCGCGGAGGCCACCAGCGGATCGCCGATGTTGTTGTACTGGAGCATCTGCGCCTTCGCGACCGGCATGTGCCACGCGGCCGCCTGTGCGGCGACGTCTGCTGCGTCACGCGCACCGGTGTACCACTTCCAGCTCACGCCGTGCTTCGCCAGCGCCTCGGCGATGGTCGGCACGGTCTGCGGCGGATAGGTGTAGTTGTCCGGGCCGATCGGTTCCGGGCGACCATCCATGTCGTAGCCGGGGTTGTAGTTGTTCACCAGGTAGTAGGCGCCGGGCGTGCACTTGCTGGGGATGTGCCGCGCGTCGAGGAAGGCGCGGATGGCGGCCACGCCCGGCTGCTTCGGATCGGAACAGTCGACGTAGGAGCCGCCCGAGTAGCCGTCGCGCGTATAGAAGTTCGGCGTGCCCGGCATCGGATCGGGGTTCTCGATCTGGTTGGCCGGCGGCACGGCGAGCTGGCCGTCCTGGTTGAAGAACGGCACGTCGGCGGTGGCGATGGCGAAGAAATTGGCGCCGGTGCCGCCCATGATGGACTGGTGGTAGTTGTCGCCCAGCGCATAGTCCCGCGCCAGCGCATCGAACAGCGGCGCGTCGCCGGCGGACATGTTCATGAAGCCCATCAGCTCGCCGCCCTGCGACGGGTTGGCCGGGCTCACGCCCTTGGTGTCGCCGCCCATGCCGGTGTTCGCCGCCACCCAGGTGAACATGTCCAACCTGGCGTTGTCGCCGCCGGTCTGCTGCCACATCTGGAAGAAGCGGTGCACCGGGTCGCCGGTCACCACCGTCGCCGCAAGGCCGTCCTTGCCGGCGTCGCGGTACGGCACGTAGCGGGTGATCTGGAACGGGCCGTTGGGCAGGTCGGCGGGGAAGCGCGTGTCCGGCGTGCCGGCGGCGTTCTCGAAGGTGACCGGATTCATTTCACCGATCTGCAGTGGCTGCGGCAAAGTGGCGTAGCTGCCCGCGCGCTCGGGTTGCAGGGTGTAGGCCTGCACCGGCGCGCCCTTGCTCTGCGCGGCCAATGCGAAATTCGGCCCGGGCGTGCCGTCGGCCTTGATGATGCCTTCGGACAGCAGGTTCTTCACCGTTTGCCCGGCCGCCGGCGCGTAGCCGCCGAACAGGCCATCAAAAGTCTGGTTCTCCCCGATCACCACGATGACGTGCTGGATCGGCGTGCTGGTCGGGCCCTGCGCGAGGGCCAGCGCCGAAGCCGCCGCGCGCGCCGGCACCGCCGCGGACGGCGTACCTTGCGCGGGAATGGAAACGACGGCGCGGTCGGCATCGCTGCCCACGCTGACGGTGCCATGGCGCAGGTCGAAGTGGACAACCGAGAACAGCGCAGTCCTTGGATTGCCGGCATCGGCATGGAACGACGCGTCGCCTGCCCGACCGTTCGCCGCATCGGCCGGCACATGGAATGCCGCATACAGCGGCGCGAGCACGCCGGCGACATCCTTGGCCGCGTTGGTGATGCGCGCAGCATCGAGGCCGGCCATCTGCGCCGCATCCGGCGCTCCATCCAGCACTGCGCCCAGCGCACGTTGGGCTTGCAGCGTGCTGACCGGATCGAGGTTCGCCACCGCCGATGCCTGCCCCGCCGCGGGCGCGAAGGCCGTGGACAAAATCGCCGGGGCACCATCGTCGTCGCCGGATGGCGCGGTCAGCACGAAGGGGCCAACGCCATCGAGGACGAACGAGAAGCGGCCCTGCGCATCCGTCACGCCAGATACCGTGCGGTGGCCCGCATGATCGGTGGCCGTGACCGGCACCCCGGCCACCGGCACCGCGCCGCCGACCACGCCGCTGACGACGACATGGCTTTGCGTGGCTTGCGGGTGGCAGGCGCTCAGCGACAGCAGGAGGGCGAGTGGCAACAGGCAACGCTTCATCGGCGATCTCGGCAGGCGAATGGACATCCGCCGCGCGGCACGGAGCCGGCGGCGGATGCCCGGTGGAAACGGTCATGCATGCTCGCGTCCGGGCGCAACCCGAAGCTCCCCATGCGGTCCATCGCGGACCGCCCTGGCGCAAGCATGGCGGCGAAGGGTCGTCATGCTGGTCAGGCTTTGTGAAACTCCGCTTGCGTCCACGTGACCATGGCATGGCACGGCGCGCCCCAATTCGCTGCTTGGCAGCATGCCGTCATCTGCCATGCACATTGAAGATGTGTGTGCGATCCGCCCGCGGCCATCCATCCACCACTCCACTGCTGCAAGAAATCGCGACCTAGACCATGCCGCCCGGGCGGCTAGCCACCGCCACGCGACTGTAACCCGGGACCGCCAACCTTTCCGGATTGCCGGATCGGCTGGCCTCGGGTGGCTCTCGTGTCGTTCTTGTCGCGCATTCGCCGTCATCCCATGACGATCAACCTGGTCGCGGGCAGCGCCGCGTTCCTGGCGTATGCGTCGATGTACGCCTTCCGCAAACCGTTCACGGCGGCCACGTTCGAAGGCATGCACGTCGCTGGCGTGGATTACAAGGTGTGGCTGGTGATCGCACAGGTGATGGGCTACATGCTCAGCAAGGTGCGCGGCATCACCTGGATCGCGGAAATCCAGCGCCAGCGCCGCGCACGCACGCTGGCAGGCTTGATCGGCTTCTCGTGGATCGCCCTGCTCGCCTTCGCGCTGGTTCCTGCGCCCTGGAACATCCCCTTCCTGTTCCTCAACGGCCTGCCGCTGGGCATGGTGTGGGGTGTGATCTTCGGCTACCTGGAAGGCCGCCGCGGCACGGAGCTGATGGGCGCGTGCATGTGCGCCAGCTTCATCGTCGGATCGGGCGTGGTGAAATCGGTGGGTACGTGGCTGATGGTGGATTGGCACGTCAGCGAATTCTGGATGCCGTTCGCCACCGGCGCCGTGTTCGTCGCGCCGCTTTGCCTGGCCACGTGGGTACTCGAACACCTGCCCGCGCCCGATGCCGCCGACGTCGCGGCGCGCAGCGTGCGCATCCCGATGGACGCGACGGCGCGGCGCGCGTTCCTTGCGCGCTTCCTGCCCGGCATCGCGATGATCGTGATGGCCTACGTGGCGCTGACGGTGACGCGCGATTTCCGCGACAACTTCGCAGCGGAGATCTGGGCCGACCTCGGCCGCGGCGGCGATGCGTCGGTGTTCACCGAGACGGAAGTGCCGATCGCCATCGCCGTGCTGATCATCACCGCCTTCACCATGGCCGTGCGCGACAACCTCAGGGCGCTGATGCTCAACCATGCGCTGATCTTCGGCGGCTTCGCCATCGCGGTCTTTTCGACCTGGCTGCATCGCCACGGCATGATCGATCCGGTGGGCTGGGTCGGCTTCAGCGGCTTCGGGCTTTACCTGGCCTACGTGCCGTACAACGCCACGTTCTTCGAACGCATGCTGGCGACGTTCCGCGTCACCGGCAACGTGGGCTTCATGATGTACATCGCCGACAGCGGCGGCTACATGGGCAGCGTGCTGGTGATCCTGGTGAAGGAATTCGGCGGCATGCACCTTTCGTGGGCCTCGTTCTACGCCGACACGGTGATGACACTGTCGGGCATCGGCATGTTGATCACGCTGGTGTCGGCGCTCTACTTCCACGAGAAGGCGCGACGCGCGCGCGCGCCGATTGCGTTGCCGGCGGTGGCTTGAAGTACCTGCAAGGAAAACCGGAAACGCTCGCCTGTCCCGACCATCATCCAGCAACCGGATGGGCGGCAGGGCTCAGTGGCTTGAAGCCCCTCTCCCGACGGGAGAGGGGTTGGGGTGAGGGTTCGGGCTTGGAGCGGACTGCAAGTTTCGAGATGGCTGTGATGCCTCGCTTCGCCCGAACCCTCATCCGGCCCTCTGGGCCACCTTCTCCCGACGGGAGAAGGGAAAAGTCACTGCCGGCAAGACTGGCGCGGACCGCAGTAGCGGCGATCACTCGCGATAGCGCAGCAGCGCATCGCCAAGCATCTCCCTGAGCGGTGCCAGCTCGGCGGCGTAGTTCGTCCACTGGTCGATGCCGTCGCGGAAGATCGGGCGGCGTACCTGTTCGGAACTGGCCGTGCGCACGCTGCGCGCGGTCCTGTGGAACTCCAGGCAGCCCGGTTCGAACGGCAGGCCGCAGAAATCCAGGATGCAGCGCACGCTGCCTTCCAGGTCGTCCACCACGTCCTCGTGATGCACGCGCAGCACGCGACCCGGCAGCACCTCGTCCCAGTGCCGCATCAGCTCGAGGTAGGTGCGGTAGTAGCGTGCGATGTCACCGATGCCATAGGTGAACTCCTGGCCGCTGGCGAACAGCTGCTTGAAGTTGCTGAAGCAGCAGGCCATCGGCTCGCGCCGCGCGTCGATGATCTTCGCGTTGGGCAGCATCAGGTGGATCAGGCCGAGGTGTCGGAAGTTGTTCGGCATCTTGTCGATGAAATACGGCTTGCCGCTGCGGTAGACGCGCGTGTCGCGCAGGTACTTCGCACCCAGCCGGCGGAATTCGTCGGGCGGCAGCTCGGCCAGCACGCCGGGATAGCGTGGGTCGTCGAGATCGGGATCGCGGCCCTGCAGGTCGAGCGCGATGCGCGGGATGTCACCCAGCTCCTGCGTGCCCTCGACCTGCGAATGCGAGGCGAGGATCTGTTCGATCAGCGTGGAGCCGGCACGTGGCAGGCCGACGATGAAGATGGGCTCCGCGCTGGCATCGCCGGCACCCGCGCGGCTGGCAAATAATTCGCGCGTGCAGACCTCGATCTGCCTGCGCGTGTTTGTCTCGAAAATCTCCGGGCGGTAGCGGCTCTCGGAACGCTTGAGCGCATTGCCGCGTTCGTAGTGCTGCCACGATACTGTGAAGTCGCCGCGGTCTTCGAGCGCCTTGCCCAGCGCAAAGCACAGGTGATAGCGGTCGGCGAGCGATGTGGCCGGCGATGCTTCCCCGGCTTGCATGCGCGCGATCTCGTCGTCCGAAAAACGATAGGTCTTGAGGTTGGCGAGGCTCCAGTACGCATCGCCGAAGTCGGCGCGCGCCGCCGTGGCGGCGCGGTAGGCCTCGATGGCCTCGGCCTGCCGCCCTTGCGTCTTCAGCGCATGCGCGAGCGACAGGTGCAGGTCGGCCGCGTCCGGCATGTCGCGCAGGAGTTCGCGATACAAGGCGATGGCGCGTTCGTGTTCGCCAAGGCCCACGCTGGCGCTGGCGTAGAGTGCACGGTAGTCGAGATGTTGCGGATCGATCGCAAGCAACTTTTCCGCCTCCGCGCAGGCGCGCTGGTACAGGTGCCGCGCGAACAGCACCTGCGCGTAATCGAAGCGCGCCATGTGGTAGTCGGGCGCCAGCTTGAGCACGGCTTCGAGCAGCAACTCGGCGTCGTCCAGCACGTCGCGAGCCAGGCCGATGCGCGCGAGCAGGCGCATGCCTTCCACGTCATTGCCGACCCGCAGCAGGTAGGGACGGATGGTGTGCTCGGCGGGCTCCAGGTCGCCATCCGAGAACAGGCTGGTGGCGCGCACCACTTCCGGCGCCAGCTTCTTGAGCGTGGCGACATGCGCCGCGGCGGTCGCGGCATTGGCGGCGTCGCCGGTCATGCGGTACAGGCCTTCGAGCAGGTTCCAGCTCGAAGGCAGCGCGGGGTTGGTGTTGACCGCACGCAGCAGGGCGTCGATCGCGCGCGGCGCATCGCGCTTGACGACATGGCAGTGGCCGCGCTCCTCGTGCAGGCGGCTGAAATGGGGGTGCCACTGTTCCATCCGTGCCAGCGTCTGCAGCGCGGCATCGGTCATGCCGAGGTAACGCTGGCTCCTGGCGATGAGGTAGAGCACGTCGCGATGCTCAGGCATCTCAGCGGCAAGCGCTTCGGCCGCCTGCAAGGCTTGCTCGTGGCGGCCTTCCGATTGCAGCTGCTGCGCGCGCCGGATCGCGTGTTCCACCGGCGTCGCGAGCGGATCGGCTGCCTTGGCATTCATCACGGATACGATCTCGAAAAAACGGGATGGGCTTGCGCCCATCCCAATTCTACTGTCCTGCCCGGGGAGACAAGCAGGTCAGAACTTGAAGCCCACCTTCAAGCCGATCACGCGCGGATGGATCGGCACCTGCGACTCGATGAATTCGGCCGACGAGGTGAACGTGCTGGCGTGGCTGTTGCCGAGGTTGGTGCCGAAGATCGACATGTTCCAGTTGTCCTTGGCCACGCCGATCGACGCGTCGTAAGTGGTGTAGGCGGCCTGCAGGTAGCGCAGCTCCACCGTGGTGATGTCGGTCACGCCGTCGCCGCTCGGATAGGTGGCCGGCTGGTTGTACATCGAACCCATGTGGCTGGCGCCGACCTGCCAGAACGCCTTGTAGTTGTCCACCAGCGTCCAGTCGTAGCGCAGGCGCAGGTTGTACTGCGAGCGCGGCGAGAAGGCCGGCACGCTGCCGACTTCGCCGAACGGGTTGGCGAACGACGACACCGCGCCCACTGCACCGGTCTCGACGATGCACGAGTTGTAGGCGGCGGAGCCCGGGATGTTGTCGACCAGGCAGGGCGAGTTGGTCTGCTTGGCGTGGTTGAGCGACGCCGAGCCCATCAGCGACAGGCCGTCGGTGATGCGCGCCTGGAACTGCAGCTCGCCGCCGTCCACCTTGTAGTTCGGCCCGTTGACCGCGAAGGTGGTGTTGCCCAGCACCAACGGGTTGAAGAACTGCATCTGCACGTTGTCCCAACGCATGTCGTAGATCGAGGCGTTGAGCAGCAGGCGGTCGTCGAAGAACGTGGACTTGAAGCCGATCTCGTTGTTGGTCAACGTGTCGGGCGCGTAGCTGGTCGGCTTCTTGTACTGCGCCACGCCGTCGAGCTTGGCCACATCGGAGGTGGTGCGGTTGAAGCCGCCAGGGCGGAAGCCCTGCGAGAAGGTGTAGTACAGCATCATGTCCGGCGTGATGTTCCACAGCAGGTTCGCGCGGCTCTTGAAGCCGTGGTAGTCCTGGTGGTAGTTCATCACCGAGTCGTTGCCCACGTAGGTACCGTTGGGCACGTTCACCTGCGCGGTAGTGGTGTAGAACTCCGTGCCGGTCTGCCATTCGGAATAGTGGTAGTAGCGCGTGCCGGCGGTCACGGTCAGCACGTCCGGGACGATGTCGTACGACACCGAGCCGAACACCGCTTCCTGCTTGTAGCCGCGGTGCTCGACTTCACCGAACGCGGTGTTGTCGGGCATCACCACGCCCGGTGAGGATTCCGCATCGGCCACGCAGGGATAGCCACCGGCCAGCGCCGCGGCGAGGTTCGCGGGCGTACAAGACGGGATCGTCTTGTAGTTGAAGTCCATGTGGTCGTCGATGTTGAAATCTTCGTAGTACAGGCCGCCGATGGCGCGCAGGCGACCGTCTTCCGGTGTCATCAGGCGCAGCTCGTGGCTCTGGTGCGTGCTGTTGACGTGGTCATTCCAGTAACCGACTGGCGAATAGCAGATCGGCTTGCCGGCGCTGGACAGGCCGGCCGAGGTGCCGGTGCACTGGTAGTACATGCCGCCCGCGCTGCGCGAGTAGTTGGTGTAATCCTGCTGCTCGCTGATGCGGCGGTTGGTGTAGCCGCCGGTGTACACCAGCGAGAGGTCGCCGACCTGGCCGTTCAAGGTCCACGAGGTGTTGGTGAAGTGGTCGTTGTTCCAGGCCGGCACGAACGAGGTGATCTGGTCGGTGCCGAGCTTCTGGCCATCCGTGCCGACCGGGTAGGTCGAGGACTGGCCGTTCGCGTCCAGGTTCTGGTAGCTCTCGGCGATCAGGAAGTTCCAGTCGTCGTTGATCTTCCACAGCGCGGACAGGCGTGCGCCCTGGTAGTCGACCGGGTTCCAGTTGTTCTGCGCCACGGAATAATTGTTGGTGCCCGCGGCGCTGCCGGCGGCCACGTAAGGCGCCATCGCGCCGCCGCCATCGGTGGGCTGGCGCGTGAACGTGCTCAGCACGTTGTCGATGTAGCCGCCCTGGTGGTCGTTGTAGATCACGCCGCGCACGGCCAGCGTGCCGGGGATGATCGGGAAGTTCAGCACCGCGTTGGCGGAATTGTTCGGGCCGCCACCGGCGGTGGCACCGGCGCTGGCCTCGGCGCTGCCGCTGACCTTGTCGAGGTCGGGCTTGTTGGTGATGTAGCGCACGGCGCCCGCCTCGGCGCCACCGCCGAACAGCGTGCCCTGCGGACCTTCGAGCACCTCGAGGCGCTCCATGTCGACCATGTAGATGTCGAGGTTGCGCGCCGGGAACTGCATCGACTGGTCGTCGAGGTACACCGCGACGTTCGGGAACGGCGCGATCGATGCGCTGGACTGGTTGCCGAGGAAGCCGGTGCTGAGGCCGCGCATGTAGATGTTGCCCTGGCCCGGACCGTTCGTCGCGAAGGTCACGTTGGGCAGGTACTTGATGATGTCCTGGAAATCCTGGACGTTCAGCTGCTGCAGCGTGGCGCCGGTGAAGGCCTGGATCGTGATCGGCACCTGCTGGATGTCCTGCACGGTGTGCTGCGCGGTCACGTTGACCGTGCCGAGCGTGGCTGCGTTGGCCGTGCTGGGCGTGTTGGCCGCGCCGGAGTTGGCGGACGGCGTCGGCTGCGACGGTTGGGTGACCGCCGCGGCGGGCTGGGCCGCCGGAGCCGGCGGCGTGGTGGTGTCGGCATGGGACACGCGACTTACCGCGAGCGCGGCCAGTACCGCGCAGGTGATTGGATTGATCTTCAAGATGGCATCCCCCTCAAGGGTGTATTAACGGAAAAGTGCCGGCACAAAGGCCTGATGCTGCAACCCGGGGAAGGCTAGGGAGCGGCGATGAAACGCCTGTGACTTGGCCTAGCCAAGTTCGTCGGCTGTCTATCGTCTTTGCCGGTGTGCATTGCGCCGCGGATGCGCGCGGCTTCGGGAGATCTTTCGCGCGCGCGAACAGGGCATGCATTTCGCGCGGAAACGCGCATGAAATTGCGCGACGCGATGGGTTTCGCGCGGCCGTTCGCGCGGGCCAACGATCCGCCGTTGTCGTGCAACGGCGGCACCTGCGGACGCGGCGATCGAAAATGAAAAAGCAGGGTTTGACCCCTGCTTTCCACGATGCCCATTGCAGCTTGCCGTCATGCCGCCGCCTGCAAGGCAAGCGATGGAACAAGCTCAGAACGCGCGCTGCCCGCCCACCCAGACATTACGCACGATCGGCAGGCCAGCCACCTCGCGCATGCGCACCACATCGGCGCGCATGCCGGCCTTCAGCGAGCCGCGGTCGTCGAAACCCAGCGCCTTCGCCGGATTGCGGCTCACCGTCGCCATCGCCCTGGGCATCGACCAGCCGGCCTGCGCATGCAGCAGGAAGGCGCCGTGCAGCAGGCTGGCCGGGACGTAGTCGGACGACAGCATGTCCAGGCGGTGGGTGCGCGCCAGCTCCAGCGCCGCGACGTTGCCCGAGTGCGAGCCGCCGCGCACGACGTTCGGCGCACCCATGATCGTGGTGAGCCCATGCGCATGCGCCGCGTCGGCGGCTTCCTGCGTGGTCGGGAATTCGGAGATCGTCACGCCGATGCGTTGTGCGTGTTCCACCTGCCGCGCATCGGTGTCGTCGTGGCTGGCCAGCACCACGTCGCGGCCGTGGGCCATGGCCAGCACGGCGCTTTCATGCCGGGCGCTGTATTGCGCCTGCTGTTCGGTGCGGCGCTTCACCACCTCGGCGAACTCGTCTTCGGTCCAGCTCATGTGGTTCTTGCTGTAGTACTTGCGGTATTGCGCGAGGTCGCGGTACTGGCGCTGGCCCGGGGTGTGGTCCATCAGCGAGACCAACCGCACGCTGCCGTGGTCCATCAGCGGTTCCAGCGTTTCCAGCAGGCGCGGATAGGCCAGCTCGCAACGCAGGTGGATCCAGTGGTCGGCGCGCAATGCGCCGCTGGACTGGCCATCGAGGATGGCGTCGTAGGTGCTGCGCAAGGTATCGATGCGCACGCTTTCCTCTTCCACGTCGCCCACCGACAGCGCGTCGAATACCGTGGTGATGCCGGCGGCGACCACCTGGGCGTCATGCGTCAGCACGGCGGGGATCGAGGGCCACAACACGCCGGCGCGCGGCATCAGGTGTTTTTCGAGATTGTCGGTGTGCAGCTCGATCAAGCCCGGGATGACGTAATCGCCTTCGCAGTCGATGGCGCCCGGCGCCTGCGTCGATCCTTCCTCCACCAGCCGGATCATGCCGTTGCGGGCGATCAGGGTGCCGTGGATGACGCCATCGTCGAGCACGATGCGCGCATTGGTCAAAGCTAAATCGTTCATGGTGGTCTCGACGCCAGGGTCTGCGGGTTCAAAGGGGATCAGGCAGCTTCAAGCGCCTGCATCGGGAACAGGCGCGTGGCAACGCGGTCGCGCATGTCTTCGTCGTGGAAGATGCCGAGCACCGCCGAACCGTCGGCACGTGCTTCGGCGAGCAGTTGCGCCACCACATCGCGGTTCGCGGCATCCAGCGACGCGGTGGGTTCGTCCAGCAGCAGGATCGGGCGGCGCACGATCAAGCCGCGCGCGATGTTCACGCGTTGCTGTTCGCCACCGGAAAAGGTGCCCGGCGGCAGCAGCCACAGGCGCTCCGGCACGTTCAGTCGGTGCAGCAGGTCGCCGGCGCGACGACGCGCCTCCCCTTCGCCCATGCCCGCCTGCAGCAGCGGCTCGGCGACGATGTCCAGCGCAGGCACGCGCGGGATCACGCGCAGGAACTGGCTGACGTAGCCGAGCGTGTGGCGGCGCACCTCCAGCACCTCGTGCGGCGTGGCCCTGGCCAGGTCGAGCCAGCGCCCGGCGTGGCGCAGGTGCACCGCGCCGAAGCTCAAGCGGTAGTTGGCGTAGATCACGCGCAGCAGCGTGCTCTTGCCCGCGCCGGAGGGGCCGGACAGCACCACGCATTCGCCCGCGTGCAGGCGCAGGTCCAGCCCGCGCAGCACGTCCAGGCGCGCGCCGTGCTGGTGGTGCAGTTCGAACGACTTGCCAATGTCGCGCAGTTCGAGCATCAGGTCAGCGGTCATGTGGTCAGCACCGAGGAAACGAGCAGTTGCGTGTAGGGATGTTGCGGGTCGTCGAGGATCTGGTCGGTGAGCCCGGTTTCGACCACGCGCCCGCCCTGCATCACCAGGGTGCGGGCGGCGAGCAGGCGGGCCACGGCCAGGTCGTGCGTCACCATCACCGCGGCCAGGCCGAGTTCGTTCACCAGCCGGCGCAGCAGGTCGAGGATGCGCGCCTGCACCGAGACGTCGAGACCGGCGGTGGGCTCGTCCATGAACACCAATCGCGGTTGCGTCACCAGGGTGCGCGCGATCTGCAGGCGCTGCTGCATGCCGCCGGAAAAGCTGGTCGGCGCGTCGTCGATGCGCGCAGGATCGATCTCCACCCGCTCCAGCCAGCCCCGCGCGATGTCGCGCAACTGGGCGTAGTTGCGCATGCCCAGCGCCATCAGGCGTTCGGCGACATTGGCGCCGGCGCTCACGTTGAGGCGCAGGCCATCGCGCGGATTCTGCGTGACGAAACCCCACTCCTCGCGCGCCAGGCGGCGGCGGTCGGCTTCGCCCAGCGCGCCCAGCTCGAGCCAGCCGCCGCTGCGCTGGCGATAGCACGCCGAGCCGGCAGACGGCGCCTGTTGCGCGGCCACCGTGTTGAGCAGGGTCGACTTGCCGGAACCCGATTCGCCCACGATGCACAGCAGCTCGCCCGGATGCAGGTCGAAGCTCACGTCCTCGCAACCGATGCGCTGGCCGTAATGGCGGCCCAGCCCGCGTACTTGCAGCAGCGCGCTCATGCTTGCGCCTCCGTGCGGCGACCGCTGCAGAAATCGGTATCCGAGCAGACGAACATGCGCGTGCCGCGATCGTCCACGACGACCTCGTCCAGATAGCTTTCGCCGGAGCCGCACAGCTCGCAGCGATGCTCCCAGCGCTGGATCTCGAACGGATGGTCGTCGAAGGCCAGGCTTTCCACGCGCGTGTACGGCGGGATCGCGTACAGCCGCTTCTCGCGTCCGGCGCCGAACAGCATCAGCGCCGGCGAACGGTCGAGCTTGGGGTTGTCGAACTTCGGGATCGGCGACGGCGAAGTGAGGAAGCGCCCGTCGACCAGCACGGGATAGTCGTAGCTGGTGGCGATGTGTCCGTACTGGGCAATGTCCTCGTACAACTTCACGTGCATCAATCCATAGTCGGCCAGTGCGTGCAGGGTGCGCGTCTCGGCTTCGCGCGGTTCCAAGGTGCGCAACGGCTCGGGCTCGGGCACCTGGAATACAAGGATCTGATCTTCGCGTAGCGATGTTTCAGGAATGCGGTGGCGGGTCTGGATCAGGGTGGCCTCTGCCGTGTGCTCGGTGGTGGCCACGCCCGCGACGCGGTGGAAGAAGCGGCGGATGTTCACCGCATTGGTGGTGTCGTCCGCGCCCTGGTCGATCACCTTCAGCACGTCGTCGGGCCCGAGCAGGGCCGCGGTGACCTGGATGCCACCGGTGCCCCAGCCGTACGGCAAGGGCATCTCGCGGCTGCCGAACGGCACCTGGTAGCCGGGAATCGCCACGGCCTTCAGCAGCGCGCGGCGCAACATGCGCTTGGTGTCTTCGTCGAGGAAGGCAAAGTTGTAGGTCATGTTCCGCACACCTCGGTCGGCTCCCTCCCCTGTGAAGCAGGGGAGGGTTGGGGAGGGGTCAAGCCATCTTGCAATGAGGTGCCTTCAGAGCCAGAGCACCCCCTCCCAGCCTCCCCCTGCGGCGCAGGGGGAGGAGCGTGTCGCGCATGCTGTGCCGCGAGCGTGCGCAGCAGCGACAGCTCCGCCTGGAAATCCACGTAATGCGGCAGCTTCAGGTGCTGCACGAAACCGGAGGCTTCCACGCTGTCCGAATGCGACAGCACGAACTCTTGGTTCTGCGCGGGCGCATGGTTCGGCTCGGCGAGCTCGTCGCAGCGCAACGCGCGATCCACCAGCGCCATGGCCATCGCCTTGCGCTCGCCTTCGCCCATGGTCAGGCCGTAGCCGCGGGTGAACTGCGGCGGCACGCCGTTGCCGCCGTGGAACTGGTTGATCATCTGGCATTCGGTCAGCACGATGCTGCCGATCTCGATGACGAAGCCCAGCTCTTCCGGACAAATCACCACATCCACTTCGCCCATGCGGATCTCGCCCGCGAACGGATGGCTTTCGGCATAGCCGCGCTGGGTCGAATACGCCATGCCGAGCAGGAAGCCTTCGTCGCCGCGCGACAGGTTCTGCAGGCGGGTCGCGCGGTCGGCCGGGAACATCAGCGGTTCGCGGGTGAGGTCGACCGGTTCCGGATCGCTGCCCGGTTCGATCCGCTCGATCAGCGCCTCCGCATCCAGCAGGTCCAGCACGCGCGGCATGTCCGACGGCAACGGCACATCGGCCGGCGCCACCTCTGCTGCGACCGCGGTATCGAAATCCAGCAGGCGCTGCGTGTAGTCGTAGGTGGGACCCAGCACCTGCCCGCCCGGAATGTCCTTGAAGGTGCCCGAGACGCGACGGCGTACGCGCATCGCGGTGGTGTCCAGCGGCAGCGTGTAGCCGAAGCGCGGCAGGGTGGTGCGATAGGCGCGCAGCAGGAAGATCGCTTCCAGCATGTCGCCGGCGGCCTGGCGGATCGCCAGCGCGGCCAGCTCCTCGTCGTACAGCGAGCCCTCCTGCATCACGCGCGCCACGCCCAGGCGCAGTTGCCCGCGGATCTGCGCGAGTTCCAGTTCGGGCACGGCGGCGTCGCCGCGGCGCGCCTCGGCCAGCAGTTCCAGCGAGCGGGCGATCGCCTGCTCGCCGCCTTTCACGGCAACGTACATTCAGCCCTCCAGCAGGCGCGTCGTGCGCGGCAGGGCCAGCACCTGCTGCCCGGCGACGAAGAACAGGTCGATGCCGAGCGGAAGCAGCGCGGCGAGTGCGGCACGCTGCTGCCAGAAGTCGGCAGGCAAGCCGTCGATGGCGACGGTTTCGGTTTCGCGGATGCCCGGGCCGGCGAACTCATGCGCCCCGTCTACGGGTGCGGGATTTATCGCCGCGACCTGGATGATCAGGCTGGCGGAGCGATCCGGATAGCGCATGTCGCCGCGCGCGAACGCATCCAGCGGCGGCATCGACGCGGGATCGGTGACCAGCGCGAAGTCGGCATCCTGCGGCCGGTCTGCCAGCTTCAGGCCGGCATGGAAACGCAGGTGGCGGATCGCCTCGTCTTCCGGCTGCTGCAGCCAGACGGCCGTGGTCGCATCGCAAAGCGTCAGCATGATCGCCATCGCGGCCGGCGCGACCGGCGCGGGCGCGGGCGGCAACACCGGCAACGGGCGCGGCATGGCGGGGCGCGCCATCGCCTGCAGCAACTCGCGGAAGCTGCGCTGGCTGTCGAACACGGGATCGGCAAAGGCGGCCAGCATCATTCGCCCCGCACCACGGTGAAGAACTCCACCTTGCTCGCGGCGGCCTTGCGGCTGGCCTCGTCGCGACGACGGTCCAGCGCACGGCGCAGCGGTTCGACCACCTGCATGCGCAGCGACGCATGCCTGTCGGCATCCTGCAGCATCGCATCGGCCAGCGCCGCCAGCTCGGCGTGGCGCGTATCGCTGCCGCGCACCCAGGCATGGCCGATGTGGCCGCCGGCCTGCACGCTGCAGCGGGTGACGGTGATCTCGCCGAAATTGAACTGCGGGCCGGTGCCGCCGACCCGGCCGCGCAACATGTACAGGCCGGTCTGCGCCGGACGCAGCCACGCGGTGTCGGCCGGCGGCGCGAAGGCGCCCATCGCCTGCACCAGCTCGGCCGGATCGGCCTGCGCCAGCAGCGACATCCAGTGCGGGCGCGCCAGGTGGGGGGAGGTGTCCATCGGGTGTTCCTCGGCTTGTCACAAATGTCTAGTTATCTAGACAGGCAGCGGCGCCTGCACGGCGCCCCTTGTGAGCCATTGCAGCAGGCCAGCGTGCCGTTGCCATGACGGTGAATAGACAGGTTGAGGACGTGGTATGAGCGAAATCGAACGCGGACGTGGCGTCGCGCTGTGGAGCCAGATCAGCGGCATCCTCGCGTCGGAGATCCTCAAGGGGCAGCCGCGCCAGGGCGCGCAACTGCCGTCGGCGCAGGAGCTGGCCGCGCGCTTCGACGTCAACCGCCACACCGTGCGCCGCGCCATCGCCGCGCTGGAGGAACGCAACCTGGTGCGCACCGAACAGGGGCGCGGCAGCTTCGTGCAGGAGCAGACGATGGATTACCTCATCAGCCGCCGCACGCGCTTCGCGCAGAACATGCGCAACCTCAATGTCGAAGCCGACATGGAATTCCTGGAGGAAGCGCGCGAGATCGCGCCGCCGAAGGTCGCGCAGGCACTGGGCCTGGGCCGCCACGAATACGTCTACCGCATCGAGACGCTGGACCATGCCGACGGCCATGTCGTCGACTACAGCACCGCCTACTTCCCCGTCGCACGCTTTCCCGACTTCCCCGCCGTGTACCGCCGGCTGCGCTCGGTCACCCGCGCGCTGGCCGAATTCGGCGTGGCCGACTACGAGCGCAAGCACACCCGGGTTTCCGCACGCCTGCCCGACGCCAACACCGCGCGCCTGATGAAGCAGCCGGCAAGCCGGCCCGTGCTCCACGTGCAATCGATCAACGTCGACACGCGCGGCATGCCGGTGCAATACGGCATCACGCGCTTCTCCGGCGACTGGGTGCAACTCGTGCTGATGGCGGGCCACTGATGCGTTATGCCGTGTATTTCTGCCCGCCCGCGGGCAGCGGGCTGGACCTCCTCGGGCGCGAATGGCTGTCCGCCAGACACATCGCGGGCATCGCGCCGGAGCGTTGGCGCACCTTGACCGCCAACGTGCGCCGCTACGGCTGGCACGCCACGCTGTGCGCGCCGTTCGCGCTGGCCGAGGCGGCCGGCTACGACGAGCTGCGCCGCGAAGTCGCCGATATCGCGCGACACGCCAGCGTCATCGAACTCCCCATGCAACTGGACAGCCTCGCGGGCTTTCTCGCGCTGCGGCCGTGTGGCGACGAACAAGACGTCCATCGCCTGGCCGAACACTGCGTGCGCCGCCTCAACCCGCTGCGCGCGCCGAACAGCGAGGCCAGCTGGCAGCGGCGCGTGCCGCATCTCGACGCCGCGGAGCTCGCGCTGTTCCGCCAGTACGGCTATCCCTACGTACTCGATCGCTACCGCTTCCACATGACGGTATCCGCGCCGGCCAGCGACACCGAGACACACGCGATGCGCGCATGGTTCGCGCCAAGGCTGGCCGACCGACCGGTCGCGCGCATCGATGCGTTGGTCATCTGCCGGGAACCAGCGCCCGGCCAGCCGTTCGAGTCGCTCGAACGGATTCCGTTCGGCGCGGGAGCGGCGGCATGAGCGCGGGCTGCCTGTATTACGTGATGGGACCGTCCGGCGTGGGCAAGGACAGCGTGCTGGCGTGGGTGCGCGAACACGGCGTGCCGCTGGGCGTGCTGTGCGCGCACCGCTACATCACCCGGCCCGCGCATGCCGGCGGCGAGAACCATGTCGCGCTGAGCATGGCCGAGTTCCACGCGCGCGAGCAGCGCGGCCTGTTCGCACTGACTTGGGAAGCGCACGGCCTGCATTACGGCATCGGCAGCGAAGTGGGGCACTGGCTGGCGCACGGCGCCGATGTGCTGGTGAATGGCTCGCGCGGCGCGTTGGCGCTGGCATGCGAGCGCTTTCCCGCCTTGCGCCCCGTGTTGATCACCGCAAGACCCGAGACGATCGCCCGCCGCCTCGCCGCGCGTGGACGCGAATCGGAAGCCGGGATCGCCGCGCGCATCGCGCGACTGGATGCCTATCCGGCTCCGCCAGACAGCATCGTCATCCACAACGACGGTTGCCTCGCGGAAGCCGGATCGAGTTTGCTGCAGGCGATCCGGCCCGACTCGCTGGTCGGGCGGCAACATGCACCCGCTCCCGCGCTGGTGCGGTAAGGACATTCGCCGGCCTCAGCGCAAGGCGAGTCGCGCGCAGGCTATTTGCCGCGCTTGCCTGCCGCCACCGGTTTCCGGGGTTTCGGCACCGGCATCAGCGCCGCGGTTTCGAGCAGCAGGCGGCGGATCGCGTCCGAATCATCCAGCAGCTCGTCGGCCACCGGATAGTCCTTGGCGCCGGGATACGGTGGGCGCTGCGGCAACTTCGGCGCCAGCGTCGACGCCGCCGCGGAAGGCTTCACGAACAGGCTGTTGTCGCAGGCGAAGGCGACCACCTTGCCGTCGACGTACAGCGCGTACTCGCCGAACATCTTCTTGTGTGTGAACCGGTCGCCGAGCGCGACCTGCTCGCCCACGTATTCGATGAAGCCGCTGTCGGTGGCCATGCGCGGGAAACCTCAGCCTGGATCGGGTCGTGTCGCCTGCCGCCGCTCAGCGCGAGAAAAGCACCAGCAACAGCCCAAGCAGGCCGGGCAGCGCCTGCACGTAGAGGATCCTGCGGCTCGCCGTCACGGCGCCATAGACGCCCGCGACGACGACGCACGACAGGAAGTACAACTTGAACTCGTAGCCCGCCGCGCCCTGGATCACGCCCCACAGCAACCCCGCGGCGATGAAACCGTTGTACAGGCCCTGGTTTGCGGCGAGCACCTTGGTGGCCGCCGCCCGCTCCTTCGACTGGCCGAAGGCCCGCAACCCGGCCGGCTTGTCCCACAGGAACATTTCCAGCACCAGGAAATAGCCGTGCAGCATGGCCACCAGCAGCACCACGACTACGGAGATCGTTGCCAACATAACCTGCCTTCGAGTGGTGGATGCCGGATGCGGAGAGATGAAGCGGACACCATGCAGCACTGTCCGGGCGGCACGCATGTCGAGCCGCGATCTTCCCACACACGACGCCCACCGCAAGCTTTGCGCAAGCCGTCACGGCATGACCCGGCACAGGCCACGCTAAACTTGCCCGATGGCCTCCACCCCACGCAAACGCCAGCGGCGCAAACCGGCCCCCTCGCCTTCGCCACGCACCGCGAAGGCGCCGGTTGCCCCCGTGCGCCCTGCCGACAGCTCCACGCGTGCCAACGGGGTGCTGGACTGGCTGCTGCGCAAGCTGCCGGCACGGCATCGGGAAAAGCTGCGCGACTACCTGGTGCTGACCCGCATGGACCGGCCGATCGGCGCGCTGCTGCTGCTGTGGCCGACGTGGTGGGCGCTGTGGCTGGCGGCGGGCGACTGGCCACCGCTGAAACCGCTGGCGATCTTCACCCTGGGCGTGTTCGCGATGCGCGCGGCGGGTTGCGCGATCAACGATTTCGCCGACCGCAAGCTGGACCCGCAGGTGGAACGCACCGCGGGGCGGCCGATCGCCAGCGGCCGGGTGACGCCGCGCGAGGCGCTGGTGGTGTTCGGCGCGTTGCTGGCGTTCGCCTTCGTGCTGGTGCTGTTCACCAACAAGCTCACCATCGAACTCTCCTTCGTCGGCGCGGCGCTGGCCGCGCTCTACCCCTTCACCAAGCGCTGGACCTCCCTGCCGCAGGTGGTGCTGGGCGCGGCGTTCGGCTGGTCGATACCGATGGCGTTCGCGGCGGTGGCGGGTACGGTGCCGCCACTGGGCTGGCTGCTGTTCATCGCCAACATCCTGTGGTCGGTGGTGTACGACACCGAGTACGCGATGGTGGACCGCGAGGACGACCTCAAGGCCGGCGCGAAATCCACCGCGATCCTGTTCGGCGACGCCGACCTGCCCATCCTCGGCGTGCTGATGGCCACCCTGCTGCTGGCGATGCTGTTCGTGGGCCAGCGCGCGCAGCTGGGTTGGCCGTACTGGCTGAGCCTGCTGGTGGCGACCGGCCTGTTCGCCTACCAGCTGTGGCTGATCCGCAAGCGCGAACGCGGCCCCTGCCTCGCCGCCTTCCGCCACAACAACTGGTGGGGACTGGCGGTGTGGATCGGCATCGCGCTGGCGCTGGCGGTGAAGTGAGCAGGCGCCGGATTGGCGGTGGCGATCAGCGGGTCTGCTGCGTCAGCACGTAGTTCCCGGACTTCGCTGCCGGCACGGCGGACCAGCCCGGCGCCAGGTCGAGGGTCCAGCCGTTGCCTTCGAGATGCGGGCCCTTGATCGCCGTCGGGACAGGCAGCGCGGCATGGCTGAAGTCCGGCGACACCAGTACTCCGCCCGCTTTCACGTCCAGGGTGCCCCAGCGTGCGATGGCGTGGAACGTGAGGTAGACGATGCCGTCCGCACCCAGCGCCACGGCGGTGCTGGGATTGAAACTGAAGCGCCCCAGCGCAGTCAGCGAGAGCGTGGGTCCATCGACCAGCGAAGCACGGTATTGCGCCTGCATGGCTTGTTCGCGGGCGGCGCGATCGGCCAGCTCCACGCGCAACCCGCTCGCACCGTACCCCGCTGCACGCGAGTCGGCCGACTCCTGCGCTTCGTCGTGCAGCGTCGATGCCAGCATCGCGCCAAGGTCGGCATGCTCGTCCAGCGCCTTGCGCCACCCGGGCAGGCGTTCGTCCAGCAGCAGGCCATAGGCCGGTCCCGACATGAAGGCGGAAATGCGCAAGAAGGAAACCCCGGTGTCGGGGTGGACCAGGTCGGCTGCCGTGTACCAGCGCGCCGCCGCGGCATCCGGCTCCGCAGCCGCGATGCCGGTGTACTGCGCCGTGCCCTCCACGATATCCATGGCGGCCTCCGTCGCCGCCGAGCCGGGGAACAGCGCGTGGCGACGGCTGCGGAAAGCCAGCGCGTCGCGGATGGCCTGCGTCTGCGCCGGGCCCGATTCGATCAGGGCGGCGGCCAGCGCGCGCCACTCCAGCTGCAACCACAGCCGCCCCTGCTCCGTATCGAGCTGCGGGTTGGCCGTGGCGTTCGCCGCCAGGTGAAGCTCCGGCTGGATGCGATGGAACATCTCGTGCGCCAGCGTTATCGAGCGCGCGCCTGCGTCCCGGGGCAGCATCGGCAAGCGCAGCTGGGTCCAGCGCACGCCTTCCCATTCCGTGGGGGCGTCGGAAAGGACCACGTCCTCGGGCAGCCTGCCGACATAGACCCCGTCCTCGGGCTGGAGCAGGTGCTGCGGATCCGGCTGGTTGGCGATGACCGCCCGCGTGGCGGGGATCACCAGCAGCATCCGGCCGTAGAGCGGCATGCCCCACAGGCGGCCGGCGTCCCTCGCAGAGACGTGCTGCGCATCCGCGAAGACGGACTTTGCCTGCGCGATCTCGGCCGGCGTCGGTGACGTCGGCGACGACGCCAGCACCGGCGTGGACAGGCCAAGCCCCAGCGACGCCACGAACACCGTCCTGCGGATGCAGTCACACAGCGACATGATGAACACCCTCCATCATTGGCCCCCGTCTTCCACATACTAGCTGCCCGGAACAGGCATCCGGCTTTCCGCAGGCGATCGGGATGCCCACGGAGACGCGGCCGCCACGGCGTGCCTTGCCGTCATCATCGACGGCGACTCCCGCCCGCGCCGCATTGACCGCTCGAAACCGCCAGCGACGGCGGCCTCCGGAAAGCCGCGGTCAACCGCGTGGCGACGGTGCCCGCGCCAGCGCCCACACATCCACCCGCTGCACGCCGGCGCGCTTCAGCACGCGCGCGCATTCGGCCAGGGTGGCGCCGGTGGTCATCACGTCGTCGAGGACCGCCACGTGCACGGGCAACGCGATGCCGTGGCGCACGGCGAAGGCGCCGCGCACGTTGCGGCGGCGGGCGACGGCATCGAGTTCGGTCTGCGCCGCGGTGCCGCGGCTGCGCAGCAGCACGTCGTGGCGCAGCGGCACGGCGAGCTGGCGCGCCAGCGGCCTGGCCAGTTCCAGCGCCTGGTTGTAGCCGCGCCGGCGCAGGCGCGCGCGATGCAGCGGCACCGGCAACAGCAGCCCGGGCTTCGGCAGCGGCATGTCCTCGCGTTGCCACAGCGTGGCCAACGCGCGGCCGGCGGCGAGGTCGCGGCCGAACTTGAAGCGCGACTCCAGCCGGTCCAGCGGCCAGCCGTAGCGGAACGGCGCCCACGCCGCGTCCCACGGCGGCGCGTGGCGCTGGCATTCGCCGCACAGCGCGGCAGGCACGGGCAATGGCAGGGCGCAACGCGCGCAGCAACAGCGGTTGCGCGGAAGTTCCGCGGCGCAGGCCGTGCACAGGTCCATGCCGCGCTCGCCGCGGGCGCCGCAGAGCAGGCAGTGCAGCGGCAACAGCCAGCGCTGCAACCCTCGCCACGGTTGGAGCCATGCGTCCTTGCGAATCATCACCATGCTTTCCTCGCCGGATGAGGCGATGGTAGCCGCAGCCCTCGTCAACCTCGATACCCAGGCGAACGGTTGACGCCCATCGGCGGGCCGCCCACACTTCGCGGCCTCTGCCACGGAGCCTCCCCATGCCCGAAGCCCTGATCCGCCACGACTGGAGCCGCGACGAAGTCGCCGCGCTGTTCGCGCTGCCGTTCAACGAACTGCTGCATCGCGCGCACACCGTGCACCGCACGCACCACGACGCGAACGCGGTGCAGGTGTCCACCCTGCTCTCGATCAAGACCGGCGGCTGCCCCGAGGACTGCGCCTACTGCCCGCAGGCGGCGCGCTACGACACCGGCGTCGCGGCGCAGAAGCTGATGGAGGTCGACGACGTGCTGGCGCGCGCCAGGGCCGCCAAGGCCGCCGGCGCCAGCCGCTTCTGCATGGGCGCGGCGTGGCGCGGGCCGAAGGACCGCGACATCCCCAAGGTCGCCGAGATCGTGCGCGCAGTGAAGGACCTGGGCCTGGAAACCTGCGCCACCCTGGGCCTGCTCGGCGACGGCCACGCGCAGCAGCTCAAGGACGCCGGCCTCGACTACTACAACCACAACATCGACACCGCGCCGGAGTTCTACGGCGAGATCATCCACACCCGCGAATACCAGGATCGCCTGCAGACGCTGGAACAGGTGCGCGATGCCGGCCTGAAGACCTGCTGCGGCGGCATCGTCGGCATGGGCGAGACGCGCGCGCAGCGCGCCGGCCTGCTGCAGGCGCTGGCCAACCTGCCCGAGCATCCGCATTCGGTGCCGATCAACCAGCTGGTCCCTGTGCCGGGCACGCCACTGGGCAATGCGGAAAAGCTCGATCCGTTCGAGTTCGTGCGCACCATCGCGGTGGCGCGCATCCTGATGCCGCTGTCCATCGTGCGTCTCTCCGCCGGTCGCCAGCAGATGGATGACGCGGTGCAGGCGCTGTGCTTCCACGCCGGCGCCGGCTCGATCTTCTACGGCGAGAAGCTGCTCACCACCGGCAACCCCGACACCGAGCACGACCGCGCGCTGTTCCGCCGCCTCGACCTGCACGCGATGGAAGTCGTGGAGGAAGCGGGCACGGTGCATGCGGACATCATGGAAGCCGCGCCGGTAGGCTGCGGGCATGGGTGCGGGTGCAGTGCCGCGGCCTGAAGCAATTCTGCGCGCCAATCCCCCTCCCCTGCTTGCAGGGGAGGGTTGGGGAGGGGTCGCTTTTTGTCCATGACCGGCTCGTCCCGCCCCGACCTTCTCCACCGCCTGGCCATCCAGGCGTCCGAACGCGAACACGCCGGCCTTCGCCGTCGCCTGCGCACCATCGAGCATGTGGAAGGACCGTGGCTGGAAAGCGGGGGCCGACGCCTGCTCGGCTTTTGCAGCAACGACTACTTGGGTCTTGCGCAACATCCGCAACTGATCGCCGCACTGAAGCGCACGGCGGATGACGAGGGCGTGGGCAGCGGTTCGGCGCACCTGATCTGCGGCCATCGCCGCGAGCACGCGCAACTGGAAGAGGCGCTGGCCGAATGGACCGGGCGCGAGCGTGCGCTGCTGTTCTCCACCGGCTACATGGCCAACCTCGGCGCGATGCAAGCGCTGCTCGCGCGCGACGACGTATGCGTGCAGGACAAGCTCAACCACGCCTGCCTGCTGGATGGCGCGCAACTCGCCGGCGCCGAACTGAAGCGCTACCCGCATGCCGACGTGGAAGCCGCCGCGCGCCAGTTGCGCAGCCGCCCACAAGCCGCCGCCCTGCTCGCCACCGATGGCGTGTTCAGCATGGACGGCGACGTGGCGCCACTCGCCGCGCTCGCCGCACTGTGCACGCGCGAACACGCCACGCTGATGGTGGACGACGCGCACGGTCTCGGCGTGCTGGGCGCGGATGGTGCGGGCAGTGTGCGTGCCGCCGGCCTCGGCCAGAACGATGTGCCGGTGCTGATGGCCACCTTGGGCAAGGCATTGGGCTGCAGCGGCGCCTTCGTGGCCGGTTCCGCCGCGCTGATCGACGGCCTGCTGCAGTTCGCGCGGCCGTATGTCTACACCACCGCGATGGCGCCCGCGCTGGCCGCGGCGACCTGTGCCGCCGTGGAGATCGCACGCAACGACAGCTGGCGCCGCGAAAAATTGCAGTCGCTGATCGCCCGCTTCCGCGTCGGCGCCGCGCAGCTCGGCCTGCCGCTGATGGTCTCGCCCAGCGCGATCCAGCCGTTGCTGCTGGGCGATGCGCAGGCCGCGCTGGAGGCCGCGCTGGCGCTGGAACAACGTGGCGTGCTGGTCACCGCGATCCGCCCGCCCACGGTGCCGCAGGGCCAGGCGCGGCTACGCATCACGCTCTCGGCGGCGCACGAGGACGAGCACATCGACCAGTTGCTGGATGCGCTGGCCACGCTGCCGAAACCGGTCGCCACGGGCGGCCCCGTATAATGGCGGGTCGTTTCGCCGCCTTTTCCGCATGAACATCGTCAACCTCTCCGCCTACCGCTTCGTCGCGCTGGACGACCTGCCCGCGCTGCGCGAACGCGTGCTCGAACGCGCCGCCGCGCTGGCGTTGAAGGGCACCGTGCTGCTCGCGCCCGAGGGCATCAACCTGTTCCTCGCCGGCCAGCGCGAGGCGGTGGATACGTTCATGGCGTGGTTGCGCAGCGACCCGCGCTTCGCCGGACTGGAAGCGAAGGAATCCCTGTCCGGCGAGGTGCCGTTCGGCCGCCTGCGCGTGCGGCTGAAGAAGGAAATCATCACCATGCGCCAGCCGGCGATCCGCCCCGAGGGTGGCCGCGCGCCGGCGGTGGACGCATCCACGCTGAAGCGCTGGCTGGACCAGGGCCGCGACGACGACGGCCGCGAAGTGCTGATGCTGGACACGCGCAACGATTACGAAACCGCGGTGGGCAAGTTCACGCAGGCCGTGGACTACCGCCTCGCCAGCTTCACCGCCTTCCCCGGAGCTATCGCCGCCGACCGCGCGCGCTACGCGGGCAAGACCGTGGTGTCGTACTGCACCGGCGGCATCCGCTGCGAGAAGGCCGCACTGCATATGCAGGAGCTGGGCATCGAGCACGTGCACCAGCTCGAAGGCGGGATACTCAAGTACCTGGAACTCACCGACGGCGCGCACTGGCAGGGCGACTGCTTCGTGTTCGACGGGCGCGGGGCGGTGGGCGCCGATCTACTCCCTGCAACCGTCTCCCCTCTCCCGCAAGCGGGAGAGGGGTCGGGGAAGAGGGAAGGCTCTTGCGATGAACCCACATCAAGGCCGGCTCCGAGCAGCTCTCCCGCGAGCACCCGCCCCTCACCTCAATCCTCTCCCCGGAGGGGAGAGGAGGCGAACGCAAAAGGCGCTTCACCCCATTGGGGCGGGGTATGAACCTGCATATCGAAAAGCTCGGCAGCGGCCCGGTCCCCCTGGTACTGCTGCACGGCTGGGCGATGCACGGCGGCGTGCTGGAGCCACTGGTCGACGCGCTGGCGGATCGCTGCACGATGCATGTGGTGGACCTGCCCGGCCACGGCCGCTCGCGCGAATCGCAGCTGCCGCTGGAGCCTTCCGCTTGCGCCGCCACGATCGCGCAGGCCACGCCGCCGGCAATCTGGCTGGGCTGGTCGCTGGGTGGATTGATTGCGCTCACCGGCGCACTGGAGCAGCCGCAACACGTGCGCGGCCTTGCGATGATCTGCGCCACGCCGAAGTTCACGCGTGACGAAAGCTGGCCGTGGGGCGGCGACGCCACGCTGGTGCGTCAGCTCGCACTGGATCTTGAAACCGACTACCACGCCACCATCGAGCGCTTCCTCGCGCTGGAGGCGATGGGCAGCGCCGATCCGCGCGGCGAGCTGCGCCATCTGCGCGAACTGGCCTTCGCACGCGGTGAGCCGGACCTGCGCGTGCTGCAGGAAGGCATCCGCATCCTGGAAACCCGCGACCTGCGTGCGCGCCTGCCCGAGCTGCGCCAGCCCAGCGTGTGGATCGCCGGCCGCCGCGACCGGCTGGTGCCGCCACAGGCAATGGAGTGGTCGGCACGGCAGGCGCATGGCCGCTTCGTGCAGATTGAACACGCCGGCCACGCGCCGTTCTTCTCCTACGCCGGCGAAGTGGCGCAGGCGCTGCAGCCCTTGCTGGACAGCTTCCGTGAGTGCGGCTCCCATGAGTGCAGCCCCAATGAGTGACTTCCACCTCGACCGCGAACGCATCCGCCGCAACTTCGGCCGCGCCGCGCGCAGCTACGAGCAGCACGATGCGCTGCAGCGCGAAGTGCAGCAGTCGCTGCTGGAGCGCCTGGACTTCTATCTGGAAACGCCCGCACGCGTGCTCGACGTGGGCGCCGGCACCGGCCGCGGCAGCGCGCTGCTGAAGCAGCGCTACGCCAAGGCCGAGGTGATCGCGGTCGACCTCGCACTGCCGATGCTGCGCGCGGCCAAGGCGCACAGCGGCTGGCTCAAGCCGTTCCGCCGCGTCTGCGCCGAGGCCACCGCGCTGCCCTTCCCCGACCACAGCGTGGATCTGCTGCACTCCAACCTGTGCTTCCAGTGGATCACCGACCTCGCCGCGCTGTTCGGCGAATGCGCGCGCGTGCTCAAGCCCGGCGGCCTGCTCGCCTTCACCACCTTCGGCCCCGACACGCTGAAGGAACTGCGCGCGGCCTGGGCGGCGGCGGACGGCCATTCCCACGTCAGCCGCTTCCTCGACATGCACGACATCGGCAACGCGATGCTCAACGCCGGCCTGCGCGACCCGGTGCTGGACGTGGAGCGTTACACGCTCACCTACAGCGAACCGCGCAAGCTGCTGGAGGAACTGCGCGGACTGGGCGCCACCCACGCCGACGCCGCACGCGAACGCCACCTCACCGGCAAGTCGCATTACCGCGCCATGCTCGCCGCCTACGAGGCGATGCGCGTGGACGGCCGCATTCCCGCCACCTGGGAAGTGGTCACCGCGCACGCCTGGGGTCCGCCGCCGGGGCAATCGCGGCGCATGGCCGGCGGCGGCGAGATGGCCAGCTTCTCCATCGACAGCCTGCGCGGTTCGCGGCGCCGCTGAGCGCTCGGTTCAGAGCAGGCGGTTCACCAGCCGATCCAGCCGCACCCGACTCAGCCGCCGCAGCAGGCGCCGCACTTCCGGCGGATAGCTGCGTGCACTTTCCAGTGCGTGATAATCAGCCAATCGCGTGGCGTGCTGACGCAAGGCCGCCCACTCCGCTTCGTGCATCGCATGCAGGCGGTGCGTGGGATCGCGCAGCAGCAGGCCGTTTTCGAGATCCAGCGCCCAGGCACGCGGGTTGAGGTTGTGGCCGGTGAGCAGGGCGCAGTCGTCGTCCACGAACAGGCCCTTGAGGTGGTAGCTGTTGTCGCCGTCGCGCCACAGCCACAGGTTCAACTGGCCGCTGGCGAGCTGGCGCGCATGCGTGCGCGCGAAGCGGCGCAGGTTGTTCTCGTAGAGGTAGGGCAGCAGGCCGATGGTGCGGAACGGCTGCGTGGGCGGCATGTAGAAATCGTTGGCGGTCTTGTCGCCCACCATGATCTCGACCGTGCAACCGCGCCGCAGCGCCTGCCCGATCGCCGCGCGCACCGGCCCCGGCAGGTTGAAGTACGGCGTGAGCAGCACGATGCTGCGCCGCGCGCCGCGCAGCAAGGCGAGCATGGTGTCATTGAGCGCGTTGTCGGCACGGCCGAAGCCCTTCAGCGGCGTGACGGCCACCGCGCCATCCGCCAATACCGGCACCGGCACCACATAACTCGCCTGCTGCAGGTGCTGGCGGAACGCGCGGATCGACGGCAGCAGGGCACGCGTGGGCGGTGGGTCGGGCAGGTCGAGCCGGCGCACCGCCTCGCTGTCGCGGAACTGCCGTTGCACGAAGGCCGCCATGCTGTCGGCGAGTGCCGCATCGCGGATGCGATGGCAGCGGTCGAGCCGGTAGCGCCCGTGCTTCGCCAGGTAGACGTCGTTGAGGCTGGCGCCGCTGTACAGCACGGTGTCGTCGAACACGAAGCCCTTGAGGTGCAGCACGCCGAACAGTTCGCGGTTCTGCACCGGCACGCCCCACACGCGCACGCCGCCGCCGTGGCGCTGCGCGAGGTCGCGGTACATCGCCGCGTTGCCCGGGCTTTTCTGCTTGCCGATCAGGCCGCGCTGGGCGCGATGCCAGTCCACGTAGACGTCGACCTCCAGCCCGGGCTGCCGCGCACGCGCCGCGTAGAGCGCATCCATCACCTCACGGCCCGCGTCGTCGTCCTGCAGGTAGAGCGCCACGATCACGATGCGCCGCGTGGCCTGCGCGATCTGCGCCAGCAGCGCCTGATGCAAGGCCTGCGGCCCGTGCAGGGCCCCGATGGCGTCCGCGGGTACGGCAAAACCCGGCAACGCCTGCAGCCACGCCCGCGATTTCGGGCGCAGCGGCGAGACGAGGCGGCGCGCGATGCGCCGCGGCGCGTTGATCAGCATGTTCATGGATCAGAGGATACGCAAAGGCAGGCCATGAAAGCAGCCAGGCTTGCCTTCATGCCCTGGCCAGATTATCCGCCACGTCACTCCGCGTAATCCCGCAGCAGGGCCTCCACGTGACGCAGGCGCCGTCGCTGCCGCCGGATGTAGACGACGAAGAACACCAGCAACGGCACGAGGACGACACCGTTGATCTCCACTTGAAGTAGCAGCAAATGTTCAAGTGCTGGATCGTGCCGCCAGCGCGATGGCACCAGCCAGGGCGCTGCCACCAGTAGCGTGAACGCGATCAGCAGCGGAATGCTGGCGATGTTCAGCCACGCCAACCGGATGCCCGCGCGCGCGCGCGCTGCGGTCAGCCGCAACAGCTCGGGCATGCCATCGGCCGTCGCCTGCCAGGTGCCGCGACGCACGCGCAACGACAGGTACACCGACGCCGCCACCAGCAACAATGCCAGACCGGCCCAGACCTTCCAGCGCAAGCCGAGGCCCGGGTCGAGCAGCAGGTGCAATACCTGGCCGATGGCGAACAGCGCGGCACAGCACTCGAAGCCAAGCACCACCTGCATCTGCCGCCGCTTGCGCTGCACCCGGCGGCGCAGCCGGTCCGCATCGACCGTGGGTTGCCGCTGCCAATGGTCGCCCCAGCGCACCCAGTCATCGCTTGGATTCATGCCGATTCTCCCAGTGCGTCCTTCAACGCCTTGCGCGCCCGGTTCAGGCGCACCGCCACGTTGTTGGCGCTGATGCCCAGCGCCAGTGCGATCTCCTGCTGGCTGAAACCTTCCAGCGCCAGTGTCACCGCCTGCCGCAGCGTCAGCGGCAGGGCGCGCACCGCGTCCTGCAGGCGCAGGCGTTTCTGTTCGAGCTGCGCGTGCGATTCCGGGCCGTGAGCCGGATCGGCGAGGTCATCATCCAGTCCTTGCGCCGCCGGCCGCCGCGTGCGGCCGATCACGTGGCTGGCGCCGCGGTTGTGCGCCACGCGCGCCACGAAGGTCTTCAACGCCGCCTCGCCCCGCCATGCCGGCAGCGCCTTCCAGAGCGCCAGCGCGATGTCCTGCAGCAGGTCGTCGCGCAACGAGGGATCGGCTTCGTAGCTTGCCGCGATGCGCGACAGCAGCCCCGCATGCCCGTGCAGCAACGCGGCGAATTCCCCCTCGCGCATTCCGTCTCAGCCTTCCGCCCGGCACAGGTCGCGCCATACCGCGTAGCTGCACGCCATCGACCACGGCGAAAGGAACAACAGCAGCGCGAACGTCCAGGACTTCGCCAGCATCAGCAGGAACACACCCAGGTTCACCAGCAGGAACACCCCGAACGGCGCGGCATGGCGGCACGCCATCCGCACGCTGTTGCAAACCGCCCGCCACGGTGACTGCCCGTCGAACAGGAACAGGCATGGCGCCAGCATCAGCAGGATGGCCGGCACCACCCCGGGCACCAGCAACACCCGTTCGAACGTCGCCGTCATCAGCTCGCGATGGGCCATGGCATGCCCCAGCCACGCCGCATCCACCGCCGGCCAACCGTACACCAGCCATGCCACGGCCTGCTGCACCGCAAACACGCCCAGGCCCCACAGCGCCGCCAGCGCCAGCACCGGCATGAACGGGCGATGGCGCAGGCCGTCCAGCAGACTGGACCAGCGCAGGCGCCCGCCCCGCGCCTGTTCGTCCAGCCCCAGCAGGATGCCCATCAGCAGCACCGGCACCGCCAGTTTCGACAACGTCACGCCGACCCACGGGATCAACTGCAGGAGGGTTTCCACCAGCAGCTGCGCGAAGCACAGCAGGAACAGCCTGAGCGGCACGCGTCGCCACAGGCGCAGGCCATCGAGGCACTAGCGCAAGCCGAGACTCGCAGGTAGTACGGCAGTGGCGGGCAGGCGTTCGGGGATGGCGGACATGGCAGTGGCCTCGTGGCGTGATGACGACCCTTCCCTAGTCCGTGACCGCCGCGAAAACCTTACAGGCGATCCACCACGTGCCGCCGCATGTGCGCAGCGGCCACCGCGGCGAGCCAGCGATCCAGGGCGCCGTGCCGCGTCGTCGGCGACACGTCCTTCGATGGATCGTGGCGAACCGGTCCGGCAGCTGCGCTGCATGGCGCCTATTGTCGGGCGCCCGTTGCCGGTAATGCCTCATCCTTGAAGCCGCCGCCCAGCGCCTCGACCATGCGCACGGCCAACTCGGCCTGGCGGCTCTGCAGCACCGCCTGGTTCTGTTCGGCCACGAGCAGCACGTGGCGCGCGACCAGGGTGTTCAACTCCGTGCCCAGCCCGGCCTGGTAGCCGATCTGCGCGTTGTCGTAGGCGCGTTGCGCGTTGTGCAGCACGTCCTGCTGCGTCTGCAGTTGGCTCTGCACGGCACGCGACAGGCTGAGCAGGTCGGCCACCTGGTTCACCGCGCGCACCAGCGTCTGGTTGTAGTTGGCCACCGTCTCGTCGTACAGCGCATCGTGCGCGTTGAGGCCGGCGCGCAGGCGCTTGCCGTCGAACAGCGGCAGCGACAGCGCGGGGCCGACGCTGTAGGTGCGCGCGGGCAGCTGGAACAAGGGCACGTTGTCGCCCAGCGCGAGGAAACCAGCCATTGCGCTGATGTTGAGGTTGGGCATGAACTGCGCCTTGGCCGCCTTGATGTCCTGCGCGGCGGCTTCCACGCGCCAGCGCGCGGCGACCAGGTCGGGGCGACGACCCAGCAGGTTGGCGGTGAGGTCGGGCGGCACCGCCAGCGACACCGGCTTGAACTCGCTGGGCGCGGCGATCTGCAGGCCACGGTCCGGCCCCTTGCCGAGCAGCACGGCGAGCGTGATGCGCGCACTGTCGATCTGCGCCTCGGCGGCGGTCAGGTGCTGGTGCGCGGTGCCTGCCTCGGCGCGCGCCTGCAGCAGGTTGTCGGGCAGGCCCATGCCGCTGGCGACCAGGGTATGGGTGAGCGCGGCGATGCGATCCGCACGCTCGACGTCGCGCTGCGCGATGTCGCGCAACACGAAGGCCTGGCGCAACTGGATCCAGGCCAGCGCCACGTTTGCCGAGAGCTGGATGCGCGCGGTGCGGCGATCCACTTCCGCGGCGCGGCTGCGGCCCAGCGCGGCTTCCCACGCGGCGCGCTGGCCGCCCCACAGGTCGACGTTCCAGGAGAAATCCACTCCCGCGCTCTGCATCCACGCGAACGTGCCGACGACCTCCGGCAGCACCAGGCCGACTTCCTTCTCGGAAAGCCGTGCGCCGGTGGCGGCGTAGCTGGCTTCCACGTTGGGATCGCGCGCGGCGTCCAGCGCCTGCGCTTCGGACTGCGCCAGTTGCGCTCGCGCATCGGCGACGGCGAGGCCGGGGTTGTCGCGCAGCGCTTCATCGATCAGCGCGTCGAGCTGTGCGTCGCCCAGCGAATGCCACCAGTCCTGCTGCGGCCACGCGGCCGGACTCACCTGCACGCCGGCGAGGCTTTGCCGCGCCTGCAGGCCGTCCGGCGCAATCTCGTGGCCGCTGGGGTGCAGTCCGCGGGTGGAAGCACACGCGGCCAGCGCCAGCATCGACGCCGCGAGGGCAAGCGTTCGCAGCGCACACGTCATGGCTGCGCCTGCTGCGCGCTACGGTCGTCGTCACGCGGATGCACGGTGATGGTCGCGGTCATGCCGGCCACCAGCACGCTGCCCTTGGGCATCTGCGCGGGGTCGATGCGGATGCGCACCGGGATCCGCTGCGCGAGGCGCACCCAGTTGAAGACGGGGTTCACGTCGGGAAGCTGGTCCGGACTGCCGGGGTTGTCGCGGTCGGCGATGCCGCGCGCGATGCTGTCGATGCGGCCCTTGAGCTGGATGCCACCGGCCATCAGGCGCACGTCCACCGGGTCACCCATGCGCACTTGCGGCAGCTTGGTTTCCTCGAAATAGCCGTAGATGTAGTAGCTGTGGCTGTCGACCAATGCGAGCTGCTGCGCGCCCGCATTGGCGAAGTCGCCCACGCGCACCTGCACGTTGGTGGCATAGCCGTCCACCGGTGCGCGCACCTGCGTGCGTTCGAGGTTGAGCTCGGCGTTCTGCACCGCCACCTGGGCCTGCGCCTGCGCCGACAGCGCTTGGTCGTGCGCCGCCTGCGCCTGCTTCAGCGCGGCTTCGGCCTGGTGCCATGCCGCTTCCGCGGCCTCGGCGGTGGCGATCGAATTGTCGCGCGTCTCGCTGGACACCACGCTGCCCGCGGGCACCTGCATGCGCCGCTTGGCCTGCGCCTGGTACATCGCGTAGTCCGTCTTGCGCGCGGCCACGGCGGCGGTGGCCGCGGCGATGTTCGCCTCGGCAGCATGCACGCCGGCGCCGGCGGCGCCGAGGTTGGCGCGGGCCTGCGCCAATGCGAGTTGATAGCGCGAGGGGTCGATCACCAGCAGCACGTCGCCGCGGTGCACGAACTGGTTGTCGTCCACGTGCAGCTCGGTGACCAGGCCGGCCACGTCCGGCGCCACCTTCACCACGTCGGCGCGCACGCGGCCATCGCGCGTCCACGGCGAATACAGGTAGTGCGACCACAACAGGTGGCCGAGCAGGAAGGCGACCAGCACCACGAAAGCGGTGATCAGGAAGCGCAAGATCGAAGTCTTGTTCATGACGGTCTCAACGTAAAAACAGCAGTCCGCCCGCGGCGAACAGGCAGGCAAACAGGGCAAGGCGGAACAGCGGCGGATGCCACACGTAGCGATGCAGGCCATAGCGGCCGATCAACGCGTCCACCAGCAGCATCAGCGGCAGGCAGACCAGGAAGATCGGCAGCAGGCCGGGCACCAGCACGCCGCCGATGGAAAGCTCATGGGGCATGGGTCGGTTCCTCATTGGCCGTGGCGGCGGCCAGCGGCGATTCGTCGTCGCGCAAGGCGCCCAGCAACTGGTACAGGTGCGGGCGCAGCGCCGGGGCGTCGGCGCAGGTTTCGATCGCGGCACGCACCTCATCCTCGGCGTGCTGCCGGCGCGCTTCGTCCGGCTGCTGGTACAGCTGCGCCACGGCCTGCACCGCATGCTCGGCCGCCGCGCGCGCCGCCGCCGGCACGTCGCCGACACGCAACTGCTCGCGCAACTCGATCAGCGCGCGCCCGCTCTCCTGCACTGCCAGCGCCCAGCTCAGCAAGGCGCGCGACTGGCGGCTGCCCGGGCGGGTATGCGTGATCACCTGGTGGAACAGGTCGCGGCTGGCGCTTTCGAAGCGCCACGACAGGCCATCCAGCGGCGCGGTGGCGGCTTCCACCACCTGCTCGCGCAAGCGGCGGAACTGCCGGCGACGCTGCCAGCCGCTGCCGGTGACGCGCGGCACGAACACGAAGGCCGCCGCGGCCAAGCCCACGCCCGCGAGCTGCGCGACGGTTTCGTTCAACGCGGTGGCGAAGTCGTACACCATCGAATTCTTCAAGGCGAGGATGGAGATGATGGCCAGCGCGTAGCCGCTGCCGATATTGGCGGTGCCGGGGTGTGCGCTGAGCCACGGCCCGATCAGCAGCAACGGCAGGCTCGCCGCGATCAGCATCATGAAACCGTCGCTGCCTGGCAGCAGCCAGAACGTCGCCAACAGGCCGGCCACCGAGCCCGCGGCAAAGCCGATCAGCATGTTGAACGCGGAGGCCAGCGGGTTCGGCGTCGCCGCGAGCAGGCCACTGAAGATGGTGGCCAGCAGCATCGCGCTGGAGCCATACGGCCAGCCGCTGGCGATCCAGAACACGCTCAGCACGCTCATGGTGAGGAAGGTGCGCAGCACCGCCACCGCGGCGCCGGTGGCGTCGTGGCCGCGGCGGAAATGCACACGCTCCACGGCGCCGCGCTGCACGTGCGCGCGCAGCGCCAGCTCCACTTCGACGTAACCGCACAACTCGTCGAGGAAGCGCTTCAGCAAGGTGGCGCCGGTGTCGAACGCCAGTTGCGCGTGGCCCGGCTGCAGGCCCGCGCGCAGCGACGCCTCCAGCGCCGGCAGCTGCCGCGCGCATTCGCGCAGGCGCGGCGCCAGCACCGCGGGGTCGTGCAGCTCGGCAGGTGCCGTTTCCAGCGCCGCGCCGATCGGCCGGTACAGCGCGATCAGCGCGTCGGCCTCGGCGGCACGGCCTTCGCGCTGCAAGCGGTTGATCAGGTGGTGCAGCGACTGGAAGCTGGTCGCCGCCGCCATGTTGTGCTGGTTGAGCAGGCGCATGCGCGTGCTGCGCGCGCGGATTTCCGGGTCCTCGAAGATCACCGAGGCGCGCATGTCCTCCAGCTGGACCGCCGCGCGCACGAAGCGCAGGTGCGCCTGCTCCATCGCCGCGCGCGGGATGCTGCCGCCGGTCGAGCCGCGCACGAAGTCGATGAAGTTGGCGAAATGCGCGCGCGCGCTCTGCCGCAGTACCAGCCGAAGCCGGTCCGGCAACACCAGGTCGCTGACCACGGCGGACACCACGATGCCCAGCATCACTTCGCTCACGCGCATCAATGCGGAATCGAACACGCCGAGCGGATTGGCCGTTGCCGGCAACGCCACGATCGCCGCGGTGTAGCCGGCCAGCACGAAACCGTAGGACATGAAGTTGCGGTACAGCGTGGCGCCGCCGGCGCACAGCGCCAGCCACAGCGACAGGCAGGGCAGGAACAGTTCGCGCTGCTGCGGGAAGGCGCACAGCAGAGCCAGCCCGAACGTGCTGCCGCACAGCGTGCCGATCGCGCGGTAGAAGCTCTTGGCCAGCACCATGCCGCTCTGCGGATGCATCACGATGCCCACCGTGATCATCGCGGTGGACGGTGCCTCCAGCCGCAGCCACATCGCCAGCCAGGCGGCCAGGTAGACCGCGAGCAGGGTCTTGGCCACGAACAGCCAGGTACGCCCCTCGCCCGCGAACAGCTCCGCCAGCGTGGGCCAGCGGCGCAGCGAAGGTTCCGGGATGGTCGATGCCCCTGTCATCGCTCAGTCCTGCTCCAACTGGTTGAGGAACTTCTTCAGCAGGCGCTCCAGCTGCGCCGTCTCGGCGGGTTTCATGCCGGCGGTCTGGCGTTCCAGCAGCGCGCAGACCGATGGCATGAACTCGTCGATCATCGCCAGTCCCGCGCGGCTCAGGCTCAGGCTGACCTTGCGCCGGTCCTCGTCGCTGGCGGTGCGCTCGATCAGCCCCTTGTCGCACAGGCTGTCTGCAAGCCGCGTGATGTTGGCCGACTTCTCGCCCGCCGCCTCGGCCAGCTGCGATGGATTCAGCGCATAGCCCTCGGTGCCGTACAGCATCATCAGGATGTTGTACTCCGGGTGGCTGATGCCCCACGGCTTGAGCGTGGCGTTGGCGGCGTCGTGCACCCGCTTGTGCAGGTGCTTCACCAGCCGCACCAGCACCGCCGGCTCGCGCGGGAACGCGGGCTGGCGCCGGCAGGTGACGGCAAGGCGCTGTTCGGTGGGGGCGAAGCTGCTCATGGCTGGGCGCGTTTTATTGTCTTTGTTTGTATTTCATATATGAAATATATGGAAATGAATTTTATGCCCCGAACGGGCGACCTGCAAGCACCCCGATGCGGGCAGGACGCCAATGCCCACAAATGCGAAGGGCGCCATCGGCGCCCTTCGTTGCTTTCCTGGTGCAACTGGTCGTAACTCAGTTGCCCTTGACCGGGAAGGTCTGCGCGCCACCGTTGGCCGGCGGCTGGGACTGCCCCGGCGCGGCACCGGGCTGCGGGACGCGCGTGCCGCACTGGTAGGCCCCCCAGGGCTGCGAACCATCGCTGGGATCGGCCAGCGGCTTGATGGTGTCCGCATGCATGGTGGCGGCCTCGTTGCGCGCCATCACCTGCAGTTCGTCGCGCACCTTGATGTCGTTGCGGTCCACCGGACCGACGTGGTCCATCACCGAGACCGTGATCTTGCCGAGGTCGTGGCAGCCGGAAACGTCGCCGTTCCACGCCGTGCGCACGTTCTGCGAGGCCGGCGTGGGGTTGATGCCCCAGGTGCAGGCGCCGAGCAGCAGCGTGGGAACGATCAGCAACACGGTCTTGCGCATGGGTCGACTCCGATGTCGGGATGAAGAAAGGCCGGGCGGCATGCCGCCCGGCCTCTCATGCTAGCGCGCGAGGCTGGATCGCGCCTGTATGGGCGCCTGCTCCGCCCGCCAGGCCGCACCCGGTGGCCGAATGCGCACCGTCTCCAGCCCGTCGTCCCGGCGCAGGCCGGAACGACGGGGAACCGCTACTTCGATACCGGCTTGCCGTCGGCGTCGAGCACCTGCACGTCGCCGAGGTTCAGTGCGCGCACCGGCGCCTCGATCTGCTTGAGGTCGCCCACGATCACCCAGGTCATCGCCGCAGGCTGCACGATCTCCTTGATCGCGGCCTCGGCGTCGGCCTGCGTGATGGCTTCCAGCCGCGGCTTCAGCGTCTGCACGTAATCGTCGGGGCGACCGTACTCGACGATGCCGTCCAGCGCGCCGAGCACCGCGGAGGTGGTCTCGTAGCTGCCCGGCAAGGCGCGGATGCGGCTGTCCTTGATCTTGGCGATCTCGGCGTCGGTCAGCGGCCGGTCGCCGATCACGGCACGCGCCTCCTTCAGCACCTCCTCGGCCGACGGCGCGGTCTTGTCGGTCTGCACCGGCGCGTAGAACAGCATCGGGCGCTGGCCCTGGGCGTCCATCAGGAAGCTCTGCGCGCCGTAGGCCCAGCGCTTGTCCTCGCGCAGGTTCATGTTGAGGCGCGAGGTGAAGGTGCCGCCGAAGGCGCCGTTCGCCACCTGCACGGCGAGGTTGTCCGGCGCACGCGTGGACGGTGCGAGCAGGCCGGCCATGATCAGCGACTGCGGCGCATCGGAACGGTTGATCAGGAACACGCGCGGCCTGGATTGCGCGGCCACCTGCGCGATGTTCTTGTGCGGCACCGCGCCGGCCGGCGCCTTCCAGTCGCCGAAGGCGGCGTTCAGTTCGGGAATGATCTTGTCCAGCGTGGTGTCGCCGGCCACGAGGATCTTCACGTTGTCCGGGCGCAGCCAGTCGTGCTGGAACGTGCGCAGGTCGTCCGCGGTGAGCGACTCGATGCTGGCCTCGGTGCCGCTGCCGGTGAACGGGATGCCGTAGGCGTGGTTGGCGCCGTACAGCAGCGGCGGCAGGGTGCGCAGCGCGAGGCCGGTGGGCTGGGTCTTCTCCTGCGCGATGTCGGCCAGCCACTGGCCGCGCACGCGGTCGATGTCGGCGGCATTGAACGCGGGATCGCGCACGATGTCGGCGAACAGCGCCAGCGAGGGCTTGAGCTGGTCGTTGAGCGCGTTGAGCGAGGCGCTGCAGCTGTCCAGGCCGCAACCAACGCTGGTGATCGCGCCGAGGCGCTGGCGCGCTTCGGCCACGGCGACCGAATCCATCCTGGTGGTGCTCTCGTTCATCAGGCGCGAGGCGAAGCTTGCCGTGCCGAGCTTGCCGCCCTGGTCGGCGGCGTAGCCGGCGTCGAACAGCAGTTGCACCTGCGTCACCGGAATGGCGTGGCGCTGGGCGAGCACCACTTCGATGCCGTTGCTCAGCTTGCCGCGCTCGAGCTTCGGGAAGCTCAACGACGGGAACGAATCGACCTGCGGCACGCCCTTGGCGCGGTCCACGTCGCTCCTGGTCACGCTATAGGCATGCGCGGCCGGCAGCCTGGGCTGCGGCTTGCCGGCGGCATCGCCCAGCGGCTTCACCGCCGCGTCCTCGGCGGCCGGGTCGAAACCCTTGCCGGCAGGCAGCACGGTGAGCTGGTAGTCGCCCTTGCTGAGCCACTCGTCGGACGCGGCCTTGACGCTGGCCGGCGTGGCCGCATCGGCACGTTCGAGGTCATGCCTGTAGGCACCGGGATCGCCGCGATAGACCTGGCCCTCGGCGAGGATCACCGCCTTGCCGCCGAAGCCGCCCACCTTCTCCAGCCCGCGGATGAACTGCGCGCGGTTGCCGATCCTGGCGCGGTCGAGTTCGTCGGCGGTGGGGCCGTTGGCGAGGAAGTCCTTGAGCACCGCGTCGATGGCCGCTTCCACCCTGGCCGGATCAACGCCCTGCTTCACGTCGGCCTGGATCTGGAACTGGCTGGCCAGCGCGAACGGCGCGATGCCGGCGGAGACGTCGTCCACCAGCTTGTCCTGGTAGACCAGCCGCTGGTACAGCCGCGAAGTCTTGCCGCCGCCCAGCACGGTGCTGGCGAGGTCGAGCTGGATCGCCGCGTCGCTGCCGAGCTGCGGCACCACCCAGGTGCGGTAGATGCGTGGCTGCGCCACGTGGTCGTGCTGCACGCCGCGGGTGGACTTGGCCAGCGGGGTGATCCACGGCTGCTGGTGCGCCACCGGCTGGCCGGCGGGGATGTCGCCGAAATACTTCAGCGCCTTCGCGCGCGCCTCGGCCAGCGTGATGTCGCCGGCCAGCACCAGGGTGGTGTTGGCGGCGCCGTAGTTGGCGTGGAACCAGCCCTTCACGTCGTCCAGCGAGGCCGCGTTCAAGTCGGCCATCGAGCCGATGGTGTCGTGCTGGTAGGGATGGTTGGCGGGATAGGTCTCGGCGAGGATGTTCTCGTCCACGCGGCCATAGGGGCGGTTCTCGCCCTGGCGCTTCTCGTTCTGCACCACGCCGCGCTGGGTGTCGAGTTCCTTCTGGCCGATCGCGTCGAGCAGGTGGCCCATGCGGTCGGATTCCATCCACAACGCCATGTCCAGCGCGGTGGTCGGCACGGTCTCGAAATAGTTGGTGCGGTCGAACCAGGTGGTGCCGTTCATGTCGGTGGCGCCAGCCAGTTCGAACGGCTGGAAGTAGGTGCCCTTGTGGTGCTCCGAACCCGAGAACATCAGGTGCTCGAACAGATGGGCGAAGCCGGTCTTGCCCTTCGGCTCGTCGGCCGAACCGATGTGGTACCAGATGCTCACCGCCACCACCGGCGCCTTGTGGTCCTCGTGCACGATCACGGTGAGGCCGTTCGGCAGGGTGAAACGGGTGTAGGCGATGTCCGGAACCTGCTGCGTGGCCGGCGCGGTTTGCGCGGCGGCCATCGCGACGTTCGGCGCGAGGCCGGCCGAGGCGCTCAACAGGCCCGCGATCAGCGCGGCCAGGGGCTTGCTTCCCATCGTGGTGCTCCTTTCGGGTTGGGTGTCGGACCAGCCTACGGGAGGTCGCAAATTCTTGCCAGATGACCAAAGGCACGCCTGCGGCCGGCTGTCCGGTTTGCCTGTCCGACTGTCCGCGGACAAGCGACCCGGGCACCAAGCCATTCATGAAAATCAAGTTTTCTCAATAACTTGCAAGCACTTCTCGGCTTGGCACGCGGATTGCTCTCCCTACATCGCACAAGGACAACCACCCCAATCGGAGACATGCCATGAAATACGAGAACCTGATGTTGAGCAGCCTGTTCGTCGCCTGCCTGCTGGTTTGCGTACTGGTGCTGGGCACGATGCTGAAGCCGCTCCCCGCATCGGTCGGACTGGCCACCGGCGGCAACGTCGCCAACGGCCTGCTGGCCAGCCCCGCGCAATGTGCACTGCCGGCCGACGGCGTGATCTGCCCGCGCCTGCCGGGCTGAACCTCTCCACATCGCGATTGAAGGAATAACGCCATGAAACACGAAACCCTGATGCTCGGCGGCCTGTTCGCCGCCTGCCTGCTGGTCTGCGCTTCGGTGCTGGGTTCGATGCTGATCGCACGCCCGGCCGCCAACCACGCGCTGGCGACCACGAGCGCCGCCTGCGCCACGACGGCCACGACCTGCCCGCTGCCGCGCGGCTGATCGCATCGCCAGCTCGCCTGCGCAGCCATGCGCACGCGATAATCACCGGATGCTGCACGTCATCCTGTTCCGCCCCGAGATTCCGCCGAACACCGGCAACGCCATCCGGCTGTGTGCCAACACCGGCGCCGCGCTGCACCTGGTCCGCCCGCTGGGTTTCGAGCTCGACGACGCACGCCTGCGCCGCGCCGGGCTGGATTACCACGAGTACGCCCGCGTGGCGGTGCACGACAGCCTCGACGATTGCCTCGCCAGCATCGGCCAGCCGCGCGTGTTCGCCTTCACCACGCGCGGCCGCGTGCGCCACGTCGATGCCCGCTATGCCGACGGCGACGCGCTGCTGTTCGGCTGCGAAACCGCCGGACTGCCGGGCGAGGTGCTGGACGCCCTCCCCGAGGCGCAGCGCCTGCGCCTGCCGATGCAGCCGGACAGCCGCAGCCTCAACCTGTCCAATACCGTGGCCGTCGCGGTGTACGAGGCATGGCGGCAACTCGGCTTTGACGGCGCGCTCGCATAGGAGCGCACCCTGTGCGCGATGGCTCCCGCTTCGATCAAGCACCAGAGCCATCGCGCACAGGGTGCGCCTACAGGCGGCGGTCGCGCCGCTACAATCGACGGATGACCTCTCCCACACCCAACGCCTGGCTGCCCACGCCACTGCGCAAGCTGGCCGGACGCGCGCTGGAAACCGCGCTCAGCCACGCGCTGTCGCTCGACCCCGATACGCAGCAGAAGCTGGCAGCCCTCAACGGCCGCCGCGTGCTGCTGCACCTGCGCGGGCCGGAGCTGGCCTTGGCCGTGACCGTGGAAGGCGATCGTCTCAAGGTCGGCCCGCCGGACGAAAGCGAGGCCGCGGCCAGCACGCTGCGCGTGGCCGCCACGCCCGGCAGCCTGCTGGCAATGGCACTGCGCCGCGGCGACGATGGCGTGGCGCCAGGCAAGGTGGAGATCGCCGGTGACGCCGATCTGGCGCGCCGCCTGGAGAAGCTTGCCTCGCAGTTTGCCCCCGATTTCGAGGAAGCCTTCGCGCGCAGCTTCGGCGACGTGCTCGGCGTGCCGCTGGCGCGCGCCGTGCGCAAGGCGCTGGCGCACGCGAAGGAAACCGCCAGCCACCTCACCGAGGACGGCGCCGCGTGGCTGCGCGACGAGTCGCGCCTCGCACTGGCGCCCGGCGAGGCGGAGGCCTTCCTCGACGGCGTGGACAGCCTGCGCGAGCGCAGCGATCGGCTGGAGGCACGCCTCGCCCGGCTGGCCGCGCGCCTGAAAGGAACATCCGCGTGACCTCGCTGGCCGTCGTTCCACGCCTGCTGCGCGTCGCCGCCGTGCTGCTGCGCTACCGGCTCGACGAGCTGGTGGACGCCGCCCACCTGTTCCGTCCGCTGAAGCTGGTGCGCCCGCTGCTGGGCCGTCCCGCCGTGGACGTGCGCGAACTGCCGCGCGGTGCACGGTTGCGCCTCGCGCTCACCGAGCTGGGGCCGATCTTCGTCAAGGCCGGCCAGGTGCTGTCCACCCGCCGCGACCTCGTGCCCGAGGACATCGCCGACGAGCTGGCGCTGCTGCAGGACCAGGTGCCGCCCTTCCCCGGCAGCGCGGCACGCGCCATCGTCGAGCGCGAGCTGAAGGCACCGGTCAGCCGCCTGTACGCCCATTTCGACGAAACGCCGCTGGCTTCCGCCTCCATCGCCCAGGTGCACGCCGCCACCCTGTCCGACGGCCGCGCCGTGGTGGTGAAGGTGCTGCGCCCCGGCATCGACGCGCAGATCGCGCGCGACGTGAAGCTGCTGCAGTCGCTGGGTGCGCTGGCAAACCGCTGGCATCCCAGCGCCGACAAGATCCGCCCGCTGGACGTGGTGGCCGAAGTCGAGAAGATGCTGGAGAACGAGCTGGACCTGCAGCGCGAAGGCGCCAGCGCCAGCCTGCTGCGGCGCAACTTCGCCAGCGGCGTCGACCTGTACGTGCCCGAGGTGCACTGGGACCTGACCGCGCAACGCGTGCTCACGCTGGAACGCGTGCACGGCATCAGCAGCGACGACATCGCCGCGATCGATGCCGCCGGCATCGACCGCAAGGCGCTGGCCGCCAAGGGCGTGCGGGTGTTCTACGAGCAGGTGTTCCGCGACAACTTCTTCCACGCCGACGCCCACCCCGGCAACATCTGGGTGGATCCCGCGCGCCCCAGCGAGCCGCGCTTCATCGCGCTGGACTTCGGCATCATGGGTTCGCTGCCCGAGGCCGACCAGTACTGGCTGGCGCAGAACTTCATCGCGCTGTTCGAGCGCGACTACGCGCGCATCGCCAAGCTGCACGTGGACGCCGGCTGGATGCCGTCCACCGTGCGACTGGACGAGCTGGAAGCGGCCGTGCGCACGGTGTGCGAGCCCTACTTCACCCGCCCGCTGTCGCAGATCTCGCTGGCCGAGCTGGTGGTGAAGCTGTTCCAGACCGCACGCCGCTTCGAGCTGACCCTGCAGCCGCAGCTGATCCTGCTGCAGAAGACCCTGCTCAACATCGAGGGCGTGGGCCGCATGCTCGATCCCGGGATCGACATCTGGGCGGTGGCGCATCCGGTGCTGAAGCGCATCCTGCGCGAACGCTACAGCCCGCTGCGCACCTTGCGCGAAGTGCGCAGGCGGCTGCCCGAGTGGTTCCACCTCGCGCCGCAGCTGCCCGAACTGGTGCGCGACTCGCTGGAACGCATCGCCCAGGGCGAGCACCGACTGCTCGCCGACGTGGACACGCTCAGCCACCAGCGCCATCTCCTGCGCCGGCTGCTGCGGATGATCGCGTGCAGCGCGTTCGGCGCCACGCTGATCCTCTGCGCCACCCTGTTGTGGGCGCTGGCGCCGCAACACGGCGCCTGGCTGCCGCTGGGCATGGGCGCGGCCGGGCTCGCAGCGTTCGTCTTCGGCTGGTCGCGCAAACACCGATAGGGTCGGCGCAGGAGTGGCCTCAGCCGCGATTCGACATTTGGCCATCGCGGCTGAAGCCGCTCCTACCCCATTGCCCCCCCCACCATGACCCCCATCGAAATCCTCCACCAGGACGACGCCTTCATCGCGGTGAACAAGCCCGCGGGCCTGCCCGTGCATCGCTCCGCGATGGTGAACGACGCCGAGCAGTACCTGGTGGACGTGCTGCGCGAACAGGTCGGCGGCAACGTGTACCTCGCACACCGGCTCGATCGCGCCACCAGCGGCGTGCTGCTGGTGGCGCGCTCCAGCGAAGTCGCCGCCGCGCTGGGCGAACAGTTCATGGGCCGCGACGTGCGCAAGCAGTACCTGGTCGTGGTGCGCGGCTGGCCCGAACCAACCGAAGGCGTGATCGACTACGCGCTGCCCGGCGCGCGCGAAACCGGCCCGCGCCGCGAGGCGCGCACGCACTATCGCGGCCTCGCCACCGTCGAAGTGCCGATAGCACTCGGCCGCTACCCGCAACAACGCTATGCCCTGCTGCTGGCCGAACCGGAAAGCGGCCGCTTCCGCCAGATCCGCAAGCACCTCGCCCACATCCACCACCCGGTGATCGGCGATTGCCAGCACGGCCGCAGCGACCACAACCGCCTCTACAAGCAGCACTTCGCCTGCCACCGCATGCTGCTGCATGCGTGGAAGCTGGACTTCAGGCACCCGGTGAGCGGCGCGGCGATGACGCTGCAGGCGCCGCTGGATCGCGAGTACGCCGGCCTGCTCGAACGCTTCGACTGGGCCAATACCCTGCCGTAGCGGTGATGCCGGCCTAGCGCTGATCGACGGTGCAGGCCTTGTGCCGGAAGCACCCGACGAGGTGGTCGTTGATCATCCCCGTCGCCTGCATCAGCGAGTAGCAGATGGTGGTGCCGACAAAGCGGAAGCCGCGCTTCTTCAGCGCCTTGCTCATGCGGTCGGAGAGCGGCGTGCTGGCCGGCACTTCGCTCCTGTCCTTCCAGCGATTGAGCAACGGCTTGCCGTCCACGAACGACCACAGGTACGCATCGAGGCTGCCGGATTCGGCGATCACCTTCTGCGCGGCGATGGCGTTGTCGCGCACCGACGCCACCTTGAGCCGGTTGCGGATGATGCCGGGGTCGAGCAGCAGCTTTTCCAGCTCGCGATCCTTCATCGCCGCCACGCGGGCGATGTCGAAACCGTGGAAGGCCTTGCGGTAGTTGTCGCGCTTGAGCAGCACGGTGCGCCAGGACAGCCCGGCCTGCGCGCCCTCCAGGCAGAGGAACTCGAACAACCGGTTGTCGTCGTGCAGCGGCACGCCCCATTCGGTGTCGTGGTAGGCGCACATCGGCGCGTCGTCGGCAGATGCCCAGTGGCAACGTTGCATGCGGTGGTCCCGGCGGGGCGCGCTCGGCGCGAAGCGCACAGTGAACGCCGGCCGGCAGCCGTAGGCAATACACTCGCGCCTTTCCCGCGCGGCTCCGCCCATGTCCGACCAACCCGCCCCGCAACGCGGCGCAGTGCTGGCGCTGCTCGCCACGATCCTGCTGTGGGCCTACAGCTGGGTGGTGATGAAGCAGGTGCTGGCGTTCGCAGGGCCGTTCGATTTCGCGGCAATGCGCTACCTGCTGGGCGCCACGGTGCTGTTCGCCGCGCTGATGCTGGCCCGCCAGCCGCTGAAGCCGCCACCGCTGCTGCCCACCCTCCTGATCGGCCTGTGCCAGACCGCCGCGTTCCAGGGACTGGAGCAATGGGCGCTGGTGAGCGGTGGCGCGGGCCATGTGGCGTTGCTGGCCTACACCATGCCGTTCTGGGCCGTGCTGCTGGCGTGGCTGATCCTGCGCGAACGGCCCACGGGACGGCACTGGCTGGGCCTGGCGCTGGCCGCGCTGGGCCTCGTCTGCATCATCGAACCGTGGCGCGGCCTGGGCAACGCGGCGAGCACGCTGCTGGCCGTCGCGGGCGGCGCGGCCTGGGCCACGGGCACGGTGCTGAGCAAGCGGCTGTTCCGGCTGCATGCGGTGTCCGCGCTCAACCTGACCGCGTGGCAGATGCTGGCCGGCGGCGTGGCGCTGGGCATCGTGGCGCTGGCGGTGCCGCAGCGGCCCATCGCATGGAGTGGCGCCTTCATCGCCGGGCTGGCGTACAGCGTGATGATGGCGTCCAGCCTGGCGTGGTGGCTGTGGTCCATCGTGCTGCGCCGGCTGCCCACCACGCTGGCCAGCGTGAGCAGCCTCGGCGTGCCCATCGTGGGCGTGCTGCTGGCGTGGGGAATCCTGCGCGAGGAGCCCAGGCCGATGGAATGGGTCGGCATCGGCTTCGTGCTGCTGGGCCTCTGCGCGGTGAGCGGCGTGCGCCTGCGACGCCGGTAGGAGCGCACCCTGTGCGCGATGGCTTTGATGACTGATCAGAGCAAAGGCCATCGCGCACAAGGTGCTCCTATGCGAGGCACGACCCCGCAAATTCGCGCGGCGGCATTCAGCGCGATGCCGAAACCGCGGCGGTATCATGCGCGCTGCCATTCCCCGCGAAATTGCCGATGTTCTCGCTACCTGAATTGTGGTCCCGCCTCGTCGACTGGCTGAGCAGCCATGCGGTGGCGCCAGCACTCGACCTGCTGCACCTGGGCAAGCTGTCCGGCGACCCGCGCGACATCGCCGCCTCGTTGCTGATCGCCGTGCTGCAGATCAGCATCATCGGCGTCCTGTTCCGGCCGCTGGAAACCTTCTTCCCGGCCGAGCAATGGACCGACCGCAAGCTCACCCTGGTGGACCGCAACTACACGGTGATGATGCTGGTGGGCATCTTCCCGCTGTTCACCTATCTGATCCTGATGCCGTTCAGCAACCTGCTCGGCGGCGGCGGCACGGACATCTCCAGTACCGGCTCGCCGCTGGCGCTGACCACCCTGGTGCCATGGTTCAACGGCCATCCCTACCTGCTGTTCGGCGCGTACTACGTGGTCTACGACTTCGTGTACTACTGGATGCACCGCACCCAGCACGCGCTGCCGTGGTGGTGGGCGCTGCACAGCATGCATCACAGCACGCGGCAGATGAGTTGCTGGACCAACGACCGCGGCAACCTGATCGACGGCTTCATCCAGTCGATGATCCTCGCCGTGGTCGGCCTGGCGATGGGCGTGGACCCCGACGAATTCGCGTGGCTGATGCTGCTGGGCGAGCTGGTGCAGAACTTCTCGCACACCAACACGCGGTTCGGATTCGGACGCGTGTTCGAACGGCTGCTGGTCGATCCGAAGTTCCACCGGCTGCACCACATGCTGGTCGATCCCGAGCGTCCCAAGCTGCACAACTGCAACTTCGGCCAGGTGCTATCGATCTGGGACGTCATCTTCGGCACCGCGCTGTACGGCGAGCCGCCGCGCCCCACCGGCGTGGGCGATCCGATGGTGGACGCGGACAACAATTACGGCCTGCTCGGCCTGCACTGGCATTCGACGAAGCGTTTCCTCTGCACGGTGTTCCAGCGGGAAGGCTGGCGGCCGGGCGAGGTGGCGTTCGATCCGGTGACCCTGCGCCCGGTCCCGGTAGCCCAGCTCGACTTGCATGCGCTGGCGCATCACCTGCCGGGTGGCGCCACCCAGCCCGACGTCGCGGCAACCGCCGAGGAATCCGCCGCCGCGTAAGCCTGTAGGAGCGCACCCTGTGCGCGAAAGCTCTGACGCTTCGATCGGAGCACAAGGCCATCGCGCACAGGGGCGCTCCTACGGGAAGCGGAACGTCACCACGGCAACGCGTCGAGATCGACGTTGCCGCCGGTGAGCACCATGCCGATGCGCTTGCCGGCGAAATGCCGCGGCTGCTTGAGTATCGCCGCCAGCACGGTGGCGCTGGACACTTCCACCACCTGTTTCAGCTCGCCCCACAGCAGGCGCATCGCGGCGACGGTTTCCACATCGCTCACCGTGACGACTTCCACGCGATGCGTACGCAGGGCGTCGAAATTCGGTTCGCCCATCAGCGCACGCAGGCCGTCGCACACCGTGTCCGGCGCCATGCTGCCGATGCGCGCACCCGCGGCCAGCGAGCGCGCTGCATCGTCGGCGCCGGCCGGTTCGGCGGCGAACAGCGCCAGCTCCGGCCTGAGCGCATGCGCGGCAATCGCCACGCCAGCGGCCAGGCCACCGCCGCCAACGGGCGTGATCAGCGCATCGAGTTGCGGCGCCTGCCGCAGCAGTTCCAGCGCGATGGTGCCCTGTCCCGCCATCACCCGCGCATCCGCATAGGGATGCACCAGCGCGGCGCCCGTCTGCGCCTGCACCTCGGCACACATCGCCTCGCGCGCAGCTTGCGTGGGCGCGCAGCGATGCAATGTGCCGCCGGCGCGCGCGATGGCGTCCAGCTTGGCCTGTACCGCGCCTTCGGGCACCACCACGTGCGCCTGGATGCCACGCGTTACGGCGGCCAGTGCCAGCGCGTTGCCGTGGTTGCCGGAGGAGTGCGTGACCACGCCGCGCGCGGCCTCTTCGTCCGCCAGCGACCATACCGCGTTGCACGCGCCGCGGAACTTGAATGCGCCGCCGCGCTGCAGGTTCTCGCACTTGAAGTGGAGTTCGGCGCCGGCCAGCGCATCCAGCACCGCGCTGCGCAACACCGGGGTCACCACCGCGTGCGGCGCGATGCGCGCGGCGGCGTCGCGGATGGCATCGATATCGGGCAGCGCGTTCATGCCTGCACGAGCTCCACGCCGCAGCGGTAGCGACGCTCCGCGCCCGGCAGCAGACGGACCGCATCCGCGCATTCGGCTCGGTTGAACGCGTTCGCCATGCACTCCATCGGCTCCAGCGCGATGGCGCGGCGCACGTCGCGGCTGATCGTGTCGGAGGTGAAGGCGTGCATCAGCCCGTGCTCCTGCCAGACCACCAGCGCGCGGCCGCTGGCCGGGTCGCGCAGGTGGGTGCGGATACGCCCGTCGGCATCGGGCTGCAATTCGTTGTAGCTCTGGTCGAGGATCTGGTCGCCGATCACGCGCAGCTCGCGGAAATCCATTGCCGGTGCATCATCCAGCGCCACATAGGCGGCGGCTCCGGGCAACGCGATCAGGTCGGCGCCGGTGCGGATCAGGCCTTCGCCGGGGATCTGCATTTCCCAGCCATCCACCAGCGCATCGGCCAGCCGGAAATACGGATGCCAGCCGAAGAAGCATGGCGCCGCGCTGTCGCCCACGTTGCGCATCGCGACCTCCAGCGTGAGGCCGGCGGCGTCCAGAGCGAACGTCACCGCCAGGTCGATCGAATGCGGATAGCCCGGCTGCGGACGGATCACGCCGGTGGCCAGCGTCGCCCGCGCCCCCTGGCCGTCCGCGGCAAGCGCGGCGAGATCGAACGTGGTGCCGCGCACGAAGCCATGGCGACTGGCGCGCGCCTCGCCCACCACGCCAGGCTGCAGGTCCTGCGCCTGGCCGTCGAAGTCGTAGCGCGCATCGGCGATGCGGCCGCCGAAAGGCACCATGATCGCGAAGCGCGAACCGGAGCGCGCAACGATTTCCGCGTCGTCTCGGTAGCCATCGGCGTAGTCGAACCAGTTGCCGTCCTCGTTCGCCTCGAAGTTCAACAACGCCGCGCCGAGTCGCGCGATACGCACGCGACGGCCGCCTTCGACATCTTCCAGTTGCACCACGGGCTGCGTGCCCAGCATGGCCTCGACGGCACGGAAACGCGTCATTGCAAGCTCCGGTTGAAAGGCGGGGACAAGATTCCCCATGTTAGCCTGATCTGTCCCCCGCACCCGATTCCCCTGCCCGCATGAACGCACGACCCGACGCCGCCAGCCTGCCAATCCGCCTTGCCGATTACCGCGCACCTGCCTGGCGCGTGGAGCGCGTGGAACTGGATTTCGAGCTGGGCATAGCCACCACCGAGGTGGGCGCCAGGCTGCTGCTGCGCCGCGATCCCGCGCAGGACGAACCGTTGCGGCTCGACGGCGAAGACCTCGAGCTGCTCTCCATCTCGCTCGATGGCCAGCCGCTGGCGCCCGACACCTGGCGCCTGGTCGACGGCGGCCTCGAAGTGCGCGGCGCACGCGACGGCAGCGTGCTGGAAACGCGCGTGCGCGTGCATCCCGCCGCGAACACCGCGCTGGAAGGCCTGTACCTCTCCGGCCCCGCCGAGACGGGCTTCCTGCTCACCCAGTGCGAGGCGCAGGGCTTCCGCCACATCACCTTCTTCCCTGACCGCCCCGATGTGCAGGCGATCTATGTCGTGACCCTGCGCGCCGACCGCGCGCGCTTCCCGGTGCTGCTGGCCGGCGGCAATCCCGATGGTGCCGGCGAACTCGACGGCGGCCGCCATTGGGCACGCTTCGTCGACCCGCACCCGAAGCCTGCCTATCTGTTCGCGCTGGTCGCCGGCCGGCTGGAAAAGATCGAACAGGATTACCGCACCGCCGACGGCCGCGACGTGCAGCTGAAGATCTGGGCCGAGGCCGACGCCATCGACTGCTGCCACTACGCGATGGACGCCCTGGTGCGCTCGATGCGCTGGGACGAACAGGCCTACGGCCGCAACTACGACCTCGATGTCTTCCACGTCGTCGCCACGCACGATTTCAACATGGGCGCGATGGAGAACAAGGGCCTCAACATCTTCAACACCAAGTGCCTGCTGGCCGATGCCGACTCCAGCACGGACGACGAATACCGCCGCGTGGAAGCGGTGGTCGCTCACGAGTATTTCCACAACTGGAGCGGCAACCGCGTCACCTGCCGCGACTGGTTCCAGTTGAGCCTCAAGGAAGGCTTCACCGTGTATCGCGAGCAATGCTTCTCCGCCGACATGAACTCGGCGCCGCTGAAGCGCATCGAGGACGTGGCCCTGCTGCGCCGCGCGCAGTTCCCCGAGGACGCCGGCCCGCTGGCGCATCCGGTGCGTCCCGCCGAATACCGCGAGATCAACAACTTCTACACCGCCACCGTGTACGAGAAGGGCGCCGAGCTGGTGCGCATGCTGGCCGGCAAGCTGGGCGCGGAAGGCTTCCGCCGCGGCACCGACCTGTACTTCAGCCGCAACGACGGCCGCGCCGCCACCATCGAGGATTTCCTCGCCGCGCTGGGCGAAGCCAACCACGCCGACCTCACGCCCTACCTTGCGTGGTACGGCCAGTCCGGCACGCCGCGGCTGAAGGCCCGCGGCGAATACGACGCCGCGCGGCGCGAGTACGCGCTCACGCTGTCGCAACACACGCCCGCCAGCCACCAGCAGCCACTCAAACAGCTACTGCCGATCCCGGTGAAGCTGGCGCTGTTTGATGCCGACGGCCGCATGCTGCCCTTGCATCTGGACGGTCAGGTGGCCAACGGCGAAACCGAGCTGGTGGTGGTGCTCGACCACGCTGAACAGCGCTTCGTGTTCCACGACGTGGCCGAGCGCCCGGTGCCCTCCCTGCTGCGCGGCTTCTCCGCGCCTGCGGTGCTCGAATGCGACTACACGCCCGCCGAACTCGCCCTGCTGCTGGGCCACGATCCCGACGGTTTCAACCGCTGGGAGGCCGGCCAGCAGCTCGCCCTGCGCGCCTGCGACGCGTTGCGCGACGGCGCCGACAACGGCGCCGTGGATGCCTGGTGCGACGCGCTGGCCGCCCTGTTCGACGATGCGCGGCTCGATGCCGCCCTGCTGGCCGACCTGCTTGTCCCACCGGGCGAGATCGAGCTGGCGGAACGCGAGCCGGTGGTCGACCCGGCGCGCATCCACGCGCTGCGCCAGCAATTGCAGCAGCGCCTGGCCGCGCGCATCGGCGTCGACAAGCTGGAGACGCGCTATCGCGCGCTGGCCGCCCAATCCACGGCAGGCATCGACGCCATCAGCCAGGGCCACCGCAGCCTGAAACAGCGCGTGCTGCAACTGCTGGCCCTGCTGGCGCCCGCCACCGCCTGCCAGCATGCCGCCGCGCAATACCGCGATGCGCCGAGCATGACCGACCGCCTTGCCGCACTCGGCGTGCTGGCCCGCCACGACGCCGCGCGTAGCGCCGAGCCGCTCGCGCACTACCGCGAGCGCTACGCAAACGACCCGCTGGCATTGGACAAGTGGTTCGCCCTGCAGGCCCAGTTGCCCGGCGCTGGCGCGCTGGCGCGGGTGCAGGCGCTGGAGGCCGACCCCGCCTTCACCCTGAAGAACCCGAACCGCGCCCGCGCCCTGCTGGGCACCTGGGCCAACGGCAACCCCTCCGGCTTCCACCGCGCCGATGGCGCGGGCTACCGGCTGTACGCCGAACGCCTGCTGGCACTGGATGCGCTGAACCCGCAGATCGCGGCCCGCCTCGCCACCGCGTTCAACGGCTGGCAGCGGCTGGAGCCTCGGCGCCGCGAGGCAGCCCATGCCGCGCTGGCTTCGCTGGCGGCCCGCGGCACGCTCTCGCGCAACCTCGCCGAGATCGTGGGCAACATGCTCAAGGGCTGAAAACGGAAACGGCGGCCAGGGCCGCCGTTTCTTTCGCGTGGAAGTGCCGAGGAAACCGCACGCAAGGTGCGCACTTCCGCGTGAGGCAGGTTTCAGTTCACACCGGCAGGCTCTTCAGCGCGGTGCGCAGGCGCACCATGCGCGACTCCAGCCGCGGCTTCAACATCACGCGCTCGCTTTCGGCGCGCTCGTCCAGGGTTTCCATTGCCATCTCGATGCGGCCGATCTCGATCAGCAGGTCGTGATGCGGAAAGAACTTCTCGAAGTCGATGTTCATGCCCATGGCTGCTCTCCCGGTTTTTGTTGCCAGGAGCAATGCATTGGCCGTGCCAAAATGTGATGGCAATCACATTGCGCTTCCGGGGGCTGCATGAAACTGACGCAACGCGTCAGCAGCTGTCCTGCCTCGGCAGAAAGTTGCGCTGCAGTCACCACGGGTTCACCTTCTTGCGGTGATCATCGACCCACGGTCTGACGACAAGACAGCCAGACGGTTACGAGTTGCAAGGTTTCTGGCGCCCGGCAATACGGTCATCCTGGATTCCCCCTGTTCCTGAGACCGCCGGGCGCCAGATCTAAACGATGAAACCCCGCTTCCATGCGGGGTTTCGCTTTTCCCGGCACGCAAAAAAACGACGGCGCCCCGAGGGGCGCCGTCTGGCTTCCTTTCACGGCACGCGACCAGGCCCCTGTCCGCCCGGTCCCGGCGCGCGAACCGCGCAGCCGGTGCCCATGAAAGTGCGACGTGATCAAAGCAGGTTGCATGCCAAGCCGTGACCCGTCCTGCGCGGTACCATAAGCCCCTCTGCTTTCAGAGCCTTGCGCATCATGCTTCATCCCACCCGCTATGACGTGATCGTGATCGGCGGCGGCCACGCCGGCACCGAGGCCGCGCTGGCGGCCGCACGCACCGGCGCACGCACCCTGCTGCTCAGCCACAGCATCGAAACCGTGGGCGCGATGAGCTGCAACCCGGCCATCGGCGGCATCGGCAAGGGCCACCTGGTGAAGGAGATCGATGCGCTGGGCGGCGCCATGGCGCACGCGGCGGACCTGGCCGGCATCCAATGGCGCACGCTCAACGCCTCCAAGGGTCCGGCGGTGCGCGCCACCCGCTGCCAGGCCGACCGCGCGCTGTACCGTGCCGCGATTCGTCACATCGTGGAAAGCCAGCCCGATCTCGACCTGTTCCAGCAGGCGGTGGACGACCTGATCGTGGAGGATGGCCGCGCCGTGGGCGTGGTGACGCAAATGGGCGTTTCCTTCCGTGCAAGGTCGATTGTGCTCACGGCGGGCACTTTCCTCGCCGGCAAGATCCATATCGGCCCCGCACAGTACGCCGGTGGCCGCGCCGGCGACCCGCCGGCCAGCACGCTGGCCAGCCGGCTGCGCGAACTGCCGCTGGCGGCCGACCGGCTGAAGACCGGCACCCCGCCACGCATCGACCGCCGCAGCATCGATTTCAGCGGGCTGGAGGAACAGCGCGGCGACGACCCGGCGCCCGTCTTCTCCTATCTCGGCTCGCGCGACGATCATCCGCGCCAGGTCAGTTGCTGGATCACCCACACCACCGAACGAACGCACGAGTTGATCCGCGGCGCGCTGGACCGCTCGCCGCTCTACACCGGCCAGATCGAGGGCGTGGGTCCGCGCTACTGCCCCTCCATCGAGGACAAGGTGGTGCGCTTCGCCGAGAAGGGCTCGCACCAGATCTTCATCGAGCCGGAGGGACTGGATACCTTCGAGATCTACCCCAACGGCATCTCCACCTCGCTGCCGTTCGACGTGCAGCTGGCGCTGGTGCAGTCGATCAAGGGCTTCGAGCACGCGCACATCACCCGGCCCGGCTACGCCATCGAATACGACTATTTCGATCCGCGCGGACTCAATCCGTGGCTGGAGACCAAGGCAATCCCCGGCCTGTATTTCGCCGGCCAGATCAACGGCACCACCGGCTACGAGGAAGCCGCCGCGCAAGGCCTGCTGGCCGGGCTCAACGCCGCACTGGCGGTGCAAGGCAAGGCGCCGTGGTATCCGCGCCGCGACGAGGCCTACCTAGGCGTGCTGGTGGACGACCTCACCAGCAACGGCACCATCGAGCCCTACCGCATGTTCACCTCGCGCGCCGAATACCGGCTGTACCTGCGCGAGGACAACGCCGACCTGCGCCTCACCGAACAGGGCCACGCGCTGGGCGTGGTACCGCAGCCGCGCTTCGACGCGCTGCGCGCCAAGCGCGAGGCGGTGGAGCGCGAGACGCAGCGCCTCGCCGCACTGTGGGCCGCGCCGAGCAACACGCTGGGCGTGGCGATCGAACGCCAGCTCGGCATCGCAGTGAGCCGCGAAACGAATGCGCTGGACCTGCTGCGCCGCCCCGAACTCGACTACGCCAGGCTCACCACCGTTTCCGGACTCGGTCCGGCCGTGACGGACGGGGGCGTTGCCGCGCAGGTCGAAGTGCAGGCCAAGTACGCGGGCTACCTGGAGCGCCAGCGCGAGGAAATCGAGCGCCAGCGCCGCCACGAGCGGACCGCGATCCCCGCCGGCTTCGACTACGACACCGTGCGCGGCCTCTCTGCCGAAGTGCTGCTCAAGCTCAAGCGCACGCAGCCCGCGACCCTCGGCCAGGCCGCGCGCATCAGCGGTGTCACTCCCGCCGCGATCTCGCTGCTCCTGGTGCATCTGAAACGCCACGCCGCGTAGGCGCACCCTGTGCGCGATGGCTCTGGTGCTTGATCGGAGCCAAGAGCAATCGCGCACAGGGTGCGCCTACAGTTCCAACCCACATTCCGCAAACGGCATGGCATCATCGCCGCATTCACCACCGGGGAGTGCATGCAATGGAAATCTGGATCGGACGCAACGGCGAACGCCACGGCCCGTACAAGGAAGAGGACGTGCGCGCGTGGCTGCGCAACGGGCAGGTCAGCGGCAGCGACCTCGCGTGGCGCGAAGGGTTGGCCGACTGGCAACCGCTGTCGGTGCTTTATCCCGATGCGATACATGATGCGGCAGTGGCAACAGATAATTCCTTTTCGACATCTGCCGCTCCACTGCAATCGCTACCGCAGACCACGGCAGCAGCATTGGAGGACTACGCCGGCTTCTGGAAGCGGTTTGCTGCCTGGATAATCGACTTTCTGGTCCTGCTTGTTCCAAGCACCATCATCTACGCGAAGACAGGTGTGATTGACGCTTTCATGCATTTTATGACCTTGATGCAGAGCGGCCCCGCACCAGAAGCCATGAAAGCTGCGTCGGCAGCACTGAAGAACACCACGCTTGTGCCCGGCATAATCGTCATGGCCATTGGATTCACTTATTACGTCTTGCTCGAAGGCTCGAAGTGGCAAGCAACCCTTGGAAAATTGGCGCTTGGAATCCGTGTCACGGACATGGAGGGACACGCACCCGGTTTTGCACGTTGCGCAATCCGCAATGCAGTCAGGCTGCTAAACGCAGTCCAGATACCCTTCATTGGACTCATCCCCTTCTTCTCCTACATCGCCACTGCATGGACTGCGCGCAAGCAAGGCTGGCATGACATGGCGGCAAAAGCCTTGGTGCTCAACGGCCGCGCCAGCGAGTTCAAGGACACATCCACCGCGCCGGCTGGCAACGGCGGTTCGTTCAACGCCTGATCCGCTGATCCACAAAGGCGGCACCGGAGTCCGCTCCGGTGCCGCTTTCTTTTCCGAGGCCGTGTAGCCCGCTTGCTATCATCGGCGGCCTGCTCCACACGAAGGACGTGCTCCACCCCATGCCCAGCATCGAACAACGCATTGCCCAGGACATCGCCGCCAAGACCGAGCAGGTGCGCGCGGCGGTGGAACTGCTCGACGGCGGCGCCACCGTGCCGTTCATCGCGCGCTACCGCAAGGAAGTCACCGGCGGCCTCGACGACACCCAGTTGCGCACGCTGGAGGAGCGCCTGCGCTACTTGCGCGAGCTGGAGGAACGCCGCGCCGCGATCCTCGCCAGCGTCGAGGAGCAGGGCAAGCTCAGCGATGCACTGAAGGCCGACATCCTCGCCGCCGAAACCAAGGCCACGCTGGAAGACCTTTATCTTCCCTACAAGCCCAAGCGCCGCACCAAGGCGCAGATCGCACGCGAGGCAGGGCTGGAGCCGCTGGCGAGCAGTCTGCGCAACGATCCCACGCTGCCGCCCGAAGTCATCGCGGAGCAGTTCGTGGATGCCGACAAGGGCGTGGCCGACGTGCGCGCCGCGCTCGATGGCGCCCGCGCGATCCTGATGGAGTCCATCGCCGAGGATGCGCATCTCGTGGGCGAGCTGCGCGACTGGCTGTGGGACAAGGGCCAGATCCGCGCGAAAGTGGTGGAAGGCAAGGAGAGCGAAGGCGCGAAGTTCCGCGACTACTTCGACCACGTCGAAGCCATCGCCAGGATCCCCTCGCATCGCCTGCTGGCACTGATGCGCGCGCGCAACGAAGGCATCATCGAACTCGACCTGCAACCCGCGCTGGATGCCGAGCAGGGCCACGCCGAGGGCGAAGGCCGCGTGGCCGCGCACGCCGGCATCCACGATCGTGGCCGCGCCGCCGACGCCTGGCTGCGCGAGACGGTGCGCCTGACCTGGCGCGTGAAGCTGCACCTGCACCTCACGCTGGACCTGTTCGGCCGTGTGCGCGAAGGCGCCGAGGACGAGGCCATCCGCGTGTTCGGCGACAACCTCAAGGACCTGATGCTGGCCGCGCCGGCCGGCGCCAGGACCGTGCTCGGCCTCGACCCCGGCATCCGCACCGGCTGCAAGGTGGCCGTGGTCGATCCCACCGGCAAGCTGCTGGCCACCGACACCATCTATCCGCACGAACCGCGCCGCCAGTGGAACGAATCGCTGGCCGCGCTGGCGCGCCTGTGCCAGAGGCACGACGTGGATCTCATCGCCATCGGCAACGGCACCGCTTCGCGCGAGACCGACAAGCTGGCCGGCGAGCTCATCAAGGGCCTGGCCAGAACGCACGCGGAACACAAGCTGTCGAAGGTCGTGGTGAGCGAGGCCGGCGCATCGGTGTATTCCGCCTCGGAAACCGCCGCGAAGGAATTCCCCGAGCTGGACGTGAGTCTGCGCGGCGCCGTCTCCATCGCGCGCCGCCTGCAGGATCCGCTGGCCGAGCTGGTGAAGATCGAGCCCAAGGCGATCGGCGTGGGCCAGTACCAGCACGACGTCAACCAGGTGAAGCTGGCACGCGCGCTCGACGCCAGGGTCGAGGACTGCGTGAACGCGGTGGGTGTGGACGTGAACACCGCCTCCGCCGCGCTGCTGGCGCGCGTGGCCGGCCTCTCCGCCAGCGTGGCCGAGAACGTGGTGAAGCATCGCGACGCCAACGGCGCCTTCGCCAACCGCAGGGCGCTGCTCAAGGTGCCGCGCCTGGGCGACAAGGCATTCGAGCAATGCGCCGGCTTCCTGCGCGTGCCCAACGGCGACAACCCGCTGGATGCCAGCGCGGTGCACCCGGAAGCCTATCCGGTGGTGGAGCGCATCATCGCCCAGTGCGGCCGCGAGGTGCGCAACATCATCGGCGACACCGGCTTCCTGCGCGGCCTCAAGCCCGAGCAGTTCACCGACGAGAAGTTCGGCGTGCCCACGGTGCGCGACATCCTCAAGGAACTGGAAAAGCCCGGCCGCGACCCGCGCCCCGAGTTCGTCGCGCCCAGCTTCGCCGAGGGCGTGGAGGACGTGAAGGACCTGCGTCCCGGCATGATCCTCGAAGGCCGCGTCACCAACGTCGCTGCGTTCGGCGCATTTGTGGACATCGGCGTGCACCAGGACGGCCTCGTGCACGTCTCCGCGCTGTCGCACACCTTCGTGAAGGACCCGCGCGACGCGGTGAAGGCCGGCGATATCGTCAAGGTGAAGGTGATGGAGGTGGATATCCCGCGCCAGCGCATCGGCCTGTCGATGCGCCTCGACGACGAGCCGGGCCAGGCGCGCGGCAAACCCGCCGCCGGCGATGCCCGCCCCGGCCAGCGCGACGGCCGCGGTCCGCGTCCCGGCGCCGTGCCCAAGCCAGCGCCGGCCCCGGCCAACAGCGCCTTCGCCGACGCACTGGCGCGCGCGATCAAGCGCTGAAATCCCGACATACGGAACCGCTTGCCGCAGCGATGCGCTGCAGCATGCGGTTCCGTATGGGATGCCGTACCGTAACGTCCTGCTAACAAGGCCATCCCGGCCATGGGGAGTGTTTCCATGCTTCGTACCCGTCACCTGGTCGGCGCCATCGCCACCGCCCTGCTCTTCAGCACCGCCGCCGGCGCCACCGATTTCAGCAAGGTCGTCGTGTTCGGCGACAGCTTGAGCGACGCCGGCAACATTTCGCTGGCGAGCAATCCATCGCTGCAGCCGCCGATGGAGTTCACCACCAATCCGGGCCACGTGGCCGTGCAGGACCTCGCCGGCGACCTCGGCTACACGCTGGGGCCATCGCTCGCGGGCGGCACCGACTACGCCTGGGGCGGCGCCGGCATCCTCACCAACTCGCCCGGTACGCCAGCGGCCGTCCCGACGATCACGAGCCAGGTGAACACCTACCTCGCGGCCGGCAGCGTCGATCCGCATGCCCTGTACACGATCTGGGGTGGCGCGAACGACATCTTCTATGCCGCCACCTCGGCCGGGGCCGCCGCCACCGCGCAGGCCCTGATCCAGCAGAACGTGGCCGCGCAGATCGCCCAGCTGGAACAGGCCGGCTACACCGCCGCGCAGATCCAGGCGCTGACGCCGACCATCACCCAGCAGGTGACCACCGCCGTGAGCCAGCAGGTGCTCGCCGCGGCAGGCGTCTCCAGCTTCATGACCGCCGACCAGGCGCAGGCCGCGATCGGCGCCGCCGCCCAGCAGGAAGTGAAGCTGATCGGCGAGCTGCAGGCCGCCGGCGTGAAGAACCTGGTGGTATTCAACCTGCCGAACATCGGCGTGACGCCCGATGGCACCGAACAAGGCGCCACGGCGGCGGCGCAGCTGACCGGGCTCAGCGTGATCTTCAACAGCACGCTCAACAGCGGCCTGGGCCAGCTGGGCAAGGGCATCATCCCGGTCAACACCTACGCGCTGATCAACGAAGTGGTCGCCAACCCGTCGCTCTACGGGTTCAGCAACGTCACCACGCCGGCCTGCGGCGTCGGCTCCAGTTCGGTGCAGTGCGGCCCGGCGGGTTCGGGCGCTCCATACACCTACGCGGCCGGCACCGACCAGAGCTATCTGTTCGCCGACGGCGTGCACCCCACCACCGCGGCGCACGAGATGCTGTCGCAGGTGGTGTTGTCCGAACTCAACGCTCCCGGCCAGATTTCGCTGCTGGGTGAAACCGCACTGGCCAGCGCCACGCAGCAGACCAGCACGATCCGCAACGAGATGCTGGCCGACAGCAACGGCGGCGCCACCCGCGCCTTCGTCAACGTCAACTACGCGCACCAGAGCTACGACGCGCAAAGCAACTCGCCGAAGACCACCAGCAACGACGTCAACCTCACGCTGGGCGCCGATGCGCGCATCAACGACAACCTCTCGGCCGGCATCGCGCTGGGCGTGGGCCAGAGCAATGCCGACTTCGCCGGTGGCGGCGGCTACCAGTTGCAGGACATCAGCGGCCTGGGCTACCTCACCTACCATCAGGGCGGTGGCTATGTCGGCGGCTACCTGAACTTCGGCCAGTCCAATTTCAGCGACATCGATCGTCGCATCCAGATCGGCGCCGCTTCGCGCGGCGAAACCGGCAAGGCGGACGGCTCGCACCTCGGCGGCGGCCTGACCGGCGGCTGGTGGTTCGATGTCGGCAGCCTGCGTACCGGCCCCTACGCGAACATCGAGTGGGAATCGATCAAGGTCGACGGCTACAGCGAGGACGGCAACGACAGCACCGCCATGTGGTTCGGTCGCCAGCAGCGCAATGCGCTGATCGGCACGCTGGGCTGGCGTGTGCAGGGCAATTGGCAGGCCGGCGGCATCGTGCTGACGCCTTACGCCGACATCGGCTGGAACAACGACAGCAAGGCGGATGCACGCGACATCACCGCCGGCCTCAACAGCATGAACGGCAACTTCGCGCTGCCCGGCTTCACGCCCGACAAGAACTGGGGCTCCGCCGACCTCGGCCTGTCCGCGCAGTTCAGCCAGCAGCTCAGCGGCTGGGTGGGCTACAGCGGCCACTTCAGCGACAACAGCCAGAAGTACAACAGCCTCAACCTGGGCCTGAAGTACAACTTCTGACGCCAGCGGCAGGCAGGCCATGGATGGCCGCCTGGCTTCCGCATCCAGGGACGGACGCACGGGTCAGCCAAAACGAAAAAGCCGAACCTCGCGGTTCGGCTTTTTCGTACCCGGGCTTCGCAGGCCGGTTACTTCTTCTTGTTGCCACCGGCGAGGTTGTAGATCGCCAAGGCCTGCTGGCGCAGGCTGTTGGCGCTGTCGGAGTCCAGGTCGCCGGTCTTGTCGCCGACCTGCTGCTCGTGCAGCACCAGCATGCCATTCTCGGTCCAGCTGGCGCGCGTGATCGAGCTGGCCGCGGCATCCTTGTTCGCCTTCTTCTGCTGCGCGGCCACCCACGGCGCGCCGTTCTTGTAGGCAAAATCGGTGCTGGTGAAGCCCTTGTCGCCGTAATCCACCAGCTCGCGGATCACTTTCACTTCGCCGTCCTGGCGGAACACCTGCCAGCCGCGCGAAGCGTTGTCTTCAAGCTTGGTGCCGCTGCTCACCTTCATGCCGCCGATCTGCTTGATCAGCGTGTTGAAGTCGGCCAGGTCCTTCTCGGCGGGCGTCTGCTCTGCCAGCAGCTCGATCGAGGCCGTGTTCTTGTTGCCCTGGGTGAGCACCGGCGCCTGGATGGGCATGGAGTAATGACGCGCACCGTCGGTGAGGGTCGCCTTCACCACGTACATGTCGCCCGACTTGATGTCACCGGGCTTGAAGTCCAGCTGGAACGAATACGGGAAGGTGGCACCCGAAGCCACCGTCTTGCTGGCCACCGGCGCCGAACCGGCCGCGGAGGGCGAAACGTCCATCAGGTTGATCACCAGCTGCGCATTCGGCGACGGCTGGATCGCACCGCGAACCGTGATGGTGCCGCTCACCGAGCTGGCGGTGTTGGCGGATGCCGCCGAACTGGCGCCGGCCGTGCCATCTTCCGTCGGCGACGGGGCCGACGAGCCGCAACCGGCCAAGGCCAGCACGGCCATCGACATCATCGACAAAACCATCTTGCGCATTGGGTAAGCCTCGTAATTCTGGATTGGGGTCGTGCACGGAAACCGGCGGCACTTGCGCCCTGGTTTCGTCGCGGGGGAAGTTTCCAGAATAGCCGAAAACCCGGGTTACGGGAAAGTCAAGCGGATCCACCCGCAAATTTACGTGAACGCAGGCAAAACGAGCGCAGGTTCGTGTCAACCGGAACTTTTTGATGGCGTTAGCCTGCCGTGCGTAAGGTTTCGTTGCAGAACCACGGTCTCGACATGGCGTCGCCAAGGGCCCTGTCAGTCTCGGGAAAGCAGCGCGAAAGCAGCCTGATCCGATACTGGCGTTGCCCACAGGATCCGGCCGTTTCGGCGCAGATGCACATGATCTTGCGACAACTCCCCAGCCCAGCCCCGTAGACGGTCAATCGCCATGAGCACGCAGAAACTCCCTCACGACCCGCTCCAGTCGACTTTCGCCGACCGCATCAAGTTGCTGATCCAGCGCGTGGGTAGCGCCACCGAGATCGCACGTATGTGCGGCTTCTCCGAAGGCGTCGTGCGCAGTTGGCGCGACGGCAACACCGACCCTTCCCGCGCCCGCTGCGTGACCATGGCCCGCACGCTGGGCATCTCGCTGGTGTGGCTGGTCGCGGGCGAGGGCGCCCTGCAGATCGACCCGAGCACCGCCGGCAACGACGATGCCCAGTACAGCTCGGAAACCGTTACGCACCGTGCCCGCGGCCGTATCGGCGGCCATAGCAGCATCCAGGCTGGCGCCGAAGTCGCTGCGGTGGATCCGCGCCGGTTGAATACCGCCATGCAGATCCTGCAATCGGAGCTGGAACTGGCAAACAGCCCGATGACGCTGGCCGACAACACCGACATGCTCAGCAATCTCTACGAGATCCTGGGCAGCGACGGCTCCAGCGTGAACGCCACCGCCATGCTGAAGTTCAACCGCCAGCTGTCCGAGCGCATCCGCCAGGCCAAGGCACCACAAATCGCCTGAGCCCTCCGACTCGCGATTCAAACAAAACGCGGCGCCCCCGAAGGGCGCCGCGTTTTTGTTCGAGGGGTACGGCAGCAATGGGTGACCGCCGGTTGATCCGATTGATTCCAACGGCCAGGAATGGCCGCAAGAGTCACTCGCGCAGCAACGCGATGTCGGCCACCGCGCCGAACGCGGCCTTGAGCCGCCCCAGCAGGGCGAGGCGGTTGCGGCGTACCGCCGGGTTTTCGGCGTTCACCAGCACCTGCTCGAAGAAGGCGTCCACCGGCGCCTGCAGCTGCGCGAGCCGCTTCAGCACGCTGGTGTAGTCGCCACGCTGCAGCGGCTCGGCGGTTTCCCTGCCCGCGGCGGCCAGTGCATCGGCCAGCGAACGTTCGGCGTCGTTCTCGAAATGCGCGGGGTCGACCTCGTGGGCTGGTGCCGGCGCGCCGCCTTCCTCGGCCTGCTTGCGCAGGATGTTCGCCACGCGCTTGTTCGCGGCGGCGAGGCTGGCTGCTTCCGGCAAGCGGCTGAACTCGACCACGGCATGCAGGCGGCGACCGAAATCGGGCAGCGTTTCCGGCTGTACCGCGAGCACGGCCTCGTAGGCTTCGGACAGGCAGCCCTGTTCCGCGTAGTAGCCACGCAAGCGGTCCAGTACGAAGTCAACCAATTCCCTGGCCAGCACGGCACGGCGCTGGCCGACGTCGATGACGGGCGGCTTGCCGTCCTTGCCGGGCTTCGTGCCGGCCGCGAAGGCGGCTTCGGGCAACAACTCCAGCGCCTCGACGAATGCGGCGCGCAGGTCGATCTCCAGCCTGCCTTCGATCAGGGTGCGCGCCAGGCCCAGCGCAGCGCGGCGCAAGGCGAATGGATCCTTGTTGCCACTGGGCTTCATGCCCACGGCGAAGATGCCGGCCAGCGTGTCGAGGCGCTCAGCCACGGCCAGCACCTGGCCCACCTTGTCGGCGGCGATGCCATCACGCGCGAAGCGCGGCTGGTAATAACTGTCCAACGCCATCGCCACGTCGACCGGCTCGCCGTCGTGGCTGGCGTAGTAGCGGCCCATCACGCCCTGCAGTTCGGGGAACTCGCCGACCATGCGGGTAAGCAAGTCGCACTTGGCCAGGCTTGCCGCTCGCGTGGCGGCACCGGCATCGACGCCGACGCGACCGGCGATCACGCGCGCCAGTTCGGCCACGCGCACGCTCTTGTCCCACAGGCTGCCCAGCGCCTGCTGGTAGGTGACGCTCTTGAGTTGCTCCTGGTAGCTCGCCAGCGGCGTCTTCAGGTCCTCGTCCCAGAAGAACTTCGCATCGGCGAAGCGCGGGCGGATCACGCGCTCGTAGCCCTTGCGTATTTCCGCGGGCTGCTTCGACTCGATGTTGGCGATGCCGATGAAATGCCCGGTGAGCTTGTCGTCCGCGTCGAACACCGGCACGAACTTCTGGTTGGTCTCCATGGTGGTGACCAGGGCTTCCTGCGGCACGGCGAGGAAGCTGCGTTCGAAGTCGCAGGCGATCGCCACCGGCCACTCGGTGAGGTTGGCGATCTCGTCGAGCAAGGCTTCGTCGAGTCGTGGCACGCCACCGGTTTCCTTCGCCGCACGCGCCACCTCGTCGCGTACGCGCTGGCGGCGTTCGGCGGGATCGGCCAGCACCTTGGCGCTGCGCATCGCATCGAGCCAGCCATCGGCGTCGGCCACGTGCACCGGATGCGGGTGCATGAAGCGGTGGCCGCGCGACTGGCGCCCGCCGGCCAGGCCGAGCACCGCGCCGTCGATGATGTCCGCGCCGTGCAGCATCACCAGCCAATGCGCGGGGCGCACGAAGGCGTAGTCGTGGTCAGCCCAGCGCATGGGGCGCGGGATCGGCAGGCCCTTGAGCGCTTCGTCCACGATTTCCGGCAGCAACGACGCAAGCGACTGGCCCGGCTTGACCGCTCGGAACACGAACCACGCGCCCTTGTCGGTTTCGAGCTTTTCCAATTGCTCCACGGTGACGCCACAGGACTGCGCGAAGCCGGTGAGCGCCTTGGAGGGCTGGCCCTGCGCATCCAAAGCGGCATTGACCGCCGGACCGCGGCGCTCGACCGCCTGCTCCGGCTGCACCGCGCTCACATGCGGGACATGCACGGCCAGGCGCCGCGGCGAGCAATACGCCTTCGCCTTGTCCAGCGCGGCCTCGATGCCGCGCCTGGCCAGCCCGTCGCAGATGCCTCGTGCGAACGCGACGGACAGTTCGTCCAGCGCCTTCGGCGGCAATTCCTCGGTGCCCAGTTCGATCAGCAGCGACTTGGCGGCGCTCATGCGGCCTGCTCCTTGGTGTGCTTCTTCAGGCCCGGAAAACCGAGCTTCTCGCGCTGCGCCACATAGGTCTCGGCCACGCTGCGCGCCAGGGTGCGCACGCGCAGGATATAACGCTGGCGTTCGGTGACGCTGATCGCGCGGCGTGCGTCGAGCAGGTTGAAGGTATGGCTGGCCTTCATCACCTGCTCGTAGGCCGGCAACGGCAGGTTGGCGGCGATCAGCTGGTTGGCGGTGGCCTCGCACACGTCGAACCAGCGGAACAGTTCCGGCACGTTCGCATGCTCGAAGTTGTAGGTGCTCTGCTCGACTTCGTTCTGGTGGAACACGTCGCCGTAGGTGACCTTGCCGTGCGGGCCTTCGGTCCAAACCAGGTCGTACACGTTGTCCACGTTCTGCAGGTACATCGCCAGGCGCTCGAGACCGTAGGTGATCTCGCCCGTCACCGGCCGGCATTCCAGGCCGCCGGCCTGCTGGAAGTAGGTGAACTGGGTGACTTCCATGCCATTGAGCCAGACTTCCCAGCCCAGGCCCCATGCGCCCAGCGTGGGCGATTCCCAGTTGTCCTCGACGAAGCGCAGGTCGTGCACCAGCGGATCGAGGCCGAGTTCCTTCAGCGAGCCGATGTACAGCTCGAGGATGTTCTCCGGGTTCGGCTTCATCACCACCTGGTACTGGTAGTAATGCTGCAGCCGGTTGGGATTCTCGCCGTAGCGGCCGTCGGTGGGACGGCGCGATGGCTGCACGTAGGCCGCCGACCAGGGCTCGGGACCGAGCGAGCGCAGGAAGGTGGCGGGATGAAAAGTGCCGGCGCCGACCTCGGTGTCGAGCGGCTGCAGCAAGACGCATCCCTGCGCCGCCCAGTAGCGGTTGAGGGTCTGGATCACATCCTGGAAGGTGCGCGCGGACATGGCTTTCCGTGGGCTTTGGTAAAGCGGGTTAGTATAGCCGCAGCACGCTTGCGCACTGGTTTTCCGCCGTGCGCGACGCCACGGGGGAGTCATCCGGATGGCTGCATCACCGCAAATCGCAACCCTGCTCGGCCGTCGCGGCCGACTGGAACTGGACGAGCTGCTCGCCGCGCTGGTGGTGGATGGTTACGTGAACGCCGAGGACGCCAAGCAGGTGCGCCTGGGCTCGCGCTCCGGCCGCAGCGCGGTCGAGCTGCATCCGCTGGTGGTGATCGCCAATGCCAAGCTGCCGAACCAGCGTGACCCCGGTCGCCCGCTGAGCCTGGAGAATCTCGTCGAATGGCTGGCCGGGCACGCCGGGCTGCCCTACCTCAAGATCGACCCGATGAAGGTCAACGTGGCCGCCGTCACGCAGGTGGTGAGCCACGGCTACGCGCAGCGGCATCGCATTTTGCCGGTGGCGATGGCACCGGGCGAAGTGACCTTCGCCACCGCCGAACCGTTCGACGACGCCTGGGCCAAGGACCTTGCGCACATGCTGCGCCGGGACGTGCACCGCGTGGTGTGCAGCCCGCTGGACATCAACCGCTACCTGCAGGAGTTCTACGGCGTCCAGCGCTCGATCCAGCTGGCGCAGGATGCGAAGGCCAGCGGCGGTCACGACACTTCGGCCATCCTCAACTTCGAGCAACTCGTCGAACTGGGCAAGAGTGGCGAGGTGGGCGCCGACGACCGCCACGTGGTGCACATCGTCGACTGGTTGCTGCAGTACGCCTTCGAACAGCGCGCCTCGGACATCCACCTGGAGCCGCGGCGTGATGCCGGGCAGATGCGCTTCCGCATCGATGGCGTGATGCACAAGGTGTTCGAGTTGCCGCCGCCGGTGATGACCGCGGTGACCGCACGCATCAAGATCCTTGCGCGCATGGATGTGGCCGAGAAGCGCCGTCCGCAGGATGGCCGCATCAAGACCCGCTCGTCCACCGGCCGCGAAGTGGAGTTGCGCGTCTCCAGCATGCCCACCGCGTTCGGCGAGAAGATGGTGATGCGCATCTTCGATCCCGACCTGGTGGTGAAGGACTTCGCCCAGCTCGGCTTCTCCGAGCGCGAGGCGACGCAATGGCGGCACATGGTGGAACGGCCGCACGGCATCGTGCTGGTGACCGGCCCCACCGGCTCGGGCAAGACCACCACGCTGTACTCCACGCTCAAGCACCTGGCCACGCCGGCGATGAACGTGTGCACGGTGGAGGACCCCATCGAAATGGTCTCCCCCGAATTCAACCAGATGCAGGTGCAGCCCTCGATCGACCTGGATTTCGCCGCGGGCGTCCGCACCCTGCTGCGACAGGACCCCGACATCATCATGGTCGGCGAGATCCGCGACCTGGAAACCGCGCAGATGGCGGTGCAGGCGTCGCTCACCGGCCATCTGGTGCTTTCCACCCTGCACACCAACGACGCACCCAGCGCGGTGACCCGCCTGCTCGACCTCGGCGTGCCGCACTACCTGATCCAGTCCACGCTCACCGGCGTGGTGGCGCAGCGACTGGTGCGCACCCTGTGCCCCTACTGCAAGCGGGAAGCCAACCAGGACGCGCACGAGTGGAACGCACTCACCCACGGCTGGCAGCTGCCCCTGCCGGAAAAAGTGTATGCGCCGGTCGGCTGCCTCGAATGCCGCAATACCGGCTTCATGGGCCGCACCGGCATCTATGAAATGATGCCGATCTCGCCGCGCCTGCGCGGGCTGATCTCGGCACAGTTGGAATTGGGCACCTTCGGCAGTACCGCCTTGTCCGAAGGCATGCGTCCACTGCGCCTGTCCGCCGCCGAACAGGTGGCGCGCGGACTTACCACGGTGCAGGAAGTGCTGGCCGTGTTGCCGCCCATCGAAATGCCCGACGACAAAATCCCCGATCATTCCGAATGAAGCCCATCCTCATCATTCGCACCGGTCGCGCACCGGATGCCATCCGCGCCCGTCACGGCGATTTCCCGCACTGGTTCCGGCTGGGAGCGCAGTTGCCGGAGCAACGATTGCATGTCGTCGACGTGGAAGCTGGCGATAGCTTGCCGCCGCCCGGCACGGTTGCCGGTGCGTTGATTACCGGCTCGGCGGCGATGGTCACCCAGCGCGCCGCATGGAGCGAACGCACGGCCGGATGGATCCGCAATGCCATGGACGCGGAATTGCCGCTGTTCGGCGTGTGCTACGGCCATCAACTGATGGCGCATGCGCTGGGCGGCCGGGTGGACTACCTGCCCGGCGGCCGCGAAATCGGCACGCATGCCATCGAGAAGCTGGAGACTGCCGCCAGCGATGCGCTCGCTGCATCTTTGCCGGCGAGCTTCCGCGCCCATACCACGCACGAGCAGAGCGTGCTGGAGGCTCCTCCGGGAGCACTGGTGCTGGCTCGTTCGGCGCGCGACCCGCACCAGTTGCTGCGCTACGGGCCGTATGCGCTCAGCGCACAGTTCCATCCCGAATTCAGCGCCGATGTGATGCGCGCCTACATCCTGCGCAAACGTGCCGACATGCAGCGCGAAGGATCCGATCCGCACAGCAGCTACCGCGAAGTGGCCGCCACCCCCATTGCCCGGGGTTTCCTGCAGCGGTTCGCACGCCATCATGGACTGTCACGCAGCGCCCGCCATCGCTGACGCTCAGTGCCGCAGGCGCCTCGCGATCGCATCGCGTGAAACCAGGGCGAACACCAGGCCGAACACGAAACCGCCGATGTGCGCCCACCACACGTAGGCGCCGTAACTTGGGCCGGCGTAGCTGAAGAGCAATTGCAACAGCACCCAGATGCCGATCAGCAGGAATGCCGGCACCCGCACGAATTCAAGGTAAAGGCCCAGCGGCAGCACCAGGCCCAGGCGTGCGCGCGGAAACAACGCAAAGTAGGTGCCCACCACCGCCGACACCGCACCGCTGCAGCCAATGATGGGCAGGCGCACCCCTGCCAGCGACACGGCGCCGATCAGGTTCGCGACGATGCCGCCGGCCACGAACAGCAACAGGAAGCGCAGCGAACCCAGCGCCCGCTCGCCCGGCAAGCCGAAGATCATCAGGAACAACAGGTTGCTGAGCAGATGCAGCCAGGTAACGTGGATGAACAAGGCGGTAAACAGTCGCAACAGCGATGGATCCGTCAGCTGCGGCCAGATCGGCTCATGCGCATCGAAGATATTCGCCGGGACGGTGCCCCATTCCTGCAACGCGACCAATCGCTGCTGATTCGGCATCAATGCAAGCAAGACGAAGCAAAGCACGCACACGCTGACGATAAGCACGGTGGCCCATTGCCATTGGTTCCGCTTGCGATTATCGACGTGTACGAACAAGCGCGCGCTCCGAGCGGGCCGGTGGCGGCCGATGGAATAGTGATGATAGGCGAAGGGCGGCGGCGGGGTGGCGGGTTCGGTCCAAGGGTAGGCCGCAAAAGCAAACA
>NZ_JACYXK010000027.1 GCF_014842975.1 Rhodanobacter sp. DHB23 | reverse complement strand
TGGGTGGTCCACTGGCACCCGCTCGTCCACCGACACATACGAGAACATGCCCAGTTGCTGGATGTCGGCTCCGCGCACGGAAACGGCCTGATGATTGATGAGGGCTATGATTGTCGCCGGTGCGGGGGGTTTCTCAACAGCCTGCTAGATTCGGTGTTGACAAAAATTGAAGGATTCAGCGTCCCATTAAATGTGGTTCCAGGGGCCATCAACGAGAAATTAGAAACAGTTCCAGTCACTGAGTCTATTATGGTGCATTGCGATGATGGGCTTCCTGTTTGCGCAGATAAGCTAGAAAAATAACTTCCAGCATTGGCAGCAAAAAATTGATCAGCCAGTGCAATAGATGAAGGACTCGCCGTTGAAGAGCCCTCCAAAAGACCGTCTTGCGCGTAGTTCAACGTAATTGGAGTGCTGGCATTATTGCCATTTGCCATGCAGGCATCGGCAACCATTTCAGCACCATAATATGTGTCGTTTGTATTTCCTGACGCCTGAATCGGCATGGACGAATCTGGCGAATCTTGCCAAACAGGCATTCCACCCGAGGTGGCGAATGTGCCGACTACGGAGGCTAAGCCGTTTTGAACTGTCTGGCTTAAGTTGATCGTTCCGTCTTGATTCAAGCTTATTTGACTATATAGCGGGGCACCCGTATCGCCATTAAACAAAAGTTCAACATACGGATCGATTTCAGCCAATTTGCTGACATCAGAAGATGTCATAGATGTCAGAGAATTTGCCTGCATATAAGCGCTAGCCGCTGCATTAAACCCTGTAATTATTGCGCCGGCTTCATTTTGATCGTTAAAATTTACGCCCTGCTGGATAAGGCCATCCAATGCGGAAGGATCACGCAATGAGGAAGGTGTCGAAAAATATTGTTGCATCTGCTCCGCTATGGAAGAGGAGCCGCTCGACTCATTCGAGACCTCGTCATAGATTTGATTGGCATATCCCACATGATAATTTTCATGCGCAGCCAGATCGATAAGCCCATAATTCACACCACCGTTTTCTTGTTGAGGAATCGCATAGTTAAGCCCAAAATTTATATCCGAAACAATCAAATTTCCTGTCGTCTCAACCGGCAAGCCATTCGCACCTTGTTGTGCCTGCGCGTCAATGGTCTGGCTTCCTTGCACAAAATTGATTGCCTGCAACTGCCCACTCTGAGCATTAGTATTGTATTCTGCGAGCAATACCGGGCTAGCATTAAGGCCAGCTTCAAGCGCATTAACAATTGCGACTTCATTGGCACTTCCATTTGATCCTGTCGCAGCCTGCATTGCAGCGTTAAGGACATTATTGAGCTGAGTATTTGCGCCATTGACACTCATGTTTTCATCTCCTCAATTTGGTTTTTTGACACAACAAACCGTCGCCCAAGGCAGGCTGCCTCATTGGTACATATCGCCAGTCACCGCTATGCTATTTACGCAGTTCCACTGATGAAAAATATTCGCCACATACTTTCCATTTTCACCACGCTTGCTCATTTGATATATGTTGGGAGTCAGACTATTGACAACAACCCAGCCATCTCGCCAAAGCTCCCCAGTTATTGCATCGTAAGGCACGCAAGGATTTATAGGTCCAGGGTGACCAAAATTCGGCGGAATGAATTCCACATGTAGACCACTGGACTCAATTACTTCTTGCTGATTATCTTTTTTGGCGTAATTATTTATCGTATATGTGTCCACAAAGAAATTCATGGGGTATGGCATGGCATTGGTCGACTTTAGATGGTATATTTCTTTCGAAATATATTTGAAACCCGTAGTGGGATCAGTGCGACCGGAGACTGGCATGTGTTGAACATCATTTATTTCGACACCAAACTCTTTCTCTATGTCATTTTTGCTTATGTAGCCATCTCCATTGGCAATAAGCTTTTTTGTTACGAGATTCATCAAGTGCCTCCACTCTTGCATCGCTTCAGCGAGCGATGCATTGGCCTCTGGCGACGTTTGAACTTGTGCAGAAACTTCGTTCCCCTTTGCTTGTAAGGGCGAGATGACGCTGGATACCTGCGCATTTGCGGTCCCGGCCATATTCAACAAGATCATCGGCGTCAACATTGCACGCATCACTGTGCGCACACCTGTACGCCTGTGTTGATTTCGATTACTAACTTTCATGTGAGATGTTCTCCTCGGATCGTGACAATAAATTTTCCTCAAAATCCAAACCCACATCCGCTCTTACCGTTCATGCAAACTCTCCCTCGCATGCTGCACCAACGGGCTGAGCAGATAACCGATGATCCTTCTTCGCCCCGTCTTGATCTCCGCCGTCACCGCCATCCCCGGTACCAGCGGTATCTCGCGCCCGTCGACCTGCATTGACGCCCTCGCCAGAGCAATACGCGCCGGGAACACCCAGCGCTTCTGCTCGTCCTGCTTCGCGTCGTTGGAGACCTGCAGCACCGTGCCCTGCAGCGTGCCGTAGCGGGTAAAGGGGAAGGTCTGCACCTTGACCTGCACCGGCTGCCCGGCGTGGATGAAGCCGATGTCCTGGTTATCCACGTCGGCCTCGACGATGAGCTGGCGTTGCGTGGGCACCACGGTCATCAGCACTTGCGCGGGTGTGACCACGCCGCCGAGGGTGTGCACGGCCAGCTGCTGCACGGTGCCGTCCACCGGCGCCACCAGGTGCATGAGCCGGCGGTGCTGCTGCGCCTTGATCAGGGTCTGTTGCAGGCCGGCTGCCTGGGTCTCGTCGGTGGTCTGCTTCTCCAGCCACTGGCGTCGGGTTTGCGCCACGTAGGCGTCGCGCTTCTGTGTGGCCGCCGCCAGTGCCGCCTGCATCTCGCCCCGCTTGGCGCGCTGCTGGGCCAGGTTCTGCCGCATCTGGATCACCGACTGCTGCTCGTCGTAGTAGTCGTGCAGGCCCACGTAACCGGAGCCGACGAGCTGGGCGTAGTCGCTCAGCTTCTTTTCCTCGATGGGCAAGGTGCCTTCCAGGCTGCGGATGTCGGCCTCGGTTTCGTGCAGGCTGGCCGTGCTCTGGGCGATGTCGGCGTTCAGCTCCTGCAGGGTGCTGGTGTAGTCCGTGTATTCGCCGGCCAGCACGTGCTGCTGCTCGGCCAGATCGGCGGCACTGAGGCCGGGAAGGCCTGACAGCTTCGGCGCCTGCTGGGTGTCGATCGCTTGCAGCAGCGCACGGGCACGGGCCGCTTCCCCTTGGGTGGAGTCCAGTTGCTCACTGGTTTGTGCGGCGGTGGTCGCCGCATCGGTGGCGTCCAGGTCGATCAGCGGCTCGCCTTGCTTCACCACCTGCCCATCCACCACGTGGATGGCGGTGACGACGGCAGTGTCCTGCGACTGGATGCTCTTGATCTCGCTGCTGGGCGCGATCTGGCCCGGCTCCGACGCCACCACATCCACCTTGCCCAGTACGGCCCAGCCCAGGGCCAGCGCACACAGCGCCATGATGAGGTGCATGGCCACCCGCGGCGCGGGGTGTACCGGCGTATCGCGCAAGGCCAGCGCGGCGGGCAGGAACTCACTTTCGTGGCGCAGTCGCGGCAGTGTTTCCAGTTCGCCCCGGCCCTGCCAGGCCACGCGGGCTACCTGGGCATAGCGTCCCGCCAGATCACCCCAAGCCTGCCAGCGCATCGGCAGGCTCATGACACGGCCTGCCACTGGTGCAGGCGGGCGTAATGGCCGCCCGCGCGATGGAGCAGTTCGTCCGGCGCGCCCTGTTCGACGATGCGGCCACGCTCCATCACCACGATGCGGTGGGCATGGCGCACGGCAGTCAGGCGGTGCGCGATGACGATGACCGTGCGGCCCTGGCAGATGGCCTGCATGTTGGCCTGGATGATCTGTTCGGATTCGTAGTCGAGTGCGCTGGTCGCCTCGTCGAAGATCAGGATGCGGGGGTTGTTCATCAGCGCCCGCGCGATGGCGATGCGCTGGCGCTGGCCGCCGGACAGGGTGGCGCCGTGTTCGCCCACGACTGTGTCGTAGGCTTCTGGCAGCTCCAGGATGAAGTCGTGGGCGCCGGCCAGCTTGGCGGCCGCGATGATGGTTTCCAGCGGCGCACCGGGATCGGTCAGGGCGATGTTCTCGCGCAGGGTGCGGTGGAACAGCAGGTTTTCCTGCAGCACCACGCCGATCTGCCGGCGCAGGGAGGACACGTCCACCACCGACAGGTCCATACCATCCACCAGCACGCGCCCCTGCTCAGGTACGTACAGGCGCTGGACCAGCTTGGTCAGCGTGCTCTTGCCCGAGCCGGAACGGCCGACAATGCCGATGACCTCGCCCGGCTCCACCACGAGACTGACCTCGTGCATGACCTGGGGCAGATCCGGACGGTAGCGGAAGCTGACGCGATCCAGTTCGATCCGCCCGTGCAGGCGCGGCACGGGACTGCGGTGACTGGGCGCGACCTCCACCGGGGCGTTGAGGATGTCGCCCAGCCGCTGCATGGAGATGCCGGTCTGCTGGAAGTCGTTCCAGAGCTGGGCGATGCGCAGGATGGGTTGCGCCACCCGGCCAGCGAGCATGTTGAAGGCCACCAGCTCGCCCACCGTCATGCTGCCCTCGATGACCAATCGGGCGCCCAGCCAGATCGTCATCACCGTCACCAGCTTGCCGACGAAACTGACGCCCTCGCGCGCCATGGAACCCAGCGCGGTGGCACGGAAGCCCGAGGCCACGTAACCGGCCAGCTGTTCGTCCCAGCGATGCGTGGTGCGCGGCTCCACCGCCATCGACTTGAGCGTGTCGATGCCGCTGATGGCCTCGACGAGGAAGGACTGGTTGTCCGCGCCGCGGTCAAACTTCTCCTTCAACCGGTGGCGCAGGATCGGAGTCAGCAGGAACGAGAGCAGCGCGTACAGCGGCAACGAGGCGATCACCACCAGGGTCAGCCAGCCGCTGTAACACCACATCACGGCCAGGAAGACGAAGGAGAACAGCACGTCCATCACCAGCGTGATGGCATTGCCGGTAAGGAAGCTGCGGATGTTTTCCAGCTCGCGTACGCGCGCCACCGAATCGCCCACGCGCCGTGCCTGGAAGTAGGCCAGCGGCAGCGCCAGCAGGTGCCGGAACAGGCGCGCGCCCAGCTCCACGTCGATGCGGCTGGTGGTGTGTGCGAAGACATAGGTGCGCAAGGCACTGAGCAGCGACTCGAAGATCGAGCACACCAGCAGCCCCACCGCCAGCACGTCCAGCGTTTCCAGCCCTTTGTGCACCAGTACCTTGTCCACCACCACCTGGAAAAACAATGGCGTGGCCAGACCGATCAGCTGCAGCACGAAGGAGACCAGCAGCACCTCACCCAGCAGCTTGCGGTATTTGATGACGGCGGGAATGAACCAGCTGAAGTCGAAGCGGGCGAATTCGCCGGCCAGCGAGGCACGGGAGGTGAACAGCAATACTTCGCCCGGCCAGTGTGCCGCGATGTCCGCGTGCGACACGATGCGCGGCGTGGCTTCACGTGGATTCTGGATCAATACCCGCTCGTGGTTGGCCTTGGCCAGTACATAGCAGCCGCCAGCGTGGTCAACCACCAGGGCAGGCAATGGCAGATGGGACAGGCGGTCCGCACCGCAACGCACGGACCTGGCCTTGAGTCCCAGCTTGCGCGCAGCCAGCAAGACCTCGGCGCTGTTGAAGGCCTGTCCGGGCTTCCGGAATTCGTGTGCCAGTTGGGTGGCATCGGCCGCGATGCCGTGGAAGCGGGCGATCAGCACCAGACACGCGAGCGTGCTGTCGTGGTCTTCTTGCCTGGCTTCAGTCTCGACACCCCCGTCTGCGACGGCACTCGCGCCGTCGCACATCCCCTGTGCTGACATCCCCCGACCCATCCTTTCCGTGTCATGTCGGTGGCGACGCTACGCCTTCGTTTCACGCGTCGTCAACGAGCAGGTTTTTGCGGTGCGGGAAGGGAAGTGATTGCGCCAAAGGTGTGGCGATTTTTGAAGATGAGGCGAGTGCCGCGCGAAGGAATTTTCGGCTTGCAGGCGTGCACCGTGGGCGTTATCCGAGTTCGACGTCATCCAGTTGCAGGGAGGCAAGGCCTCCGCCTGCGCACCCGTTGCAGGATCTTCGACAGGCGGAGGTAGAGCTGCTGCGTCAACCACATCCCTGCCGTCACCGCCGCCGCAATACCCATCAGCCGGATCAACGCCGACACAATGGAAGTGTGCAATGCATGGCCAGATTCGCGCTGTGCTGGGTGGCATATTTCCATTGCAGCCAGCGGCATCTTTACTGTTGTGTCGGCCGGCCTGATTTGGGATGTACTGGAGTCGTTGTCGATCCGCACGGCGTGGCCGGATAACTATGTAATGGGCGGCTTCACACCTGTGTAATCTGCACATGTCACTGGCCGCGGATGTGTGCGGTGGGCCAGGCGCCATGGACCGCGTCAGCCAGCGGGTCCGGCGGATTGCCGGGCATCATGGCGACAGACCGGGGCGCTGCGTCGGCAGGCGGCGGAAGCCCGTCGATCGAACCGGCTGACGGGATCAGGACAGGGTCACGGACGGGCTTTCTCGACGAATTGCCGGGGCGTGCAGTCGAATTCGCGGCGGAACACCGCGTACATGTACTGCAGCGAAGTGAATCCGCTGCGTACGGCCACGTCGGCGAGCGGAATCGTCGGGTCCACCAGCATGCCCCGCGCGATCTCCAGCTTGTGCCCGAGGATGGTCTGGTGCACCGTCTGCTTCAGTTCGCGCTTGAAGTGTTCCTCCAGCAGCGTGCGCGAAATGCCCACGTAGTCGGCCACCTGCTCGGCCTTGATGCCGAGGCACGCGTACTGCCGGATGTAATGCTTCGCCCGCATCACGTACGGGCTCTTCATCGGCTGGTGCAGGCTGCTGGCCTGCACGTTGATGCCCAGGGGCGGCACGACGATGCGGGTATCCGGCGCCACCCGGCCGTGCAGCATCTTGTGCAGCAACTGCGCCGCCGCCCGGCCCATGCCTTCGGCGCCCTGGATCACCGAGGTGAGCGCGATGCGGTTGAGGGTCTGGGCGATGGGGTCGTTGTCGATGCCGACGATGGCGACCTGTTCGGGCACCGGCACGTCTGCCACCACGCAGGACTGCAGCAACTGGCGCGCGCGGGCATCGGTGACCGCGATGATGCCGATCGGCTTCGGCAGCGAGCGCATCCATTCGGCCATTTCCTCCTGCACCCGTCCCCAGCCGCCGGCGCTGGTGGGCGAGCCGCGATAGACCAGCCCCTCCAGCCGGTCGGTGTCGACCATGTAGCGGAAGGCTTCCTCGCGTTCCTGCGCCCAGCGGTTGCCCGGCGTGGGCGGCAGGCCGTAGAACGCGAAGCGCTGCAGGCCTTGCGCGATCAGGTGGTCATAGGCCAAGCGCACCAGCTTGGCGTTGTCGGTGGCCACATAAGGGGTGTGCGGGGGGTATTGCGAGGCGTCGGCATAGGAGCCGCCGACGGCGACCACCGGTATCGGCATGTCGGCGAGCGCCTCGGCCACGGCGGGATCGTCGAAGTCCGCGATGATGCCGTCCCCGTTCCAGTCGTGGATGCCCAGCGTGCGGCAGCGGAAGTCTTCTTCCATGAAGAGGTCCCAGTCCACGCGCGTGGATTTCATGTACTGGCCGATGCCAGCGATGACCTGGCGGTCATAGACCTTGTTCGCGTTGAAGAGCAGGGCGATGCGATGAGGTGACGACATGGCGTGCCGGTGCAGGCTTTCCCGATGGAAGGGCGGATTCGAAAACCTATCAGTTGCGCCTTCCGTCGGCATGATGCAGCGCGACAGGGCGGCTTCCGGTTCCATGTGCCGAAGTCCCCGGCCCGGTTCCCGGCCCGGCTCCGTGCATGCCGCCGTCAGCCCGCGGTTCGATCCATGCCTCGCGCATGCGGGCGCGAACGTACGACTCGACGGTCGAACCGATCATGCGTGCTCCGAGGTGGAATGAACAGCCCCGGCTTCGGACAAGCCTTGCCGTGCCCGGCCGGGGGCGAGTGCATGGAACACGGCGAGTGCGGCGAGATAGGCGCCGCCGGCGACGAAGAAGACCGGGGCATAGCTGCCGCTGAGTTGCAGCAGGTGCGCCACGCCCCAGGCGACCAGCATGCCGCCCACGGCGCCGAACATGCTGCCGAACCCGGTGACCGAGCTGACCATGCGCTGCGGGAACATGTCCGAGACCGTCGTCAGCAGGTTGGCGGACCAGCCCTGGTGCGCGGCCGCGGCCAGCCCGATCATGGCGACCGCAGGCCAGGGGTGCGTGACGAACGGCGCGAACCAGACCGGCGTCACCGCGAGGGCGCAGAGCAGCATCGCCGCCTTGCGCGCGCGGTAGACCGCGACGCCACGCCCGATCAGCCAGGAGGAGATCGCCCCGCCCGCCACGCTGCCGAATCCCGCTGCGAGGTAGACCGCCGCCGTGGGCAGGGAAAGGCTTTGCAGGTCGAGGTGGAACTGGCGCGCGAAGAAGTCCGGCAGCCAGAACAGGTAAAGCCACCATATCGGGTCGGTCAGGAACTTGGCCAGCGCGAACGCCCAGGTCGCACGATGCGGCAGTACGTCCCGCCAGCCGGAGGCGTTGGCCGCATGGACGGCATCGGGGCGGTCGCGCACCTTCCATGCCGCATGCAGGCCCAGCCAGAGCGCGATCCAGACGAAACCCAGCGCGCCGGTCAGGACGAACGCCATGCGCCACCCGCAGGTGGCGACGATGAACGGGACGAGCAGGGGCGTGATCAGCGCGCCGACGGTGGAGCCGGCATTGAATATTCCGGTCGCAAGCGCCCGTTCGTTGCGGGGAAACCATTCGGCGACGACCTTGATCGCCGCCGGGAAATTCGCCGACTCCCCCAGGCCCAGGCCGAAGCGCGCGGCAATGAAGCCCGGCACGCCACGGGTCAGCGCATGCGCCATCGCCGCCACGCTCCACAGCGCGGCGGCGATGGAAAAGCCGCGGCGCGTGCCCAGGCGGTCGAGGGCCCATCCGGAGGCGACGAGGCCGACGGCGTAGGCGGCCTGGAACGCGAGGACGATATTGCCGTAGTCGATCTCGCTCCAGCCGAGCCGGCCCTGCAGCAGCGGCTTCAACAAGCCGATGAGCTGCCGGTCCATGTAGTTGATCGTGGTGATGGCGAACAACAGGGCGCAGACCGACCAGCGATGGCGCGGGTCGCGGACCGGTTCCCCACCTGCCGGCGCGGCCCCTGGCATCAACAGGCGTCTCCGCGCAGCGCGGTGCGGATCGCGGCCAGCCGTGCGCGTGACGCCAGGCCTGCATGATAGAAATGGAACTCGTCGACCCCGGCGCCGGCGTAGGCGTCGAGTTCCGCGCGCAACGCGCGGGCATCGCAGGGGCGCGGCGGCAGCGCGAGCACATAGGCGGCGAGGCGCCGCGATTCCTGCCAGCGCGCGAGCCCGGCAATCTCCGCGAGCGCGGTTTCCGGACCCGCCCAGCAGTTGGCGACGAGCACGTCCGCCCGGGCATCGACCCCGCCGGCCACGCTCGCGAATGCGCCCGTGGCCCAGGGATCGGCACTGGCGTGCAGGATGATTTCCAGTTCCGGCGCAAGCCGGCGCAGCGCGCCGGTCACGCGCCGGCGAAGTTCCAGCGCGAGCGACCCGCGCACTTGCGCAAGCCGCGTTGCGAGCGGTTCGCCGAGGACGGCCTCGATCGAGCGGGCCGGCCTGTCGATGCCTGCCTGCACGAGCGCGCGCAAGGATCCGGCATCGATGCCCACCTGCGCGTAGCGCGCCGTACAGGCCGTGCAGAAGCACAGCGAAAGCAGTTGCTTCTGGACCGTGCCGAAATCGGCGCCGTCGGTTTTCTCGTGGTGTCCGCCATGCACGAAGCCCATCGGCCCGGCGGCCTCCAGCACGACGCCGTCGGGTTTGCCGATGCGGACGATCTCGTGCGCCATTCTTGCGCAGTATTCGAGCACCGCGTCGTGGGCCGGGCACAGCGCATGGCGGTAGCTGTCGCCGAAGGCGTTGCGCACCGCGAACTGCGGATGCTGCGCAGCCAGGCGGCTCGCATGCGTCAGCACGATCCAGGCATGGACCTTGAGGCCCGCCCGGCGCAGCGCCTGCGCCGCCGTCGAGAACGGGTCGTGCGCGGCGAGCCAGGTCGCCGTGGCCGGCTGCAGCAGGCGGCCGCGCCAGCTTGCCTCGTCGAACGGAACGTACATCGCGGCATGCGGCGCATCGACGATGCGATGCGCGGGATGCAGCGGCGTCGCCGCGCGCACGCTGTGATATGCCGCGGCCAGGGCGACGGCGTCGACGCCGAGGTCACGCACGCGCGGGACGGCGTCCGGGTCGCCGATCACGTCCCAGGGGTACAGGTGCGCTAGCGCGTGGCGACCCATGTTCACCAGCGCGGCAGCACGCCGGAGTATCCGGGGTGGAAGCGCTGCATGTAGGCCGTGTCGTCGCGGACGCGGATCGCGCAGTCCAGGTAGCGCTCGTGCGCGCGCGCCAGTGCGTCGCGGTCCAGCGTGACGCCCAGGCCGGGCGTGGTCGGCACGGGCAGCGCGCCGTCGACGAACTGCAGTGCGCCGCCCGCGATGATTTCGTCGGCGCTGTTCCAGGGGTAGTGCGTGTCGCAGGCGTAGCCCAGGTTCGGCGTGGCGGCCGCCAGGTGCGTCATCGCCATCAGGCTGATGCCGAGGTGCGAGTTGGAATGCATCGACATGCCGATGCCGAAGGTCTCGCAGATCAGCGCCAGCTGGCGCGAGCGGACCAGGCCGCCCCAGTAGTGATGGTCGCCGAGCAGCACCCTGATCGCCTTGTGCTCGACGGCGGGGGCGATGTGGTCGTAGGCGACCACGCACATGTTCGTCGCCAGCGGTATCGGCGTGCCCGCGGCGACCCGGCCCATGTCCTCGATGCCCGGCGTCGGGTCTTCGAGGTACTCGATGACGCCGTCGAGTTCGCGCGCCACGGCCAGCGACGTTTCGACGGTCCACGCGGCGTTCGGGTCGATGCGCAGCAGGTGCTGCGGGAATGCAGCGCGCAGCGCTTGTACTGCGGCGGTTTCCTGCTCCGGCGGGAACACGCCGCCTTTCAGCTTGATCGCGGAGAAGCCGTGCCTGTCGATGAACGCGCGTGCCTGCGCGACGATGCCGGCCGGGTCCAGCGCCTCGCCGAACGCGTCCGGCGCTTCGCCCGGATGCGCCGCCCACTTGTAGAACAGGTAGGCGCTGTAGGCCACGCGATCGCGCACCGCACCGCCGAGCAGGTCGCAGACGGGGCGACCGAGCAGCTGTCCCTGGATGTCGAGCAGGGCCACCTCGAACGAGGCGAACACGCGATCGATCGTGCCGCCGAGGTTGATGTGCCCGGTCAGCCCGTGGCGGTCGCCGCCCACCGTGCCGCCGAGGGTGCGGGCCACCTGCGCGCGCACCGCGTTCAGCGCGAACACGTCCAGCCCCACCAGGGTGGGCGCGACCCGGCGCAGGCGTTCGAGATGCCCCTGGTCGCCGTAGGTCTCGCCCAGTCCCAGCGGGCCTGCGTCGGTATGGATCTCCACGATCGTGCGCAGGGCCCAGGGCTCGTGCACGCCGATCGCATTGAGCAGGGGCGGATCGCGGAACGCGATCGGCGTCAGCACGATCTCGCGGATCGTCGCGCGCGATGCGCTCATGCCGTCACCTGCGGCTGGGCCACGAGTGCCCGCCCCGCGGCGATGATGCGCTTGAGCTCCTCGACGTGTTCCGCCGTCGGCATGACCAGCGGCGCACGTACCGGCCCCGCGGCGATGCCGCCCAGCTCCGTCGCCGTCTTGACCAGCGATACCGCATAGCCGGGCACCTTGTTGCGCAGCTCGACCAGCGGGGCGTAGAAGCGTTCGAGCAGTGCCTCGACGCGCCGGCGGTCGTCCTCCTCGACGGCCCGGTAGTAGGCCAGGGCGATCTCCGGCGCGAAGCAGAACACGGCCGAGGAATACAGCGTCACGCCGATCGCGCGGTAGGCGGGCTGGGACATCTCGGCCGTGGGCATGCCGTTGAAGAACTGGAACGGCTTGTCGCCGATCGCCGCGCGTACCGCCAGCACGATGCGCTGCATGGTATCCAGGTTGCCGAGGCCGTCCTTGAAGCCGACGACGTTCGGCAGGCGCGCCACCCGCGCCGCGGTCCCGGGGGTGAACACCGCGTTGTTGCGCTGGTACACGATGATCGGCAGCGACGTGGCCATCGCGACCTGCTCGACGTAACGGGCAATGCCCTCCGGCGGGCAGGTGACGAGATACGGCGGCAGCAGCAGCAAGCCATTGGCGCCGGCGCGCGCCGCCGCCGCGGCGAACCGCCTGGCCAGCATCAGCGAGCCGCCGCATCCGGCAAACACCGGCACGCGGCCCGCGGTCGCCTCCACCGCGATGCGCACGATGGTCTCGAACTCGCCGGGTTCGAGCGCGTGGAATTCACCCGTGCCGCAGGCGACGAACACCGCGCCGGGGCCGGCGGCCACGCCGCGTTCGATGTGCCCCGCCAGTGCCGTCGTGTTGACTTCGCCCGAGGCGTCGAAAGGCGTGACCGGGAAGAACAGCACGCCGCGCAACTGGCCGGTGCGGCCGGCGCCGGTGCGGACGGAACTTTCCTGCGTGGCCGGATGTTCGTTTGCAGAGTTCATATACGTGAACTAATATTCTGTGTGTGAACTTTGAATGTAAAAATCGCCGGGCGGGCTGTCAAGCCGCTCCCCGTTGAAGGCCTAGGGAGTCTCGATCGTGGACAACAAGAAGCGCGATGCAGGACCTGCCGCACCCGCCGCCGTCAAATCCGCGGACCGCACCGTGCTGCTGCTCGAGGTGCTCGCGGCGAGCGGGCATGCGCTCACCCTGACCGAACTGCAGCAGCAGCTCGACATGCCCAAGTCGAGCCTGTACATGCTGCTGCAGACGCTGGTCGCGCGCGGCTGGCTGTCCTGCGATGCGCGGCTGGGCACGTACGGCATCGGCGTGCGCGCCCTGCTCGTGGGCACGTCCTACCTCGACCACGACCGGGTCGTTCAGGCCGCGGCGCGCGTGATCAGCGAGCTGTGCGGGCAGATCGACGAGACGGTGCACCTTGCCCGGCTCGACGGCGGCGACGTGGTCTATCTGGCCAGCCGCGAATCGCAGCATCACCTGCGCGTGATCTCGCGCGTGGGCCGGCGCGTGCCCGCCTACGCGACCTCTCTGGGCAAGGCCTTGCTGGCGGCGCGCCCGAACGGGGAGGTGGATGCCTTGCTGCCGGACAAGCTCGCGGCCCTGACCGCGAACACCGTGCGCAACCGGCGCGCCCTGCACAAGCAGCTCGACGGGTTCCGCACGCTCGGCTACGCCTTCGAGCGCGAGGAGAACACGCCCGGGCTGTGCTGCTTCGCCGTCGCCTTGCCCTACAGCACGCCGGCGCTCGATGCGATCAGTTGTTCCGTGCCGCTGGCGCGCCTCGACAAGAAGCACGAGAAGGACGTGATCAACGGATTGTTCGCCGCCGCCCGCACGATTACCGACAGCCTGCGCGGCGGCATCTGAGGCCGCGCCACCTTGAACAAGGGATCAGCCATGAAGCACCGTCATCTCCATCCTGCCAGGCCGACGCAGCGGTCGATCCTGCCGGGAGCCCGGCCATGACCCGGCCGCAACGCATCCTGGTCACCGGGGCCGCCGGAGGCATGGGCCGGCTGCTGCGCCCGCGCCTGGCGCGCGCGGGCCGCGTGCTGCGCCTGCTCGACGTCGCGGAGATCCCGCGCGGCGACGACGGCGCCGAGATCGTCCAGGCGTCGATCACCGATCCCGTGGCGATGGAGGCGGCCTGCGCCGACGTCGACGTGCTGCTGCACCTGGGCGCGCTCAGCATCGAGCACGGCTGGGCGAAGGTACTCGAAGTCAACATCAACGGCTCGTACGTGACGCTGGAGGCGGCGCGGCGCTGCGGCGTCAAGCGCGCGATCCTGGCCAGCTCGAACCATGCGATCGGCTACGTCGGCATACAGGACGGCGAGATCGACGCGGCGGCGTTCCCGCGCCCCGACACGAACTACGGCGTCAGCAAGGTCGCGCTCGAAGCCCTGGGCAGCCTCTATGCCGACCGCTACGGCATGGATGTCATCGCCATCCGCATCGGCTCCTGCTTCGAGCGGCCCAGGGACGTGCGCATGCTGCGTACCTGGTTGTCGCCGGACGACGCCGCGCGCCTGGTCGAAGCCTGCATCGCCGCGCCCGCGCCGGGGTTCCGGGTGGTCTGGGGCGCATCGAACAACACGCGCCAATGGGTGTCGCTGGCCAGCGCCCGCGAGCTTGGCTACGCGCCGCAGGACGATGCCGAGCGCTACGCCGCCGAACTGATCGCCGCACAGGGCGAGGTCGAGCCGGATGGCTTCATGCTGCGCTACCTCGGCGGGGCATGGTGCGGACCGGGCTGGAATACCGCAGAGAAGGAGAACAACACATGAGCATCCAGGGTTTCGATCCGCGCACGGGCGCAGCGGTGGGTGCGCCGGTTGCGGAAACCGGCGCGGCCGAGGTCGACGCCATCTGCGCGCGCGCCGCCGGCGCTTCCCGGCTGTGGGCGCGAACGCCGGCGGCGGTGCGCGCCGCGGCGCTGGAAAGCATCGCCGCGGCGATCGACGCCAACGCCGTCGAACTCGCCGCGCTCGGCGATCGCGAAACGGCGCTGGGCCTGCCGCGGTTGAGCGGCGAGATCAAGCGCACCACGAACCAGCTGCGCCTGTTCGCGGACGTGCTGCGCGAAGGCAGCTACGTCGAAGCGACGCTGGATGCTGCCAACCCGGCCAGCGTTCCACCCTGTCCGGAACTGCGCCGCATGCTGCAGCCGATCGGGCCGGTGGCGGTGTTCGCGGCGAGCAATTTCCCCTTTGCCTTCTCCGTCGCCGGCGGCGACACCGCATCGGCGCTCGCCGCAGGCTGCAGCGTGATCGTCAAGGCGCACGAGGCGCACCCGCAGACCGCGCGCGCCACGGCAGCGGTCGTCGCGCAGGCGCTGGCCGATGCCGGTGCGCCCGCCGGGGTGTTCGACATCGTCCACGGCGTCGCCGCCGGTGCGCGACTGGTGGGCCATCCCGCGGTCAAGGCCGCCGGCTTCACCGGCTCGACGCGCGGCGGCCGCGCCCTGTTCGATCTGGCGAACGCGCGGCCCGCGCCGATCCCGTTCTACGGCGAACTCGGCAGCATCAATCCGGTGCTGGTCCTGCCGCATGCCGCGGCCGAGCGCGCGCAGGAGATCGCCCGCGGGTTTGCCGCGTCGCTGACGCTGGGCGTCGGCCAGTTCTGCACCAATCCCGGGCTGCTGTTCGTGCCCGTCGCCCTGGTCGACGAATTGGCCGCCGCCGTGCGCCAGTCCGGCGGCGGCGCGCTGCTGACGCAGCGCATGCAGGAGAGTTACCGGAACGGCACGCAGGCCCTGGCTGCCGTCGCGGAGCGCGTGGCGTCCGGCGCGGATTCCGACGCCGCGTTCGGCGCCATGCCGCAGTTGTTCCGCGTCGACCTCGAAAGCTTCGCGGCCGACATGGAACGCCATGTCGACGAATGCTTCGGCCCGGCCGCGCTGGTCGTTGCCTATCGCGACGTGGATGGCGTGCTCGCCTTGCTCGACCGTTTGCCCGGCACGCTGACCGCGAGCGTGCATGCCACGGCTGCCGATGCGCCACACGCGCTGCGCGCCGTCGATGCGTTGCGCGGCATAGCCGGGCGCGTGGTCTACAACGCCTGGCCCACGGGCGTGGCGGTCGCCTGGGGCATGCAGCATGGCGGCCCGTGGCCGGCGACGACGAATCCCCTGCACACCTCGGTGGGCGCCACCGCGATCCGCCGCTGGCTGGTGCCGGTCAGCTTCCAGGACTGGCCCGACGCGCTGCTGCCCGACGAACTGAAGGACGCCAATCCGCTGCGCATCCCCAGGCGGCGCGACGGGGTGCCGGGACTGCGCTAGCTCCCGGTTCCCGGGCGGACAGGAAACCGGATGCGGCGCGTCGGCTGGCAACAAGGCCGACGCGGGGCTGCAGCCTGTTCAAAGCTGCCACGCAGCCCGCGCTGCCTTGCCATGATCGCCATGCGGCTTCCGTGCGCAGGTGTTTCCGGGGTGTCCGTGCCGTGCGAGGGCGGCACGCGGCAAGAACCGGGGCGGATGCAGGAACGTGGACGGCGGGTGTTCCTCAGCCGTCCAGTTCCGCCCAGCGCGCGTAGGCGCTTTCCAGTTCCAGCTGCAGCTTCGCCAGCGCCTCGTTCGCCTTGACGATGGCGGCGCTGTCCTGCTGGAAGAACGCCGGATCGTTCATCGCCTCGCCGCGTGCGCCGATGTCGGCTTCGAGCTGCTCGATGCGCGTGGGCAGCTGTTCCAGTTCGCGCTGTTCCTTGTAGCTCAGCTTGCGCTTCGCTTCCTGCACGGGCGTCGGTGCAGGTGCCGGGCTTTTCGCGGCAACCGCGACGGCGGGTGCCGTTGCCGCGGGCCGCTGCCGCAGCCAGTCGCTGTAGCCGCCCACGTATTCGCCGACCTTGCCGTCGCCCTCCAGCACCAGCGTGCTGGACACCACGTTGTCGAGGAAGGCGCGGTCGTGCGAGACCAGCAGCAGGGTGCCCTGGTAGCCGGCGAGCAGTTCCTCCAGCAGTTCCAGTGTCTCCACGTCGAGGTCGTTGGTGGGTTCGTCCATCACCAGCAGGTTCGACGGCTGCGCGAACAGCTTGGCCAGCAGCAGGCGGTTGCGTTCGCCGCCGGACAGCCGCGTGATCGGCGCGCGCGCGCGTTCGGGCGAGAACAGGAAGTCCTGCAGGTAGCCGATGATGTGCTTGCGCTGGCCGTCCAGCTCGATGTATTCGCGGCCTTCGGCCACGTTGTCCAGCGCGTTCTGCGTGTCGTCCAGCTGCAGGCGGTGCTGGTCGAAGTAGGCGACCTGGATGCCGGTGCCCAGCGTGGCGCTGCCGCGCTCGGGCTGGAGTTCGCCCAGCATGATCTTCAGCAGGGTGCTCTTGCCCGCGCCGTTGGGGCCGACGATGCCCACGCGGTCGCCGCGCATGATCGTGGTGGTGAGGTCGTCGATCAGCACGCGGCCACCGTAACTCTGGTGCACGTGTTCGAGGTCGATCACCTTCTTGCCCGAGGCCTGCGCATTGGCCGCGGTCATCTTCACGTTGCCGCCCAGTTCGCGGCGTTCCGCGCGCTCCACGCGCAGCGCCTTCAATGCGCGCACGCGGCCTTCGTTGCGCGTGCGGCGGGCCTTGATGCCTTGGCGGATCCACACTTCTTCCTGCGCCAGCTTCTTGTCGAACAACGCGTTGGCCTGCGCTTCGGCGTGCAGGCGTTCCTCGCGGCGGCGCAGGTAGTTGTCGTAGTCGCCCGGCCAGTCGGTGAGCTGGCCGCGGTCGATCTCCACGATGCGCGTGGCCAATGCCTGCAGGAAGCTGCGGTCGTGGGTGATGAACAGCAGGCTGCCGTCGAAGGATTTCAGGAAGCCTTCCAGCCAGCCGATCGCCTCGATGTCGAGATGGTTGGTGGGCTCGTCCAGCAGCAGCACGTCGGGCTTGCGCACCAGCGCCTGCGCCAGCAGCACGCGGCGCTTCATGCCGCCGGAGAGCGCGGCGAAGTCGGTGTCGGCGGGCAGTTCCAGGCGGGTCAGCACCTCGGTGACGCGGCGGTCGAGATCCCAGCCGTGCTGCGCTTCGATCTGGTGTTGTACGTCGCCCAGCGCATCGAAGTCGCCTTCGTGCAGCAGGTGGTGATAGCGGGCGAGCAGGTGGCCGAGATCGCCCAGTCCGTCGGCGACCACGTCGAACACGGTGCCGGCGGTGCCGTGCGGCACCTCCTGCGCCATGCGCGCGATGACGATGCCGTTCTGCACGCGCACCTCGCCGTCGTCGGGCTTGAGTTCGCCGGCGATCAGCTTCATCAGGGTGGATTTGCCTTCGCCGTTGCGACCGACGATGCACACGCGCTCGTTGCGGGCTATCGACAGGTCGACGTGTTCGAGCAGGAGGGGGCCGCCGATGCTGAAATCGACGTGATGGAGTTGGATCAGGGACATCCGCCCATTCTAGCGGGCGGTCATGCCGAAGCCATTGCATGCGCTGGCGAATGGCTTGAACAATCCGTTGCGGAACATGGATTTAACGAAATTATTTCAAGTCTTGCCTGTAGAAATTTTCGCCACCTTGGGTTAAGGTCGCGGCCACGCGGGGTTTCCATTTGGTTGCAGTCTGTTTGCGAGGAAGTCGGGTGGCCATCGAATCGACGGGGCTGGGGCGGACGCTGGGTCGTCTGCGCGCGATGCTGATGCTGGTGCTGCTGTGCGGCCTCGGCAGTTTCGCGTGCGCGGCGCATGCCGGCTACGCGGCCATCGTGGTCGACGGCGAAACCGGCCAGATCGTGCAGCAGGTCAACGCCGACCAGCGCGACTACCCCGCCTCGCTGACCAAGATGATGACGCTCTACATCACCTTCCAGGAGTTGAAGGGCGGCAAGCTGAGCCTCGACCAGACGATGCCGGTGTCGGCCTGGGCGGCGAGCCGCGCACCCACCAAGCTGGGCCTGCGCGCCGGGCAGACCGTCGCGGTGCAGGATTGCATCCTGGGCATGATCACCAAGTCGGCCAACGACGCCGCCAGCGTGATGGCCGAGGGCATCGGCGGCAGCGAGGAGCACTTCGCCGACATGATGAATGCGCAGGCCGCGCTGCTCGGCATGACCGACACGCACTTCGCCAACGCCTCCGGCCTGCCCGATCCCGACAACACCTCCACCGCGCACGACCTGGTGAAACTGGCGATGGCGTTGTACCGCGACTTCCCGCAGTACGCGCACTTCTTCGCCACGCAGGAATTCGTGTTCCACGGCCACATCGTGCGCGGCCACAACAATCTGATGTACCGCTACCCGGGCATGGACGGCCTGAAGACCGGCTTCACCGACGCCTCGGGCTTCAACCTCGCCTCCACCGCCGTGCGCGACGGCCATCGCCTGTTCGCCGTGGTGCTGGGCAGCCGCACCGCAGGCGGCCGCGACCGCCTGATGGCACGCCTGCTGGACGACGGCTTCGCCGGCCAGCAGACCCCGCCGATCCTGGTGGCCGAAGCCGGTGGCGTACGCGCCGGCAGCCGCGCGGCGCGCCTGCTCGAGGCGATCTCGCCGATCCAGACCGCCGAGGCGGATACCGTGCCGGCGGCGCAGCGCCGCCCGGCTGCGGGCCGCTCGGTGCGCGGCGGCAAGCCGGCGGCCGTGGCCAGCCGCGGCTGCTCGCGCAGCAGCAGTGCCGCCTGTCGCAGCGCCGCCACGCATCGCCGCACGCGCCATGCCGCGCCGCGCCTGGCGGCGCACCGTCCGCGGGCCGGGCAGAAGCCCGCCGTGGTGGTTGCTTCGCGCAACGACACGGACGGCTGAGGGCCTCCCGCGATCTCCGGCCGCCCCGCAGCGGGGCCGTAGTGGCAGTGGCGCAGGGTATCGGCCTGGTGCCGGCCTGATCGCTTATCCTTCGATGTACGGATGCGCCATGCGGGATCGCCTGCATGGCTGCACATCACGCCGTACATGCAGGGGAGCCCATGACCGGTCAGCTGACCGACCGCTATCTGCGCGCCAAGCACATCGCCATGCGTGTGCTGGAGCTCGGCGTGTCCGGGCGCGCCGCCGCGATCGCGCAGGAATGCGGCGACGACGAGGCGATGGCGCGCGAAGTGCGCTGGATGGTCGACGCGGTCGAGAGCAGCCACACCGCCACGCTGCCCCTGCAGCCGGGCGACACGGTCGACCTGAGCGGCCACGATGCGCAGGCCAACGCGCCGCGTCGCTACCGCCTGGTGCGCCGCGTGGGCGAGGGCGGCATGGGCGTGGTCTATCTTGCCGAGCGCGACGATGCCGACTTCGTGCAGCAGGTCGCGCTGAAGGTGCTGAACACCGGCGCGATGGGCTCGCCCACGCTGCTGGAGCGCTTCACGCGCGAGCGGCAACTGCTGGCGCGGCTGGAGCACCCCGGCATCGCGCGCCTGCTCGACGGCGGCGTGCTCTCCGACGGCCAGCCCTTCCTGACCATGGAGTACGTCGAGGGCGAGCGCATCGACGCCTGGTGCGAGCGGCACGGGCTCCAGCTCCGCGAGCGCATCGCGCTGTTCCTCAAGGTCTGCGCGGCGGTGGACTATGCGCATCGCAACCTGGTGATCCATCGCGACCTGAAACCCGCCAACATCCTGGTCGACGGGCAGGGGCAACCCAAGCTGCTGGATTTCGGCATCGCTCAGGCGCTGGACCGCAGCGGCGCCGGTTCGGGCCGGGAGCACCAGTACCTCACGCCGCGCTATGCCAGCCCGGAGCAGATCCGCAGCGGGCCGGTCAGCATGTCCTCGGACATCTACGCACTGGGCCTGCTGCTGTATGCACTGGTGGCGAACCGGCCGCCGCCGTACGCCCCGGGCAACGAGGCCGCGCCGCCACCGCCGCGCCCGAGCCGCGATGCCGCGCCGGAACTGCCCTGGCGCCGCCGGCTGGCCGGTGACATCGACGCCGTCGTCGCGCGTGCCTGTGCGCTCGATCCCGCCCAGCGCTACGCCTCCGCCGCCGCGCTGGCCGAGGACCTGCAGCGCATCGGCGCGCACCAGCCGGTGCGTGCGCGCCGCCAGAGCTGGCCTTACGTGTCGGGCCGCCTGCTGCGCCGGCACTGGTCGGTGTTTGCGGCGACGGCGGCGATCCTGCTGCTGGGCGGGGCCTTTACCTGGCGTACCGTGCTGGCCGAGCGCGAGGCACGGAAGCAGGTGGCGATCACCGAGCGCGTCACCGACTACCTGGTCTCCGTGTTCGCCGCCTCCGATTCCGACGTCAACCAGAACCTGCACCACGACCTCACGGCGCGCGAGGTGCTCGACAACGGCACTGCTCGCGTGCATGCCGAACTCGCCGGCGAGCCGGCGGTGCGTGCGCGGCTGCTCGAGGCCATGGGCAACGCCTATCGGCACATGGGACTGCAGGGCAAGGCCGTGCCCTTGCTGCGCGAGGCCGCCGGCCTCGACCTGGGGGCGGAAGTGAACCAGCCGCTGGCGGCGGCGCGCAGCCTGGAGGCGCTCTCCAACGCGCTCTCCAACGGCGGCTTTTCCTCCAAGGACGCGCTGGCCGCGGCGCGGCAGTCGCTGGCCCTGCGCGAACGGCTGAGCGCGGCGGGTTCGGAGGACATCGCCAACTCGTGGATCGTGCTGTCGGTGGCGCTGGACCGCGACGGCCAGTATCCCGAGGCACGCCAGGCCGCCCAGACCGCCTACGACATGCTGCTGAAGCTGCCGGCGGAGCAGGGGCGCATCGCGGTGGCGCTCAACAACCTGGGCCTGATCGCCTCGCACGCCGGCGACCAGCCGGCGGCGAAGGGCTATTTCGGCAAGGCGCTGGCCATCGACCGCGACCGTGGCGAGCTGCACACCGGCGGGCACCTGGTCCGCCTGGGCAACTACGCGCATGCGGTGGAGGGCAGCGGCGATTTCGCCGCCGCCATCGCACTGGACCGGCAGGCGCTCGCGCTCAGCGACGACCTGTACGGCAAGGAAAGCGGCTCCTCGGTGTACTACCAGACCGACCTCGCCCGCATGCTCAACGGCCAGGCCAGTTATGCCGAGGCGCAGCAGCACATCGATTTCGCCCTGGCGGCGCAGGCCAGGCTGGGCGGCGAGCAGGCGCCCCGCTACGCCAGCCTGCTGTTCCAGGTGGCCAACGTGCGCAGCGCGCTGGGCCACTGCGCGGCGGCCCTGGCGGCGATGCGCAAGGTCATCGAGGTGCGCGGCAAGCTGCTCAGCGCGGACGACCTGGGTCTTGCGCGCGCCCGCGAGGTGGCGGCCACGCTGTTGCTCGACCAGGGCAAGGCCGACGCGGAGGCCGCCGCGTGGCTGGACAGTGCGGCGGCCAGCTACCGCCAGCATCACTCGGATCCTGATCTCGCCTATGCGCTGGTGGGGCAGGCGCGCCTGCAATACCTGCGCGGCGACCGCGCCGCCGCCACGACCCTGCTGGCCCGGGTGGACGGGCTCGATGCGGGGCACGAGTTCTGGCCCCGCGTGCGCGCCGCCGCACTGCGCGCGACGATGGCGCTGCAACAGGGCGACCTCGCCGCCGCGCTGGCGGGCGACGAGCTGGCGTGGTCCATCCTGCGCGACCACCTCGGCGCCGGGCATCCGCAGACCGCGCGCTTCGGGCTGCTGTGGGCGCATGACCTGCGCAAGGCCGGCCAGACGGGGGAGGCCGACCGGCTGGAGAAGACGCTGCGGCCGGTATTCGACCGCACCTTCCCGGCCGACTCGCAGTGGCGGGCGGACCTGGCACTGCGCTGAGCCCGGCGTCTGGACCTCCAGACGAAAACGGGCCGCTTGCGCGGCCCGTTCCGGTGGCGTGCCGGACGCCGGCTTACTTCAGCTTGGCGTCCGCGCGCAGCGCCTCGGCCTTGTCGGTCTTTTCCCACGAGAACGTGGTGTAGCTCTTGCCGTCCGGTCCCTTCACTTCCTGCGGGATGCGGCCGAAGTGGCCGTGGCTGGCGGTGCGCTGGTACATCGGGTGGATCAGGTCGAGCATCTTGATGATGCCGTAGGGACGCAGGTCGAAGTGCTTGCGGATCAGCTTCTCGATCTTCTCGTCGCTGATCTTGCCGGTGCCGAAGGTGGTCACCGAGATCGAGGTCGGCTCGGCCACGCCGATCGCGTAGCTCACCTGCACCTCGCAGCGGTCGGCGATGCCGGCGGCCACGATGTTCTTGGCCACGTAGCGCGCGGCGTAGGCGGCCGAGCGGTCCACCTTGGACGGGTCCTTGCCGGAGAACGCGCCGCCGCCGTGGCGGGCCCAGCCGCCGTAGGTGTCGACGATGATCTTGCGGCCGGTCAGGCCGCAGTCGCCCACCGGGCCGCCGATCACGAACTTGCCGGTCGGGTTGATGTGGAACTTGGTGCCCTTGTGCAGCAGCTTGGACGGCAGGATCGGCTTCAGGATGTACTCGCGGATGCCTTCGATCAGGTCCTTCTGCTTCACGCTGGGGTCGTGCTGGGTGGACAGCACCACCGCGTCGATCGCCACGGCCTTGTCGTTCTCGTAGCGCAGGGTGACCTGGCTCTTCGCGTCCGGGCGCAGCCACGGCAGCGGCGAGTTCTTCTTCTTGCGGATCTTGGTCTGCTGCTCGACCAGGCGGTGGGCGTAGTGGATCGCCGCCGGCATGTACTCGCTGGTCTCGTTGGTGGCGTAGCCGAACATCAGGCCCTGGTCGCCGGCGCCCTGTTCCTCGGGCTTCTTGCGGTCCACGCCCTGGTTGATGTCGGGCGACTGCTTGCCGATCAGGTTCAGCACGCCGCAGGTGGCGCCGTCGAAGCCGACTTCGCTGGAGTCGTAGCCGATGTCGAGGATCACCTTGCGGGTGATCGCCTCGAGGTCGATCCATGCGCTGGTGGTGATCTCGCCGGCGACGATGGCCACGCCGGTCTTCACCATGGTTTCGCAGGCCACGCGGGCGCGCGGGTCCTGCGCGAGGATCGCGTCGAGCACGGCATCGGAGATCTGGTCGGCGACCTTGTCCGGATGGCCTTCGGAGACCGATTCGGAAGTGAACAGATGGCTGGACATCGGGTTTATATCCTCGTGTACGGATAAAGAGATAAAAGAAAGTGCGCCATCATAGCATTGTGCCGTGCCGGCGTTGTACCCCCGGCTGAACCGGGCTTTGGACGGATGGACGGCTATCTGCCAGCGGCTTCACGCCGCCTCGCAGCGGTTGCGGCCGTTGTCCTTGGCGCGGTAGAGCGCCTGGTCGGCGCGCTCGAACAGCGATTCGGGCGTGTCGTCGTCGCGCATCGTGGCGATGCCGCATGACAGGGTGATCGGCACTACCTGGTTCTGGCTGTGGAAGCGCGCCTGCCCGATGCGTATGCGCAGGCGGTCGGCCACCTGCATCGCCTCGTAGGCGTCGGCGGCGAGCAGCGCCACGAACTCCTCGCCGCCGTAGCGGGCGAGGTAGTCGCCGGGGCGCAGCGCGGCCTGCAGCTGCTCGGCCACGATGCGCAGCGCGCGGTCGCCGGCGGCGTGGCCGAGCAGGTCGTTGATCGACTTGAAGTGGTCGATGTCCAGCACCAGCAGGCTGATGTCGGTCGCGTTCGACTCGTGCAGCGAGGCCATGCGCGCCTCCAGCGCGCGGCGGTTGGCGAGGCCGGTGAGCGGATCGGTGTCGGCCAGCTGCAGCTTCTGCTTCAGCGTCGCCTCCATGTTGCGCGTGCTGGATTCCAGTTCGCGGATGCGCTCGCGCATGCGCGCGGTGTGTTCGTACCAGGCCTGCTCGCGCGCCTGTTCGCGCTCGCGCAGCGTGGCGAGGTGGGCGCCGACCGCGGCCAGCCGCGCATGCACGTCGGCCTGCAGGCTGGGCAGGTCGGCGGCGGCGCGCGCGCGTTCGCGCAGCGCCAGCATCTCGCCGGCCATGCGCTCGCCCAGTTCGCGCCGGGCCACGACGGCGTCGTTGCGCGACTGGTTGTCCTCGTCGAGGTGCTCGGTCAACGCGGTCAGCTCGCTGTCCACGTGGTCCAGCAGGCGGCTGGCGGTGCGCTGCGCCTCTTCGAGCTGCTCGATGTGGCGCGCGACCAGCGCGGCCAGCGCCTCGCCGTGGGCCTGCAGCTTGCCGGCGTCGTGGCAGCCGACGATGCGCCGGCGCAGCGACTCCAGCTCGGCCCCGGCGGCCTCGCCCAGCGGCAGGCGGTCGAGGATGGCGAGCAGCAGGCGGTCCAGCACGACGGGCTCCGCCGGTTGCGGCGGCGGGGGCGGCAGGAAGGTTTCCCGTGGCGGCCGGGCGTGGCTCTCGTCCAGCGAGGCCACGGCATCGGTCAGCGCGTCGAGCAACGGAGCAAGGCGCTCTTCGTCGAGGGTGTTCCGGGTGGCCAGCCGGAGGTCGCCCAGGACCGTGTCCAGGCCGGCGTTGCGTCCTTCCGCGGCATAGGTCAGGCGCGAGAGCAGGCGGCGCAGCAGGGCATCGAGGTCGCGCCAGCGTTCCTGCTCGCGCTCGAGCAGGACGAGGGCGTCGTAGGGGGCGGACTCGGAGTGGTCGGCAGCCATCGGCAGCGGTTCCGCGGATCGTGGTGCCCTATCGTATCGCCGGAAAGGCCCGGGGCTTGAGCCTCTCCGGCAGGCACTTTACCTGCAAGCCCTCATAGCGCCATGCAGCGGTTGCGGCCGGCGCGCTTGGCCTGGTAGAGCGCGCGGTCGGCGCGGTCGAATACGCTTTCTGGAGTGTCGCCGGCCAGTGCGGTGGCGACGCCGCAGGACAGGGTGACGTGCACGGGCTGGTCCTGGCTGCGGAAGCGCGTGCGCTCGATCCGTTCGCGCAGCCGCTCGGCCACCAGGATGGCTTCCGCGGGGCCGGCATCGAGGATGGCCACGAATTCCTCGCCGCCGTAGCGGGCGAGGAAATCCCCCGGGCGCATGGTGGCCAGCAACTGCTCGGCGACGATGCGCAGGGCACGGTCGCCGGCGCCGTGTCCCAACTGGTCGTTGATTTCCTTGAAGTGGTCGATGTCCATCATCAGCAGGCTGGTGGTGCCTACGGGCGCCTCGCACAGGCTGGGCATGCGCGCCTCCAGCGCGCGGCGGTTGGCGAGGCCGGTCAGGGCGTCGGTGTCGACCAGATGGCCCTTTGCCGCCAGCATGGTTTCCATGCGTTCGACGTCGTCTTCCAGCTGCCGGATGCGGTGGCGCGAACGCTTGAGGCGCTTCTGCCAGTCGTGTTCGCGCTCCAGTTCGCGGCTGCGCGAGCTGACGAGGTGGTCGCGGATGACGGCCAGCCGCGCCTGCACGTCGCGGCGCAGGCTGGCGAGGTCGTGGGCAGTGCTCGCGCATTCGTCCAGCGCATGCACTTCGTCGAGCATGCGCTCGTTCAACTCGTGGCGGGCGGCGTCGTCCTCGCGATTGGCGTTTTCGGCCTGGTCGAGGTATTCGGCCAGCGAGCCCAGGTGGCTGTTGACGTGGTGCAGCAGTTGGGCCGCGGCGCGGCGCTCCTCCGCCAGCTGCTGCAGGCGGCGGTTGACCAGCGCGGCCAGTGCCTTGCCGTGTTCGCACAGGGCCGGCGCCTCGGTGCAGCCGGCGACCTGCTGGCGCAGTTCGGCCAGCTCGGTGGCGGGTTCCTCCAGCGCGAGGTAGTCGAGCACGGCGAGCAGCAGTTCGTTCGGCGTCGACGGCGCGGCGCACGGTTCGCTCCGCGGGGCATGGGTGTCCTGCGACTGCACCGCCTTGGCCAGCGTGCCGAGCAGGGTGGGGATGCGGCTGTCGCCCCCCGGTTCGTGCATGACGCCGCGCAGTTCGCCCAGCGTGGCCTCCAGCGCCTGGCCGCGCAGGTCGCCCGGGCCGGCCAGGTGCGACAGCAGGCGATGCAGCAGGCTGCCCACGTGGCGCCACTGCGCTTCGCGCAGCTTGAGCATTTCGACTTTGTCGTGCGGGTTGGTGCTTGGTGGGGTGGTATCCATCGGCAGGCTATCGGCAGGACTTCCGGCATCTTAAACCGGTTCCGGGCGTTCGCCTTGTCGCGCGTCATGCACGGGGTGCGGGGCCGGCGGAAACGCGCCCGGGCGTTTCCGCCGGCTCCCGCGGGACATCAGGTGGCGATGCCGGCACGCAGCTGGCGGGCGCAGTCAACCATGCGGCGCAGGGCCGGCTCCACCTCGGCCCAGCCGCGGGTTTTCAGGCCGCAGTCGGGGTTCACCCACAATTGCCCAGCGTCGAGGACCTCCAGCGCCTTGCGCAGCAGGGCCTGCATCTCCGCGGGCGTCGGCACGCGGGGCGAGTGGATGTCGTACACGCCGGGGCCGATGCCGTTGGGGTAGCGGAAGCGCACGAACGCATCCAGCAGCTCCATGCGCGAGCGGCTGGTCTCGATCGAGATCACGTCGGCGTCCATCGCGGCCACCGCCTCGATGATGTCGTTGAACTCCGAGTAGCACATGTGGGTGTGGACCTGGGTGGCGTCGCGCACGCCGCCGGCGGTGATGCGGAAGCATTCCACCGCCCAGGCGAGGTAGGCCGGCCAATCGGCGCGGCGCAGCGGCAGGCCTTCGCGCAGCGCGGGTTCGTCGATCTGGATCGCGCGGATGCCGGCGGCCTCCAGGTCGTGCACCTCGTCGCGCAGGGCCAGCGCGATCTGCCGGCACACCGTCTCGCGCGGCAGGTCGTCGCGCACGAACGACCACTGCAGCATGGTCACCGGCCCGGTGAGCATGCCCTTCATCGGCTTGTCGGTGAGCGACTGCGCGTACGTCGACCAGCGCACCGTCATCGGCGCGGGCCGCGCCACGTCGCCCCAGATCACCGGCGGCTTCACGCAGCGCGAGCCGTAGCTCTGCACCCAGCCCAGCCGGGTGAAGAGATAGCCGTCCAGTTGCTCGCCGAAGTACTCCACCATGTCGTTGCGCTCGGGTTCGCCGTGCACCAGCACGTCCAGCCCGATCCCTTCCTGGAAGCGCACCACGCGTTCGATTTCCTGCGCCAGCAGTGCCTCGTAGTCGCCATCGGCCAGCTTGCCGGCACGATGGGCGGCGCGTGCCTGGCGCAACCCGTCGGTCTGCGGGAAGGAGCCGATGGTGGTGGTGGGCAGCTGCGGCAGCGCCAGTGTTCCGGCCTGCGCGACGCGGCGCGTGGCGTAGGGCGAGCGGCGCAGCGAGGCCTGCGGGCTGAGCGCGTTGAGGCGGGCGCGCACGGCGGGGTTCTGCACGCCGGGCTGTTGCGCCTGACGGTCGAGCCGGGCCTGCTGCGCCTGCAGGGCCGCTTCGGCTTCGGCGTGGCCGGCCAGCGCGTCGGCGTAGGCGCGCAGTTCTTCGAGCTTCTGCTTCGCGAAGGCCATGGATACGCGGCGTTCCGCGGGCAGGGCCGTTTCGGCGTCCAGGTCGATCGGCACGTGCAGCAGCGAGCAGGACGGCGCCAGCCACAACCGTGCGTCGCCCAGCCGCGCGTGCGCCTTGCGCAGCAGCGGCAGCACGTGGTCGGGGCGGCTGCGCCAGACGTTGCGGCCATCGACCACGCCGGCGCTCAGCACGCGGCCGGCGGGCAGCGCGTCGAGCACGGCATCGAGCTGTTGCGGCGCGCGCGCCAGGTCGACGTGCAGGCCGGCCACCGGCAGGCTTGCGGCCAGCGCGAGGTTGTCGCCCAGCGCGCCGAAGTAGCTGGCGAGCAGGACCTTCGGGCCGCCGGCCGCGGCCAGTGCCGCGTAGGCCTTGCGATAGGCGGCGTGGTCGTCGGCGTCCTGGTCGAGCACGAGGCAGGGTTCGTCCAGCTGCACCCACTCCGCGCCGGCTTCGGCCAGCTTGCGCAGCAGCTCGGCGTAGGCGGGCAGCAAGGCATCGAGCAGGTCCAGCCGGTCGCTGCCGTCGACGGTCTTGGACAGCAGCAGGAGGGATACCGGCCCCAGCAGCACGGGCCGCGCGCGGTGGCCCAGCGCCCCGGCCTCCAGAAATTCCGCCAGCGGCTTGTCGCCGGCGAGGGCGAAGCGCTGGCCGGCATGCAGCTCCGGCACAAGGTAGTGGTAGTTGGTGTCGAACCACTTGGTCATTTCCAGCGCGTGCAGGTCGTGGCCGCCGCGCTTGTGGCCGCGCGCCATCGCGAAATAGCCGTCCAGACGGCTTTCGGCGAACACCGGGCGATAGCGGTCGGGGATCGCGTCGAACAGCACGGCGGTGTCGAGCACGTGGTCGTACAGGCTGAAGTCGTTGCAAGGCACGACGTCGGCGCCGGCGTCGCGGGCCAGTTGCCAGTGCCGCGCACGCAGCGCGCGTGCGGTGTCGGGCAGGGCTGCGGCGGGCGCTTCGCCGCGCCAGTGCGCTTCCAGTGCGCGCTTCAGTTCCCGCTTCAGGCCGATGCGTGGAAAGCCGGGATGGGTTGTGAGTGACATGGATGATTCCTCTTGCGGTCAGGGGCAAAGAGGAACGAAGGGTGGCTGGCGTGAATGGTCGAATGATCGCGCCGTTGACCTTCGCCCCCGCGGGCGAACCGGCTCACGCGGGCACGACGCAACCGCCGCGATGCATGCGGCGGGCGCGGCACTCCCCGCGGAGAGCCAGGCCGAACGAAACCCGTGCGCACCGCATTTCGCGGGGCATCCGGATTCCGGCCAAGGCAGGTCTTCGGGCTCGTGGACATGGCAGGTGATTACCGGCCGCCTACTGTTCGCCGCTTCCCGGGCGGGAGCCTGGACCACAGGAATATCCGAGGCGAAAAGCCTGCGGCGCGAGGGCAGATTTTCGACGGTTCGCCGCCCCATGGTGGTCCCATGGGGCAAGAAGCGGCGGAAATATGCACCGCGTCGCGGGCTTTGCAGCCCGGATGATTTCTGTGGCCCAGGCTCCTTGATCCAGTGCTGGTGGCGAAGGTCGTTTCCACATACCGCTGCGGGGCAGCGCCGGATTCGCACCGGCTTCCCTTTTGATTTCATCTCTTCATTCGAATGAAAGGATGAAAACCTCGGCGTTGCGCACGATACGGCGCGTCGGGGGATCCGTCAATGGATGTATGGCCGTCCAAACCATTGCGGCCGATTCGATCCGGCGGCTGTCACGGAGTTGACCCGGCAGCGCAACGCAGTCGTCCCGACAGTCGCGGAATCTTGCGGCAGGCCAAGACGGGAGACTCGCCATGCAAGCCATCGAGCAGCGTCTGCAGCAACGTTATCCGCACTGGTTCAGGGGTGGGCGCGGGCGTCTGGCCGTGCCGCTACTGCACGGTTTGGCGCACTGGTCGAGGTTCAGTGCCATCGATGCCATCTGCGCCGAACATGGCCATCTGCGCGGCTTCGCCTTCGTCGAGGCGACCCTTGGGCGGCTGGACCTGCGCTACCACGTCGATGTGGACGCGCCGGCACGCATCCCGGCGACCGGTCCGCTGCTGATCGTCGCCAACCATCCCTGCGGCGGGCTCGACGCGCTGGCGCTGCTGGACATGGTGGGGCGGGTGCGCCGCGACGTGCGCATCGTCGCCAACGAGGTGCTGGCGCTGGTGGAGCCGCTGGCGGAACTGCTGCTGCCGGTACGCGTGTTCGGCGGCAGCGCCGGCGCAGCCAGCCTGCGCCGGGTGGAACGCGTCCTGCGCGACGGCGAATGCGTGATCGTGTTCCCCGCCGGCGAGGTCTCGCGGCTGGGCCCGCGCGGTGTGCGCGATCCGCGCTGGCGCCCCGGCTTCCTGCGCTTCGCGCGCCGCCTGTCGGTGCCGGTGTTGCCGGTGCGCATCGAGGCGCGCAATTCGGCGCTGTTTTACGGCATATCCGCGCTGTGCCGTCCGGCGTCGACCGCGCTGCTGGCGCGCGAGATGTTCGCGCGCCGACGTCGCCCGGTGCGCCTGCACGTGGGCGAGCCGATGCGGATCGCCGACGACGAGCGCGAGCACGATGCGCTGCGGCGCATCCGCCAGGCGCTGTATGCCATCGGCTGCGGCGAAACGGTGGTCGCGACGGGGCCTGCGCCGCTGGCGCCGCCCGTCGATGCACACGCGCTGGCGACGGCGATGGCGGCCACCGAACTGCTCGGCTGCACCAGCGATGGCAAGCAGATCCGCCTGGCGCGGAATGCCGGCGGTTCGCCGCTGCTGCAGGAGATCGGCCGGCTGCGCGAACTGACCTTCCGCGAGGTTGGCGAAGGCACCGGCCGCAGCCGCGACCTCGACGCCTACGACGCGCACTACGACCACATCCTGGTGTGGGACGCAGAGGCCGCGCGCATCGCCGGCGCCTACCGGGTGATGCGCGGCGTCGAGGCGCTGGCGCGCAGCGGCCTGGCCGGCTTGTACACGGCATCGCTGTTCCGCTACGCCGACGAGGCGGTGCCGCGGCTGGCGACCGGGCTGGAGCTGGGACGAAGTTTCGTGGTGCCCGACTACTGGGGCAGTCGCAGCCTCGACTACCTGTGGCAGGGCATCGGCGCCTACCTGCAGCGTTACCCCGGCGTGCGCTACCTGTATGGCGCGGTGTCGATCAGCGCCGCGCTGCCGCCTGCCGCGAGCGAGCAGATCGTGGCCTATTACCAGCACTACCACGGCAGTGCGCAACCACTGGCCAGCGCCCGCCGGCCGTTCGTTCCCGCCGGCGAGATGCCCGGGTTCGACCAGCAGGATGGCGCGGCGGCGTACGAATCGCTGAAGGCGGCGCTGGACCGGCTGGGCGCCTCGGTACCGATGCTCTACAAGCAATACACCGAGCTGTGCGAACCCGGCGGCGCGCGCTTCCTCGCCTTCGGTGTGGACCCGGATTTCAGCGGCACGATCGACGGGCTGATCGAGGTGGACCTGGAATGCGTACGGCCACGCAAGCGCCAGCGCTACCTGCAGGCCAGGAGGATGCCGGCATGAAGCGCGTGATCGCAGCGGTGCCGCGGCCGTGGAACGCGGTGTTCATCTCCGACGTGCACCTGGGCACGCGGCATTGCCATGCGGCGGAACTGGCGGACTTCCTCGACGGCCTGCGCTGCAGGCAGCTGTACCTGGTGGGCGACATCGTCGACCTGTGGTGGATGGCGCAGCGCCGCTCGCAATGGAGCGGTGCGCATACCCGGGTGATCGAGGCGCTGCACGCGCTGCATGCGCGCGGCACGGAAATCATCTACGTGCCGGGCAACCACGACCGCCCGCTGCGCCGCGTGTGCGGGTTGATGCTGCCCGGCATGCGCGTGCGGCGGCGCGCGGTGCATGTCACCGCCGACGGCCGCCGCCTGCTGGTGACGCACGGTGACGACTACGACAACGTCACCCAGTTCGGCGGCCTGCAGGAACGCCTGGGCGACTGGCTGTACTACCGCATCCTCACCTGCAACCGCTGGCTCAACATCGCGCGCCGGCGCGCCGGCCTGCGCTACTGGTCGCTGTCGGAGTTCGTGAAGCGGCGCAGCAACGCCGCCGAACGCTACATCGAGCGCTTCGTGCAGGCCGGCTTGGACGATGTCGCGCGGCGCCAGCTGGACGGCATCGTCTGCGGGCACATCCACCGCGCCGGACTGATCGAGCGGGACGGCCTGATCTACGCGAACGACGGCGACTGGGTGGAAAGCCTCACCGCGTTGACCGAGGACGCGGACGGCGTGTTGCGCCTGCTCGGGCACCGCGGCGAGGTGCTTGCCGAGATACCGCCGCGGTTGCGCCTGACGATGCTGGAGTTGCCGCAGGAGCTGGCGGCCTGACGGTCTGGTTTCCTGTCCGCGCGCTGAGGACGGTTTGGCGGATTGGCGTGGTTTGCCCGCGTCTTGTCACGAACTTGCCTGCCCGCGGCCGCAGGGGGTGTCTAAAAGCATGAAAGAATCCCTTGCCGCTGGACGGCAAGGGGACGGACGTGCGCTCGATCTGGATGAAGCTGTCGCTGGCCTTGGCACTGCTGGGCGTCGTGCCGCTGGCATTGGCGGCGGGGTTCGATTGCGCGAGGGCGAGTAACACGGCGGAGCGGAAAATTTGCGCTGATCCACGATTGTCGGCATCCGACAGTCAGATGGACCAAGCCTTCGAGCAGGCACGTGCCAAGGCCGGGCCGCAAGCGGATGCCTTGGTGCGCGATCAGCGTAACTGGCTGCGTGAGCGCAATGAGAGGATGGCACAAGGGAAAAGTGACAAGGCCGTCTATGAGATTGGCGAAGCCATCTATCAGGATCGCATCGAGTATCTACAGCATGTGTTAGATGCGCCGCCAACAGATACGCCGCTGCTTGCTGCCATCGTGAAGTACCTTGCCAATCCATCATCGGCAGCGCTGCTTCAGCGCGATGAGGACATGAATCGGGTGTTGGGTGGTGATGGATCGGTGTTCAAGGTGGCTACAGAGCAAATGTTCGACCCGTCGAAGCCGCAGCCGTTTGATGTGGAGTCGTTGGTCAAGATGGCTGGCCAGATGACTGATCCGGACGGCCTCAATGCTGTGAGCATGAGATTGTCACTTCTCGATGACCTCCATTTTGGCGCGCTTTATTTTTGGGAGGGTACGGCCAATTGCATAGATGTGATGTTTTTCAGTTGGCATGGTCGGACGATCAAGCCCGTCGCTGCACCGGGAATGTTTAATCAGGACTGCGGGATGTCGGGTGGCCCGCTGATTGAGTTCCAAGGACATGCCTATGCCATGCAGTTGGGCGGTCGCAGTGTCGCGTCAACTGACATTATCGTGCAGCGGTGGGAAGGGGGTGGCTGGGGTTCCTTCAATCGAATGCATGTGCGTTGGGACTACAGCACGTTGCCTAAGTACATGCACTGTGCGCTGGCCGACTGCGCCGAGTTGACCGCACAGGTGAGCAAGGTGTTAGTCCGTTACCTGCAAGATTTCGATGCTGATGCGCTGGCTGGCCAAGTTCCAGCCGATGTGCGGATGCAATTTGAAGTAGAGCGGAAGCTGGCTGTGAAAGGCGACGTCTATGAGTTGCCTTGGGGCAATACGCCAAAAAGGTTCTACGTCGGCATGGATGGATTTGACAACACCAGCATGTTTTTCCCCATTCACTGGCAGGGCGAGTGGTTGCTTGGCCGAGTTGGTCATGCCTCGATGGGCTGGCGTACCAGTGATGCTGACTGGCTGCTTGGCGTATGGCGCTGGGATGGCCACACTTTTACGCCGGTGCTTGGCATGGTTGCCGAAGCGCAACGCACCAAGGCGCTGTTGGCGACATGGGCCAATCCATACGCAAATTGACCATGCGTTTGGATGCCCAAATCCATCAAGCCGCCAACAACTCCCCCGCCGCCAGCGCCTCGAAATAATCCCGCACCAGCCGCAACTGCTCCTGCGCGCTTTCGGCGCGATTCGCCACCTGCCGGAACGCGGCATTCTCGGGCCGGTCCTTCGCATACCAGCCCAGGTGCTTGCGCGCGATGCGCACGCCGGCCTGTTCGCCGTAGAAGGCGTAGAGGTGTTCGAGGTGGCCGAGCAGGATCGTCGCCACTTCGGCGGGCGTGGGCTCGGGCAGTTGTTCGCCGGTGGCGAGGTAGTGGGCGATCTCGCGGAAGACCCACGGCCGGCCCTGCGCGCCGCGGCCGATCATCAGCGCATCCGCGCCGGTGGCGGCCAGCACGTGTCTGGCCTGCTGCGGTGTCACCACGTCGCCGTTGGCGAATACCGGGATGCGCACGCTGGCCTTCACCGCGGCGATGGTTTCGTATTCGGCCTCGCCTTCGTACTTGTCGGCGCGGGTGCGGCCATGCACGGCGAGCGCGGCGATGCCGGCGTCCTCGGCGATGCGCGCGATGGCCAGCGCGTTCTTGTTCTGGCGGTCCCAGCCGGTGCGGATCTTCAGCGTCACCGGCACCTCCACCGCCTCCGCCACGGCCTTGCAGATGCGTGCCACCAGCGGCTCATCCTGCAGCAGGGCGGAGCCGGACCACACGTTGCACACCTTCTTCGCCGGGCAGCCCATGTTGATGTCGACGATCTGCGCGCCGTTGGCCACGTTGAAGCGCGCGGCCTCGGCCAGCATTGCCGGGTCGTAGCCGGCGATCTGCACGCTCACCGGCTCGGGCTCGCCTTCGTGGTCCATGCGGCGCAGCGACTTGCGTGTATGCCACAGGCGCGGGTCGGCCGTTGTCATCTCGGACACGGCCAGGCCCGCGCCCAGTCGCTTGCACAGCAGGCGGAACGGCTTGTCGGTGACGCCGGCCATGGGGGCCAGCGCCAGCGGCGGGTCGATGCGGTAGGGGCCGATCTGCATGCGGGCATTGTACCCGGCTACCCTTTTGGACCCGATGAATCGACGGAGGCACCGCATGGGCACGATCTGGCGCAAGCACGCATGGCTGTTCCTGTCGTTGTTGCTGCTGTTGCCGACGGCGGCGCTGGCGCACCACGACCATGGCGACAAGGGCAGCCGCGGGTTGAGCAATGTCACCGTGCTGATCGTGCGGCACGCCGAGAAGCCGGCCTCGGGTAGCGGGCTGAGCCCGCAGGGCGAGCAGCGTGCGCAGGCCTATGCAACCTACTTTGATCCGCTGCGGCTCGATGGTCAGAGCCTGGTGCCCGGGCGGCTGATCGCCACCAAGGACAGCAAGGACAGCATCCGGCCGCGCCTGACGCTGACGCCGCTGTCGCAGCGCCTCGGCCTGCCGATCGAGCAACCGTATGCCGATGCCGACGTTGACAAGCTGGTGAAGTCGCTGGGCAAGGACAACCAGGCGCCGGTGGTGCTGATCGCCTGGCACCACGGCCACATCGACAAGCTGATCGATGCCTTCGGTGGCGACGCCAAGGCCATCACCGGCCGCAAGACCTGGCCTGGCGACGTGTACGACTGGCTGGTGGTGCTGCGCTTCGACGCCGACGGCCATCTGGATGCCGCACACAGCCAGCGGGTGCAGGAGCACCTGCTGCCGGGCGACGGCGGTTGACGCGCGGTTCCGTGGACGGCCGTGCCGGCCGGCGGCGCCGGGATGCGGGGATGCCGGACAAGTCCTAAAATCCCGGCAGACCAAGTACCGGACAGGGCGGGCTTAGGATGCCGAAGGGGGCGTGGCTGGGTGTGCTGGGGATGCTGGTGGCCATGCCGGCCGCCGCCGCGTCCATGGATGCGTTCCGCGAGCGCGCGGTGACGAACCCGCATGCCCTGATCGCCTCGGTCCGCCGGCAGCTCGACCAGGCCGGCGCCACCCTGCCGCCCGAGCGGGAACGCGAGTTGCTGTGGGGCATGGGCACGGCCGCGATCAACAACAACGACGATGCCGCGCTGGCCGAGGCCACGCTGCGCCTCGACAGCCTGGCCACGGTGACGCACGATCCGGTGGCCGCTGCGGCCGCCGGTTTCCTGCAGGCGCGCCACGACATCGCCAACGGCATCACTTCGGGCCTGGGCGAAGCCTTGCAGGCGGCGGACAAGGTGCTGGGGCAGTCCGACCCGCGGATCGTGACCTGGGCGCGTTACCAGTTGTGCGACGCCTATACCCTCGACGACAAGCCGGACAAGGCGTTGCCCGTGTGCCAGCAGGCGCTGGCGGGCTATCGCGCGCTGAACGACGAGTTCGGCCTGGGCGACGTGGAGAACGACACGGGCATCGCGCTGGCCTCGCAGGACAAGGTTGACGAGGCAGCCGCGGCCTACGTGCGCGCGCGCCAGCACTATGTCAGGGCCAGGGCGGGCCAGCTGGTGGTGCTGGTGGGCGACAACCTGGCGAAGATGTACCTGAAGCAAGGCCGCCCGCGCGAGGCGATGACGTTGTCGCAGGCTTCGCTCAAGCAGGAGCTGGCCGCCGGGCGCGTCAGCGATTCGCTGGACTCCACTACCGACATCGCGCTGGCCGAGGCCGCCCTGGGCCAGCATCGCCAGGCTTATGCGCGGATGCGCGAAGCCGTGGCGCGTGCCCGCCAGGCCGGCATCAACGGCCAGTTGATCGGCATGCTGCAGGTGGAGAGCCGGATGGCCGAACAGGTCGGCGACCTGCGCCAGGCGCTGGACGACGAGCGCGAGGCGTCGCGGCTCAACGATGCGGCCGAGACGCCGGCGCAGCGCCTCGTCGAAACCGAACTGGAGCAGCGCTACGCCACCCGTGAGAAGGAGCTGCGCATCAGCGAGCTGGAGCACGCCAACGAGCTGAAGGACCTGCAGCTCAAGGCGGCGAAGGCCGAGGCGGAGCGCCGGCGCGAACAGCAGCAGCGCCAGCGGCTGGCCAACGCGATGATCGCGTTGCTGGCGGCGGCCCTGTCGCTGATCGTCGGCCTGCTCGTGTTGTTGCTGCGCTCGCAGCGCCGCCATGCCGCCGAGTTGCGCGCGCAGGCGTTGCGCGACCCGCTCACCGGCATCGCGAACCGGCGTGCATTCCAGCAACGGGCCGGCGAGTTGCTGGACGGCCCGCGCGAAGCGGGCACGGCGGCGCACGTGCTGCTGCTGATCGACATCGACCACTTCAAGAACATCAACGACAGCATCGGCCACCCGCAGGGCGACCGGGTGCTGCGCATCCTCACCGATTACCTGGCTGGCGCCGTCGGCGCCCCCTGTTTCGTGGCGCGCATCGGCGGCGAGGAGTTCGCCGTGCTGTGCCCGCGGGCAGGTCTCGCCGCAGGCATGCGCCTGGCCGAGCAGCTGCGCGCGGGAACCGCTGCACTGGCCATGCCCGACGACCTGCCGCTGGAACGCCTGACGATCAGCATCGGCGTGGCGCCTTTCGACGGCGTGCGTTGCCACGACCTGTCGAGCTGGATGCGCGCCGCCGACCTCGCGCTGTATGCCGCCAAGTCCGCTGGCCGCGATCGGGTGATGGAGAGCCGCCTGGTGGGCTGAGTGCCCTTGAACAGGCTCCGGGGCTCAGTGCATGGGCGCGCCGCGCGCGGCAGCCGCATCGTGCCGATGCTTGAACAGCGGCACGAACAGCGCCGCCATCACCAGCGCATAGCCGGCGAAGGCCAACCAGATGCCGTGCCAGTCCTTGCAGATCAGCAGGGTGTCGTCGCAGGCGTGGTCGGTGAAGAAGCGGTCGATCGCCCAGCCCGCGATCAGGCTGCCCAGCACCGCGCCCACGCCGTTGGTCATCAGCATGAACAGGCCCTGCGCGCTGGCGCGGATCTTCGGGTCGGCCTGGCCCTCGACGAACAGCGAGCCGGAGATGTTGAAGAAGTCGAACGCCATGCCGTAGATGATGCAGGAGAGCACGATCATCCACAGGCCGCCGGCCGGGTTGCCAAAGCCGAACAGGCCGAAGCGCAGCACCCACGCCAGCATGCTCATCGTCATCACCGCCTTGATGCCGAAGCGCTTGAGGAAGAACGGGATGGTGAGGATGAACGCGGTTTCCGAGAACTGCGAGATGGAGATGATGATGGTGGAGTACTTCACCGTCAGCAGGTTCGCGTAGGTCGGGATCTTCACGAAGTCGCTGAGGAAGGCGTCGCCATAGGCGTTGGTGAGTTGCAGCGCCGCGCCCAGCAGCATGGCGAAGACGAAGAACACCGCCATGTTGCGGTTCTTGAACAGCACGAACGAGGTGAGGCCCAGGCGATCGGTCAGGCTGCGGCTGTGCGCGGCATCGAGCCTGGGCGGGCACTTGGGCAGGGTGAAGGCGTACAGGCCCAGCAGCAGCGAGGCGCCCGCGGCCACGTGGAACTGTGCGGCGGAAGCCTTGAAGCCCAGCAGGCTGGTGGTCCAGGTGGCGGCGATGAAACCCACCGTGCCCCACACGCGGATCGGCGGATAGGTGCTCACCACGTCCAGCCCTTCCTGCTTCAGCGCGTTGTACGCCACCGTGATGGCGAGCGAGATGGTGGGCATGTAGAAGCACATGTACAGCAGCACCACCCAGAACATCCGCTGCGGGTCGCCCGCGAGCGGTATCGCGAGCAGCACCGCCGCGCCCAGGATCTGGAACAGGCCGTACAGGCGTTCGGCATTGACCCACTTGTCCGCCACGATGCCCGCCAGCGAAGGCATGAACAGCGAGGCGATGCCCATGGTCGAGAAGATCGCGCCGAAGCTGGTGCCCGACCAGTGCAGGGTCTGGAACCACCACGTGCCGATGGTCAGCAGCCAGGCGCCCCAGATGTAGTACTGGAGGAAATTCAGGACGACGAGGCGCTGCTTGAGGCTCATGTATGGTGTTCCCCTGTCGGTGCGGGCGGTCCGCAACCGCATGTGTCTGGAATCGCGGCAGGTTAGAGGAAGCCTCGCTCATGCGGCAAGGCATGCTGCGGCAGCGCGCCGTCCATGGCATCGCCGCAGGAGCGCACCCTGTGCGCGAAGGCCCTTGCCCTGAGTCAACCATCAAAACCATCGCGCACAGGGTGCGCTCCTGCAAGGCGCGCGCAGCATCAGCGGCGTGCCGCACCGCTACACTGCGCGCATCGTGAACGGAGCCGGCGCATGAGCGTTTTCCTCAGTCTTGCCGTGGTACAGCTGATCGCCCTGATGAGCCCGGGGCCGGACTTCTTCTACGTCTCGCAGACCGCGGTGAGCCACTCGCGCCGCGAGGCGCTGGCCGGCGTGGCGGGCATCACGCTGGGCGTGGCGATCTGGGCGGCGCTGGCGCTGCTCGGCCTGCAGCTGTTGCTGCACCGGCTGGCGTGGCTGGAGCGGTCGATCGCCGTCTGCGGCGGCGCCTACCTGTGCTGGATGGGATTGAAGATGCTGCGCGGCGCGCTGGCCGCGCCTGCCGCCGGCGCTTCCACGCACGTGGTGCATCTGGTCAACGGCCCGTGGCGCGCGCTGCGCAACGGCCTGTTCACCAACCTCGCCAATCCCAAGGTGGTGGTGTACTTCGGGAGCATCTTCTCCGCCTTCGTCGGCGATGGCCTCGCCGCCGGCGCGCGCTGGGGGCTGTGGGTGATGGTGGTGGCCGAGACCCTGCTGTGGTTCGTGCTGGTGGCGGGCGTGTTCGCCCTGCCCGCGATGCGTCGCGGCTATCTGCGCCTGAGCCGCTGGATCGACGGCTGCGCCGGCGCGATCTTTGTGTTGTTCGGCTTGCACCTGATCTTCGCGCGGCGCGCGATCTGAGGCGCATCCGCTTCGGTTCGGAAGCGGGCGCCTGTGGATCGACTTGCAAAAGGCCTTGTCAGACTTGGGTCAAACGGCGTTCGGTTTCTTGCTTGAACGCAACCAGTCGATAAGGATTACTACTGCAAGTGCCAGCAGCAGGATTCCCAGAAGGATCTTGCCCAACAAGGCCATCGCGCTGTCGTCATGATCGAGGCGAAAAACATCGTCGTTGAAGTTCAGTGCCGAGACTTCAGGGTGGCCAATTTCGTAGGCGATGGGAACCTGCCTGTTTGTACGTGCGTAAGCGATATGTGAGTCAGAGCCTCCCGTCGATCCGAGCCATGCGTGGCCATGCACGGATTGCGTTTCAGTCGGCGGCGTAAACGCGTATTCCACGTAGATGTTGCATCCCGCTCTTCCGCATCCTCCGTTATAGATGCGGACGACATCCGCTGTGGCGCGCACGCCATTACGCTGGATGCTGGCCTCGGCGCGTGCCTCGTTGTGCGATGAAATTGCGATGCCGAAAAAAAGCACTGCAACAGCGAGTCCGATAGATGTGGCGGCAAGTGTAGCTGCGGACTTGCGGTCATCGGGACCACCTCTCTCACTCATGCGGCCAGCGACGACCAGCGCCGCCAACATTGCGGTGCAAATGAGTGCAATAAAGCCACGCTCACTATGCAGAATCATGTCGGATGCTGACGATGGATTGAAAAGCAGGGGGAGGACAAAGATCAAAAGCAAGAAAGAAACTCCGATGAGTATTCCGTGCTTGTTTTTGGCTGTTTCCTTCGGCGCACTCGGGGGCGTGGCTCTTCCGTACTGCCCGTTGCCTGCCTCGACAGAAGGACTGCCCGGGTAAATCACCAACGGACTGGCCGATGGATGCGAGGTCTTCACATACGCCTTGCCGCAGGCGGGACACTCCCACTCGGGTGCCTGATCCGTCGGCTTCCTTTGATAACCGCAAGCCTGACAAACGGTTTCCATGCCTGACTCCCCTGTATGTGTTGACCTGAATGCGTAGTGGCTTTATCCGCGAGCGAGAGATGCCCGTTCCGGGGCGGTTGCCGCAGGCCGACGACGGGACGTGGCCGATCATACTGGCCTGCAAGTGGTCGCCGAAGATCGCTCGCGCGTGCGCTTGGTGCAGTACGCGCGGTGACGGATGCAGGGTTCCCTAGCGCAGTGCCGCGGCTACCAGCTTGCGCAGCTCGGGCAGCAACTCTGTTTCGAACCATGCGTTGCGCTTCAGCCAGAGCTGGTTGCGCGGGCTGGGATGCGGCAACGGCAGCACGCCTTGCGCGAGGTGTTCGCGCCACGCCTGCACGGTGTCGGTAAGCGTGCGTCCGCGGCGGTCGCCCAGCAGGCCCGCCTGGGCGTACTGGCCGATCGCCAGCGTCAGCCGCACCTGTCCCAGCAGCGGCAGCAGGCGTGGATGCCAGGTCGGGGCGCATTCGGGACGCGGCGGCAGGTCGCCGCCCTTGCCGGTGCCCGGGAAGCAGAAACCCATCGGCACGATGGCGATCTTCGTGGCGTCGTAGAACACGTCCTTGCCGGTGCCCAGCCACTCGCGCAGCCGGTCGCCGCTCGCGTCGTTGAACGGGATGCCGGTGTCGTGCACCTTGCGCCCCGGCGCCTGGCTCACGATCAGCAGTCGCGACTGCAGCGATGCCTGCACCACCGGCCGTGGCCCGAGCGGCAAATGCGCCGCGCACAGGCGGCAGGCGCGGATGTCGGCGAGCAGGGCCTCGAATGCGACGGTGTCGCGGGGGAGGGGCGCGGTCATGGCGTTGCGTCGGCCCCCGGCAATGCCGGCGGAACGGATGCGGCGGCCAGGCGGCGCCGCACGGCCAGGAACCAGATCGCACCGAGCGGGATGGATGCGCCCAGTATCCATGGCCCATAAGGTTGCGCCATCGCCGATGCGCCGAACAGCTGCACGCTGAGCGGCTGGAATGCGAAGTGCCCGTTGCTCCAGTCGAAACGCAGCGTGCTCACGCCGACCAGGGTGAATAGTGCCCACAGCCATTTGCGCCGTGCGATCCGTGTGCGCAGGCAGAGCACGAAAGCGCACAGGCACAACGCCGTATTGGCAATGACCCACAGCAGCATCAGCCAGTGCGCGGCACCCCTGGCCTGGAAGGTGAACGCGTTGCGGGTTTCCAGGGATTCGGCCAGGCGCTCGGCGTGCAGGCCTTCGATCGTCAACGCGTCGCCCTTCTTCGCGAGCACGACCGTGGCGACGACCCATGCGTCGTTGAACTGGTATTCGAAGGTGAGATTGGTGGTGCTGGACGACTCGCCATGGGCCAGCAGGGTGTTTTCGTTGAAGCCCACGGTCTTCACGGAAACGGGTTGGCCGGCGGGAAAGGCCGCGGCGATTTCGTGCAGTTTTGCAGTGACGTCGGGCGTCCGGTAGCGCGGATCGAGCTGCGCCTCGATGGCTTCCGTATCGCCCTGGCGCAGCCGGTCGATGATGGACCTGGCGGTGGCGGAATCGGCCTTCGGCGCGAACTTGTCGATCAGCGATTGCTGGTTGCAGGCGCCCAGCAGGAAACACGACATGGCCAGTACGCAGAACAATGCGCGTTTCATCGCTTCCCCTTCGGATTCCGCCGCGCGGCGAGCGGCTACGGTAACAGCTTGCCCGGGTTGAGGATGCCATCGGGATCGAACGCGGCCTTGACGCCGCGCATCAGCTGCAGCGTTTCGCCGGACAGCGCCAGCGGCATGAACTCCCGCTTGGCGATGCCGATGCCGTGCTCGCCCGACAGCGTGCCGTCGAGCGCGATGACCAGCGCGAACAGCTCGGCCAGCGCGGCGTGGGCGCGCTCGCGCTCGGCCTCGTCGCGCGGCAGCAGGTTCACGTGCAGGTTGCCGTTGCCGGCATGGCCGAAGCTGACGATGGGCAGGTCGTGCTTCGCCGCCAGGCGCTTCACGCCGTCCACCAGTTCGGGCAGCCGGCTCACCGGCACTACCACGTCCTCGTTGATCTTGTGGGGAGACAGCTTGCGCTGCGCAGGCGACAGCGCCTTGCGCGCGCTCCACAGCGCCTGCGTTTCCGCGGCGGTCCCGGCCACGCGCAGCTCGACCAGCCCGTCGCCGCGCGCGGCGCGCGCCACCGCTTCGGCGGCGGCGGGCAAGGCGTCCGGCTCGCCGTCCACCTCGATCATCAGCAGGGCACCGGCTTCCGGCACGCCGGCATCGGGCGCGTGGTCGCGCGCGAGCTTCAGCGCCACGTCGTCGATGAATTCCAGCGCGCAGGGCGTGACCGGCTGCGCCATGATCCGCGCCACCGCGCGCGCGGCCGCGCCGACGTCGCGGTACGTCGCGCGCAGCGTGCGCACAGCGGAAGGTTTCGGCGTGAGCTTGAGCGTGGCCTCGGTGATCAGGGCCAGCGTGCCTTCCGAACCGATCAGCAGGCGCGTCAGGTCGTAACCCGTGGCGCCCTTGCTGGTGTACGTGCCGCAACGGAAGCCCTCGCCGCTGCCGGCCACCGCGCGCAGGCCCAGCGTGTTCTCGCGCGGGCTGCCGTACTTCACCGTGCGCGGCCCGGCCGAATTGCAGGCGAGGTTGCCGCCGATGCTGCACCAGGGCGCGGAGGACGGATCGGGCGGCCAGAAGAAGCCGTGCGGCGCCAGCGCCTTCTGCAGGTCGTCGTTGAGCACGCCCGGCTCCACCACCGCCAGGCGGTTGTCCGGGTCGATGCGCAGGATACGGTTCATCCGCTCGAAACTGGCCACCACGCCGCCATTCACCGGCACCGTGGCGCCCGTGGTGTTGCTGCCGCGCCCGCGCGCCACCAGGGGAGTGCCGTGCGCGCGGCAGGCACGCACCAGCGCCTCGACCTGCGCGTGCTCCGTGGGAAACACCACCGCGTCAGGCAGCGCATTGAGCCGCGAATTGTCGTAGGCGTAGGCGAGGCGTTCGGCCTCGGCGACGGAAGCCGCACCGGGCGGGAAGATCTCGTGCAGCCGGTCGAGCATGGCGGGGGCAAGTGGCATCGCGCCAGTTTAGCGAGGTATGCACGACCGGGTGGTTCGCGGGGTGGGCGATCCGGGCCTGGCCCGCCAGCCGCGAGCGGCCCGGTGGCGCGGTCCATGGCGAGGCTCCGCTATTGCCCGATTTGTGCGCCTTGGGTCTGCGGCTGGCCGTGGACAGGAGGCCGCGGCTGGTTGGCCAGCTGGATCTGCTGGATGGAATGCTGCGGGTCGGGCGAGGGCGCTTTCACGTCCACCGCGACGGGCGGCCTGAGTTCCGACGCGGTCATGAAATGCATGATGCCGCGGTGCTCGTCATAGGCGATCGGACCGATGTTGTCGTGGGTGATGCCGCCGGCATGGCAGGCCGCGGTGAACTGCAACAGGCGCTTTTCGCTGGCGGCCGGGATGCGTTCGTGCAATTCCCGGTACAGCGCGTGATCGGGGTTTGCCGGATGGCGCGGGTCGTCGCGCGTATGGAGGGATTCCGCAGTCGGGTCGGTGCGCGCGTGTCGGGGTTGCGGAGCGGGTGAGGGTGTCGTGCCGCGCCCGATCCATGACTCCGCGTGCGTGAGTGCGTCGTAGGCCGTGTTGGCGGCATGCACGACGGCATCGATGCCGTGCGCCATCGCCTGGCGGGCGTCATCGCAGGCTCGCGCGGCGGTGTGCCTGGCGTCGTCGACGCCGTGCGCCACGGCCTGTCGCGCGTCGTCGCCAGCCTGCCTGGCGGCATCCATGCCATGTGACACGGATTGCCTGGCATGGTCGAACGCCTGTTCGGCCGTGTGCACGACGTTTTCGGCGGTTCGGTAGGTGTCGACGACGCCGTTGACGAGGTGGATCGTGGTTGCCTGGAGTCCGGGGGCGTGGATGGCTCCATTGATCGCCTGTGCGGCATCGTGCGCACCATGCCCGATCGTCTGCCTGGCTGCTTCAAGGCCATCCGCGGCAAGGTCGCCAACGGCGCCTGCCGCCTGCCCTTGCAAATGCGCTGCCTCGCCGATCACAGCGCCAGCCAGGGGCGCAACGGGGTTGGCTGGCGCTGCTGCGCTGCCTGCGGCATGCACTGCCGCCGCCGCGCGCTCATACCGTGATTGCGCGTATCGGCCGCCCGCGCGCAGCGCATCGGCGCCTGTCTGCAGTCCGTGTTCCACATCTTGCACGACGCTGTTCTGCTCGATCTTCCTGCGGATGGCCGGGTCCACGTTTGCCGCCAGGTATTCGTCCAGCTGCCTCCGGATGTCCGCGGGCAATTGCGCATGGGCATCATGGTCCTGGGCCTGGCGCAACGCCACGGACAATTCCTCGCGCTCGCGGTAGACGTCGTTGCGGTAGGCGTCGATGGCGGCCTTGTTGTCCGCGTAATTCTTCCCGTATCGCGTCAACGTCGCCGGATCCAGCACGCTCGTCGCGTGGTCATCGGGATCGGGAGCGAAATGCTTGATGCTGTGGTCGCCCAGGCTCATGGTCAGGAAGGGATTGGGTGCCTGCGCACCGGCTGGCGCGTCCAGATAGCGCCCGGCCCGCATGCTCGCGAGGTCGTCCGGGCTGGCAAGCGTCACCACGCGGCCATGGTGACGGCTGGCGGCGCTGACCACATCGCCAGCCATCACATAGTCGATCACTTCGCTGCCGCCTTCGGGCACGCCGTGGCCCAGGCCTGCCGCGCCATAGGCGTTGAAGGTCGCGCCACGCAGTCCGTACCTGGACGCCTCGATTTCGGCTAGGGTGCCGCCCAGCGAGTGGCCGGCCACGGTGATCCGGTCCCTGGAGATGCCCTGCATTTCCGCCTTGGCGATCGTTTCCCTGGTGAAGTCGCTTGCGGCTGCCTCCTGCGGGTTGATTCGATCCCGCACCATCGTGACATCGACGGCAATGTCCTGGATCGTCGTGAGGGTGTGGCCCGTGATGTCGCTGATGGCGGGATCGGTGCCGCGGTAGGTGATGATGATTTCGTGCGTGGCCACGCTTTGGTAGGCGGTGGCATGGAAGCCCGTGGCCGGATCATCCCTGTAGCCAATGATCTTGTACTCCGAGCCGCCAAGGTAAACGGGCCGGTTGTCGTGGAGGTAGTTCGGGCGGTTGGTGTAGGCGTCGTTGGCGGCGTCGGCTTGTGCCCTGGCGGTCGGGCTCACGGCCCGATCTCCTTGATGGTGACCGTGATCGGGAAGAAGTCCTCGGGATGCCTGGCGACTTCAGGAGAGTCGGGCAGGAACTCCAGTGCGCCCATGCCGGTAAAGGAGTGATCCTTGTAGGCGCTCTTCTTGAAGTATTCAGTGTACGAACCGGCCTGCATCGCCTGCTTCAGGCCGCGCGTCGGAGAGAACGTCGCGCCATGCGCAACGAATACCGGCCCCATCCCCGTCGCATCCCAATGGCAAACGCCCTTGCCGAAATAATCTTCGTCCAGCAGCAGGTCGCGATGGAAATGGCCCTTCCAGGTTTTTTCGCCGGTGCGGGCCATCTCGAATTCATGGCTGGCATTCGGGATGTTCCGTCCCCCGGTGAATGAGCCCTGCGGCACGCAGTCCACGTTGACGATATCGAAAAACACCGTGCCGCTCACTGAATCCCACGGCCCTGGCGCATCCGCCGTGGCGATGACTTCATAGCGCTTGACGGGGTGCGGGTTTTTCTTCGGGTTGCTGGGGTCGCCGTGTGCCATGGAGCATCCTGTGATCGCGGTCAAGGTGAGGAGCAAGACGGATTGGATTCGAGGTTTCATGGTCGGAAGTGATCACCGTGCAGGCATGAGGCGGTGGCGTGGCGATGGGATCCTCAGGAAGCGGTGCCGATGCTTCGCCATCGAGCCTGGGGCAGGTCGGGCCGTGGCCTGCCGGGGGCGTGGCGCGACCTATTGCGCCAGCCATGCCGCGGCTTGTTCCTGTTGCGGACGGACGATGTTCCTGGTCGCTTCGCCTGCAGGAGGGCACGTCATCGGCTTGATCCTTGCGGGGGGCACGTCGGCGCGCGCCTTGAGTTCCTTGTCCTTGAAGAACCAGTTCTTGCGTGCGCGGATGGGCTTGCAGCCTTCGTAGAAGATGATCTCCTCGTCCTGCGGCAGTTGCTTGATTTCCTGTGGCAGGAACAAGGCGCGCTTCTCCTCGTTGTAGCTGATCGATACCTGGCGGCTGTCGCGGCCGCGGCTGGTGCTGCGTTGCTGCCTGCGCAGCGTCTTGTAGCCGAGCATTTCGCTGTATTCATTGGCATCGGCCTGCTCGCGCGGGGCGAACACGATCTGCGCGCCGTGGTTGGTGATGAAGTTCTGGGCGTCATGGTCGCCATAGGCCGAGCGCAACTGCGCCCGGCTCTGCACGATGCACAGGTCGCGGACACCGTAGCTGGCGGAAATCGAGATGCGCTTGGCCCATACATCCACCCGACCCATCGCGGTGAACTCGTCCATCAGCATCAGCAACTGGTACTTGAGGCCGGGCTCTTCGCCCAATTGCTTGCCGAGATTGGCGCCGATCACGGTGCTGAAGAAGATGTTCAGCAGCTTGCTGCTCTCGTCCAGCTTGTTGGTGGGGATGATGACGTAAAGGGTGGCGGGGTGCCTGCGCAACGCGGTCACGTCGAAATCCGTGGCGTTGGTGGCGGCGGCGAGGATCGGGCTCAGGAACTGCTGCAGCGGCGCCTGCACGGTGGCGATGACCGAGGAGAAGGTCTGCTCGGCCAGCCCCAGGAGATTGCCGAACACGGTGCGGGTTTGCGGACTGACGCAGGCGTGGACGGGCTCGGTGAGTATCTGCTGCAGCGTTTCCCTGGTGCTCTTGCCGTCCATGCCGCTGGAAAGGCGCAGGATGCGTTCCAGGCTGGGGAACAGGATCGAGGTGTTCGGGTCGAGCTGCATCGAGGCGGGGACGCCGGCGCGATGCCGGGCCAGCACCTGGGCATCCCAGGTTTCGAACATGAAAGAAGCGAAGGCGCTGAAGGCTGCACGCGACTGGCTGGTCCAGAAGGGATCCTTGCCGGTCTCGTCCGGGTACAGGATGGCGGCCATGGTCTGGATTTCGCCAAGGCGCTTGCCGGGATCCATGCCGGCCATGAGGGACATCGGGTTGAATCGATGGGTGTTCCCCGCATCGTCGTAAGGTGCCCACACCCGGATGGCATGGCCTTGAGCCTCGCGCCAGCCGCTGGTGGCCTTGAACAGTTCGCCTTTGAGGTCGAGCACCACCATCGACTGGGCATAGGAAAGCAATGCCGGGATGGCGATGCTCGTGGTCTTGCCGGAGCGCGTGGGGGAAATGGCGATGGCGTGCTGGGTGCCGTTCAACCACAGATAGCGTCCCTTGTACTTGCCGATGAGGATGCCTTGCGGAGTCTGCGCGAGCAGCCCGGCCTTCTTGAGGTCGCGCAGGCCGGCGAAACGTGCGTCGCCGTGCAGGGACTCGGCCTTGCGCCGGGACAACGGGATCAGCAGGAGCAGCCAGGTCAGCAAGGGCAGGCCGAAGCCGAGTCCTCCTGCCAGCTTGATCTTGCCGGCATACGGTGCGTACGGCGGCAGGTTGCTGGCTTGGTGGTACTGCCACCAGGTGTTCCAGGCCGGGGGCGAGCCCTTCAGGCCAAGCAGCCACAGCGTGAGCCAGTTGGCGAGGCAGAGGCCGCCGAGCAGGGCGGCCGCGAACAGCAGTGCCGTGAAAACCAGTTTCCCTTGGCTCATCCTTCAGTGCCTCGTCGAACGTTCCGCTGGTGGAACATGGATTGAAAAGCAGTGCATGCCATGGGCATGCAGTCAGGCGGGATGGTCGGACAGGCCGGTGGGCCGGATCCTTTTTGCGGACGAACGCTCCTGGCTGGAGACGGCCTGCGTAGGCGATGTCCGCGGATGCGCACGTGCAGTTTCGCGCGGCAAATGCGCTGGTTTGCCGGAGCGAGGGACAGGCATGCATTACATGCCGGGAAAATCGCCTCGCCAGGCAGGGAGCGGGGCCGTGGGATGCAGCATGCGGCGTGATTCAGGGGCTGTAACCCCACTCCGCGATGATGGCATTGAGGATGACCAGGTTGGTGGGCTCCTGGGCTCCCGGGCACTTCATCAGGAATCGCCGGCGCGCGGCGGCGGTAGCCGAGCTGTTGAAGTGCGGCGACCACACCTGGATCGCGTGGAAGGTGGCGATGGGGGCGGTGCATGCCGCTCCGCCCGGGGCGCCCGAACCGGAGAGGCCCGCCATGCAGGTATAGACCGAACAGGGATCCGCGCCTTGGGCGTGCGCGGTACCGGTGGTCAGTCCGGTGGCGCCGATGGCGAGAGCGGCAAACAGTGGGCGCAGTTTCATGGCTTGACTCCTTGTGCTGATGAAATGGCGACGGGGGCTGGTTCAGCCGGACGCGTGATGCGGATATGCGATGGTGTGGACCTAGATGGCCAGGGCGTTGGCCTGACTCGGTTGGGATGGCTGCACAACAGCCGGTGACATCGAGGCAGGTGACGGCATGGATGCTGCCGTGGCGGAGCTCAGGGCCAGCGGGGTCTGCAAGGCGCTGGCCGTATCGACGGAACCGAACTTCGCCATTTCCATTGGTGATGCCGGGTTTTGGGCAATGTAGACCCGACTGCCGTTGTCGCCGAGAGCTACCTGGTCGATGCGCGTTATGCCCTGGTGCTTGGCCTCGACGGCCAATGCGGCCGCAAGGTTGATGTCTTGCTGGTTGATAGAGCGGCCGTGCTGGGCGTCAAGGGTACGCACGCCGGTCAGTGCCTGCTCGTACAGGGCGTGATCGGGATGGCGAGGGCCGGTCAGGTCATGGGCAGTGGCCTGTTGTTGCAGCGCCGAGTGCATCGCCTGTTGGGTCTGGGGGCCGACCTTGCCGTCTATGATGAGTTGATGGTCGTGCTGGAAGCGTTCCACGGCGTGGCGGGTGTCCGATCCGAAGTTGCCGTCCGCGCCCAATAGGCGGCCCTTGCTGTCTTTGTAGCCCAATGCGGCCAGTTCCGATTGCAGCTTCCTGACATTGTCGCCATGGACACCTTGTCCCAAGCTGGCATGCTTTCCTGCATGCCTCGTTGCCGATTCCGCCGGTAGGCTGGGAGCTTCCCCCTTGGCCAGATGTTGCATCGTTCCCGACGTCAGGATCTTTTCCCATTTGACGAACTGCGTTTGCCGCGTATCCAGGCCGTTATAACCACCGTTGATGGCTAATGTCGCGGCCTCTACATCTTTGTGTGCCGTGTCAGGCACCCGATTCTGCCAGTACCACACGGCGATCCTGGCGGCGTTCTCGGGCTGGGCCGCGAGGTCGGGGTCGCGCGCCAGGTCAATATGCAATGCCTTGCCGGCAGCTTCGTAATTGTCTTTGCCGGTGAGCTGGATATAGCCGCGCCCACGATAGGTGTACCCATCGGTCGTGTCGTTGTTTCCATTGCGCCCGCCATACATCAGCCGGGCCAGTTCCTCGGGGTGCCCTTTTAATGCACTAACACGGGCAGCCTCCAGTGTCGCGTCGCCTTCGCGATGGGCGTATTTCACAGGGATCTGCGAAACGCCCGTGGTATAGCGGAAACTTTCGTCCAGCTTGTTGAGCCCGCCGGATTCAGCGTTCACCTGCGCCATGAAATTCGCCAATTCCTTCGGCGACGTGATGCCCGCCTGATAAGCGGCTTGCAACAACTGGGTCTCTCTATCGGTAGCCATGCAATAACTCCTGACCGAATTCCTGAAGGGGCGACTGCGTTCCCTGTCTGCAACATTCCCGCCAACCCTGGCGTGAATCAACTACTCAAGGCAGCGTGGCCTCCGGCAGGTTGGCAGGGTCGAAATCCTGGAAACGCACTGCGCCGAAATCCTTTGATGTCAGATCCAGTGTCTTGTGCTTACCGGTTTCCTGGTCGGTCACCTCGCGCTTCACTTCATGCAGTAGCCAGCCGTTTTGCGCGGGCACATAGGCGAAGGTGTATTCATTCGACCAGTGCTCGCGCGAACCGCCTTCAGTCACCACGGTGAATTGGCCCTTGCCTATCTGCGTGTAGCTGTAGGGGTCGCCTGCTATGCCGCCACATTGTGCGCAAGGCACAAATTTGTCGTTTTGCACGGCGTTTTCCAGTTGCCCGGAGGCGTCGCGCACAAGTAGCAACACCGTGCGTGACGGGCCTTCGCCCAGTTTTCCAGTACCGCCAGTGGCTGGATCGAGCACCAGCAGCACGCCTGGCTTGCCGCTGCCATTGAGGTCGCCGGCCTTGGAGTCCAGTAGGTGGTTGTTGCCAATGAAGGTCTTCAAGTCATCCATGGGTTTTTCTTGTGTGGCGGTAGACGCCGATGAAGGCGCGGTCGCGGAAACGCTTGACGTAGGAGGTGCGCTCGATGTTGAAGACGCCAGCGCGCTTGACGGCGAATTGGAAGAGTCGCATGCGCACAGCAGTGCGCCTGAAATCAGCATCATGCCGGTGTAACTAAGCAGCAATTTCATGGTTGGCATAGTCATTGAATCCGGGTGGGTAGGCTGCAGGCTGTGTAATAGACGTGGCAGTTGGGGTCGCCCGAATTAGTGCAAGTGTTCATGCCTTTCGCTACAGCCAGATCTACGGTGGCGGCAGGAGTCACGTTATATCCTTTGCCACTCACCACCATTGCAGCACATTGATTGCGATATGAAAGTTGAATCTTGCATGCAGATCCGTGCTTCGACTGGCAATCCGCAAGGGCGGCCTGTTCAGCACTGTTTTGACTCGGCATGTTGGTGGCTGCTCCGAGACTTCCATTCGGCTCATAGGTTGCAATCGCGCCCCAATGATCCACCCATTTCTGCGGAGGCGGCTGCGGGGCTTGTTGCTGATAACCCGGCATCGCCACGTCGGGGGGGACGCATACGCCGCCCGCATTCACTCCGGCGCAGTCTTGGGAATGAGTGGAGGTGGCGACCAATAAAAGCGTGAGGAAGCAAAGAGTTTTCATGACTATCACCTTCCTGTCAGCGGGTTGGCCAAACCGCCACCTTGCTTGGTTACATCATTGCCTGTCGCAAATCCCGAATTACTTAAGTGAGCGCCACTGTAGGAAGCTGAACTTGGTAATGTGTTAAAGCCCCCAGTTCCAGTTAGTTGCCCAGCGTTAGTTTGTCCAATGCCTGCTTGCGATGGCCCATGTCCACCATACCCATATGACCCCGGTGGCTGCCCAGCTGGCCCCGGCTGGCCTGCTCGGCTGAAGACGTTGTAGGGATTGAAGTTGCCCAGTGTGGCCGAGAAGAAATTGCCCGCCATGGGAGGTACGGAAATGATCAGCATGGTCATCAGCAGGCCGATGCCGCCTTGTTCCAGCGACTGTGTGGACAAGCCTTCGCTGTTGGTGCCAATCATGTTGTTGATGAGGTTGCTACCCCACAGTGCAGCGGCGGCTCGCGCGGTGACGTTGAGCACAATGGTGGAAATGAAGCTCAGCATGGCCAGCGAGAACACCGTGCCAATGCCATACATCAGCCACTTCTGGAACAATGGTTTGGTCTGGTCGAAGATCAGACAGAGGATGAACAATGGTCCTAGGCCCACGACAAGGGCGATGGCGAAGTTGTACATCAGCAGCATGGCGCCCGCTGCCATGGGCGGACTGGCGGTGCCGAAGATGGCCAGATCGGTGGCGCGGGCTTTCTGGGTGACCGTGACGACGTCGTTGGAGGGCGCCTGCACCGCGTCAATGGCGCTCATCGCAGTTACAGTGAGCGCCAAGTTCTTGTTGATGGTGTCTGGGATGCTGTCAGTGCTGCCGGTGAACAACTGGTTCAACGCGGTGGGCAACTGGCTGGCGAACAGATCATGGATGCTCGCGCTGCCGACGGACATGCTGGCGGCGACGGTGACGATGCAGGCGATGCGCGTCATGTTGACCACTACAGCCATCAGCGATTCGCGCATCTGGCCGGTGATGACTTTGTAACCGGTAGTGAGTATCCACAGCGTTACAACCGTTACCGCAACAAAACTTACCCAAGTCATGACCTGGGTCATGATCTGATCCATGAAGTTGTTGATGGCGTGGTTGATGTAGTTGTATACCAGCACATAGATGGCAAGGTTCATGACGCAGTCCTGTCCTCGAGGGAGGCACGGTTATTCGTGGTGTTGCGGTGCTGGAGTGGATGCATGGCAAATACGCCGAAAATTATTGATCTATGGTGAATGCGGCGGTAAGCGCGACACCTTGAACTGCATTGCCTATCAGGCTGGAGTTACCGCGCATGGCTTGTTGAGCCAAGGCGGACTGGATTCCTTGTAGCGATTGGATCGTGCTTTCCTTGGCCTGGATCAGGGTCCGGAAGTTATTCATCTCTGTGTTCATGGACGCGTCGTACTGCTGCGCCTGATTGTTCGCACTGTTTGCATCACCCAAGGTTTTTGCCTTGCTTATGATGCCTTCGACTTGGCTGAAGTAGCCGCTGTACTGATCCAAGCGTTGCAACATCTGCACGTTGAGGTTGTACTCGTCCACTTGTGTCTGGACGATCTGTGCGCAGATTTGTGCCTGGCGTTGCGTAATATTCTGATTGATCAACGAGGTGACGTTGTTCAGCAAGTCGCCCACGATGCCGAGATTGCTTCCGCAGTTGGCTTCGATGATAGGGCTGGCATCCGTGATCTCTTGCATCTGGTTGGGAAGCAAACTCATGTTGCTTGTCAGGCCCTGGACGCTGGAGATGAGCTGCAAGGTGGTTTGGGTTTCCTGGTAGAGCTGTTCGGCCTGTCGTACATACTGGGCGACGGTTTTGGCCAATTGCGCCGCAAAGCCGGCATTGTTGGCCGTGATGGATGCGCCATCGGTAACCAGGATCTGTGCAGCCACAGGCGATGCGAACAGGGTTGCAGCGGCCGACAGGCCGACGGCGAGGGCGGCGTTGCGCCCGGCGGAACGAGACATTGTCTTGCTCATGGCGTTTTCCTCACTCGGCCTTGGCTTAGCTTGATTGGATAGTGGTGCGTGCGGATTGGGGCGGGCGCATCGGCTGGGTCGGCCTGGACTTGCCGCTGCCCTTGCGGTTTTCGTAGAAATCGTTGAGCCACTGCTCGGGACGCAGGTCGTCCACGCTCACGCCTGCCGCGGTGGCGCGCTCTTGCAGCACCTGGTGCATGATCTCGATGTTGTCGGTGGAGGCGGAGATCACCGACAGGGCATCGTCCATGCCGCGCAGGTTGAGCTGGCAGACCGCGCTGGCATGGCCTTGCTTGACGAGGAAGCGGCGCGAACGTTCATCCAGGCTCACCACCACCTGGTATTCCGCTTCGGTGAGCTTGAGGCCTTCGACATAGTCTTCGCGGCTGGCGTTGGGGTTGGGCAGCAGGATCATGGTGGCGGTCTGCTCGATGAGCGCGGCGGCGATGTCGCTGGCCAGCGCGTCCTCGGGGCTTTGGGTGGCGAAGATGCCGAGGCCGTTCTGCTTGCGGATGGTCTTCTGCTTGTTCTTGGCGAATTCCTTGAGGCCGCCCTTGCCGTCGAGGATCTTCCAGAATTCGTCCATCACGTAGATCAGCGGGCGGCCGTCGATCAGCGCTTCCAGGCGGTGCAGCAGGTAATTGATGACCGGCACGCGCACTTCGGGGTTGTCGATGATGTCGGTGTAGTCGAAGCCGATGATGCTGGCGTGGGTCAGGTCGATGGTGTCGACGGGGTTGTCGAACACCCAGCCCAGCGAGTTGCCGGCCGTCCACTTGCGCATGCGCACGTAGAGGCCGTCGTCGCCCATGTTGGGCAGGCTCTTCTGGAAGTTGGTCATGTTGCGCAGGCGCATCGGCGTGTCGAGCATGCTCTCGACGGCGCGGAAGATGTCTTCCTCCTCGCGCGAGCTGTAGACGCTCTTGCCGGCGAGGACCTTGATGAGTTCGGCGAGGAACTGCACGTTGGCTTCGGTGCGTTCGCAGTGGAACGGGTTGAAGCCGGTGGGCTGGCCGTTTTCCAGTGCGAGATAGTTGCCGCCACAGGCGCGCACGAAAATCTCCGCACCGCGGTCCTTGTCGAAGAAGAAGATCGTGGGCGAGGGCGTGTACTTCTGCACCTGGCTGAGCAGGAAGTTGATCAGCGCGGTCTTGCCGGTGCCGGACTTGCCGATGACCATGGTGTTGGCGATGGCCTTCTCGCCCAGCGAGTTCTCCGCCGGGTGGGTGGCGTGGAAGTTGAAGTAGTAGGGCTGGCCGTTGGTGGTCTGCAGCGTGGTGACGTAGTCGCCCCAGGGGTTGTTCTCTTTCTTTCCGGTGGCGAAGTTGTGCAGCGGCGAGAGGCCGAGGAAGTTCAGCGAGCTGACGTTGGCCAGGCGCGTGCGGTATTTCCAGTTGCACGGCAGCTGCGAGTAGAACGAGGCGGTGACGGCCAGGTCCTCCTTCACCGAGACGAAGCCGGCGTTGGAGAGCTCGGCGCGCGTGGCGGCGATCTGCTGCGAGAGCGTTTCCTGGTTCGGCGCGTAGATCGCGATGGTGAAGTGGTACTCGCCCAGCACGAAGTTGCCGGAGGCCAGCTGGTCCATGGCGTGGTCCAGCTCGGCGATCTGGCTGAAGGCCTTGTCGCCGGAGGAGATCATCATGCCCTTGGTGCGGTCCAGCGCCTTCAGCGCGTCGTGGCGGCCCATGGGGCTGAACGAGTGGGTGACGACGTATTCGAAGTCGAGGTACTTCAGTCCGTTGAGGATGCCCGGATACGTGCCGTCGGTGTATTCCTTGATGTTGAGGATGGCGCCGAACTGGTTGGCGCCGTCGGGTGCGGTGATGACGAAGTCGCCGGTCTTGGCGGAGAAGCGGTGCTTGCTCACCGGCAGGTAGCTGTACACCGGTGCGGGCAACGCCGGCACCGGCTCGTCGATGCGGTTGAGCAGGTAGCCGTAGAGCTCCAGCGGCTCGGAGAAAACCACGCCGTTCTTGGCCTCGTACATGCCGAGCCGGTAGGGCGCGTAGTCCTTCAGTACGGCCTCGACGTTGCCCGCCAGTTCCAATACGGTATTGACGGCCTGCAACTGCTCGGACTCCAGCCGGGCGATGTCGCTGGACTTCTCGGCGAAGCGCTTGCCCTCGACGATGGGGCGGTAGATCAGGGTGAGGTACAGCTCGTTCTGCATCAGCTTCTGCGCGGACAGCGCGTCGTAATACGCATCCGACATGCTCTGGTTGAAGGCTTGCGCGAAGCGGCTGTGGTCCTTGAAGCGGCGGCGGCGGCGCACGTCGTGCACCCAGAACGCCACGTTCACGAAATCCGGCGCACGCAGGGTCTGCAGCATGCGGTTGAAGGTGTTGTGGCGGTGCTCGATGTCCCATTCCTCGCGCCCTACGAACGGCAGGCCGCCCAGGCGCCACACCATCAGGTAATCGCCTCCCGTGGTCTTGAGCACGGTCGGCGATACATGGGTGGACAGCGGAACGAATTCGCTGATCGCGGCATCGGGGACGAAGCTGGGCTTGGGCATGATGTGGATCCAGGACGGCGCCCCGGCAATCCGGGGCGCCTGGGTGGCTTACGTTTTGTCTTTCGACTGGCCGCGGTAGCTGTTGGGTGTGAACACCCACATGCCATCGTGTTCCTGCAGGTTGCGAATCCGGGTGCGGAACTGCAGCCGCAGTCCGAGCAGGCGGAAGATCATCTCGTCGCGACGAGCCATCTGGCGCATCACGAAGATCACTGGCGGAATCAGCAGCAGGTAGAAGAAGTTGGTGTACACCGACAGCAGGAACACCCCGCCCACCGCAAAGAAGAACGGTACGTAGGGCACGCCCATGAACATGGGCGGGCGGGTGCAGCCGCGGAACAGCGCGTTCTTATGCATAGTGGCTCAATGCGTGTGAAATCAGGCTCGCCGTGGTCGAGCACTGGGTGGCGCCGGAGGCCGTGGTGCTGCCGGCGAGGAACATCTTGGCGATCTGGCCGGCAGCACCGATCAGCACGGCGCCGATCAGCACGGGGGCGACATCGCCGATGCGCTTGTGCGCGAAGGCGATCTGGTAACCGGAAAAGATCACCGCGATGGTCACCACCACGATGGAGATGGCGTTGAGGATCTTGTTGATGTTGTTGGCGAAGTTGCAGGTGGTGTTGATGGTGTCGCCGGCGTCCTGGCCAAACGCGATGCCCGGCATGACCAGGGCGATGAGCACGGCGAGATACAGGAAGGTGCCAAGACGGGCGCGGCTGGAGCGGAGGAGGCTGTCGGTGACGATCTGGTTCGGTGCCATGTCGGATTTCCTTGGTGGGGGTGGATGTTGTGACGGTCTGGCGTTGACGTCTCAGGAATGGCTGCGTGACATGCAGCCGGATTTGCCGCGAGTTGTCTCGAGTGACTCGAGCTGGTCTTGCGGCCATGCGGCCACCGGCGCGGATGGGCGAATCCGCAGACTGGGGCGAGCCATGCGCTTGACCGCGCATGCCTCGGTTTCAGAAGACGAAAGCTGCATCGGATTGCTCTTGCGCGGAGGCGGCGGGAGTGCTGCTGGCGATTACGGATGTCGACTGTGGCGAGACCGCCGGGCTGGTCGGCGTGGAGGGGGGCGGGTCGTTTGGCCCGGTCACTTGCGGCACGAAGACCGAAGTGGCGGCATCCACATGGTTCGATGCGTCGCTGGCGGGAATGGGTGATGGTGTGGATACCATCGACCGTGTGGCGGAGGGCTTGGCTGGTGCCTGCACCGAGACGGAGGGCGACACGCTGTCGTGGACTGGTGAACTGCCCGGTGGGGGTGTAGACGTTGTCGTCGTGTAGAACGACACGCTGCGGATCGCCACGCGGTAGTCGGGGGTATCCGGTGCCTGTGTGCCACCGGCAACAGCTGCCGATGCGGCCTTGAGGGGTATCGCCTGCGAAGCGCCGACGCCGACGTCGTTACCCCTGTTGCGATTGATGGAGTCGTACACCTTCTGCACGTAGCCGTCGCGGTAGCCGGTGACGAAGTCGCCCGAGTAGTAGCAGCTGAAGGCCTTGCCCCAGTTGCCACCGGAGCTGGCGTAGCACGCGGCGAGGATCTGCGCGCCGGCAGCGAGGTTGGGGCAGGTGTCGAAGGCCTTTTCGTAGGAATCCAGGCCGTATCTGCCGAGGTTGGCGCGGTTCACCTGCGCCACGCCCAGCGAATAGTTGTAACCCTTGGCGTCGAGCATGCGCACGGTGGCCAGCGCCTCGGCCAGGCTCCTGGGCTGGCGTTCCAGTTGGCCGCCCACCACGCCGATCGCATAGGGATTGGCGCCGGATTCGACGTCGACGACGTGGCTCATCACCTCGGCCGATACGGCCAGTTTGGGGCAAGCCATCAATCCGATTGCAGCGAACATGTCGTGGACTCCCGTGCCAGTGCGCGGATCAGGATGGCGAAAAGCTGCGGGCAGGATCGAAATCGATGCCGGTGATGCAACGACGCCCTGCATGCGCCTTGATGTGAACGACGATGTCGATGGTCATCATGAGCAGGCGCTTGATGGTGGCGAACTCCAGCCCGGCGCCTTCGTTGGAGGCTTTCACCATCAGGGCAAGCTGGTCCCAGGTCTGTTCCGTGCTGCCGGAATGGCAACTGGTGATCGAGCCGGGGTGGCCCGAGGCGCAGTTGCGGATGAAGTAGAACGACTCATCACCGCGCAGTTCGGCCAGGATGATGCGGTCCGGCTTCATGCGCAGGCAGGCCTCCATGCAGCTCTTGGCAGTGACGTTGCTGGTGCTTTGGCCGCCCTTGGAATAGAGCAGGTGCACGACATTGGGCTGGGCGATGAACAGCTCGCGTGCATCCTCGATGGTCACCAGACGTTCGTTGTCGGGGATGTGGTGCACCAGCGACTTCATGAACGTGGTCTTGCCGCTGCCGGTGGCGCCGGAAACCACGATGTTCTTCTTGTTGAGCACCGCCTTGCGGAAGAAGTCGGCGTAGTGGCGGCTGGCGCGCAATTCCAGCAATTCGCGATCGACAGCGCTGATGCCCCGGCCCACTTCGACGATCTCGTCGAAGAAGCCGTCCTGCTGGTACTGGGCCAGTGTTTTCGTCTGCTTGGACGGCAGGCGGATGGTGATGGACACGCGGCCCGCTTCGCAGGCAGGCGGTATCACGAATTGCGCGCGCTCCCCGGTGGGGAAGGTCAGTGACACCACCGGGTCGGTGTCCGTGATGCGCTGGCCGGTGTTGCTCTCGTTGACAACCGCCGTGCAGAACTGGCGCGCCCGTTCGAACGTGAGTGTGGGTACTTCGACACGGCGCCACGCACCGCGGCTTTCCAGGTACAACTCGCCCGGGCGGTTGATGCAGATCTCGGTGACGTCCGGCGAGGACATGAACTCCCGTACTCCCAGTACCTCATACTGGTAGGCGAGGAATTCGCTCGAGACGTGTGCGTCCAGTTCCTGCATGGGCTCGGTGGATCGGTCAGAAGCGGGCCACGACGCCACTGAAATCCACGTCCTTGGCGACGTAGACGTAGACGATCGTGCCCTGGTTGATGGTCACGGTTGGTGCGCGATTGGCGGCAGCCTGCACGGCCTGATTGGCCAGGTTCTGCACGGTCTGCGCAGTGTTGCTCTCGAACGGTTGTTCAGTCGCCACGCCGTAGCCGATGGTGGTGGTCTTCGGGCCGTGTTCGGCGGCCTCGTACTTGAAGGCGTCGCTGAGCATGCTGATCAGCAGGGCCGAGCTGATGCGCTGGCCCCAGTGGGCGTCGTAATAGCCGGGGATGCCGGCGCCACCCAGGTTGTCGATGCCCGGGCTGGCCATGTTCACGTCGATGCCATTGGGCGTGATGATGCGGTCCCAGATCACCGCCATGCGATCACCCGTCGGACCCTTGTCGTAGGTTCCGAGCACCTTCGATCCCTTGGGCAGCAGCAGGCGCTGGCCGTTGAAGGAGTAGACCGGTTCGGTGACCAGGCAGGACGCATAGCCGGGGATGTCAGAGATGATGCGTGTCTCCAGTACGCAACGGATGTAGGTGCCGCGTTGCATCAGGACGTCCGGACGGCGCAGCGGTTGGGCGCTGGTGATGTTCGAATCGTGCAGGCTCCCCGGGGCGCCGACGCCGGTGGCGGCCGGTACGGCGGCGGGTGGAGCGGCCTGGGCGGAGCCTGCATCTTCGGCGGCGGAGATCCGGCGTTGCACCAGTGATGGCAGCTGGGGGGGCGGTGCCGGCACGGGTTGTGCGGCAGGCAATGGTGCGGCCGCGGGCTGCACGAGCGGAATGGCCGCGGCCTGTTGCGGCGCCGGAGTCGACGGCGGCAACGGAGGCAAGGCCAGCGACCTGGGCGGTTCCGCCACCGTGACTCTTTCTTCGCGTGGCTTGACTGGCTCGCTGCGCTTGCCCGTGCCGGTGATCATCCAGTACGCGACGAACAGCAGGAGCAGCACGACCGCGCCCAGCAGAAGCAGCGCGCGCTGGTTCATGCGCCTCAAATCGTGCGAGCGCAGCTGAGGCGCGCCGGCGTCGAGATCGGGCGTGCCCGCCTGCTGGTAGCGGGTGGAATAAGGATTGCCGGCCAGCGGATCGGCCTGGTTGCCTGGCATGCCGTGCGAATCCTGCGGGTGCGTGGAATCACCACCGGGTTGGTTCGGAGTATTGGAGTTCACTTCTGGGTGTTCCTTCGCAGGCCCACGACATCGTCGCCGTGGCGGATGACCAGGTAGGGATACGTGCCGTGAACGACGATGGTGTTGCCCTCGACGGTGGTGTTCACCAGCGAGTCCTCGCCCTTTTCCTGTTCGCGCATGAATACCGCGGGGAAGTCCCCGGTCGGGAACTGCTTGAGATCGCTCATCTTGATGTAGGTGAAGTGGCCGTCGTCATAGACGTTGACCGGGACCAGCCACGGGGCGGCCTTGCTGCGCGTCGCATAGTCGTAGTCGAAGTTGTAGCTGCGCCCGGGGACAAGGTTGGTATTCAGCGCCGATGCCTTGGTGTCCTTCTGGATTTCCTTGGCGAAGCTGGTGTCGGCCGGATAGTTGAACGTGATCTTGTATTCCACGCCGTTGCGGCGCGCCTGGTCCAGCGTCTTCCAGTCGGTGGCGACCACCTTCAGCTCGAAGATGTAGGAGTGCGTCGCCGTGCGTATCATCATGTTGGTGTCCACGTCGACGTTCTTCGGCTTGAGGTAGAAGACGTTGTCGCGGCGCGTGAGGTCCCAGCCGGAACTGAAGCCGGTGCTGTAGTCGAGGATCTTCTCCTGCGGGCTGAGCTCGATCTGAGTGGTGATGCCGAGGCCCGTGCGCACCGGATAGATGCGGTCCGGCTGGTATTCGTACTGTTGCACGACCTGCGCACTCGCCGGTGCCGGCAGGCCGAAGCAGGCCGCGCACGTCGCGAGAGTCAGGCCAAGCAGCTGGGATCGATTCATGGGCGACCTACTCCGGTGACGGAATTCCCGGTGGCTTGTCCGGGAGCCTGCGTGGGCTGGTTGGCGACGACGGAGGCAGGAGGAAGCGCCTCCGTGGCTGTGGCAGCTGGCGCCGGGGCCGCTGCCGGGTCGACGCCCTGGGCTGGCGCGGCGCGCGGAACGGTGTTCTGGACTTCGGCGGGCGGAGCCGACGAGTAGTCGTCGTCGACGCGGTAATCGGTGACCCAGAAGCCGAGAGGATTCTGGATGCGGCTCTGGTCGTCCATGTCGAGATTGGACTTGTAGGTGAACGACATCGTCGCGATCTTGTTGTCGAGGGGCTGCGTGCCACCCGTGCGCTTGTCGTAGAGGTTGCGCTGGAAGCGCACGGTGGCGCCCTTGGGCGTCATGCCCGGGCCGCCGCCGGCAAGTACGATGCTCAGCAGCTTGATGCGTATGGCGGTGTCCTTGCCGTACCTCTTGTAGAGACCGTTGGGGTTGATCGACGAGTAGAGCTGGGTATACGCGGTGCTGACGCCGGGCGAAGACATGGTCTGGACGGTCGTCCAGTCGCCCAGGTTGAGCAGGGCCAGGTCATACGATTCGCGTGCCAGCACGTAGTGCGCGACGTTGCTGCGGTTGATCGCTTCGCTCGTGCTGATCCTGTGCAGGGTCACGTCGTCCGTCAGGCGGGCAACCGTGCTGGTGCCGGTGTAGGCATCGGCCATGACGAGGTAGGGCACTTTCTGCTTGAGCGGCAGCATGTAGAAATAGCCGCCGGCAAGGATGAGCGACATGCCGATGGCGCCGAACGCGACCATCCATGCGCGGCGTTCGCTGCGCCTGGCGAGATCGGCAATGGTCAATTCGAAATTGACCGACTTGGTGACTGCTTCGTCTACTTTCCGGCTGGAGGCGTTTTTCTTCAGCATGGGCGGGTTCCCACCCCTTTCGTGGTCGTGGCATTCATGGTCATTTCGTGCCGGCAGGTGTCGCGGGGGTAGGGCCTCCGGCGGATGCGCCAGTGCTGCTGGCGGCGGCCGTCCCGACTTCGATTCGCCGCAGGCTGGCAGTGACGGAAACGCCTTGTGCCGCATAGATGGAGTCGAGTTGCGCGACGGCGCTGTCGATATCCGTCGTGTGGATGCCGGCGACGGGCTGGTAGAGCGTCACGTCGAAAGGAAGCTGGTATGACAGTTCCCTGCCCGAGTCTTTGGCCCAACGCGAAAGCATCGCCTTGAGCGTTTCGTCCATCGGCGACGCGTAGAACACGTAAGACGGATTCAGCGGTATTTCGGTGGGCGTGCTCTGGAAGTGATTGACGGGCTTCCACGGGCCGCTGAAGTTTTTGGCTGGCGGGGTGCCGCAACCGGCCAATGCCATGACGACAAGCAGCATGGCGCCCGCGCGGGGCAGTTTCGGTAGATCCATGTCCACGGCTGGTCCGCTGGATGAGGGTGAATGTGGATGTCTCGAGCGTGGCTTGGATGCCATCGCCCACATGCCGTGCAGGCATGGCGAGGCGCCATGGCCGTTGGCGATGTTTGAAACAAGGGTTTGTTCGGAGGGATCAGTGCAGGCGTTGCCGAAGGGCTGCCTTCGTGGCGATGTGTTGCGTCGTCCGCGCACTGCGATATCCATTCGTGCATCCAGTCCAGATGAATCCAGAGTCATTGACCATACGCATGTGGGAACCCAGGGCGGTGCCACGCTCTGGTGCATGCCGAATCGAGTTGGTCGACGAATCCCTTGAGCGCAGGTGGAGCCTGTCGCGTCCGGGGATGCTGTCACGCCATGCGCGTGTGTTTCGTCGAGTGCATCCCAAAACCGCGCGATGCCCATGTTAGGACGCGCATGAATTGGAGCCTGTAAGAAGACGCACTGAAATGCGCGTCGGATTGTGCCGACGTTATGTAGTCCATCGGCTACAAGGCATCATGCTTCGAATGCAGCACGAAGCCATTGCATGCGTGCATCCGCACCGGGGCCGTCGTAGCTGACCACGTCGAAGCGACAGGCGCGCTGCGCGTGTTGCGGATGCGAGGCCAGCCAGAGTTGCGCGGTACGTATCAGTTTGTCTTGCTTGTCGCGCGTAATGGAGGCGAGTGCGTCGCCGTGGCCCGCGTGCACGCGATAGCGCACTTCGACGAAGACCACGGTGTCGCGGTCCAGCATCACCAGGTCGAGTTCGCCATGACGAGTGGTGTAGTTGCGCGCGAGCGGCTTGAGGCCGGCGCGCTCGAGTTCGGCACTGGCGCGTTGCTCGAAGGCTGCGCCGGTGCTGCGCATCAGTTGCCGGCTGAAGAGGCCGCGGCGGGTTGCGCGCTGCTGCCGGCCGGGGCGGGAGCGCTGCCGGACGATGCCGGCTGGTCGTCCAGTTGCAGGCTGCCGCTGAGCGGGCGGGCGAGGCCGTTGTCGAACTTCGCCCAGGTCAGCACGCGGCGGATGCGGCCGAACTGGTCGGCGGTGAGCTGGCCGGTGGCGCCGGACAGATAGCTGCCGGGATGATCGCGCAGCCAGTCGAGATAGGGCACCAGGCTCCACGCATCCATGCCGAACGCGAACAGTCGCGCGTTGCCGGCGCGTGCGGAGGGCAGCTGGGTAGTGATGTCGTCGTGGGCCGGCAGTCCGGGCTGGGCATTGAACAGCCACGGTGCGTCGCAGAACTCCACGCCGTTGAGGTCGCCGTCGGCGGTGGGGTTGTCGCTGCCTGCGTAGATGTGCGAAGTGCCGAACACCGGCAGGGTGATCTTGGCGATCTGCAATTGCGGCACCAGCAGCCGCGCCTGGCTGGGGTGCATGCTGATGAAGATGCCCGTGTCGCTGCCCGCGTTGGCCATGTTGAGCTGGCCGATCGTGCTGGCGTAGTTCGTGTCGGTGGCCGGTACGGTGGCCATGCCGAGCACGTTGCCGCCGCGCGCGAGCAGCTCGGCCTTGAAGGCGTTGGCCGCGCGCTGGGCGAAGTCGTCGCTGGAGATCGCCACGTAGGCCTGGTTCAGGCCGCGGTCGACCATGTGGTCGGCAGCCTGGGCGCCTTCGGTTTCCGGCAGCAGGCCGAATTCGCTGGCGCCGCTGGACGGGATCTGCTTGTTGTCCGGATGGTTCAACGCCAGTACCGGCACCGGCAGCGCGGGCTGGCCGAACAGGGCGGCCACTGCGCCGCGGGTGAGCGGGCCGACCACCAGTTGCGCCCCGTCCTTGGTGGCTTGCTGGTAGGCCTTGATGGCGCCGTCGGTATCGCCCTGGGTGTCGTAGATATGCACCGAGGCGCGCGGCGCGTGGGTGCGCGCGGTCTCCGCGTAGGCAGCGAAGAAGCCTTCGAGGATGGTGTTGCCTGCAGCGGCGTAGGGGCCGCTCTGCGGCAGCAGCAAGGCCACGCGGGCAGGCATCTTGTAGCCCTCGCGCACGTCGGCGTTGGCGCCCGGCAGCAGGGTGCCCACCGGCTGCTGCAGGGAGGGTGTGGGCTGCGCCACGGCCACGCCGTGCTGGCTCAGCGCTTCGTTCGTCCAGGACAGCATGAGGTCGCCCGGCTGCATCGCGGCGGCGCGCTGCTTGAGGGCATTCACGCCGAGCTTGGCCAGTTCGGCGAGGACCAGCTTGCGGTTCTCCGCGCGATCCAGTCCCTGCAGGTGATCGTCCATCTGCACGCGGGTGCGTGCGGCGCCCCAGTGGTCGTCGGTGGCGGCCTGCGCACGGGCGCGCAGTTCGAACAGGCGCAGCTGCAGGGCTTCCGGCACGGCGACGGTGGGTTGCGTGGTGAGCTGCAGCGCGGTGGCGGCGTCGTGGCGCTGCAATGCGAGGTCGGCGCGCAGCAGGTCGTAGCGCACGGCATCGTCGCCCTGCAGGTTCTCGCGCCTGATCTGCGCAAGCGTGGGCGCGGCGGCGTCGATGCGGCCTTCCTCGCGCCAGGCTTCGGCGGCCAGCAGGCGGTATTGGTCGGCGTGGCCGCCGTATTGCGAGGCCAGCGAGAGATATGCCTGCGCGGCCTGGTCGAACTGGCCCTGGCGCACCAGCGCGGCGGCGCCGTCCGCGGCGGCGGTCTCGGCCGGCGAAGGCTTGGTGTTGCCGGGGACGCAACTGCTCAGAACCAGCGTGCAGGCCAGCAACAGGACGGGGCCGAGGGGCGACAGGGACGACCGGGTGACGGGGCGCAGGCGCATCTGGACTCTCAATGTCGGCATGTTTGCGTCGAGTGTGAGCGATGATAGCCCATCGTTTCCGTGACCCGGTCCTGCACATGCCTTCCATCCAACCCGGCTGCCTGTGGGTAGTCGCCACGCCGATCGGCCATCGCGACGACCTCTCCGCGCGCGCCATCGCCACGTTGCGCGAGGTGGCGGTGATCGCTGCCGAAGACACCCGCCACAGCAAGCCGCTGCTGCTCCACCACAACATCGCCACACCGCTGGTCGCCCTGCACGAGCACAACGAGCGCGAGGTGGTGGACGCCATCGTGCGGCGCCTGCAGGGTGGCGAGTCGGTGGCGCTGATTTCCGATGCGGGCACGCCGCTGATTTCCGATCCCGGTTTCCGGCTGGTCCGCGCGGCGCGCGCGGCCGGCGTGCGCTGCGCGCCGGTGCCGGGTGCCTGTGCGGCGATTGCCGCGCTGTCGGTGGCGGGCATGCCCAGCGACCGCTTCGTGTTCGAGGGCTTCCTGCCGCCGAAATCCGCGGCGCGGCTCGCACGCTTGCAGGAGTTGGCGGGCGAGCCGCGCACGCTGATCTTCTACGAATCCTCGCACCGCGTCGCCGAGAGCCTTGCCGACATGCGCGTGGTGTTCGGCGACGGGCGCGAGGCGGTGCTGGCGCGCGAACTCACCAAGATGTTCGAGACGGTGATCGACGAGCCGCTGGCGCAGCTGGCCGTGCGCGTGGCCAACGATCCCGACCAGCAGCGCGGCGAATGCGTGGTCCTGGTGGCCGGCCGTGGCGAGGAAGCCGATGCGAAGCTGGCCGAAGGGCAGCGCATCTTCGCCATCCTGCGCGAGGAACTGCCGCCGGCGAAGGCGGCGAAGCTTGCCGCGGCGATCAGCGGCGCGCCGCGCAAGGCCTTGTACGAATCGTGACGGCACGCGCGGGCGCGCTTTTCCGCATCCCGCCCATTACAATGGTCGGCGGAGTCGGCCGGGCAGTCGCGTCGCGCGCAAGCGCGTCGAGGAAAGTCCGGGCTCCACAGGGCAGAGTGCCAGGTAACGCCTGGGCGGCGCGAGCCGACGGCCAGTGCAACAGAGAGCAGACCGCCGATGGCCCGCAAGGGCACAGGCAAGGGTGAAAGGGTGCGGTAAGAGCGCACCGCGTACGGGGCCAACGTCGTACGGCACGGTAAACCCCACTCGGAGCAAGACCAAATAGGGGGACATTGGCGCGGCCCGCGTCGTCCCCGGGTAGGTTGCTGGAGCCAGGCGGCGACGCCTGGCCGAGAGGAATGACTGTCGCGCCGCAAGGCGTACAGAACCCGGCTTACAGGCCGACTCCACCTTTCCCTTTCTCCTCCCGCCCCGGTGCGACATGCGCCGGGGCGGGCAGGCGGGCGGGCGTGCGGTGGCGTGAATGGCTGTTCATTCCATGGCCGGTGTTGTGGCCGCTGCGGGTGGTTTCCGGGGCACTGTGTACCGAGTGCGCTGCGGAAAAATTTCCCTGCATTCAAACACCTTGGACGTGTTCCTGAGAAAATGCTGGAAACACAGTCATAACTTCGCCTTTCTCATTGATTCACAAGCAAAAATCCCTTGACAGTCTCACGGGGCGAGACTATCGTGGATTTCAGTGTGAAATCGTGGGTAATCGTGGAGTTCCTTCGTGTTCCAGGGCGAGACCGCCATCACCGTCGACGACAAGGGCCGCCTGGCCATACCGACCGCGTACCGCGAGTTGGTGGCGGGCGCCTGCGCGAACCGGCTGGTGGTCACCTACAACCCGTTCGAGCTGGGCTGCCTGTGGCTGTTCCCGCACGACGAGTGGGAAAAGGTGCGCGACCAGGTCAATGCGTTGCCCAAGGTCAAGGCTGCCCATCGCGACATGCAGATGAAGCTGGTGGGTGCCGCGACCGTGCTCGAGCCCGACGGCGCCGCGCGCATCCTGCTGCCGGCCAGCCAGCGTTCGGCGGCCGGCATCGAGAAGAAGGCGGTGCTGCTGGGCATGGGCAACAAGTTCGAGTTGTGGAGCGAACAGGCCCACCTGGCCAAGATCCGCCAGACCATCGGCGAAGACGACATCACTGACGACATGGCCGCGTTGCAGCTTTGACGCGGCGCGAAGTTTTTCGGGCGAACGGGACGGGAGGGTGCGGCATGGCCGAGTTGCGGCACATCCCGGTAATGCTGGACGAAGTGGTGGAGGGCCTCGCCGTGCAGGCAGGCGGGCGTTATCTGGATGGCACGTTTGGACGCGGCGGTCACGCCCGCGCCGTGCTGTCGCGCCTGGGCCCCGGCGGTCGCCTGCTGCTGATGGACCGCGACCCGCAGGCCATCGCCGAGGCGCGCCAGTCGTTCGCCGCCGAGCCGCGCGTGGCGATCCGCCATGCCAATTTCTCCGGCATGGCCGAGTGGGACGAGACCGCCGCAGGGCTGGACGGCGTGTTGCTCGACCTCGGCGTGTCCTCGCCGCAGCTGGACGAAGCCGCGCGCGGCTTCAGCTTCATGGCCGACGCGCCGCTGGACATGCGCATGGACACCAGCCAGGGCGAGAGCGCGGCGGACTTCCTCGCGCATGCCGCCGAGCGCGAGATCGCCGACGTGCTGTGGCAGTTCGGCGAGGAGCGCTTCAGCCGCAAGATCGCCCGTGCCATCGTCGAACGCCGCGCCGAAAGCCCGGTCACGCGCACCGGCGAACTCGCCGCGCTGATCGAGCGCGTGGTGGGCCGGCGCGAGCCGGGCAAGCATCCGGCGACGCGCAGCTTCCAGGCGCTGCGCATCCGCGTGAACGGCGAGCTGGACGCCGTGCAGCGCGGGCTGGACGCCGCGCTGTCGCGGCTGAAGCCCGGCGGCCGGCTGGCCGTGATCAGCTTCCACTCGCTGGAAGACCGCATCGTCAAGCAATTCATCCGCGACCATGCCGGGCGGGTGCAAGGCAGTCGGCGCGGTCCGCCGGTGGCGGCGAAGCCGGCCGAACTGGCGGCGGTGGGCAAGGCGCAGTTCCCCTCCGATGAGGAGTTGGCCGTGAACCCGCGCGCGCGTTCGGCGGTATTGCGGGTGGCGGAGAAGTTGCCCGTGGCGGGACGCGCATGAGGGTGCTCCAGGCCATCTTCATGCTCGCGCTGCTGGCCGCCGTGCTGGGCAGCGCGATCAGCGTGGTGTGGTCGCGCCACGAGAGCCGCGTGCTGTTCGTGCAGCTGACCGCGCTGCAGAACCAGCGCGACGACATGAACATCGAATACGGCCGGCTCGAGCTGGAGCAGGCCACGTTCGCCGAACCGCGCCGCATCGACGAGGAAGCGCGGCAGCAGCTGGGCATGGTCGATCCGCGCCCGCAAGACATCCGGTTGCTGCGCCGATGATGAAGTGGCGCGACCGCACCCGTCCGCAGCCGCAGCGCGCCAAGTCGTCGCCGGGCCGGCGCCGCGGCACCGGCCCCAGCGCGCGCAGGCGCATGGTGCTGGTGGTGGGCGTGCTCGGCCTGATCTCGCTGGGCCTGGTGGCGCGCGCGTTCGACCTGCAGGTGGTGCGCAAGCAGTTCTACCAGAAGCAGGGCGATGCGCGTTTCCTGCGCGAGGTGCCGATCCCGGTGTCGCGCGGCACCATCTTCGACCGCAACGGCGAGCCGCTGGCGGTGTCCACGCCGGTGACCTCGATCTGGGCCAACCCGGCCGAACTGCTGGCGAACTCCGACCGCATCCCCGCGCTGGCGAAGGCGCTGGGCGGCGACCCGCAGCAGATCGAGCAATACCTCGAGCAGCGTTCCGACCGCGAATTCGTCTACCTGCGCCGGCAGATGCCGCCGGAGGCGGCGCAGGCCGTGCTCGACCTCGACATCCCCGGCGTCAACGGCCAGCGCGAATTCAAGCGCTTCTACCCCTCGGGCGAAGTGACCGCGCACATCCTGGGCGTCACCAACATCGACGACCACGGCCAGGAAGGCTTGGAGCTGGCCTACGACGACTGGCTCGCCGGCAAGCCGGGCAGCAAGCGCGTGATCCGCGACGGCAAGGGCCACGTGGTGGCGGAACTGGAGCAGGTGCGGGCGCCCAAGCCGGGGCAGAACCTCACGCTCAGCATCGACCGCGGCATCCAGTTCCTCGCCTACCACGAGTTGAAGAACACGCTGGACAAGTACAGCGCCGCCTCCGGCTCGATGGTGGTGATGGACGTGCACACCGGCGAGATCCTGGCGATGGCCAGCCTGCCGACCTACAACCCCAATGCGCTGGCCGGCAGCAAGCCGGTGCAGCGGCGCAACCGCGCAGCCACCGACGTGGTGGAGCCGGGCTCCACGATGAAGGCGTTCACGCTGGCGGCGGCGCTGTCCAGCGGCAAGTACACGCCGACCAGCCCCGCCATCGAGACCGGCAACGGCCACTGGTTTTTCTACGGCCACGACATCCACGACGACGACCCGAACGGCACGCTCACGCCCACCGGCGTGCTGACGCGCTCCAGCAACGTGGGCGCGGCGAAGATCGCGATGACGCTCGACACGTCGCTGATGTACGACACCTATCGCGCCTTCGGTTTCGGCAACAGCACCGGCAGCGGCTTCCCGGGCGAATCGTCGGGCCTGCTGCGCGTCGGCCGCGACTGGCGCCCGCTGGAGAAGGCCATCATGGCCTATGGCTACGGCCTCAACGTCACGCCGCTGCAGCTGGCCAACGCCTACGCCACCATCGCCGACGGCGGCGTGATGCACACGCCCACCTTCATCAAGGGCGACGACAGCCCGGGCAGGCAGATCATCTCGCCGCAGGTGGCGCACGAGCTGGTGAGCATGCTGGAGACGGTGACAGGTCCCAACAGCACCGGCGCCAATGCGCGCATCGCGAACTACAGCGTGGCGGGCAAGACCGGCACCTCGCACCAGGCGATCGCCGGCGGCTATTCCAAGGACACCTACAACTCGTTGTTCGCCGGCATCGTGCCGGCCAGCAATCCTCAGCTGGTGGCCGTGGTGGTGGTCAACGGCACCACCAAGGGCGGCTACTTCGGCGGCACGGTGTCGGCGCCGGTGTTCTCCGCGGTGATGGGCGGCGCCGTGCGCCTGCTCGACATCCCGCCGGACAACATCGGCCGCTGGTACGTGGGCGGCCCGCTGCAGGGCAACGGTGGCCTGGTCGGCAGCCAGACGCCGCCGCCGCAGCCTTCGGCCAACGATGTGCCGGTGCACGAAGCGCCGGTGGACGAAGCGCCGGCGGAAGGGAACGCGCCATGACCGGCCGCCTCGACCAACTGCTGCTGGGCATCGCCGACATTCCGGCGGCTGCCGCGCGCATCGAGGTGACCGGGTTGGCGCTGGATTCGCGCAAGGTTCGTCGCGACGAGGCGTTCTTCGCCCTGCGCGGCACGCAAGGGCACGGCATCCAGTTCGCCGCCGGCGCGGTGCAGCGCGGCGCGGCCGTGGTGCTGGCCGAGGCACCCGCCGTCGAGATCGCACCGCTGGATGTGCCGGTGCTGTGGATCGAAGGCCTGCATGCGCAGGTCGGCGAGATCGCCTCGCGCTTTTATGGACGCCCGTCCGAGGCGTTGCGCGTGATCGGCGTCACTGGCACCAACGGCAAGACCTCCACCGTGCAACTGCTGGCGCAGGCGCTGGAGTTCCTCGGCCATCGCGCTGCGACCATCGGCACGCTGGGCGCGGGCCTGCATGGCCGGTTGCGCGAGGGCGAGCGCACCACGCCGGATGCGATCAGCGTGCATGGCCTGCTCGCCGACTTCCGCGACGCCGGCGCCACCCACGTGGCGATGGAAGTGTCCTCGCATGCGCTGGAGCAGGGCCGTGTCGGCGCGGTGGATTTCGAGGTCGCCGCGTTCACCAACCTCACGCGCGATCATCTGGACTACCACGGCAGCATGGAAGCCTATGGCGCGGCCAAGGCCAGGCTGTTCGCGTGGCCGGGCCTGCGCGCGGCGGTCGTCAACAGCGACGATGCGTTCGGCGCGCAGTTGCTGGAACAGCTGCCCGCCGACGTGCGTGCGCTGCACGTGAGCGCGAAGGGCGCCGCGGCGGCGGACGTGGCGGCAGGCAGCGTGGTCAGCTCCGCCGAAGGCCTGGCCTTCGTGCTGCGTACGCCGTGGGGCACGCACACGCTGAGGAGCCGCCTGCTGGGCCTGTTCAACGTGGCCAACCTGCTCACCGTCGCCGGCTGCCTTGGCGCGCTGGGCGAGTCGTTCGACCGCATCGTCGCCGCACTGGAGAGCCTGCAGCCGGTCAACGGCCGCATGAGCCGGCTCGGCGGCCGCGATGGCCTGCCCCTGGTGGTGGTGGATTACGCGCACACGCCCGATGCGTTGGAGCAGGTCCTGAGCGCGGTGCGCGCGCATTGCCGCGGGCGCCTGATCTGCGTGTTCGGCTGCGGCGGCGAGCGCGACGCGGGCAAGCGCCCGTTGATGGGCGCCATCGCGGCGCGCCTGGCGGACGTCGCCCTTGTCACCGACGACAACCCGCGCGGCGAGAATGGCGACGCCATCGTTGCGCAGATCGTGGCCGGCATGGGCGCGGCGCGCGAATACGGCGTGCAACGCGACCGCGCCGCCGCGATCGGGCAGGCGCTGGACATGGCCGCCGCCAACGACGTGGTGGTGATCGCCGGCAAGGGCCACGAAACCTATCAGGAGGGCGCGGCCGGCAAGCGCCCGTTCGACGACATGCTGGTCGCGCGCGCGGCCCTGGAGCGGCGCGCATGATGCAACTCGGTGCCATCGCGATGTGGACGCATGGCCACCTGCTCGGCGACGACGCCGCGGTGGGCGGCGTCGCCATCGACACGCGCAAGCTCAGGCCCGGCGACCTGTTCGCCGCGTTCAAGGGCGAGCGCGTGGACGGCCACGACTACCTCGCGCAGGCGCAGGCCGCCGGCGCCGCCGGCGCGCTGGTGTCGCGCAAGGTGGACAGCCCGTTGCCGCAGGTGCTGGTGGACGACGTGGAGGCGGCGCTGGGCGACCTCGCCAGCGCGGTGCGTGCGCAGCGCCATGCGCGGGTGATCGGCATCACCGGTTCCAACGGCAAGACCACGGTGAAGACGCTGACGGCGTCCATCCTGTCGCTGCACGGCCGCACCCATGTCAACACGGGCAGCTTCAACAACGAGATCGGCCTGCCGCTGACCCTGTTGGCGATGCCCGGGGACGCCGAGTACGCGGTGCTGGAGATGGGCGCGGGCAAGCCCGGCGACATCGCCTACCTCGCCGCCATCGCGCGGCCCGAAATCGGCCTCGTCAACCTCATCGCGCCGGCGCACCTTGAGCGCATGGGCAGCGTGGAAGGTGTGGCCGAGACCAAGGGTGCGCTGTACCAGGCGTTGCCGGCGGACGGTGTGGCCATCATCAATGCGGACGATGCGTTCGCCGGGTTCTTCGCGGGCCTCGCCGGGACGCGGCGGGTGCTGCGTTTCGGCCTGGAACACCAGGCCGACGTGGGGGCGGAGGACGTGGAGCCGCGCGCGGACGGGTCGCGCTTCACGCTGGTCACGCCGCAGGGCAAGGCGGCAGTCGACTTCGCGCTGCCGGGTCGCCACAACGTGGCCAACGCGCTGGCGGCGGCGTCCATTGCGCTGGCGCTGGACGTGCCGCTGGCCACCATCGTGGCCGGGCTGGCGCAAGCGCGCGCGGTTGCCGGCCGCTTGCGCCGCATCGCGTTGCCGGGCGGCGGCACCTTGATCGACGACAGCTACAACGCCAACCCCAGCTCGATGGCCGCGGCCATCGACACGCTGGCGCTGGCGCCGGGCGAACGCTGGCTGGTGCTGGGCGACATGGCCGAGCTCGGCGTCGACGCGCGTGCGCTGCATGCGGGCGTGGGCGCGAAGGCGCGCGAGCAGGGCATCGAGCGCCTGTTCGCGGTCGGTCCGCTGGGCGCGGCGGCGGTCGAGGCGTTCGGCGCCGGCGGCAGGCACTTCGCGGACAAGGCGGGCCTGGTCGCCGCATTGAAGGACGGCCTGCATGGCGGCGTGACCTGCCTGGTCAAGGGCTCGCATTCGGCGGGCATGGAACAAGTGGTCAAGGCGCTCGAAGGCGCGCCTGGACAAACCGTGGCGGAGCCGGCCGCTGCAAGGCAGGAGGGCGCATCCGATGCTGCTTGAACTCGCGGACTGGATGGCGCGGCACTTCACCACGCTGCACCTGTTCCAGTACATCACCTTCCGCACCATCATGGCCGCGCTCACCGCGCTGGCGGTGTCGCTGCTGCTGGGGCCGGCGCTGATCCGCAAGCTCGCCGCGCTGAAAGCGGGCCAGGTGGTGCGCAGCGACGGCCCGCAGTCGCACCTGTCCAAGGCCGGCACGCCGACCATGGGCGGCGTGATGATCCTGCTTGCGGTCAGTGTGGCCACCCTGCTCTGGGCCGACCTGCACAACCGCTACGTGTGGGTGGTGCTGGCGGTGATGCTGAGCTTCGGCGTGATCGGCTTCTACGACGACTACCGCAAGCTGGTACTGAAGGACAGCCGCGGGTTGGCCTCGCGCTGGAAGTATTTCTGGCAGTCGGTGTTCGGCCTTGGCGCGGCGCTGTTCCTGTATTACACCGCGCCGCAGGCGGTGGGCGGCCTGCCGGTGGCGGAGACGGCGCTGTATGTGCCGCTGTTCAAGCACGTGGCGATTCCGCTGGGCGTGCTGTTCGTGGTGGTGGCCTACTTCATCGTGGTGGGCTTCTCCAACGCGGTGAACCTCACCGACGGCCTCGACGGCCTGGCCATCATGCCCACCGTGCTGGTCTCCGGTGCGCTGGGCGTGTTCGCCTACCTCGCCGGCAACAAGCTGTTCTCCGAATACCTGGGCATCCCCTCGATCCCCGGCGCGGGCGAGCTGGCGATCTACTGCGGCGCGCTGGCAGGCGCAGGCCTGGGCTTCCTGTGGTTCAACACCTATCCCGCGCAGGTGTTCATGGGCGACGTGGGCGCGCTGGCGATCGGCGCCGCGCTGGGCTGCATCGCGGTGATCGTGCGGCAGGAGATCGTGCTGCTGGTGATGGGCGGCGTGTTCGTGCTGGAGACCGCCTCGGTGATGATCCAGGTGGCCAGCTTCAAGACCACCGGCAAGCGCGTGTTCCGCATGGCGCCGATCCACCACCACTTCGAATTGAAGGGCTGGCCCGAGCCGCGGGTGATCGTGCGCTTCTGGATCATCAGCGTCGTGCTGGTGCTGATCGGCCTCGCCACGTTGAAGGTGCGCTGAGTGTTCGGCCTCGGCGCATCGCAGGCGGTCAAGCGGCAGGGGCCGCGCGGCAGCTTCGACCCGTGGCTGCTGGTCGCGCTGGTCGGGCTGGCCAGCGTCGGCCTGGTGATGGTGACCTCCAGCTCCATCGCGGTGGCCGACAGCGGCAACATGGGCGCCTTCTACTACCTGAAGAAGGACCTGCTGTTCCTCTCGCTGGGCGCGCTGGCGGCCGGCGTGGCGATGCGTACCGAACTCAAGCTGCTGGAGAAGAATGCCTTCCCGCTGCTGGCGCTGGCGTTCGCGCTGCTGCTGGCGGTGTTCGTGCCGCACTTCGGCATGCGCCTCAACGGCGCGCGGCGCTGGTTGAATCTGGGCGTGACCAGCTTCCAGCCGGTGGAGGCGGTGAAGCTGATCCTGGTGGTGTACATGGCCAGCTACCTGGTGCGCCGGCGCGACAGCATCGAGACGGAGTTCCTCGGCCTGATCAAGCCGCTCATGGTGGCCGGCATCCTCGTGGTGCTGCTGCTGCTGCAGCCCGATTTCGGTTCGGCCATGCTGGTGATCACGGTCACCATCGGGATGGTGTGGCTGGGTGGCGCGCGACCGGTCTACCTGTGCGGCATGGGGCTGCCGTTGATGCCGTTGCTGTACATGGCGGCCACCGGCGAGAGCTACCGCATGAAGCGGCTCACCTCCTTCATGAACCCGTGGGAGCACCCGTTCACCGACGGCTTCCAGCTCACCCAGTCGCTGATGGCGATCGGTCGTGGCGAGTGGACGGGCGTGGGGCTGGGCTCCAGCGTGCTCAAGCTGTCCTACCTGCCCGAGGCGCATACCGACTTCATCTTCGCGGTGATCGGCGAGGAGCTTGGCCTGGTCGGCATCGTGCTGGTGATGGGCCTGTTCGCGCTGGCGGTGGGTCGCGGCCTGGCGATGGGCCTGAAGGGCGTCGAGGTGGGCCAGCGCTTCGCCGGCTACGTGGCCTTCGGCATCTCGCTGATGCTGGCGATGCAGGCCATCGTCTCGGTGGGCGTGAACCTCGGCGCGCTGCCGACCAAGGGCCTCACCCTGCCGCTGATCAGCTACGGCGGTTCGTCGATGGCGCTGACCTGCGCGATGGCCGGCGTGCTGCTGCGCGCGACCTGGGAAATCAATCGCGCGCTCGATGCGCGGCAGATGGCCAAACGCATGCCGGAAGCGGTGGCGGCCGTGGATGCGAACGACACGGCGCGTCCGCGCGAGGCGGTGGCGGCATGAGCCCCGACGCGCGCCCCGTGCTGATCATGGCCGGCGGCACCGGCGGCCACATCTTCCCCGGCCTCGCCGTGGCCGAGAAGCTGCGTGCGCAAGGCGTGCCGGTGGCGTGGCTGGGCGCGGCCGACGGCATGGAGACGAAGGTGGTGCCGGCGCATGGCATCGAGCTGCACCAGATCCGCGTGGGCGGCCTGCGCGGCAAGGGCTGGAAGACGCGCCTGGCGGCGCCGCTGATGCTGGCGCGGGCGTTGTTGTCCGCGCTTGCCGTGCTGCGCAGGCTGAAACCGCGCAGCGTGCTGTCGATGGGCGGCTACGTGGCCGGACCCGGCGGCCTGGCGGCGCATCTGCTGCATCGGCCGCTGCTGGTGCACGAACAGAACCGCGTGGCCGGCTTCACCAACCGCAAGCTCGCCGCGCATGCGCAGCGCGTGCTGGCCGGCTTCGCCGACGCGTTGCCGGGCGCGGAATGGGTGGGCAACCCGGTGCGCGCCGCCATCGCCACGCTGGCGCCGCCGGCGCAGCGCTTCGCGGGCCGCACGGGCCGTGCGCGCCTGCTGGTGCTCGGCGGCAGCCTCGGCGCGCGCGCCTTGAACCATGCGTTGCCGCAGGCGCTGGCGCTGCTGCCGCCGGAGCGTCGTCCCGAGGTGCTGCACCAGTGCGGCAACCGCGGCATCGACGAGGCCCGCGAGGCTTATGCGAAGGCCGGCGTCGAGGCGCAGGTGCTGCCCTTCATCGAAGACATGGCGGGCACCTATGCCTGGGCCGACCTCGCGGTTTGCCGTGCCGGCGCGCTCACCCTGGCCGAGCTCACGGCGACCGGCCTGGGGGCGGTGCTGGTGCCGTTCCCGCATGCCGTGGACGACCACCAGACCCGCAACGCCGAGGCGCTGCTCGCCGCCGGCGCCGCCGAACTGATCCAGGAACGTGATTTGAACGTGGAACAACTTGCGCAGCGTCTCGACACGCTGCTCGCCGACCGCGCGCAGCTGCTGGCCATGGCCGAGGCCGCGCGCGCGCTCGCCAAGCCCGACGCGGCGGCCGCCATTGCCCGCGCCTGCACGGAGGTGGCTGCATGACGCCGCGTCGCTTGCTCGCGCACGAGGACCTGATGACCACGTTCCGCCGCGTGCACTTCATCGGCATCGGCGGCGTGGGCATGAGCGGCATCGCCGAGGTGCTGCACAACCTCGGCTATGCGGTGTCGGGTTCGGACAAGTCGAACTCGCCCACCGCGCAGCGCCTCGCGCAACTGGGCCTGGTGGTGCAGGTGGGGCACGACGCCGCCAACGTGGGCGATGCCGACGTGGTGGTGACCTCCAGCGCGATCCACGAGGACAACCCGGAGCTGCTCGCCGCGCGTGCCGCGCGCATCCCGGTGATCCCGCGCGCGGAGATGCTGGGCGAGCTGATGCGCTTCCGCCGCGGCATCGCCATCGCCGGCACGCACGGCAAGACGACCACCACCAGCCTGGTCGCCAGCGTGCTGGCCGAGGCCAACTACGACCCGACCTTCGTGATCGGCGGCCAGCTCAATGCCGCGGGCGCCAACGCGCGCCTGGGCACCGGCCAGTACCTGGTGGCGGAAGCCGACGAATCGGACGGCTCGTTCCTGCTGCTGTCGCCGGTGATCGCCGCGGTCACCAACATCGACGCCGACCACCTCGAGAACTACCACGGCGATTTCGCCGAGGTGAAGAAGGCCTTCGCCGATTTCCTGCATCGCCTGCCGTTCTACGGCCTGGCCGTGTTGTGCGTGGACGACGCCGAGGTGGCCGAACTGGCGAAGACCACCACGCGCCGCGTGATGACCTACGGCATCGCCACGGCGGACGCCGACGTGCGCGCATCCAACGTGACGCAACGCGGTTTCGAGATGCACTTCGACCTGCACCTGCCCGGCCGCGCCGGACCGCTGCCGGTGACGCTGAACCTGCCGGGCCGGCACAACGTGCTCAACGCGCTGGCCGCCGCCAGCATCGGCTGGCAGCTGGGCGTGGGCGCCGAGGCGATCGCCCACGCGCTGGCGAACTTCCAGGGCGTGGGCCGGCGCTTCCATCGCCGCGGCGAGCTGGCGCTGGACAAGGGCTCGGTGCTGCTGGTGGACGACTACGGCCACCATCCGCGCGAACTGGCCGCGGTGTTCGCCGCGGCGCGCGGCGGCTGGCCGGAGCGCCGCCTCGTGGTCGGCTTCCAGCCGCACCGCTACAGCCGCACGCGCGACCTGCTGGACGACTTCGCCAACGTGCTGGCCGAGGTCGACGTGCTGGTGCTGACCGACGTCTACCCGGCCGGCGAGGCGCCGATCGCCGGCGCCGACGGCCGCGCGCTGGCGCGCGCGGTGCGCGCGCGCGGCAAGGTCGATCCGGTGCTGGTGGAGCACCCGCGCGAACTGAAGGAAACCTTGCCGGCGCTGCTGCGCGACGGCGACCTGCTGCTGTTGCTCGGCGCCGGCGACATCGGCGCGGCGGCGGTGGAGATCGCCGGGCTGGGACAACTCAAGACGAAAGGTGCCGTGTGATGGGCGCGACGAATCCCCAATCCCGAATCTCGAATCCCGATCAATTCGGCCGCGTCGCCGTGGTGATGGGCGGCAGCTCGGCCGAGCGCGAGGTGTCGCTGGACTCCGGCCGCAACGTGCTGGCGGCGCTGAAGGCGCGCGGCGTGGACGCGCATGCCATTGACGGCATCCCGGCGCTGCTCGACGCCCTGCGCGCCGGCCATTTCGCCCGCGTGTTCAACATCCTGCACGGCCAGCACGGCGGTGGCGAGGACGGCGTGCTGCAGGGCGCGCTGGAATCGCTCAAGGTGCCGTACACCGGCTCGGGCGTGCTCGGCTCGGCGCTGTCGATGGACAAGACGCGCTCCAAGCGCGTGTGGCAGTCGCTGGGCTTGCCCACGCCGAAGTTCGCGGCCTTGCCGCGTGGCTCGGACGTGCATGCGGCGGCGAAGCAGATCGGCTTCCCGTTGATCGTGAAGCCGGCCTGCGAAGGTTCCAGCGTGGGCGTCACCCGCGTGTTCGAGGAGGCGCAGCTGGACAACGCCGTCGAGCTGGCGGCGAAGTATCCCGGCGACCTGCTGATGGAAACCCTGATCGAGGGTGACGAACTCACCGTCGGCATCCTCGGCCGCGAAGTGCTGCCCTCGATCCACATCGTGCCGAAGGGCGCGTTCTACGACTACAACGCGAAGTACGTCGCCGAGGACACGCAGTACCTGTGCCCCGGCCTGCAGGGCGATGCCGAGAACGAACTGCGCGCGCTGGCGCTGGCCGCGTTCGACGCGCTGGGCTGCGCCGGCTGGGGCCGCGTCGACGTGATGCGCGACCGCCAGGGCCGCAACTGGCTGCTGGAAGTGAACACCGCGCCGGGCATGACCTCGCACTCGCTGGTGCCCAAGGCCGCGCGCACCGCGGGCATCGACTACGAAGCGCTGTGCTGGCGCGTGCTCGAAACCAGTTTTGCGCACAATGGTGCGAACGAATCCCGAATCCCGTATCCCGAATCGCGCGACTCCGCAGGAGGCGCTGCATGAGGGGAGGCCTGCGCCCCGTCGTCTGGTGCCTGGTCGCCGCCCTGCTGGCGCTGCCCGTCGTGGGCGTGCTGAACGGCTGGTTCGCGGCCAACCGCTGGCCGGTGACCCAGCTCACCGTGCAGGGCGAGTTCAGGCACGTGGGCATGGAGCAGATCCGCGCCGCGGTGTTGCCGCGCCTCGGCAAGGGCTTCTTCGCGCTGAACCTGGACGGCGTGCAGCAGGCCGTGGCCGCGCTGCCGTGGGTGGAGTCGGTGGAGGCGCGCAAGCGCTGGCCGGACACCCTGCAACTGCGCGTGATCGAGCGCCAGCCGTTCGCGCGCTGGAACGACAAGCAGCTGATCAGCCGGCAGGGCAAGGTGTTCGACGCGCCGATCGGCGCCGCCGACGCCGCCACGCTACCCGGCCTGCAGGGGCCGGACGACCGGCTCGCCGAGGTGGTGAGTTTCTACGCCGACGTGGGCAAGGCCTTCGCCGGCACGCATCTCTCGATCAATGGCGTGGCGCTGACCGCGCGCGGCAGCTGGAGCGTCACCACGACCAGCGGCGCGCGCATCGTGATCGGCGACCGCGACCTGGCCGGTGACCGCCTGCGCCGCTTCCTCGATGTCTATCCGCAGATGATGGCCGGCCACGCCGACGGTTTCGTCTACGCCGACCTTCGCTACACCAACGGTTTCGCCGTGCGCTGGCCGGAGCAGGCACCCGCCGCCGCCAAGCCCGCCGCCACCACGCGACGCTCCTGAGAACGCCATGGCCATGAAGACGCGCAACGACAAGCAACTGGTGGTGGGCCTCGATATCGGCACCTCGAAGGTGACCGCCATCGTGGGCGAATACGAGCCGGGCGAGGAAATCACCGTGATCGGCATGGGCACCCATGTCTCGCGCGGCCTGCGCAAGGGCATGGTGGTGGACATCGAATCCACCGTGCACTCGATCCAGCAGGCCGTGCAGCAGGCCGAGCTGATGGCCGGCTGCGACATCCGCGCGGTCACCGCCTCGATCTCCGGCAGCCACCTGGAAACCCGCAATTCGCACGGCAACGCGGCGATCCGCGAGCGCGAGGTGACCGCGGACGACCTGGACCAGGTGCTGGAGGCCGCCAGCGCGGTGGCGATCCCGGCCGACCGCAAGGTGCTCTACAAGGAGTCGCAGGAATACCGCATCGACGGCCAGGACGGCATCCGTTCGCCGGTCGGCATGAGCGGCGTGCGGCTGGAGGCGAACGTGCACCTGGTCACCGGCGCGGCGGCGGCGGTGCAGAACATCACCAAGTCCATCCAGCGCTGCGGCCTGTCGGTGGACGAGCTGGTGCCGTCGGCGCTGGCCAGCGCGCGGGCGGTGCTCACGCCCGACGAGCGCGAGCTGGGCGTGTGCCTGGTCGACATCGGCGCCGGCACCACCGACATCGCGATCTACACGCAGGGCTCGATCCGCTACACCGCCTCGCTGCCGATCGGCGGCGACCAGATCACCGGCGACATCACCTACGCCGTGCAGACGCCGACCGCGCACGCCGAGGAAATCAAGATCAAGTACGCCTGCGCGTTGACCGGGCTGGCGCATGCCGACGAAACCATCCAGGTGCCCAGCGTGGGCGACCGCCCGCCGCGCCGGCTGGCGCGGCAGGCGTTGGCGCAGAGCGTGCAGGCACGCTACGAGGAAATCTTCGAGATGGTGCAGGACAAGCTGCGCAGCTCCGGCTACGACAGCCTGGTGGCGGCCGGCGTGGTGCTCACCGGCGGCGCGGCGCAGATGGAAGGCGCGCTGGAGCTGGCCGAGGAGATCTTCCACAAGATGGTGCGCCTCGGCGTGCCGCAGGAAATCAGCGGCCTCGGAGAAGTCATCAGCAGCCCGCTGTACTCCACCGGCGCGGGCCTGCTGCTGCACGCCTCGCGCCACAACGCGCCGGTGCGCGGCGGCGGCGGTTCGCTCGGCCAGGTCGGCGGCGTGCTCGGCAAGGTGAGCAACTGGTTCAAGAAGAACTTCTGACGCGGCGCCGGAAGGCGACCGGCGGATGGGCTGGGTTTTGGCCACGCAGGAAGCAGGGCCACGGGTGGCAGGTCAGCCGCCCACCACCACGGAGCAACAGGAGTTGCATCCATGGTTACAACGACAACAACTCTGGAGGACGGGAAATGTTTGAACTGATCGAAAAGCTGGCACCGAACGCAGTCATCAAGGTCATCGGCGTGGGCGGCGGCGGCGGCAATGCCGTGGCGCACATGATCAACGCCAACATCGAGGGCGTGGAGTTCATCGTCGCCAACACCGACGCGCAGGCGATGAGCAGCTGCAATTCGCGCACCCACCTGCAACTGGGCGCCAACGTCACCAAGGGCCTGGGCGCGGGCGCCAATCCCGAAGTCGGCCGCCAGGCCGCGCTGGAGGATCGCGAGCGCATCGAGGCGATGCTGGAAGGCGCCGACATGGTGTTCATCACCGCCGGCATGGGCGGCGGCACCGGCACCGGCGCCGCGCCGGTGGTGGCGCAGCTGGCCAAGGAGAAGGGCATCCTCACGGTGGCCGTGGTCACCAAGCCGTTCCCGTTCGAAGGCCGTCGCCGCATGCAGGTGGCGCAGAAGGGCATCGAGGACCTGTCGCAGCACGTCGATTCGCTGATCACAGTGCCGAACGAGAAGCTGATCAGCGTGCTGGGCCGCGAAGTGACCCTGGTCAACGCGTTCAAGGCCGCCAACAACGTGCTGCAGGGCGCGGTGCAGGGCATCGCCGACCTGATCACGGCGCCGGGCCTGATCAACGTGGACTTCGCCGATGTGCGCACCGTGATGAGCGAGATGGGCCTCGCCATGATGGGCACCGGCGTCGCCAGCGGCGACGACCGCGCGCAGGCCGCGGCCGAGCAGGCGATCAAGAACCCGCTGCTGGAAGACGTCAACCTCAATGGCGCCTGCGGCATCCTGGTCAACGTCACCGCCGGCCCCAACCTCACCATGCGCGAATTCGACGAGATCGGCCGCGTCATCAACGACTTCGCCAGCGAGGACGCCACCGTGGTGATCGGCACGTCGCTCGATCCGGAGCTGAAGGACGAAGTGCGCGTCACCGTGGTCGCCACCGGCCTCAACCGCGCCCCGGCACGCCAGAGCGTGCGCGCGGTGGAAGCCAGGCAGGTCGAGATGCGCCAGCGTCCGCGTCCGGTGGTGCTGCGTACCGGCACCGGCAACGAAGTGGTGGATTACGCCCAGCCGGAAGCGGTGTTCAGCGCCAATCCGCGCAGCGAGGCGCCGGCCAAGAGCCAGGAGAATGGCCTGGACTACCTGGACATCCCGGCTTTCCTGCGCCGCCAGGCCGACTGAGGCGGTTGGCGCCCTGAACCGGGCACCACGTGCTTGTTAAAAGGAGTTGAACGAACGCATGCCGAATTGGTCAGAGCTGAAACATGAAGGGTGGATCCGGGCCTGGCATGTCGCCATGGCTGTAATCGAACGGCCGATTGGTGCGTTCAAGGTCGGGATTTGCCAGACACAATGCGACAGGGAGGCGCATGATCCGTCGTCCCGGGCCCGGCCCGGGTTGGCTGGTCCGCTGCCCCGGTGCCGGAATTCCCGTCCCGGCCCGGGGGGCGTGTGGCGCCGTGCCATGGCACGGCTGGACATGTTTCGTGACACGCATCCCGGGATCACGGGCGCGTGGGGGGGGCGACCAGACTGTACGGTACGGTTTGCTATTGCAGCTGGTTAAAACTGTGTTAGCATCCGGCACCGAATTGGCTGCTCTTTGGCAGGTACCAACGACAATGATCAAGCAGCGCACGCTCAAGAACATCATCCGCGCCACCGGCGTGGGCCTGCACACCGGCGACAAGGTGTACATGACCTTGCGTCCCGCCGCGCCCAACACCGGCATCGTGTTCCGTCGCACGGACCTCAATCCGCCGGTGGACATCCGCGCCCGCCACGACAACGTGGGCGACACCCGGCTCTCCACCACGCTGGTCAACGGCGATGCGCGCGTGGCCACGGTCGAGCATCTGCTCTCCGCGATGGCCGGCCTCGGCATCGACAATGCCTACGTGGACCTGTCGGCTCCCGAAGTGCCGATCATGGACGGCAGCGCGGGTCCCTTTGTGTTCCTGCTGCAGTCCGCGGGCATCGAGGAGCAGAACGTCGCCAAGCGCTTCATCCGCATCAAGAAGCCGGTGAAGGTGCAGGAAGGCGACAAGTGGGCCAGCTTCGAGCCGTTCGACGGCTTCAAGGTCGGCTTCTCGATCGAGTTCAACCACCCGATCATCAGCAAGCGCACCTCGCGCGCCGAGATCGATTTCTCCACCACCTCGTTCGTGAAAGAAGTGAGCCGCGCGCGCACCTTCGGCTTCATGCGCGACATCGAGATGCTGCGCGAACACAACCTCGCGCTGGGCGGCTCGATGGACAACGCCGTGGTGCTGGACGACTACCGCGTGCTCAACGAGGACGGCCTCCGTTACGAGGACGAGTTCGTCAAGCACAAGATCCTCGATGCCATCGGCGATCTCTACCTGCTCGGCCACAGCCTGATCGGCGCCTACAGCGCCCACAAGTCCGGCCACGAACTCAACAACAAGCTGCTGCGCACCCTGATGGCCGATGCCACGGCCTGGGAAGAGGCCAGCTACCAGGACGACCCAGCCACTTCGCCGATCTCCTACGCGCATCCTGCGCAGGCGATCTGATCGCGCGCACCGCAACGATCAGCAGGCAAGAAACAAGAGCCGCCGCATCCAACGATGCGGCGGCTTTTTTTGTCTCGGGGGCGTTTGCCTGAAGAGTGCGGTCTTGGATGGCCGCCCGTCTGATCCTCGCGATCAGGATCGTCGCAAAATCACTCGCCAGGCCCGGCCAGTCCGGCCAACTTGCCGAACAGCTCCTTCCACTCGGGATCCACCGCGGCCGCGGCTGCGGCGCGCAAGTGGCTGGCCGCCGCGGGCGACAAGGTCCGCGTGCGTTCGGGTTCGAGCGCGATCTGCGGCAGCGGGCTTACCTTGATGCCGATGGTCTCGGCGCGGATGTCGAGGCTGCGTGCCGCGGCAAGAATCTGCGCCTGCAACAGGCGCAGCCGCGTGGCCCAGGCCGGCGAGCTGGCGAGGAACAGCAGGCGCCCGCCACGCAGGTTGGCGAAACGCACCTCGTCGCGCAGCGGCATCGGCAGGGTCTGGCGCAGCGCACGGTCCATCGCATCCAGCGCGGCCGCCCGGTTGGCGAGGCTGGCGAACGATCCGCAAGCACCTAGGGCCTGCGGGCCGCGGGAGGGGGCGGCGCGGGACATGGACCGATGGTTCCAGGGTGGGGGTGATGCGCCGATGATACCCGCCCGTCGACCTTGAATCCGCCTGTCGCCGCCGCCATGCCGGGACGACCGTCCTGCATGCCGTCCGGGCCCGTGTAGTAACATGCCCGTTTGGCTTGCGCCCAGCCGCGGCCTTTTGTCCACGTCATCCGGAAGATCGATGTTCAATCGCGTCCTCACCAGCATTTTCGGCAGCCGCAACGAGCGCGTGCTGCGCCAGCTGTCGCGCATCGTGGTGCGCATCAATGCGCTGGAACCCGAATTCGAGAAGTTGAGCGATGAGGCGCTGCGCGGCAAGACCGCGGAGTTCAAGCAGCGCGTCGCCGGCGGCGAGCCGCTGGACAAGATCCTGCCCGAGGCGTTCGCGGTGGTGCGCGAAGGCGCCAAGCGCGTGCTGGGCATGCGCCACTACGACGTGCAGCTGATCGGCGGCATGGTGCTGCATCAGGGCAAGATCGCCGAGATGCGTACCGGTGAAGGTAAGACCCTGGTGGGCACGTTGCCGGTGTACCTCAACGCGCTGGAAGGCAAGGGCGTGCACGTGGTCACCGTGAACGATTACCTCGCCCGCCGCGACTCGGCGCAGATGGGCAAGCTGTACAGCTTCCTCGGCCTCTCCACCGACGTGGTATGGCCGGGCATGGACCATGCCGACAAGCACAAGGCCTACGCCGCCGACATCACCTACGGCACCAACAACGAGTTCGGCTTCGACTACCTGCGCGACAACATGGCGCTCAGCAAGGAGCAGCGCTACCAGCGCGGCCTCAACTACGCCATCGTCGACGAAGTGGACTCGATCCTGATCGACGAGGCGCGCACCCCGCTGATCATCTCCGGCCCCGCCGAGGATTCGCCGCAGCTCTACATCGCGGTGAACAAGATCGTGCCGCGCATGATCCGCCAGAAGGAGGAAGAGGGCGAGGGCGACTTCTGGGTCGACGAGAAGCAGAAGCAGGTGCACCTCTCCGAGGACGGCATGCAGCATGCCGACGAGCTGCTGCGCGAGGCCGGCGTGATCAGCGAGGACAGCGGCCTGTACGACTCCAAGAACCTCGCCGTGGTGCACCACCTCAACGCCGCGCTGCGCGCCAACGCGATCTACCAGCGCGACGTGGACTACATCGTGCGCGACGGCGAGGTCATCATCGTCGACGAGTTCACCGGCCGCACCCTGCCGGGCCGCCGCTGGTCGGACGGCCTGCACCAGGCGGTGGAGGCGAAGGAAGGCGTGCCGATCCAGCGCGAGAACCAGACGCTGGCCACGGTGACGTTCCAGAACCTGTTCCGCATGTACAAGAAGCTGGCCGGCATGACCGGCACGGCCGACACCGAGGCGTTCGAGTTCCAGAGCATCTACGGCCTGGAGGTGGTGGTGATCCCCACCCACAAGCCGATGATCCGCAAGGACAACGCGGACCTGGTCTTCCTCGGCCAGCAGGCCAAGTACAACTCGGTGATCGAGGACATCAAGGACTGCCACAAGCGCGGCCAGCCGGTGCTGGTGGGCACCACCTCGATCGAGGTGTCCGAGCTGCTCTCCGAGCAGTTGCGCAAGGCCAACGTGCGGCACGAAGTGCTGAACGCCAAGCAGCACGAGCGCGAGGCGCACATCGTGGCCCAGGCGGGCGCGCCGGGTTCGGTCACCATCGCCACCAACATGGCCGGCCGCGGTACCGACATCGTGCTGGGCGGCAGCCTGGAGGCCGCGCTGGCCGCGTTGCCGGCCGATGCCGGCGACGCCGAGCGCACCCGCGTCAAGACCGAGTGGAAGAAACTGCACGAGCAAGTGCTGGCCTCGGGCGGACTGCACATCATCGGCACCGAACGCCACGAGTCGCGCCGCATCGACAACCAGCTGCGCGGCCGTTCCGGCCGCCAGGGCGACCCGGGCTCCTCGCGTTTCTACCTGTCGCTGGAGGACAACCTGCTGCGCATCTTCGGCGGCGAGGGCCTGATCCGCTGGATGAAGCGCTTCGGCATGAAGGAAAACGACGCGCTCGAAGACCGCATGATCAGCCGCCAGATCGAGAAGGCGCAACGCAAGGTCGAGCAGCACAACTTCGACATCCGCAAGCACCTGCTCGAATTCGACGACGTCGCCAACGACCAGCGCAAGGTGATCTACCGCCAGCGCGACGAGTTGCTGGAAGGCGAGGACGTGTCCGCCACCGTGGCCGACATCCGCCACGACGTGGCCGAAAGCATCGTGCGCGACCACGTGCCGCCGGACAGCATCGACGAGCAGTGGGACATCCCCGGCCTCGATCGCGAGCTGGAAGGCAGGTTCGGCCTGTCGATGGACCTGCCGCACTGGCTGGAGCAGCAGAAGGAAGTCGACGCGGGGATGATCCTCGAACATGTCCGCGAAGGCGTGGACCAGCTGTTCGAGGCCAAGCAGGCGCAGGTCGGCGTCGAGACCATGCGCGCGCTCGAAAAGCACATCATGCTCACCGTGGTGGACAACGCCTGGAAGGAGCACCTGGCCAACATGGACTACCTGCGCCAGGGCATCTACCTGGTGGGCTACGCACAGCAGGATCCCAAGCAGGCGTTCAAGCGCGAATCGTTCCGGCTGTTCTCCGACATGCTCGACCGCATCAAGGGCGAGGTGGTGCAGATGCTGGCGCGCATCCGCATCCGCAGCGAGGAGGAAGTCGCCGCGATGGAGGCCGAGCAGCAGCGCCTCGCCGAGCGCCTGCAGCGCCAGATGCTGGCCAGCGGTGGCGGTGCCCCCGATGCGGCGCTGGGCGCCGATGCGGCCGGCGCGGCCGCGGCGGCCATGCAGCTTCCGCAGCCCGAGGGACCGCGCGTGGGCCGCAACGATCCCTGTCCTTGCGGTTCGGGCAGGAAGTTCAAGCACTGCCACGGCCAGCTGAGCTGAGCTTGAAGGCATGAATGGAGGAAACGGCCGGGGTGACCCGGCCGTTTCCTTTTGCGGCTGGCGCTGGATCAGCCGATCCGTTGCGCCACGAACATCGCCGATTCGAGCCTGAAGTCCAGCGTCGCCGGATCGACCTGGTAATGGGCGAGCACCTCGTCGGGCGCATGCGCGAGCAATTGCCGGATCGCTGCTTCCAGCGCCGGCGGGGTGCGCATGCGCGCAAGCCAGCTGGAGAAGCCGATGTCCAGCCGCCAGTCGTGCTCGTCCTGCAGCGCGAGGCCGGCGCCGGCGAGCATGGCGCGCCATTCGAGGCGGCTGTAGTCGCGCACGTGCGACGTGTCGCGCAACAGCTCCAGCGCCTGCAAGTGGCTGTCCAGCAGCGGCGCATGCGGGCCTTGCGGACCCACCACGTCGATCAGGCACAACGTGCCGCCGGGGGCAAGCACGCGCGCGGCTTCGCGCAGCGCTGCACCCACGTCGCTCCAGTGGTGGGCGCTGTAGCGGCTGGCGACGAGGGCGAAGCTGCCGTCGGCGAACGGCAGTCGCTCGGCTGGGCCTTGCTGCACGCGCAGCGACGCCAGGCCGCGCGTCGCGGCGGCCTGCGCCACCACGGCCAGCATGTCGTGCGAGAGGTCGTAGGCCACCACCTCGGCGACGTGCGGCGCCAGCGCGAAGCTGGCGTGGCCGGCGCCGCAGCCGAGGTCGAGTGCGCTTGCGCCGGCGGCCACGCGGGCGGCAAGTTCGGCGAGTTGGCCTAGGTCGCGGCCCTGCGCATGCACGCTGCTGCTCAGGTAGGCCTGTGCCTGCGATCCGAACTGCCGGACGACGGCACCCTGGTGTTCCATCGCGTTGGCTCCTGCGGGCGGGGAGCGGTCACGCTAGCACGCGCGGTCAATCCGCGCCGGGCACGCGCTTGCGGTGCGGTTCGGCGGCGACGGCGACGTATTGCGGCTCCTCGCCATCCAGCCGCAGCGCGGTGAGCTGGCCGCCCCACACGCAGCCGGTGTCGATGGCGTACACGCCGAGGCCGGCGAAGCGGCCGAGCGCGGACCAGTGGCCGCAGACGATGCGCGTCTCGCGCCGGCGCATGCCGGGAACCTCGAACCACGGGTACAGCCCGGGCCGCTGCGTGCCGGGGATGTCCTTGGCCTCGAAGTCGATGCGGCCGTTGACGTCGCAGTAGCGCATGCGGGTCAGCAGGTTGATGGTGGCGCGATGGCGGTCCAGCCCCTGCAGCCGGCTCGACCAGCCGGCCGGGCGGTTGCCGAACAGGTTGCGCAGGATGCGCGGGTGGCGCGGGCTGGCGAGTTCGTGCTCCACGTCCTGCGCGGCCTTCTGCGCCTGGCGCAGCGTCCAGGCGGGCGCGAGGCCGGCATGGATCATCGTCCATCCCAGTTGCTCGTCGTGGTGCAGCAGCTTCTGCGCGCGCAGCCACTCGAACAGTACCGGCGCGTCGTCGGCGAACAGCACCTCGCGCAATTCGGGGTTCACCTTGGCCTGCGCCTCGGGCTTGCGCAGCGCGATCGCCAGCAGGCTGAGGTCATGGTTGCCCAGGGTGACGATGCAGTGCCCGCGCAGGCCGTGGATCAGCCGCAGCGTGGCCAGCGACTCGCCGCCGCGGTTCACCAGGTCGCCGCAGAACCACAGCTTGTCCGCCGCCGGGTCGAAACGCAGCTTGTCGAGCAGGCGCTGCAGTTCCGGGTAGCAGCCCTGCACGTCGCCGATCGCATAAGTGGCCATCCTGTGCCGCCGTCAATGCAAGGTGCGTGGAATGGCGAGCGTGAACGGCGGGATGGTCGCGTCGAAGCGGGTGCCGTCGTCGGCCAGCATCTGGTAGCTGCCGCCCATGATGCCCACCGGCGTTTCCAGCACGGCGCCGGAGGTGTACTCGTAATCGTCGCCCGGGCGCATCCACGGCTGCTCGCCGACCACGCCGTCGCCGCGCACTTCCTCCACCTTGCCGTTGGCATCGGTGATGACCCAGTGCCGCGCCATCAGCTGCGCGGGCACCTTGCCGGTGTTGCGCAGGGTGATGGTGTAGGCAAACGCGTAGCGGTTGTCGTCGGGGCGCGACTGGTCGGGGACGAAACGGGTGCTGACCTGCACGTCGATCGTGTAGGGATTGTTTTCGCTCATCTGCCGATTGTACGGGTGAACGCCCCCCCGGCGCAGCGTCGCGGGCGAGGTCAGCGCGCGGCGAGCCGCTTCGCCAGCCGCACGAAATCCCCGGGGGCGAGCGTCTCGGCGCGGGCCCTGGGGTCCACGTCGGCTTCGCGGATGGCGTCGCTGTCGAGCAGTTGCCTGAGCGCATTGGCCAGCGTCTTGCGGCGCTGGCCGAAGGCGGCCTTCACCACGTCGTGCAGCAGCGCGGGGGCGGCGTCGTGGCGCTCGTGCGGCGCCAGCGGCACCAGGCGCACCACGGCCGAGTCCACCTTCGGCGGCGGCCGGAACGCTTCCGGCGGCACCTCGAACAACGGCAGCACGCGGCAGGCCAGCTGCAACATCACCGACAGGCGTCCGTATACCTTGCTGCCGGGTTCGGCGGCCATGCGGTCGACCACTTCCTTCTGCAGCATGAAGTGCATGTCCTCGATGGCGGACGCGTGCTCGACGCAGTGGAACAGGATCGGGCTGGAGATGTAGTAGGGCAGGTTGCCGGCGATGCGCAGGCGCTCCACGCCGTGGCGATGCGCCAGCGCGGCGAAGTCCACCTTGAGCACGTCGGCGTGGATCACCGCGAGCTCGCCCACGCTGGCCGCGCGTTCCTTCAGGGCGGGGATCAGGTCGGTGTCCAGCTCGATCGCGGTGAGCGAGCGGGCCGCGGCCAGCAGCGGCAGGGTGAGCGCGCCTTCGCCGGGGCCGATCTCCACCAGGAAGTCACCGGGGCGCGGTGCGATGGCGCGCACGATGTCGTCGATGTAGCGACGGTCGTGCAGGAAGTGCTGGCCGAAGCTTTTCTTGGGGCGGGCGGGGGCGTGGTTCATGGCAAGGACAGATTTCCCGATGTTGCGGATGCTGGTAGTGCGTCCATCTCACATTTTTCTGAGCATGGTGCAGATCAGTGGCCAGAAGCTCCACGTCATATAGAGGTCAATCAGAAAAAGCATCCCTGCGATAAATTGATCCGACTTGCGTTGTTCGCCACTCATTACTTCGCCCAGCAGTTTGTCAAGGCTCGAATTTCCATAGTTGTGCATGGCTCGGAATAGGCCGAGCAAGCGTGGATCCTTCAAGTTGTCCGGCCCGAGCACAAAATACATACGTTCCTCTGGTTGGCCATATTGGCGACAAACAAAGGCATATCTCCAACCGGAGGAACGGCCAGCATGCACATAATCGGTTGCATAGCCGAGCACGTCCACGGCGCGGATCACTCGTGTCGAAGATGCTTGCACGATCTCGATCGAATCGGCGCGAATGGTCATGCTCCGCCAGATCATGCTGGCTACGTAGCACACCACCAACAACGCGAGACCATCGAAGGGGAAGATCAACCAGCCAATTGATAATCCCTGCCGCTTGACTGGCCCCAAAAATACGGCAGTGAGCAGCACGATCATGGTGAGCATGGCTGTCGTCGCAAGTACCGGAATCACCACTCGCCGCAGAAAAGCGTCACGGTATGTTTGCGGCAAGCAGTAGTGCGTCGCTAGATAATTCGCGCAAGCACCCTCGCCGACGTGAGGGTTATCAGGATCGGGTGAGGAGTTCTGCGCCTTGACCGGCAGTGATGCCGGTGAGCCATGTGATGTTTTCGAATACGCCTTGCCGCATGCGGGGCATTCCCAGTCAGGCGCCTGATCGGTCGGTTTCCGTTGGTAACCACAAGCCTGACAGACGGTTTCCATACTCACTCCATGCGTGGCGTGATCCAGCTGAAAATGATTTCGCCGATCAATCCAAAATGATTTGCTTCGAGGCGGAAGTGGCCCTTGCCTGGAGATTGCAAGGCTGAGCGGCGAGATTCATGGCCATCCCCGCGGCGGCGATCAGGCTGGCGGGATCGGCGCGGCCGCTGCCGGCGAGGTCGAGCGCGGTGCCGTGGTCGACCGAGGTGCGGATGAAGGGCAGGCCGAGGGTGAGGTTGACGGTGCGGTCGAAGGCTTCGCTCTTGAGCACCGGCAGGGCCTGGTCGTGGTACATCGCCAGCACCGCGTCGTAGTGCGCGCGCTGGGCGGGCACGAAGGCGGTGTCGGCGGGCAGCGGGCCGAGCAGTTGCATGCCTTCGGCGCGCAGCGCGTCCAGCAGCGGGATGATGGTGTCCAGTTCCTCGCGGCCGAGGTGGCCGCCCTCGCCCGCATGCGGGTTGAGGCCCAGCACGGCGATGCGCGGCGCGGCGATGCCGAACTTCGTGCGCAGTTCCGCGTGGACGATGCGCAGCGTGCGTGCCAGCGATTCGCGCGTGATGGCGGCCGGCACTGCGCCCAGCGGCAGGTGCGTGGTGGCCAGCGCCACGCGCAGCTCGGGGCTGGCCAGCATCATCACCACGTCGGCATGGGCACGCTCGGCGAAGAACTCGGTGTGGCCGCTGAAGCGGATGCCGGCCTCGTTGATCGCGGACTTCTGCAGCGGCGCGGTAACCACGGCGGCGTAGCGGCCGGCCATGCAGCCGTCGGCGGCCTCGGCCAGGGTGGCGAGTACGTGGCGCGCGTTGCGCGGGTCGGGCTGGCCGGGGATTTCCCCGGCGCCCAGCGGCACGTGGCGCACGCGCAGGCGGCCGGGTTCGCGTTGCGCCAGCGGCGAGCCGTCGTCGTCGTCCAGGATGATGCGCAAGCCGCAGCGCTCGGCGGCGCGGGCGAGCAGGTCGCGGTCGGTGACAGCCACCAGGTCGGCCGCCAGTGGCGTGGCGGCCAGTCGCGCGACCAGTTCCGGACCGACCCCGGCCGGCTCACCAGCAGTGACGGCGAGCCGCGGGAGCGCCATGCCGACGGCTCTTAGGAGGCTTTTCCGGCGTCGGCCGGCGTGTTGGTGTCGTCGCGCAGCTCGGGCACCAGCACCTGGATGTAGGCGTTCGCGCGCAGGTCGCGCAGGAAACTGTCGTAAGCCTGCTCGGCCTTGCGGTTGCCGATGGCCTGGCGGGCCTGGTCGCGCGCCATCTGGTTGGTGAGGTCGCTCTGGCGCGTGCCCAGCAGCTGCACGATGTCCCAGCTGCCGTCGCCGGCCTGGAACGGCTTCGAGACCTCGTTGTCCTTCAGCTGGCCGAGTTGCTGCGCAACGGCGGCGCCCCAGGCCTGCTGTGCGAACCAGCCCATGTCGCCGCCTACGTTGGCGGTGGTGTCGTCCTTGGAGTTGTCCTTGGCCAGTTTGGCGAAGTCCGCGTGCTTGTTGACGATCTGGCCGTACAGATCCTGCGCCTTCTGCTGCACCTGGTCGGCCGTCATCAGCTCGCTGGGCTTGAGCAGGATCTGGCGCGCGTGGTACTCGGTGACGATCTGCTTGGACGGCTCGCGCTGGCCGACCAGCTTGAGGATGTGGAAGCCGGTGGGGCCGCGCAGCGCGGAGCTGACATCGCCGGGCTTCATGTTGGCCACGGTGTCGGCGAAGGCCGGCGGGATCTCGTCCATGCGGCGCCAGCCGAGGTCGCCGCCGTCCAGCGCGTCGGACGCGTCGGAGTAGCGGATCGCCGCGGCGTTGAAGTCCATGCCGCCCTTGATCGCGTTGATCGCCGCCTCGGCCTTGGCCGCTGCCGCCTGGATGGCGGCGGCATCGGCGCCGCCCGGGATGCTGATCTGGATGTGCGCCAGGTGTACTTCGCCGGCCTTGTAGCTGGGGCTGGCGAGCAGGTTGTCGATCTCGCTGTCGGTGACCGACACCGAGTCGTGCACCACACTCTGGTGCAGCTGCTGCACGGTGAGCTGGTCGGCCAGTTGCTGGCGGAAGGCGCCGAAGTCCTGGCCGGTGCGCTCGACCTCGGTGCGCAGCTGGTCAGGGGTCATCTTGTTCTGCTGGGCCACCTGGGCCACGGCCTGGTCGACCTGGTTGTCGGAGACGTGCACGCCCTGGTCGTCGGCCTTCTGCAGCTGCAGCTTCATCAGGATCAGGCGGTCCAGCACCTGCTGCTGCAGCACGTTCAGCGGCGGCAACTGGCCGGGCTGGCTGGCGTACTGCTGCTGGACGGAGTGCACCGCGTTGTCCAGCTCGCTCTGCAGGATCACGTCCTCGTTCACCACCGCCACGATGCGGTCCAGCGTGTTGGGCGACGTGGTGGCACCCGTCCCGGCGCTGGGCAGCAACTGGGCCTGCGCGGGCAGGGCGAGCGCGAACACGAGGATGGACAGGATCGGTGCGAGAAAACGCTTCATCAGGGAGCAGCCAAGAGAGGAATACAGCGGATCATTGATAGCCGAGAATATCACGGCGCAGCAGTGGGTCGATCTGGCTGCTGGTGGAGCCGAGGCCCTTGAAGACCACTTCGAACATGATGGCGTTGTCGCGCCGGTTGACCGGCGTCCCCGTGATGGGAGCGGCGACGCCGTAGTAACCCTGGTTCACGTAGCTGCGGTCGACCAGTCGCAGGGTGACGCAGCAACTGTCGTACTGCACGCCGGCCACGGCCTCGATCGTGCCCCGCAACGGGTTGACCACGCCCTTGACCGGTTCCGCGTACGTCCAGGCACCGATCAGGCGCCAGCGCTCGGACAGCGGGTAGACCGCCGAGGCGCTGTATTGTTCCATCAGCCCGGTGCGGTAGATGTAGGCGAAGTTGACGATGCCGTCGAGGCCCAGCCGCCCCTGCAACTGGAACATGGCCATGTCGGTATTGCGGGTGTGCGGATCCCACTGGTACGAACTGCTGGCGCGCCAGCGGTCGTTGAGCTGCAGGTCCAACTGGGCCACGTAGGCCGAGCCGCTCCAGTCGGTGGCCGGCGACACGGTGTTCGCGCTGTTCGGCATCTGCACCTGCTGCGGGGTGAAGTAGCGGATCTGGCCGAAGCTGGCCGACAGCCGCTCCACGCCGCTGTCGTCGAGCAGGCGGGTGGTGATGGCCGCGGTGAGGTTGTTCGCGTTCATCTGGCGGTCGGCGCCGGCGAACTGGTTGGTGGAGAACAACTGCCAGTAGTCGAACGTCATCAGGCTGCTGTCGAACAGCGGCAGGTTGTCCTGGTTGCGGTACGGCACGTACAGGTAATACAGCCGGGGCTCCAGCGTCTGCGTGTAGTCCTGGCCGAACAGCGAGGTGTCGCGGTCGAACACCAGGCCGCTGTCCACGCTGACGATGGGCAGCGAGCGGCTGGGCGACTGCTGCGTGAACGGCGAGGCCGTGCCGCTGCCCAGCAGGCCGTAGTAGCCGTACTGCTGGTAGCCGGCGCTGAGCTGGTAGTCGGTGTAGCGCCATTCCACGCGCGGGCGCACGAACCATGCGGACGTGCCGAAGTCGGCGGACAGGTAGGGCTGCAGATCCTCGCGGCTGCCTTCCACGTAGCCCGGCTTGCGGAACGCCGCGAACTGGTTGGTCATGCCGAATTCCAGCCAGTTGTTGATCGGCCAGTCGATGTTGAAATTGCCGTAGGGCAACTCCCGGTAGGGCAGCGAGGCGTCGTCGAGGAACGGGTTCATGTTCTGGTAGGCGGTGCCGCCCACCGAGGCGTTCCACCACGCGTCCCCCCACTTGCCGCCGCCGGCGACCTGCGCGGTGGAGGTGAGGATGTAGATCGGCGCGCCACCCATCTGGTTGCCGAAGTCGTAGAAGAAGTTGTTGTCCGAGCTGCGGTCGATCGAGGTGCTGAAGTTCCAGCTCCCCCACAGGTGGGTGGAGTCCTTGATGATGTAGCGGTAGCGGTTCGTGCCCGCGGTGTTGGCGGTGGTGCCGGGATCGGTGGGGCCGTGGTCGTTCGGCAGGTACTCCACGTCCATCGTGCCGTTGCTGCCCGGCAACAGGTAGCGGAACTCGCTGTCCAGCATGAAGCCGCGCGAGGTGTAGATGCGCGGATCCAGCGTGGCGTCGTAGTTCGGCGCGAGGTCCAGGTAGTATGGCGTGCTGAGGAAGAAGCCCGAGCGGCTGCTGTGGCCGATGGTCGGGTACAGGAAGCCCGACTTGCGCCGGTTGTCCACCGGGAAGCTGAACCACGGCAGGTAGAGCAGCGGCACGTTGCCGACGCGGAAGGTGGCGTCGCGCGCCACGCCCACGCCGTTCTCCTTGTCCACGGTGATGCTCTTGCCGCGGAACTCCCACAGGTGGCTGCCGACGTCGCAGGTGGAGTAGGTGGCCTCCGTGTAGCGGGTGTGCTGGACGTCGAATTCCTGCGCCTGGCGGGCCACGCCGTTGCCGCGCGAATCCAGCATCTGGTAGCGCACGTCGTCGGCGATGCCGATGCCGGAAGCGTCGTTGCCGCGCGCATGCGTGGCGGACATCAGCTGCGCGTAGTCCTGGTAGCGCACGTTGCCGCGCGCGTCGTAGTCGGTGGTGTCGTCGTTGTAGTCAACCGTGTCCGCCTGCAGCCGTTGATCTGCCCTGTCCATGCGCACGTCGCCGGACAGGTGGTAGACGGTCTGGTCGGCGCTGTCCACGTGCTTCGCGGACACGTAGGTCTTGCTGGTGTCGCGGATGCTGCTGTCCTTGCTCAGGGTGGGGTCGTAGAACTCCAGCATCGCATTGGGGTGGCACATCACGTAGCTGTACGGACGCGGCGGGCAGACGAAGGTGCCCAGCGGGCAGACCTGCTCGCTGCCATCCAGCGTGGTGCCGCGATGTTGCCCGGCGTGACCGGCTTCGACCGGGCCACCGACCAGGGCAAGGGCAGCGGCAACCGCCAGCAGGCGGCGTGGAGGGAGCTTGCGCGTCACGATGGAAACCCGGCGGCAGTGAGGTCGGTAAAGCTAGCAGAAACACCCCGGATCAGGCAGACAGCAAGGGCTGCCGCGGGCAACGAGGATTCAGTCATGAGCGAACCCGGGCTGGTCAGGAGCGAGGCGGAGTGGTGGGCCGAGCTGAGCCCCGAGCAGTACGCGGTCTGCCGTTGCTCGGCCACCGAGCCGCCGTTCAGCGGCAAGTGGTACCGCCATCATGCCGAAGGAACCTACGTGTGCGCGGCCTGCCGCAGCGTGCTGTTCGGTTCGGACGGCAAGTACGACTCCGGCTCCGGCTGGCCCAGCTTCTGGCAGCCGCTGATCCCGGCCGCGGTGTCCGTCCACGACGACGACAGCCACGGCATGCGCCGCATCGAGGTGCGCTGCACGCATTGCGGCTCGCACCTGGGCCACCTGTTCCCCGACGGCCCCCAGCCCACCGGGCTGCGCTATTGCATCAACTCGCTGGCACTGGATTTCGTGCCGGAGTGAGCTTGGCCTTTGCGATCATCCCTGATCGCGAAGATCAAACGGGCGGCCATCCATGGCCGCACTTTTCAATCAAGCATGGCCTCGACGTGCGCCGCCGCGCTGGCGGCCAGGGCCGCGAGGTCGTAGCCGCCTTCCAGCGTGGAAACCAGCCGGCCGTCGGCATGGCGGTTCGCCAGTTCGACCAGCTTCGCGGTGATCCAGGCGTAGTCCTCGCTGCCCAGGCACAGGTTGGCGATCGGGTCGCGCTGGTGCGCGTCGAAGCCCGCGGAGACCAGCACCAGCTGCGGCTTGAACGCGTGCAGCCGCGGCAGCAGGTCGCCTTCCCACAGTTCGCGGAACAGGTAGGGGCCGTCGCCGGCCGACAGCGGCCGGTTGAGGATGTTGCCCGCGCCGTGTTCGCCCGGGTGGCCGGTGCCCGGATACAGCGGCATCTCATGGCTGGAGGCGAACAGCACGCGCGGCTCGCGCCAGAAGATGTCCTGCGTGCCGTTGCCGTGGTGCACGTCGAAGTCGGCGATGGCGACGCGCTTCAGGCCATGCGCCGCCAGCGCATGCGCCGCGGCGACCGCCACGTTGTTGAACAGGCAGAAACCCATCGCCTGCCCGCGCGTGGCGTGATGGCCGGGCGGGCGCACCGCGCAGAACGCCCGGCACACGTGGCCGCCGCCGAGCACGGCATCCACCGCCGCCACCGTGGCGCCGGCGGCGCGCAGGGCGGCCTCGGCGGAGCCGGGCGACAGCACGGTGTCCTCGTCCAGCCGCCGCGCCTCGCCTTCCGGCACGGCCGCGAGCATGCGCTCGACATGTGCTGCCGTGTGCACGCGCAGGAGCTGCTCGCGGCTGGCGCGCGGCGCCTCCACGCGGTCCACCGCGGCGTAGCGGTCATGGTCGAGCGCGCGCAGCACCGCGCCCAGGCGCGTCGGTGCCTCGGGGTGGCCGGGGCCATTGTCGTGTTGCAGGCAGGCGGGATGGGTGTAGAGCCGCAGCATGCGGCCCCTTCAACCGGCGGCGGGCTTGCGCCGCCGCTCGTGCTGCCACAGCACCTCGCCGTGGCCGCCGGCGCGGGCGAGCACGCGGCAGAGCACGAACAGCAGGTCGGAGAGGCGGTTGAGGTAGCGCTGCGTCTGCGGCCGCACCTCGGGCTCCACGCGGCGCAGCGCGATCACCTCGCGCTCGGCGCGGCGACACACGGTGCGCGCCAGGTGGCAGCAGGAGGCCGCCATGCCGCCGCCGGGCAGGATGAAATCCTTGAGCGGCGGCAGCGCCTCGTTGAAGCCGTCCAGCACGGCTTCCAGCCGCGCGACGTCGGCGTCCTCGATCATCGCCATGCCGGGGATGCACAGCTCGCCGCCGAGGTCGAACAGCTCGTGCTGGATCTGCGTCAGCGCCTCGCGCACGGCGTCGTCCACGCCTGCGCTGGCCAGCACCATGCCGATGGCGCTGTTGAGCTCGTCCACGGTGCCGTAGGCGGCCACGCGCGGGGAGTCCTTCTGCACGCGCGAGCCGTCGCCCAGCCCGGTGGAACCGTCGTCGCCGGTGCGCGTGTAGATCTTCGAAAGGCGGTTGCCCACCGTCAGTGCTGCGCCTGGCCGCCGTGCTGGGAAGCGCGCGACAGCTGCGTCGCCAGCACGTGCGCCACCACGCCCAGCCCCGCATAGAGGGCGGTACCTTCGAGGAAGGGCAGGTACCAGTCGCCGAGGTTGGCGAACCATGCGCCGAAGCTGCGCGGCAGCGGCACGCTGGCGCTGATCCAGTAGAAGCTGCCGTTGGAGATCAGGTAGCAGGCGCCCTCGGCGACGAGCAGCGCGGCCAGCGCCAGGCCCAGCGTGGTGAGGTTGACGCCCTGCTGATGCTTCGCCAGCCAGCTGCCGCCCAGCCACAGCGCGCCGTAGGACGGAACCAGGAACCAGTAGCCCGCCGACACGCAGTAGTGCTGCCAGAAGTCGATGCCCATGCCGGTGATGACGAAGTAATCCACCAGCACCGCCTCGGCCATCAGCAGCGGGAAGGCCCAGCGGCCCTGGCCGCGCAGCCAGAAACCGGCGAGGAAGAATACGCCCCACGAGGCATCCCACAATGCGTGGTGCAGCAGCGAGGGATGGAAGCGGGTGACGCCCATCACCAGGGCCAGGGCCAGGAAGATGGCCAGGCGTCGGGTCGTTGTGGTTGCCATGTGTACTCCGTGCAGCGCGGCTGGATTCAGACGCACAGTTTAGCCCAAGGCAACCGCGCGGACGCGTATCATCCTGCGCATGAATCCCACCGCATCCCCTGCCGGCGGCGTGCTGATCGTCGGTGGCGGCCTGGTCGGCGCCAGCCTCGCCATCGCGCTGGACGCCGCCGGCGTCGCCGCCACCCTGGTCGAGGCCGCCGCGCCGCGCATCGACGCCCAGCCCAGCTACGACGAGCGCAACCTCGCGCTGGCCCGCGCCACCGTCAACGGCCTCGCCGTCATCGGCGTGTGGCCGCATGCGGCCGCGCAGGCCACGGCCATCCGCCACATCCATGTCAGCCGCGCCGGCGAGTTCGGCAGCGCGCGCATCGATGCGGCGAAGCATGGCGTGGATGCCGTGGGCTGGACGCTGCCTGCGCGCGAGCTGGGCGCGGCCCTGCTGCGCCGGCTGGATGCCTGCACGCGACTGACCCGGCTGGCCCCCGCGAAGCTGGAATCGCTGGAAGCGCAGGCGGATGGCTGGCGCGCACGCATCCGCGGCAGCGAGGGCGAGCACGTGGTCGATGCCGCGCTGCTGGTGGGCGCCGACGGCACCGAATCCTTCGTGCGCGCGCAGCTGGGCATCGAGGCCGAGCGGCTCGACTACGAACAGACCCTGTTCGTCGCCACCGTCACGCCCGAACGCGCGCATGCGAATCGCGCCTATGAGCGTTTCTCCGACCAGGGCCCGGTGGCCTTGCTGCCGTTGGCGCAGGGACGCTGCGGGCTGGTGCTCACCGTGCCCGCCGGGCAGACCGATGAAGTGATGGCGATGGACGACGATGCCTTCGCGGCATTGGCGCAGCAGCGCTTCGGCTGGCGGCTGGGCCGCCTCGCGCGGCCCGGCAAGCGCCACCCCTATGCGATCCAGCGCGTGGCCGCGCAGCGGCTCACCGGCCCGCGCGCGGTGCTGGTGGGCAACGCGGCGCAGACCGTGCATCCGATCGGCGCGCAAGGTTTCAACCTCGGCCTGCGCGACGCGCTGACCCTCGCCGAACTGGTTGCCGCCGCGGACGATCCGGGCGCGCCCGCCTTGCTGGAGCAATACGCCGCGCGTCGCGCGCCCGACCGCGAAGGCACGATGGCGATGAGTCACGGCCTGGTGCGGCTGGCCTGCCTCGAACAACCGCTGCTGGCCCCGTTGCGCTCGCTGGCGCTGCTCGCCAACGACCGCCTCGCACCGCTGCAGGATCGCCTCGCACGCCACGGCATGGGCTTCCGCGGCGAGCCGCCGCGTGCGGTGCTGGAGCGCCTGCCATGAGCACCGCCGCGGAACGCCGTCGCGCGCCCGCGCTGGACGTCGCCGTGGTCGGTGGCGGCATGGTCGGTGCTGCCGCTGCGCTGGCGCTGGCGAAGGCCGGTTTCGCCACCGCCCTGCTGGAAGCGCGCGCGCCGCAGCCGTGGAGCGCCGGCGACGAAGTGGACCTGCGCGTGGTCGGGCTGGCGCCATCGTCCGTCGCCCTGCTGGACGAGCTGGGCGTCTGGACGTCCATCCGCGAGTCACGATCCGGCCCTTACGCGCGCATGCACGTCTGGGACAGCGAAAGTGGCGCGGCGATCGACTTCGACGCGGCGGACGAAGGTCGCGACCTGCTCGGCCACATCGTCGAGAACAACCTCGTGCAGTGGACGCTGTGGCAGGCGTTGGAAGCTGCCGGCGTGCGCCGCCTGTGCCCGGCCGAGGTGCAGGGCATCGAGGCGCGAGGGGATCGCGTGACGCTGGATCTGGCCGATGGCGAGAGCCTGTCCGCACGCCTCGTGGTGGCTGCCGACGGCGCCGCGTCGCCGCTGCGCGACATGGTGGGCATTGCCACCCGTGGCCGCGACTACGCGCAGCGCGCGGTGGTGGCGCACGTCGTCAGCGAACGGCCGCACGAACAGACGGCGTGGCAGCGTTTCCTGCCCACCGGCCCGCTGGCGCTGCTGCCGTTGGCCGACGGACGCAGCTCCGTCGTCTGGTCGCTGCCCGAGGACGAGGCGCAACGCGTGCTGGCGCTGGACGATGCGGCCTTCATGCAGGAGCTGGGCGTGGCCAGCGATTTCCGCCTGGGGCGCATCGTGTCCAGCACGAAACGCGCCGCTTTCCCGCTCAGGCTGCAGCTGGCGGAAAACTACCAGGCCGAACGCTTCGTGCTGCTGGGCGACGCCGCGCACGCGGTGCATCCGCTGGCCGGGCAGGGCGTGAACCTCGGGCTGCGCGACGTGACGGAGTTGCGCGACGTTCTGGTCGCCGCGCGCGACGCCGGCCGGGATTTCGCCGCATCGCATGTGTTGCGCCGTTATGCGCGTCGCCGCCGCAGTGCCGACACGCTGGATGCGCGCGGCTTCGATGCGTTGGCGCGTGTCTATGCCTGGCAGGCGCCGCCGCTGGTCGCCGCGCGCGGCCTCGGCGTGCGCCTGCTCGACCGGCTGGCGCCGCTGAAGCGGCGCATCGCACGGCACGCCGCCGGGCTTTGATGTTTTTTGCGTTCGTCCGCGAACGCGGAGGTCAAACGGGCGGCCATCCCTGGCCGCACTCTAAGTAAATGCGATCATCCCTGATCGCGAAGATCAAATGGGCGGCCATCCCTGGCCGCACTCCTCAAGTAAAAGCCGCTTCTAGCTGAGTCTCGCCGTTGATCAGGTTCCATTTAAGGGAGGGTTTTGCCATGCGCCACATCCGTTGTCTTGCTGCAGTCCTGCTCGCCGGGTTCGCCTTCGCCGCGCAGGCGAAGATGGTGCATCGCCCGGTGGAGTGGACCCAGGGCGGCACGCGCTTCCGCAGCGTGCTGGTCTACGACGATGCCGGCAGCGCGAAGCGTCCCGGTCTGGTGATGGTGCCGAACTGGTTCGGCATCAACGACGAAGCGATCAGGAAGGCGGAGATGATCGCGGGCAAGGACTACGTGATCCTGCTCACCGACATGTACGGCGCCGACGTGCGTCCGCAACTCGACAACGACGCGCAGGCGCAGGCCGCCGTCAAGCCGCTGTACGCGGACCGCGCGTTGATGCGCGCACGGATCAACGAAGCGCTGGCGCAGCTCAAGGCGCAGGCGAAAGACGCGCCCATCGATACCACGCGCCTCGCCGCGATCGGCTTCTGCTTCGGTGGCGCGGCCGTGCTCGACCTCGCCCGCAGCGGCGCCGACGTGGCGGCCGTGGTGTCCTTCCACGGCGACCTCTCCACCGACGATGCCTCGATGGCGAAACACATCAAGGCCCGCGTGCTGGCGATGAACGGCGCCGACGACACGTGGACGATGAAGGATGCCGGCAAGTTCATGGACGAGATGCGCCAGAGCCCCGCCGACTGGCAGTTCGTGGTGCTGGGGCATGCGGTGCACTGCTTCACCGAGGAAGGCGAGAACTCGCCCGGCTGCAAGTACGACGCGAAGGTGGCGGCGCGTTCGTATCGCCTGATGCATGCGTGGCTGGATGAGGCGTTTGCCGGACGACGCGATTGATTGCGCCATGAATCCCCTCTTCCGCTTGCGGGAGAGGGGTAGGGGAGAGGGGCTTTTCCGCTCCCATTCGCAAGTTTCAAAGCGGTTTCGTCCGCCTGTCGGCGGCCGAGTCACTTTTCTCTATGTGTGGCCAGCAAAGAGAAGTGACTCGGCCGCCGGCAGGCGATCGAAAGCCCGCCGCAGGCGAGCCAAAGTGCGGAGATGAAAGATCGTCGCGAGCACCCGCCCCTCACCCCAGCCCTCTCCCCGGCGGGGAGAGGGAGAACTGCATCGTCAGCCGTGCGCAAAGAACGCGCGGAACGCCTCCGCCACGCATTCGATGCCCTCGTCGTCCACGTCCAGGTGCGTCACCAGCCGCAGCGTGGGCAGGTAGCCGATGCTGATGCGGATGCCCGCGGCGCGCAGGTGGGCGTCGAGCGCCTGCAGGCGTTCGACCGGCACGTCGACGAAGACCATGTTGGTGTGCTGGCCCAGCAGGTTCACGCCGGCGATCTCGCGCAGGCGGTCGGCGAGGTACGCCGCGCGGCGATGGTCGTCGGCCAGCCGCGCCACGTGGTGGTCCAGCGCATGCAGGCAGGCGGCGGCGAGCATGCCGGCCTGGCGCCAGCCGCCGCCGGTGACCTTGCGCCAGCGCCGCGCCTTCTCGATCAGCGGCGCGGGGCCGGCCAGCACCGAGCCCACCGGCGCGCCCAGTCCCTTGGAGAGGCACACGGACACGCTGTCGAAGTGCCGCGCGATGGCGCGCGCCGATACCCCGCCGGCCACGGCCGCGTTGTAGATGCGCGCGCCGTCGAGATGCAGGGCAAGGCCGCGTTCGCGGGCGAAGTCGTGCGCGGCGCGCAGGTAGTCCTGCGGCAGCACGCGGCCGTGCCAGGTGTTCTCCAGCGCGAGCAGGCGCGTGCGCGCGAAGTGCGGATCCACCGGCTTGACCGCCGCGGCGAGGCGATCAAGCGGCAGCGTGCCGTCGGCATCCTGCACGACGGGCTGCGGCTGGATCGAGCCCAGCACGGCCGCGCCGCCGCCTTCGAACTTGTAGGTGTGCGCGTCCATGCCGACCAGGTATTCGTCGCCGCGTTCGCAATGGCTCATCAGAGCGAGCAGGTTGCCCTGCGTGCCGCTGGGCACGAACAGCGCGTCCTCGAAGCCGAGGTCGCCGGCCAGGCGGCGCTGCAGCGCGTTGACGGTGGGGTCCTCGCCGTAGACGTCGTCGCCCACCTCGGCGTCCAGCATCGCGGCGCGCATCGCCGGCGTGGGACGGGTGACGGTGTCGCTGCGCAGGTCGACCACGTTCATCGCCGCCACCCCTTGTCCGTCATGCGTGTTTGCGGAAGTACGACCAGGCCGCCAGCGCCAGCAGGGCCGCGGGCAACAGGTTGGCGAGCAGCGGCGGTATACCGTAGACAGTACCGAAATTCACCATCGCCTTCTGCAGGAAGTACCAGGTGATCGCCAGCAGCATGCCGATGAAGATGCGCTTGCCGAGGCCGCCCGAGCGCATCGTTCCGAACGCGAACGGCATCGCGCACAGCACCAGCACCAGCACGTTGAGCGCGTACAGCGCGCGCGTCCAGAACGCCACGGCATAGACGCCTGGGCTCTCGCCGTTGTTTTCCAGGTAGCGCATGTTGCGGCGCAGGTCGCGCATCGACAGGTACTGCGGCTGGATCGCCGATTGCGCCAGCACCTGCGGGTTGAGGCTGGAGTTCCACTGCTCGCTGGGCGCGGTGCTGCTGTGCACGCCGGTGTCGTCCAGCGTGGTGCTGCGCACGTCGTGCAGGATCCAGGTGCGGCCGTCGTGGTCGGCGGTCTTGGCCTGCTCGAAGCGGGTGAGCTGCTGGCCGTCCCTGGTGAGCGTGAACACGCGCACGTCGATGAGCTGCACGGTGTCGTGGTCGCCGGCGTGGACCGCCATGGCGCCGCCGCGGGCATTGATGATGCGGTCGCCGTCGCGCGCCCACAGGCCGCTGCCGGTGTTGCCGATGTTGTTGGCCTTCAGGCGCAGCTGCATGGCGTTCCCGAGCTGGTCGCCCCACGGGGCGGCGGTTTCGCCGAGGACGACCACGCCCAGGATCAGCACCGCGATCACGCCGGTGGCCGATACGGCGATGCGTAGCCGCGACATGCCGGAGGCGCGCAGCGCGGTGAGTTCGCTGGTGGCGGCCAGGCCGCCCAGGCCCAGCAGGCTGCCGATCAGCGCCGCGTTGCCGAACATGTCGTAGGCGCGGCGCGGCGTGGTCACCAGCACGTACACCGTGGCGTCGGTCAGCGTGTAGCCGTTCTTGCCGATGTTGCCGAGCTGTCGCATGAACTGCGTCACCGCGTCGAAGCCGGTGAGCACCAGCCATACGCCGATCACCGAGCCGAGCACGCTGAGCGCCACCAGCTTGTCCACGCGCCGGATCATGCGGGCAGCGCCTTGCTGCCGCCCGGCTTGCCGTTGCCCGGCTTGCGTGGCGCGTATTGCTTCCACCACAGCCAGCCGGCGAAGGCGATCATCACGATGTGCAGCAGCCACATCGCGGTCTGGTGGTGCCAGCGGCCCTTGTCGAGCTGCGCGCGCCCCAGCGCCAGCAGCACGTAGTAGAGGTAGAAGGTCGCCATCGCCAGCATCAGGCGGCCGTAGCGCGGTTCGCGCGGGCTCTGGCGCGACATCGGCAGCGCCAGCATCAGCATCACCAGGGTCAGGGCCGGCGCGTTGGTGCGCCATGCCAGTTCGGCGCGCGCGTCCGGCGTTTCGGTGTGCAGCAGCTGCAGCGTGGGCATGCTCTCGGCCAGGTCGCTGCTGTCGTCGTTGTCGGTCACGCTGGAAAGCGCGGTGTCGTTGCGTTCGTACTGCATGCGGCGCCAGTTGTCCGCCCCCAGCGGGATGTCGTACTGCCAGCCGGTGTGGAACGCGATGAAGCGGTTGGAACCGTTGCTTTCCTGGTACAGCTCGCCGCTGTCGCTGGTGACCACCTTGACGTGGTCAGGGCCGCCCTTGGTCGGGCGCTGGGTGGATACGAAGCTGTGCCCAAGCCGGGTGCCGTCCTGGCTGAGCGTGTCGGTGAAGACGATGCCGCCCTTGCCCGGAAGTTCGGTGAAGCGCCCGGCGTCGAGGCCGGCGGCGATCACCGAGCGGTTCGCCACGGTCACCAGGTTGTTGCTGGTGGCGGCCGCCCACGGGCCCAGCCACAGCGCCACCACGGAGGTGAGCAGCACCAGCACCGCGGCGAGGATGGCCGTGGGCCGCAACAAACCGTTCGGCCCCATGCCCGAGGACATCAGCACGTGCATCTCGCTCTCGCGGTACATGCGACCCAGTCCCATCAGCACGCCGATCATGCAAGCCAGTGGCAGCATGCTGGTGAGCTGCTGCAGCGTGCGCAGGCCCAGCACCTGGAACATCACGCTGGCCGGGAAACTGCCCTTGGCCACCTGCTGCAACACACCGGCGAACGCGGTGCCGGCGACGATCACCATCAGCACGACCACGGTGGCGGTCACGGTCTGCGCCAGCTCGCGCAGGAAATAGCGGTCGAGAATGCTCAGCATGCGATAAACTTGAAGGCTTCCGTCAACGCCGAATGGCTGCGGGGAACCGCCAGTCTAGCCGGTTCCCTGTCCATCGCGCCCATGCAGGACCCCGCCATGACCCTCCAGTTCAGCCTCGTCACCACCGCTCCCGAAGCCGCCGACACCGCCTGCGTGGTGGTGGGCGTGTACGAACAGGGCGTGCTGACCAGCGCGGCCGCCCGCGTGGACGACGCCGCCGGCGGCGCGATCAAGCGCCAGGTGGAAAGCGGCGACATCAGCGGCAAGGCCGGCAGCACCGCCGTGCTGTACGCCCCGGCCGGCGTGGCCGCCAGGCGCGTGCTGGTGGTGGGCCTGGGCGCGCAGAAGGGTTTCGACGCGGCGCGCTACCAGAAGGTGGCGATCGAGGCCGCGCGCGCGCTGGGCAAGCTGCCGCTGACCGCGGCGGTGTCCTTCCTCGCCGAAGTGGACGTGCCCGGCTTCGATGCCGCGTGGCGCGTGCGCACCGCCGCGCTGGCCGCCGACCATGCCGCCTACCGCTACACCGCCACCTTCAAGCCGCGCGAGAAGACGGCGCAGCCGGAACTCGCCGCGCTGGCCTTCGCCGCCGGCGCCGAAGCGCAGGCCGGCCTGGACCAGGCCGTGGCCATCGCCGAAGGCGTGCGCTTCGCCCGCGAGCTGGCCAACCTGCCGCCGAACATCTGCAACCCGGCCTACATCGCCACCCAGGCCCAGGCCTTCGCCGATGCGCACGACAAGGTTTCCTGCCGCGTGCTCGACCACGTGGAGATGGAAAAGCTGGGCTTCGGCTCGCTGCTCGCGGTGGGCCGCGGCTCGGTCAACAAGCCGAAGCTGGTCGCGCTGGAATACCGGGGCGGCGCCGAAGGCGTGGCGCCCTACGCCTTCGTCGGCAAGGGCATCACCTTCGACACCGGCGGCATCAGCCTCAAGCCCGGCCCGGGCATGGACGAGATGAAGTTCGACATGGGCGGCGCGGCCGGCGTGCTCGGCGCCTTCGTGGCCGCCGTGAAGATGGGCCTGAAGCACAACCTGGTCTGCGTGGTGCCCGCGGCGGAGAACATGCCCGACGGCGACAGCTACCGCCCCGGCGACGTGCTCACCAGCCTGTCCGGCCTCACCATCGAGGTGCTCAACACCGACGCCGAGGGTCGCCTGATCCTGTGCGACGCGCTCACCTGGACCGCGCAGACCTTCAAGCCACAGGCCATCGTCGATGCAGCCACGCTCACCGGCGCCTGCGTGATCGCGCTGGGCAAGCATGCCAGCGGCCTGTTCAGCAAGCACGACGACCTCGCCGGCGAGTTGCTCGCCGCGGGCGAGCACACTCTGGACCGCGCGTGGCGCATGCCGCTGTGGGACGACTACCAGGTGCAGCTCGACTCCGGCTTCGCCGACGTAGCCAACATCGGCGGCAAGAGCGCCGGCGCGATCACCGCCGCCTGCTTCCTGTCGCGCTTCGCCGAAGGCCAGCGCTGGGCGCACCTGGACATCGCCGGCACGGCGTGGGACGAAGGCCGCAAGGGCCTGGCCACCGGCCGCCCGGTGGCCTTGCTGGCGCAGTGGCTGCTGGACCGGGATTCGTGATTCGGGATTCGGGATTGGCAAGAGCCGAAGCCTGTAGCATGCCGCTTTTCCGACTCCCCAATCCCGGCTTTCACTCCATGCGCGCCGACTTCTACCTGATCGACAAGCCGCGTTTCCGCGAGCAGCCGCTGCTGCTGGTGTGCGAGCTGGCGAAGCGTGCGTTCGCGGCGCAGCAGCCCACCCTGATCCTGGCCCGCGACCACGTGCAGGCCGAGGCCATCGACGAGTTGCTGTGGGCCTTCGACGAGGATGCCTTCATCCCGCACCAGCTGGCCGGCGACGAGGACGATGCGGATACCGCGGTGCTGATCGTGCCGCCCGGCGTGGACACGCCGGACCGGCCGATGGTGATCAACCTGCGCGAGGACTGCGCCAGCGGCAACTTCCAGCGCGTGCTGGAGGTGGTGGCCGCCGACCCGGACGAGCGCACCGGTTCGCGCGAGCGCTGGGGCGAATACAAGCGGCGCGGCTTCGAGCTGTCCAAGCACGACATGTGACTTGCCGGCAGGAGCGCACCCTGTGCGCGATGGCCTCGGCGCCTGATCGAAGCGCAAGGCAATCGCGCACAGGGTGCTCCTACGCCGGGACCCCGCCCTCGAGCACGCCTGCCAGCATCGCCGCCAGCTGTTCGCCGCTGACCGGCTTGCGCAGGAAACCGTCCATGCCGGCGGCACGCGCCAGCGCCTCGTCGCCATCGCTGGTGCGCGCGGTGACCGCCACGATGGGCAGCCGCCGCTCCGTCTCGCGCTGGCGGATCAGGCGGGCGATCTGGAAGCCGTCCAGGCCGGGCAGGTCGAGGTCGAGCAGCACGGCGTCGTAGCGCTCGCGCTCCAGCTCGGCCAGCGCCTGCAGGCCGTTGGCCACGTGGCGGGTCGCGTGTCCCTGCTGTTGCAGCAGCCCGGTGACGACGGCGGCGGCGATGGCGTCGTCCTCCACCAGCAGCAGGTGCAGGCGGCGCCCGCCGGTCGGCGGCGGCAACGCGGGTTCCGGTGGTGCCGGGCTTGCCTCGATCAGCGGCAGGCGCACCAGGAAGGTGCTGCCGTGGCCCAGCCGCGACTGCAGCTCGATGCGGCCGCCCATCATCTCCACCAGTTCGCGGCAGATCGCCAGGCCCAGCCCGCTGCCGGCGCGGCGCTGCGGGCTTTCCTCCTGCTCGAAGCGCCGGAACAGCCGCGACTGGCTGTTGCCGGGGATGCCCGGCCCGGTGTCGCTGACGCTGAACAGCAGGTCGTCGCCACTGCGCGTGGCGCGCAGGGTGATGCTGCCGTGCTCGGTGAACTTCAGCGCGTTGTTGACGAGGTTCAGCAGCACCTGCTTGATGCGCACCGCATCGCCCACCACCAGTGCGGGGAAGTTGTCGGCGACCTCCACCACGAACTGCAGGCCCTTGCTCCAGGCCATGCCCTGTTCCAGCTGCGCCACGTCGAGCACCACCTGGCGCGGGTCGTACGGCGACGGCTCCAGTTCGAAGCGGCCGGCGTCGATGCGCACCAGGTCGAGCGCGTCGTTGAGCAGTTTCAGCAGCATGCCGCCGGAGCGCTGCATGGCGCGCGTGTAGTCCCGCTGCCGGCTGTCCAGCGGCGTGTTGAGCAGCAGTTCGGCCATGCCCATCACGCCGGTCATCGGGGTGCGGATCTCGTGGCTCAGCGTGGCGAGGAACTGCGTCTTCGCCGCATTGGCCTGCTCGGCGAGGGCGTGCCGCTGCTCGATCAGGTCGACGTGGTGGCGCTGCGCCAGGCGCCGCTGCCACTCCAGCATGAGCAGGCTCGCCGCGGACGCCAGCGCCAGCGCGTACAGCAGCCACGCCCACCAGCGCAGCCAGGGCGGCGACTGCACGTGGATGTGCAGCGGTTGCGCGAGGTGCGTCCACACGCCTTCCGCGCCGGCCGCCATCACCTCCAGCGTGTAATCGCCGCTGCCCAGGCCGGAGAGGTCGCGTTCGCCGGGATTGCCCACGTCCACCCAGCCGGGATCGAAGCCGTGCAGGAAGAAGCGGTAGCGGTTGGCGTAGGGGTCGAGGTAGGAGAACACCCGCGCCTGGATGCTCAGCTGGCGGTCGCGCCAGCCCACGTGCACCACGCCGCGCTCGATGGGCAGCGCCTGCCGCACGCCGCGCCGGCGCACGGTGACGCCGGTGATCGCCAGCGGCGGCGGTGCCTTCTGCGCGCCGATGCGGTCGGGGTCGAACGCCACCACGCCGCCCAGGGTCGCGGCATAGAGGTAGCCGCTGGGCATCTCGGCGTAGCCGCGCGAGAACTCGCCGTTGGCGAGGCCGTCCTGCAGGCCGAAGGAGCGGAAGTGCCCGCTTGCCGGATCGAAGCGCCACAGCCCGTCATGGCCGAACACCCACACGCGGTCCTGCGAGTCGACCTTGAGGTCCACCACGTTGATCGAAGGCCAGCCCTGCGCGGAATCCACCGTGCGGTCCAGCGCCATCGCGTTGCCTTCGATGCGGTAGTGCGACAGGCCGTTCGCGTTGGCCGTCCACATGCCGTCGACGGCGAAGGCGAAGGCGTCCACGCCTTGTCCCGGCGTCGCGCCCGGCGCCATCGCGAAGCGCCCGCGCGTCCGGTCGAACTGCATCATGCCGCCGTCGCTGGCGTACCAGAACACGCCGTCGCGCAGGGTCATCTGGCTGCCCCAGCGCACCCGCTCGTTGGGCAGGTCCATCGGCACCGGCGTCACCGCCAGCGTGTCCTGGTCGATGCGGAAGATGCCTTCGCCGAAGGTGCGCGCGTACATCTGCCCGTCCGGGCCCGGCTCCACTTCCAGCGGATGGCGCATGACGCCATGGCCCGGATCGATGCGCGTGCAGCGGCGCTGCGCGACATCGCACACGGCGATGTAGCCCTGCAGCGCCACCCACAGCCGGCCGCGCGAGTCCTCGGTCATGCCGACCACGTCGCCGTCGAGGTTCGACAGGACGTGTTCCACCTGCCCCGTGACGGGATCGAGCCGGTCCACCCGGCCGGCGCGTTCGCCCACCCAGACGTGCAGGTCGTCCTTGCCGCGCGCCATGGTGGTGGCGACGGCGTCGCGCAGGCTGGCCGGGTCGTCCGGGATGTGGGTGAAGCGGCTGAAGCTGCCCCAGCCCGGCGCCAGGTAGCCCACGCCGCCGTCGAGCACCGCCAGCCACAGGCCGCCGGCACGGTCGACCAGCATGTGCCACACCCAACTGCCGGGCAGGTTGCCGTTGAGCACGGGGTGGTTGGTGATCGCCATCACCGGCGCACCGGGGCGCGGCTGCATGAACAGGCCGCGCTGCGTGCCTATCCACAGCCGGCCGGCCCGGTCGCGCTTGCTGTCCATCACGTTGGTGGCCGGGATCGCCGTGCCGCCGAAGCGCCGCGCCAGTCCGTCCGCCCCCACCACCATCAGGCCACGGTCGGTGGCGATGCGCACCTCGTCGCCGTCGCTGTCGATGTTCCAGGCCGACATCGAATCGTGCGGGTCGGCGGCCAGCACCCTGTGCATCCGGCCCGCGGTGTCGCGGCGGAACACGCCGAGGTCGGTGCCTATCCACAGTTGCCCGTGCGCATCGACGTGGAGCGCGCCTACCGCGCCGAAGTTCTCGGCCTTGCCCGCGGGCGGCTGGTACTCGACGTGGTCGAAGCCGTGGCCGTCCGGGCGCAGGCGATCCAGCCCGTTGTCCGTGCCCACCCACAGTGCGCCGTCCGGCGTCTGCGCCAGCGACCAGACGCGCGCGCTGGACAGGCTGGTCGGGTCGGCCGGGTCGTGCCCCCAGTGCACGAACTTGCCGGTGGTTGCGTCGTAGCGGTTCAGTCCCGCATTGAGGCCGCTCGCCCACAGGCGGTTCCGGCTGTCCACCAGCAGGGTCGAGATGCCGTTGTCGGACAGCGAGCCGGGGTCGTTCGACACGTGGCGGAACACCTGGAACTGCACGCCGTCGAAGCGCGCGATGCCGCCCTTGGTGCCGAACCAGACCACCCCGCTGCGATCCTGCGCCACGGCGTAGACGTTCGAACTCGGCAGGCCATCGTCCACGCCGTAGCGGCGGAACTGCGGCGTGACCAGCGGAACCGCCGGCGGCGGCGCGGAGGCGGGCATGGCCTGCGCCCGTGCCGGTGCAGGCATCGCGATGAGCAGCAGCAGGCCCAGCAAGCCCGCAGACATCAACGGCCCGCGTCCCATCGTTGTCCCCGCTACGGCGGTGCTCCGGCTCGCGCGGCGATCCGCGCGAGCCGCACCACGTCAGACCGCGAATCATGCCAAAAGGGGGCAAGGGAAGCGAACGCCGGGGGAACACTGTGTCCCGTTCCGGGCGCTGGCATCCGCGCCGGCCTTCGTCCAGACTTTGCCGCGCATCGACCACCATGCCATCGAGGATCCGCCATGACGCTGCGCAGCGACGCCCACCACTGGGGAACCATCGCCAAGTCCTTCCACTGGGTCGTGGCGCTGGCCATCCTAGGCAACGGCGTGTTCGGCCTGTGCATGGACCTGGCCGGCAACCCGATGCGGAAGATCAACTGGCTGGCGCTGCACAAGTCCATCGGCCTCACCGTGCTGGCGCTGATGCTGCTGCGCCTGGCCTGGCGCTGGCGCGACGGGCGCCCGCGCGAGGAGCTGGCGCCGCGCTGGCAGATGCTGGCCTCGCGCATCGTGCACCTGCTGCTCTACCTGCTGGCGCTGGCGCTGCCGCTCTCCGGCTGGTGGTTCAACTCGGTGACCGGCAAGCCGCTGCAGTTCTTCAAGCTGTTCAACCTGCCCGCACTGGCGGCGAAGGACGACGCGCTGCGCCACTTCTCGCATGCGCTGCACGAATACCTGTTCTGGTTCCTGGTGCTGGTGCTGGTGGCGCACGTGGGCGCCGCGCTCAAGCACCACGTGTTCGACGGCGACGACGTGCTGCGCCGCATGTTGCCGTTCGGCAAATCGCGCAACGACAAGGGAGGAAACCCATGAAAACCATTCATCGCTTCGCCGCCGCGGCCCTGCTCGCGCTCGCCGCGCCCTGCGCCGCGTTCGCCGCCGACTACGCGGTGCAACCCGCCAGCACGCTGGGCTTCACCGGCAGCTTCCAGGGCGCCGGCTTCGACGGCAGCTTCAGGCAGTGGCAGGCCGCGATCAGCTACGACCCGGCCCAGCTCGCGCAGTCGAAGTTCGACGTCAGCGTGAGCATGGCCAGCGTCGCGGTCAGCGACAAGGACCAGCAGGGCGCCTTGCCCGGAAAGGATTTCTTCGACGTGGCGCAGTACCCCACGGCGCACTTCGTCACCACCGGCTTCCGCAGCGTCGGCGGCAAGGTGGTGGCCGACGGCCAGCTCACCCTGCGCGGCGTGACCAGGCCGGTGAGCCTCGCGGTGGACTTCAGGCCGCAGGGCAAGGGCGCCACGCTGGACGTGAGCGGCACGCTCAAGCGCCTGGATTTCAAGGTGGGCGGCGGCGACTACGCCGACACCTCGGTGATCGGCGCCGACGTGAAGGTGCACGCGCACCTGGTGCTGACGGCGAAATGATCCGCCGGTAGGAGCGCACCCTGTGCGCGATTGCTCTGGTGTTTGATCGGAGCAAGAGCCATCACGTACAGGGTGCGCTCCTTACGACGACGCGGTGGCGAGGAAGCCACGCACCGCCGGCGCGTCGAATGGCCAGTCCAGCTCGCGCCCGTCGCGCCCGTCGCGCAGCACCGGCACGCGGGTGCCGTAGCGTCGCTCCAGCTCCGCGCTGTCGTCCACCCACACGCTGTCGAACTCCGGTGCCTGTGCCTCGGCCAGCACCGCCAGCGCCATGTCGCACAGGTGGCAATAGTCGCGCTGGTAGAGGGTCAGGTGGGACATGCGGCTGCGGATGGGCGGTACCGCTCGTAGAATAGCGTCCTGTTTCCGCTATCTGCGAGCGCCGCATGGCCGTCAGCGTATTCGACCTGTTCAAGATCGGCATCGGGCCGTCCTCCTCGCACACGGTGGGGCCGATGCGCGCGGCGGCGCGCTTCGCCGAACGCTGGCTGGAAGAGAAGGGCGTGCTGGACCGCGTGGCGCGCGTGCGCGCCGAGCTGTACGGCTCGCTGGCGATGACCGGCCGCGGCCACGGCACCGACAAGGCGGTGCTGCTGGGCTTCGAGGGCCAGCATCCCGACACGGTCGATCCCGACGCGATCCCCGGCATCCTCGAGCGCATCCGCAAGACGCGCCGCATGCACCTGCTGGGCAGGCACGAGATCGCGTTCGACGAGAAGGCCGACCTGGTGTTCAACAAGCGCCAGAAGCTGCCGTTCCACACCAACGGCATGCGCTTCACCGCCTACGACGCCGACGGCAACGAGCTGGCCACGCGCGACTACTACTCGGTGGGTGGTGGCTTCGTGGTGAACCAGGACGAGGCGGCGGAGGACCGCATCGTCGCCGACACCACCGAGCAGCCTTACCCGTTCTCCACCGGCGACCAGTTGCTGGCGCTGTGCGAGCAGCACCACCTCACTATCGCGCAGCTGATGATGGCGAACGAAAGCGTGTGGCGCCCCGAGGCGGAAACACGCGCGGGCCTGCTCACCATCTGGAAGGCGATGCAGGACTGCGTCACCCGCGGCCTGCGTTCGCCCGGCACCCTGCCGGGCGGCCTGCACGTGGCGCGCCGCGCGCCCGCGATGGCCGAGGAACTGCGCAACCAGCCCGAGGCCGCGCTGAAGGATCCGCTGACCATCCTCGACTGGGTGAACCTCTACGCGCTGGCGGTGAACGAGGAGAACGCCGCCGGCGGCCGCGTGGTCACCGCGCCCACCAACGGCGCCGCAGGCATCGTGCCGGCGGTGGGCCACTACTACCTGCGCTTCTGCCCCAAGGCCGACGAGGACGGCATCGTCGACTACCTGCTCACCGCCGCGGCGATCGGCATCCTGTACAAGGAGAACGCCTCGATCTCCGGCGCCGAGGTGGGTTGCCAGGGCGAGGTGGGCGTGGCCTGCTCGATGGCCGCGGGTGGCCTCACCGCCGCGCTGGGCGGCAGCATCCACCAGATCGAGAACGCCGCGGAGATCGGCATGGAGCACAACCTCGGCCTCACCTGCGACCCGATCGGCGGCCTGGTGCAGATTCCCTGCATCGAGCGCAACGCGATGGGTTCGGTGAAGGCGATCAACGCCAGCCGCATGGCGCTGAAGAGCGACGGCAAGCACCGCGTCTCGCTGGACAAGGTGATCCGCACCATGCGCGACACCGGCCGCGACATGAAGGACAAGTACAAGGAGACTTCGCGCGGCGGCCTCGCGGTGAACGTCATCGAGTGCTGAGGCACGTCCGTTTGACGTTCAGAGCTTCGATGGCGTCATGCCCGCGCAAGCGGGCATCCACCAAATACGGCTGAAAAGCGCTGCCGGAAGGCAACGTGGATGCCCGCCTCCGCGGGCATGACGCCGTCGCGAGACCCCGGTTCCACGGGGCTCAACCCGCCGTCGTGACCTGTGGCGGGTGGCGTCCCGGGGCCGGGTCTGCAACCATTCCCCACTTGTTTCGGGGAATGCGCGGTACGCGCCTCAGGAGTTTCCATGTCTTCCAGCTCGATCCGCCGCGACGTCAGCCCGTTCGCCCTGATGCTCACTGGCCTGGGTTCGATCATCGGCTCCGGCTGGCTGTTCGGCGCGTGGCGCGCGGCCGGGCTGGCGGGCCCGGGCGCGATCTGGGCCTGGGTGCTGGGCGCGGCGATCATCATGACCATCGCGCTGACCTACGCGGAACTCGGCTCGATGTTCCCCGAGTCCGGCGGCATGGTGCGCTACAGCCACTACTCGCACGGCTCGCTGGTCGGCTTCATCGGCGCCTGGGCCAACTGGATCGCCATCGTCTCGGTGATCCCGGTGGAGGCCGAGGCCTCGGTGCAGTACATGGCCGGCTGGAAATGGCAATGGGCGCAGAACCTGTACCTGCACGCCGCGGGCGGCCACGGCGAACTGACCGTGCCCGGCCTGTGGATCGCCGCGGCCCTGGTGCTGCTCTACTTCCTGCTGAACTTCTGGAGCGTGAAGCTGTTCGCGCACTCCAACACCGCGATCACGGTGTTCAAGCTGATCGTGCCGGCGGCCACCGGCATCGCGCTGATCGCCAGTGGCTTCCACCACGAGAACTTCTCGGTGGGTGTGCATGGCGACGCGCACGCGATCGATTTCGCCGCCGTGCTCACCGCCGTGGCGACCGCGGGCATCGTCTTCAGCTTCAACGGGTTCCAGAGTCCGGTGAACCTGGCCGGCGAGGCGCGCAACCCGGGCAAGAGCATCCCGTTCGCGATCGTCGGTTCGATCGGGCTGGCCACCGTGATCTACATCATCCTGCAGGTGGCCTATCTCGGTGCGGTGCCGCCCGACCTGCTGGCCAAGGCCGGCTGGCACGGCATCGATTTCAGCTCGCCGTTCGCGCAGCTGGCGGTCATCGTCAACCTCAACTGGCTGGCGCTGCTGCTTTACGCCGATGCCTTCATCAGCCCCAGCGGCACCGGCATGACCTACACCGCCACCACCGCGCGCATGCTGTACGGCATGGAGCGCAACGGCACGATGCCGAAGATCTTCGGCCACATCGATCCGAAGTCGGGTGTGCCGCGCCCGGCAATGTGGTTCAACCTGGTGGTGTCGTACCTGTTCCTGTTCCAGTTCCGCGGCTGGGGCACGCTGGCGGCGGTGATCTCGGTGGCGACGATCATTTCCTACATCACCGGTCCGGTCAGCGTGATGACGCTGCGGCGCACCGCGCCCGACCTGCATCGTCCGCTGCGCCTTGCCGGACTGCCGGTGCTCGCCGGCGTCGCGTTCGTGATGTCCACCGAGCTGCTGTACTGGGCGAAGTGGCCGCTCACGGGGCAGATCATCCTGCTGATGGTCGTGGCGCTGCCGGTGTACCTGTACTACCAGGCGAAGAGCGGCTGGCATGACTTCGGCCGCCAGCTCAAGGGGGCGTGGTGGTTGATCGCCTACCTGCCGGCCATTGCGCTCGTGTCCTGGGCGGGCAGCACCACGTTCGGCGGGCAGGGGTATCTGCCCTATGGCTGGGATCTGGTGGTGGTCGCGGTGATCAGCCTGGTGTTCTACGTGTGGGGCGTGAAGTCGGGGTGGCGGACGCCTTCGGTGGAGGTGGCTGAGCGGGAGGCGGCTGGGCATTCGCACGGTTAAGGAAGGTCTGATCAATCGGGTTCTTGCTCGTCATTCCTGCGAAAGCAGGAATCCAGCGTCTTTGCAGTTGATGGCCCACAGACGCTGGATCCCGGCCTTCGCCGGGATGACGAGCAAAATCAGAGTTTCCTTAGTTGGTTGGCTGCTTTGATCGCAAGCGACGGAGCGGTTTCGTGCTGCTGTCGCAGCCCGAGTCACTTTTCTCTTGCGTGGCCAAGAGAAAAGTAACCAAAAGAGAAGGCCACCCCGCGGCGGCGCTCTCCGGGCATCCTGCCCTCCGAGTGCGTGAGGCGTGGCCGGGCTTTTCGGCCGGGCTCCTGCCCGGTCGAAAAGGCGAGTCCATCCGTGGACTCGCCCGCTGCGCGGCCTGATCGTCCACGCCTCACCGCCGCCGAGGGGCCCCGGGTAAAGCAGCGCGCTCCAAGCGCGCAGAAGCAATGGCCAGAGGCCGGAGCAGAGCCAAGTCCAAGCAGTGCTACAAGCTACAGCTCGTCATCCCGGCAGAAGTCGGACAAGCGCGAAGTGCGCAGAACGCACGTAGGGCGGCCCCGAAAGGAGGGGCGCAGCGAGTCATCCAGTAGCGATTGTGCTTGTTCGACCCTGCGATCACTGGGTGACTGGCGTCGCGACGTTTTCGTCCTGTTGCTTGTGGTTGTTTGAAAGCAAAAATTTCAACGCGCAATAAAGCGCCAGCGTCGTCCGAAACCCCGAAGGGCGGTGAGGATTACAGGTTTTGTCAGCGCAGCGGCAGCCGCCGCACTGCCCCCATTTGCTAGCATTCACCGAATGCACCGCTCTCCACTCGACATCCTCCGCAACGTCTTCGGCTATCCCGGTTTCCGCGGCCAGCAGCAGGCCATCGTCGAACACGTGGCGGAGGGCGGCGACGCGCTGGTGCTGATGCCTACCGGCGGCGGCAAGTCGCTGTGCTACCAGATTCCCGCGCTGCTGCGGCAGGGCACCGGCATCGTGGTGTCGCCGCTGATCGCGTTGATGCAGGACCAGGTGGAGGCGTTGCGCGCCGCGGGCGTGGCGGCGGCCTACCTCAACTCCAGCCTCGACACGCAGTCGCAGCGCGAGGTGGAGCGGCAGTTCATGGCGGGCGAGCTGGACCTGCTCTACGTGGCGCCGGAACGCCTGCTCACCCCGCGTTTCCTCGGCCTGGTCGGGCAGACGGAGATCGCGCTGTTCGCGATCGACGAGGCGCATTGCGTGTCGCAGTGGGGGCACGACTTCCGCCCCGAATACCGCGAACTCACCGTGCTGCACGAGCGCTTCCCGCAGGTGCCGCGCATCGCGCTCACCGCCACCGCGGACCCGCGCACGCGCGAGGAGATCGTGGAGCGGCTGGCGCTGGGCGACGCGCGCCAGTTCGTCTCCAGTTTCGACCGGCCCAACATCCGCTACCGCGTGATGCTGAAGCACAACCCGCGCACGCAGCTGATGCAGTTCATCGACGGCCATCGCGGCGCGGCGGGCATCGTGTATGCGCTCAGCCGCAAGAAGGTGGACGAGACCGCGGCATGGCTGGCCGAGGCTGGCATCGAGGCCTTGCCGTACCACGCCGGCCTCGACGCGGCCACGCGTGCGAGGAACCAGCAGCGCTTCCTGCGCGAGGACGGCGTGGTGATGGTGGCCACGGTGGCCTTCGGCATGGGCATCGACAAGCCGGACGTGCGCTTCGTGGCGCACCTGGACCTGCCGCGCAGCATGGAAGGCTACTACCAGGAGACCGGCCGCGCGGGCCGCGACGGCCTGCCCGCCGAGGCGTGGATGATCTACGGCCTCGCCGACGTGGTGACGATGAGCCAGATGATCGCGCAGTCGGAATCGGCGGACGAGCGCAAGCGCATCGAGCGGCAGAAGCTGGAGTCGCTGCTGGCCTACGCCGAGGCCACGCGCTGCCGCCGCGAGCTGTTGCTGGGCGCGTTCGGCGAGGACTACCACGGCCCCTGCGGCCGCTGCGACAACTGCGTGGAGCCGCCCAGGACCTGGGACGCCACCGTGCCTGCGCAGAAGGCCTTGTCGGCGGTGTACCGCAGCGGCCAGCGCTTCGGCGCCGGCCACGTGATCGACATCCTGCGCGGCGTGGACAACGAGCGCATGGGCCAGCTCGACCATGACAAGCTTTCCACCTTCGGCATCGGGGCCGACATCGACGAGAAGGGCTGGCGCTCGGTGTTCCGCCAGCTGCTCGCCGCCGGCCTGCTGAGCACGGACGCGGAGGGCTACGGCACGCTGCGGCTCACCGCGGCCAGCCGCGACGTGCTGCTGGGCAAGCAGGACGTGCGCCTGCGCGAGGACGCGAAACCCGTGCGTTCCGCGCGCCGCCGCCGCGACAGCCAGCTGGTGACGGGCGCCAACCTCGGCATCGAGGCCTACGAGCAGCCGCTGTGGGATGCCTTGCGCGCGCTGCGCACGCAGCTCGCGCGCCAGCAGGGCGTGCCGCCTTACGTGGTGTTCCACGATGCGACCCTGCTGGCGATGCTGCGCGCGATGCCGGCGAACGAAGGCGAGCTGGCCCAGGTCAGCGGCGTGGGCGAGGCCAAGCTCGCGCGCTACGGGCGCGACTTCCTCGCGGTGATCAACGCGGCGGAATGAGGCGCTGCGGAGGCGCGCTTGTGCGCGCCGCCGGATGTGCAACGGGTGCGTACCTCAGCTGCGGACCTGATTGGCGTCGAATCTCAGTCGTGCGACGTTACTGGCTCCCTTCACTGCGCGCAGCCTGATTAGCGTCGAATCTCAACCGTGCAACGCTACTGACTCCCTCCCCTGCGTGCAGGGGAGGGCTGGGGTGGGGTTAAGCTCTCGCGAAAGCAATCCATGAGCGTCTTGCGCAAGGTTCCACCCCCTCCCAGCCTCCCCCTGCAAGCAGGGGGAGGAGCAAATCAGTTCGCCGCTGAGACTCGACGCCAATCAGGACCTACGGAACCGGATAGCCGCCATGCACGAAGCACCGCTCATCGCCACCCTCGTCAGCGGCATCGTGCTGGCCTTCGTGTTCGCCGCGCTGGCGCACCGGCTGAAACTGCCCGAGCTGGCCGGCTACCTGCTGGCCGGCGTGGTGGTGGGGCCGTTCACGCCGGGCTACGTGGCGGACGGCCGTATCGCGCACGAGCTGGCCGAGGTCGGCGTGGTGCTGCTGATGTTCGGCGTGGGCCTGCATTTCTCGCTGAAGGACCTGCTGTCGGTGAAGTCGCTGGCCATCCCCGGCGCGCTGATCCAGATGGCGGTGGCCACCGTGCTGGGCGTGTTGCTCGGCATGGCGCTGGGCTGGCCGTTCGCGCAGGGCTTCGTGTTCGGGCTGGCGCTGTCGGTGGCCAGCACCGTGGTGCTGCTGCGCGCGATGGAGGAACGCCGGCTGCTGGAAACCGAGCGCGGCCGCATCGCGGTGGGCTGGCTGATCGTGGAGGACTTCGCGATGGTGCTGGCCCTGGTGCTGTTGCCCGCGGTGGGCGGCGCGCTGGCCGCGGGGCAGGGCGTCTCGTTCGGCGCGCTGGCCGGCACCGTGGGTATCGCCATCGGCAAGGTGATCCTGTTCGTGGCGTTGATGCTGGTGGTGGGCGCGCGGCTGATCCCGTGGCTGCTCGCGCGGGTGGCGGTCAGCGGCTCGCGCGAACTGTTCCGCCTGGCGGTGCTGGCGATCGCGCTGGGCGTGGCGTTCGGCCTGGCCGGTGCGTTTGGCGTGTCGTTCGAACTGGGCGCGTTCTTCGCCGGCATGATGATGGGCGAATCGAAGCTGGCGCACGACGCGGCGGAGGAGACATTGCCGCTGCGCGACGCGTTCGCGGTGCTGTTCTTCGTCTCGGTCGGCATGCTGTTCAACTACCGCGTGCTGCTCAGCGAGCCGCTGGTGGTGCTGGCGGCGCTGGCGATCATCGTGCTGGGCAAGTCGCTGGCGGCGCTGCTCATCGTGCTGGCCTCGCGGCGGCCGCTGCGCACCGCGCTCACCATCGCGGTGAGCCTGGCGCAGATCGGCGAGTTCTCCTTCATCCTGATCGGCGTGGGCGTGGCCCAGCAGATGGTGTCGAAGGAGGCGCAGGACGTGCTGCTGGCCGCGGCGATCCTGTCCATCCTGCTCAACCCGCTGCTATTCAAGCTGCTCGATCGCGCCAGGCCGTGGCTGGACGCGCGCGAGGCGGCGCAGGATGCCGCGGCGGCGGCGCCCGACGAGCCCGTGCCCGAGCAGGCCGGGGACCTGTCCGGCCATGTCGTGGTGGCGGGCTATGGGCGGGTGGGGCGACTGCTGTGCGACGCGCTGCGCGCGGACGGCATTCCGCTGCTGGCGATGGAGCTGGAGCACGAGCGCGTCGAGGAGCTGCGCGCGCAAGGCATCCGCACCATCTCCGGCCAGGCCTCGCGCGACGAGGCGCTGGCCGCCGCCAACCTCGGTGCCGCGAAGGCGCTGCTGGTGACCGTGCCGGATGCGTTCGAGGCCGGCGAGATCGTGCGCGTGGCGCGGCGGATCAATCCCGGGCTGACGATCTGCGCGCGTGCGGGTTCCGGCGCCGGCGCCGCGCACCTGCGCGGGCAGGGCGCGAACCTGGTGCTGTCCGGCGAGCGGGAAATCGCGCGCGGCATGCTCGACCGCCTTGCCGCGGGCGGGGCGGCGGCCACGGCCTGAGTCAGCCCGTCAACAGCCAGTCCTCGTCGTTGCTGCTGGCCTGCGCCAGCCGGGCCGGCGGTTCGGCCAGGTAGCGCCACGCATCCAGGTCGGCCGGCAAGCGTGCGCGCGGGCAACTGGACTGCAGGTACGCCAGTGCCGCGAGCGCGTCGTCGTGCCGCGCCAGCTCGCAGCCTCCAAGCAGGCTGCGCCAGCGCCGTCCGTGCCGCACGATGCGGAACAGGCCGAACTTCGACGGGGTGACGTACTGGGCTGGCACGGCTGCGGCACTCGCGGGCTAGGCGCGAGAGTCTCGCCGCCGCGCATGGCGTGCCGGTGATCCGCGGGTGGCAGGGCGGTGACAGCCGGGAAGCCATTCACAGTCTCCCCGGGCCGCGGGAAGGTTCAGGAGGCGACCGACTCGTCGCTGGCGATGCGGTTGCGCCCGGACTGCTTGGCCCGGTACATCGCACGGTCGGCGGCTTCGCTCCAGTCATGCAGCGTGTTCTCGACCTCGCCGGCCTCGATCAGGCCCACGCTGATCGTGCAGCACAGGCCCGGGCGCTGTGGCCAGCGCGCGGCAGCCATGGTCTCGCGCAGTTGCTCGGCAATGGCCGCGGCATGGGTCCGCCCGCAGGGCAGCATGACGGAAAACTCGTCGCCACCGAGCCGGCCGGCCAGCGCCTCCGGCCCGGCATGCCTGCGGATCAGCGCGGCCAGCCGGCACAGCGCGTCGTCGCCCGCGCCGTGGCCGTACTCGTCGTTGATCGCCTTGAGCCTGTCCATGTCGATCATCAGCAGCGTGCTGGGCAGGCCTTGCGCGCTGCGCTCGGCCAGCAGCCGGGCGCTCTCCTCGCGCCAGTGACGATGGTTGGCGAGGCCGGTCAGCGGATCCTGCCGGCTCAGCGCGGCCAATTGCCGGTTGCGCCCCTGCACCGTGCGGATCAGGCGGTAGGTGCCCAGGCTGACCGCCAGGGTATGCACGACCAGCAGCGGCAGGCAGGCGAGTATCACCAGCGTGCTGGTCTGCAGGCGCACCGCGAAGCCGGTGGGCAGGCCGCCGACCAGCACGCCAAGCAGCATGACCGGCAGCGAGCGCAGCCACAGGCCGCGGATGCCGGTGTTGATCTTGTCGGCGGTGGCCACGGTGGGGAGCAGCACGGCCGGCAGCAGGTTGAAGTGCATCAGCGGCACCCACAGCCCGGCGAGCAGCGAATCGACCATCAGGTTGTGCAGCTCGGCCTGGAACGGCGTGGCGCTGCGCCTGGCCAGCCAGCGGGCCAGCTGCGGCCAGATCAGGCCGGTGAACGCGAGCAGGGCCGCCAGCCAGGGCGACCAGCCGTTTTCGTGCAACACCGCCGCGATCGGCAGCGCCGCCACGCCCATGCCCAGCATGCGGAAGCGATGGACGCGCCGGGACAGCGTCGTCTGCGCGACGCGCTTCGGTTCGTGCGTGGGTTTGCCCTGTCCTGCCGACTGCCGTGCCACACCAAACACTCTCGACGTGCGAATGCCCGAACCCCCTGCGGGTTCCCCGGGCCGCACCCGTGAAAGCCGGCCGAGGGCGACAGTAGCGCAAATAAAAACGGCCCGCATCGCTGCGGGCCGTCTGAACATGGTGGCCGGGGACGGAATCGAACCGCCGACACGGGGATTTTCAATCCCCTGCTCTACCAACTGAGCTACCCGGCCAAAGCATTTCGGCAAGCCGCGTATTAAAGCGGCGGGTGGCGGGGTTGTCAAGGGACGGCCACGTTCCGCTGGCGTCGCCGACGCGGTGTCCGCAGGCCCGTAGCGCAAGGCTTTCCGCGTATCCGCATGCCGTGCACCGGCGGCATCCGTTGCGCCATGCGATGCCCTGGCGGCACCGGCCCGGCGCGCGCAGCGGCGTGGGACTGTTATCGTGCAAGCCCGTATCCGCCATGATCGAAAGCAACGATGCCAGCCATTCCCGCCAACCTGGACATCTCGCCGCTGCGCGACGCGGGCGAAGCCGGGCAGGCGGCAAGCTGGGTCTACGACGAATGGGCACATGCCGAATCGGCCGCCGTCTGGGCCGAGAACCGGCACGATATCGCGCAATCGCTGCAGGCGTCGGTGCACGTGCCCAAGTTCTTCGGCGCGCGCGTCGACGGCGCGCTGGCGGGCATCGCCAGCATCGTGCCGCACGATTTGCCCACCCGCCCCGGGCTGGGGCCGTGGCTGGCCAACGTGCTGGTGTTGCCGGAGTGGCGTCGCCGCGGCATCGGCGCCGCGTTGGTGCAGTACGCCATGGACTATGCCGTGGCCCTGGCGCCGGCGCTCTACCTGTACACCTTCGACCAGGTGGAGCTGTACCGGCGCCTCGGCTGGCGCACGCTGGAAACGGACAGCTACGTGGGCCGCCCGATCACCATCATGCGTTACCCGGCTGCCTGACCGCGGTGGCGGCGGCCTTCTGCCGGTCCAGCCAGTCCTGCGAGCCCACCTGCTCGCGCAGGCCTTCGCGCAGCAGGTCCAGCAACTGGCCGGAATAGCGATAGCCCTCGGACTCGGGCTGCAGGAACGCGCGCATCACCGGGCTGCGGTTGTACAGGCCCTGCATGTAAAGCACCCACACCTGGTAGGTTTCCGCATCCAGCGCGCGGCGGTGCAGGATGATGTTTTCCATGTGATCGCAGATCAGCTCGTTCACCGCCAGCACCTTGCTGCGCAGCGGCTCCGCGTTTGGTGCCTCGACGCCGTCGTAGAAGAACGGCCGGCACTCGGGGTTGCCGATGAAGGTCTGCAGGATGCCGCCGCCCACGTTGTAGATCTCCCAGCTGGTCTGCGTCTCCAGCGCCTCGCGGTCGCCCTGGAGCTGGTTGCGGATCAGCAGGAAACCCAGCGCCGCCACCGCAGGTGCGGCCCATGTGCCAAGCATCGTCCATTCTTCGAGCGTCAACACCTGTATTTCCCCTGTTCGGTCAGTGATCGCCGGACGACGCGATGCATGCCGCCCGCGGCCGCTGGGCCGCTGCTTGCGTGCATGGAATCGTCGGCCGGAATGCCGTCGCAGCCGGGAATCCGGACGGCCGGACTCCCGGGTGCGCATCGACGGCGCAGGCTATCACGGGCGGTGAAGCCGGCGGTGCCGATGCCTATGGCATTCGATCGATGCGAAGCGGCGTTTGCGCCGCCGTCCATGCGGCATGCCGGACCGGTCCCGGCCCGGCCAGGCCGTCGTCAGGATTCCGCGTCGGGCGCGGTGTAGCCGGTGGCCTGGTCGACCTCGCCGCCGAACAGGAATTTCTCCATCTGTTCCGCGAGGTACTTGCGCGCCGCCGGGTCGAGCGGGTTGAGCCGGTTCTCGTTGATCAGCATGGTCTGGTGGGCCAGCCACTGCTGCCACGCGGGCTTGCTGATGCCGGCGTAGATGCGCTGGCCCAGCGGGCCGGGCCAGGGGGCGAAGTCGAGGCCTTCGGCGTCGATGCCGAGTTTGGCGCAGTGGACGATGCGGCTCATGCGGTGGATCCTTCGAGGTTCTGCAGCAGCTTGCGCACGGGTGCGGGCAGGCCGAGCGCGGCCTGCGTGCCGGCGTCGCACCAGCGCAGGTCCGGATTATCGGCGATGCCGCGCGCGGCCGTCGCGCCGTCGAACAGCAGCGGTTCGACGCGCAGCTTGTAGTGGCTGAACACGTGGGTGAAAGGGGCGAGCGCCTGCGCGTCGTCGATGCGTGCGTGCCGCCGCGCATGGCGCCAGGCGGCGTCGATGTCCGCGGCTTCGGGCAGGCTCCACAGGCCGGGCCACACGCCTAGCGGGCCGCGCCGTTCCAGCAGCACGTGGCCGCGCGCGTCGCGCAGTATCAGCATCACGGTTGCGCGGGTGGGCGTGGTCTTCGTCGGCTTGGGCGAGGGCAGCTGAGTGACGAGGCCGTCGCGCAGGGCGATGCAGTCCCCGGCCAGCGGGCAGGCTGCGCAACGCGGCCGGCTGCGCGTGCACACGGTGGCGCCCAGGTCCATGATGGCCTGCGTGTAGTCGGCCACGCGCGCAGCCGGGGTGTGCGCGTCGGCGTGCCGCCAGAGCTGCTTCTCCACCGCGCTTTCGCCGGGATGGCCGTGGATGCCGTGGTAGCGCGCCAGCACGCGCTTGACGTTGCCGTCGAGGATGGGGAAGCGCAGCCCGTGCGCCTGCGCGAGGATGGCGCCGGCGGTGGAGCGGCCGATGCCAGGCAGCGCGGCCAGCGCGTCGAAGTCGCGCGGCAACTCGCCGTCGTGGCGTTCCACGCAGAGCTGCGCGGCGCGCTGCAGGAAACGCGCGCGGCGGTAGTAGCCCAGGCCGGACCACAGCGCGAGCACCTGGTCTTCCGGCGCGGCGGCGAGGTCGCGCAGGGTGGGCAGCGCGGCGACGAAGCGCTCGAAGTAGCCGGCCACGGTGGCCACCTGGGTCTGCTGCAGCATGATTTCCGACAGCCACACGCGGTAGGCGTCGCGCCGGCCGTCGTCCAGCGCGTGCTGCCAGGGCAGGTCGTGGCGGCCGTGGTCGTCGAACCAGGCCAGCAGGGCATCGGCGAACGGCTTCACTTCGCTGCGCCGCCGCTGCCGGGCTTGTCCGCCGCGCTGCTGGCGGCGGCGGGCACGGCGTCGCCGGCCTGCACGTCGAGGCCGGTGATGCCGAGGCTGCCGATCTGCAGTTTCGACAGGTGCAGCGTGCCGCTGCCGGGCGGAAGGCCTGGCTGCACCGCCGCCTGCGGATCGCTTGGCGTGCCGAACGTGCTCCACCAGTGCGCCAGCGCCAGCGGCGGCAGGCTCATGTCGGCGTGATTGTCGGGGCCGTCCAGTTTCAGGTGCAGCAGCAGCGGGTCGGTCTGGTCGGCGGGCGTGAGCGTGAGCGCGACGTCGTAGCTGCCGGCATCGGCCTGGTCGAGCCTGCCGCCGAGTTGCGCGTCCGCGTTCGCCCCGCCGCGCCAGCGGGCGTCGCCGTGCAGCGCGAGCGTGCTGCCGCTGCCCTGCGACAGGTGCAGCTGGATGTCGTCGAGCTGCAGTGCGTTGCCATGGATGCGTGGCGTGGCGGTGAGCCGCATCTGCAGCGGCGCGCCCGAGGCGGTGGTGGCCGACATGTCCAGCGGGAAGCGGCGGTCGGGCGTCAGCGTGCCGGCGGTCAGCGTGACGTTGTCGAACAGCAGCTCGTCGCCATGCACCACGCTGCCGTGCTCGATGCGGATGCCGGTGTCGATGCGCGGCAGCGCGGGCGGCGCGTTCGCCGGCTGTGGCGGCTGCGTGGCGAGCCAGCCCTGCAGGGCGCCGAGGTCGACGCGCGGCCCGTCGACCTCCATCTGCTTGATGGCGGCGGGGCCGCCGAGCAGGGTGCTCCATGGCAGCACCAGCCGGCCGCTGGTGGCGAACAGGATGGGGCTGTCCGCGCCTTCGGCGACGAGGGTGATGCCGTGCAGTTCCAGCGCCGGGCGCGGAAGCACGCTGGGGCTGGCGGGACTGTCCAGGTTGAGCACGAGGCCGGCCTGCCGCGCCTGCTCCTGCAGCATCGCGGTGAAGCGGTCGGGGCGCAGCAACAGGTAGACCGAGATCGCCACGGCCAGCAGCACGGCGAGCGCCAGTGCGCTCGCGGCCAGCAGCAGGCGTCGCAGCCGGGGCGCCACGTCAGCCCCGCATCAGTCGTGGTCCGCCGCCGGCAACAGGCCGTCGACGAAGGCGACGGCGTCGAAGGCGCGCAGGTCGGTGGCGGTCTCGCCCAGGCCCACGAAGCGGATCGGCAGGCCGAACTCGCGCGCCAGCGCGAACACCACGCCGCCCTTGGCGGTGCCGTCCAGCTTGGTCACCACCAGGCCGGTGACGCCGACGATCTGGCGGAACTGGCGCAGCTGATTCACCGCGTTCTGGCCGGTGGTGCCGTCGATCACCATCAGCACCTCGTGCGGCGCCGCGGGGTCGAGCTTCTTCAGCACGCGGGCGATCTTGCCCAGCTCGTCCATCAGGCCGCCCTGGGTGTGCAGGCGGCCGGCGGTGTCGGCCACCAGCACGTCGGCGCCGCGCGAGCGCGCGGCCTGCAGCGCGTCGAAGATCACGCTGGCGGCATCGGCGTCCTGGCCCTGCGAGATCACCGGCACGGCGTTGCGCTCGCCCCAGGTCTTGAGTTGCTCGACGGCGGCGGCGCGGAAGGTGTCGCCCGCGGCCAGCAGCACGTTGCGGCCTTCGTCGCGCCACCTGCGGGCCAATTTCCCGATGGTCGTGGTCTTGCCCACGCCGTTGATGCCCACGGTGAGCACCACGAAAGGCTTGTGGCCGGAGGGATCCAGTGGCTGCTGCACCGGCTTGAGCAGCGCCACCAGCGCCTCGCGCAATGCGTTGCGCAACCCGGCGGCGTCGGCGAACTCGCGCTTGTGCATGCGCTGGCGCAGGTTTTCCACCAGTGCGGTGCTGGCTTCCACGCCCACGTCGGCGGTGATGAGGGTGGTCTCCAGTTCGTCGAGCAGGTCGTCGTCGAGCCTGGGATTGCGCTGGAACAGGGAGCCGAGGCCACGGCCCAGCGCACTGCCGGCGAGGCGCTCGCGCCAGCCGCGCCTGGCCGGGGCGGCTTCGACCGGCTCGGCGGCGCTGGCCGCGGCCGGCACCTCGGCCGGGACCGGGGGAGCCGCGGCTTCCGGCGACGGGTCCGCCGCAGGCGCTGCGGGCGCGGCTGCAGGCGGGGTCTCGGCGGGCTTCTTCTTCCAGAAATTGAGCATTGCGGGGGCGATTCAAAGACAATGGGCGGCATGCTAACACCCCCACCTGTACCGGCCGCTGAGTTGGAGCCGGCCGAATGAACGGTCGTGCCGGCCGCATCCGCATCATCGGCGGCAGCCTGCGCAATTCGCGGCTGGACGTGCCCGGGCTGCCCGGCCTGCGGCCCACGCCGGAGCGGGTGCGCGAGACGCTGTTCAACTGGCTGGCGCCGATGATCGAGGGCGCGCGCGTGCTGGACCTGTGCGCGGGCACCGGTGCGCTGGGCATCGAGGCCTTGTCGCGCGGCGCGGCCGGCGCCTGCTTCGTCGAGCCGGAGGCGCAGGCGGCGCGGGCGTTGCGCGACAACCTGGCCCGGCTCAAGGCCGCAGGCGGCGAAGTGGCGGCGATCGACGCGCGGGGCTTCCTGCATGGCGCGGCGCGGCCGTTCGACCTGGTCTTCCTCGACCCGCCGTTCGCGCTGGACCTGTGGGGCGCACTGGCACAGGGCCTGGAGCAGGGCGGCTGGCTGGCCGAACACGCCTGGGTCTACCTGGAATCGCCGCGCGACGTGGCGCCGGCCGTCCCCGCGGTCTGGTCGCTGCACCGCGAGGGGCGCGCCGGCGAGGTGCGTTTTGCGCTCTATCGGCGCGCGCTTCCGTTAAGCTAAGGGCAGTTTCCACAGCATCCCCCCGGCTCGTGAACCAAACTTCCGGCAACCCGCGCCTGGCCGTCTATCCGGGCACCTTCGATCCGATCACCAACGGCCATGCCGACTTGGTGGCGCGCGCCGCGCCGCTGTTCGACCGCGTGGTGGTGGCGGTGGCCGAAAGCTCCAGCAAGGGGCCTGGCTTCAGCCTCAACGAGCGCATCGCGCTGGCGCGGCTGGCGCTGGCCGACCTGCGCAACGTGGAGGTGTGCGGCTTCAATTCGCTGCTGGCCGACTTCGTGGTCGAGACCGGCGCCGGGGTCATCCTGCGCGGCCTGCGCGCGGTGTCGGATTTCGAATACGAATTCCAGCTGGCCAGCATGAACCGCCACCTGATCCCGCAGGCGGAGACGCTGTTCCTGACGCCGGCGGAGCAGTACAGCTTCATTTCCTCGTCGCTGGTGCGCGAGATCGGCCGTCTCGGCGGCGATATCTCCGGTTTCGTGCATCCGGCGGTGCAACAGGCCATGCGTCAGCGCTGGCACAAGGGCCGCAACGCCGGCCTCCCCAAGCAACCCGTAACAGAAGAAGGTGACCATCATGCGTAAGTTCGTTCTCATCGCCGCCATCGCGCTGACCGCCGGCCTCGCCCTGGGCGGCTGCTCGCAGCAGGGCTCGGACCAGGACCAGCAGGCCGCCGCGACCACCACGGCCACCAAGCCCGCCGACATCAACGACGCCAAGGCCTGGAACACCTACCTGAGCCAGCTGGTGCAGAAGAACCTGCAGGGCATGGCCGCGCAGCAGCCCTACGCCTACCTGGTGACCCCGGGCCAGACCGACGACGACAAGGCGCAGAACGCCCGCCAGCTGCAGAACGTGCAGGACACGGTCTCCCGCGGCGTCACCCCCGGCAACCTGCTGGCCTTCGCCGGCCCGGTGTCCGCCACCACCGCCGACCTGCTGGTGGCCGCGTTCAAGGATGCCCAGCCGGGCACCTTCAAGGACGTGATCGTGCTGTTCATCGGCGACAAGGCCGACCAGCAGCGCGTCGAGGACGCGGTCAAGCCGACCGGCGCCACCGTCCGCTTCGTGCAGATGTAATCGGCAATCGATGGTCGGCCGCGCGGCGCGGGCGCAATGCCCGTGCCGCAGGCCGCGCCGCGTGAAGCGAAACGATGTCCCTGAAGATCCTCGACACCTGCGTCAACTGCGACGTCTGCGAACCGGTTTGCCCGAACAAGGCGATCTCGCTGGGCGAGGAGTTCTACGTGATCGACCCCGCGCTGTGCACGGAATGCGTCGGCCACCACGACGAGCCGCAATGCATCGAGGTGTGCCCGGTCGAATGCATCATCGTCGACCCCGCGCACGCCGAGTCGCGCGAAGCGCTCGAACTCAAGTACCGCCACCTGATGAGCCAGGAACCCGCCGCATGAACATCTCCCTGCACGGCCGCGCCCTGCTGCTCGGCCTGTTGCTGACGAGCGGCGCGGCGCTGGCCGCCGACGGCGCGCCCCGGCCCGCAGCGGGCGTCGCGGAGGCGCAGCGCCCCGGCCATGCCGGCATCGCCAGCGCGAATTTCCTCGCCACCAACGCCGGCTTCGAAGTGCTGGCCAAGGGCGGCAACGCGTTCGACGCGGCGGTGGCGGTGGCCTCCACCCTGTCGGTGGTCGAGCCGGAGAGCTCGGGCATTGGCGGCGGCTTCATGGCCACCCTGCACACCGCCAGGGGCGACCGCGACGCCTTCATCGATGCGCGCGAGACCGCGCCGATGGCGGTGAACCCGAAGGACTACCTCAACCCCGACGGCACGCCGAACCGCGACGCGGCGCTGAAGGGGCCGCTCTCCGCCGGCATCCCCGGCGAGCCGGCCGGACTGGAGCTGCTGGCGAAGCGCTACGGCAGGCTGCCGCTCAGCGTGTCGCTGGCGCCGGCCATCCGCATCGCGCGCGACGGCTTCAAGCCCGATCCGCGGCTGCTGGGCGCGATCAGGGACGAGCAGAAGAACCTCGAGCGCTGGCCCGCCTCGGCGGGCAAGTTCCTGCCCGGCGGCAAGCCGCCGGCCGAGGGCGAGGTCTGGCGCGACCCGGACCAGGCGCGTACCTGGGAATCGATCGCGCAGAAGGGCGCCGACGCCGGCTTCTACCACGGCGAAGTGGCGCAGAAGCTGGTGGACGCAGTACGCGCGGCAGGCGGCAACTGGACGCTGCAGGACCTGGCGGACTACCGCGCCAGGGAACGCGCGCCCATCGTCGTCGACTACCAGGGCTACAAGATCGTCACCGCGCCGCCGCCGTCCTCCGGCGGCGTGGCCATCGCGGAGATCCTAAACATCCTGCGCGGCTACGACCTCGCCAAGATGGACCAGGCGCGCCGCATGCACTACGTGATCGAGGCGATGCGCCGCGCGTTCCGCGACCACAACGACTACCTCGGCGATCCCGACTTCGTGAAGATGCCGCTGGACATGCTGCTGTCGCCGTACTACGCCGACGGCCTGCGCCAGAGCATCCTGCCCGACCGGGCCACGCCTTCGTCCATGCTGCCGCACGAGTCGGCGCGCGACCCGGGCATGCACACCACGCATTTCTCGATCATCGACAAGAACGGCAACATGGTGGCGATCACGTCCACCGTGAACTACGTCCTCGGCTCCACCTTCGTCGCCACGGGCACCGGCGTGCTGCTCAACGACGAGATGGACGATTTCGCGCTGGTGCCGGACCAGCCCAACGTCTACGGCCTGCTCGGCAGCAAGGCGAACGCGCCGGAGGGCGGCAAGCGCATGCTGTCCTCGATGTCGCCCAGCCTCGTGCTCGGCAAGGACCGCAGCGCGGTGATCGGCTCGCCCGGCGGCTCCACCATCATCACCCAGGTGCTGGAAGGCATCCTGCACTTCATCGACGGCGACAGCGCGCAGCAGATCACCGCCGCCAGGCGCTTCCACCACCAGTTCCTGCCCGACGTGGTGTACGTGGAGGATGGCGTGTTCGACGCCGCCACCAGCGCGCAGCTCCAGAAGATGGGCTACACGCTCAAGCCGCGCGAAGGCTGGGGCTTCATGAACGTGGTCACCTGGGACCACAAGACCAACACGCTCGATGCCGCCAGCGATCCGCGCCGGCCGTCGGGGTTGGGCAAGGTGGAGTGATTCTTCGTCATCCCGGCCTTCGCCGGGATGACCGGCAAGGCCGGCGTGAGGCGGTGTTCGGACTCGAGGTTTTCGACGTGGAGCTTTATTCGATTTCCGGCAATTCCCAACGTCTCGATGGCGGCGCGATGTTCGGCAACGCGCCGAAGGCGATGTGGTCGCGCTGGATCGCGCCGGACGAGCAGAACCGCATCCCGCTGGCCTGCCGCTGCCTGTTGGCGAAGGGCGTGACGGTGAACGGCGTGCCCGGTCGCAACGTGCTGTTCGAGACCGGCATCGGCGCGTTCTTCGAGCCCTCGCTGCGCGAGCGCTATGGCGTGGTGGAGGATCGCCACGTGCTGCTCGATTCGCTGGCGGCGGCGGGCCTCGCGCACGAGGACGTCCACGCCGTGGTGCTGTCGCACCTGCACTTCGACCATGCCGGCGGCCTGCTCGCCGCGTGGCAGGAAGGCCAGCCGCCGCGCCTGCTGTTCCCCAACGCCAGCTTCGTGGCGGGTGCGGCGCACTGGCAACGCGCGTTGGAGCCGCATCCGCGCGACCGCGCCTCGTTCATCCCGGAACTCACGCAGCTGCTGCTGGACAGCGGCCGGCTGGAGCTGGTGGAGGGCGAACATTCCAGGGCGCTGGGCGATGCCGTGCGCTTCAGCTATTCGGACGGCCATACGCCGGGCCTGATGCTGGCGGAGATCGGCGGCGTGGCGTTCTGCGCCGACCTGATCCCGGGGCGTTCCTGGGTGCACCTGCCGATCACCATGGGCTACGACCGCTATCCGGAAAGGCTGATCGAGGAGAAGCGCAGCTTCCTCGACGACAAGCTCGCGCGCGGCGTGCGGCTGTTCTTCACCCACGACCATGCCTGCGCCGTGGCAAGCGTGCAGCGCGACGCGCGCGGCCGCTACGGCTGCACGGACGAATTGCCCGAATTGCGCGGGAGCGTGGCCTGATGCGCATCGACACCATTCCGCGCGGCGTGCTGGCCATCGCGGCCGGCGTGGCGTTGCTGGCGCTGGGCATCGTGCTGGCGGCGTGGACCGAGCATGGCCTCGCGGTCTATCGGGGCGCGCTGCAGCAGCACGGCGGCGACGTGCTGGACCTCGGCAGCGACGCGGACCCGCAGCCGAACCTGCAAGGCCGGCTGGTGCGCATCAGCGGCACGCCCCGTGTGGTGGTGCAGCCGCTGGACGCGGACTTCAACCAGCAGGCGGACACGCCGCTGCTGGTGCGCCACGTGCAGATGTTCCAGTGGCACGAGCTGCGCATGGGCAACGACGTGACCTACGAACTGGACTGGTCGGACACGCCGCAGGACAGCAGCCATTTCGCCCAGCCGAACGGCCATGCGAATCCCGGGGCGTTCCCGCTGCAGGGCAAGCGCTTCGCCGCCGAGCGCGTGCAACTGGGCGGCTTCGCGCTGGGCCCCGGGCTGGTGCAGGACTTGCCGGGCAGCGAAGCGATCTCGCCCGACGCCAAGTCGCTGCCGGAGAACCTCGCGGCCAGTTTTTCTTTGTACGACGACGCGCTGGTGACCAGCGCCAGGCCGGGCGCCCCGCGCGTAGGCGACCTGCGCGTGAGCTGGGGCGCGGCGCCGTTGCAGGAGATCACCGTGATCGCCCGCGTCGATGGCGACCGCCTGGTGCCCGCGGCGGATGCCGCCGACGGCAAGGGCTACCAGGTCGACGTGGGCGACAGCGCGCTGGTCGACATGCGCCCGGACATGGCGGCGCGTCCGGCGCACGCCTGGTCGTGCCGCGTGCTTGCCGTGCTGCTGGCGGCGCTGGGTACGGGCCTGCTGCTGTCGCGCGATGCGAAGCGCATCGATCCGCTGGCCGCGCTCGGCGGCGGCCTGCTTGCGGCGGCGGCGTCCGCCGCGATCCCGTGGCTGGGCGCGAGCCTGCCGGCGGTCGCCGCGTGGCTCGCCGTCGCCGTGGCCGGACTCGGCCTGCTGCTCTGGCGACGCCGCGCGCTCCGTCGCTGATCGCCGTCCGCGAAATGCCCGCGCTGCGCCCGCGACGCGCCCGTCGCGGCGGCGATGCTGCGCAACCGCACCCGAGGAGAACCCCACCATGCATCCGCGACTGCCCGTCGTCGCCGCGTTGGCGCTTGCCCTGGTCCTGCCGGTGGCGCATGCCGCGCAGGCCGGCGGCGACATTCCGCACGACCAGTGGAACGCACCGCAAAAGCCGTTCCGCATCTACGGCGACACCTGGTACGTGGGGCCCTACGGACTGACCTCGCTGCTGGTGGACACCGGGCAGGGGCTGGTGCTGTTCGACGGCGATCTGCCGGAGTCCGCGCCGGTGATCGAGGCGCATATCCGCTCGCTCGGTTTCCGCGTGCGCGACGTGAAGTGGATACTCAACTCGCATGCCCACAGCGACCATGCCGGCGGCATCGTTGCCTTGCAGGCCGCCAGCGGCGCGCAGGTGCTGGCGAGCGCCGCCGGCAAGCACGAACTGGAACTCGGCGGCGCCGACCGCAGCGATCCGCAATACGGCTCGGCTCCACGCTACACGCCCCTGAAGGACGTGCGCGTGGTGCGTGACGGCGAGACCCTGCAGCTGGGTCATGTCGCGATCACCGCGCACGACACGCCCGGCCACACGGCGGGCAGCACCTCGTGGACCTGGACCTCGTGCGAGGGCCGACGCTGCCTGCGCATCGCCTATGCCGACAGCCTCAGCGCGATCAGCGCCCCCGGTTACCGGTTCACCGACCACCCCGCCTACGTCGCCGACTTCCGCCGGGGCATCGCCGCCGTCGCCGCGCTGCCTTGCGACATCCTGCTCACGCCACACCCCGACGCCAGTGATTTCTGGGACAGGATCGCCAGGCGCAAGTCGCCCACGGATGTGGATGCCCTGGTCGACAGGCAGGCCTGCCGCGACTACGCCGCCGAGGCGGGCAAGAACCTGGATGCACGGCTGGCGGAAGAGCGCTCAGGCGGGCATTGAGCGGCGCGCGCGGATTCCTTGCGGCTCCAAGGCGCGGCCAGCTATGACACGTCCTCGTGTCTATCCTGACGGCATACGGTGAGCGGAGGCGCGCATTGATTGCTTCGTGCCTCGATGCATGGCGCAGCACATCGCGCAGGCGGGAGCCGCTTCCGCCACTCCACCGGCCCAGGCGCCCGATGCCGGTGGAGTGGACCGGCCGTTCCTCCGGACCTTCTCCGGATCAGCGCGGGAATGCTCAGCCCTTGCCGTACCGCTGCTGCAGCAGCACGAACAGCGCGCGCAGGCCCATCGCCTCGCCACCGCGCGGCCGGCCCGGGCGATCGCCGTCGTTCCATGCATAGGTGTCGAGGTGCAGCCAGGGCAGGCCGTCCGGCACGAAGCGCTCGAGGTAGAGCGCGGCGGTGATCGCGCCGGCATGGCGCGAAGGTCCGGCGTTGGCGAAGTCGGCCAGGTAGGAGTCCAGCATGCGGCGGTACGGGCGCCACAGCGGCAGCCGCCACAGCGGGTCGTTCACCGCGCGGCCGGCGGCCAGCGCGGCATCGGCCAGCGCGTCGTCGTTGCCGAACAGCGCCGGCAGGTCCGGGCCCAGCGCCACGCGCGCGGCGCCGGTGAGGGTGGCGAAGTCGATCATCAGCTCGGGCTTCTGCTCGGCGCCGTAGGCCATCGCGTCGCACAGCACCAGGCGACCCTCGGCGTCGGTGTTGTCGATCTCCACGCTGAGGCCGGCGCGGGTGACGACGACCTCGCCGGGGCGCAGCGCGTTGCCGCCCACCGCGTTCTCCACCGCGGGCACCAGCAGGGTGAGCTGCACCGGCAGCTTCGCCTGCATCACCAGTTGCGCCAGCGCGATGGCGTGCGCGGCGCCGCCCATGTCCTTCTTCATCCAGCGCATGCCGTCGGAAGGCTTGAGGTCGAGGCCGCCGGTGTCGAAGCACACGCCCTTGCCCACGATCACCAGCCTGGGGTGCTGTTGCTTGCCCCAGCTGAGTTCCACCAGCCGCGGCGCGCGGTGGCTGGCGCGGCCCACGGCGTGGATGGTGGGGAAGTTCGCCTTCAGCAGCTCGTCGCCGACCCAGTCGCGCACCTTGGCCTTGTGCGCCTTGCCGAGCTGCGCGATCGCCTCGCCGAGCTGCTTGGGGCCCATGTCCTCGGTGGGTGTGTTGACGAGGTCGCGCACCAGCGCCGTGGCCCCGGCCAGCGGCTGCGCGGCGGCGAGCGTGGCGGCATCCACCGCCAGCGTGGCCGGTGCGCGCTTCGCCTTGCGGTAGCGGGTGAACTGGTAGGCGCCCAGCGCCCAGCCCAGCGCGGCCTGCACGGGATCGAGCGCGACGCCCTCGGCCGCGAGCTGGTAGGTGCCTTCCGGCAAGGTCATCGGCAAGGCCGCGAGTGCGGCCAGCGGGTCGTTCGCATCCACGCCGACCAGCACGCGCGCGGGCTTGCCCTGCGCGTCGGCCAGCAGGATCGAGGTGCCGGGGCTGGCGTCGAAGCCGTTCGCCTCCAGCCAGCGGCGCTGCGCCGCATCCAGCCGCTTCTTCGCGGCGGCGAGGTGGCGGGCGTCGGTGGCTTCGATGGCGACGCAGTGGCGGGGGGCGGCGGAGCGGTCGAGCAGGGCGGACATGGGAGACCTCGTGGCGTGCGTGTTTCGCAGCCGCGAATGATGCGCCGATGTGGCCGCGCGGTCACGCCGCGGCGTGGGCCTCCAGCCATTCGGCGAGTCCGCGGAGATCGGCGAAGACCAGCTCCGGCGCCTCGCCCAGCTCGGCGGGCCAGGTTTCGCCGTGGCGGTTGATCCACGCGGCGCGCAGGCCGGCGCGCCGCGCGCCGACCACGTCGAGCGCGGGATCGTCGCCCACGTGCAGCACTTCGTGCGGAGCCGCGCCGAAGCGCTCGACGGCGGCGAGGAAGATGCGCGGATCGGGCTTGGCCGCGCCCACGTCGCGCGAGCAGACGTGGTGGGCGAAATGCGCCTGCACGCCGGTGCGCGCGAGGTCGGCGTTGCCGTTGGTGAGGCTGGCCAGCGGCCAGCGCGCGGCGAGGCGCTGCAGCGCGGGCAGGCTGTCGGGCCACGGCTGCACCGCGTTGCGCGCGGCGAAGTAGATCTCCCACAGCGTGTCCAGCGGCGCGTCGGTGATGCCGCAGGAGGCGAAGACGTGCTGCTGGGTGAGCCTGCGCTGGGTGGTGAAGTCGTGGGCGAGGTCGGGCCGCGACGCGGCCACCTGCGCACGCAACTCGCGCATGGCCGGGATTGGCCATGCGCGGGCCACCTCGGGCCAGTGTTCGCGCAGGTAGTCGTCCACCGCGCGGTCCGCGAGCTCAAGGGCCGGCATCACCGGCCACAGGGTGTCGTCGAGGTCGAACGTGACGGCGCGGATCGGCACGACGTCAGTCGTGGCTGACCTGCAGCGACTGGCCGAGCTTGATGTTGTCGTTCTTCAGGTGGTTCCAGTCGCGCAGGTCGGCCACGGTCACGCCGTGCTTCTGGGCGATGCCGGACAAGGTGTCGCCCTTGGCCACGGTGTAGGCCTTGGATGCCTCGCCGGCAGGCTTGCCGGCGCCGGTCGATGCGGCGGCGGTTTCCTTCGCCGCGGCGTTGCGCTCGTCCAGCGCGGCGCGGGCGGCCTCGGTGCGCTCCGAGGTCGGCGCGATCGCGGCGGCCGCGGCATAGCTGGCGCCCGGCGCGGCCAGCGGCGGCTTGGCGTTGCTGGCGGTGGATTCGGCGTACACCTTTTCGCGGCGCTCCTCGTCCTTCGCCACCAGCGCGATGCCGTCCTGGTACGGCAGCACCGAGTGGTCGCGCAGCACGGCCTTGGCCTTGTCGCTTTGCAGGAAATCGACGAAGTCCTTCACCGCGGCGGCCTTCGTGCTGTTCGGGTTGGTCACCAGGTACAGCGGGGTGTACAGCGGATAGCTGCCGTCGGCGATGTTCGCCACGGTGGGCGCCACGCCGTCGACCGGGATGGTGCGCAGCTTGGGGTTGCCGTTGACGTTGGCCAGCGTGGACAGGCCCAGCCCGTTCGGGTTGAGCGCGATGCCGTCTTCCAGCGCCTTGGTGTTGAGGTACAGGCGCGGCGCGGAGATCTGCTGGTCGCCGTGGCCGTACAGCAGGGCGCGCAGGCTGTATTCCACGCCGTCGTTGGGGCTGATCACCGCGTACAGGTCGATCGGCGCGTCCTTGCCGCCCACGTCCTTCCAGTTGGTGATCTTGCCGAAATAGATTTCGTGCAGCTGGCGCACGGTGAGGTTGCGCACCGGGTTGGACGGGTTGGTGATCATCACCAGCGCATCCCAGGCCACCGGGGTGAAGGTGAGGCGGCTGTCTTCGGGGGTGCCGTCGCTGCCGCGCGCGCTGCCGGCGAGGTCGGCGGTGCCGCCGGCCACCGCATCGATGCCCGAGGCGGTGTTGAACGGCTGCAGCTCGATGCGGGCGTGGCCGGTGCGCTGCCATTCCTTCGCGATGTCGGTCACCACCGCGCGGGCCGTGGTGACGTCGCCGCGCCAGATCAGCGCGGGTCCCTTGCTGCTCTTGCTTTTGCTGCTGGTGGTCTTGTGGTGGACGGGAGCGGATTTCGTCGTCGTGGTGGTGGCGGCGAAAGCGGGGGCGACGAGGCAGGCGCCGAGCAGGAAGGCGGGCAACAGGCGGACAGCACGAACGGACATGGTGACGGAATACCCCGACGGGAATGGAGGATGAAGGCGGTGGCGGGCGGCGGCGCGTGATCCCGGCCGGCGCGCAAAGCGGGCGAATGCAGGGTATTTCAGCGGCTGGGGCGCAAAACATCAAGCGCACGCGAGGGTTTGTGCGACGTGCGCCCACCCGCCACTGTGCGTTTGTTCACGCATGCGGGCCATGCGTCGCCGCATGGCCCGCGGCAGTCACTGCACGAGCACGTAATGCGTGCCGTCGTCGTCGGCCACCACCAGGGCAAGCTGACGCGGCCGCATGCCGGCGAGTTCGCGCAGCATGCGCAGGTCGGTGATGCGCACATTGCCCACGCCGATCACCACGTCGCCGGCGTGCAGGCCTGCCGCGGCGGCACGGCTGCCCGGCTGCACCGCGCCCACCGCGACGCCGTACATGCCCTGGCCGCGCTGGTTCTGGTCCAGCTCGGTGAAGGTCACGCCGGCGAGGCGCGGATCGAGCCTGGCGCCGTCGACGCTGGCGAGCCGCTCCGGGCGCAGCACGGCGCTGACGTCGCGTGCCTTGCCGTCGCGCAGCATGCCCAGCTTCACCGTGCTGCCCACCGGCAGCAGGCCCTCGGCGTTGCGCAGGTCGTTCACGTTGCGCAGCGGCTTGCCGTCCAGCGAGGTGAGCACGTCGCCGGGCTGCAGGCCGGCCTGTTCGGCGGGCGAGCCCGCATCGACGCCGGTGACCACCACGCCCTTGTCCTGCGTGAGGCCCAGCAATTGCGCGATGCGCGGCGTGATGTCCTGCGACTGCACGCCCAGCGTGCCGCGCTGCACCTTGCCGTGCGCGATCAGCTGCTGCATCACCTCGGCGGCGAGGTTGCTGGGGATGGCGAAGCCGATGCCCACGTTGCCGCCCGAGGGCGAGAAGATCATGGTGTTGATGCCCACCAGCTCGCCGCGCAGGTTCACCAGCGCGCCGCCGGAATTGCCGGGGTTGATCGAGGCGTCGGTCTGGATGAAGTTCTGGTAGCCGGACTTGCTCAGCCCCGAACGCCCCAGCGCCGAGACGATGCCCGAGGTCACCGTCTCGCTGAGCCCGAACGGTTCGCCCACCGCCACCACGAAGTCGCCCACGCGCAGGCCGGAGGAGTCGGCCAGCGGCAGCGCCTGCAGATCGGGCGCGTTGATGCGGATCACCGCCACGTCGGTGTCGGGGTCGGTGCCGACCAGGCTGGCCTTGTACGTGCGCCCGCCCTGCAGCGTCACCGTGATGTCGTCGGCGCCGCCCACCACGTGGTTGTTGGTGAGGATGTAGCCCTTGGCCGCGTCCACCACCACGCCCGAGCCCAGGCTCTGCTCCACCCGCTCGCGCGGCGTGGCCGGCAGGCCGAAGAACTGGCGGAACACCGGGTCGTCGAAATACGGGTTGCGCACCTGCACGCGCGTCCTGGTGGAGATGTTCACCACCGCCGGCGTCACCTTCTCCAGCATCGGTGCCAGCGAAGGCATGGGTTGGCCGTTCACCGCGGGCGGCATCGTGGCGTGGCTGGCGCGGGGGAAGGCGGCGCCGAGCAGCAGCACGCAGGCGCCGGCAAGCCAGAGCGGAAAACGCGGGTGACGGGATGACATATGGGCTCCTCGTGCCAGATGCGGAAACGGCGCCGCTTCGACTGCGGAGAAAGGCTCGTGGTTCCCCGCGCGGATGCGCTTCCGGGACGCCAAACCACTTTACATCGGCCGCTCCCGGCGGTACCTTGCCACTGGTTCGCAATCACAACATCTTGTGCCTGCCTGCGATCGAACGGACAAGCACTGGTGTGGTTGATCGCTTCAAAGGGGGCAGGCCAGGCATCCGGCCGGCAAGCTGGCGCAGCGACGCCCATACGGCGTGGCTCGGCCGCGATGCCGGCAATCAAAACGACAGGGCCGCAAGGCCGCATTGAAGAGGTCAGGGAGCCGATGAGCACAGCGCGCGTACCAGCGACGGGATCGGAACTGCAACGCGACACCGCCGCGGCGATCCCGCTGCAGCCTGCCTCGCAGGACATCTGGGACAAGAAGTACCGCCTGCGCAGCAAGGCTGGCGCGCCGGTGGACGCCGACGTCGATGGCACCTGGCAGCGCGTCGCGCGCGCCCTGTCCGACGTGGAAACCACGCCCGAGCTGCGCGAGCAGTGGAACGAACGCTTCCTGTGGGCGCTGCGCCGCGGCGCGATCCCGGCCGGCCGCATCACCTCCAACGCCGGCGCGCTGGAGCACAAGCCCGCCACCTCCACGATCAACTGCACGGTGTCCGGCACCATCCGCGATTCGATGGACGACATCCTGGAGAAGGTGCACGAGGCCGGCCTCACGCTGAAGGCCGGCTGCGGCATCGGCTACGAGTTCTCGACGCTGCGCCCGCGTGGCGCCTACGTGTCGGGCGCGGGCGCGTATACCAGCGGCCCGCTGTCCTTCATGGACATCTACGACAAGATGTGTTTCACCGTGTCGTCCGCCGGCGGCCGCCGCGGCGCGCAGATGGGCACGTTCGACGTCAGCCATCCCGACGTCAAGGAATTCATCCGCGCCAAGCGCGAGGACGGCCGCCTGCGCCAGTTCAACCTCAGCCTGCTGGTCACCGACGGCTTCATGCAGGCGGTGGAGCACGACCAGGACTGGCCGCTGGTGTTCCCGATCCACGTCAAGGAGCGCGACGAGCTCGATCTCGACGACGCCGCCAAGGTGGTGTGGCGCGAGTGGCCCACGCACGAGAACTACGTGGACCGCGAGGACGGCCTGGTCGCCTGCAAGATCTACGGCCACATCCGCGCGCGGCACCTGTGGGACATGATCATGGTCTCCACGTACGACTACGCGGAGCCCGGCTTCATCCTGATCGACAAGGTCAACGAGATGAACAACAACTGGTGGTGCGAGCACATCCGCGCCACCAACCCCTGCGGCGAGCAGCCGCTGCCGCCCTACGGCTCCTGCCTGCTCGGCTCGATCAACCTCACCACCTTCGTGCGCGACCCGTTCGGCCCCAAGGCCCGCTTCGACTGGGATGAATACCGCGAAGTGGTGAAGGTGTTCACCCGCATGCTGGACAACGTGGTGGAGATCAACGGCCTGCCGCTGGAGCAGCAGCGCAACGAGATCATGAGCAAGCGCCGCCACGGCATGGGCTACCTCGGCCTCGGCTCCACCATCGCCATGCTCAAGATGCGCTACGGCAGCGCCGAGGCGGTGTCCTTCACCGAGGACGTCTCGCGCGAGATGGCCGTGGCCGGCTGGGAGGTGGCGCTGGAGCTGGCCAAGGAAAAGGGCACCGCGCCCGTGCTCGCCCGGGACTACACCGTCACTGGCGACATGCTGCGCAAGCGCCCGGAAATGGTGCGCGACGGCTGGAAGGCCGGCCAGAGCATCCCCGGCCGCGTGCTGCACGCCAGGTACAGCCGCTACATGCAGCGCATCGCCGAGGTGGCGCCGAACCTGGTGAACGAGCTGGCCGAGACCGGCGCGCGCTTCACCCACCACAGCTCGATCGCGCCAACCGGCACCATCTCGCTGTCGCTGGCCAACAACGCCAGCAACGGCATCGAGCCCAGCTTCGCCCACCACTACTCGCGCAACGTGATCCGCGAAGGCCGCAAGACCAAGGAAAAGGTCGAGGTCTACAGCTACGAACTGCTGGCCTACCGCGCGCTGATCAACGCCAACGCGATGCCGTTCAGCGACGACCCGCAGGCCAAGTTGCCCGACTACTTCGTGGCCGCCGACGACATCAGCCCCAAGCAGCACGTGGACATCCAGGCTGCCGCGCAGAAGTGGGTCGACTCGTCGATCTCCAAGACCGCGAACGTGCCCACCGACTACCCCTACGAAGACTTCAAGGACATCTACTTCTACGCCTACAAGCAGGGCCTGAAGGGCTGCACCACCTTCCGCTTCAACCCCGCCGCGTTCCAGGGCGTGCTGGTGAAGGAGGCCGACCTTGCCAACACCCTCTACCACTTCGAACTGGAGGACGGTAGTGTTGTGGAACTTCGCGGCAACGAAGAAGTGGAATACGACGGCGAGATGCACACCGCCGCCAACCTGTTCGATGCCTTGAAGGAAGGCTATTACGGCAAGTTCTGACACGCAGTCCACGAACGCAACGATCACCGAGGGGTACACCGCATGTCCAACGATCCTGAAATCGAAGTGCAAGACAGTGTGACGCCGGCCGCTCCCGTGGAGCCGGTGATCGAAGCGCCGGTCGCCGCCGCGCCTGCGCCGGCCGCGCCGATTGCGGCACCGAAGAAGGCGGCAGCCAAGAAGAAGGCCGCGCCGAAGAAGGCCGCTGCGAAGAAGGCCGCAAAGAAAGCCGCGCCGAAGAAAGCCGCGCCGAAGAAGGCCGCGCCGAAGAAGGCTGCGGCGAAGAAGGCCCCGGCCAAGAAGGCTGCCGCGAAGAAGGCAGTCAAGAAGGCCGTGAAGAAGGCGGCGGCGAAGAAGGCCGCCCCCAAGAAAGCCGCCAAGAAGAAAGTCGCGAAGAAGCCCGCCGCCAGGAAGGCGGTGAAGAAGGTCGCGAAGAAGGTTGCCGGCAAGGCGAAGAAGCCCGCCAAGGCCGCAAAGAAGGTCAGCAGCAAGAAGACGGCGAAGAAAGCCGCTCCGAAGAAGACAGCCAAGAAGGCTGCCGTGAAGAAGGCCGCCAAGGCGGTCAAGAGGTCCACTGCCAGCAAGAAGGCGAGCGTCAAGTCGGCGAAGAAACCCGCCGCCAAGAAGGCCGCCCGCAAGAAGTAAGTCCCGAAGCAGCCGGCCCGGCCACGCGCCGGGCCGGCTGTTTTTCTATCCAGGTTGCGCGCGCCGCCATTCACCACCAGGAACGAACGCCCCATGGCGATCAAGATCGAAAAAAAGATCAAGGGCTACAACGTCGTCAAGCCCGAGGACAAGGCCGCGCCCGCCGCCGCACCCGCCCAGGCCAAGGCCGCCGAACCGCGCCAGGCCGAAGTCATCCAGATGCACGAGAGCCTGGAGCGCCCCGAGCAGCTCATCGGCTCCACCTTCAAGATCAAGTCGCCGCTGTTCGAGCACGCGCTGTACGTCACCATCAACGACATCGTGCTCAACGCCGGCACCAAGCATGAGCAGCGCCGCCCCTTCGAGATCTTCATCAACTCGAAGAACATGGACCACTTCCAGTGGATCGTGGCGCTCACCCGCATCCTCTCCGCCGTGTTCCGCAAGGGCGGCGACGTCACCTTCCTGGTGGAGGAGATGAAGGCCGTCTTCGACCCGCGCGGCGGCTACTTCAAGGCCGGCGGCGTCTACATGCCCAGCATCGTCGCCGAGATCGGCGCGGTGATCGAGCAGCACATGAAGAACATCGGGCTGATCCACGACCCCGAGATGAGCGACAGCCAGCGTGCGCTGATCGCCGAGAAGCGCGCTGCCTACGAGGCGGCCAGCGCAAAAAAAAACTCTGATGCCAGCGTCTCGTCCGTAGGAGCGGCATCAGTCGCGACCACCCAGGCTGAAGCCGAAGGCGGCAGCTTCCCGCCTGGCGCCACGCTCTGCCACAAGTGCAACACGCAGGCGTTGGTGCTGATGGATGGATGTCAGACTTGCCTCAACTGCGGATACAGCAAGTGCGGTTGATAGGTGCACCATAGATAAAAGTGTGGAGCACAAAGGGCAGCGTTTCGCTGCCCTTTGTGTTGTTGCCGTCCGAAGGACGATGTCCGGCTCACTTGCCAGACCCGAGCCAGCGCATCCCGCGATACGAATCCGCCACCACCCATGCCGCCGCCGTCAGCACCCAGGTCGCATAGGTCTCGCCCCAGTTGAAGGCGCTGATATGGCCGGCGGCGACCATGGGCAGCCAGATCAGCAGCAGGAACAGGCCCATCATCACGGCCGAGAGGGTGGCGGCCAGCCGGGCGAGTACGTTGAACAGGATCGCCACGCCTGCGGCGAGGTAGGCGCCACCGGTCAGGTAGGCCCAGAACACCGGCGCATGCAGCCAGTGGGGAATCAGCGGGGCGGTGAGGTTGAGATAGACGAAGTGCGAGAAGCCGAAGCCGATCAGCGCCAGGCCGTAGAGCACGCGCGCCATGCGCAGGCCACGCTGGCCAATGGCGAAGCCGAACCGGCGCCGGTCCGCGTCGGTGGCGAACCACGCATGCAGTACCCATGTGGCCGCCACGACCACCGCCATCTCGCTGCAGTATTGGTACGAGCCTTCCGTAAGCGGCGCCCGGACGATCAGCGGCAGCTTGAACACCAGCAGCCACAGCAGCGCGTAGGCAAACAGCACGCGCGCCGCCAGTGGCGTCGAGCGTGGCCAGAACAGGCCGAGGCCGCACGCCAGCGAAACCACGGCGCAGAGAGTCGCCAATAGCGTTGCGGCCGGTATGTGGTCGAACACCGGCTGCCATATCACGGTGAATCCGCTTCCGGTCAGGCCCAGGAGGCCGAGGGCGACCAGGGTCGCCGCAAACACGGCATGCCCTATGCTGGCGATACGCATGGCTTGATCCTCTCCGAAGAAAAGGGTGTCGGTGGCAATCCTGCTGCATCGAACAGTACGACATCACGGCTTGGTCCTTCTTGTCATGGGCCTGCTGGCGCTGGGTGGCTGCGCCACTGCGCCGCCGCGCAACAGCCAGGACATCTGCCAGGTCTTCGACCAGTACCCCAACTGGTACCGCGATGCCCGCGCGGCGCAGAAACGCTGGGGCACTCCGGTCAATGTACTGATGGCGTTCGTGCAGCGGGAGTCCGATTTCCGCAGGAAGGCCCAGCCGGCCCGGCCGCACTTCCTGTTCATCCCGTTGCCGCGCCGGTCCAGCGCCTATGGCTACGCGCAGGCGCAGGACCCGGTGTGGAAGGAATACCTGAAAGAGAACGGCCGCTGGTTCAAGAGCCGCAAGGACATGGATGACTCGCTCGATTTCCTGGGCTGGTACACCGACCGCATCCATCGCGAGCTGGGCATCTCGAAGTGGGACCCGCGGCACTTGTACCTGGCCTACCACGAGGGCATCGGCGGCTACCGCAGCGGACAGTGGCAGCACGACCGCCACCTGCTGCAGACGGCCGACGTCGTCGACAACCTTGCCCGCGAGTACGGCGCCCAGCTGCAGCGCTGCAGGTAGCGGATCAAGGACAGTTCCGCGAGCCGCGGGTGTGGTGGCGGATTTCCTGATGGGCAAGCGGGTGCCGGGAGAACTGCGCCAGGCAAGGCGGGCCAGTACTGGGGTTGATCAGGCCCGGGCCAACATGCCTCCGCGATACGGGTCAGCCACTACCCATGCCGCCGCAGCCAATACCCAGTCGCGTACGTCTCGCCCCAATTGAAGGCGCTGATATGGCCGGCGGCGACCATGGGCGGCCAGATCAGCAACAGGAACGGATCCATCATCACGGCAGAGCGGGTGGCAGTCAGCCGGGTGGCAGGTTCCTCGGCTGGCCTGCATGCCGTCATGCGTCGGCCCGGAAGCCTCGAACCCGCGCCTCGACCGCGGAAGGCTGCTCATGGATGAATTGTCCCGGGCCTGGTCGTGCCCCGCGGTTCACTGCTCGCAGAGCAAGTCCACCAGGCCGGCGCGGCGCTTCGCGCCGAGCCCACGCATGGCCGAGATCACGCGGCGCTCCTGCGCCGATAGTGCTTCGTAGCTGGAGGCCTGTTCGCCGACCCGCGAAGCTGCCGGCTCGCGCCCCATCGCCAGCCAGTCCAGGCTGCAGCGGTATTCCATGGCTATCTCGATCAGTCGCGACAGCTCCGGCAGGGCGCGTCCGGCGAACCACAGCCTGGCCGTTTCGCGGGCCACGCCGAAATGCGTGGCAACCGTGACCACGCGCTGGCGCCCGCCAGGCACGCCGGCTTCGTCGCATGCGTGCTGCAGGCGGCTGGCGAAATCGACGTAAGGCGCGGGATGGGGCATGCGGACCGGGAAGTACAGCGAAAGTCCAAGTCATTCTTGCAAGCCGACCAACCGCGTTTGACAAGTTATGCTTGTGATTACAAATCAGAATTGCTATTCTACAAGCCTGGCGTGGCGCTGTTGCGGACAAGGCCGGTGATGCTCCTGATCCGCACGCGCGCGCGAACGGCTTTGGTGCCAACGCCAATGCGGGGCGGCACGGGGAGTGTCCCCGCTTGAGGGCGGGGTGGTGACCAGCCGCGAACCGTCCAGTCACGGTTTGCACGAGGGAAGACATGACAAGGCAATCGAAGAGGCCGCCTCGGCGCGGCAGGGGCGGCCGCGCGCCTCGAGGACCGCCGGCCTGACGCGAGCGAGCGGGCGGGTTGGTGGCGACGGCCGGCCAGCGACCCGCGACCAGGGCGGCCATGACGGTGGATGTCCCTGGCTGGCGGCACCGTGCCGCCAATGCATGCCGTATGCCGGGCCGATCGCATCGAACGATCTTGCCTGGCCCGACACGCGGTCAAGCCTGCGTGCGGGCGGGGTCCACCTAGGGAAAGCACAAGGACGCAGCATGAAGACCAGCACGCTACGCAATGCCATTTCCATCGCCTTGCTCGTCGCCGCTCCCGGCGTGAGCGAGTGGGCCGCGGCCCAGGACGCCACGAGGGGCGCGACCACGCAGGATGGGACGTCAGCAACCGACGCGGCGACCAAGACGCATCCGAAGAAACCGGCCGGCACGTCCAAGGCGCCAGCGACCACCAACCTGCAGACCGTCACGGTCACCGGCACGCGCATCCGTGGCGGCAGCACGCCGTCGCCGGTGATCACCATCGGCAGCGAGCAGATGCAGGAGGAGGGCTTGAGTGACCTCGGCGAGGTGATACGCGACCTTCCCCAGAACTTCAGCGGCGGGCAGAACCCCGGCGTCGTCACGGCGACGGGCTCGGGAAATACCTACAACCAGAACGCGACGGGAGGATCGAGCCTCAACCTGCGGGGAATCGGGGCGGATGCCACGCTGACGCTGCTGGATGGCCGGCGTCTTCCCAATAGCGGCTTCGGCGAGGCGGTGGACATCAGCGCCATCCCGGTGGAGGCGGTGGATCACATCGACATCGTCGCCGATGGTGCATCGGCCATCTACGGCTCCGATGCGGTGGCCGGCGTCGGCAACGTGGTGCTCAAGCGCGACTTTGACGGAGTGACGGTCGGTGCCCGCTACGGCGGGGCAACGGACGGTGGGCTGGCGACGAGGGAATACACCGCTGTTGCCGGCACAACCTGGGCAAGCGGCGGGCTGATAGCGGCATACGAAGACACCACGGTGGACCCGATCCACGCGGACCAGCGCAATTACACGGCATACATGGGTGAGCCGTTCGTCCTCTACCCGGGAAGTGAACTCCATAGCGGCCTGCTCAGCGTCCATCAGGCCCTGGGCGATCGTGTCGAGTTCCAGATGGACGCTTTCAGGACGGAACGGGACCAGACGTGGTTCCAGAACTATGGCGCGTTCTATTACGAGAACATCTCTCACACCACCACCACGTCTGTGGCACCGAGCCTCACGGTCGACCTTCCCGGCGACTGGACAGGAACGGTTGAAGCGACATGGGGCAAGGACAGCAACCTCAACTGGACGCAGATGGTGGTCGCGGGGACGGGTGCCGAGACCCTTGTGCTTCACTCCTGCTACTGCAACGAGGGTGGGTCGGCCGAGGTCGGGGCGGAAGGTCCATTGTTCGCACTGCCTGGCGACGACGCGCGACTGGCGGTGGGGGCGGGAAGCCGGACGACTCGGTATGAGAACCGCTCCTTCCTGGGCAGCACGCGCGAAAGCGGACGGCAGGAAAGCCGCTACTTCTACGGGGAATTGAATCTGCCCTTTGTCGGTCCGGACACGGGTGTCGCCGGTATCCGGCGGCTGGAGCTGTCCGCCGCCCTGCGCTGGGAAAACTACAACAGCTTCGGCAGCGTCACTACGCCCAAGCTTGGGCTGATCTATGGTCCGGGCGAGGATTTCACCCTCAAGGCATCCTGGGGGAAATCGTTCAAGGCGCCCTTGCTTGGCCAGCTGTATGCAAGCCGCATCGCGGGCCTGTGGACCGCAAGCGCAGTAGGTGGCGCGGGGTATCCACCGGATGCCACCGTGCTGATGGCGTTCGGTGGCAACCCGAATCTCAAGCCGGAGCGCGCCAATACGCTCACGGCATCCCTGGACTTTCATCCGGCAGCGTTGCCCGCACTCGAGGCTGAGCTGAGTTGGTTCCGCATCAATTACGACGACCGCGTGGTGCAGCCACTTCCGGTCTACAGCCAGAGCCTGAGCAATCCCGCACTTGCCGATTTCATCCAGTACTCGCCGACTGCCGAAGAACTGGCGGCCGTCCTCGCGACCTACAACTACGCGTTCTACAACTACGCAGGCGCCAAATACGATCCTGGCAAAGTGGTTGCCATTGCCTATGGGCAATACGCCAACGCAATGCGCCAGCACATCGACGGCATGGACCTCACCGGGTCCTACCGCATGGACCTGGGAACGGGAAAGCTGACCATTCGCGGTTCAGCAAGCTGGCTGGACAGCTGGCAAAGGAATACCGCGAATCAGGCGCCATTCGACCTGTCCGGCACGCTCTTCTACCCTGCGAAGCTCAATGCCCGCGCGGGCGCCGTCTGGGCGAGTGGCGGCTTCTCTGCCTCGCTATTTGCGAAATACGTCGGTGGCGTGACCGATCAGGTCTCGGGCAGGAAGACGTCCTCATTCACGACCTTCGACGCGACGATCCGCTATGCCTTCGATGGACTTCGCGGCCCCTGGTCGGGGCTGGAGCTCTCCCTTACTGGCCAGAACCTGCTCAACAGGGCGCCGCCCCTGTATACGCCGGTCGCGATGGCCGACGTTCCCTACGACTCGACGAACTATTCCGCGATCGGCCGGTTTCTGGGTGTCGCCCTGTCCAAGCATTGGTGAGGTGGCCGACATGAACTGCAGTGCAGGATCGGCCGATGCCGAGGCCAGTGCGCGAGCGGCGCCATCCAGGAGCCGCGTCGGTCCGGTTGCAAGGCCATGGTTGCTGTTGGGAGTGGCGCTGCTCTCGTCCACGGTTGCGGCCCAAGTGGCGCGCATCTCGCCGGAGCGATTGCTGGAGGTCGCAGACATCGTCGGGCCTGCCGTCTCGCCTGACGGAAACAGCGTGGCCTTCAGGCTGGAACAGGCATCGACCGAGCGCAACCGCTACGACACCCGCTGGTACGTCCAACGCCTGGATGGAGCGGGGCCGCCGCAACGCATCGCGGATGGCGGAGCGCCGCTTCGCGACTATTCGACCGGACTTTCCACTCCCACGATCCCGGTCTGGGCGCACGATGGCCGCGCCATCTTCTACCGTGCGCTCATTGGTGGGAGGGTCGAGGTATGGCGTGCTGCAGCGGATGGCTCGGGTGCTGTCCCCGTTGCATCCGACCCGGCGGATGTGCGGGACTTCAGGCTGGACAAGGACGGCACCGTCCTGAGCTACAGCGTGGGAGCTACGCGGGAAGAGATCGCTACTGCGGAGCAGGCGGAGTACGACAGTGGCGTGCACATCGACGACACCATCTTCATCGGAGCCGGATTGTTCCGTTCGAGCGAGGTGCAGGGACGACCGACCACCCAGCGCTTCGTCGGGAAGTGGTTCGAACCGGGGCCGTTGCTGAGCAAGGTGGCCGACCGGTGGAAGGAGGTCGACCTCGAGACGTTGAAGAAACGGGACGTAGGCCAGTCAGGGCCACCAGGGCCAGCTCCCGCGATCAAGGAAACGTTGGACCGCCTGAAACCATGGAAATGGGCGTTGAATGCTCAGGATGGCCGTATTGCGCTCCTGACAAGGGTCGGGGACGCGGTGGGGCGATTCATCAAGCCGGACGTCGAACTCGCCGTGCTGCCGGACGCGGAGTCCGGCCACCCGGTGAAGTGCCAGGCCCCCTTGTGCACGGGCAAGAACATCACGGCGGTCGAATGGCGCCCAGGAAGCGATGACGTGCTGTTCACCGTCACCGATCGGCGCCAGGGAAGGGCGCAGTCGATCTACCGATGGGACGTCAAGCGGGGCACGGTCGAACTGGTCTTGCGGTCCCGCGGGCTGCTCGGAGGAGACAGTACGCAACAGCGCTTCCAGGATGTTCCCTGCGGCGTTTCCGCCGTCCTGCTGGTGTGCGTCACTGCGGAAGCAGACCGTCCGCCGCGACTTGAGGCGATCGATATCGAGACGGGACGAAGGACGGTACTGTTCGATCCGAACGCGGGGCTGGCGTCCGACATGGCGGCGACCATGCCTGCCGAATTCCTGCAATGGCGAGGAGGGCATGGAGAGGAATATTCCGGCTGGCTGTTCGCGGCACGGGGAGCAACCCGGCCGCCATTGTTCGTGACGTACTACAGCTGCGAGGGGTTCCTGCGTGGTGGCGTCGGGGACGAATGGCCGTTGGCGACACTGGCCGGCGATGGGATTTCCGCGCTGTGCATCAACGCAAATCCGGGCTACGTCGATGTCGCCAGGTATTACGACCAAGGCCTTTCGGCGGTTGAGGGCGCGGTGGACATGCTAGCCAAACAAGGGCGCATTGATCCCGCCAGGGTCGGCATGGGTGGCCTGAGCTATGGAAGCGAGGTGACGATGTGGACGCTCATGCGATCCCACCTGCTGGCCGCGGCCTCGATCTCGTCGCCATCCCTCACTCCGAACTGGTATCTGTTCAACAGTCTGCGAAAGGGTTTTCGCGAGGTGGTAAGGCAGAACTGGCAACTCGGATCGCCCGAAGAGAGCCCGCGGCGCTGGCGGATGATGTCGCCAGTGTTCAACCTGGACAGGATCGAGGCGCCGGTCCTGTTCCAGATGCCGGAGCAGGAGTACCTGATGGCGGTGGAATACACGCTGCCGCTGATCCGGAAGGGACGGGCGGACATGTATGTCTTTCCGGACGAGCCGCATATCAAGTTCCAGCCGCTGCACAAGCTGGCCGTCTACGAGCGGAACGTCGACTGGTTCAGATTCTGGTTGCAGGGATACGAGGATCCGAATCCCATGAAACAGCACCAGTACGCACGTTGGCGCACGATGCAGGCCGATGGTGCTCACGGACCGCGGAGGGAGGAAAAGGTGCCCTGATGGCGTATCCAGTTCTCGACCATGCAAAGGTCGAATACGCGCGTGTTCAATGGGCTTTCCGGCCGATAGGCGGATCCGGCCTCGCGCCTGAGGCCGTCCACATCGAGGAAGCCTCGCGATGCGAGTGCCCCGTCCACCAGGAAGCGCAGCATGTCGTCCCTCTTTCTCTCGTAGATGGCAGCGTAGTACCTGCTGTACGTGCCTTTGCTCCTGCGGTTCAAAATGCTGTCGGGCAGCGCGTGGGAGAACGCCATCCGCGCGACCGACCTGTTCCGTCCCCCGGTGATCCACATCCAGGTCGGTACGCCCAGGCATGCTTCCATCACCGGTTGCGAGAGAAGCGGGTAACGCATCGGCCAGCGGGCGCTGCGCGCGATGCCGTCGCGGTACGACTGCGTTCCGACCAGGTCGGATATCCGCTCCTGATCGCCGGGAAGCGCGTTCTCGGGCGTGTCGAACCAGGGGTGCGCGTCGAACGGCATGTCGCAACCCGAGTGGTCCAGGAGTTCGTGATTCGGTCTCCAATGTGGCTTGGCTCCATGTATCAGCTTCCGCAGTGTCAATCGTGCGGCTCGCGTCAGGGTGCATCGATGCAGTGAGGACAGGTCCAGGATCGCGGCGATTCCGGCGGAAATTCCTCTCTCCCTGAGTGCATCCGCGGCAGGCGTCGCACCTTGCAGGTAACAGAATATGGTGTCGCCCCCGGCACCCGAGAAGAGGCTGGTCGTACCGAGACTGCTCGCAAGTGTCGAAACCGCGGAGTCGACGGGGTAATGAAGTATCCCCATGCCCGGCGAGGCGGAGTCCAGCGGTGGCGGGAAGTCAAACCGGGCGTTCTCCAGGTCGATGTCCGCCGACAGCAGCTCGAACCGAAGATGGTCTGCCACCTGCCTGGCGTATTGCCGCTCGTCCGTTCCGGGCACGGGTGCGACCATGGTGCAACAAATGGTTTTCGCCTCGGCCTTGCGCAGACAGGCTGCCACGATCGAGGAATCGAGCCCGCCTGACAGCTCGAGCAAGACGGTTCGGTCCACTTCCGCCCATGCCTTTACGGCCAGGGAAACGGCGTCACGGATGCTGGCTGACGCTTCGGCGAGATCGGTCTGGCGTCGGTCTGGCGCGACGAAGGTCCATGGAGACCAGATTGCCCTCGTGGAAATGTGGTCACCCTCGATCTCCAGCGAACAACCGGGCAGCAGCTCCCGGATCTCCCGAAGTCCCGTGCGTTCCGACTTGAGATAGGTATAGGCAAGGACATGAAGGACGAAGTCCCAGTCCACCTCCCGGCCGCATAGTCCAAGCTCGGTTGCCAGCGACACGCTGGACGTGACAAACCCGGTGCCTGCGATGGCGGAGTAAAAGCATGGCATGCCGCCGGAAGGGTCACGCAGGAACCTGGCAGCGGTCTCGTTCCCCTGTCCCGGCTCGACGAGGACGTATTCGCCCCAGAAGCTTTCCAGAAGGTACTTTTGGAGCGGGATGTCCGTCCGACCGAAATCCAGTTCCCCCGTGACGGGTCGCCCATGCCTGTTGAACAGACGGCCGACCAAGATCCCGCGGCCGGGAATGGAGAGTGTGGGCGTGTCGTCCGCGACGAATACCTGCAGGTTGCCTTGTGACAACTGGCACTGCATGCCGAGGGCCTTCCACGTCGCGGCGTGGATCGGCGGAGTATTCCGGCCTTCGTCGCTGGCGAGTGCGAGAAACCTGTAGCTCATCACCACACCAATATCGGTGTATGTGCGGTTGCGCCAGTCACCGTTTCGTTCAAGACGATGTGGCGGAACTGGACCCAGCAATGGGCCGAGAAGGGCGAGAGCGCCACGCCAAACACCAGGTCCGCTGGAAGCTGGTGATTTGCCAGGTACGTGACCAGCGACAGCGAGTCGAGAAGACACGTGGTCCCCAGGGGAACCCACTTTCGTGCATGGCGGAATTGGTTGGCGGCGGCGACCAAGTTCTCTTCGATGGACTTGCCACTGGCTGCGGCTGTGCAGCCTGCCTTGCCTCTGCGATGGGCGGCCAGATCGCTCAGCAACGCGTGAAGGTTCTTTCTTCGAAGGCGACTTCTGACCCTGCAGACGATCGCGAGAATTTCGAGGTAGGTGCGGGCGGACACGCCATCGCCTTGCGTCTGGTCCTCCATCGCACTGCGTGTCACCGGTTCGGCACTGGACGTTTCGCATCTCCGATCCGGATGCCCTTCGGGAAGCAGGATCCTGTGCCCGAGGAGAGTGCGCAGGGACGAAGTGGATGCGTCGCGTCCTTCGATATATGCAGTGAATGCAGACTCCAGCGCCTCGGGAAGCATGAAGTAGCGATCACCGCTTGTGTCCAGGAAGACCGGGTGGTCGTCGACGATGCAGAACGACAGGCCGTCGCGTAGTTGGTACTGCATGCGTGTTTTCCCGTGGAGAGGGGAAGGGCGCGCCGGAACGGCGCGCCCGGTTGATCACTCCTCGGCGATTGCGCCGAGGGTCTGCTGGCCAGGACCGGCCAATTCGATCCCCACACCGGGGCCCTGGGTCTCGACGCTGGCGACGCCGAGCTCGATGACATCGTCCGATGCGTTGTTGCGGGTGTTCTCGTTCGTGTTCATCTCAATCTCCTGCGGTTGCGTCATGGCGATCCCATGACGCGGGCAGCGTAGGAGCCGGGATTTTTTATTTTCAAATGATTATTGCGCTGTCATCCGGTGATTATTCCGGGGGCGTGACGGTCGTTCCGCCATGGAGGATTCGGCCTGCTTCGACCCTGCCACGGCTGGCGCGCGCTAGTGCAGGTACTCGCTGCGATCATTCAACAGGGCCACGATGCGCGGGACGTTCTGCTTCCGGCGTTCGTGGTAGGCGCGCAGTGCGGATTTCAGTGACGGGACGTCGCGTGCCTGCCACAGCCGGTTCAGCTCGGCGAGTTCTTCGAAGCTGTGTTCGAGCAATCCCTGTTTGGCGCGACGTATCGGCGCCAGCCGGTCGTTGGCCTGCTTCGCGGCATGATGCAGGAGGCGATGCGCCGCCCCGCGGGCGATCGCATCGAACAGCTGCCACGTCAGCTTGGCCAGGTCGCCGTCGGCAGGCACGGGCTCGGGTTTCTCCGCCTTCCGGGATGCCGGTGGTACGCCGATATCGCATGCCATCAGCAGCAGGCGTTCCATCCAGTCGTAGAGGTCGTGCATGGCGACTTCGGTGAGCAACGGGACGTGCAGCCCGCCGCGGGCGTGATCGACGATCAGGGCCTCGCCGACCAGGCGGTACAGGGCGAACCGGACCGGCGTGGGGCTGGTATGGAACTCGGCGGCGAGCCCGGTCGGATCGATCCATTGCCCGGGTGCATAGCGCCCCGACCGCAGTGCGCGTCTGACCTGTTCGTACACGAAAGCGCTTTTGGAGTGGGTCGCATCCATAGCTGGACTCCATGTCTGCGGATGGTTGACTCCTGCGGCGGATGGTACAGGGATCTGGTGTTTCGCAAGATATTTCGACTTTCATCTGGCGGAAAGTGCCGGAGCATGCGGGCCCATCCTGCTTCGCCGGCGGCGTGCCGTGGCACCGCGCCAGCGGAATGTCCCTGCGCTGCCTATCGATGCGCTTTCTTCGGAAGGACGGTCCGCGCGACCAGGAAGGCCAGCAGCGGAATGGCGATCGCATAGACGTATTGCGTACGCGACACGCCGATGCCGAACGGAAACCAGATGCCCGGGATGCCGATCATGCCCAGCAGTTCGTCGCCGAACAGCGAGGCCGCGATCGAGGCCAGCGTGGTGAGCGCCAGCCGCCGCATCGGGTCGCTGCGTGCGATGCGCACGCCGATCACGACGAACAGTGCCAGCGAGGCGAATCGGCTGGCACTCGTCCAGGCCACGGAGTGCATCGCAGCGCCGGCCATTCCAGCGACCGCCAGCGCCAGCGCAGCCACGTCGATGCTTCGCCAAGCCCGCGGGCACCAGCGATTCCACGCGCATGTCCAGGCGGCTACCGTCGGTATCCACAGCACCGACGCCAGCCATGCATAGGTGGCCAGGCTTTCCAGGTCGGTCCACGCGACGATCGCATTCTCCAGGCGCCGGACGGCCATGAGCGCGAGCGCCACGCTGGCGAAGGCCAGGAAGCCCTTGCGGTTGCTGCGCGACCGGTATCCGAGCGCCAGGCCGATGAGCGCCAGCATGGCGACCGGTTCGACCACTTCGACGATGTAGCCGGCGATGCTGCGCGCCCATTGCACGCGGTGCAGCGCATCGCCGATCGGTCGTGGCGCCAGTATGGGCGCGGTGTGCATGCCGCCGCCGTCGGGGCTGGCCGCCGAGCCGGGGTCCATGTAGGTGCGCACGGCGAGCACGCCGCGCGTGCCCGCGGCATCGGCGGGCAGGGCGAACTGCAGTGGCCGCGTGCCGACGACGCGCGGGTTTGCGCCGAGCCGGCCCGAGCCGCCCAGCAAACGGCCGTTCCAATACAGTTCGTAGCCGTCCTCGACGAGGGTGGGCCCGAGGATGTCCCACGCTGCGTGCCCGGCCGGCACCGCCACCGCACGCCGGTACCAGGCGTAGCCGTGGTAACCGGGATGGCCGTGCGCCATCCAGCCGCCCACGTAGTCGGGCAGGCCCACGTCGCCGTCGTGGCTGCCCGGAGGGGCGGTCAGGTCGACCGTCTCCCAGCCGCTGTCGTCGGCATCGGCGTTTGCCCAGCGTGGATCGTCGCCGACATGGAATCGCCAGGTGCCGTCGAGCAGGGTGGCGGCGGAGCGCAGCGGCGGCGGATCGGCACGACCGCCATTCGCCAGGTCGGCGACCACGATGGTCAGGGCCAGCAGCGTCGCCACGACGATGCCGGCGGCCAGCCGGCGTCCCGTCGTGGCGATCGATGGCGCTGTCGAAGCGGTTGGCCTGGGCATCCTTCAATGGTCTCCAGAACGGCGGTGGATCCAGCCGCAGAGGCAGGCGCGGGCCTGCGCCCGCCCTGGTTCCCTGGCATCTTCGGGGCGGGCCGGCCCCCTGTCGTGTGCCAGACCGCCCGCCTGCGTGCGGCGTGCGCAGCCATGACGCAGACAGCTTCGCCCTTGTAGGATGGCGGTTCGCCTCGGGCCGTTGCGGCCCAGGGCATCCTCGAACCTTGCCATCGGATACCGCCCATGAACCTGCACCGCACCTTGCTTGTCGCCGCGCTGGCTGCCGCTACCGGCTTTTCCTTCGCTCCTGCCGCGTCGGCGCAGGCCGCTGCTGCGCCCGCCGCCAATCCGCTGGGCGGCAACGCGGTGCCGGGCGTGTGCATGCTGTCGCGCGAGGCGGTGTTCGCGCAGTCCAAGGTGGGCCAGGCCGCGAGCGAGCGCCTGAAGTCGCTGGCGACGCAGCAGCAGCAGTCGCTGGAGACCGAGCGCAAGCCGCTGGACGCGGACATCCAGGCCTATCAGCAGAAGGCTTCCACGCTCACCGAGGCGCAGCGCCAGCAGCAGGGCCAGGCCCTGCAGCAGCGCATGCAGACCTTCCAGGCGCAGGCGCAGCAGCTCGACCAGCGCATCCAGCTGACCCGCGGCAAGGTGATGGAACAGATCGGCCAGCAGGCGCAGCCCATCGTCAACAGCACCTACAGCAGCCACCACTGCGGCCTGCTGTTGAACCGCGACGCGGTGCTGGGCGGCAACACCACCAACGACCTCACGCCCGAAGTGGTGAGCGGCCTGGACGGCAGGATCACCACGCTCAACTTCAACCTGGAGCCGCTGCCGGCCAGCACCGGCAAGTAAGCGCCAGCGACGACGCAGCGAAACCGGAAAGCCGCCGCACCCCGTGCGGCGGCTTTCGTTTTTGCGTTCGTCCATGGGCGCGGAGATCGAATGGGCGGTCATCCGTGGCCGTACCCTTCAGGAAGAGCCGTGCCGGCAACGCGGAATCGCGCACAGTCGCGGGCGCGATACCGGCGCGGTGCTAGAGTCCCAAGCCAGTCGATCGTCGCAGTGGAGCCCGTCATGACCGCACCCGCCTTCTATCCCATCGGTACGCCCGGCAAGCCCTGGGGGGCGGCGGAAGTCGCCGAATGGCGCGCGCGCCAGCGCCGCCTGCGCAGCTACGCGGATGAAGTGCAGGATCGCATCATGGCGTTGCGGGCGAACTTCGAGGTGGGCGAGTACGGGCGGCTGGACTACGCGCCGGAAAGCTACCCGCTGTTCTTCGTGAAGAGCCGCGACTGGAACGACGCGCTACCGGTGATGCTGCTCACCGGCGGCGTGCACGGCTACGAGACCAGCGGCGTGCACGGCGCGCTGCAATTCCTCGAGCACGACGCGGCGCGCTACGCGGGCCGCGTCAACCTGCTGGCCGTGCCCTGCGTGAGCCCGTGGGGCTACGAGCGCATCCATCGCTGGAACGCGGATGCGCTGGACCCCAACCGCAATTTCCGCGCGGACAGCCCGGCGCAGGAGTCCGCCGCGCTGTGGCGCCTGCTCTCGCCGTTGCGCGACACGGCGTGCATGCACATCGACCTGCACGAGACCACCGACACCGACGAGAGCGAATACCGTCCCGCGCTGGCCGCGCGCGACGGCAAGCCGTTCGAGCCGGGCACCATCCCGGACGGTTTCTACCTGTGCGCGGACAGCGCGCGGCCGGAGCCGGCCTTCCAGCAGGCGGTGATCGCGGAGGTGGCCAAGGTCACCCACATCGCGCCGGCCGATCCCGACGGCACCATCATCGGCTCGCCGGTGGTGGCGCATGGCGTGATCGAATACGACTGCCGCAAGCTGGGCCTGTGCGCCGGCATCACCAACGCGCATTACCGCACCACCACCGAGGTCTACCCGGACAGCCCGCGCGCCACGCCCGCGCAGTGCAACGACGCGCAGGCGGCGGCGGTGCGCGCGGCGATCGACTACGCGCTGGCGCACGGCCGGGGATGACCCCCTCTCCCCTGTGCCTGATTAGCGTCGAGTCCCAGTCGTGCCATGTTCTGTCTCCCTCCCCTGCATGCAGGGGAGGGCTGGGTGGGGTCAGGCTCTTGCGAGGCAAGCCATGAGAGTCCTTCGCAAGGTTTCACCCCCTCCCAGCCTCCCCCTGCAAGCAGGGGGAGGAGCAAATCAGCTTGCCGCTGAGACACGACGCTGATCAGGTCCCCTGTGGGACGAGGGGCGGGGCTCGCGACACACCTGCGTTTCTGTCCCTGGCTTGCCTACGTCGGTCTTACTGGCGCCCGCCGATGTCCGGGCCCTTCCTCCTTGCGGGCCTGAGTCAAGGGATGCTCCGTCGGCACGTGCCGGTGATGTGTGCGAGCATCGGGTTTCCCATCGCCGCGATGCGAGCGCGCCATGAAATACCTGCTGCTGGTCTACAGCGACGACGCCCTGCTCGATGCCCTGCCGCCGGGCGAGTTCGACACGCGCATGCATGCGTGCATCACGCACGCGGACGAACTGCGCGGGCAGGGCAGGCTGCTGGACGCGCAGCAGCTTGAAGCGCCAGCTACGGCGAAATCGGTACGCATCCGCGCGGGCAGGACCCTGGTGCTGGACGGCCCGTTTGCGGAAACCAAGGAATACCTCGCCGGCTTCAACCTGGTGGAGGCGGACAGCGAGGAAGAGGCGATCCGCATGGCCGCCGAGCTGCCGTGGGCGCAGACCGGCTGCATCGAGGTGCGGCCGCTGCGCGACTTCGAGGCGGTGCGCCGGCGCGTGGGCGCGTGACCGTCGCCGCGCCCCGCGTTCACGGTTTCGGGGTGCCGGTCTCCACCACCATGTCCAGCACGTAGGCCGCGGACGCATTGCCGCTGGCGTAGCGCTTCACGCGCACCACGTCGTGCACGCCGGCCTGATGCGTGTAGCCCTCGATGGCGGGCAGCGCATGCCAGTCGCCGGGCGTGCCGGTCTTGAGGCCGTTGGCGTCGTAGTGGACCTCGCGCACGTCCAGGCAGGGCTGGCTTTGCTGGCAAGGCACGGTCCGCGCCGCCACTTCCAGGAATTCGGTGGTGCCGGGGCCGCCGTAGCGCGTCTCGGCCGTGGGCTCGCCGGTGAAATCCAGGGTGTCGCCGGCGGCGGTGCGCAGTTGCAGTTGCGGCGCGTCGCCATGCCTGGTGACCTCGATGGCGGGACGGCTCGCGAGGCGCTGGTCGATCAGGCCGTCCAACTGGTTCAGCCCCGGCTCGCGGCAGGCCATCATGGTGTGCATCATCGGGCCGACAACCAGTTGGCCGTCCGCGATCCGGTAGCTGCCGCCGATGCCGTTGCAGGCGTTGCGCACGCTGAGCCGGCCGTTGGCGAAATCCAGTTGCAGCGGTCTGTCCGGACGCACGAACAGCGCGTCGATGCGCTGGCCGTCGTGGTCGGTGGCCAGCACCAGTCGCCAGTGGTAGCCGGCCAGCAAGGCGGGATCCGGCGTGGTCGCATCGGCGGCGGCCAGCGGCATGGACGCGCAGGCGGCGACGGCGAACGGCAGCAACAACGACAGGTGGCGGCGCATGGCTTTCTCCGCGCGGGACAATGGTGCGAGCTTAGGCCATGCACCGTATCGCGGCGATGTCGCGGATAATCCGGCGCTTCTCCGCGATTCAGGCACAGCGAGGCAGTCATGCTGAAGATGGTGGGTTTCGACGGCGACGACACGCTCTGGCGCAGCGAGGACTATTACCGCGAGGCCAACGCCGAATTCGCCGCCATCGTGGGCAACTACGCCGACCTGGCCGACAGCGCGGTGCACGCGCGCATGCTGGCCACCGAGCGCAGCAACCTCGCGCTGTTCGGCTACGGCGCCAAGGGCATGACGCTGTCGATGGTGGAAACCGCCATCGCGCTCAGCGAGGGCCGCATCGGTGCGCAGGACATCCACCGGCTGGTCGAGATCGGCAAGCGCGTGCTGCAGCACCCGGTGGAGCTGCTGCCCGGTATCCGCGCGGCGGTGGCGGCGGTGGCCGAAGCGCATGCGGTGGTGCTGATCACCAAGGGCGACCTGTTCCACCAGGAGAAGAAGGTGGCCGAATCGGGGTTGGCCGGGTTGTTCCGCCGCATCGAGATCGTTTCCGAGAAGGACGCGGCCACCTACCGGCGCCTGCTGGACGAGTTCGGCGTCGCGCCGCACGAGTTCGCCATGGTGGGCAATTCGCTGCGTTCGGACATCGAGCCGGTGCTGCGCCTCGGCGGCTGGGGCGTGCACATGCCCTACCACGTGACCTGGGCGCACGAGCTGGAGAACGGACTGGACGCACGGGACGCGCCGCGCATGCGCGAGGTGGCGGATGCGTCGGGAATCCCCGCCGCACTGGCGCAACTGGACGCGCTGGCCTGATGCCGCCGCCGCGCCTGGTGCTGGACACCAACGTCTGCCTCGACCTGTTCGTGTTCGGCGATGCGCAGTGCATGGCCCTGCGCGAGGCGTTGCGCGCGGGAACGGTGGAGGCGGCCACCGATGCGGCCTGCCGCGATGAATGGCTGGAGGTGCTCGGCTATCCGCAACTGGCGCTGGATGCGGCGCGGCGCGATGCCGCCGCTGCGGCGTTCGATGCGCACCTGCGCCTGTTGCCGGAAGCGGAGCGCCAGCCGGTGCCGGCGCTGCCCGGGCTGCCGCGCTGCGCCGATCCCGACGACCAGATGTTCCTCGAACTCGCGCAGGCCTGCGGCGCGCAATGGCTGCTCAGCCGCGACAAGGAACTCCTGAAGCTGGCGCGGCGCACGCGGCGCGACCACGGTTTCGACATCGTGACGCCGCAGGACTGGTCAGGCGCTTACGCCGGATTGGCGGGCGCCTCGTCGGCGAAGCCGGTGTAGTCGTCCGGGAATACCGGCGTACCGTCCTCCTCCAGCGCCAGCACCGCGAGCAGTGCCTCATCCGCGGCGTTTTCGGCCAGGTCCTGGTGGCGGAAGCTGCGGTTCTCGCAGATCGCGTAGTACACGGGGAAGCCGTGGCCATGCGGCACCACGCACAGCCACGCCGTGTAGCGCGAGCCTTCGAGGCTGGCGCCGGAGCGCACGGTGTAATCCGGGAATTCGCGTTCAGCCATCGTCGTCGTCCGAGGTATCAGCGCCTGCAGTTTAGTCGTCGAGCCGGACCAGGGCGATGCCTTGCGCGGCCAGCGTGGCGCGGGTTGCCTCGTCGCTGGCCGGCGTCACCGGGCGCGAAAGCTCCCACAGCAGGCCGGCCCTGAAGCCGGCCGCCTGCGCATCCTGCGCCGTCCACAGCACGCAGACGTCGCGCGCGAGGCCGCATACCAGCACCTCGTCCACGCCGCGTTCGCGCAGCCATCCGGCGAGGCCGGTGGCGGGCCGCGTGCCGTGCGGGCCGTGGTTCTCGCGGAAGCCGCTGTACGAATCCACCTGCCGGTCGCTGCCCTTGCGCAGGATCAGGTCGGCCGCCGACCAGTCGACGCCCGGGTGCAGCGCCGCGCCCGGCGTGCCCTGCACGCAGTGGTCCGGCCACAGCGTCTGCGGATGGCCGTGCAGGTCGATCTGCTGGAACGCCTGCGTGCCCGGGTGCGAGCTGGCGAAGGAAGCGTGGCCCGGCGGATGCCAGTCCTGCGTGGCCACCACGTGGCGGAAGCGGCGCGCGCGCAGCAGGCGGGCGATGCCGGGCACGATGGCGTCGCCCTCGTGGCAGGCCAGCGTGCCGCCGGGCATGAAATCCGGCTGCACGTCCACCACGATCAGGGCGGTGCGTTCGGTGCTGGCGAAAGGCATGGCGGTCCCGTGTGCATGGCAAGGGCGAAAGTCTAGCGCGCAGGCATAATGCGGGTTCGGTGCGGATGGAACAGGGTGCGATGAACTACGACCAATCGTGGATGGGATACGGCTGGATCGGCGGCCTGGAGGCTGGCGCGATCAGCCTTGGCGCCGGCCTCGTGCTGTATCTCGCCTTCCATGCGTTCGGCCGGCGCAATGGCTGGAACGACGCGCGGCAGATCGCCTGGTCGTACTTCCTCGCGCTGGTGCTGACCGGGCGCGTGGACTTCTGGAACCTGTTCTATTTCAACTACGCGCGCCTGCAGTCGCTGCAGCTGCTGCAGGCCAAGCTGGCCGAGGTGCACGATCCGGACGGCATCGGCACGCGCGCGATGTGCGAGCTGCTGGGCGCGGCGGTGGGCGTGTTCGTCGCGTGGCTGTTGTGCGGCAGGCACTGGCGGCAGGGTTGAGCGGAGTCCGCCGGCTTCCGGATGCGGTGCGGCGTGGCCGGGCCATCCACCGCACGCTGCGAACGGCACCGGCAAGCCCCGATACAATGCCCGCATGATCAACAACGACATCCTGCGCAGCGTGCGCTACATGCTCGACCTGCCCGACGGCAAGCTCGCGGCGATCACCGCGCTGGCCGGACTCGCGGTGCCGCAGGCCGACTTCGACGCGTTCCTGAAGAAGGACGACGAACCCGGCTACCAGGACTGTCCCGACAAGGTGATGGCGCACTTCCTCGACGGCCTGGTGACGCACCTGCGCGGCCGCGACGAAAGCCGTCCCGCCTTGCCGGTGGCGAAGCGCGTCACCAACAACCTCGTGCTGAAGAAGCTGCGCGTGGCGTTCGAGCTGCGCGACGACGACCTGCACGCCATCCTCGCTGCCGCGGGTTTCCCGCTGTCGAAATCGGAACTCACCGCGCTGTTCCGCAAGCCCGAACACCCCAACTACCGCCCCTGCGGCGACCAGTTGCTGCGGCATTTCCTGCGCGGTCTCACCCAGCGCCTGCGCCAGATCTGAATTGAAGAGTGCGACCATGGATGGCCGCCCGTTTGATTCTCGCGATCAAGGATGATCGCAAGGATAAAGATCGAGTGCGGTCATGGCTGGCCGCCCGTTTGATTTCGCGATCATGGACGATCGCAAAAACCGAGACCCGCGCATGCTGTTCGACATCGTGTTCTACACGCTCGGCGCCGCGCTGATCGTGGGCGGCCTGGTCGGCGCGATCCTGCCCAGCCTGCCGGGCGTGCCGATGATCTTCGGCGGCATCTGGCTGGTCGCCGCCGTGGACGATTACCGCCACCTCGGCCTGTGGTGGCTGCTGCTGATCGGCGCGCTGGGTGCCGTGGCCGTCATCGCGGACTTCGTTTCCAGCACGCTGGGCGCCAGACGCGTCGGCGCCAGCAGGCGCGCATTGTGGGGCGCCTCGCTGGGCACCTTCGCCGGCATGTTCTTCGGCATCCCCGGCATCCTGCTCGGGCCGTTCATCGGCGCGCTGCTGGGCGAGCTTTCCTCCGGCACCAGCGTGCTGCGCTCCGCCCACGTCGGCATTGGCACCTGGATCGGCCTGCTGTGCGGCACCCTGGTGAAGCTGGTGATCTCGCTGGTGATGGTCGGCCTGTTCGGCGTGGCGATGCTGTTCGGCTGATGGCCGGGCTTCAGCCCGGCAACACGTACAGCAGCACCGCAAGGTAGTGCAGCACGCTGCCGGCGAGCACGAAGGCGTGCCACAGCGTGTGCTGGTACGGCAGCTTGCGCCACAGGTAGAACGGCACGCCGAGCGTGTAGGCCACGCCGCCGCCGATCAGCAGCGCCATGCCACCCACCTGCAAGTGCGCGGCCAGTGGCTTGAAGGCGAGCATGCCGACCCAGCCCATGCCCACGTAGAGCAGCACGGCCAGCTTGCGCCAGCGGCGGAACCAGCCCAGTTCCAGCACGCTGCCGACCAGGGCCAGCGTCCACACCGTGGCGAACAGGCTCCAGCCCCAGGTGCCCGGCAGGGCGATCAGGGTGAACGGCGTGTAGGTGCCGGCGATCAGCAGGTAGATCGCGATGTGGTCCAGCGTGCGCAGCACCGGCTTGGCCGCGACCACGGGGATCGCGTGGTACAGCGTGGAAGCGGTGTAGAGCAGGATCAGGGTGACGCCATAGACCACGCAGGCGGCGACGTCGCGCGCATCGCCGCGCAGTGCCGCGAAGGCCACCAGGGTGGCGAGACCGCCGATGCTGAGCACGATGCCCAGGCCGTGCAGCAGGCTGCTGGCGAATTCGTCGCCGCGGCGGTAGCGCGGGGATGCGGCGATGGCGGCGATGGCGGCGATCATGGCGACTCCGGCAGGGAAGTGATCCTGCATTGCACCATAACGCGGGCGTTCCCGCCTGGCTACCGCTGCGGCGTTTGGCCGTCCACTTGCGCACCGTCGGGGTGCAGGCATAGGCTCAAGCCGCGTCCACGACGGTCCCCCTGCACCCGCAGCGTCGCCGGCGCCACAACCCAAAAACCGAAACGCCGTCAGGAGGTCGCTCATGTCGTCCGCAAGCCTGGCTGTTGCCGTTCGCCCCCAACCCGATGCCGCGCGCATCGCCGCGCTCAGTGCGACCATCGCACTCAACCTCGCCGCCCTGCTGATCCTCACCCGCCCGCTGGCGCCGCAGGCGCTGGAATTGATGCACCGGATCACCACGGTGCCGCAGGTCACCCTGATCGAGCCGCCGCCACCCGTGAAGCCGCCGCCGCCGATCGAACTGAAACCGTTGCCGCGCGCGCCCGTCATGCCGGTGCATGCGTTGCCGCATCCCGTCATCGCGCCGCCGATGGTGGTGCCGACCACGGAGGGCACGCAGGCGATGCCGGTCGTGGCGCCGCCGGGCAACGCGTCCGGCGGCGTGGACACTTCCGCGCCGGTCGAGGCCACGCTGGCCTACCGTTCCGCGCCGCTGCAGTTCCCCGTGCAGGCATTGCGCCGGCACATGCAGGGTACGGTGCTGCTGCGCGTGCTGGTCGACGAGAACGGCGCGCCGTTGCAGGTCGAGGTCGAACACGGCAGCGGCTACGCCCTGCTCGACCGCAGCGCGCGCGAACAGGTGCTGGCGCATTGGCGCTTCCAGCCCGCGACGGTGGACGGCCACGCGGTGCGCGCATGGGCCAAGGTGCCGGTGAATTTCGTGCTGGACAACCTGTGAGCTGACGCAGGCACGGCCGTAAGGCGTGCGCACGTACTGCCTTACGGCCGTTTAACGATGCCCATGCTCCACTGCCCGGACGCTTCCACGCCGGGTTCCGCATGGGCAGGTACATGCACAACTTGAAGACCTTGCGCGAGATCGCGCTCGAATACGGTCGCGCCGACTATCCCGACCTGGCCGCGATGGCGCGCGACCTTGGCCGCGTGGTGCATGGCGACGGCCCCGGGCTGTCGGCGCGCCTGGCCGCGGTGCATCGCCGCGGCATCGACACCCGCGTGCTGGTCGAGTGCCGCCAGCCTGCACTGTGCGTGCTGGTGCGCGCCTGGCCACCCGGCGAGCGCATGCCGCTGCTGGACCATGCCGGCGGCTGGGGACTGGAGCTCACCCTGCACGGCGCGCTGGAATGGCAGTCGTACCGGCGTGACCCGCACAGCGGCGAGCTGGAGGCGCAGGGGCGCAACTGGCTGGGCCCGGGCGACGCCAACTGGTTCGAGCGCGACGCCGGCCGTGCGCATCGCTGCCGCAACCTGTCGCGGCACGACATCGCCTACACGTTGCACGTCTACGGCGGCGAGCTGCCGGGCCAGCGCGACGGCGAGCCGCAGGCGCCTGCGCGGATCGTGCGGGCGCGGCGCCAACACCTCGCCGGCCAACTGGTGCCCTGACCCCACAACCGGAGCAACGCATGCATCGACGTGTCGCCATCATCGGCGGCGGCGCCGCTTCCGCCGCGTTGCTTGGCGAGCTGCTGGCACGCCGGCCGCCGCAGCCACTGCACCTCGACTGGTATGCCGGCGGCGCCACGCCCGCGCGCGGCGTGGCTTATTCCACCGCTTCCGAGCGCCACCTGCTCAACGTGCGCGCGGCGTCGATGGGCATGTTCGCTGGCAAGCCGCAGGGCTTCCTCGATTTCGTGCAGCGTGCCGATCCTGCCATCGCCGGCACCGACTTCCTGCCGCGCCGGCGCTACGGCGACTACCTGGAGGCCGAGGTGGCGCAGGCGCTGGCGCAGGGCAGGGCGCGCGGCCACGATGTGCAGGTCGTGCCGTTTGCCGCCGATGCCGTGGTGCCCGAGGACAATGGCGTCAGCGTGTTCCGCGGCGAGGACGTCCACCGCGTGGACGCCGCCGTGCTGGCGATCGGCGCGTTGCCGCCGCAGCCCCTGGCGGGCGCAAGCGAGGCTGCGCTGGCCAGCGGCCGCTACGTGGTGGATCCGTGGCCGCTGCTCGCCGACCCGCCCGCCGAAGCGCCCGGGCACGTGGTGGTGATCGGCCTCGGGCTCACCGCCGCCGACGTGCTGCTGGAGCTTTCCGCGCGCTGGCCCGCCACCCGGTTCACCGCGATTTCCCGCCATGGCCTGCTGCCCGAGCCGCACCTGCGCGGCACCTCGTTGCCGCTCGAAGACAGCGTGCAGATGGTCGAGGCGATGCTGGACGGCCCCGACGTGCGCCGCTGGCTGCGCCTGCTGCGCGAGGCGATCGCGCAGGAGGAGGACTGGCGCAGCGTGATCGACAGCCTGCGCCCGCACACGCCGGCGCTGTGGGCGGCGCTGCCGCTGGACCAGCGCGCGCGCTTCCAGCGCCACGCGCGCTGGGCGTGGGAGCGCGCGCGTCACCGCATGCCTCCGGCGGTGCACGAAGGCCTTGCCGCGCTGGAACGCTCGGGTCGCCTGCATCGCCAGCGCGGGCAGATGTACCACGTCGGGATCGATGGCGACGGCCTGCGGATGGAGCTGCACCCGCACGACCGCGACGCCGCGAAGCTGCAGACGCTGCACGCGGACCTGGTGGTGCAGTCGGTGGGCATGGATTTCGACGTGGCGCGCACGCCGCACCCGCTGATGCGCCAACTGGTGGTGAACCGGCACGTGCTGCCCGACCCGCTGGGGCTGGGCTGCCAGGCCACGCCGCAGGGCCGCCTGCTGCACGAAGGCGGCGAGTGGTCGCGGCTGTTCGCCATCGGCAGCCTGTTGCGCGGTACGCTGTGGGAATCCACCGCGATGCCGGAAATCCGCCAGCAGGCGCGCGCCGTGGCCGACCAGTTGCTGGCGGAATAGAACCAGCCGCTTCACCATGACCCTCAGCCTGTTCGGCGATGTCGTCCTGCTCCTGCAAGTGCTCGGCGTCTTCGCCGCCGCGCACGCGCTGATGCACACGCGCACCCCGCAGGGCGCGATCGGCTGGGTGCTGGGCCTGTTGCTGCTGCCCGCGCTCACCCTGGTGCCCTACCTGTTCCTGGGCGCCAGCCGCTTCCGCGGCTACCTCAAGCGGCACCGCGGCGCCGCGCCGCGCGAGCGACTGGCCTGCCCGTCGGACGACGACGAGGGCCGCTATGCCGCACTGGTGACGATGCTGGGCCGCCCGTTCCGCCCCGGCCACCGGCTGCGCCTGCTGGTCGACGGCGAGGCGGCCTTCGAGGCGATCTTCGCCGCCGTCGCCGAAGCGCGGCACACGCTGCTGGTGCAGTTCTTCATCTTCAAGGACGACGGCCTGGGCCGGCGCATGCAGCAGGCGCTGCTGGAGCGCGCGGCGGCCGGCGTGCGCGTGTGCGTGCTGTACGACGGCGTGGGCAGCCACGACCTGCCGCACCGCTACGTGGAGACGCTGCGCGCGGGCGGCGTGGCGATCCATCCCTTCGCCACCAATCGCCTGCGCAACCGTTTCCAGCTCAACTTCCGCAACCACCGCAAGATCGTGGTGGTGGACGGCGTGCGCGCCTTCGTCGGCGGCCTCAACGTGGGCGACGAGTACCTGGGCCTGAAGCCGCCGCTGGCGCCGTGGCGCGACACGCACATGGAGCTGGCCGGCCCCGCGGCGGCCGACCTGCAGCAACTGTTCGCCGACGACTGGGAGTGGATCACCGGTGCGCCGCCGCCGCTGCATCCGGAGCCGGCACCGGACGGCGGCGCGCGCGTGCTGGTGGTGGCCAGCGGGCCGGCCGATCCGCAGGAAACCGGCTCGCTGTTCGTCACCGCCGCGATCAACGCGGCGCGCCGGCGCATCTGGCTGGCCACGCCGTACTTCGTGCCCGACCACTCGGTGCGCGCCGCGCTGCTGCTGGCGGTCTTCCGCGGCGTGGACGTGCGCGTGCTGATCCCGTCGCGGCCGGACCACCGCACCGTGTTCGCCGCCTCTACCCTGCATGCCCATTACGCGTTGCGCGGCGGCGTGCGCGTGTTCCGCTACCAGCCCGGCTTCACGCACCAGAAGGTGCTGCTGGTGGACGACGACTGCGCCGCGGTGGGCAGCCTCAACCTCGATTCCCGCTCGTTCCGGCTCAACTTCGAGGCCAGCGCACTGGTGCTGGACCGCGCTTTCGCGCAGCAGGTCGAGGCGATGCTGGAACGCGACTTCGTGCAGTCGCGCGAGGTGGACGCGCGCGAGTACCTCGACGCGCCCTACCTGCGCCGCGTGGCCATGCACGTGGCGCGCTTGTTCGATCCGATCCTTTGATTGCATCGCGGGTGCCTGCCCGGGATGCTTGCCTGCCTTTCGCGGCTCGTTGCGTGGGAGACCAGCGCCCCGGGCATGACAAGGTGGTCCCCGTGTGCCGGCTGGCGTCCGGAATACTTTGTCCTGCGACAACAGGTGGGCAAGAGCCGCGGGGGCGCTGCGTGCGTGCTGGCGATCGCGCAAAACAAACGGGGCGCCCGCAGGCGCCCCGTTTACAGGTTCAGGCAACGTGCCTCAGTTCGGCAAGGACAGGTCGTCCAGCAACGCCTTGAGGAAGCGCGCGGCCTCGCCGCCGGTGGCGGCGCGGTGGTCGAACGTCAGCGAGATCGGCATGCGGCGATGCACCTCGATGCCGCCCATCACCGCCACCACGTCGTGGCACAGCTTGCCGGCGCCGATGATGGCGACGGTCGGCGGCACCACCACCGGCGTGGCGTAGCGGCCGGCGAACATGCCGAAGTTGCTGAGGCTGATGGTATAGCCCGAGAGCTCCGAGGCCGGGATGGAACGATCCTCCACCGAGCTGCGCAGGCGCTTGATTGCGGCGCGGATGCCGGCGCCGTCGAGCACGTCGGCGTTGCGCAGGGCCGGCACGAACAGGCCGTCCTCGGTGTCCACGGCGATGCCGATGTCCACGTGCGGGTGCTGGGTGCGGGTGAGGTTCTTGCCGTCGAACCAGGCGTTGAGCGCCGGCACCGCCTTGCAGGCGGCGACGATGGAGCGGATCAGGCGCGCGGTGATGTCCTGCTTGCCGATCCAGGCGTGCAGGTCGGCGTCGTCGACCAGGGTGGTCGGCACCACGTTGGCGTGGGCTTCGGCCATCACGCGCGCCATGTTGCGGCGGACGCCCTTGAGCTGTTCCGGCTGGCCGCTGGCCTGCACGCTCGGTGGCGCGGTGCGCACGGCCTTGCCGGCAAGCGACACGGTGGTGCGGCTCGGTGCCGCGCCGGGCTCCGGCAGTTCCGGCGCGAGGTGGCGGCCGGCCGAGGCGGGCACGGCGCGTGCCGCGGCCGCACCCAGCGGGGCGCTGCCGTTGGCGGCGGCGTTCTTCACGTCCTGCAGGGTGACCACGCCGTCGGCACCGCTGGGGCGCACGCGGGCGAGGTCGACTTTGAGCTTCTTGGCCAGCGCGCGCACCGCGGGCACCGCCTTCACGCCGCCGATGCTGGCGGCCTGCTCGACATGCACGGTGTTGCCGCTGACCATCGCGCCCACCACGGTGCCTTCGTCCTCGCGGTCGGCGGTGGCGGCCTTGGCTGCAGGCGCGGGGGCCGGCGCGGGCGCCTCGACCTTCTTCGGGCCGTGGTGGTGGCCGGTGGATTCGGCCTCGGCGCGCTGCTTGGCGTTGGCGTCGGGCTCGAAGTCGGCCAGCGCGGCGCCGGTCTCGATGATGTCGCCGGGGGCGCCATGCAGCTTCTTCACGGTGCCGGTATAGGGCGACGGCACATCGACCACGGCCTTGGCGGTTTCCATCGAGCACAGCGGCGCGTCGAGCTTGATGTAGTCGCCTTCCTTCACGTGCCACTCGACGATGGTGGCGTCGGGCAGGCCTTCGCCGAGGTCGGGCAGGTGGAATGTCTTGATGTCGGCCATGAGTGAGCTTCCAGGGTTTTGTGGTTTTCTCCCTCTCCCCTGCGGGGAGAGGGCCGGGGTGAGGGGATGGGGCTTGCCTTGGACTTCATCGAAAGCCGCTTCGATGCATCTTGCCGCAAGCCTTGGCCCCTCATCCGCCCCTCCGGGGCACCTTCTCCCCGGAGGGGAGAAGGAACTACGAAGCGGCCAGCGTGCGCTGCGCGGCTTCGACGATGCGTTCCGTGCTCGGCAGGTACTTCATCTCCAGGCGGAACAGCGGGATGTGGGTGTCGGGGCCAGTGATGCGCTCGACCGGGGCCAGCAGGTCGTACAGGCATTCCTCGGCGATGCGCGCGGCGATCTCTGCGCCGAAGCCGGCGGTCTTCGGGGCTTCGTGCACGATCACGCAGCGGCCGGTCTTCTGCACCGACTCGGCGATGGTGTCGAAGTCCAGCGGGGTCAGCGTGGCGACGTCGATGACCTCGGCGCTGATGCCCTGCTTGGCGAGTTCGTCGGCGGCTTCCAGCGTTTCCTTCACCTGCGCGCCCCAGGTCACCAGGGTGACGTCGGTGCCGTCGCGCAGCACGAAGCACACGTCCAGCGGCAAGGCTTCGCCGTCGTCCGGCACTTCTTCCTTGTACTGGCGGTAGATGCGCTTGGGTTCGAGGAAGATCACCGGATCGGGATCGCGGATCGCGGCCAGCAGCAGGCCATAGGCGCGTGCGGGCGAGGAGGGCAGCACCACGCGCAGGCCGGGGATGTTGGTGAACAGGTGCTCGTTCGCCTCGGAGTGGTGCTCCGGCGCGCGGATGCCGCCGCCCCACGGTGCGCGCCACACGGCCGGCACGGTGAGGCGGCCGCGGGTGCGGTTGCGCATGCGCGCGGCGTGGCAGGCGATCTGCTCCATCATCGGGTAGATGAAGCCTTCGAACTGCGCCTCGGCCACCGGCTTCATGCCCTGCACGGCCAGGCCCACGGTGACGCCAGCGATGGTGGTCTCGTCCAGCGGCGTGTCCAGCACGCGCAGCTCGCCGAACTTTTCCTGCAGGCCCTGGGTGGCGCGGAACACGCCGCCGTTGACGCCCACGTCCTCGCCCAGCACCACGACGCTGTCGTCGTGCTTCATCTCGTAGGCGAGCGCCTGGGTGACGGCTTCGATGAGGGTGATCTGTGCCATGGCTCAGTGGGCCTTCTGGTCGTACGAAAGGACGAGATCGCGCTGCTTGGCGAGATCGGCGGGGACTTCGGCGAAGGTGTAGTCGAACATCGCCGTCACCGGCTGGGTCTTGGTCTCGAGGTAGGCGTTCACCTCGTTGTCCATCCACTCGTCGCACTCGGCCTTCCAGGCCTCTTCCCTGGCGTCGTCCCACACGCCCTTGCCCACCAGCCAGGCGCGCAGGCGCTTCATCGGCTCCTTCGCCCAGGCGTCCTTCACTTCCTGCTCGCCGCGGTAGCGGCGCGCGTCGTCGGCGGTGGTGTGGTCGCCGAGGCGGTAGGTCACCGCCTCGATCACGCTGCCGCCTTCGCCGTTGCGGGCGCGTTCCAGCGCGTCTTCCATCGCCTTGCGCACGGCGATGATGTCGTTGCCGTCGACCTGGATGCAGTACAGGCCGGCGGCGATGCCCTTCTGTGCCAGCGTGGGCGCACCGGACTGGATCTTGCGCGGCACCGAGATGGCCCACTGGTTGTTGACGATCACCGCCACCAGCGGCAGGTTCTGCGCGCCGGCGATGTTGATGGCGCCGTAGAAGTCGCCCTTGGACGAGCCGCCGTCGCCGATGGTGCACACGGCCACGCGCTTCTCGCCGCGGATCTTGAAAGCCAGCGCGGAACCGGCCGCGTGCAGGCACTGCGTGGCGATCGGCACCGACCAGGCGAAGTCGTGGCGGGCCGGCTCGTTCTGGTAGTCGTTGCCGCGCTCGTCGCCGCCCCAGTACATGTAGACCTCGCGCGGCTGCACGCCGCGGTACAGCTGGGCACCGTATTCGCGGTAGCTCACGGCCAGCACGTCTTCCGGCTTCATCGCGCTGCCGATGCCGACGTGGGCAGCCTCGTGGCCCAGGCAGCTGGCGTAGGTGCCCAGCTTGCCGGTGCGCTGCAGCGCCACCGACTTGGCGTCGAACACGCGAGTCGACATCATCAGCTTGTAGAGCTCGACCATGTGGTCGAGGTCCTTGGCGAAGGCGGGCAGATCCTGGCGAACCTGCTTGCCCTCGGCGTCGAGGTATTGCAGGTATTCGATTTCGAACTTGGCGGCGATGGACACGACGCGCTCCCGTTGGTGACGAATGGGGTGGGGGCGGTGGCCCATCCAGTGGGGCCAGACACGCGAAGCTCCCTTGCCGGCGACCACCGTGGCGATCAAAACGGCCGGGAAAAGCCGCATATAGATAGCAGGCGGCCATGTTGCGTCGCAAGGCACGCCGCAGCATGCGGGAGGGTACGGGGCTCGCAAGAAACGGCGATGGCGCCACCGGTTACCATGCGTCTTTTGGGCAGCCGCGATCGACCATGACGGACAACCAGCGCGAACTCGAGGCAGGCATCGAGCGAGACCTCTCGGGACGCATGACCTATGCAGGCTACTTGCGGTTGGACACCCTGCTATCGGCGCAGCGACCGGTGTCCGACCCGCCGTACCATGACGAAATGCTGTTCATCGTGCAGCACCACGTGTCGGAGCTGTGGCTGAAGCTGCTGATCCATGAACTGCGTGCGGCGATGGCATTCATGCGCGACGAGCGCATCGGCCCGGCGCTCAAAGTGCTGGCGCGGGTGAAGCAGATTCAGCGCCAGCTGTTCGAGCAGTGGGCGGTGCTGGAGACGATGACGCCGCACGAATACCTCGCCTTCCGCGACGCGCTGGGGCCCTCGTCCGGCTTCCAGTCGGCGCAGTACCGCACGGTGGAATTCCTGCTCGGCAACAAGAACGCCGACATGCTCGCGGTGTTCGCGCACGACGCGACAGTCCAGCAGGGCCTGCGCGACACGCTGCATGCGCCCGGCCTGTACGACGAGGCGCTGCACTGGCTGGCACGGCATGGCCATGCGGTGCCGAGCGGCATCCTGGAGCGCGACGTCAGCCAGCCATGGCAACGCCACGACGAGCTGTTGCCGGTGTTCAAGCGCATCTACGAGGCGCCGGAAAGCTTCTGGACCGAGTTCCACCTGTGCGAGACGCTGGTGGACATCGAGGAGAACTTCCAGCTCTGGCGTTTCCGCCACATGAAGGCGGTGGAGCGCATCATCGGCCACCGGCGCGGCACTGGCGGCTCCTCAGGCGTGGGTTTTTTGAAGAAGGCGCTGGATCTCAGCTTCTTCCCGGAGCTGCTCGAAGTGCGCACGGTGCTAGGCACTTGAGGGCGATCATCCCTGATCGCGGGGATCAAACGGGTGGCCATCCAAGGCCGCACTTTTCGTGACCTTTGCGATCGTCCCTGATCGCCGAGATCAAACGGGCGGCCATCCATGGCCGCACTTTTCATAACATCCACTCGCACGCCACGGATCACTGGGGGAATGTCATGAGTCAGACCATCGAGGCCGGCAGCGCGCCGGATTATCCGCAGCTGTTCGGGCATCCGCGTCCGCTGTGGATGTTGTTCATGACCGAGTTCTGGGAACGTTTCGCGTTCTACAGCGTGAGCTGGGCGCTGGCGTTGTACATCGTGGCGCAGTTCTACCACGGCGACCCTTCGGGCCAGGCCTGGGCCAGCGGCATCTTCGGTGCCTATACCGCGCTGGTCTACGCCTCGGGCATCTTCGGCGGATACGTCGCGGACCGGCTGATCGGCTACCAGCGTTCGATCCTGCTCGGCGCGGTGGTGATGGCGGCGGGCCTGTTCGCCATCATGTTGCCGAGCAAGGAGGCCATGCTGCTGGGGCTGGCGATGGTGGTGGTCGGCAATGGCCTGTTCAAGCCGAACATCTCGTCGATGGTGGGCCAGTTGTATGGGCCCGGCGACGAGCGCCGCGACGCGGGGTTCACGCTGTTCTACATGGGCATCAATGCGGGTGCCTTCATCGCGCCGCTGGTGACGGGCTGGCTGGCGGGCTATTTCACCGATACGCCGATGCAGCAGAACTACCGCATCGTGTTCGGGGCGGCCGGCGTCGGCATGCTGCTCAGCGTGCTGTGGTTCTGGTTCGGCCGCCGCAGCCTGCGCGAGGTGGGGCGCCCGGCGCCCGAAGCCGCCGGCCTGATGCGCGTGCTGTGGGTGGCCGTTGGCGTGGTCGTGGCGATCCCGCTGGTGTACCTGCTGTTCTCGCGGATCGGCGCGGTCGGCCTGCAATGGCTGCTCGGCCTGCTGTTCGTCGGCGTGACGGCGATGCTGATCGTCGAGGCGGTGCGCCATGACCGTGTCCAGGTGGAGCGCGTCATCGCGATGATGATCGTGTTCGTGTTCAGCCTGCTGTTCTGGATGTTCTATTACCAGTTCGGCACCTCGTTCAACTTCCTCGCGGAGAACCTGGTCGACCGCCAGATGTTCGGCGGCTGGATGTTCCCGGTGGGCTGGTTCCAGTCGATGACGCCGTTGGGGATCATCGTGCTGGCGCCCGTCGTCGCCTTCGTGTGGTCGCGGCTGGCCAGGCGGCGCATGGAGCCGTCCATCCCGCGCAAGTTCGGCCTGGCCCTGGTCTTCAACGGACTGGGTTTCCTGGTGTTGATGTACGCGTTGTCGCATCTGCTGGGCAGCCGCGGCCTGATTCCCTTCTGGCCGCTGGCGACCTGCTACATGCTGCAGACCGTGGGCGAGCTGTGCCTGTCGCCGATCGGCCTGTCGATGGTGACCAAGCTGGCGCCGCCGCGCCTGGTGGGCCTGGCGATGGGCGGGTGGTTCCTGTCTATTGCCGTGGGCGGCAACCTGTCGGGCCTGCTGGCGGCCCGCATCAGCGGCGAGACCGGCATGACCGCTGCGTCCGCATTGAGCGGATTCACGTTCTGCTTCTGGGTGCTGACGGGCGCCGGCGTCGTGCTGCTGCTGATCTCGCCGCTGATCAACCGGTTGATGCACGGCGTGAAGTGACCGGGACCGAACCCGGGCCATGGACGGCCCGTCGTCATGCGCGCGGATGCGCGCATGACGGAGCCTTGTCCGGACTCGGCCCGGGCAAGGCGGGTCCCGGGCAGGGCAAGAGCCCTGTCCCGGGACATCGATAACGGCGCTGGCTCAGCCTTCGTGGTCGTCGGGCATCAACTTGTCGAGGATGCACCGCAGCCACGCCTGCTCCTCCGGCGCCAGCCGCGCCAGCAACTCCCTTTCCCGCTGCCGCGCCATCGGCGCCACCTCGTCGTGGATCTTCCAGCCGGCCGCGGTAAGCCCCAGCACCGAGCGGCGCTTGTCGTTGGCATGGATGTGCCGGCGCACGCGCCCGGCGGCGACCAGCCGGGCCAGCGCGCGGCTCACCGCCACCTTGTCCATCGCGGTGCGCTCGGCCACCTCGCGTGCCGAGAGGCCGTCGAAGCGCGCCAGCACCGCCATCACCCGCCATTCGGTGACGCTGAGGTCGTGGCGGGCCTGGTAGTCGTCGGCGATCGCCTGGCTCACCGTGTTCGACACGATGGAAAGCTGGTAGGGCAGGAAGCGTTCCAGCTCCAGCGGGGCGTGGTCGGGATGGCGTCTGGTGGGCACTGGTGCGGTGTTCCTTGCAGTTGGTTACAAATGAAACTATAACTAGTGCGCTCATCCATGATCGCGAAGATCAAACGGGCGGCCATCCATGGCCGCATTCTTCATGAAAAGCGCGTGCTGGACGTGGCGCACCGATGGCGTGGGGCATGTAGCCATCCGCTGCGGCAGTTTTCACGAAAAGCACGCTTCGCGTTAGCGCCCCTGGTGCCAAAAGCATTCGGCGGCGCAGCTTGTTCCCCCATCGTAGCCCGTCGGAGAAATCGCATGACAGCCCAGCCCAACCTCGGCATGCAGGTCACCACCTTCGAGAACCCGATGGGGATCAACGGTTTCGAGTTCGTCGAGTTCGCCGCGCCGGAGGGCCGTGCGCACGAACTGCACGAGCTGTTCCGCAGGATGGGCTTCACCGCGGTGCTGAAGCACAAGTCGCGGCCGATCACGGTGTACCGCCAGAACGACGTGAACGTGCTGGTCAACGAGGCGCCGGATTCCTTCGCCGCCGATTTCGCCGCCAAGCACGGTCCCTGCGCCTGCGGCTTCGCCATCCGCTTCCGCAAGCCCGCGAACGAGGTGTTCGACGCCGTGCTCGCCAACGGTGGCGAGGCGGTGGGCGACCAGGCCGACAGCAAGGCGGTGGACGCGCCGGTGGTGAAGGGTATCGGCGACTGCATGCTGTACCTGGTGGACCGCTACGGCGACCAGGGCAGCATCTACGACGGCGACTACGAGCCGGTGGCGGGCGTGGCGCAGGACCCCGCGGGCTTCGGCCTCACCTTCATCGACCACCTCACGCACAACCTGTACTTCGGCAACATGCAGAAGTGGTCGGACTACTACGAGAAGCTGTTCAACTTCCGCGAGATCCGCTACTTCGACATCAAGGGCGCCAAGACCGGCCTGGTGTCCAAGGCGATGACCGCGCCGGACGGCATCGTGCGCATCCCGCTCAACGAGTCCAGCGACCCGAAGTCGCAGATCAACGAATACCTCGACGCGTACCACGGCGAGGGCATCCAGCACATCGCGATGTTCACCGACAACATCTACGACACGGTGGAGGCGATGCGTGCGCAGGGCGTGGAGTTCCTCGACACGCCGGACACCTACTTCGACGTGGTGGACCTGCGCATCCCGGACCACGGCGAGGACGTGCCGCGCCTGCGCAGGAACAAGATCCTGATCGACGCCGACCCGGAGACCAAGCAGCGCAAGCTGCTGCAGATCTTCACGCAGAACAACATCGGCCCGATCTTCTTCGAGATCATCCAGCGCAAGGGCAACGAAGGCTTCGGCGAGGGCAACTTCCAGGCACTGTTCGAGAGCATCGAGCGCGACCAGATGAAGCGCGGCGTGCTTTGATCCTTGAAGCCCCTCCCCCTTCGGGGGAGGGGTTGGGGAGAGGGTCCGGGTATGCCGGAACGCATCAATCCGCCACTGCCGACACGAACGCGTGAGCAGTCGCGTGGATTGCGCAGATCGGCCACGGACGCGGAACAGAAGCTCTGGTTCCACCTCCGTGGTGGCCGGCTCAACAACCTGAAGTTCCGCCGCCAACACCCCATTCCACCCTACGTTGTGGATTTCTACTGCGAGGCAAGGAAACTCGTCGTGGAACTGGATGGTTCGCAGCATGACGAGACTGTCGATCGTGCGCGTACGAAGTTCCTCGAATCTTGTGGTCTGATGGTCCTGCGTTACTGGGACAATGATGTCCTGCAACAGACGGAAGCGGTGCTCGAGGCAATCCTCGGTATCGCTGAAAACCGAACCCTCACCCCAACCCCTCTCCCGGAGGGAGAGGGGCTCAAAGGCGAAGAGCGATGAGCGTGATGGCTTCCCGCAACTACCAATCCGGCTTCGCCAACGAATTCGCCAGCGAGGCCATCCCCGGCGTGCTGCCGGAAGGCCAGAACTCGCCGCAGCAGGCGGCGCACGGCCTGTACGCCGAGCAACTGTCGGGCACCGCGTTCACCGCGCCGCGCCACAGCAACCGGCGCAGCTGGCTGTACCGCATCCGCCCGGCGGCGATGCACCAGCCGTTCGAGGCGATGGCGCCCGGTCGCTTCCACAACCGCTTCGACGAGGTGCCGGCCAGCCCCAACCAGCTGCGCTGGAATCCGCTGCCGCCGCCCACCGCGCCCACCGACTTCGTCGACGGCATCGTCACCATGGCCGGCAACGGCGGCGCGGCGGAGCAGTCGGGCATCGGCATCCATCTGTATGCGGCCAACCGCTCGATGCAGGGTCGCTACTTCTACGACGCCGACGGCGAGCTGCTGATCGTGCCGCAGCAGGGCCGCCTGCGCCTGGCCACCGAGTTCGGCGTGATCGAACTGGAGCCGCTGGAGATCGCGGTGATCCCGCGCGGCGTGCGCTTCCGCGTGGAGTTGCTGGACGACACCGCGCGCGGCTACATCGCCGAGAACTTCGGCGCGCTGCTGCGCCTGCCCGACCTCGGTCCGATCGGCAGCAACGGCCTGGCCAACCCGCGCGACTTCCTCGCCCCGGTCGCCGCCTACGAAGACGTGGAAGGCGACTTCGAGCTGGTGGCCAAGTTCCAGGGCAACCTCTGGCGGGCGAGGATCGACCACTCGCCGCTCGACGTGGTGGGCTGGCACGGCAACTACGCACCCTACAAATACGACCTGCGCCGCTTCAACACGATAGGCTCGATCAGCTACGACCACCCGGACCCGAGCATCTTCCTGGTGCTGCATTCGCCCAGCGACACCGCGGGCGTGAGCAACATGGATTTCGTGATCTTCCCGCCGCGCTGGCTGGTGGCGCAGCACACCTTCCGCCCGCCGTGGTTCCACCGCAACATCGCCAGCGAGTTCATGGGCCTGGTCACCGGCGCCTACGACGCCAAGGCCGAGGGCTTCGTGCCGGGCGGCGCCTCGCTGCACAATTGCATGAGCGGCCACGGCCCGGATGCCGCCACCTACGAGAAGGCCTCGACGCGCGACCTGTCGCAGCCTGACGTGATCACCGGCACCATGGCCTTCATGTTCGAGGCGCGCCGCGTGCTCCATCCGACCCGGCAGGCGCTGGAGTCGAACGAGCTGCAAGGCAACTACCACGAGTGCTGGCAGGGCATCCACAAGCATTTCACCGGCAAATAGGCGCCGGGCACCCCATCAACCGAGCACGAAGGGGCCGGCGCCATCGCCATGGTCCGTGGAGCAAAACATGAAACTGGGTTCCCTGAAAGAAGGTGGCCGCGACGGCACCCTGGTGGTGGTCAGCCGCGACCTCGGCATCGCGGTGAAGGCCGCCGGCATCGCGCCCACGCTGCAGGCCGCGCTGGACGACTGGTCGAACGCCGCGCCGCGGCTCAATGCGCTGTCCGATGCGCTCAACGGCGGTACCGCCGAAGGCACGTTCCCGCTGGACATGGTGCAGCTCGCCGCGCCGCTGCCGCGCGCCTACGAATTCGTGGACGGCAGCGCCTACCTGCCGCATGTGGAACGTGTACGCAAGGCGCGCGGTGCCGAAGTGCCGGCCTCGTTCTACACCGACCCGCTGATGTACCAGGCCACCAGCGCCGGCTTCCTCGGCCCGCGCGATGCGGTGGTGGTGCCCAGTGAGGACTACGGCATCGATCTCGAGGCCGAAGTCGTGGTGGTTACCGACGACGTACCGATGGCGGCCACGCCCGAACAGGCCGCCGCGCACATCCAACTGGTCGGTCTGGTCAACGACGTCTCGCTGCGCGGGCTGATTCCTGGCGAGCTGGCCAAGGGTTTCGGCTTCCTGCAGAGCAAGCCGCGCTCGGCGCTGTCGCCGGTGCTGGTGACGCCGGACGAGCTGGGCGCGAACTGGCAGGGCGAGAAGCTGCACCTGCCGATGCGCACCTGGTTGAACGGCGCCTGGTTCGGCGAGGCCGAATGCGGCGTGGACATGCAGTTCAGCTTCGCCGAACTGGTGGCGCACGCGGCGAAGACGCGGCCGCTCACCGCCGGCACCATCGTCGGCTCCGGCACCATCGCGAACCAGGACACCTCGAAGGGCGCCTCCTGCCTTGCCGAGCAGCGCACGGTGGAGACATTGCGGGACGGCAAGCCGAGCACGCCGTTCCTGAAGTTCGGCGACACGCTGCGCATCGACGTCACCGACCCGCAGGGCGCCTCGATCTTCGGCGCGATCGAGCAGCGCATCGCGCCGCTCAAGCGCTGAGCGTGACGTGCGCCGGCTCGCATGCCGGCGCACACTGGGCGCCCCGTCTCGCAGCGAGGTGCCCCCATGCATTACAGCCGCCTGTGTGCCCTGGTATTGGACTGCAAGGTCGATGACCTGGGCGATGCCGCCAGGTTCTGGAGCGCGACCCTGGGCAAGCCCATCGTCGCGCTCGACCAGGATGGCGACGGCCGCTACGCCGAACTGCGCACGGCGGACGACGAGCCGCTGATCCTGCTGCAGAAAGTCGATCACGAGAGCCGCGTGCACCTGGACATCGAAACCGATGATCTCGAAGCCGAGGTGACGCGGCTGGAGCAGTTGGGCGCGCAGCGCATCGCCTTCGTGCGCCAGCGCTGGTGGGTGATGGAGGCGCCCAGCGGGCAGCGCTTCTGCGTCGTGCGCAAGCAGCGTGCCGCGTTCGAGCCGCACCTCAACCGCTGGGACTGAGCATTCTCAGTAGTCGCGGATGTCCAGCATCATGAAGCAGCGCACGCTGTAAGGCTCCGCGGCCGGCGGCCACGCCACGGCGGCGAGGGCGCGGTCGCCCGCCGGCCACGACTCGTTGTCGAGCCGTGCCTCGATGGTGGTTCCGCCGTCCGCCTCGCGGCGCAGGAACAGCCGCACCCAGTGCATCCGCGGCGCCAGCACTTCGCTGCGCAGCGCGGCGATCAACGGCGCCAGCGCATCCGCCGGCAGCGTCACGGCCGCGCCCTGCACGACGAGCGGGCCGATGAACGCATCCCAGCCATGCACGCCGCCGGCCCACGAATCCAGCTGCAACTTGCGCGCGTCGGTGACGTACCAGCATGCGGCCAGCAACACGTGCAGGCTGCCCTGCTCGAAGCGCTGCAGCGCGTCGCGGCAAGCCGCGTCGCCGGTGCCGATGCCGGCGTAGCTTTCCTCGATCTGCTGGTCCTCGCCGAGCACGATGTCGAGATCCAGCCGTCCCGGGGCCGCGCCTGCGGCGTCGTGCCAGCTGGCGCGGATCGCGGGGAAGTCGCCGTCGGTGAGCAACCAGTCCTCGTCGGGTTCGAGTTCCACCTCGTGACGCTCGAACAGGCGCAGCAGGTGGCGTTGCAGTGTGGCGGTGTCCATGGGGCGATTCCGTGTGTGCCCGCGCTTCAGCGCGGGCGATGCCAGAACAGGCGGCGCAGCGGCAGCGCCAGTGCGAGCACGCCGGCGAACGCCCCGTAGCCGCACAACGCTGGCAGCACCTGCTGCCAGATCGCGCCGCTGGCGCGGCGGCCGGCCTCGTCGAGCCCGGGCAGTTGCACCGCGTCGTGGCCGAGCAGGCCGGCACAGATCGCGGCACCGAAAGCCAGCAGCAGCGCCAGCACGTCGAACAGCCGCCGTGCCGGCGTGCGCGGCAGCGACTTCGGGTAGTTCGCGTAGGCCCAGCCGAGGATCAGCAGCCATGGCGCGAGCAGCAGCAGGGCGAGGTAGCGCATCGGGGCGACCGGCTCAGTCCTGCGCGGCCAGCTGTTCCAGCGCCTCGCGCAGGCGCGCGTGCAGCTCGTCGCCGCCGGCCTGCGGGGTGCGGGCGACGGCTTCGCCGTCCAGTTCCAGCACCAGCGCCGCGCCGTCTTCGCGCAATACGGCCGCGTGGCCCAGCGTGCGGATGCGCTGCTGCAACACGCCGGCGGCCTTGGGGTCGGCGAACGGCATCGACAGCAGCAGTTCCTCGCCGTCGGCGGCGAACAGGCGGAAGCGGAAGCCGGCGTCGCCGTCGCGGAAGCTGGCGAAGCGCGGCGACTTGCCGGCCCTGGCGGCGGCCGGCTTGGCGGCCCTGGCGGCGGGCGCCATCCCCATCGCGCGCAGGCCGATGGCATCGCGGATCGCCGCGAGCTTCGGCGTGGCGACGGTGCGGGCCTTCGCGGCACCCTTGCGCAGGATCACTTCGATCTCGTCGGGCCTGGCGATCAACGCCTCGTAGCGTTCGCGCATCGGCGCTACGTCGGTCTCGATGCGCTCGAACAGGCGCTGCTTGGCCTCGCCCCAGCCGATGCCGTCGACCAGTGCCTGGCGGAACGCCGCGCTTTCGGCGTCGCCGGCGAAGGCGCGGAAGATCGTGTACAGCGCGGAGCTGTCCGGGTCCTTGGGTTCGCCCGGCGCGCGCGAGTCGGTGACGATGCGCATGATCGCCTCGCGCAACGCCTTCGCGCCGCCGGCGAACAGCGGGACGGTGTTGTCGTAGCTCTTGGACATCTTGCGGCCGTCGAGGCCGGGCAGGGTGGCCACCTGTTCCTCGATCACCACCTCGGGCAGCACGAAGAAATCGCGGCCGTGGATGTGGTTGAAGCGCTGCGCAATGTCGCGCGCCATCTCGATGTGCTGGATCTGGTCGCGGCCCACCGGCACCTGGTGCGCGTCGAAGGCGAGGATGTCGGCCGCCATCAGCACCGGGTACATGTACAGGCCCGCGGTGACGCCGGCGTCCGCGTCCTCGCCCGCCTCGGCGTTCTTGTCCACCGCGGCCTTGTAGGCATGCGCGCGGTTGAGCAGGCCCTTCGCGGTGACGCAGGTGAGGAACCAGGTCAGCTCGGGGATCTCGGGGATGTCCGACTGGCGGTAGAAGGTGACGCGCGCGGGATCCAGCCCGGCGGCCAGCCAGGTTGCCGCGATCTCCAGCCGCGAGCGCTCGATGCGTGCGGCATCGTCGCTCTTGATCAGCGCGTGGTAGTCGGCGAGGAAGAAGAACGCATCCACGTCCGCGCGCCGGCTGGCGTTGATCGCGGGGCGGATCGCGCCCACGTAGTTGCCCAGGTGCGGGGTGCCGGTGGTGGTGATGCCGGTGAGGACTCGGGTCTGCATGCTCGGGATTCGGGATTCGGGATTCGGGATTCGCATCAGCGCAGCAGGGTGGATTTGCCGAACAGCGACTCGACCAGGTCCACCGCGAGCTTCGCGGTCTGGTTGCGCTTGTCGAACGCCGGGTTCAGCTCGACGATGTCGAGCGAGCCGAGCCGGCCGCTGTCGGCGATCATCTCCATGCACAGCTGCGCCTCGCGGTAGTTCGGGCCGCCGCGCACCGTGGTGCCCACGCCGGGCGCGATGATCGGGTCGAGGAAATCCACGTCGAAGCTCACGTGCAGGTGGGTGTCGTCGTCCATGCCGGCGAGCGCCTGCTCCATCGTGCTGCGCATGCCCATCTCGTCGATGCTGCGCATGTCGTGCACGACGATCTGCGCCTCGCGCACCAGCCGCTTCTCGCCCTCGTCCACCGAACGGATGCCGATCTGGCGGAACACGTCGGGCGTGGTCGCCGGCACGTGGCCGCCGATCTGCACCAGCTCGGCGGGGCCGTTGCCGCACAGGCAGGCCACCGGCATGCCGTGGATGTTGCCGGAGGGCGTGATGGTGGCGGTGTTGAAGTCGGCGTGCGCATCCAGCCACAGCACGCGCAGCTTCCTGCCCTGCTCGCGGCAGTGGCGCGCGATCGCGCTGATCGTGCCGATCGCCAGGCAGTGGTCGCCGCCCAGCATGATCGGCAGGTGGCCCTGCGCCAGTTCGGCGTGGATCGCCGCATGCGTTGCCTGGTTCCACGCCGTCACTTCGGCGAGGTGGCGATAGCCGTTCACCGGCGGCAGCCAGGGGTTGTGCGGGCCGTGCAGGTTGCCGCGGTCGACCACTTCCAGCCCGCGCGCGCGCAGCTTTTCCGCGATCTGCGCCACGCGCAGCGCCTCCGGGCCCATGGATGCGCCGCGATGGCCTGCGCCGATGTCGGTGGGGACGCCCACCAGGGCGATGGTCTGCTTGCTCATGTTGCTGGTGTCCACGTCGATGACTTGCAGCCATCAAGTGTAACGGGTCGGCTGCAACGGGGCCGTTTCGAGCGGGGGAGGGGTCTGCCGGCAGCAGGAATCGAACCCGCGACCTACTGATTACAAATCAGTTGCTCTACCAACTGAGCTATGCCGGCGCAGCGAGCGATTCTAGCAGGGGATGTTCAAAAGCAGGATGTGCTGTGCGAGCCCACGCCGTCGGCGTGGACGCGGCTGTGCCAGTCTATGCCGCTGCCTTCGGCCACCAGGTCCAGCCAGTATTGCGGCGCGGTTTCGCTGCGTTCGGTGATGCGGGCGGGAAAGCCGGCGGTGACCACCTCGGCACGGCGCTTGCGCGCGTTGTCCTGGTCCTTGAACAGGCCCAGCGAGACCGTGTTGGGCTGGTCGCCGCCGCCGACCACGAAGTAGTCGCTGATGCCGTGCGCGGCGAGTTGCCTGGTCAGGGCCAGCGCCTGCGCGCGGCTGGCGGGCGCGGGCAGGTAGACCCACCAGCTGCGCGACTGCGCGACCTGTTCCTGGCGCGAGCGCATGCGCCTGGCGACGGGCGTGAGCGCGGTGCGCGCCTGCAGCAGGTCGTGCGGCGTGGCGAACGGGCCGAGGGTGAGGCAGCGCAGCCCGGCGCTGCCGTCCGTGCCGGGCGTGTCCGCGTCGTCCGCACTCGTGGCCGCGGGGGGCGGTGCCGGCGTCGAGGTGCCGGCGGCAGGCGCCGCCGTGGCTGCCTGCGCGGGCAGCTCGGAAAGCAGGCGCAGTTCCGGCACGCCGGGGTCGGTGGCCGCAGGCACGCGCGCATACGGCTGGCCGAGGAACAGCCAGGCCCCGGCCACGATGTTGAGCATGACCAGCAACACGAACAGCAATCGCAGGAACATCGATCCCCCGTCATTCACGCCAGCGGCGTTCGCCTATTGTGCCGCGGCCCAGGCCGCCAGTCCGCGCAGCACGCCGTCGTGGACGAGTTGCGCGGGGGTGGCGAGCAGGGGCAACAGGGTTTCCGCGTCGCCGCCGCCCAGGCGCAGCGCGGGCGCGCCGCCCAGCGCGGGCGCCATGCGCGACGCGAAGCGTTCGACCAGCGCCGCCGCCGCCAGCCAGCAGCCGGAGGCCACCGCGTCGGCGGTGTTGTCCGCCGCCTCGACGATGGTGCCCGCGTGCGCGGGCCGCACCTGCGCGGTGGCGCCCAGCAGGGACTGCTGCATCAGCCGCGGCCCCGGCGCGATCAGGCCGCCGAGATGGCGGCCGTCGGCGGCCAGCGCATCCAGCGTCAGCGCGGTGCCCACGCCGGCCAGCACGCAGGGCGCGAGGCCATCGGCGCGGGCGGCGAGCATGGCGAGGAAGCGGTCCACGCCCAGCCGCTGCGGCTCGGCATAGGCGTTGCGCACGCCGCAGGCCTCGGCGGGCGTGCGCAGCCATTGCGGTTCACGCGCGAACGCGGCGGCGACGCAGGCGGCGACCTGTCGTTCGCGCGCGGCATCCACCACCGAGGCACCGAACACGGCGCTGGGCGGCGCCAGCGTCGACCACGCGGCGGCCAGGCTTGCCGCCACGTCCTCGTTCCACGCCACCGCGCCGCCGGCGAGCCGGTCGCCGTGGCGCTGCAGCGCCCACTTCAGGCGGGTGTTGCCCAGGTCCAGGAGCAGCTTCACGCGCGGCGCACCGTGACGTCGGCGCTGTCGATGCGCTGCGTCTCGCCGTCGGGCAGGCGCAGCAGCAGGGCGCCGCGGCCGTCCACGCCGGCGCCGGTGCCATCGCGTTCGCCACCGGCGCCGCTGAGCCGCAGCGACTGGCCGTGCAGCAGGTCGTGGCGGGCATATTCGCCGGCGAACGCGGCGAAGCCTTCGCGCTCGAACTGGCGCAGGCCTTCGGCCAGGGCGGCGATCAGTGCGGCGGCGGCGCGATTGCGGTCCGGCGGCGCGCCGCCGGCCAGCGCGGCGAGGTCGCAGGTCGGCTGGCCGGCCTGCCCGCGCAGCGCGTCGGTGAGCCGCAGGTTGAGGCCGATGCCGATGACCGCGGCGCAGGGGCCCTGATATTCGCCGCTCAATTCGACGAGGATGCCGGCCAGCTTGCCGGGCGCGGCGCCGGGTGCGGCCGCGAGCACGTCGTTCGGCCACTTCAGGCCCGCGCCCGTGATGCCCAGCGCCGCCAGCGTGCGCAGCACGATCACGCCGATCGCCAGCGACAGGCCCGACAGCGCGGCGAAACCGGCATCGAAGCGTTTCACGCAGGACAGATAGATGTTCAGCCCCGGCGGCGACAGCCAGGGGCGGCCGCGCCGGCCACGCCCCGCGCTCTGCGTCTCGGCCATCAGCACGGACAGGTCGGGTGCGGCGGCGCCGCGGCGCTGCAGTTCGCTGGAGGTGGAATCGAGTTCCCAGTGCACTTCCAGCGCGCCCAGCTGTGCGGCGAGGCCGGCGGGCAGGGCGGCGCGGATGCGTCCGGCATCCAGCAGCTGTACGGGCCACGGCAACCGGTAGCCGCTGCTGCCGCCGGCCTCGATCGGCACGCCGCGCGCGCGCAGCGCCTCGATCTGTTTCCACACGGCGGCGCGGGTCACGCCCGCCCTGGCGGCGAGTTCGACGCCGGAGCGCGACTCGCCCGCGGCCAGTTCGGCCAACAGGTCGGCGGCTTGCATCAGGAGAGGGGGAGGGTGGCACGCATCCGGCGGATTCTAGCCGGGCGCGGCGGGGCCGGCAGCGGCACTGGCGCCGGCGCCCGGGTTTCTGCGAGGATCGGGAATCTCGCCTGCGCATCAAGGGGTACCCAGTCATGCGTGCCAGACATTGGATGATCGGTTGCCTGATCGGCTTGGCCGGCATGGGCACGGCCATGGCGGCGGACATGGGCGACCGCGACGTCGCCACCCCCAGCCGTTCCGCGGCGGACAACGGCGCGCGCGACGCCAGCGGCAATGCCGCCAGCGACGCACTGGGGCTCAACCGCGACTGCACCCCGCCCCGCCGTGGCGGCGATGCGGACAATGCGGATGCCGATGGCCGCGGCGCTGGCAGCGGCGAGCATGGTGGCCGGATTTCCGCGCCCACGACCGCGAAGCCGGCCACGCTGGGCTGGCAATCCCTGCTGCCAGGCTCGATCCAGTAGGAGCGGCGCGCAGGAGCGGCTTCAGCCGCGACAGTTCTTGATGACCCTATCGCCGTGGCTTTGCTGCCATGGGCCTTGTTGCCATCTATCGCCATGGCCCCGGCCGCGATTGGCGGACCGCTGAAGGAATTGGCCCGACCAGGGTGGGTCGTGGTTGAAGCCACCGCGACAAAGCCAATCGCGGCTGAAGCCGCTCCTACTCGGGGGGCAGCTTCACGCTGAAACGGGCGCCGCCGAAGTCGGGGGAGCGGTCCACCGTCAGTTCGCCGCGATAGGCGCGCACGATGTCCTGCACGATGGACAGGCCGATGCCGTGGCCCTGCACGCGTTCGTCGCCGCGCACGCCGCGTTGCAGCACCTTCTCGATCTTGTCCTCGGCGATGCCGGGGCCGTCGTCCTCGACGCTGAGCAACAGGCCGGGGCGGGCGCGGCCCGGTTGCGGCTGTTTCTGCACCACCAGCAGCACGTGGTGGCGCGTCCACTTGAACGCGTTTTCCAGCAGGTTGCCCATCAGCTCCAGCAGGTCGTTCAACTCGCCGTGGAAGGAGGTGCCGTCCTCGATGTCGAACTCGCACAGCACGTTCTTGGCGGCGTAGACCTTCTCCAGGCTCTGCACCAGGTCCTCGGCGTGGCTGGCGATGGGAATGGCGGCGGCGAAGGTCTGCCGGCCCGAGGTGGCCGCGCGCGCCAGCTGGTAGGCGACCAGCTCGTCCATGCGGCGCACCTGGTCGAGCACGCTGCGCCGGGCGGGGTCGTCGCCGACGGATTCCATCTGCGAGCGGATCACCGCCAGCGGCGTCTTCAGGCTGTGCGCGAGGTCGGCGAGGGTGTGGCGGTAGCGCGTGCGCTGCTCGCGCTCGCTGTCGATGAAGGCATTGATGCGCTCGGTGAGGCCGGTCAGCTCCAGCGGGTACTGGCTGTCCAGGTGGTCGCTGTCGCCACGCTCGACCCGGCTCATCTCGCTGGCCACCTTGCGCAGCGGGGTGAGGCTCCAGCGCAGAAGCAGCAGCTGCAGCACGATCAGCATCACGCCCAGCACCGACAGCCACAGCGCCAGCGTGCGCCGGTACACCGCGTTCTCGCCTTCGAACTGCTGCTCGGTCTGCGCCACCATGACGGTGGCGGGCGTCGACTTGCTGCCGTCCAGCGAGTCGAACGCCACGCCCGTGGCGTAGTAGTACACCCGGCCCATGCGGGTATCGATCGGGCCGGCGAACTGGTGCTGGCCCACCGGCAGCGGCTGCAGGAAACTGAAGTTGCTGTCGAGCGCCGAGACGGATGTCCAGCGGTAGCCGTTCGGTCCCAGGATCATCGCGTACAGCCCCGAGCCGGGCTGGGAGAACTTCTGCGGCGGCGAATCGGGCGGCAGCAGGCGGCCGTCGCGGTTGACGTCGGTGTGCGTGATGATGTCGGCGAGGGCGGCGTCGCTCAGGCGTTCCTGCAGGTTGTTGAGCGCACTCTTCTGCTTGGCCACGGACATGGCCACGCCGACCAGCCCGAGGAAGGCGGCCAGTACCAGTCCGGTGGTGATGGCCGAGCGCGCCGCCAGCGAGAGCGGGCGGCGCGGCGCCCGCTCACTCGTCGTCGCCGTCGGTGCGGGGGATGGCAAAACGGTATCCGCGTCCACGCACGGTCTCGATGGGCTTGAGGGCGCCTTCAGGGTCCAGCTTGCGGCGCAGGCGGCCGATGAAGACTTCCAGCACGTTGGAGTCGCGGTCGAAGTCCTGCTGGTAGATGTGCTCGGTGAGGTCGGCCTTGGAGACCAGCTCGCCGGCGTGCAGCATCAGGTATTCCAGCACCTTGTACTCGTAGCTGGTGAGGTCGACGATCTTGTCTTCCACCGTCACCGTCTGCGCGGTGGTGTCCAGCTTGATCGGGCCGCAGGCCAGCACGGGCTTGGACCAGCCGCTGGCGCGGCGCACCAGCGCGTTGATGCGCGCCAGCAGTTCCTCGACGTGGAACGGCTTGACCAGGTAGTCGTCGGCGCCCTGCTTGAGGCCCTCCACCTTGTCCTGCCAGCCGCCGCGCGCGGTGAGGATCAGCACCGGGTAGCGCTGGCCGGCCTCGCGCAGGGCCTTGATCAGGTCCATGCCGGACATCTTGGGCAGGCCCAGGTCGATGATGGCGAGGTCGAACGGCACCTCGCGACCGAGGTAGAGCGCCTCTTCGCCGTCCTGCGCCGCATCGACGGCGAAGCCGTCGCGCTTCAGGCGTGCCGCCAGCGTCTCGCGCAGTGGGGCTTCGTCTTCCACCAAGAGGATGCGCATCAGTGTCTCTCCTTGCCTCCGGCGCGCCGGCCGGACGGGTTGCGGTTTGGTTGGGCGGACTGCCGGATGCTGTCGCTGCCACTGGACGGTATGTTCATCACCTGCACGTGGCCTTCCGGCGTGAGCACCTTGATGCGGTACTCGGTGCGGCGGTCATAGTGGCGCGATTCGGCCGACAGCACCTGTCCCTTGGATTCCAGCTTGGCCTTGTTCACGGCTTCGCCGAGGCTGAGGTCGCCGGGCTTGGCCTGCGCCTGCGCCTGCGCGAACGCCGGGCTCATGCCCAGCGCCAGCGCCAGCGGCGCGAGCAGCGGGAGGATGCGGCGGGTTTTCATGTCATGCCTCGACCATGGGGGATGTCTCTGGTCGTTCAGTTTGGGCGAGCAGGGCTGAATAGTGACCGGACGGGCGGCGGCTGTCACGCGGCCGGCCGCAGCGGAGCCATGGCCTGCTCGAGCAGGGCCCAGCCCGCGCCCGGCAGGTGCGCCCCTTCGCTGAGCACGCGGCGGAAGCCGCGCGCGCCTGGCTCACCCTGGTACAGGCCCAGCAGGTGGCGGGTGATGTGCTTGAGCGCGGTGCCGCGCTTGAGCTCGGCCTCGACGTAGTGGCGCAGGCGCAGCAGCACGTCCTCGCGGCTTGGCAGGGGCGTGCCGTACAACGCGTGTTCGAGCCGGGCCAGCAGGTACGGGTCGTGGTAGGCGGCGCGGCCCAGCATTACGCCGTCCAGCTCGGCCAGTTGCGCCTGCACCTGCTCCACCGTGGTGATGCCGCCGTTGATCGCGATCACCAGCTGCGGGAATTCGCGCTTGAGCCGATGCACGCGCGGGTAGTCCAGCGGCGGGATCTCGCGGTTTTCCTTCGGTGACAGGCCCTTCAGCCAGGCCTTGCGCGCATGCACCACCAGCACTTCGACGCCGGCTTCCAGCATGGTTTCGGTGAAGTGCTGCAGGTCGGCGTAGTCATCCTGCTCGTCCACGCCGATGCGGCACTTCACCGTCACCGGCACGGCCACCGCGTCGCGCATCGCCTTCACGCAGTCGGCCACCAGCGCCGGTTCGTACATCAGGCAAGCGCCGAAGCGGCCGGATTGCACGCGGTCGGACGGGCAGCCCACGTTGAGGTTGATCTCGTCGTAGCCGGCCGCCGCACCCAGCCGCGCCGCCTCGGCCAGCTCGGCCGGCTCGCTGCCGCCCAACTGCAGCGCCACCGGATGCTCTTCGTGGCTGTGTTCGAGCAGGCGCAGCTGTTTGCCGCGCACCAGCGCCGCGCTGGTCACCATCTCGGTGTACAGGCGCGCGTGCGGGGAGAGCAGGCGGTGGAAGAAGCGGCAGTGCCGGTCCGTCCAGTCCATCATCGGGGCAACGGAGAGGCGCCAGGACGCGGTGTCGATGGGCGGAAAAGGGGTGCTTGCGAGTGTCATCAAGGTGGCCATTCTCCGCGATTGGAGCCATCCACGCCATGACACGCAGCGTGGTCGCCGGGGCGCTGGCCGGCGCGAACCCGCGCGCGACCGGCGCACGCGGGCGATGATGCTGATCGTCAGGTCTTGCCCGTGCGCCCCAGCCAGAACGAAGCGATGCGCATGACCACGCCTGCCGCGGCCACCAGCACGGCAAGCGTCACCAGACGCAGGCCGAACAACGCCATGGCGAGGAACACTACGGAGACGAACAGGTACTCCAGCAGCCAGCCCCAGGCCTGGCGGCGCGAAACATGGGGCGCCAGGCCGGCATACAGCGCGGGATAACCCCAGGTCAGCGCAAGACAGCCATAGGTCGTCGCCATGGCGACTCCGTAAGCGATCATGCCGGCATTGTTGATCCGTCGGGAGGGGTCGGTCAGCAGGAATCGGACCACCACAGGCATCAGGGCCACCAGGCTGAGCAGCAGCAGGTTGAGCCCGGTAGTCACGTTGTCCACATCGCGCAGGTGGGCCAGGGTACGGCGATGCGCGTACCACACGCCCGCGATGACAGTGAAGCTCAGGAAATAAATGCCCAGCGGCGTCGCCCACGTCTCCAGCAGCGATTTCCCCGGCAACAGCTCCGGCCTCAGTTCCACCGCCGACAAGGTCATCGCAATCGCGAAGACGCCGTCCGACATCATCACCAGCCGATCCAGATGACGCTGGCGTACGTGCTCCTCGCGCAGCGGCTGCGGTGCCATGTTTTCCATGCGGGCTGCCTGCCTTGGTCTGATCGGTTCCATGATGCCGTAGAACGTTCCCGGCAGGAACGGATGGGCGCCGGCGCCGGGACGCCTGCGCGGCAATCACCATCCGGACGAAGGACATGGCGCACCAGCGCACAGGCGCATTGGTGTCCACTCGCGTATCCTTGGACACCTGCCGCCGCGGTCACCCCGGCGCTCGCACGGCATCGCAGCGACACTGCCCTCCCCGCGAGATTCCGCCTCCGGCGTGCCGGACGGCCGGCAGCGCGGCGCCCGCAAGTCCCTATCCGGCAATCACACGAGACAACACCATGGTGGCTTTCGCGACCGAGCACGTGATCGACGTGCGGCACTGGAACGACACGCTGTTCTCCTTCCGCACCACGCGCGACCCGGCCTTTCGCTTCGACAGCGGGCAGTTCGTGATGATCGGCCTGGAAACCGGCGGCCGTCCGCTGATGCGCGCCTACTCGATCGCCAGCGCGAGCTGGGAGGAGCACCTGGAGTTCTTCTCGATCAAGGTGCCCAACGGCCCGCTCACCTCGCGCCTGCAACACCTCAAGCCGGGCGATCCGCTGATCGTCACGCGCAAGCCCACCGGCACGCTGGTGCTCACCGACCTCAAGCCCGGCAGGCATCTCTATCTGCTCGGCACCGGCACGGGGCTGGCGCCGTTCATGAGCATCATCCGCGACCCGGACACCTACGAGCGCTACGACCGGATCGTGCTGGCCCACGGCGTGCGCCACATCAATGACCTCGCCTACGCGGACTACCTCGAACACGAGCTGCCGCGGCACGAATACCTGGGCGAGCTGGTGCGCGAGAAGCTGGTCTACTACCCCACGGTGACGCGCGAGCCGTTCCGCAACCGCGGCCGCATCACCGACGCGATCGCCGACGGCCTGATGAGCGAAACCACCGGCCTGCCGCCGCTGAATCCGGAGACCGACCGCGTGATGCTGTGCGGCAGCCCGGCGATGCTGGACGACCTGTGCGCCCTGCTGGATGGCCGCGGCTTCCACGCCTCGCCGCGCACCCGCGAGCCGGGCGACTACGTGATCGAGCGGGCGTTCGTGGAGAAGTAGCGGACGGCGTCGCATCGCCGCGGCGGACGGCGATCGTCATCGCGCTTGCTATCATGGCGCGGTCGACCGCGTGCCTAGACTACGGTGTGAGCGAGCCCATGCCCCCCAGCCCTCTGACAAGACGACTGCACGTGGTGCCCCGGCCGATCACCGACGATGGCGATGCCACGCGGTTCTGTTCCAGCTGCGCGTTCTCCGACGCCTGCATCGCGGTGGGCTACGGCAAGCCGGAGCTGCTCGAACTGCATTGCCTAGTCGAGCACGTGGGGCCGTTCCGCGCGGGCGAGCACGTGTTCCGCACGGGCGATCCGTTCCGCGCGATCTACGCGGTGCGTTCCGGTTCGGTGAAGACGCGGATGTTCGACCGCGACGGCAACGAACAGGTGCTGGGCTTCTACCTGCCCGGCGAAGTGGTGGGCCTGAACGCGATCTACCCCGAGCACTTTCCGTGCGACGCGGTGGCACTGGAGGACACCTGGTTCTGCCGTTTCTCCTTCCCCGCGATGAGCGCGCTGGCCGCGCGCCTGCCGGCGGTGCAGCAGCACCTGTTCCGGCTGATCAGCAAGGAGCTGGGCGCGGTGTCGCTGCTGGCCGGCGACCACGCGGCGGACGAGCGCATGGCGGCGTTCCTGGTCGATCTCTCCAGCCGCTACGCGGCACGCGGCTTCCTGGCCACGGGCTTCCACCTCAGCATGTCGCGCGGGGACATCGCCAACTACCTGCGGCTGGCGGCGGAGACGGTGAGCCGCGTGCTGGGCCGCTTCCGCAGCCAGGGCCTGATTGCCCTGGAAGGCCGCGAACTGACGCTGCTGCGGATGGACGCGCTGCGCGAACTGGGTGGCAGCCTGCTGCCGGAATAGGCGGGGCGGGCTGATCCAGGTCAGGGCGGCGGCACCGCCGGCCTGCCAGCATGTGGACGACCGACACGCCGCCTGCCATGGACATATCGACCACTTCCACCAGCAACGACCCGACTGCCCTGCTCGCGGCGGCGCCGCACCGGCCGCTGTTCCTCGCCGGTACCGTCGCAGTGCTGCTTTCCATGGTCTGGTGGACGCTGGAGCTGGCTTCGCTGCGCTTCGGCTGGGTGCGCTGGCCGCAACCCCCCGTGCCGCCGGTGTGGGGACATGCCGTGCTGATCCAGTACGGACTGTTCCCGCTCTTCATGTTCGGCTTCCTGATGACCACCTTCCCGCGCTGGATGGACGGGCCGCCAGTGCCGCCGCGGCGCTACCTGCCGGTGGCCGGCGGCGTGCTGGGCGGCTATGTGCTGGGCACGCTGGGGTTGCTCGGCATGCCGGCATTGCTCAAGTCCGGCCTGCTGCTGATGCTGGCGGGTTACCTGGTGGGCACGGGTACGCTGGCCGGCGTGCTGCGCGCGGCAGTGGATCGCAACCGGCATGGCTGGTCGTGCCTCGCGGCGTTCGGCGTGGGCACGCTGGGGCTTGCGCTCTTCATCGCCTGGCTGTTCGATCCCGGGCTGCCGGCGGCGCTGGGCTGGCTGGCGGTGAAGCTGGGCACGTTCGGTTTCCTGCTGCCGGTGTACTTCACCGTCTGCCATCGCATGCTGCCGTTCTTCAGCAAGAACATGGTGGCCGGCTACACGATGTGGCGGCCGGCGTGGAGCCTGCCGGTGGCGTGGGCGCTGCTGCTGGCGCATGCGCTGCTGGACTGGAGCGGCCTGGCGCAGTGGCTGTGGCTGTGCGACCTGCCGCTGGCGATGGTGTTCGGTCTGCATGCGCTGATGTGGAAGCCGTGGCGCTGCCTGCGGCCCGGCCTGCTCGCCGTGCTGCACATCGCGTTCGCGTGGCTGCCGGTGGCCTTCGTGCTGTTTTCGGTGCAGGACCTCGCGCTCGCCGTCGGCGGCAGGCACGTGCTGGGGCTGGCGCCGCTGCATGCGCTGGCGATCGGCTTCTTCGGCTCGATGCTGGTGGCGATGGTGACGCGCGTCACCCACGGCCACTCCGGCCGGCCGCTGCAGATGCATCCGGTGCCGTGGCTGTGCTTCGCGCTGCTGCAAGGGGTGGCGTGCATGCGCATCCGCGCCGAGCTGGGCGGCGACCGCTACCTGTGGCTGGTGATCGCCGGCGCGGGCTGGCTGCTGGCCTTCCTGCCGTGGGTGCTGCGTTCGGCATGGATCTACTTGACGCCCCGCACCGACGGCAAGCCGGGCTGAGGAGATCGCCATGCGGGACTTGGTCGCGCCGTATTACCCGTGGATCGTGCTGGTGCACCTGGCCTGCGCGATCGTGTTCGTGGGCGCGGCAGCGTTCGAGGTGTTCGCGCTGGAGGCGCTGCACAAGCGCTTCGACGCTGCCACCGTGCAACGGATCGAGGCGGCGGTGATGGCGCGGGTGCGCCATTACATGCCGTTCGTGGTGCTGCTGCTGTTCGCCAGCGGCGGCCTGCTGTTCGACCTGCGCTGCGACGGCATCCGCTGCATCGGCACGACGCGCTTCGGCGGGTTCCTGCTGCTGAAGGTGGCGCTGGCGTTCGGCGTGCTCGGCGTGTTCGCCAACGCGGTGTGGGCCGGTGCGCGCGGGCGCATGGGCGCCTGCCGCTTCCGCCACACGCACCGCATCGTGCTGGTGCTGATGGCGGCGATCGTCTTTCTGGCCAAGACCATGTTCTACTTGTAGACCCATCTTCCCCACTTCGCGAGGTGCGCCATGTCCACAGTCCATTTCAAGGGTCAGCCGGTACGCGTCGACGGCAGCTTCCCCGCGCCCGGCAGCCAGGCGCCGGCATTCCACCTGGTCGGCGGCGACCTGTCCGAGGCCACGCTGGCCAGTCATGCCGGCAAGCGCAAGGTGCTGAACATCTTCCCCAGCGTGGACACCGGCGTGTGCGCCATGTCGGTGCGCCGCTTCAACGAGCTGGCGGCCGGGCTCGACAACACCGTGGTGCTGTGCATCTCGGCCGACCTGCCGTTCGCGCAGGGCCGCTTCTGCGGCGCCGAGGGCATCCAGAGCGTGCAGATGCTGTCGCTGATGCGTGGCCGCGAGTTCCTGCGCGACTACGGCGTGGCGATCGCCGACGGTCCGCTGGCCGGTCTGGCTGCGCGCGCGGTGGTGGTGCTCGACGGGCAGGACAAGGTGATCCATGCCGAGCTGGTGGACGAGATCACGCACGAGCCGGACTACGACGCGGCACTGCAGGCGCTGGGCTGAGGTTTTTTCGCTTTCTGCGTTATCGCTGGATTCAAAGCGGTTTCGAGCGCCTGCCGGCGCCCGAGTTACTTTCTCTTTGCGTGGCCAAAGAGAAAGCAACCAAAGAGAAAGGCCACCCCGGTTGGCGCTTGCCGGGCGTCCTGCCCGGCAAGTCCGTGAGGCGGGGCCGGGCTTTTCGAGCGGGCTCCTGCCCGCGCGAAAAGGCGAGGCCATCCGTGGCCTCGCCCGCTGCGCGGCCTTTTCGTCCCCGCCTCACCGCCGCCCAGGGGCCCCGGAAGAGCAGGCGCGCATCGTGCGCGCCAGAAGCAATAGCCAGAGCAAAGCCAAAGCGGCGCGAAGCGCCGCGAGGCTTTGTGCCCCGGCTCCCAGATACGACGCGGCGTGGCCGCGCCGTCAATCGCGTAGGCAGGAGTTGTTCCCAAACCCTCGAGACATCACTGCCTGTAATCCCGGCGGATTGAACAAGGCCATTTCTATTGGTTACTTCTCTTGATTCCGGGCATCCTGCCCTCCGCCCTTCGGGCCAGCTTCGCTGTTCGCCGCCGCTTCTGCGGCTGCGTGGGCCAGCAAAGAGAAGTGACTCGGGCGCCGACAGGCGACCGAAACTGCTTTGTCGCTTGCGGAAAGGTGCGTAAAAAACCGCCGAAGACAAACCTACATATCGAGGCATACGAGAGAACGCAAGGCGTCCCTGCTCTTTGTGGACAGAGAGCATCGGGCTATCGAGGTCGACCAACCCCCACCACCGGAATGCCAAGCGGCCGCACATCCAGCCGCTCCGGCAACCCCATGCCCATGCGCAGGCTGCGACCTATGCGGTCGGCGTAGTCCTGCATCTGCGCGGCATCGTCTTCGTCCAGCACTTCGCGGGTGGTTTCGCGCCAAAGCTCCAGCCAGCGCACGAAGTGCACGGCGAGAATCGCCGGCTGGCCGCGGTGCACCGCCATCGGGTTGCCGCGATAGCTTTGCGCGCCCAGCGCCACCGAGCACCAGAAGCGCGTGAGCAGCGCCTTGTGTTCGGGCCAGTCGTGCACGGCGGCGTTGAAGATCGGGCCGATGGAGGTGTCGGCGCGCACCTTGTCGTAGAAGCGGTCGACCAGGGTAGCGATGCGGGTTTCGTCGAGCGTGCTCATGGCTTGCTTGTCGTGTCTTCGGCCGGTGCCGGCGTTGCGTCGGAGGCGGGTTCGTCCAGCAGCGGCAGGATGCCCGGCGTGTCGAGGTCGTCGAACTGCTGGTGGTTCACCGCCCAGAAGAACAGCGCCACGCCCACGATCACCACCAGCGCGGTGACGGGGATCAGCACCAGCAGGATGTTCATGCGCGCAGTTCCTGTCGGGAATGGCCGGATTCGCGGCCGGTGCGCAGCGCGTTGGCCACCACGGCCAGCGAGCTGAGCGACATGCCGATGCCGGCCAGCCACGGTGGCACGAAACCGAGCGCGGCGAACGGCACCGCGCACAGATTGTAGAGCAGCGACCAGCGCCGGCCCTGCGCCACGATGTCCCGCACCTGGCAGGCGACGGCGCGCGCGTGGGCGAGGCCGGCGAGGCGATCGTCGGCCAGCAGCAGGTCGGCCTGCGCCTGCGCGAGGCCGGTGCCGCCGCCCAGCGCGGCGGAGACATCGGCGCCGGCGAGGATGGGGGCGTCGTTGCTGCCGTCGCCTACCGCCAGCACCACGTGGCCCGCGGCGCGCAGCGCGCCCAGCAGGGCGAGCTTGTCGGCGGGGGCCTGGTGCGCATGCCAGTCGGCGATGCCGAGCCGCGTGGCCAGCGCGGCCACGCGCGCGGGCGTGTCGCCGCTGGCGATGCATGCCGCGATGCCGTCGCCGCGCAGCGCATCCAGCGTGGCCTGGGCGTCGCGCCGCGGGTGCTCGGCCAGGTGGAAGGCGGCGATGGCGCCGTCGGCATCGGCCAGCAGCAGGGCAGAGTTGGCATGAATGCCTGCCTGCGCACGATCCAGCGCGAAGTCGGCGCGGCCGAGGCGCAGTGCGCGACCCGCCACCATGCCGCGCAGGCCGGCGCCGGCGATGGCTTCCACGCCCTCGGCCTGCCGCGGCGGGCCGCATTGGGCGGCGGCATCGGCCAGCACGCGCGCCAGCGGGTGCGAGCTTTCGCGCGCCAGCGCGGCGGCCAGCGCGAGTGCTTCCTCGCGGCTGTCGCCGCGCAATGGCTCGACGCCGGCGATGCCGAGTTGCGGCACGCCCAGCGTGCCGGTCTTGTCGAACAGGGCGACATCCACGCGCGCGAGGCGATCCAGCGCGGCGCCATCGGTGACCAGCACGCCGTGCCGCGCCAGCACGCCCAGCGCGCGGGCGAAGGCGGCCGGCGCGGTGAGCGCGAAGGCGCAGGGGCAGGCCACCACCAGCACGGCGAGCGCGGCGTCGAAGGCGCGTGCGGGGTCGACCAGCAGCCAGCCGGCGGCGGTGAGCGTGGTGAGCGCGAGCACGCGGACCACGAAACGGGCGATGTCGCGGTCGCTGGCGGCGGCGAAGTCGCGCGCCTGGCGCGCGCGTGCCGCCAGCGCGCCGATGCGTGCCAGCGCGGTGGCCTCGCCGCTGCATTCCACGCGCAGCGTGGCGGGGCCGTCCAGCAGCACGCTGCCAGCCGCCAGCCGCTCGCCGCGGCGGCGCAGCACCGGGCGCGATTCGCCGCTGAGCAGGGCCTCGTCCAGCCGCGCCGACGCCGATTCCAGCACGCCGTCGGCGGGCACGGTGGCGCCTTCGGCGACGTGCGCCATGTCGCCGGCCCGCAAGGCCAGGGCGGGCACGGTTTCCAGCGTGCCGTCGGCGCGGCGGCGTTGCGCCAGCAGCGGCGCGGCGTCGATGGCGGCATCGCCCTGCGCGTTGCCGCGATGGCGCGCGTGCAGTTCCACGTAGCGCGCGGCCAGCAGCAGGAACACGAACATGTTCACCGAATCGAAGTAGATCTCGCCCGCGCCGCGCAGCGTGTCGTACGCGCTGGCGAGGAACACCAGCGCCACCGCCAGCGCCACCGGCAGGTGGATGCCGAGCCGGCGCGCGCGCAGTTCGCGCCATGCGCCGGCGAAGAATGGCTGCGCGGAGTAGGCCACCAGCGGGATGGTGGTGAGGAAGCCCAGCCAGCGGAACAGGCCGCGCGTGGTGAAGTCCACGAAATCGACGGCGCCGAGGTAGATCACCAGGGCGTAGGCCATCACCTGCATCATGCACATGCCGGCGACCAGCAGGCGCTTCAGCGCGTCGTGCAGTTCGGCGGCGCGCGCGTCGTCGGCGTCGTCGTGCGGCAGCGGCTGGGCCGGGCACTGCATCGCGGTGCAGCGTTCCACCAGCGCGTCCAGCGAGAGCCGGTGCGTGTCCCACACCACGCGCAGGCGGCGGGCGGTGGGCAGGATGGCCACGCGCTGCACGCCGGGCAGGGCGCGGATCGCCTGCTCCAGCGCCAGCGCGCGGCGCGGTTCGCCCAGCGCGTCGATGCGCAGTGCCACTTCGCTGCGGCCGTCGCGGCGCGGGCGCAGCACCTGCGCGAGCAGCTGCGGGTGGCTCCAGGCGGCGTGCGCGTTCATGGCCTGTCGGCGGCGTGCGGGTCGCCTGCGGTGGTGGGTACGCCGAACACGGTGCGCGAGGTCTGCAGCGGCGTGTCGGCGCTGCGCGCGCCAGCCACGATGATCCATGTGCAGCCGAGCATCGAGGCGACGAACACCGCGATGCCCAGCCACAGGATGGGCTGGTGGTACCAGCGCCCGCCGGATTTACTCGGCGGCACCGGCATCGGTGTGTGACAGGTGGTAGACATAGGCCGCCAGCACGTGGATCTGGTCGTCGCTGAGGCGCTTGTCCCACTCCGGCATGTGGCCCTGGCGGCCGTCGTGGATGGTGGCGTGGATATCGGCCACGCTGCCGCCGTGCAGCCAGATGTGGTCGGTGAGGTTGGGCGCGCCCAGCGCCTGGTTGCCCTTGCCGTCGGGGCCGTGGCAGGCGGCGCAGGTGCCCTTGAAGATCGGTTCGGCCGCCGCCGCCATCTTCGCGTCGTGGGGCGAGCCGGACAGGCCCAGCACGTATTGCACCAGGTTGTTCACCGTGTCTTCGCCCAGGCTGGCCCACGGCGGCATCACGCCGGCGCGGCCGTCGTGGATCGAGGTGGTGATGTCCTTGCCGCTGCCGCCGTACAGCCAGTCGCTGTCGGTGAGGTCGGGTGCGCCCAGTTGCTGGTTGCCCTTGCCGCTGCGCTGGTGGCAGGCGGCGCAGTTGTCCTCGAACAGCACCTTGCCGAGCTGCTGCGCGGCAGGGTCGCCGGCCAACTGCTCGGGCGTGTAGAGCATGAAGCGCTGCATCAGCGGTTCGAGCTTCTCGCCGTTGGCGGCCTGTTCGTCGGCCAGCTGGCCGTGCGACGTCCAGCCCAGCACGCCCTTGTGGTTGCCGAAGCCCGGATACAGCACGAGGTAGACGAAGGCGGCGCAGAACATCGCGCCGGAGAACACGATCCACCAGGTCGGCAGCCGGCGCACGCCCTCGCGCAGCACGCCGTGCGCCCACACGTGGCCGCTGGTGCCGTCGGGCTGGGTGGGGATCTTCGCGCGCGGTCCCCACAGGTACAGGAAGAAGGTGATGCCGAGGTTCAGCACCACCAGGAACATCACCCACAACGACCAGCCGCTGCTCATCGCGTTCCCTCCTGCGTCGCGTCGCCGGCGGGGATGTCGTCGTCCTGCATCGGCAGCTGCGCCATCCGGTCGAACACGGGTTTGTGGTATCTGCGCCAGGCCCAGATCCAGATGCCGACGAAGCTCACCATCATCAGCACGATCAGCACGCCGGCCAGGTGGCCCCAGAACGGATTCATGGCGCACCTCCGTCGCTGGCGGGAGCCGCCGTGGCACTCGCCGGCTCGTTGGCTATGCCCAGCCCTTGCAGGTAGGCGATCAAGGCATCCATCTCGGTCTTGCCCTTGACGGCGTCGGGCGCGGCGGCGATCTCGGCGTCGCTGTACGGATCGCCCAGCTTGCGCAGCACGCGCATGCGCGCCTGCAGGTCGGCGCCGTCGATGCCGGCCCTGGCCAGCCACGGGAAGCCGGGCATGTTGGTCTGCGGCACCACGCTGCGCGGGTTCGTCAGGTGCATGCGCTGCCAGTCGTCGGAATACTTGCCGCCCACGCGGGCGAGGTCGGGCCCGGTGCGCTTGGAGCCCCACTGGAACGGACGGTCGTACACCGATTCCTCGGCGGTGGAGTAATGCCCGTAGCGCTGGGTCTCGAAACGCAGCGCGCGGATCATCTGCGAGTGGCAGAGGTAGCAGCCTTCGCGCACGTAGACGTCGCGGCCGGCCAGCCGCAGCGGGTCATAGGGCTTCACGCCGTCCGGCGCCCGCACCTCGTGCGCCTGCATGAACAGCGGGGTGATCTCGGCGAGCCCGCCCAGCGAGACCATGATCGCGATGCCGATGCCGAGCAGGCCGGCGTGCTTCTCGATCGCTTCGAAATGCCTGTAGGCCATGGGTGTCAGCCCTGTTTCCTATTTGAAGAGTGCGGCCACGGATGGCCGCGGTGGACTTGCAGGATCGAGTGACCTCCCCGCAGCGGGAGCCTGGCCGAAGCGGCGATCACGGACGGGCGCATCAGGTAGCCGCCAGCGGCGCCGGGATCTGGTGCGGTTCCGGCTCCGGGATCGGCACCGGGATCGGCTTGATCAGGCGCGCGCGGGCGTCGGCGGCGGTATGCCACAGGTTCCACGCCATCACCCACATGCCGGCCAGGATCAGCACGCCGCCGAACCAGCGGATCAGGTACATCGGCTTGATCGCGATCAGGCTGTCGAGGAAACCGTATTTCAGCGCGCCGTCCGGCAGGGTGGCGCGCCACATCTCGCCCTCGGTGATGCCGGCGGCCCACATCGCGCACACGTACAGCAGGGTGCCCGCCATGTGCAGCCAGAAATGCAGGTTCATCGCCTTGATCGAATGCATCGCGGGGCGGCCCAGCGCGCGCGGCGCCATCGCGTAGAGCGAGCCGATGGTGATCATCGCCACCCAGCCCAGCGAGCCCGAGTGCACGTGGGCGATCGTCCAGTCCGTGTAGTGCGACAGCGAGTTCACCGTCTTGATCGCCATCATCGAGCCCTCGAAGGTGGCGGCGGCGTAGAACACCAGCGACATCACCATGAACTTCACCGCCGGGTCGGTCTTCACCTTGCTCCAGGAGCCGTTGAAGGTGAGCAGGCCGTTCGCCGCCGAGCCCCAGCTCGGCATCAGCAGCACCAGCGAGAACGCCATGCCCACCGACTGCACCCAGTCGGGCAGGGCGGTGTACATCAGGTGGTGCGAGCCGGCCCACATGTAGACCGAGATCAGCGCCCAGAAATTGACGATGGAGAAGCGGTAGCTCCACAGCGGCTGCTGCGCCTGGCGCGGCACGAAGTAGTACATCATCCCGAGGAAGCCCGCGGTGAGGAAGAACGCCACCGCGTTGTGGCCGTACCACCACTCCACCATCGCGTCGACCGTGCCCGAGTAGATCGGGTAGGACTTGCTCCAGGACACCGGCAGCGACAGGTGGTTGACGATGTGCAGCAGGCCCACCGCGATGATGAAGGCGCCGTAGTACCAGTTCGCCACGTAGATGTGCTTGATGCGCCGGCGCGCCAGCGAGCCGAAGAACACCACGCCGAAGCTCACCCACACCACCGCGGTGAACAGCGCGACCCACCACTCCGGCTCGGCGTATTCCTTGCTGGTGGTGAGGCCCAGCGGCATCGACGCCATCGCCATCAGGCAGACGGCCTGCCAGCCCCAGAACGTGAAGCCGGCCAGCCGGTTGAAGGCCAGCCGTGCATGGCCGGTGCGCTGCACCACGTAGTAGCAGGTGCCCATCAGCGCCGAGCCGCCGAAGGCGAAGATCACGCCGAAGGTGTGGTCGGGGCGCAGCCGGCTGAAGGTGATCCAGGGCAGGTCGAAGTTCAGTGCGGGCCACATCAGCTCGGCGGCGATGTACACGCCCACCGACATGCCGACGATGCCCCAGACCGCCGCGGCCAGCAGGAACTGGCGCACGACCCTGTCGTTGTAGTACTCGGTGTTCGGCATGCGAATTCCCTCGGTATCCGGCGCTACATTTTCTGCAGGCCGTGGCGGGACGCCATGACGCCGGTCAAGTGGCCGCGGCAATTTGACCTATCGGGTTGGTCATGCTGCGGGCCATGGTGCATGGTTGGCGTGACGGTGGGTGCCGCCCCTGGCCCGCGGGCGTCTCCGCGCACCGTGTGCCGGATGGGCCGGGATGGCTCGTGCATGCCGGCGCGCTTGCGCTTGCTGCGCCCTCTCGCCACGGGCGTCGCCGGCCAGCCGCGGCATCGCGTGCGCACACGAAAAAGCCCGCTTGCGCGGGCTTTTTCGGTTCGAGGGCGCGGCGATGGCCGGTCGCACGCCCGGTTCCCGCGATCAGGGGTGATCGCAGGGAAGGTGCGGGCTTACTTCGCCACCACGCGCACCATTTCCAGGCACTTGTTGGAGTAGCCCCACTCGTTGTCGTACCAGCTCACCAGCTTGACGAAGGTGGAGTCCAGCGCGATGCCGGCGTCGGCGTCGAACACCGAGGTGCAGGTTTCGCCGCGGAAGTCGGTGGCGACCACCTTGTCCTCGGTGTAGCCCAGCACGCCCTTCAGCGCGCCCTGCGACTGCGCCTTCATCTCCGCGCAGATCTCCGCGTAGGTGGCGGGCTTCTCCAGCTCGCAGGTGAGGTCGACCACGGACACGTCCGAGGTCGGCACGCGGAAACTCATGCCGGTGAGCTTCTTGTTGAGCTCGGGGATCACCACGCCGACAGCCTTGGCCGCGCCGGTGCTGGACGGGATGATGTTCTCCAGGATGCCGCGGCCGCCGCGCCAGTCCTTGTTGCTCGGGCCGTCCACGGTCTTCTGCGTGGCGGTGGCGGCGTGCACGGTGGTCATCAGGCCGCGCTTGATGCCCCACTTGTCGTTGAGCACCTTCGCGAGCGGCGCCAGGCAGTTGGTGGTGCAGCTGGCGTTGGAGATGATCGCCTCGCCCTTGTAGCTCTTGTCGTTCACGCCGTAGACGAACATCGGCGTGTCGTCCTTCGACGGCGCGGACAGGATCACCTTCTTCGCGCCGGCGTCGAGGTGCTTCTGCGCGGTGGCCTTGTCGAGGAACAGGCCGGTGGACTCGATCACCACGTCGGCCTGCACCTCGTTCCACTTCAGCGCGGCGGGATCGCGCTCCTGGGTGAGGCGGATCGTCTTGCCGTTGACCACCAACTGGCCGTCCTCGATCGCCACGTCGCCCTTGAAGCGGCCGTGCACGGAGTCGTAGCGCAGCATGTAGGCGAGGTAGTCCGGCTCCAGCAGGTCGTTGATCGCGACGATCTCGATGTCCTTGCCGAAGTTCTGCACCGCAGCGCGCAGCACGTTGCGACCGATGCGGCCGAAGCCGTTGATGCCGACCTTGATGGTCATGGGACAGCGTCCTCCGAATTACAGGGGAAGGGCGGTCGTGGGAGGCGACCGGAAAGCCTCGATTCTAGCGGGGAAACGCCCCGGTTGCCCGCTCAGCGCCGGCCGCGCGCCGGTTTGCCGCAGTAGATGTCGTGCAGGGTGGCCATCAGCGCCTGCACCGGACCGTCGGCGAGCCGGTAATACATGGTCTGGGCTTCGCGGCGGGTCTGCACCAGGGCGGCTTCGCGCAGCCGGGCGAGATGCTGCGACAGCGCCGACTGGCCCAGCTCCAGCCGTTCCAGCAGTTCGCCCACCGCCAGCTCCCCCTCGGACAGGTGGCACAGGATCAGCAGGCGCTGCTCGTTCGCCAGCGCCTTCAGCAGTTCGCTGGCCTTGCCGGCGTGGGCGCGCATGCGGCCGGGGTCGATCGCGGTTTTCATGCGGGCATTGTTGCATGCTTTTCTAAATTAGCTGTATCTAATATATTGGCGCGAATGGTTCCCGCGGATGCAAGCCCATGCCCGTCGATGTCGCCTCCTTCTTCCATGCCGCCACCTCCACCTGGACGCACGTGGCCGGCGATGCCGCGACCGGCGCGGCGGCGGTGGTCGACCCCGTGCTGGACTTCGATCCGGTCGCCGGCCGGATCGGCACCGGGCCGGCGCAGGCGGTGCTCGACCACCTGCGAGCGCACGGGCTGGACCTGCGGTGGATACTGGAAACCCACGCGCATGCCGACCACCTCACCGCCGCGGCCTGGTTGCGCGCGCGGACCGGCGCGCCGGTGGCGGTGGGCGCCGGCATCGTCGAGGTGCAGGCCGGGTTCAAGCAGCGGCTTGGCCTGGGCGGGGAGTTCGTGGCCGATGGCTCCCACTTCGATCGCCTGCTGCGCGATGGCGACACGCTGCCGCTGGGCGGGTCGACGATCGAGGTGCTGGCCACGCCGGGCCACACCGCCGACAGCATGAGCTATCGCGTGGGCGATGCGGTGTTCATCGGCGACACGCTGTTCTCGCCGGCCGCGGGCAGCGCGCGCTGCGATTTCCCCGGCGGCAGCGCGGCGGCGCTGCATGCCTCGGTGCGCCGCCTGTATGCCTTGCCGGACGACACGCAGCTGTATCTCTGCCACGACTATCCACCGGCCGGCGCCGCGCCGCGCGACAGGGTGCCGTTGCGCGAGCAGCGCGAACACAACGTGCATCTCGCCGCCGGCACCGGCGCAGCGGATTTCGTGGCGCTGCGCGAGCGGCGCGACGCCACGCTGGCGGTGCCGCGGCTGTTCTGGCCGGCGCTGCAGGTCAACATCCGCGCGGGCGAGTTGCCGCCGGCGGACGACGAGGGGCGGCGCTTCCTGAAGCTGCCGCTGGACGCGGACGCGCTGGCGGCGAAGCCGTGATCGCCGACTTCACGCCATGGAGCGCGCTGGGCGGCGGCATCCTGATCGGCCTGGCCGCGTTGCTGCTGCTGGTCGCGCTGGGGCGCATCGCCGGCATCAGCGGCATCGCCTCCGGCCTGTTGCCGCCTCGTCGTGGCGATGCCGCGTGGCGGCTGGCCTTCGTGCTCGGCCTGCCGATGGGCGCGGCGCTGTGGATGCAGGGGCAGGGTGGTCCGGTGCTGGCCAGCCATGCGCCTTCCTGGCAGCTCGCGCTGGCCGGGCTGCTGGTGGGCGTGGGCACGCGCATCGGTTCGGGCTGCACCAGCGGCCATGGCGTGTGCGGGCTGGGACGCCTCTCGCCACGCTCGATGGTGGCGGTGCCGGTGTTCATGGCCACCGCGATGATGTGCGTCTACGCGTGGCGTCACCTGTTGCCGGGGGTGTTGTGGTGAACCGGCTGGCAGCATGGCTGGCCGGCTTGCTGTTCGGCGCGGGCCTGGCATGGTCGGGCATGGCCGACCCGCACAAGGTGCTGGGCTTCCTCGACGTGGCCGGTGCGTGGGATCCCAGCCTGCTGCTGGTGATGGCGGGCGCGACGCTGACTTACGCGATCGGCTGGCGGCTCGTGATTCGACGGGGGCGGCCGTGGCTGGACACGCGGTTCTACGTGCCCGCGCATCGCCGCATCGACGGGCGCCTGCTGTCCGGCGCGGCGGTGTTCGGCCTTGGCTGGGGACTGGGCGGCTACTGTCCCGGCCCGGCGTTGGCGGGCGTCGGCCTGGGCAATGCCGACCTCGCATGGTTGCTGCCGGCGATGCTGCTGGGCTGGTGGCTGGCGGGACGTTGGGCGCGCTGACGCTGTGGCACACTGCCAGACCCCCTTGTTCGAAGTGCTTGCCATGAAGTCCACCCGCCGCCTGCTGGCCGCCTCGCTGGCCGTGTTCGTCCTCGTTCCCGCCGCGCAGGCCTGGGGGCCGCTGGGCCACAGCATCGTCGCCGCGCTGGCGCAGAAGCACCTGAGCCAAGCCGCCGAGGCCGAGGTGGAACACCTGCTCGCGGCCGACCACACCACGCAGCTCGCCGACGTCGCCAGCTGGCCGGACCAGATCCAGGACGACCCGGCGCAGGCCACGTTGTGGCAGCAGACGCGCAAGCTGCACTACATCAACTTCCGCGGCGGCCCCGCCTGCGATTACGTGCCGCCGCGCGACTGCCGCGACGGCGAATGCGTGGTGGGCGGGCTTGCGCACTACGTGGAAATCCTGCACGACAAGTCGCAGCCGGACGCGGCGCGCCTCGCGGCGCTGAAGTTCGTGGTGCATTTCGTGGGCGACGAGCACCAGCCGTTGCACGACGGCTACCGCGACGACCTCGGCGGCAACAAGTACCAGGTGCAGTTCGAGGGCAAGGGCAGCAACCTGCACAAGGTCTGGGACTCGGGCATGCTGAAGACGCGCGGCCTCGATTGGCAGGCCTATGCGCAGAAGCTGGATGCCGAAGGCCCGGTGGCGCTGCCGCCGGACGGCGCGCCGCTGGACGACCCCTACGCGCAGTGGGCGGAAGAGTCCTGTCGCATCACCGCCGCCCCGGGTTTCTATCCGGACGGCCACAAGGTCGGCCAGGCCTACGTCGATGCCGAACTGCCGGTGGCCGAGAACCAGCTGCGCGTCGCCGGGCGCCGGCTGGCCGAAGTGCTCAACCTCGCGCTGTCGGACTGAAGGCCTGTCCATGGTCGCCCAGTGCCCTGCGCGGATGGTCCGTGGCGCGGGGTTCGCCTGGGGCGCGGACAAGTCCCGATGTGTTGCATGCGGCGATACATACGAATGCAGGCTGGCATGGCACCGGGTATCTGCTAGCCTCCACGGCTTGACCGAATTTAGACGTCCATAGCCCATCAGGCCCAACGCATGACCAGCACACCGCTACGCCGCACCAAGATCGTCGCCACCCTCGGCCCTGCCACCGACGCGCCGGGCATGCTCGAAAGCATCATCGCCAACGGCGTCGATGTGGTCCGGCTCAACCTTTCGCACGGCCAGCCGGACGACCACCGCGCGCGCGCGGCCGCGGTGAAGGCCGCGGCGGCGGCGGCGGGCCGCGAGGTGGGCGTGCTCGCCGACCTGCAGGGCCCGAAGATCCGCGTGGAGAAGTTCGCGAACGGCCCGATCCAGCTCGAGGTCGGCCAGCCCTTCGTGCTGGACTGCCGCGCCGACGCGCCGCCCGGCGACATCGGCCGCGTGGGCGTGAGCTACCTCGGCCTGCCGCAGGACGTGCGTTCCGGTGACGTGCTGTTGCTGGACGACGGCCTGGTCGCGCTCACCGTCAACGAGGTCGCCGGCACCGAGATCCACTGCACGGTGCTGGTGGCCGGCAAGCTGTCCGACCGCAAGGGCCTCAACCGCCAGGGCGGCGGCCTGTCCGTCTCCGCACTGTCGGACAAGGACAAGGCCGACATCAAGCTCGCCGCCGAGATCGGCGCGGACTTCCTCGCCGTCTCCTTCGTGCGCTCGGCCGACGACATGCACCTGGCGCGGCGGCTGATGGAAGAGGCCGGCGGCAGCGCCGCGCTGGTGTCGAAGATCGAGCGCGCCGACGCGATCCCCGTGCTCGGCGAGATCATCGACGCCTCCGACGTGGTGATGGTGGCGCGCGGCGACCTGGGCGTGGAGATCGGCGACGCCGAGCTGCCCGGCCTGCAGAAGAAGATCATCCGCGAGACGGTGCAGCGCAACCGCGCGGTGATCACCGCCACCCAGATGCTGCAGTCGATGGTGCGCTCGCCGATCCCCACCCGCGCCGAAGTGCTGGACGTGGCGAACGCGGTGATCGACGGCACCGACGCGGTGATGCTGTCCGAGGAGACCGCTGCCGGCGCCCACCCCGACAAGGCGGTGGCGGCGATGGCGCGCATCTGCCTCGGCGCCGAGCGCCAGTTCGAGCCCAAGGAAGACCTCGCCAACGTCAGCCACCACCTCAGCCGCACCGACCAGGCGATCGCGCTGGCCGCGATGGTGCTGGCGGCGCAGCTCGGCGTGCGCGCGATCGTGGCGCTCACCGAATCCGGCGCCACGGCGCAGTGGCTGTCGCGTTACCGCAGCGCGATACCGATCTACGGCCTGTCGCCGTTCGCCGCCGCGCGCCGCCGCATGCAGGTGCTGCGCGACGTGCGCGCGGTGGAGTTCAGCCACGGCGAGAACCAGAGCATGGCCGCCTCCACCCGTGCCGCGGTGCGCCTGCTGTTCGAACAGGGCAAGCTGGTCGAGGGCGACAGCGTGGTCATCACCTACGGTGACCGCGTGGGCCACGTCGGCGGCACCAACACGCTCAAGCTGCTCTCGGTGGGTCCGGGCGGCACGGTGGACAACATCCGCGAGCTCTGACCTGGGCAGGGGCGCGTGCAGCAGGGGGAAGGGTGAAAACGACTCTGTACACGGTGCTGTGCGTCGCGATCCGGTTGGGGGCCGTGCTGATGGCCGTGGGGTTGCTGGAGCGGTTGCCGGTGTTCCTCTGGGAATCACCGGCTGGCGGCTTCGCCCTGGATGCCGTGCTGCTGGCGGTGTTCGGCCTGCTGGTGGCCGGGGCACTATGGTTGTGGCCGGGCATCCTTGCCGGCTGGGCGATCGGCCGGCGCGGACACGAGCTGCTGGAAATCCAGCTGGATGCCGACGGTTTGATGCGCGTGGCGCTGACCGTGACCGGCGCCATGCTCGGCGTGTCGGGCCTGGCGGGCTGCCTCGGGCACGGGCTCACCATGCTCCTCTTGAGGAGCCGCCTGGCGGATGCGGCAACCGGGCAGTTGCCCGTGTCGGGATGGCACTGGGTGATCTACTACCTCGTGCAGGCGGCTGGTGGCATGGCCTTGATGCTGGGCGCGCGCGGGCTGATGACCCTCCTGCAGCGCATGCGCGGGCGTCCACCGCATGCGTCGGCGGAGACTGACGACGGGATCGGGCCGCACGGCTAGACTGTCGGCGCCCCCACCCCCGGAGTATCGCCATGCACCCGCACGCCCGTCGCCTGATCCGCTCCCTCCTGCTGGTGCCGGCGCTGGTTTGCGCCGTGCCCGTGCTGGCGCAGTCGTCCCATCGCATCGACCCGCAGGACCAGTACCACTACTGGATCCGCCTCAATACCAAGGTGGACACGGATCTGCCCAATTCGGGCCTCAACCTGGACAAGCCCGGCTGCGCCGCGGTGACCTACACCATCGGTTCCGACGGCGTGCCGATGAACGTGCAACTGGTCAAGCTGGTGCCCAAGAGCGACCTGGGCAATGCCGCGGTGACCGCGGTGAAGAACTTCCGCTACGGTCCCGCGCTCACCAACCGGATCGGCCAGCCCATCGACACCTACTACATCGTGCCGTTCAACGCACCCGAGGGTGCGGATGGCATGCAGAAGGTGATGGAACCCTGCAAATTGCCGGGTTACGGGCAGTAACCGGCGCCTTTCCGGCGGTTTCGTTATAATTCGCGGCCTTTCATCCCGCCGCCCACCCGGGCGGCACCCACCTTGAGCGGGCGGATTACGCCTCGTTGCACGGAGCCGTCATGAGTATCGAAGATCTCGAAAGCGTCGCTTTGGCCATGGTCGCCCCCGGCAAGGGCATCATCGCCATCGACGAGTCGACCAATACCATCAAGAAGCGTTTCGAGGCCGTCGGCATCGAGAACACCGAGGAAAACCGTCGCGCCTATCGCGAGCTGCTGCTCACCACGCCGGGCCTGAACGAGCACATCTCCGGCGCGATCCTGTACGACGAGACGATCCGCCAGTCCACCAGGGACGGCGTGCCGTTCACCCAGCTGATGAAGAAGGCCGGCATCATCCCCGGCATCAAGGTGGACAAGGGCCCGGTGCCGCTGGCCGGCTTCCCTGGCGACGTGGTCACCGAAGGCCTCGACGGCCTGCGCGAGCGCCTTGCCGAATACGTGAAGCTGGGCGCGCAGTTCGCCAAGTGGCGCGCGGTGATCAACATCTCCGAGGACAACCCGTCTTCCACCGCCATCGAGGCGAACTGCCACGCGCTGGCCCGTTACGCCGCGCTGTGCCAGGAAGCCGGCCTGGTGCCGATGGTCGAGCCGGAAGTGATCATGGACGGCGACCACAGCATCGAGGTCAGCTACGAGGTGCATGAGGCCGTGCTGCGCAGCCTGTTCAACGCGCTGTACGAGCAGAACGTGATGCTGGAAGGCACCATCCTGAAGGTGTCGATGGTGATCCCGGGCAAGGATTCGTCCGAACAGGTCGACGCCGAGGAAGTGGCCGAGGCCACCGTGCGCGTGCTGAAGACCTGCGTGCCGGCCTCGCTGCCGGGCATCGTGTTCCTCTCCGGCGGCCAGACCGACGAGCAGAGCACCGCGCACCTCAACGCGATGAACCGCATCGGCCCGCATCCGTGGCCGCTGTCGTTCTCCTACGGCCGTGCCATGCAGCAGGCCGCGCTGAAGCTGTGGGCCAAGGACATGAAGGCCAACTACGCCGAAGCGCAGAAGACCGTGCACGCCCGCGCCAAGGACAACGGCCTCGCCGCGCTGGGGCGCTGGAACGGCTGAGGGCCGGGTTCTTGCGGTCATCCGTGATCGCGAGTAGATCAAATGGGCAGCCATCCATGGCTGCACTGTTCAAGGTTCAAACAAAACGGGCGCCTCGCGGCGCCCGTTTTGCTTTTGCCTGGAGCGGAGACTCAGAAGCGGTATTCGGCGCTGACCGAGAAGATGCGCGTGCCGATTTCGTAGTAGCCGCGGTTGCGCATGTTGTAGTAGTCGAAGTTCGCGCCCACGCTCCAGTGCTGGTTGATGTCGTAGCCGGTACCCAGTCCGGCGAACCAGCCAAGCCCCTGCTTGCTGTTGCGGAAGGATTCCGAAGAGCCCAGGCCGTCGTCGATCGTGGCGGTTGCCTTCAGCTTCCACAGGAAGCCGCCGGTGCGGGCCGACATGTACCAGTGGTCGTTGAAGTTGAAATGGCCGTCGAGGCCGAACGTCCAGCCGTCGCCCTTGATCTTGGCGCGATCACCATAGACGTCTTTCGCACTGACACTGCCCAGGTTGGTGTAGCCGGCCTCGAAGCCGATGAGGCCCTGGGATCGCCAGCCGCCATTGAGGATGAAAGCCGTGTTGCTGTCGGTGCCCGTGCCCTGGCCGTCGACCGTGGCCTTGTAGTGGGCGGTGCCGACGTTGCCATTGACGAACCAGCCATCGGTCTGATCGGCATGGGCAGCGGTGGCGAAGAAGCCGCAGGCGGCGGCAACGAGCGGAAGCAGTTTCCTGTACATGTATGAATTCCTTGTGCCTTGGTAATGGTCGTGTCGCTTTGTTCCGCGACCGCCAAATGTTAAGAGACCGTTGATTGGGCTTCAAGGATTGTTAAATGAACGAAGGGCGCCTTTCGGCGCCCTTCGCGGTCGTGCAGCAGCGAGGTTCGGGTCAGAAGCGGAATTCCGCGCTGGCCGAGATCATGTCCGTGCTGAGGTCGACGTTGTGCTTCTTGGCGTCGAAGTAGTCGTAGTTCAGGCCCACGCTCACGTTCTGCGTGATGTTGTAGCCCACGCCTGCGCCGGCGTACCAGCTGTTGTCGCTCAGGCCCTTGTTGATCGGGTTCACGTCGTTGCTCATGCCGTGGCCGGTCCAGCTGTAGAGGCCGGCGCGGCCGCTGAGGTACCAGCTCGGGCTGAGGTCGAGGTGGGCGTTGGCGCCGGCGGTCCAGCCGTGCAGCTGCGACTTGCCCGGAGCGACGATCGGGGAATTGTTGAAGATGTTCTTCGCACGAATGTTGCCCAGGTCGTTGTAGCCCACTTCCGCACCCAACTGGAAGTTCGGCGACAGCGCCCAGCGGTAGCCGCCGTTGAGGGCGTAACCGGTGTCGTGGCCGTTGTCGTACGGGCCCTGGTTGATGGCGGTGCGACCGACGTTGCCGTTGATGAACCAGTTGCCGTCGCTCGGCGCGGTCTGCGCGAAGGCGGCGGGGATGGCCAGCAGGCCGGTGGAGGCGAGGGCAAGGGCGAGCAGGGTCTTTTTCATGGAGATTCTCCTGTTATGGGAAAACGGCTGCCGGACCTTGGGGAAGGGCGGTGCCGCATGCCTGGTATCGGGGAAATGCCGGGCACGTTTTCTTAGATGGTTGCCGGGACGGAAAAATTCAATACTCGTTAGTACATTATTAAGTAACGATTAACTTTCCCGGCAAGCGACTGTTTTGAAAGAAGAACGGGCGCCATCGGCGCCCGTTCCAATTCGTGCGACATGAGCGAGCAACGCTCAGAAACGGTATTCCGCGTTCAGCGAATACTTGCTGGTATCCAACTGCACGCCATTGCCCGTACCGGCGTAGTAGTCGTAGTTCACGCCCACGCTCCAGTTCGGGTTGATGTTGTAGCCCACGCCGGCGCCGGCGTAGTACTTGGTGCGGTTGAACTGGCGGAACTGCGGGTTCGGCGCGTCGGTAAGGCCTTCGCCCTGTGCATAGAACAGGCCGCTGCGCAGCTCGCCGTACCAGTTGGGGGCGACGTTGTAGCGCAGGTCCAGGCCGGCGGTGCTGCCGCGCAGCTTGGACTGGGCGTTGCCCGGGCCTTGGCTGGCGTACTGGCCCTCGGGCGTCACGCGGCCAAGCCACTGATAGCCCACTTCCACGCCCAGCGAGGTCTCGGGGTTGAGCGCGAAGCGGTAGCCGCCCTTCACGCCGCCAGCGAACTTGCCGTCGTCGTAGGGACCCTTGCTGATGTTGGCGTAGCCGGGGTCCGCACTGACGTACCAGCCCTGCTGGGCGGTGCCGGTCGTGGCGGACGGAGCCTGATCCTGGGCGAAGGCGGCCGGTACGGCGACGAAGCCGGCGGCAGCCACGGTGAGAGCGAGCAGAGTCTTTTTCATGGGGAATTCCTCTTGTTCTGGTCAGTCCACGGCACCTTGGGGAAAGGCATCGCCGTGGCTCGGCACCACTCGTGGGCGGTGCCGGGGCATTAAATGGGAAGCTGGCTGAAGGAATTCAATACCGATTAGTACAGAATTAAGTGCCAGTTAATGTCCATCCTGTCGGCGCGTCGCGACAGCATCGACGGGATCGGCGACAATGCGCGCTTTCCGTCGTCGCCCGGAGCTTTCCCCATGACCACCCGCCGCCAACTCGCCAATGCCGTGCGAGCCCTTGCCATGGATGCCGTGCAGAAGGCCAATTCCGGCCATCCGGGCATGCCGATGGGCATGGCCGACATTGCCGAGGTGCTGTGGAACGACTTCCACAGCCACAATCCGGCAAACCCGCACTGGTTCAACCGTGACCGCTTCATGCTCTCCAACGGCCATGGCTCGATGCTGCAGTACGCGTTGCTGCACCTGTCCGGCTACGCACTGCCGATGGGCGAGCTGGAGCGCTTCCGCCAGCTGCATTCGAGGACCCCGGGCCATCCCGAGGCGCACCACACGGTGGGCGTGGAAACCACCACCGGCCCGCTGGGCCAAGGCATCGCCAACGGCGTGGGCTTCGCGCTGGCCGAAAAGGTGCTGGCCGAGCGCTTCAACCAGCCGGGCTTCGACATCGTCGACCATCACACCTGGGTGTTCTGCGGCGACGGCTGCCTGATGGAAGGCATCTCCCAGGAGGCGATCTCGCTGGCCGGCACCTGGAAGCTGGGCAAGCTCACCCTGGTCTACGACGACAACAACATCTCCATCGACGGCGAGGTGCCGGGCTGGTTCACCGACGACACCGCGATGCGCTTCGAGGCCTGCGGCTGGCACGTGATCCGCGACGTGGACGGCCACGACGCCGACAAGATCAAGGCCGCGCTGGCCGCCGCCAAGGCGGAAACCGGCAAGCCCACGCTGGTGATGTGCAAGACCATCATCGGTTTCGGCGCGCCGCACAAGGAAGGCACCGAGGCCTGCCACGGCGCGGCGCTGGGCAAGGACGAGGTGGCCGCCGCGCGCGACATGCTGGACTGGCGTTCCCCGCCGTTCGAGATCCCCGCCGAGATCTACGCCGGCTGGGACGCGAAGGCGGCCGGTGCGAAGCGCGAGGCCGAGTGGAACGCGCTGTTCGACGCCTACGCCAAGGCGCACCCCGGTCTGGCGGCCGAGCTGAAGCGCCGCCTCGCCGCCGAACTGCCCGCCGACTGGGCCGCGAAGTCGCAGGCCTGGGTCGACAAGCTGCAGGCCGAAGGCCCGGATGTGGCCAGCCGCAAGGCTTCGCAGATGACACTGGATGCCTACGGCCCGCTGTTGCCGGAACTGATCGGTGGTTCGGCCGACCTCGCCGGCTCCAACCTCACGATCTGGAAGGGCTCGGTGAGCGTCACCGAAACCAGCCCCAACGCCAACTACATCCACTCCGGCGTGCGCGAGTTCGGCATGACCGCGATCGGCAACGGCATCGCGCTGCACGGCGGCTTCATCCCGTACGACGCCACCTTCCTGGTGTTCTCCGACTACGCGCGCAACGCGGTGCGCATGAGCGCGCTGATCCCCGCGCACTCCATCCACGTCTACACCCACGACTCGATCGGCCTGGGCGAGGACGGCCCCACCCACCAGCCGGTGGAGCACCTGGGCAGCCTGCGCTACATCCCGAACAACCGCGTGTGGCGTCCTTGCGACGCGGTGGAGTCGGCGGTGTCGTGGAAGGCGGCGATCGAGCGCAAGGACGGCCCCTCCTGCCTGGTGTTCTCGCGCCAGACGCTCAAGCACCAGTCGCGCAGCGCACAGCAGGTCGCGGACATCACGCGCGGCGCCTACGTGCTGTCCGATCCGGCGGATACCAAGTTCAAGGCCATCCTGATCGCCACCGGCTCCGAGGTGGAACTGGCGATGGAAGCGATGCGCACGCTGGCGCAGCAAGGCGTGCCGGTGCGCGTGGTGTCGATGCCGTGCACCGAGACCTTCGACGCCCAACCGCTGGAATACCGCGAAGGCGTGCTGCCCGGCTGGTGCCGCGCGCGCGTGGCGGTGGAGGCGGCCTATGTCGACTTCTGGCGCAAGTACGTCGGCCTCGACGGCGAAGTGATCGGCATGACCACCTTCGGCGCCTCGGCCCCGATCGAGCAGTTGTACGAGTACTTCGGCATCACCGTGACGAACGTGGTTGATGCGGTGAAGCGCGTCGTCGGCTGATCGACGCCTTTCCCAAACAAGAACGCCGCGGAAATCCCGCGGCGTTTTCGTTTGCTGTAGGAGCGCACCCTGTGCGCGAATGCTCTGGTGACGACCGAAGCAAAAGCATTCGCGCACAGGGTGCGCTCCGGAGCAGACGGCTATGTCGCCAACAGATCCGCGAGATGCACCGGATCGCGCGCCAGTTCATGTGCGCCGGCCAGCTCCAGTTCCTCGCGGCTGCCGAAACCCCACAGCACGCCAATGCCGCGCACGTGGTTGGCCACGGCGCCTTCGATGTCGAAATGGCGATCGCCGATCATCGCGGCCTGTTCGGGCAAGGCATCGAAATCGGCCAGCGCGGCGGCGATCATCGAGGCCTTTTCGCTGTGCGGACTGGACGGATCGGGGCCGTACAGGCGGGCGAATGCGTCGCCGAATGGCAGGTGCTCGATGATCGGTCGCGCATGCCGTTCGGGTTTGCTGGTGACTACCGCCAGCACATGGCCGGCGGCTTGCAGCCGTTCGATCATCGTCACGATGCCGGGGTAGACCGCGTGTTCGCGCCAACCCAGCGTGGCGAAGCGCTCGTGGTAGTAATCCACCGCGGCCTCGACACGCTCGGCGTCATGCTCCAGCAGCGGCGCGAAGCCGTGCCGCAGCGGTGGGCCGATCCATGGGCGCAGGTCGGTCGGCGCCGCTACGCCCAGCTTGTCGAAGGCGTAGCGGATGCAGGCGGTGATGCCGGGTTCGGAATCGATCAGCGTACCGTCGAGATCGAACAGGCAGAGCGTCACTGGCCGGCCCGCGCCTTGAGCGCGGCCACCGCGGGCAGTTCCTTGCCTTCGAGGAATTCGAGGAAGGCGCCGCCGCCGGTGGAGATGTAGGAGATCTCGTTCTCGATGCCGTACTTGTCCACCGCGGCCAGCGTGTCGCCGCCGCCGGCGATGGAGAACGCCTTCGACGCTGCGATCGCGCGCGCCAGTGTCTCGGTACCCTTGCCGAAGGCGTCGAATTCGAACACGCCGACCGGGCCGTTCCACACCACGGTGCCGGCCTTGGCGATCAGCGCGGCGTACTGCTGCGCCGTCTCCGGGCCGATGTCGAGGATCATCTCGCCGTCGCGCACCTGGTCCACCGGCTTCACCGTGGCCGGCGCCTTGGCGGAGAACTCCGGCGCCACCACCACGTCCACCGGCAGCGGCACTTCGGCGCCGCGGCGTTTGGCGTCGGCAAGCACCTTCTTCGCGGCGTCGAGCAGGTCGGGCTCGACCAGGGAATTGCCTACCGAGTGGCCCATCGCGGCGATGAAGGTGTTGGCGATGCCGCCGCCCACGATCAGCTGGTCCACCTTGCCGATCAGGTTCTCCAGCAGGGTGAGCTTGGTGGAGACCTTGGAGCCGGCCACGATCGCCAGCAGCGGGTGCGCCGGGTTTTCCAGCGCCTTGCCCAGTGCATCGAGTTCCGCCGAGAGCAGCGGGCCAGCGACGGCCACCGGGGCGAACCTGATCACGCCGTGGGTGGAGGCCTGTGCGCGGTGCGCGGTGCCGAAGGCGTCCATCACGAAGATGTCGCACAGCGCGGCGTACTTCTTCGACAGCGCCTCGTCGTCCTTGCCCTCGCCGACGTTCATGCGGCAGTTCTCCAGCACCACCACCTCGCCGTCGGCGACGTCCACGCCGTCGAGGTAGTCGCGCACCAGGCGCACCGGCTTGCCGAGCTTGTCGCCCAGCCATGCGGCCACCGGTGCCAGCGAGGAGGCCTCGTCGAACTGGCCTTCCTTCGGACGGCCAAGGTGCGAGAGCACCATCACCTTCGCGCCGGCATCGCGGGCTGCCCTGATCGTCGGCAGCGCGGCGTCGAGGCGCTGCGTGGAGGTGATGTGGCCGTGGTCGTCGATCGGCACGTTGAGGTCTTCACGGATCAGCACGCGCTGGCCGTGGAGGTCGAGGTCGCTCATGCGCAGGACGGTCACATCAAGACTCCGGTGGTGGCGGATGGGCCGCGTCGGCGGCAGGAATCGCGTATTTTCCCGCTCGCCCGGAGGGGATGCAAATTACACTGCGGGTTTTCCATGGCGGGCGGGCACCATGACCTCCGGACTCGTGCTGTACGGCTACTGGCGCTCCAGCGCCGCCTACCGCGTGCGCATCGCGCTGAACCTCAAGGGCCTGGACTACCAGAACCGTCCCGTGCATCTGGTGAAGGACGGCGGCGAGCAGCACGCGCCAGCCTACGCCGCGATGAACCCGCAGCAACTGGTGCCCAGCCTGTGCGACGGCGACCGGACGCTGACGCAATCGCTGGCGATCATGGAATACCTCGAAGAACTCCATCCCGAGCCGCCGTTGCTGCCGGCCGATGCGCGTGGTCGCGCCCAGGCGCGGGCGATGGCGCAGCTGGTGGCCTGCGACATCCATCCGCTGGGCAACCTGCGCGTGTTGCAATACCTGGAGCACGAGCTGGGCACCGACGAGGCGCTGCGTGGCGCGTGGTCGCGGCACTGGATCGCCACGGGCTTCGCGGCGCTGGAAGCGATGCTGGCGGGCAACGCGGCCACCGGTCGCTTCTGCCATGGCGACGCGCCGGGCATGGCCGATGCCTGCCTGATCCCGCAGGTGTACAACGCGCGGCGCTGGAAGCTGCCGCTGGACGGCTATCCGACGATCCTGCGCATCGATGCGGCCTGCGGCGAACTCGAGGCGTTCCGCATGGCTGCGCCGGAAGCGCAGCCGGATGCGCCGGCCGCGCAGGGATGAGCGTGTGGGATCGGCCTGGAAACACCCGTGGCGCCGGCGGCGTGGCCGGCGGGCCGGTGGCTGCGACAGGATGTTGCAAGGGTACGCCGGGTGCCGGCCTCTGCTGGGTCAAGGGCGCGCGGGTCGACGTACGCCCCGCGGCCTGATGCCCGGATTCAGAACCCCATGCCGTAAGGGTCGTTGCTGCCGCCAATCAAGGCGTTGTCGTTCGTGCCGCCGCCTTCGGCGAGGCGGATCTTCAGCGCCAGGCCGTCGCGGGAGTCGGCCTTGTTGAGCGCTTCGTCCAGCTCGATGCGGCCATCCTTGTAGAGCCGGTACAGCGACTGGTCGAAGGTCTGCATGCCTTCCTGCAGGCTGCGGTCCATCGCTTCCTTGATGTCGTGCACCTGGCCGCGGCGGATCATGTCGCGGATCAGCGGGGTGTTCAGCAGCACCTCCACCGCGGGCAGGCGGCGGCCGTCCTTGCCGATCACCAGACGCTGGCTGATGACGGCCTTGAGGTTCAGCGCCAGGTTCATCAGCACGTTCTTGTGCGCCGACTCGGGGAAGAAGTTGAGGATGCGCTCCAGCGTCTGGTCGGCGTTGTTGGAGTGCAGGGTGGCCAGGCAGAGGTGGCCGGTCTCGGAGAAGGCGATGGCCGCTTCCATCGTGTCGGTGTCGCGGATCTCGCCGATCATGATCACGTCCGGCGCCTCGCGCATCGCGTTCTTCAGCGCCTCGTGGTAGGTGTGCGTGTCCAGCCCCACCTCGCGCTGGTTGACGATGGAGCGCTTGTGCCGGTGCAGGTACTCGATCGGATCCTCGATGGTGAGGATGTGGCCCGCCGAGTTGGTGTTGCGGTGGTCGAGCATCGCGGCCAGCGTGGTGGACTTGCCCGAGCCGGTGGCGCCCACCACCAGGATCAGCCCGCGCGGCTCCATGATCAGCTCGCGGAAGATCGGCGGCAGCTGCAACTGCTCGACGTTGGGGATCTCGCTCTTGATCGCGCGGATCACCATGCCCACTTCGCCGCGCTGCTTGAACACGTTGATGCGGAAGCGGCCGGCCTCCTTCACCGCCAGCGCCATGTTGAGTTCCAGGTCGCGCTCGAACTGCGGCACCTGACCCTCGTCCATCAACGAGTAGGCGATCTTCTTCACCATGCCGCCCGGCAGTCCGGTGTTGCCGAGCGGGTAGAGCTTGCCCTCGACCTTGATGTTCACCGGGGCACCGGTGGACAGGAACATGTCCGAGGCGCCCTTGTCGACCATCAGCTTGAGGAAGTAACCGATATCCACGCCGAATCCCCTGTTCGTTTTCGTTGCATTGAGCGATTGCGCACGCCCACAATACGCCCAGAAGCTTAATCAGGAATGCGTGATGGTGCACATCTCCTTTTCATCGGCCCGGACTGCGGCGGGCTTGAGCGTGGCGGGACGGTTGCCGGCCCTGGCCGGCCTGCTGGCCGGCGTGCTGCTGCTGGCCAGTTGCGCCAGCGTTCCCCCGCCGAACGAGGGGATGAACCAGGCGCAGGCGCGGCTGCAGGCGGCACGCGATGCCGGCGCGACCGACTATGACCCGGTGGACCTGGGCTTTGCGCAGGACAAGTTCCAGCAGGCGCAGGCCGCGATGGCCGACCGCAAGTATGCGCTGGCCGCCGACCTGGCCGCCGAATCGCGGGCCGATGCCGATCTGGCGCGGGCCAAGGCCAATCTGGGCGCGGCGCGGGCCAAGATCCAGGACAAGATGAACACCAACGCCGAGCTGCGCGAGGAGGGGGCGCAGGCTGCCGCCGCGGCTGCCGCCGAGTTCGCCAAGCCGCTGCCGGTGCCGGCAGCGGCCGGTTCGGCGCCCGCGCCAGCCAGCTCCGGTGCGTTGCCGTCCGCCGCGCCGGTGGAGGACATGCCGGCGCCGTCGGCCTCGGTGCTGGCGCCACCGCCGGACCAGGATTCCAACACAACGCAGGGCTTCCAGCCTGCGGGAGGCCAGCCATGAAGCGCGCCGCCACCGTATTCGTCATGGGCATGATCGCGCTCGGCATCGCCGGCACCGTCCAGGCCCATCGCGACGACATCGACGTCAGCCGGCTGACCGGCAACCTCAACCAGCTCGCCGGTGACCCGGTGCTGGGCAACTATGCCCAGGCCGAGCAGTCGCTGGCCCGCAACGCCATCGCCCAGCTCGCCCAGGCCGACTCGCACGACCGGCCGCACGCGCTGTACATGGCCGAGCGCCTGGTGGACACGGCCCGTGCCTCCGCCCAGTTGCAGGACGCCCAGATGAAACTGGCCCAACTGGATCGCGAACACGACCAGATCCAGCTGGAAAACACCCGCCGCGAGGCGGAGACGGCGCAGCGCGAACTGGAGCGCCAGCGCCTGCTGAACCAGATGGCGCAGGAAGAAGCGCAGCGCCTGCAGGAGCAGGGCGAGGCCTATTCGCAGGCGGCGCAGCAGGCCCAGGCCGAGGCGGCCAAGGCCAAGAAGCTGGCCGAGGCGCAGAGCCGGGTGGCGCGTTCCGCCAAGCACGAAGCCGACCTTGCCGCCAAGGCCGCCAAGGCGATGCGTGCGCAGATGCAGCAGCAGGACAAGGACAGCAGCGGCAACCCGTAGCTTTACTTTTGCGATCGTCCATGATCGCAAAAGTCAAACGGGCGGCCATCCATGCAGCGGGTTCTGCAATCGTCCTTGATTGCGAAGATCAAGCGGGCAGCCATCCATGGCTGCACTCTTCAATGCAAGCTTCTCCCTGCATGGCGTCGCGAGAGCGGCGCCATGTTGTTTTGAAGGGGCGCAACAAGCTGTTTCGGCAGTTTTCATGCGGACTTCACACCGTTTCGACTCCCCGTGGCCGCTGTCGCCGGGAAGGCTTGCGGCACTTTTCCGGGGGGAGTAGGGTCGGACCCATGGAGCCGTTCCGCTCCATGCCTGCCGGTCCGACCCATGCCCCATTTCCTTGCCAGTTTCCCGCCCTCCACCGGTTTGCCGGTGCGGGTGGGCGAGGACGTGTGCGCGTGATCCGGGTCGGTGGATGGGCGCGTTCCTGCGCCGCATGCTCACTCACGAGGAGGTTGGATCATGTTCGAAAACCAGCAGCGTGATGACGTCGAGGCATTGATGAAGGCCGATGCGGAATTCCGCCGCCTCTATCAACACCATCGGGAACTCGACAGCAAGGTGCACGACGCCGAGATCGGCGTGCTCCCGCTCGATGACTTCACCCTCGCCAGCATGAAGAAGGAAAAGTTGTACGCCAAGGCGCGCCTGGAACGCATGTGGGAAGGGCGGCGCCAGTTGTCCAATTGAATCGTTGACCCGGCACCACGACGGCCCCGGCCGCTTCCCACGGGAAGCCACCGGGGCCGCGACGTTTTGGGCGGGTGGGTTTCCGGTGCTCGGCTATCATGGACGCCTTTCCAGCAAGCGACGGTTTCTCCATGACGATCCGGCAAAGTGTTCTCGAACTGATCGGCAACACCCCGATGCTGCGCGCGCAGCGCCTGGCCACCGGGCCGTGCGAGCTGTTCCTGAAGCTGGAGAGCGCGAACCCGGGCGGCTCGATCAAGGACCGCATCGGCCTGTCGATGATCGAGGGCGCCGAGAAGGCCGGCAGGATCAAGCCCGGCGCGATCCTGGTCGAAGGCACCGCCGGCAACACCGGCCTCGGCCTTGCGCTGGTGGCGCAGGCCAAGGGCTACCGGTTGATCCTCGTGGTGCCGGACAAGATGAGCCGCGAGAAGATCTTCAACCTCAAGGCGATGGGCGCCGAGGTGGTGCTCACGCGCTCCGACGTGGCCAAGGGCCATCCCGAGTACTACCAGGACATGGCCGAGCGCATCGCGCGCGAGACGCCCGGCGCCTATTTCATCAACCAGTTCGGCAATCCCGACAATCCGCGCGCGCACATCGAGAGCACCGGGCCGGAGATCCTCGAACAGATGGACGGGCGGATCGACGCCATCGTGGTGGGCTGCGGTTCCTCGGGCACCATGACCGGCCTGTCGCAGTACTTCGCCAAGGCCTCGCCGCACACCGAGATCGTGCTGGCCGACCCGGTGGGCTCCATCCTCGCCCAGTACATCAACGAGGGCACGCTCTCCACCAAGTCGGCCAGCTGGCTGGTGGAAGGCATCGGCGAGGACTTCCTGCCGCCGATCAGCGACTTCTCGCGGGTGAAGAAGGCCTATGCGATCTCCGACAGGGAAAGCTTCCTCGCCGCGCGCGAACTGCTGGCGAAGGAAGGCGTGCTGGCGGGTTCCTCCACCGGCACCCTGCTGGCCGCGGCGCTGAAGTACTGCCGCGAGCAGGCCAGTCCGAAGCGCGTGGTGACCCTGGTCTGCGACACCGGCAACAAGTACCTGTCCAAGCTCTACAACGACTACTGGATGCTGGACAACGGCTTCCTCGAGCGCGAACAGCACGGCGACCTGCGCGACCTGCTGCTGCGCCCGTTCGCCAAGCGCGACACCGTGGTGATCGGCCCGAACGAATTGCTGATCACCGCCTACACGCGCATGAAGCTGTACGACGTCTCGCAGCTGCCGGTGATGGACGGCAACAAGCTGGTGGGCATCGTCGACGAGTCGGACGTGCTGCTGCACGTGCATGCCGACGAGACGCGCTTCCGCGATCCGGTGTCGGTGGCGATGATCAGCGACCTGCAGATGCTCGACGTGCGCTCGCCGATCGAGTCGCTGCTGCCGGTGTTCGAGCGCGGCCACGTGGCGATCGTGATGGACGGCGAGCAGTTCCTCGGCCTGATCACCCGCATCGACCTGTTGAACTGGCTTCGCCGCAAGGTGAACTGAGCGTCTGTTCAATATCTCCACGTAGCCCGCGCCGGGAGATGTGGAACAGGCGCTGGCCTGACAACGGTGTCGAAAGTTGGTTGAAACGCGTGGGCGGCACAGTCGCCGCCTTCGTTTGCATCAATCGACACGGAGCTTCGCCATGTGTGGAATCGTCGCCGCCGCCGCCCAGCGGGATGTGGCACCGCTGCTGATCGCCGGCCTGAAGGCGCTGGAATACCGCGGCTATGACTCGGCCGGCCTGGCCGTGCTGGAGGGGGGCGAGATCCGCCGCGTGCGCGCCAAGGGCAAGGTGCGCGAGATGGAGGCGGAATACCTGGCCGCACCGTTCCCGGGCGGCACCGGCATCGCGCACACGCGCTGGGCCACCCACGGCGTACCCAACGAGGCGAACGCACACCCGCATGTCGCCGGGCGCGTCGCCATCGTGCACAACGGCATCATCGAGAACTACGCCAGCCTGCGCGAGGAAATGAAGGCGCGTGGCCACGTGTTCACTTCCGAAACCGACACCGAGGTGATCGCGGCCCTGGTCGAGCAGCGCCTTGCCGAAGGCATGGGTCTGCGCGAGGCGGTGCTGGCCGTGGTGCGCGGCCTGGAGGGCGCCTATGCGATCGCCGTGGTCAGCCGCGACGAACCCGGCCGCGTGATCGGCGCCCGCCGCGGCGCGCCGCTGCTGGTGGGCGTGGGCATCGGCGAGCACTTCCTGGGCTCGGATGCGCAGGCGCTGATCCAGGTCACCAACCGGATGATCTATCTCGACGAGGACGACGTCGTCGAGATCACCCGCGAACGCGTGCAGGTGTTCGGCCTCGACGGCCGCCCGGTCGAACGTGCCGTGCACGAGAGCGAGTTGTCCGCCGACGCGGTGGAGCGCGGCGAATACCGCCACTACATGCAGAAGGAAATCTTCGAGCAGCCGCGCGCGGTGGCCGACACGCTGGAATCGCGCCTGGGCGCGAACGGCGTGCTGCCGAACATCTTCGGCGTGGGTGGTGACGAACTGCTGACCAGGGTGCGTGGCGTGCACATCATCGCCTGCGGCACCAGCTACCACGCCGGCATGGTGGCGAAGTACTGGATCGAAGAGTACGCGCGCCTGCCGGTCGCCGTCGAGGTGGCCAGCGAATACCGCTACCGCGAGGCAGTGGTGCCGGAGGGCACGCTGTTCGTGGCGATCTCGCAGTCCGGCGAAACCGCCGACACGCTGGCCGCGATGCGCGAGTCGCGTCGTCGTGGCTACCTCGGCACGCTGGCGATCTGCAACGTGCCCGAGTCCTCGGTGGTGCGCGAGGCCGACCTCAAGCTGATGACCCGCGCCGGTCCCGAGATCGGCGTGGCCTCCACCAAGGCCTTCACCACCCAGCTCACGGCGCTGGCGCTGCTGACCTTGCAACTGGCGCGGCACCGCGGGCTGGACGACGCGCGCTACCTCGACCTCTGCGCGCAGTTGCAGCACCTGCCGCACGCCATCGCGGACGCGCTCAAGCTGGAGCCGCAGATCGTGGAGCTGGCCGCGCATTTCATCCCGCGCCACCACGCGCTGTTCCTCGGACGTGGCGCGCAGTTCCCGGTGGCGCTGGAAGGCTCGCTCAAGCTCAAGGAAATCTCCTACATCCACGCCGAGGCCTACCCCGCGGGCGAGTTGAAGCACGGCCCGCTGGCGCTGGTGGACGAGGACATGCCGGTGGTGGCGGTGGCGCCGAACGGCCCGCTGCTGGACAAGCTGAAGTCCAACCTGCAGGAAGTACGTGCCCGCGGCGGCGAGCTGATCGTGTTCGCCGACAGCGCGGCGCCGATGGACGGCAATGCCGCGCGCGGTCACCTGCTACGCATCGACGCCGGCGGCGACTTCATCGCCCCGGCGGTGTTCACCGTGCCGCTGCAACTGCTGGCCTACCACGTGGCCGTGCTGCGTGGCACCGACGTGGATCAGCCGCGCAACCTCGCCAAGTCGGTGACGGTGGAATAGGCGACAGGCGCCCGGGCAGCTGGTGTGGGAATAGTTGGTCCAACTGGGCAATGGTTGGGCAACTCAGCGCGGCCGGACCGACCATGGATTCGCCCATCTGGCGCCGGGAAATTGAGCCTGGCGCCGGACCGAGGGTGTGGTTTCCGCACACACGTCGTTATGGCGTCGACTTGCCACTGGCATCCTGACGGGCCGTTTTGAGCACTTCCGTGATCGCATCGACCACCACGGCGGGGTGTTCAAGCTGGATGTAATGACCCGAATCGGGAACCAGGATGTTGCGCCCTCGCGACGAGCGGGCGGCCAGGGCATCGTGGTGCGATACCCACACCGCTTTCACTCGCCGGCGCAACGACGCCGGCGCCCAGTCGCTTGAATGGCCTGCCGTCAAAATGATGAGCGGGAGGTGGCCCCAGTCCCGTTGCGCGGCATCGATGCCGGCGAAGTCCTGATCGGGGCTCGGTGAACCGGGATATATGGATTCAAACTCCGAACGGAGAGTGTCCCAAAGCGCCGGGCTCATGCTCCATTGGTCCTTGACGCGTCGCGCCAGCGCATCGTCGTGGGGATCCCGATCCAGGCAATCATTCACATCCTTGGCATCGGTCGGGAGCTTTCCCGACCTGGCTATCGCTGCACACCTGGAAAAGCCGGAGCGGATCTTGTCGAACCGGACCCTGGAGCCCAGCACTGCGTTGAAAGCTTCGTCCTGGCCCTCGATCGAAGGATCCACCAACACCATGCCTGCCAGTTCGGGTAAATATTTGTCCGCGAACAGGTCGCCGTCCAGGCCTGCCAGGGAGTGACCGACGAAGATGTAAGGGCCTTTCAGGCCGGCGGCGTGAAGCAAGGCGTGCAGGTCCGACACGCGCGCGGCGGTGCTGCGCGGCAACGGGCCCGGATCGGAAAAGCCATAGCCGGCACGGTCGTAAGCGCAGGCCGTGGTGAGCTTTCCGATCGCGGGCTGGACCTTCGACCATACCGTGATCGGGCCGCCATGCCCGTAATCAAAGATCACGACCGGGCTTCCGCTTCCCACGCAATACAGGTTGAGCCGGCGGCCGGCTTCGATCTGCACCAGGCGATGCGGGTGGTAATACGGCGCCTTCGGACTGGATGCCGCGAACGCCGATGAGGCGGCGAGCATGCCGCCGATCAACCCCATCCAGCGCTGGACGATACTGCTCGAAGAAACACGGCGATGCATCATTGGGAGTTTCCTGTCGTGAGGAAGCTTCTTCCGAGGCTCCTGGCGAAGCCGTCGAATGCCCCTTGGTCACCAGCGCCACTGTCATGCGGGCGGGCGATGCATTTTGCGCTGCCCGCATCATTGACGTCTCGGCTGTGGGCGTGGGCAAAGGCGCGGCGGTGGCAGGTTCGAAGGGGCCTGGCACGGGCGCCGCCGATGCGGGACCGGGAACTGGATCGTGGGCTGGAACGACTGGCCAGCCTGGCGCCTCGCCCGCGCGGGTCAAGGCAACGAAAAAGCCGGCAATTGCCGGCTTTTCCTTGAGGGGGCGGTCATGGATGGCCGCCCATTTGATCCTCGCGATCAGGGATGATCGCAATGATCACTCACCGTTGTGCTGGTACTGCGGCGACATCGGCATCATGTTGGTGTTCTCGTTGTACATGACCCAGATCGAGGCGCCCAGCACGATCACCACCAGCACGATGGTGAAGACGAAGGACAGCATGTTCCAGCCGCCTTCCGAGCGCGTGTCGAGGTGCAGGAAGTAGATGACGTGCACCAGGATCTGCACGATGGCCAGCAGCAGCACCACGGTGATGGTCACCCAGTGGCTCTGGAACACGTGCCCCATCACCAGCCAGAACGGGATGACGGTGAGGATGCCCGCCAGCACGAAGCCGGTGAGGTAGCTGCGCAGGCTGCCGTGGTTGGCGTGCTCGTCGTGGCCGTGCGCGGCGTGGTCGTGGGAATCGGAATGGCTCATCGCAGCACACCTGCCAGGTAGACGAAGCTGAAGACGCCGACCCACACCAGGTCGAGGAAGTGCCAGAACATGCTCAGGCACTGCATGCGGCGGATGTTGGCCTCGTTGAAGCCGAACTTGCCCAACTGCACCATCAGCACGATCAGCCACAGGATGCCGACGGACACGTGCAGGCCGTGCGTGCCGACCAGGGTGAAGAACGAGGACAGGAAGGCGCTGCGGCCGGGGCCGGCACCGTCGGCGATCATGCTGGCGAACTCGCGCAGCTCCAGCGTCACGAAGCCGGCCGCCAGCAGGCCGGACACGGCCAGCCACAGCAGCACGGCGCCCTTCTTCCTGCGCGCCATTTCCAGCATGGCGAAGCCGAAGGTCACCGACGAGACCAGCAGCAAGGCGGTGTTCACCGCCAGGCCATGCAGGTCCAGCACCTCCGCCGCGGTCGGGCCGCCCGCAGTGCTGGTGCCCAGCACGGCGTAGCAGGCGAACAGCGAGGCGAAGATGAAGCAGTCGCTCATCAGGTAGATCCAGAACCCGAGCAGGGTCCCGTTGTGCGCGTGCGGTTCCTCGTGGCAGAGGAACGGCGATCGCGCGATGCCGGCGGAATCGACAGCCGTGGTGCTCATGCGTTTGCTCCCTGGCTCTCGGGCTGCCAGTTGCCGCTGTGCTCGAACGTGCGCACCTCATCCTTGGGGATGTAGTAGTCGCGGTGGTAGTTGAAGGTGTGGACGATGCTGGCGACGATGACGCCGACGAAGGACGCCGCGGCCAGCCACCAGATGTACCAGACCAGGGCGAAGCAGCAGGCGAAGGAGAGCACGCCGATGACCACGCCCGCGGCGGTATTGCTCGGCATGTGGATGTCGTTGAAGCCCTCCAGCGGGCGCTGGTAGCCGTGCTTCTTCATGTCCATCCAGGCGTCGCGCTGGTGCACGTTCGGGGTGAACGCGAAGTTGTAGCCCGGCGGCGGCGACGAGGTGGCCCACTCCAGCGTGCGGCCGTTCCACGGGTCGCCGCCCACGGCGTACTGCTTGCGGCGCAGGATGCTGATGGCGATCTGCAGGACGAAGCTGCCGATGCCGAGCGCGATCAGCGCGGCGCCGATGCCGGCGACGATGAAGTAGGGCTGCAGCGCCGGGTTGTCGAAGTGGCTCAGGCGGCGGGTCACGCCCATGAAGCCCATGATGTACAGCGGGCCGAACGCCAGCCAGAAGCCGATCTGCCAGAACCAGAAGCTGGCCTTGCCCCAGAACTCGTCGAGCTTGAAGCCGAACGCCTTGGGGAACCAGTAGTTCACGCCCGCGAACACGCCGAACACCACGCCGCCGATGATCACGTTGTGGAAGTGCGCGATCAGGAACAGGCTGTTGTGCAGCAGAAAGTCCGCCGGCGCCACCGACAGCATCACGCCGGTCATGCCGCCGATGGTGAAGGTGAACAGGAAGCCCATCGTCCACAGCATCGGCACGGTGAAGTGCACGCGGCCGCGGTACATGGTGAACAGCCAGTTGAAGATCTTCACGCCCGTGGGGATCGAGATGATCATCGTGGTCAGCGCGAAGAACGAGTTGACGTCCGCGCCCGAGCCCATCGTGAAGAAGTGGTGCAGCCACACCAGGTACGACAGGATCATGATCGCGCAGGTGGCGTACACCATCGACGAGTAGCCGAACAGCGGCTTGCCCGAGAAGGTCGGCACGATCTCCGAGTAGATGCCGAAGATCGGCAGGATCAGGATGTACACCTCCGGGTGGCCCCACACCCAGATCAGGTTGATGTACATCATCACGTTGCCGCCGAAGTCGCTGGTGAAGAAGTGCGTGCCGACGTAGCGGTCCAGCGAGAGCAGGAGCAGCGTGGCGGTGAGCACCGGGAAGGTGGCGATGATCAGGCCGCTGGTGCACAGCGAGGTCCAGGTGAACACCGGCATCTTCATCATCGTCATGCCGGGCGCGCGCATCTTGATGATGGTGACCACGAAGTTGACGCCGCTGAGCAGGGTGCCCACGCCGGACAGCTGCAGGCCCCAGATGTAGTAGTCGACGCCGGGGCCCTGCTGCAGTTCGGAGACGGGCGGGTAGCCCAGCCAGCCGGCGGTGGAGAAGTCGCCCACGAACAGCGACACCATGAAGGTGATCGCGCCCCAGAACGTGAACCAGAAGCTGAGGTTGTTGAGGAACGGGAAGGCCACGTCGCGCGAACCGATCTGCAGCGGCATCACGTAGTTGATCAACCCGACGATGTAGGCCATCGCCACGAAGAAGATCATGATCGAGCCGTGCGCCGTGAAGATCTGGTCGTAGTGCTCGGGCGGCAGGTAGCCCATGTTCGGGCCGAAGGCGACCGCCTGTTGCGCACGCATCATGACGGCGTCGGCGAAGCCGCGCAGCAGCATCACCGTGCCGAGGATCATGTACATGATGCCCAGCTTCTTGTGGTCCACGCTGGTGAACCACTCGTTCCAGAGATAGCCCCACAGGCGCTTCTTGGTGACGATGCCGAGGATGGCCAGGCCGCCGAGAAGCACGCCGACGAGTGTGGCGAGGACGATGTGGCCCTCGAGATCGGGCTTCAGGAACGGCAAGGAATCGAGCGTAAGCCGGCCGAACAGGAGGCTCCTGCCGGCGGGATGGGTGATTGGTTCAAGCATGGTTTGGATCCCTAAACAGAATCAGTGCTTCGCGCTGGCACGCGGATCGGCAGGTTGCCCGTGCGCTACAAAGAGCGCTGCCTGAGATTTCGCCATGGCTTGCATGCCGTCAGGCTTGGCGGCATCCGTGGGCGCGGCGTTGTCGTTGTGCATGTCCTGCATGGCGTCACCGGACATGGTCTGGCTCATGCATGTCTGGCTGGCGTCGATGCAGCGTTCGAGGATGCGCGTGAACAGGTCGGGTTCGAAGCTGCCGAAGGCGCGCGCGGGCACGTCGCGTTCGGGCTGGCGCAGCTGCTCGTAGGCCTGCAGGTCGAGCGTGCCGCCAGAGGCGCGGGCCTTGGCGATCCAGCTGTCGAAATCCTGCTGGCTCATACCGTCGAAGGTGAAGCGCATATCGGTGAAGCCTTCGCCGCTGTAGTTGGCCGAGAAGCCCTGGTACTGGCCCGGCTTGTTGATGACCGCGTGCAGCATCGTCTGCATGCCGGGCATGGTGTAGATCATGCCCGCCAGTTCCGGGATGGAGAACGCATCCATCATCTCGTCTGAGGTGAGCTTGAACTGGATGGGCCGATCCACCGGCGCCGCCAGCTGGTTCACCGTGGCGATGCCGTACTGCGGGTAGAAGAACAACCACTTCCAGCGCAGCGACACCACGTCCACTTCCAGCGGCTTGACGTCCGCCGCCACGGGCTTGCCCGGGGCCACGCGGCTGAGCGGGCGGTAGGGGTCGACCTGGTGGGTGCCGATCCAGGTGATCGCGCCGACGGCGATGATGATGAGCAGCGGCGCCGCCCACACCAGCAGTTCCAGGCTGGGCGAGTGGTCCCAGTGGGCGTCGTAGTGGGCCTGCTTGTTGGAGGCGCGGTAGCGCCAGGCGATCACGCCGATGGCGACCAGCACCGGCACCACGATCAGCAGGGTGATCCCCGTGGTGACGAGCATGATGTCGCTCTGCTGGCGCGCGATGTCGCCGGAGGGATCGAGCAGCGCGAGGTGGCAGCCGGAAAGCAGCACGAGGGGGAGCAGCAGCAAGCCGCGGAGGCGTTTCACTGTCATGGACACATGTATCTATGTAGGGAGGCAACGGGGAGCTGCTTACACTGCTCCCGCAGGGAGCGCCTATAATACTCCCTATGTAGACGAGTTTCCCCCGGCTGGACGGGTTCGCCCAGGTGTGGTTCGGCGTCGCAAAGGAATCCGGACGGCCAGATGAAGCCGGCCTTCATGTTCCGCCGCGCCGCAGCCGGTTTGTTCGACCATCCCCGTTGCACGCGCTTTTCCACGGAATCACCATGTCAATCAGCAACGTCCAGTCGGCCGGCCACCCGGCCTCCCTAGCGCACGGCGCGAATCCCCACGACCAGCTCACCTCGGGCGACCTCGCCATCGGTGTGGTGATTGGTCGCATCTGCCAGTCCTTCGACCTGTTCGTGTTCGGCCTGGGCTGCGTGCTGGCGTTCCCGGAGGTGTTCTTCCCCTTCGCCAGCCACATGGACGGCGTGTTCTATTCGTTCGTGCTGTTCGCGCTGGCCTTCGTCGCCCGCCCGCTGGGCTCCATGTTCTTCGTGGTGCTGCAACGCCAGATCGGCGTCGCCGCCAAGCTGACCATCGCGCTGTTCCTGCTCGGCATGGCCACGGCCGGCACCGCCTTCCTGCCCGGCTACGCCACGCTGGGCTGGTCCGCCATCGCGGCGCTGTCGGTGCTGCGCTTCATGCAGGGTTTCGCGCTGGGCGGCAGCTGGAACGGGCTTGCCTCGCTGGCGGCGCTCAAGGCGCCGAAGGACAAGCGCGGCTGGTACGCCATGCTGCCGCAGCTGGCCGACCCGGTCGGCTTCATCCTCGCCGCGGCCCTGTTCGCCTACATCTGGTCCAGCCTGACGCCGCAGGAATTCATCGAGTGGGGCTGGCGCTATCCGTTCTTCGCGGCGTTCGCCATCAACATCGTGTCGCTGTTCGCCAGCCTGCGCATGGTGGTGGCGCCGCGCTACGCCGAGCAGCTCAGGGAGCGTGATCTCGAGCCCTCCTCGATGCGCGAGCTGGTGCGCGCGCAGGGCCGCAACGTCGCCCTGGGCACCTTTGCCCCGCTGGCCAGCTATGCGCTGTTCCACCTGGTGACCATCTTCGCGCTGTCGTGGGCGCTGCTCTATACGCAGCAGTCGGTGACCAGCTTCCTGCTGGTGCAGGTGGTCGGCGCCTTCGTGGCGATGCCCTGCATGGTCATCTCCGGCAAGGTGGCGAACCGCTTCGGCCGCCGCACCACGCTGGGCGTGGGCGGCGTGCTGATCGCGGTGTACAGCGGCTGGACCGCGCTGCTGCTTTCCGGCGGCGTGGTGAACAGCTACCTGTTCATCATCTTCGGCTATGCCCTGCTCGGCTTCACCCATGCGCAGGCGGCCGGCGCGGTGAGCGCGAACTTCCCGTCGGAGTTCCGCTATTCCGGTGCCATGATCACCTCGGACCTGGGCTGGCTGATCGGCGCGGGCTTCGCGCCACTGGTGGCGCTGTCGCTCGCCATCTATGCCGGGGTGCCATACGTGGGCCTGTACCTGCTGACGGGTGCGATCGGCACGCTGGCGGCCTTGTGGTTCAGCCGCCAGTCCGGCCTGCCCAACGACTGACGGCGAGCTGTCCATCGCCTGCCGCACAACGCGTGCGGCAGGCGACCATGCCGTGCCATGCCTGACACATCGACTCCCCCCGGCGACAACACGCGCCACATGCGCGGCCCGCTGGCGCTTGCCCTGCTGGCGCTGCTCGGTATCGTGCTGTTCTCGACCTTCGTCGGGCTGGGCACCTGGCAGGTGCACCGGCTGGCGTGGAAGACGGCGCTGATCGCCCACACCAATGAGCGCGTGCATGCCCCGCCGGTGCCTGCGCCCGGGAGGGCGGACTGGAGCGGCATCACGGCGGCCAATGCCGAGTACCGCCACGTGCAGCTCAGCGGCACATGGGTGCCCGGGCGCCAGACGCGGGTGTGGACGGCCACCGACGCCGGCGGTGGCTACTGGATACTCACGCCGCTGCGCCGCGACGACGGCAGCATCGTGCTGGTGAACCGCGGCTTCGCGCCGGACGGCTGGTGCGACTTCAAGGGGCATTGCCCGGCGGCGCCAACCGGCGAGGTCACGGTGACCGGCCTGCTGCGCATCAGCGAGCCTTCCGGCCTGGTTCCGCGCAACGACCCGGCCACCGACAGCTGGTACACCCGCGACGTGGCGGCCATCGCCAGGGCGCGGGGCCTGACCGACGTGGCGCCGTACTTCGTGGATGCCGCTGCCACGCCGGGTGCGGACGCATCCGCGTGGCCGCGTGGCGGCATGACGGTGATCCAGTTCCCCAACCACCACCTCAACTACCTGATCACCTGGTATTTGCTGGCGTTGATGGTGCTGGGTGCGGCGGGCTACGTGATACGCGACGAATACCGCCTGCGCAAACGCCGGTAGGAGCGCACCCTGTGCGCGATTCAGGCGCGGCCGTACACGTCGTCGTAGCGCACGATGTCGTCCTCGCCGAGGTAGCTGCCGGACTGCACCTCGATCAGCTCCACCGGCACCTTGCCGGGATTGCGCAGGCGGTGCGTGCTGCCCAGTGGGATGTAGGTGCTCTGGTTTTCGCCGAGCAGGAACACCTTGTCGTCGCAGGTGACCTCGGCGGTGCCGGAGACCACGATCCAGTGTTCGGCGCGGTGGTGGTGCTTCTGCAGGCTGAGGCTGGCGCCTGGCTTCACCACGATGCGCTTCACCTGGAAGCGTTCGCCGGCCTCCAGCGAGTCGTAGCTGCCCCACGGGCGGTGTACCACGCGGTGGAAGGAGTGTTCGCTGCGGCCGCCGGCCTTGAGCTGGTCGACGATCTTCTTCACGTCCTGCGCCGCGTCGCGGTGCGCGACGAGGGTGGCGTCGGGCGTGGTGACCACGACCAGGTCCTGCACGCCCACGGCGGCGACGAGGTGGCGGCCGTGCGAGCGCAGCAGCGAATTGCGCGTGTCGACGGTCAGCGTGTCGCCCTCGCGCAGGTTGCCGTCGGCGTCGCGTTCGCCGGCCAGCCACAGCGCCGACCACGAGCCGATGTCGCTCCAGTCGCAGCTCACCGGGATCACCGCGGCGCGCGCGGTCTTTTCCATCACCGCGTAGTCGATGGAGTCTTCCGGCACCTTGGCGAAGGCCTCCTTGTCCACGCGCACGAAGTCGAGGTCGGCCTGCGCGGCGGCGTGCGCGGCGCGTACCGCGGCAAGCATCGCAGGCGCGTGCTGGCCCAGTTCTTCCAGGTAGCGGTCGGCACGGAACAGGAACATGCCGGAGTTCCAGCCGTAGCCGCCGTCGGCGAGGTAGCCCTCGGCGGTGGCGAGATCGGGCTTCTCCACGAAGCGCTCGACGCGGAACGCGCCTTCGGCCAGCGCCGCGCCGCGGCGGATGTAGCCGAAGCCGGTTTCGGCGCGGTCGGGGCGGATGCCGAAGGTGGCCAGCCAGCCCTGTTTCGCCAGCGGCACCGCCTGCGCCACCGCGGCGGCGAACGCGCCGGTGTCGCCGATCAGGTGATCCGCCGGCAGCACCAGCAGCAGCGCCGCGGGGTCGCGCTTCAGCGCTTCCAGCGCCCCCAGCGCGATCGCCGGCGCGGTATTGCGCGCCAGCGGTTCCAGCACGATGGCGGCGCCTTCGACGCCGGCCTCCAGCAACTGCTCGGCGGCGAGGAAGCGATGGTCTTCGCTGGCCACCACGATGGGCGCGGCCACCTCGGGCAGGGCGCGCGTGCGCGCGACGGTCTGCTGGAACAGCGTGCCGTGGCCGGCCAGGGACAGGAACTGCTTGGGCAGGTTCCGGCGCGAGACGGGCCACAGGCGGGTGCCGCTGCCGCCGCTGAGGATCAGGGGAATGAGCATGGTGGATCGACCTTTGTCTGCCTGCGGCCAATGGCTTGCCGGTAGGAGCGCACCCTGTGCGCGAATGCTCTGATGCCTGGCCCAGGCCAGGAGCATTCGCGCACAGGGTGCACTCCCGTCGGCGGTTCAGGCGTGCTGGTGCGAAAGCGCATCCAGCACGTCGTCCAGGCCGCTTTGCCAATCGGGCAAAGCATAGCCGAAGCGCTGCTGGAAGCCCGTGTTATCGAGTACCGACCAGGCAGGGCGTCGTGCCGGCGTCGGGTAATCCGCGGTGGCGATGGCCGCCACATGCGGCGCGCGTGCGATCAGGCCACGCTCGACGGCGCCGTCGAAGATCATCGAGGCGAAGCCATGCCAACTGGTGTGGCCGCTGGCGACGAGGTGATGCGTGCCGACGAACGCATTGCGTTGTCCGGCGTCCGCAGTTCGCCACGCATCCAGCGCGGCCAGCGTGCCCGCCACGATCAGCGCGGTGCTGGTGGGCGCGCCGATCTGGTCGGCCACCACGCGCAGTTCGTCGCGCTCGGCGCCCACGCGCAGCATGGTGCGCAGGAAGTTCTGGCCGTGCGGCGCGTACACCCACGCGGTGCGGAGGATGAAATGTGCCGCGCCGCTGTCGCCCAGTGCCTGCTCGCCGGCCAGTTTGCTGCGGCCGTACGCGCCCAGCGGTGCCGTGGGCGCATCGACCGGATAGGGTGCGCCGGCCGCGCCGTCGAACACATAGTCGGTGGAGTAATGGATCACCAGGGCGCCGTGCGCAGCGGCCCAGCGGCCCAGCACGCCGACGGCTTCGCCGTTGACGCGGGTGGCCAGCGCTTCCTCCTGCTCGGCGCGGTCCACGGCGGTGTAGGCGGCGGCGTTGATGATCACGTCGGGTCGCACGCGGTCGAGCAGGGCCGGCAGACTGTCCGGGGCGGAAAGGTCGGCGGTTTCGATGCTGGCGTCGTCGTAACGCCGGCCATCGCGACTGGCGGCGATCAATCCGCCGCGTGCAGCCAAGCCGCCATCCTCGATGAAGCTGCGGCCGAGTTGGCCGTTGGCGCCAAGCAGGAGAATCCTCACGGCGCGTACACCGGCAGGCGCTCGGCAGGCACCTCGGCCAGCAACGGCGTCTTGCCGTCCTTGTCCGACAGCAGCGGTTCGCTGATCGGCCAGTCGATGCCGAGCGCGGCATCGTTCCAGCGGATGCCGGCGTCGGCCTTGGCGTCGTACAGCGCAGTGCACTGGTAGGCGAAGGTGGCGAACTCGGAGACCACGCAGAAGCCGTGGGCGAAGCCCTCCGGCACCCAGAAGTGGCGATGGTTCTCCTCGGTGAGCATCACGCCAGCCCACTGGCCGAACGTGGGCGAGCCGCGACGGATGTCCACCGCCACGTCGTAGACCTCGCCCTCCAGCACGCTGACCAGCTTGCCCTGCGGGTTGGGCCACTGGTAGTGCAGGCCGCGCAGCACGCCGCGCGCCGAGCGCGACACGTTGGATTGCACGAAGCGGCGGTCGATGCCGGCCTCGCGGTATTTCGCCTCGTTGTAGCTCTCGTAGAAGAAACCGCGCGAGTCGCCGAACACCTGCGGCTCGATCACCACTGCGCCGGGCAGGCGCGTCGCCATCACCTTCATCGGGCCACGCCCTCCTTCGCGACTTTCTGCAGGTACTGGCCATAGCCGGTCTTGGCCAGCGGGGCGGCCAGCGCCAGCAGTTGCTCCGCGCCGATCCAGCCGTTGAGGTAGGCGATCTCCTCCGGGCAGCAGACCTTGAGGCCCTGGCGATTCTCGATCGTCTCGATGTAGTTGCCCGCCTCCATCAGTGATTCGTGCGTGCCGGTATCCAGCCACGCGAAGCCGCGGCCGAGCTGCTCCAGGTGCAGCGAGCCGTCGTCGAGGTAGCAGCGGTTGAGGTCGGTGATTTCCAGTTCGCCGCGCGGCGAGGGCTTCAGCGCGGCGGCGTAGTCGCAGACGCGCTTGTCGTAGAAATACAGGCCGGTGACGGCGTAGTGCGACTTGGGTTGCGCCGGCTTTTCCTCCAGCCCGACCACCTTGCCGCTGGCGTCGAACTCCGCCACGCCGTAACGCTCGGGATCCTTCACCCAGTAGCCGAAGACGGTGGCGCCGTGCTCGCGGGCGGCGGCGCGCTTCAGCCGTTCGGTGAAGCCATGGCCGTAGAAGATGTTGTCGCCCAGCACCAGGCAACTGGGCTGGCCGGCGATGAAATCGCGGCCGATGGTGAACGCCTGCGCCAGGCCGTCCGGCGAGGGCTGCACCGCGTAGTGGATGTCGATGCCCCACTGCGCGCCGTCGCCCAGCAGGCGCTGGAACATCGCCTGCTCGTGCGGCGTGTTGATGACCAGGATCTCGCGGATGCCCGCCAGCATCAGCGTGGCCAGCGGGTAGTAGATCATCGGCTTGTCGTACACCGGCAGCAGCTGCTTGCTCACCGCGCGGGTGATCGGGTGCAGGCGGGTGCCGGAACCGCCGGCGAGGATGATGCCCTTGGCGGTCATTGGCCGAGCCTCTCCATGCGGTAGCTGCCGTCCAGCACGCGCTGCACCCAGGGCTGGTTGGCGAGGTACCAGTCCACCGTGGCGGCGATGCCGCTCTCGAAGGTCTGCGAGGGTTTCCAGCCCAGCTCGCGCTGCAGCTTGGACGAGTCGATCGCATAGCGGCGGTCGTGGCCGGGGCGGTCCTTCACGTGGGTGATCAGCGACTCGCGCTGGCGGCCATCGGCCAGCGGGCGGCGTTCGTCCAGCAAGGCGCAGATCGTCTTCACCACGGTGATGTTGGTGCGCTCGGCGTTGCCGCCCACGTTGTAGGTCTCACCCGTGCGGCCGGCTTCCAGCACGCGGCGGATGGCCGAGCAGTGGTCGCCCACGAACAGCCAGTCGCGGATGTTGAGGCCGTCGCCGTATACCGGCAGCGACTCGCCGGCCAGCGCCTTGGCGGTCACCAGCGGGATGAGCTTCTCGGGGAACTGGTACGGGCCGTAGTTGTTCGAGCAGTTGGTGGTGAGCACCGGCAGGCCGTAGGTGTGGTGGAAGGCGCGCACCAGGTGGTCGGAAGCGGCCTTCGATGCCGAATACGGCGAGTTCGGCGCGTACGGCGTGGTCTCGGTGAACATGCCGGTCTCGCCCAGCGAGCCGTACACCTCGTCGGTGGAGACGTGCAGGAAGCGGAAGTTTTCGCGCGCGGCGCCTTCCAGGCTGCGCCAGTAGTCGCGCGCGCCTTCCAGCAGGCCCAGCGTGCCGACCACGTTGGTTTGCACGAACTCGGCGGGGCCGTCGATGGAGCGGTCCACGTGCGACTCGGCGGCGAAGTTCACGATGGCGTCGGGCTTGTGCCCGGCCAGCAGCTTCGCCACCAGCGCGCGGTCGCCGATGTCGCCCTGCACGAACAGGTGGCGATCGTTGCCATCGAGCGAGGCCAGGGTGTCGAGGTTGCCGGCGTAGGTGAGCTTGTCGAGGTTCACCACGGCGAAGCCATCGGCCACGGCCTGCAGCACGAAGTTCGCGCCGATGAAGCCGGCGCCGCCGGTGACTAGAAGGGTTTGCATGAGGGCACGTGATCCGTGTGGCAACAAAGACCCATTTTTGCATGTGTGCCCCGCGACTCAAAGGCGCAGGCGTTCGACATTCGGTTCGAGCGCCGGCTTTGGTTAAGGCAACTGCTGATCCCGCGGGTACAATGCGTGATTCATTACACGCGGTGGCCGGTTCTCGGCAATTGCCGCACAGCTATGGTTGCCCGTCATGCCCAAAAAGATACCCGTCGACAGCCTCGGCCTCGGTACCCGCGCCATCCATGCCGGTCAGCACCCGGATCCTTCGACCGGCGCGATCATGACGCCGATCTATGCCACCTCGACCTATGTCCAGGAGAGCCCCGGCAAGCACAAGGGTTACGAATATTCGCGCACGCAAAATCCTACGCGCATGGCGTACGAGCGTTGCGTGGCGGACCTCGAAGGCGGCGTGGCGGGTTTCGCCTTTGCTTCCGGCCTGGCGGCGGCGGCCACGGTACTGGACCTGCTCGACTCGGGCAGCCATGTGATTGCGATGGATGACCTCTACGGCGGCAGTTATCGCCTGTTCGAGCGGGTGCGTCGTCGTTCCGCGGGGCTGGATTTCAGCTTCATCGACCTCAACGACGGCGCGGCGCTGAAGGCTGCGCTCAAACCGAATACGCGGATGATCTGGGCGGAGACGCCGACCAATCCGATGCTGAAGCTGGTCGACCTGGCCAAGGTCGCCGCCTTCGCGAAGAAGCACGGCCTGATCCTGGTGGTGGACAACACTTTCTGCTCGCCGATGGTGCAGCGTCCATTGGAATTCGGCGCGGACCTGGTGCTGCATTCGGCCACCAAATACCTCAATGGTCATTCCGACATGGTGGGTGGCATCGTGGTCGCCAGCAATCCGGAACTGGCCGAGCGCATGGCGTTCCTGCAGAACTCGGTGGGTGCAGTCGCCGGACCGTTCGATGCCTTCCTCGCCATGCGCGGCCTGAAGACCCTGCATCTGCGCATGCGCCAGCATTGCGCCAGCGCCTTGGAGCTGGCGGGTTGGTTGCAAAAACAACCGGCAGTCGGGCAGGTGATTTATCCGGGCCTGAAGAGTCACCCGCAACATGCGCTGGCCAAGCGCCAGATGCATGGTTTCGGTGGCATCATCACCATCGAAGTGGAGGGCGGCTTGAAGAAGGCGCGCCGAATGCTGGAGCGATGCAAATTATTTTCGCTCGCCGAATCGCTCGGTGGCGTGGAAAGCCTGATCGAGCATCCCGCCATCATGACTCATGCCTCGGTGCCACCGGCGAACCGCAAACGGTTGGGTATCAGCGACGGCTTGGTGCGGCTTTCGGTAGGAGTGGAGGATGTTGCGGATCTGAAAGCCGAACTGGATGCGGCGCTGCGATGACCGACCGCGTTCTTTCGATCCCTTTGCGTGGTGCGTGGTTACCACTGGTGGCGCCTTTCGTCGAGTTGCGCCGCCATCGGTTGTTGCTGTATCGCTTGGTCGTTCGCGATGTAAGTCTGCGCTACAAAGGCTCGGTGCTGGGTTTTTTGTGGTCCATGCTCAATCCATTAGCGCTGCTCGCGCTATTCAGCTTCGTGTTCGGTGTAGTGATGCATGCCCGCTGGGGATCGGCCCAGCAAAATTTCAGCCTGGTTATTTACTCGGGGCTGATACTGTTCATTTTTCTGAGTGACGTAATCAACAAGGCGCCGACCCTCATTGTCCAGAACGACAACTATGTCAAGAAAGTGATATTCCCACTGGACGTGCTCCCGGCTGTCACGGTCGGTGGGGCCTTGGTCAATCTGCTGCTGGCGATGCTGATTCTATTGGCTGGCGAATTGCTGCTGACCGGAGCGTTGCCATGGACTTGGATCTTCGCGCCGCTGGTGGTGCTGCCACTGCTGATGCTGGTGCTGGGCGTGGCGTATTTCCTGGCTTCTCTTGGGGTGTACCTGCGCGATATTGCCCAGGTTACCGGCATTCTTGCCATGGTCCTGATGTATCTCAGCCCCATCCTGTATCCGGTGGATATGGTGCCACCGGAATACCGCGGCTGGCTGGACCTAAACCCCTTGACCCTTCCTGTCAATGAACTCCGGCAGGTGACGTTGCAGGGTGGCTTCCCGCATTGGGGCACACTGGGCCTATATGCGCTCTTCGCATACGCGATATTGGTGTTCGGATACTGGTGGTTCATGCGTACAAAGAACGGTTTCGCCGATGTCCTTTGAAATTGCCATCGACGTACATCAGCTCTGCAAGAGCTACCTGATCTTCGAAAAACCATCGCATCGCCTGTTGCAAATGCTGTTCCGCGGGCGCCGCCGGTTTTACCAGGAACATGAGGTGCTGCGGGACATTTCGTTCCAGGTACGCCGGGGCGAAACGGTAGGCATCGTCGGTCGTAATGGCGCCGGTAAATCCACTTTGCTGCAGATCCTTTGTGGTGTGGTTTCGGCGAATTCCGGACATTGCTTGGTGCATGGCCGCATCGCCGCGCTGCTGGAGTTGGGGGCCGGATTCAACCCGGAATTTACCGGGCGCGAAAATATCTTCATGAGTGCGCAGATCCTTGGCCTCTCCCAGGATGAGATCGAGCGGCGCTATGACGAGATCGTGGCTTTTGCGGATATCGGCGAATACGTTCTGCAGCCCGTCAAAACATATTCCAGTGGCATGTTCATGCGGCTCGCTTTTGCAGTGATTGCCCATGTGGATGCGGACGTGTTGGTGATCGACGAGGCGCTGGCGGTCGGTGACGCATACTTCGTACAGAAGTGCATGCGCTTTCTGCGTCGGTTCCGTGAAAAGGGTGGCACGTTGCTGTTTGTAAGTCATGACAGCAGCGCGATCAGTGCGCTCTGCGATCGTGCCATCTGGCTGTCCGAAGGAGCGATCCGCATGGACGACACGCCTAAGCGGGTGACTCAGCATTATCTGGCAGATATGTATCTCGCCAATCAGGGTGGTGATCGGTTGAGTAGCGGCATGACGCTGGCCGAGGGACGATCGAGCGAAGCCATGGACTATGTTGATGCGCGGCGCGAACTGGTGCTTGCATCCAACCTGCGCAACGATCTTCAAGTCGGCCGCTTCGACACCCATGCGGAGAGCTTCGGAAAGGGTGGGGCGAAGGTGACCGCCGTGCACCTGACACAGCCTGATGGTGGGCTCCTATCGTGGGCGATTGGCGGTGAATCCGTGCGCCTGTGTGTGCGTTTTCGCGCACTGCAGCCGCTGACGAATGTGATCGTGGGGTTTCTGGTGAAGAACAAGCAGGGCCAATCCCTGTTTGGCGACAACACGTTCTTGGCTTATGTCGATCGACCAGTATGCTGCGAAGCAGGCCAGGAAAAGGTTGCGATTTTCGAATTCCGAATGCCGATTCTTCCAGCAGGGGAATATGCGGTCTCGGTCGCGGTATCGGAGGGGAGTCAGGATTCCCATGTGGTGCATCACTGGTATCACGATGCATTGGTCGTGAGCAGTCATTCCAGCCAGGTCAGCACAGGACTGGTCGGAATTCCCATGTGGAACATTTGCATCGAGGACGCTTCGGCGTGAGCAGTTCGATCCTGACGACGGTCAGGATAGGTGCTTGTAAAACTACAGGAACGAGTCATGCATCGCACGAACAATTTTGATGCCCTACGCCTGCTGGCGGCGATTGCAGTCATTTTCGGGCACGCACATCCGCTTACCAAAAGCCTCGACTTGAGCCTGCTGGGTAGTTCGGTGCAGGCTGTCGCCGTCAAAGTCTTTTTCGTCATCAGCGGGTACTTGATATGCACAAGCTGGAGTCTCCAGCCCAGCGCAATTCCGTACCTGCAGAAACGGGCGCTGCGCATATTTCCGGCACTGGTGGTGCTGTGTCTGTTGACGGTATTCATCGCCGGGCCGTTGATAACCGATATTCCGTTGCGCACCTATTTCGGGTATGCGCACACCTATTACTACCTCGTGAACGTGTTGCTGCGGCCAGTCTACGACCTTCCGGGACTGTTTCAGTTCAACCCGTATCCGATAGCCGTGAACGGCTCGCTGTGGAGCCTGCCGGTGGAATTTACGATGTATTTGTTGCTGCCGATGGTGTGCTGGATCCAGCAGCGCGCGAAGAGTCATTCGATGTTCGCGCTGTTTGCATTTGGCCTGTGCTCGATCAGCTTGTGGTACGCCCGGGCGCACCAGCCAGCGCAGCATCCGGTGTTTTACGGTACCGATCTGATCAGCCTGCTCGATGTGGCGCCTTATTTCTTTCTCGGTGCGCTGGTTCGGGATTTGCGTCTAGAGGAATTCCTGGATCCCGTATTCGGGTTGTTCTTGGTAATCGCGGTGGCGCTGATTCAGCCCACCGGACGAATCAGCTCCGAGATCGCGTTATATGTACTGGTGCCTTACGTGACACTTGCCGTGGCGCTGAATGCCAATTCCTTACTCAGTGGTGTTGGCAAATACGGTGATTTTTCATATGGCATTTATCTCTATGGCTTTCTGTGCCAGCAGATCGTCAACCGGTTGACCCATGGTCAGCTGGGTCCATGGTCAAATGCTCTACTAAGTCTCCCCCCTGCGCTGCTATTGGCTGTGCTTTCTTGGCATTTCGTGGAAAAGCCGATGCTGGCGCTGAAGCCGCGCAACAGCCTGTCGAGGAAATCTGATGTCCAACTCATCGAGCGTGTCAATGGAACGACCTGACCCCTTCACCACCTGCCTGGTCACCGGGGGGGCTGGCTTTATCGGTTGCGCCATCTCCGCACGGCTGGCGCAGGCGTTTGGTCGGGTGATCGCCGTGGACAACCTGCATCCGCAGATCCATCCAACAAGAAAACGCCCGGAGGCATTGGACCCGGCGGTGCAGTTGGTACAAGCGGACGTCACCGAGCCCGATACCTGGGATAGATTGCTCGGAGAATTTTGGCCCCAGGTGGTGATACATCTGGCTGCGGAAACCGGGACCGGCCAGTCATTGACGGAGGGCAGTCGCCACGCCCTGGTGAACGTAGTGGGCACAACCCAGATGCTGGATGGTTTCGCGCGCCATCAGGCGCTGCCGCGGCGCATTGTGTTGTCCAGCAGTCGCGCTGTGTACGGCGAGGGCGCTTGGCGCGATTCGGCAGGGGCAGAGCGTTACCCCGGGCAGCGCAGCGACAGGATGCTAGCCGCAGCGGAATGGGATTTTCCGGGCATGATTAGCGAATCGTTCGTGGCAGGACGGACCCAGACGCATCCGACCAGCATCTATGGCGCCACAAAGTTGGCCCAGGAGCATGTTCTATCGTCGTGGACGCGTTCTTTCAACGTGGCGCTCAATGTGCTGCGCCTACAAAACGTCTACGGCCCCGGCCAATCATTGAGCAATCCCTATACCGGCATTGTCTCGTTGTTCGCGCGCATGGCCAAAGCAGGCAAGAGTATTCCCTTGTACGAAGACGGGGCGATGCGCCGTGATTTCGTATTCATAACCGACGTGGCGGATGCGATCATCCGTTGCTCGGTGGACGAGATGAGCGGTGTGCTGGCCGACGTCGGTACTGGGGCCTCGATCTCGATCGCCGAGTTGGCCCACGAGATAGCGGTTATCTATGGTGCGCCGGCACCTCACGTCACGGGACAGTACCGCAATGGCGATGTGCGCCATGCGGCTTGCAGTGATGCCTCGGCGCGAGCGGGGCTTGGCTGGTCAGCCAAGGTGCCTGTGCGCGAAGGCGTTCGCCAACTTTGCGCATGGATCGATCAACAGCCTTCGGAACTCACCAAGTTATGAGCATCAAAAAAAACCGGCAAAACGCAGGCCACCTGCGGGTACATTCCGTGCTGTACGGCAACGAGCAAAATCGTGTGGAACAGAGCATCGCGCACCTCAATCGCGCCGCAGATCTGGCGGTCGCGGCAGGGGTGTTCAAGTCCGTGTCGCTGGCTTATGGCGACAGTTCTCCGCGCGCCTGCTTGGACGACGAATTCCTGGGCGCCGTGCGCAAAGCCCACCCGGCGATCACGCGGATTGACCACCTGTTCTTCGATGGGAATCTGGGGTCGGCCAAGGGTCACAACACGTTGATCGTGGATGCGCAGGTCCAGGAGACAGAGTGGGAGGCGTTGCTGATCATGAATCCGGATGTGATGCTGGCTCCCGACGCCCTGATCGAACTGGCGCGTCCGCTGGACGATCCCCACGTGGGGATGGTGGAGGCGCGCCAGTTGCCCATCGAGCATCCCAAGGAATACCACAAACTCACCGGGGAGACCGGTTGGGCCACCACGGCTTGTGCGCTGATCCCGATGAACGTGATCCGCGAATTGGACGGCTTCGATCAGGAGACCTTCTTCCTGTATTGCGATGACGTGGATTTCTCGTGGCGCGCCAGGCTTGCAGGGTACCGGATCATCTACCAACCCTCGGCGGTTGTGTTTCACGATAAGCGGCTGGGCGCCAATGGGCAATGGGCGCCCACCAGTTCGGAGCAGTACTACTCCGCGGAGGCCGCGCTGCTGATGGCTTACAAGTTTTCACGCAAGGACATCGCCGAGCGCCTGCTCAAGAGCTTCGCGGCTTCGGATTTGCCGCATCTGCGCAAGGCCGCAAATGAGTTCGATCGCCGCATGGAGGAAGGCAGGTTGCCGAAGCAGATCGACGTCAAGGGCGCTGTCGCAGAATTCGTGGGCGACTACTACACCAAACACCGGTACAGTCTATGAGTAGCAACTACGACAATCCGTTCTATCACGACAACGTATATGGTCATGTTGTCAGGTTGTTGCAGGACCATTCTGCCGGTGGGCAGGGCTTGCACCTTGATATCGGTTGCGGCTTCGGGCGTATGGCCGAGCATGTTCGTGACCACGTGGGACGTGAGTACATCGGCTTTGACCGCGACGATGAGGCACTGGCCTCACTGAACGAGCGCGGTTTTGTCGGGATTGCTCTTGATCTGGCCGATCCTGTCGCTGCCGAAGCCGCGATCACCGCAGCGGTGGCCGGTCGCAAGGTGGCATCGCTCTCGATCATCGACACTTTGGAGCATGTCTACAATGGTGCCGAGATCCTGGCAATGCTGCGGCGGATCGCCCTAAACAGTGCTGCCGTGCTGGTGGTCTCGGTGCCGAACGTGGCGCATCGCGATGTGGGTTTCAAACTGGCCTTCGGAAAATGGGATTACACGGACACCGGCCTGCTGGACATCACCCATGTACGGTTCTTCAGCGAAAGTCTGGTGCATTCATTGCTGCTCAGTAGTGGCTGGCACCTGATCGGGGAGAACAACGTCACCCTGGACAAGAGTGACCAGCACTTCCCGGCGTTGCATCCGGTGCTGGCCGAAGGCACTCCGCTGCATGACCATCTCGCACGACTGCGTGATGGTGTGGACCGCTGCGCGCGCATCAACCAGTTCGTGGGCGCCTATCTGCCAGGCCCCAGCCTGCGGGGTGCGGATGAGGTGCCGGATGTCGCTCCGTTCCTGTCGGTTGTCACCCGTACCCAGGGGAAGCGTATCGATACCCTGCGTGATGTATTGCTGTGCCTGTCCGCACAGACCTCGCAGGATTTCGAGGTGTGTGTCATCGGGCACAAGCTCAGCCATGAAGCGCAACTCGCGGTGGAGCGCGTGATCGACGATACGCATGCCGACCTGCGCCGGCGGGTGCGACTGATTCGCGTCGACCATGGTACGCGCACCACCCCGTTGAACGTGGGCTTCCGTGCGGCCCGCGGAAACTATGTTGCAATCCTGGACGATGACGACATCGTCCTGGGTCATTGGGTGGAGGAGTTCAAGCGCCTGGCGGCTGCCAACCCGGGGCGGGTCCTGCGCAGCGCCAACGTGGCACAGACGTGGCAACCGGTGAAAACTGGCGTGAGTAGCCGCTCGGTGCGCTCGATAGGCTCGTTCGAGGCCTGCTACCCCGTGAAGTTCGACTTCTTCCAGCACCTGGTGGAGAACGCCACCCCACCGGTGTCGCTGGCTTTTCCGCGCGCCTGCTTCCACGACCTCAAGATCGAGTTCGACGAGACCCTGACCACCACCGAGGATTGGGATTTCCTGATGCGGACGGCGGAGATTTGTGGTGTGGCGAGCGACGGGGAAATCACCTCCATCTACCGCAAGTGGGACAACGCGGAGTCCTCATACACGGCCCATTCCATCGAAGAATGGCAAACAAACCACTATGCCATCTGGCGCAAGCTGGACGCCAAGCCGATTCTGTTGGAGCCGGGTAGCGCGACACGCATACGTCATCTGGTACATGACTGGAATCGTCGCTATCTGGCGGCGCCGGGACCGCAGCCCGATCCCCACCTTGACGCCACACAGTACGAGAACGCCTTGCGCGAAGAAATTCACAACTTGTTGCACAGTCGTACCTGGCGTGTCGGTGCGCCGATGCGCGGCTTGGCTGCGATGGCCGGCCGGCGCTGGACCTATCCCATGCTGTGGGCGATGAACGGTCCTCAGTTGGAGCGCTACCTGTCCACTCTGCGCAGTTCGCGCAGCTGGCGGTTTGGTACCTGGGTACGCGCGCGCGTGGGGGCCGGGAACGCCTAGGGCAGCGAGGTGCGTTGCGGTTTCTTCCTTGGCAACCGACCCGATAGGGTCATCTCGTAAAGTTCCAGATCAAGTTCGTTGGCGTTTTCCAACACCTGGAGGGTCGACGGGCCGACCTCCTCTCTTTCGCCGAGGAAGACGTTTTCCCTCGGCGGCTTTAACGTGCCCGGAGGCAGGCCAGTCCATTCTTCCAGGAAGCAGACGGTCTCCTGCAGCTTGGGTATGCAACCCACGTGGACAAAAAAACGTTCTACGTTGCCAAGCGCACGGCGCAAGCGGAAGCGCTCGTCGATCTGGCGGGTGCCAACACCCCGTGTGGCGCGCCACCATGTATTTGCCAGCCGGTCACACAACAGGGGGATGCGTCCGTAGCTTGCGCTCAAATTGCGCACCACTTCGTTGTTTGTCTCGGGGGTCAGTCCCGAAAGCACGAAGTCCGAGAGGGTATACCGACGCTCGTTCAGCAGTGAATGGTACGGTGAGCTTGGGAAGCGATGATGGTGGTGATACAGGGATATCACCCGTTCCACTGGATTCCGCAAAACGGTCGTGTATTCGGGGCTGTCGTCCGCGATCACCCGATGCAAGCCGAACGAGAAATGCCCGAACAGCAAAGCATCGCATGGCAGCCGGGGAGGGCGTTGCAGCAACTGTTCGTGGTCGGCGCGATCGTAGATGGGTTTCAGCCGCACGTTGCCTGCGCCGCTCGCGACCATGGCTGCGCGCAAGGAGGTCCCCGCGGATTTTGGAATATGGATAAAGTACTTCACATCGTCTCCCTCTAAAGCCGTGCGGGAGGAAACGCGCCTCCAGGGATTTGAACGTGAAGGCGACGACTGAGCTCGGAGGACTGCGAGACCTTGGCGCAGCTTCGGTGCAGAGTTTCGCCGGAACTGAGCCGTTGCTGGCTCAGTTCCGGACGGTGCTCAACGCAACTGGGCTTCCAGTTCAGGGATGAGCTTGAACAGATCCCCAACCAACCCGAAGTCCGCCACTTCGAAAATTGGTGCCTCGCCGTCCTTGTTGATTGCCACGATGGTGCCGGCGTCCTTGATGCCGGTCAGGTGCTGGATCGCACCGGAGATGCCGATCGCCACGTACAGCTCGGGGGCGATGATCTTGCCGGTCTGGCCGACCTGCAGGTCGCTGGGCACGTAGCCGGCATCGACTGCGGCACGCGAGGCGCCGACGGCGGCACCGATCCGGTCAGCGAACTTGAAGATGATGTCGAAGTTTTCCTTCGAGCCAACACCACGTCCTCCAGAGACGACCTTGCTGGCGCTCTGCAAGTCGGGACGGTCGCTGCTGCCCTGTTTCAGTTCGACGAAACGGGTATGCGTGGGCAGCGCGACATCGACGGTCAATGCCTCGATGGGGGCGCTGCCGGTGCCCGTGGCTGCGGCGCCCCAGGAAGCCGAACGGATCGTGGCAACGACGGTGTGGGCGGCATCGGCTTCGACCGTGATGATTGCGTTGCCGGCGTAGATTGGGCGCCTGAAGGTATGTGTGCCTTCCACGCTCATCACGTCGCTGACCTGCGCCACGCCGAGCAGGGCAGCCACGCGCGGGGCGACGTCCTTGCCGAAGGTGGTGGAAGGCACGAACACATGACTGTAGCCGGCGGCGGTCTTGGCGATCTGCGGCGCCAGCACGGCGGCCAGTGCATGCGCGTTTTCACTGCGGGCGACAGTGAGCACACGGCTCACGCCGTTGATCTTCGCCGCCTCGGTGGCGATCGCATCGACGCTGTCGGCCAGCACCAGCACGTCGATCACCTCGCCCTTCACGGCGATGGCTGCACTGACGGCGCGTGCGGTGGAGGAGTTGAGTTTGCCGTCCAGGTGTTCGGCGATGACCAGGATCTTGCTCATGGGGTTTCCTCAAACTTGGGAAGCAGGGGCTTTATTCGAGAGTCTGGCCATGATTGGCCGGGGCTTGACCAAGGGCGATCACAAAAGCCCCTTCTGCTTCAGTGCCGCGACCAGTTCGGCGGCATCTTTTACCATCACACCCTTGCTGCGCTTGGCCGGCGCCGCATAGTGCGTGGTCTTCAGGTGGTCGTGTGCCTCGACGTCTAGTGATCCGAATTCGATAGTCTCGATCGGCTTGGACTTTGCCTTCATGATGTCGGGCAGCTTGATGAAGCGCGGTTCGTTGAGGCGAAGATCGGTGGTGATCACCGCTGGCAGTGCAGCCTCGATCACTTCCAGCCCGGCATCGACCTCGCGGGTCACCGTGGCCTTGTCCCCGGCGATCTCGACCTTGCTGGCGAAGGTGGCCTGCGGACGGTCCCACAGCGCGGCGAGCATCTGGCCCGTCTGATTGGCGTCGTCGTCGATCGCCTGCTTGCCCAGGATCACCAGACCAGGCTGCTCCTTTTCGATCAGCTTGAGGAACACGCGGGCGGCGGTAAGCGGCTGCGTGGCGTCGGCAGTCAGCACGTGTATGGCCCGGTTTGCACCCATCGCCAGTCCATTGCGCAGGTGAGCGGTGAGATCGGCCGGGCCGATGCCGACCACGATCACTTCCTCGGCCACGCCTTTCTCGCGCAGCCGCAGCGCCTCTTCCAGCGCGATGTCATCGAACGGGTTGGCGGACAGCTTGACACCGTCGGTGACCACGCCGGTACCGTCGGATTTGACCTGGATGCGTACGTTGTAATCCACGACGCGCTTGTAACCGACCAGAATTTTCATTAATGATCCCTTCTGCGGGCGCCGCAGGGCGCATACGGTAATGAAACAGTGGGCTATTCTAACCCGAGCCGGCGGTTCTGCCGGCTGCCGGGCGGCCGTTTTAGTATGATGCCCCGCCCTATGCCATTCCGAGACGCTGCATCTGCGCGGCCAGCGATGGACAGTCGCCAGCGGAGGCAACGAGCCATGACGCAAATCCGGCTTTCCATCGTGATGTGTACCTACAACGGGGCGGCCCATCTGCAGCCGCAGCTCGAAAGTTTGCTAATGCAAACACGGTTGCCGGATCAGATAGTGATTGCCGATGATGGCTCCTGCGATGCGAGTGTCGAAATCCTGCAGGCTTTCGTGAAACAGGCACGAGCAAAGGGCATTGATGCACAACTGCATTGCAATCCTCGCAATCTGGGCTATGTAGAAAATTTTTCGAGTGCGCTGGGACGTGCCACTGGGGACGTCTTGTTCCTGTGCGATCAGGACGATGTCTGGCGTGCCGACAAGCTGGTATTGATGGCTGCGCGTTTCGAGGGCGATCCGCAATTGCTGTTGCTGCACAGTGATGCTCGGCTGGTGGATGCACGAGGTGATGGGTTGGGCTGTTCGCTGTTCGAGGCGTTGGAGCTAACGGTGCAGGAGAAGCAGGCCATCCACCAGGGGCGTGCGTTCGAGGTGGTATTGCGTCGTAGTTTCGTGACCGGAGCCACCGCCGCATTCCGCCGGCAGGTGGTCGGCATGATGCTGCCGGTGGCAGATGGCTGGATTCACGACGAATGGCTGGCTGCCGTGGTGGCTGCGAGTGGGCGGATGGATTTCATAGGCCAGCCGCTGATCGACTACCGTCAGCATGGTGGCAACCAGATCGGCATGAGTAAGCGCACGCTGGCCATGAAATGGCGCGACTTGCGGTTGCCGCGCAACCAGCAATTGGCTGCCGAGGCAATACGCTTGCAGCGCCTGGAGGATTTCCTCTTGCAAGCCGAAACCGATTGCGCCAGCGAGCGGGCTGCGCAGGTTCGACACAAGCGCGTTCATTTCGAGCAGCGGGTGGCGCTGGGGCGGCTGCCGTGGCTGCGGCGGTTGTCGCCGATCCTGAAAGAGGCTCGTGCAGGCTGCTATAGGCGGTATGGCACCGGCGGACGTTCGATCTTGCGTGATCTGTTGCGCCATGACTGAACCTGCAGCCGTCACTGTCTGTGCGGTGATCGTTAGCTATCGCCCGGAGCCCGCGGCGCTGCGTCGGCTGGTTGACGGCATGATGCCCCAGGTCGGTGCAGTAGTACTGGTCGACAATGCAGGCGACGACGGCTGGCAACTGGATCTGGGCCGGAGGCTCGCGGTGGGCGATGGGGAACTGCTGGGCCTGTCGCACAACGTGGGGCTGGCTGCGGCACAGAACATCGGCATCGAATGGGCGCGCTCGCACGGCTACCGGCATGTATTGCTGCTCGACCAGGACAGCGAGCCGGGAGGTGGCATGGTGGCGGCATTGATGTCCGCTTTGCTTGCCTTGTCGTCGGCCGGACGGGTGGCCGCGGTGGGGCCTCGCTTTCAGGATCTGCGCGAAAACCGGGATGCGCCGTTCGTGCGAATAGGGTTTCCATTGAGTCGCAAGCTCTGGTGCGAGAGCGCCATGCAGTCGATCCCGTGCGATTTTCTAATCAGCTCAGGCAGCCTGATTCCAATGGAAGTGCTCGACCGGGTCGGCCCGATGGACGAGGGCCTGTTCATCGACAATGTGGACATGGAGTGGAGCTTTCGCGCGCGGGCGCGGGGCTACGCACTGTACGGAGTATGCGCGGCACTGATGCAGCACCGGCTGGGGGATGCGCGTCGCCAATTGCCGTTTGGTGTCGGCCAGATCGTGGTACACGGGCCAGTGCGCTTGTACTACATGATGCGCAACCGATTGCGGCTGTATCGCATGCCGCATGTGCCTCGCATCTGGATCGCTCAGGACCTGCCGCGTGTGCTGGTCAAACTGTTCCTGTTCGGGACTCTAATCGGTCCCAGGTGGCGCAACCTGCGTTGCATGCTGCGTGGCTTGTGGGATGGCCTGTGCGGTATGGAAGGGGCATGCCCTGCCGAACTCCTGCGTGCGGTCAGGCGCGACTAGCCGTCCGTATCCTCACAGATTCTGGTAATTCGGCCCCGAGCCACCCTCCGGCGTCACCCAGTTGATGATCTGGTACGGGTCCTTGATGTCGCAGGTCTTGCAGTGCACGCAGTTGGCGGCGTTGATCTGCAGGCGCTTGCCCGCCTCGTCGTCGACGATCTCGTAGACGTTGGCGGGGCAGAAGCGGGTGCAGGGGTTGCCGTATTCCTCGGCGCACTTCGTCACGCAGACCGAGGTGTCGGCCACGTGCAAGTGGATGGGCTGGTCCTCGTCGTGCTCGGTGGCGGCGAAGTAGACCGCCGCGAGGCGGTCGCGCGGCGGCAGCTCGCGCGGCTGCACGTAGTCGCGCTTCGGCTCCTCGCACTGGCCGAGCTTGTGCAGCGAGGACCAGTCGGCCTTGTTCTTCAGCGTCCACGGCGAGCGGCCGCTGGTGACGGTTTCCCATGCGGCGTTGAACAGGCCGAACCACAGGCCCTTCTTGAAGGCGGGCTTGATGTTGCGCACCTTCTTCAGTTCCGCCATCGCCTCGGAGCCGCGCAGCTTCGCATCGAAACCTGCCGGGGCGAGTCCGCTAACGGCGAGGTGCTCGGCGGCAAGCATGCCTGAGCGGATGGCCTGGTGGGTGCCCTTCACCTTGGGCACGTTGAGCAGGCCGGCGGTGTCGCCGATCAGCAGCGCGCCCGGCATCTCGCACTTCGGCAGCGATTGCCAGCCGCCGGTGACGATCGCACGCGCGCCGGCGGAGAGGATGCTGCCGCCTTCCAGCAGGTCCTTCACGTGCGGGTGGTTCTTCCACTGCTGGAAGGCTTCCCACGGCTGGTAGTCCGGGTCGCTGTAGTCGAGGCCGCTGACGTAGCCCAGCGCGATGCGGTCCTTGTCGAGGTGGTAGAGGAAGCTGCCGCCGTAGGTGTGGTTGTCGGCGGGCCAGCCGAAGCTGTGCACGATCTTGCCCGGCTGCACGCGGCCGGCGGGCACCTGCCACAGCTCCTTGATGCCGATGGAATAGCTCTGCGGATCGCTGTCGGCATCGAGCTCGAAGCGTTTGATCAGCTGCTTGGTGAGGCTGCCGCGCGCGCCTTCGGCGAGCACGGTGACCTTGGCCTTGATGTCGATGCCCTGGGTGTAGCCGGCCTTGTGCGAACCGTCCTTCGCCACGCCCATGTCGCCGATGCGCACGCCGGCGACCGAGCCATCCTCGTTGAAGATGGTGTCGGCGGCGGCGAAGCCGGGGAACACGTCCACGCCCAGCGCCTCGGCCTGCGGCGCCAGCCATGCGCACAGCGCGCCCAGCGAGACGATGAAGTTGCCGTGGTTGTGCATGCCCGGCGGCACCGGCAGCTTGCGGCCGCCGGTCTTGCTGAGCAGCCAGAACTCGTCGTCGGTGGCGGGGACGCAAATCGGTGGCGGGTTGTCGCGCCAGCCGGGCAGCAGGGCGTCCAGCGGGCCAGGTTCGATCACCGCGCCGGAGAGGATCTGCGCGCCGATGGTCGAGGCCTTCTCGATCACGCACACCGTGGTGTCGGGCTGGAGCTGCTTCAGCCGTATCGCGAACGACAGTCCGGCCGGCCCGGCGCCGACCACGACGACGTCGTATTCCATGGTTTCGCGTTCGCTCATGGCTTCCCCGGCAGATTTGGTGTGCGGCGTCGTCGGTACGACACATTCGTCGCTGTATTGTCCGTTTTCGCGCGCTGCGCGGCAAACCCGCTTGCGCCGGCTTCACGGCGGATGGCAATAATCCACCCACGCTCATTTGAAGAGTGCGGCCAAGGATGGCCGCTTCTTGATTCATGCGTTCATGGATGAACGCAAAAATGAAGGAATGCCGATGAGTTCGCTGCCGCCGATCACCGACCTGGACCTGCGCCGCGCCACCGTATGCCAGTTGCTGCACTGGCTGGCCATCGGGCGCACCAACCCACAGGCCGTGGCCCGGGCCTATGCCGAGGCGATCGAACGCATCAATCCGCAACTCAATGCCTACGTGGGCCTGAGCCCCGGCCTGCTGCAGGAACAGGCACGCACCGCCGAGCGCCGCCGCCGCGACGGTGTGATCGGCCGGCTGGACGGCATACCGGTGGCGATCAAGGACAACCTCGACATCGCCGGCTGGCCCACCCGCGCCGGCCTGCCGGGGCGCGATGCGCCAGCGACGGACGATGCGCATGTGGTGGCGCGGCTGCGTGCTTCCGGTGCGGTGCTGGTGGGCAAGACCAACATGGACGAGGGCGCGCTGGGCGCGGCCACCGACAACCCGCATTACGGCCCGACCCGCAATCCATGGAGGCCGGGCTTCGGTGCGGGCGGTTCTTCGGGCGGCGCGGCAGCGGCCGTGGCCGCCGGCCTGGCCGCGGCGGCGGTGGGCTCGGACAGCCTCGGCTCCATCCGCATTCCCGCCAGCTATTGCGGGGTGTACGCGCTCAAGCCCACCCATGGCGAGATTTCCACGCGCGGCCTGGTGCCGGCGGCGCGGCGGCTGGACGCGGTGGGCCTGCTCGCGCGCAGCGTGGCCGACCTCACCGTGCTGCTGCAGGTGCTGGCCGGCTACGACGCCGACGACGCACGCTCGCGCCGTCGCCGCGTGGCGCTGGACCTGCCGGACTGGGAACCGGGCAAGCTGCGCAGCGGCCTGCTGCCCGATCTCGCTGCGGCCGGCGTGCAGCCGGAAGTGGCGGCAGTGTTCGAGTCGGCCCTGGAGAAACTCGCGCATGCGCTGGGCGAGCGCCGCACGGTGGACTTCGCCGACTGGAATTTCGCGCGTACCCGCCGTGCCGGCCTGCTGCTGATGGAGGCCGAGATGCTGGGCACCTTCGCGGACGACCTGGCCGATGCCACGCATCCGGTGTCGACGCGTTTCCGCGAGATGCTGGCCTATGCCGGGCAGAAGAGTGCGGCCGATTATGCGAAGGCCGACCGCGTGCTCGACGCGGCCACGCTGAAGATGCGCCGGCTGTTCGCGCAGATCGACGTGCTGGTGCTGCCCACCACGCCGTGCGGTGCCTTCCCGCTGGGCGGCGTGGAGCCGGCCAGCCATGCCGACCTCACCAGTTTCGCCAGCCTCGCCGGGTGTCCCGCGGTGAGCATCCCGATGGGCACCTTGCCGAACGGGATGCCGGTGGGCCTGCAACTGGTGGGAGCGCGCGGTTCGGACCTGCGCCTGCTGGAACTTGCCGCGGTGTGCGCCGCCACGCTGGATGCCGATCCGGCCTATCCGGCCGTCGTCTGACGCCCGGGCTCGCGCTTTTGTAGGAGCACCCTGTGCGCGATGGCTCTGGTGTCTGATCGGAGCAAAAAGCATTCGCGCACGGGGTGCGCTCCTGCCGGCGGTTTTGGGCGCCATATGCCATCTGGCGCAGCTTTCCGCCAACCTGGTTGTTTGGGCAATCGGTCCTGCTCGCGTAGGATGCCTGTTCGGCCTCGCAGGCAGTGGGGCCGGACACCGTTTCCGAAGTCGGCAATCCATGAACGCACGTCTCGCTCCGCGTACCGACCATCTCGACGAACTCGAGGCCGAAAGCATCCACATCTTCCGCGAGGTGGCGGCCAGCTTCCGCCGGCCGGTGATGCTTTACTCCATCGGCAAGGACTCCTCGGTGCTGCTGCACCTGCTGCGCAAGGCGTTCTATCCCGCGAAATCGCCGATCCCGTTGCTGCACGTGGACACCACCTGGAAGTTCCGCGAGATGATCGCGTTCCGCGACCAGGTGGCCGCGCAGGGCGACGTCGAGGTGCTGGTGCACGTCAACGAGGACGGCCTGCGCCAGGGCATCTCGCCGCTCACCCACGGCGCCACCGTGCACACCGACGTGATGAAGACGCAGGGGCTGAAGCAGGCGCTGGACAAGTACCAGTTCGACGCGGCCATCGGCGGCGCGCGCCGCGACGAGGAGAAGTCGCGCGCCAAGGAGCGCGTGTTCTCGTTCCGCAACGCGCAGCACCGCTGGGACCCAAAGCACCAGCGCCCCGAGTTCTGGCACACCTTCAACACGCAGATCCGCAAGGGCGAGAGCGTGCGCGTGTTCCCGATTTCCAACTGGACCGAGATGGACGTGTGGCAGTACATCCGCCGCGAGGCCATCCCGGTGGTGCCGCTGTATTTCGCCAAGCCGCGCCCGGTGGTGGCGCGCGACGGCGCGCTGATCATGGTGGACGACGAGCGCTTCACCCTGCGCGAAGGCGAACAGGTGGAGACGCGCATGGTGCGCTTCCGCACGCTGGGCTGCTATCCGCTCACCGGTGCAGTGGAGTCCACCGCAGGCACGCTGGACGAGATCATTGACGAGATGGTGGAGTCGCGCAGTTCCGAGCGGCAGGGCCGGGTGATCGACCACGACCCCACCGCCTCGATGGAACGCAAGAAGCAGGAGGGCTATTTCTGATGGCCGCCCCCGACGCCAACCAGGGCCTGCTGCGCTTCATCACCTGCGGCAGCGTGGACGACGGCAAGAGCACCCTGCTCGGCCGCCTGCTCTACGACGCCGGCATGGTGCCGGACGACCAGCTCGCCGCGCTCGAACGCGACAGCCGCAAGCTGCATGCCGAGGCGGGTGGCGCGCTGGATTTCGCCCTGCTCACCGACGGCCTCGACGCCGAGCGCGAGCAGGGCATCACCATCGATGTGGCGTGGCGCTACTTCCATACCGCGCGGCGCAGCTTCATCGTGGCCGACTGCCCCGGCCACGAGCAGTACACGCGCAACATGGCCACCGGCGCCTCCAACGCCGACCTGGCGGTGGTGCTGGTGGATGCGCGCAAGGGCCTGCTGCCGCAGACCCGCCGCCACACCTACATCTGCAGCCTGCTCGGCATCCGCCAGGTGGTGCTGGCGGTGAACAAGATGGACCTGGTCGGTTGCGACGAGGCGGTCTACCGCGAAATCACCGAGGCCTATCGCGAACTGGCGCGGACGCTGGGCATCGCCAGGGTCGATTGCCTGCCGGTGATCGCACCGGGCGGGGACAACGTGGGCGAGCGCTCCGCACGCCTGTCCTGGTACCAGGGACCGACCCTGCTGGAGCTGCTGGAAGCGGCTGATGCCACGCCGGCGCGCGCGGACGATTTCCGCATGCCGGTGCAGTGGGTGAACCGGCCCGACCAGAGCTTCCGCGGCTACGCCGGCACGATCTGCGGCGGCCGCGTGGCGCGCGGCGACGAAGTGGTGGTGCAGCCCGGCGTGCAGCGCGCGCGCATCGAACGCATCGTCACTGCCGGTGGCGACCTGGAGAGTGCGGGCGAGGGGCAGGCGGTGACGCTGTGCTTCGACCGCGAGCTGGATGCCAGCCGCGGCGACGTGATCGCCGACGCGCTGCGCCCCGCGCCGGTGGCCGACCAGTTCGCTTGTCACGTGGTATGGCTGGGCGACAACGCGCTGCTGCCCAACCGCATCTATGCCTTGAAGATCGGCACGCGCACGGTCAATGCACGCGTGATGTCGATCAAGCACAAGGTGGACGTGAACACGCAGGCCAAGCTGGCCGCGCGCCATCTTTCGCTCAACGAAGTGGGCTATTGCACGATCGGCCTGGACGAGGACATCGCGTTCGAGCCCTATGCCGGCAACCGCACGCTGGGCGGCTTCATCCTGATCGACCGCCAGAGCAACGCCACCGTGGCCTGCGGCATGCTGGACTTCGCGCTCACGCGTTCCGCCAACGTGCACTGGCAGCACGTGGACGTGGACAAGTCGGTGCGCGGCACCAGCATGGGCCAGCGCCCGCTGTGCTTGTGGTTCACCGGCCTGTCCGGCGCGGGCAAGTCGACCATCGCCAACCTGGTGGAGAAGCGCCTGCATGCGCTGGGCCACCACACCTACCTGCTGGACGGCGACAACGTGCGCCACGGCATCAACAAGGACCTCGGCTTCACCCCCGAGGACCGCGTGGAGAACATCCGCCGCATCGGCGAAGTCGCGCATCTGATGGTGGACGCGGGCCTGATCGTGCTGGTCAGCGCGATCTCCCCCTACCGCAGCGAGCGGCGTTCGGTGCGCGAGCTGTTCGACGCGGGCGAGTTCGTCGAGGTGTTCGTGGACACGCTGCTGGCCGAGTGCGAGCAGCGCGACCCCAAGGGCCTGTACCGCAAGGCGCGCGCCGGCGAGATCCGCAACTTCACCGGCATCGACGCGCCCTACGAGCAGCCCGAGTCGCCCGAGGTGCACCTGCATACGGCAGGCCTGCGCGCCGAGGAGCTGGCCGAGCAGGTGACTGCGCAGCTGCTGGGGCGGGCCGCTGCGCCGGCGGGCGGCGGTTACGCCATCTGAGCCATGAGCGGCTGGCGACGCATCGTCCTGCCGGGTGCCGACGTGGCGTTGTGGTCGCCATGGCTTGGCGCGGTCGAGGCGGATGCGTTGTTCGTCGAGCTGCGGCGGGCGATTGCCTGGGAGAACCACCGGATCCGCCTGTTCGGCCGTGAGGTCGCGTCGCCGCGCCTGAGCTGCTGGATCGGCGATCCCGGCGCCACCTACACCTATTCACGCAGCCGCTTCGAGCCGCAACCGTGGCCGGCGGCGCTGGCCGCATTGCGGCCGCGGGTGGAGCAGGCCTGCGGCGCGCGCTTCAACAGCGTGCTGGCCAACCTCTACCGCGACGGCGGCGACGCGATGGGCTGGCACAGCGACGACGAGCCGGAACTGGGGGCGCGGCCGGTGATCGCCTCGCTGAGCCTGGGGGCGGAGCGGCGTTTCCGTCTTCGCCGTCGCCGCGCGCGTGGCGAATCCGCGCAGCCCGGCGACACGTCCGAGCTGCTGCTGCCGCATGGCAGCCTGTTGCGCATGGCCGGCGATACGCAGCGGTTGTGCCGACATGAGCTGCCGCGCATGCGCAATCTGGCCGAGGCGCGCATCAACCTCACCTTCCGCTGCATCCACACGGCCGCGCACTGAATCCGCGGCTTGGAATGCCTCGTGCGGGCAGGAGATAATGGGCGTCTCCTATCCCCGCAAGGCGCCATCGCGATGACCGAGAAGACCGTACTCAACGCCACCCATCGCGCGCTGGGCGCCCGCATGGTCGACTTCGGCGGCTGGGACATGCCGATCAACTACGGCTCGCAGATCGAGGAGCACCACGCGGTGCGCCGCGACGCCGGCATGTTCGACGTCTCGCACATGACCGTGATCGACCTGCATGGCGCGCGCACCAAGGACTTCCTGCGCCACCTGCTGGCGAACAGCGTCGAGAAGCTCAAGGCGCACGGCAAGGCGCTGTACTCGTGCATGCTCAACGAGCAGGGCGGCGTGATCGACGACCTGATCGTCTACTTCCTCGGCGACGAGTTCTATCGGCTGGTGGTGAACGCCGCCACCCGCGCCAAGGACCTGGCCTGGATCGAGAAGCAGGCCGCGGCCTTCGGCGTGCAGGTGAAGGAGCGCCCCGAGTTCGCGATGGTCGCGGTGCAGGGCCCGAACGCCCGCGCCAAGGTGCTGGGCCTGTTGCACGAGGTGGATCGCGCGCGCATCGAGAAGCTCGGCAAGTTCGCCGCCGCCGCCGCGCAGGGCCCGCACGGCATGCCGCTGTTCGTGGCGCGCACCGGCTACACCGGCGAGGACGGCTTCGAGATCCTCGTGCCGGCCGAGCATGCCGTGGCGCTGTGGGAAGCGCTGGCTGCGGCCGGTGTCGCGCCGGCCGGTCTCGGCGCCCGCGACACGCTGCGCCTCGAGGCCGGCATGAACCTCTACGGCCAGGACATGGACGAAACCGTCTCGCCATGGGAGGCCAACCTCGGCTGGACCATCGCGCTGGATGAAGGCCGCGACTTCATCGGCCGTGCCGCGCTGGAGCAGCAGAAGGCCGCCGGCGTGAAGCGCGTGATGGTGGGCCTGGTGCTGGACGAGAAGGGCGTGCTGCGCCACGGCCAGAAAGTGCTCACCGCGGGCGGCGAGGGCGAAATCCTCTCCGGCAGCTTCGCGCCCACGCTGGAAAAGGCCGTGGCCTTCGCCCGCATTCCGGCCGGCGAACCCGGTGCGGTCCGCGTCGACATTCGCGGACGCGAGCTGCCCGTGCGCCTCGTGAAGTATCCCTTCGTGCGCGACGGCAAGCCCTGCGAAGGCATCTGACCGCACGTGCTCTTGCGGCTAGAATGGCCGCCCGACTCCGAATCCTTTCCAGACCCGACATAGGACCCGACCATGAGCGAGATCCCCGGCGACCTGAAGTTCAACAAATCCCACGAGTGGGCCCGCGTCGAGGACGGCGGCCTGGTGCGCGTGGGCATTTCCGACCATGCACAGGGCCAGCTGGGCGACCTGGTCTACGTGGAGCTGCCGGAAATCGGCGCTAGCGTCACCGCCGGCAACGCGGCCGCCGTGGTGGAGTCGGTGAAGGCCGCCTCGGACATCTATTCGCCGGTGTCCGGCGAGGTGGTGGAAGTCAACGAGACGCTCAACGACAAGCCCGAGACGATCAACGAAGACGCCTGGGGCGAGGGCTGGATCTACGTGGTGCGCATGAGCGACCGCGCCGAGCTCGATCAGCTGCTGGATGCCGGCGCCTACGAGGAACTGGTCGAGAACGAAGACCACTGAGTTCCCGTCCAATGGGCTCGACGACGGCCGCCTTGCGCGGCCGTCGTCGTTTCCGGCGCCCGTCGTGTCGCGACGGCATGGCAAATGGACGTCCATTTGCCATGCCGGCATGGGGTGTCGGTACTCGCTCCGGCGAAGTCTCCAGGGCGCCACCGCCATCGAGGCGAGGTGGTCGGGGCGCATTTAGGCGTCGGTCGTGACGACGGATTGCTCCCGTCGGCGATCGTCGACGGGTCCGGTCGGTCGCGTCCTGTTCATCTGGCGGGAAGTCGTCGTGGTACGTGCCCGGCTCGCTTCGTCGGATGGCTGCGATGTCGTTCCGGTTTTTACGCGTCGCACTCGAACGAGGCACGAAGTGCCTTGTTTATAGTGCTTTCGCGCCGGACATGGGTTTCGTGGCGATTTTACGTATGGAAGTCTGGACGTCCAAAAGAAAATGCCGCCATGGACGGCTCGGGCGCCGGCTTGGCGCGGCCGGCGCAGGCGGCTTGGCGAAAGGGATTGATTTGCCGATCAAAATCCATTGACAGCTGAAATCTTACGGAATAGCTTTCGCCCAAGTTCATGGGGAACGGCAACATGGCATCACCGAAATTCATCACGCCTTACGTGGAGCACGGCGAGAAAGCGAACGCAGTACGCAAGATCACCGTTTCGATTCCGCTCCATGTATTGCGAACGCTGTCCGACCTGCGCACCGAGCGTCAGGTGAAGAATTTGAGGCACGCCACCAACAGCGATTTGCTGGTTGAGGCGTTCCTCCACGCTTTTACTGGGCAACCACTGCCAACCGATGAGGAGCTAAGACGAACCATGGCCACTGCCAAGAAATCCGCTGCAAAGAAGCCGGCTGCCAAGAAGGCCGCCGTGAAGAAGGTCGCCAAGAAGGCCGCCGCCAAGAAGCCGGCCGTCAAGAAGGCTGCCGTGAAGAAGGTCGCCAAGAAGGCTGCCGTGAAGAAGGTTGCCGCCAAGAAGCCGGCAGCCGCGAAGAAGGCCGCTGTGAAGAAGGTTGCCAAGAAGCCGGCAGCCAAGAAGGCTGCTGCGAAGAAGCCTGCCGCCGCCAAGGTGGTGAAGGCCGTCAAGACCACCGCCAAGAAGTAAGCAACACAACAACAGGCATCAAGCGATTTCTCTCCCCGCGGTGCCCAGCGTGGGGAGATCGATTCGGAACTTCGTCCCGGCCCTGCCGGGACGTTTCGTTTCCGGCGCAGGGAAAGCCGGTGACGCCCGGGCCAGGAATGGCAGGGGCTTCCCTGGCATGGCGGCTGCCATGCTGTCCTGGCATGCGTCACGGCTTGTGTGGCCGGGCCGCGCGATTTGCGCACCTTGCCGCAATGCGGTTACCTTGTCGTCAATCCGCGCCGCGGCCGAGTCGGGGACTCGTCGCACCTGGATGCACAGGGGGAAAGCGCGGGTATCTGTCGACACTCGGTGAGAGACCATGGGTACCCGATATACCTATATCGCACGCCATCGCGCGCGCGGGGCCGTCCGGCCCGTTGCCATTGCCATCGTCGCCATCGTCGCCGCGCTCGCCGCGTCGTCGTGGTTCCTGATCGTCCGCCCCTACCGGCAGCAGATGCAGCTCGATGCCGGCGGTGCGCCCTCGGTGCCCGCGTCGGGCAAGGCGGCGCCGGCCGAGGCCGCGCCGGCCAACCTGCAGGCGCTGGACGTCAACCAGCTGTTGAACGAGGCGAGCAAGGCGCTGAAGGCGCAGCGTTACCTGTCGCCCGCGGGCAACAACGCGTTCGAGTTCTACCTGCGCGTGCTTGCCAAGCAGCCGGACAACCCGGTGGCGACCAGCGCCTTGCGCGAGACCTTCCCGTTTGCCGCTTCGGATGCCGAGCAGGCGGTCAACTCGCGCAACTTCGACGAAGCGCAACGCGAGATCGACCTGCTGGCCAAGGCCGACCCGGCGAATTACACGCTGACCATCCTGCGTTCCAAGCTCGATGCCCAGCGCAAGCTGGCCAACCAGCAGGAGCAGCAGGCGCAGGATCAGCAGAAGGCGGCGCAGCTCGCTGCGCAAAAGGCCGCTACCGAGAAGCAGGAAGCCGCCAAACAGGCCGAGCAGTTGCAGGCGCAGCAGGCGCTGGCCGCCGAGCAGGCCAAGACCAGGCAGCAGAAGCCTGCCGAGCAGCCGCAGCAGGCCGCGCAGCCGCAGGCCCAGGCCGCATCGGCCGACACCGCCGGCGCCCAGGACAGCAGCGCCGTGCTGCTGAAGGCGGTGCAGGCGAGGTATCCGACCGCGGCATTGCGCACCGGCCAGGGCGGCTGGGTACTGGTCGGCTTCACGGTCACGACGGATGGCACCACCAGCAACGTGCACGTGATCGATGCACAGCCACGCCACGTGTTCGACCGTGCCGCCACGGAGGCGATCGATCACTACCGCTTCAAGCCGGCGATGCGCGACGGCAATCCGGTGGAGAGCACGTCCCAGCAGAAGATCGAGTTCAGCACCGGCCGCTGACCGGTCGCGCGACTCGCGGAAACAAAACGGCGCATGCATCGCATGCGCCGTTTTGTTTGGGTGAAGCTCCCGGAGCCCGTGCACGATCCAGCGGCGCGGGACGCCTGGAGATGGTTCAGTGCTGCGGGTGCTTGCGCGCCTTGCGCGCAGGCCTGGCCTTGGCCGGTGCGCTCCTGGCCGGGGTGGCGCTTTCCACGCCGGCCCAGTCCACGTGCGGCAGGCCGAGCAGGTCGTCGAACACCATCGGCATCAGCCCACTGGGCATCGCGCCGCTGGAGTTCCACAAGGTCACCACGCCGGCGTGGTACTTCGGGAAGAAACCGATCATGGTGCGGTAGCCGGCCACCGCACCGGCGTGGAAGAACAGCGTCTCGCCGCTGTAGGTATAGACGCGCCAGCCGAGCGCATAGCTGGCATTGCTGAGCCGCGCATGGCGCCATGGGGTGGCGCGCACTTCGGTGGGGGTCGCCACGCCCGGCGCGTGCAGCACGTCGAGCAGCGCGGTGGGCAGCACGTCCTGGCGGCCGCCCATCTGCGCGATCAGCCACAACTCCATGTCGCGGATGCTGGCGTTGACGCCGGCGGCCGGTGCCACGCGGTAATAGGCTTCCTTGGGTTCGAACGGGATCCAGCCGTGGTTCCTGCCGGCGTGGTGCGGGCGCGCCCAGCTCTTGCTGGATTCCAGTGCGGAGCGTCCGTAGCTGGCCGTCTGCATCTGCAGCGGCTTGAAGATGTCCCGGTCGACGAGCTTGTCGAAGAAGTTGCCGGTGCGCGCGAACAGCACGTCGCCGATCAGGCTGAAGGCCACGTTCTGGTAGCCGTAGCACAGGCCGGGCGCGCAGGTGTTGTCCACCTCGTCGAGCTTGCGCACCAGCTCGTCGTAGGGCACGTCGTCCTCGAGCAGGTTGTCGTAGGTGTTGTGCGGCAGGCCCACGCGCTGGCCGAGGATGTCGGCCACGGTGGCCTGCTCGGTGGCCTGCACGTCCTTGAGCTTGAAATAGGGCAGCACGTCGGCCAGCTTCGTGTCCCAGCCCAGCTTGCCATGGTCGACCTCGATACCGGTGGCCGCGGTGGCGAACGCCTTGGACAGCGAGGCCAGGCGGAACACCGTGGCGGGCGTCACCGGCGCCTGGGTGGCGGCGTTGGCATAACCCTGGGTGTGCTCGAACACCACCTTGTCGTCGATCACCACCGCCGTGGCCAGCCCGGCGGCGCCATGGCGCGCATCGAGTTCACCCAGCCAGCGCTGGTAGTCCGCGAGCGCGGCCTGGATGCGCGCCTGCGGGAGTTCCTCGGCGGCGATGTCCGCGCTGGCCGGCGGCAGGATGTTTGCGGCAACGGTCGGTTGCGGAGCCTGGGTCCTGGCCTGTGTCCGGACCTGGGGTTGCGGTTGCGCCTGCGCGGCATGGATGCCGGTGCAGGCGAGGCCGGTGGCGCAGGCAAGGGCGAGGTGTCGAATCCGCATCTTCTTCGCAAGGCTGGTCGGCGCGCGAGACGCCGGGATGGAATACGCGGACGGGATCCATCGGCCACGCGGAGCGCCGATTTTCCGGTACTTCGCATGCCGGGACAATGCAGCCGCGCGGTGAGGCCTTGCGGCCGCCGCCATGCGGCGGCACGTAGCGTGGGAGCGCATGCTAGCCTTGCGCCTTCCCGGGCCCTGCCCGTGCCGGATGCCCCCGTGAGCCCGATTCGTTCCGCCGCCATGCGCGAGGGCGCCGAGCCCGCGCTGTCCGCGCTGGCGTTCTTCTTCGTGATGACGTCGTACTACATCATCCGGCCGGTGCGCGACCAGTTGAGCGGGGCAGTGGGTTCGCAGTCGCTGCCGTTGTTTTACGGCGTGGTGTTCGCGGTGATGCTGCTGTTCACGCCGGCGTTCGGCTGGCTGGTGGCGCGCTTCTCGCGGCGCCGCATGCTGGCCTGGAGCTACAGCTTCTTCGCCGTCTGCCAGTTGGCCTTCGTGCCGGCCTTCATGGCGCAGGATCGCGTCGGCGCCCGGGAGCTGGGCGTGGTGTTCTTCGCCTGGGGCAGCGTGTTCAACCTGTTCGTGGTGTCGCTGTTCTGGAGCGTGATGGCGGACATCTTCTCCAGCGAACGGGCGCGCCGCGTGTTCTCGCTGATCGCGCTTGGCGGCATGGGCGGGGCGATCTGCGGCCCGTTGCTCACGCGCCTGCTGGTGCACTGGCTGGGCGTGGCGCCGTTGCTGGTGGTGTCGGCGCTGGCGCTGGCGGTTGCGCTGGCGCTGCTGCTGCACTTGTCCGCGTCTTGCGAGCAGGCGAGGTCGGGCAGTCCGGGCGGCGAGCCGATCGGCGGTTCGCTGTGGGCGGGCGTGCGCGAACTGTGGTCGCGCCCTTTCCTGCGCTACATGGCGTTGCTCATGCTTTTTGGCGACGGCATCGGCACGCTGGCCTATGCGCTGGTGGCCGACTACGCGAAGCTGCATTTCGCGGGCAACGTGGCGCGCACCGCGTTCTACAACGACCTCGACCTTGCCACCAACACGCTGGGCGTGCTGCTGCAGCTCACGCTCACGCGATGGCTGCTGGTGCGCTTCGGCCCGGGCTGGGGCCTGGTGCTGCCTTCGCTGGTGAACGTGGCGCTGTTGCTGACGGTGATGATGGTCGGCCACGGCAGTGTGGCGCTGCTGGGCGCCGCGGTGCCGGTGCTGGCCGTGATGATGGTGACCACGCGCGGCTTCGCCTACGGCATGACCAAGCCAGCGGTGGACGCGCTGTATACGCGCGTGCCGCGCGAGACGCGCTACAAGGGCAAGAACTTCGTGGAGACCGCGGTGTGGCGTTTCGGCGACTTCGCGGTGACCAGCGCGGTGAGCGGCCTGCGCCTGCTGGGCGTGGGTATCGGCGGCCTCGCACTGGCGGGCGCGGGCGTGGCCACGCTCGCCACCTGGGTGTCGGCGCGCGCGGGCTGGTCGCCCGATCTCGCGCCGGAAGAAAAGCGCGCCGCGTGAAGCGGCCGCGACGCGCCTTTCCGTATCCCCGATCCCGGCTTCAACCGGTGATGTAGCGCTCCAGGTGTTCGATCTGCTCGGCCTGCGCGTCGATCACCGCCTTCACCAGGTCGCCGGTCGAGATGATGCCCACCACCTTGCCGCCGTCGAGCACCGGCAGGTGGCGCACGCGGCTGTCGGTGCACAGGCGCATGCAGTCCAGCACGTCGGTCTGCGGTCCCACGGTGAGCGGGTCGGTGCGCATGATCTCGCTCACCGTGGCCTGCGACGAGGAGCGGCCCTGCAGGATCACCTTGCGCGCGTAGTCGCGTTCGGACACCACGCCGAGCAGCTGCGTGCCATGCATCACCAGCAGCGCGCCGATGCGGTGCTCGGCCATCAGCTTGATCGCGTCCAGCACGGGGGCATCCGGCGCGATGGTGTAGAGGCTGCCACCCTTGCTTTCCAACAGATGCTTGACCTGCCGCATGTCCAGCTCTCCGGTCGAACCCGCGATGAGGGCGCAACCAGTCTAGCGCCGGGATTGGCCGCGGGTGTTGCGGTGTCGTGAAGCGACCCTTTTGAAAGTGCGGCCAGGGATGGCCGCCCATTTGATCTTCGCGATCAAGGATGATCGCCAAGGGCATCGCAAAGTGCGGCCAGGGGTGCCGCCAGTTTGGTCCCCGCGATCAGGGACGATCGCAAAGAGTCATCGCTTCCCGATGTACGACGGGCCGCCGAGCTGCCGCATCTGCCGCTCGATCCAGTCCGCGCGGCGCTGCACGTAGGCACTGGGGCGGTCGGCGTGCAGGCGCTGCGGGTTGGGCAGCACCGCGGCCAGCCGCGCGGCCTGCGCGGGGTCGAGCTGCGCGGGTGGTTCGTGGAAATAGGCGTCGCTGGCCGCGCCCACGCCGTAGATGCCGTCGCCCAGCTCGGCGATGTTCATGTACACCTCGAGGATGCGCTGCTTCGGCCAGGTCAGTTCGATCAGCACGGTGAAATACGCCTCCAGCCCCTTGCGCACGAAGCTGCGGCCGTTCCACAGGAACAGGTTCTTCGCGGTCTGCTGGCTGATCGTGCTGGCGCCGCGCAGGCGCGCGCCGTCGTCGGCCGCATCGATGGCCTGGTGGATGGAGCCGAAGTCGAAGCCGTGGTGGTAGGGAAACTTCTGGTCCTCGCCGGCCACCATCGCCAGCGGCACCCAGGGCGACACCTGTGACCACGGCACCCAGTGCTGGCGCAGATGGAAGTCGCGCTCGCCATGGACCCAGGCGCCGACGTGACGCTCCACCATCACCGCCGAGGTGACCGGCGGCACGAAGCGCAGCACCAGCACCATCAGCCAGGTGAGCCCCAGCCAGGCCAGTGCGGCGAACGCGATCCGGCGCAGCAGGCGGCGTAGGGGTGGGCGACGGAACATGGCGGATGGATGGTGGAGACCCGCGGCAGTATAGGCTGTACCCATTGCGCGGCGGTCGTCCGCCCCCATCTCCCGGGTTTGCTTTGCGAGGTATCCGCGTGGAAACCGTACTTGTCGAAGATGTGCTGCACCGGTTCCTGCTCGAACGCGCCGGCGTGCGTGGCGCGCTGGTCCGGCTGGGGCCGGCATGGCGCGAGGTGGCCGGTCGCGCCGATTACCCTGCCGGCGTGCGCGACCTGCTCGGCGAGGCGCTGGCCGCCAGCGCGCTGCTGACCGCCAACATCAAGCTCGACGGCGAATTGTCGGTGCAGTTGAAGAGCGCCGGCGCGCTGCGCCTGCTGTTCGCCGAATGCACCGACCAGGGCCGCCTGCGCGGCCTGGCGCGCTGGGAGCCGTCGCTGCCCGAGTCCCTGCCGCTGGATTCGCTGCCGCAGGCGGTGATGGCGATCACCATCGGCAACGTGGAGCGCGGCCAGCGCTACCAGGGCCTGGTGGAGTTGCGCGCGGCGGACCTGGCCGGCGTGCTGGAAAACTACTTCGCGCAGTCCGAACAGTTGCCCGCGCGGCTGGTGCTGGCCGCCGATGGCGAGCATGCGGTGGGCCTGATGCTGCAGAAGCTGCCGGACGAGGGCGGCCATGGCGCGGCCCAGGACGAGGATGCATGGACGCGGGTGATGCACCTCACCGCCACGCTGGGTGCGGCCGAGCTGCTGGCCACCGCGCCGGAGCAGTTGCTGTACCGCCTGTACCACGAGGAATCCGTGCGCCTGTTCGAGCCGCGTCCGCTGGCCTTCGGCTGCAGTTGTTCGCGCGAGCGGGTGGTGGCGATGCTGCGCTCGCTGGGTCGCGAGGAAGTGGAGGCCACGTTGGCGGAGCAGGACGGCCGCATCGAGGTGAACTGCGAGTTCTGCGCGCAACGCTACGAATTCGACCGCATCGACGCGGAACACCTGCTGCGCGACGCGGGCGGCGCGGCCGCCTCCGGCACGGCGTAGGAGCAACTTCAGCCGCGATCCGCGCGCACCCGGCCGCGGCTGAAGCCGCGCCTACGCCAAGCGGTTTTCCGGGCGCTGCCAGTACTCGGCGGCCTGGCCCCGCGCGAACAGGAAGCCCTGGCCGTAGCGGCAACCCATGTCGAGCAGTGCCTGCTGCTGGGTGGTGTTCTCGATGCCCTCGGCGATCACCTGCATGCCCAGCGCATCGGCCAGCACCTGGATCGCGCGGATCACCGCCGCGCCCTGGCCCTTGCGGTCGCTGTCCAGCTCGGTGACGAAGGAGCGGTCGATCTTCAGTGCGTCGAACGGATACTGGTGCAGGTAGCTCAGCGACGAATAGCCGGTGCCGAAATCGTCGAGTGCGATGCCCATGCCCTGCAGGCGCAGGTTCTCCAGCATCCGCTTCACCTGCGCCGGGTTGTCCAGCAGCGTGCGTTCGATCACCTCGACGCGGATGCTGGACGGCGACACCTGGTACTTGTCCAGCAGCGCCAGCAGGCGGGCGTCGAAATCGTCCGAGCGGAAGTGCAGCCCGGAGACGTTGATGCTGATCGTGCCCTTGCCGCCAAGCAGCTGCGGGGCCTGCGCGCAGACCTGCTCGAAGACCAGCCAGTCGATGGCCTCGGCGCAGCCGGTTTCCTCGGCGATCAGCAGGAAGTCCTGGGGCAGCAGCAGGCCGCGCTCGGGATGGTTCCAGCGCAGCAGCGCCTCGTAGCCGGCGATGCGGCCATCGGCCAGCGACACGATGGGCTGGTAGAACGGCACGAACTCGCGGCGCGTCAGCGCGTGGCGCAGGTCGCCCTCCATGCGCAGCTGCGACAGCGCTTCGTAGCGCAGGCGGTCGTCGAACAGCGAGGCGCGGTGGCGGCCACCGTCCTTGGCGTGGTACATCGCCGAGTCGGCGTCGCGCAACAATTCCTCGGGCTGGCGGTAGTGCGCATCGGCCATCGCGATGCCGATCGAGGCGGAGGTGAAGATCTCGCGCGCGCCCAGGCGGAACGGTACCTGCAGCTCCTTCAGCACGCGTTCGGCGGTGCGCTGCGCTGCGTCGGTGTTGGGTACCTGTTCCAGCAGTACGGCAAATTCGTCGCCGCCCAGCCGCGCCACGATGTCGCGGGTCTTCAGGCAGGCGCGGATGCGGCCGCCGACCTGGAACAGCAGGTCGTCGCCGACCAGGTGGCCGACCGAATCGTTGATGACCTTGAAGCGGTCGAGGTCGATGAACAGCACGGCGAAACGGTCCTTCGGATCCGCGTGGTAACGCTGCAGGGCTTGCTCCAGCCGCTGCAGCAGCATGGTGCGGTTCGGCAGGCCGGTGAGCGAGTCGTGCAGGGTCTCGTACTTCAGCCGGCGTTCGATGCGCTCGCGCTCGGCGATCTGCTCGCGCAGGTCGCGGTTGGCCAGGCCCAGTGCGCGGGTGCGCTCCACCACGCGGCGCTCCAGGCTGGCGTAGGCCTGCTTAAGCGCGGCATCGGCATGCTTGCGTTGCAGCGCGTTGGCGACGTGGTAGCTGACGAAGGTGAGCAGTTCCTGGTCGCGTTCGCTGTAGGTGTGCTCGGGGCTGTAGCTCTGCACCGCCAGCACGCCGCGCACCTTCTCGCCCCAGCTCAGCGGCACGCCCAGCCAGCACACCGAGCGCACGCCCGGGTTGACGATCTCGCCGCTGGCGATCAGGCGATCGATCGTCGCCATGTCGGCCAGCAGCGGCTTGCCGGTGCGCTGCACGTATTCGGTGGCGCCACCGCCGCGGAGGCGCGGCGGGCGCTCGCTGTTCACCTCGTCCACCGAATAGGGGAAGGTGATGAACTGGGTTTCCTCGTCGATCAGTGCGATGTACAGGTTGCGCGCGTACAGCAGGCCGCCGATCACGCGATGCACGGCGGGGTAGAAGTCGTCGAGGCTGTCGGTGGTGCCGGCCAGCTCGGCGATGCGGAACAGCGCCGCCTGCAGCCGTTCGCCGCGCTGCCGCTGCAGCACTTGCTGGCGCAGCACGCGGTTGGCTTCGCGCAGCGCGGTGGTGCGGTCGGCCACGCGGCGCTCCAGTTCCACGTGGGCGCTGCGCCGCTCGATCGTGGTCTGCACGTGCTGCGCCACGTAGCTCAGCAGGTCGAGGTCGTGCCGGGTGTAGCGCATCTTGGCGCGATAGCTCTGCACCACGATGCAGCCGACGACCTGCCCGGCGCGGAACAGCGGCACGCCGATGCAGTGTTCGCAGCGCGTGCCGTGCAACTGGAACTGGCCGCCGAGTTCCTGCGCCAGCTCGTCGATGGCGCCGAACAGCGGGCGGCCATGGCGCAGCAGGTTCCAGGTGACCCCGTGCAGCAGTTCGTGCAACGGCACGCTGCGTTCGGGCGAGGGCACGTCGACGTCGAGGCTGTCCACGTAGTACGGGAAGCGCACGCTGTCGCTGGCGGCGTCGTACAGCGCGATATAGAAGTTCTCCGCGTACATCAGGCTGCTGACGATGGTGTGCAGCGAGCGCATCAGCGCGGGCATGTCCTGTTCGGCGCTGGCCTGCTCGGCGATGGCATAGAGGGCGCGTTGCAGGCGTTCGGCCATTGCCAGCCGGGAGATCGCCTCGTACAGGCGGCCGGATTCGGAGAGCTGGTTCAGGCGGGCGCTGGCCAGCCGACCCAGCCAGGCCAGCTTGCCGCACAGCGGCGCGGCAACCGGTTCGTCGCGGCTCAACACGAGCGCCAACTGGTGCTGGATGTCTTCCGCCAGCTCGTGGCGCCATCCGTGGGGTTCCGCATCTTGATCCGCCGGCGATTGCCAGTGCAGCCGGCCGGTGATTCCGAAGTCTTCCAGGATGCGCGCGCAAGTTTCCAGCACGCTTGCGCTGTCCTGCGCCTTGAACAACTGTTCGAGCGCCGCCGGCATGCCAGCCAGGTCCGCGGCCGAGACTGGTATCGGCGTGGAGCGTGGCGGGATGGAGGTTGGACTCTTCAAGGCGGCAGGCGGGCGGGATTCGGCGAAGTGCCCGTTATATCCTGCGCGTCGGTGCTGCGCCAGTTGGGGGAGCGATGCGGCGCGAACCTCCTTGCCGAGAAGAGGGTCACAGCTTGCGCCCATAACTGTACCGGACCCTTGCGTCGGTGTTAGTTAAATGTAAAATGCGATAGACTTTAGCTGCCTATTCCGGCAGATAGCCGCCAGATCGAGCCTGCCCACCCATGCGCCGCCTGTTTGTCCCATTGCTGCTGTGCCTGCTGCCGTTCGCGGCGGCCGGTCAGGGTGTGGACGACGCCAACGGCCAGTTGGCCGCGCAGCTGCTGAAACAGCCGCCGGCGCAGGTGGCCGAAGTGAAACCCGGCTTGGTGATGCCCTTGTGGCGCGGCACGGACGGTCGCTTGCTCGTGCTCAAGGCGGACGGCAGCAATGGCGTGCAGGCCCAGCGCAATTCGCTGCTGTCCTTCCACGCCGTCGACGCTTCCACGCTGTTTGGCACCAGCCTGCAATACAGCCTGGCGCCGAACTGGCAGGCGAACGCCAATGTCAGCCAGCAGTCCTGGGTCAACAGCCCGCTGCGCGTGGTCGGCAGCGAAGTGGGTGCCACCTACCTCAATGGGCCCTATAGCCTCGGTGTGAGCGTGGGTGCCAACAACACACCGAACAGCCCCAGCCTGCCACGCGTGCTGCCGGGCGAGGCGCCCAGTGTCGATGGCCTTGCCGCCTTCGACAGCAGCTCGCAACTCAATGCGCGCGGCCGCCTGGCGCTGGGCACCAACAGCGGGCTGGACGTAGGTGCCAGCGTTGGCCGCATCCACCTGTTGCCAGGCAACCTGCTGGGCATCAGCACGCTGGACCAGAAGGCGATCAGCTTCGGCGTCGACCACGGCCCGGTCAGCGGCACCCTGATCGGCCGCACCATGCAGCCGCTGGCCGGCCTGCCAGGCAATGGCTACAGCCCCGACCGTCGCTGGAACAGCATCGACCTCGGCGTGACCTGGCACCTGCCGTGGCAAGGCTCGCTGAGCGTGGGTGCGCAGAACCTGTGGTCGTCCGGCGCGCCGGCGAACACGCCAGCCGGCCCCGAGCCGGATCAGTCGCGCACGCCTTACGTGCAATATCACCAGGATCTTTGATCCCGATAGCCGGCCAGCAAAACGCCGTCGCCATGCGGTGGCATTTTGCGATGCGGTTCGGGCTTGGTGTGTGCTGACAGTGCCAGCCGCAGCGGCTCCAGTTGCCATTCGTAGGCGCGCCACTGGCCCAATCCCCGACCATGGATCGCTTCGCGCACCTGTGCGCTGCTGGGTGTGGCCACTGGGGCGGCATTGCGCTCGGGATTGAACCAGGCTGTCTCGGCCGCCAGGCTGCAATGTGCGAGGACGTGGCGCACCGCCGCTTCGGTATCCTGCACCAGCGCATCGTAAGGCACGTCGAGCATGGCTCCCGTGCCCGTATGTAGTGCACGAGTGCTTCGAGGTCGTAGCTGTACGGTGAGATATTGCCGAACATGGTTTTGTAGTTGGAAAAACAGGTGTCCATGGGATCCCGCGCCAGGTGCAGGATGGGGGCGTGCGGCAGGGCACGGCGGATGAAGGCGACCATCCGGATGCTCGCGGGCAGCTTGTCGACGTAATACGCCTTGCCATGCGCACGCCATTGGGTCTGCCTGAGATAGCGCTCGCCAAGCTCGCGGTAGTCGATGTCGTCGCTGCGGCTGATGATTTCCAGCAGGCTCGACGACTGGGCGGGCGCGACATCGGCGACCCAGTGCAACTGGCGCAGAAATCGATGATTTCGCTTGCCGAAGCGACCTGCGAATGGCTGGCGAGGATCCGTTCGAGCAGGGTCGTGCCCGAGCGGGGCATGCCCACGACGAAGATGGGCCAGGCCGCTCCGCCGTCAGGCGTGGCTGTGCAGGCATGCCGTTGAGGGGCGTCGACGACAGCTTCCTTCGCTGGCGCGTCGTAGGGATTCAGTGCATGCATGATTGCATTGCGGCGCGCCAGGGAGTTCCAGCTTCGTCGTGCTGCCCCAGGTCATCGAGCGTCTTGAAGCACGCGTACGAATTCACGACCTGTTTCCGTTATTTCGTACGTCATTTGACGCAATTGTTTGTTGATCCAGTCCAGTCGGTGCGCTTCGGGGCGCTGCTTGCGCAGGTATGCCAGCATCATCATGGCGTCGCCGAATCGGGGCCAGCGTTCGAGGATGCGCTCCAGGTGTAGCTGTGCCTCGTCGATCCTGCCGCTGAATTGCAGCAGCGGGGCATGCATGTGCAGTGCGTCGGGCGAATCGGCGCCCGCGCGCAAGGCCAGTTCGATCCGTTCGAGTGCCTTGGCGATATCGCCGATCGCGAAGCTCCCAACACCTCGGCAGGCGGTTCCGGGGCTTGTTCCGGCAGACCGAGGCAGGCCCTTGCCGCAATAATTTCACCATTCGCAACAAGGTGTTGCGCAAGGGGAGCAATCAGCGGCGCATTGCACGGCAGCCGGCTTGCGGCCTGCAGCAGCGGTCGGCTGGATGCGCGGATATGTCCACGCCTGAACAGTACCTTCGACAGCTCGATCAATGCCTCGGTGTCGTTCGGCGTCTGAGCCAGTCGCAACTCCAGCGAATGCTGCATCCGGGCCAACTGGACATCGCCCATGTGGGTGGAGTGCGGCTGGGACGTGGCAGCCGTGGCGGCATCGAGTCATTCATCGGGTAAAGGTTAATTGCCACTAACTGGTGAGCTCAATTGCCACGCCTGCCGTCTGCGGCTGGCCGGATTCGCACGGGTGTGAAGCCTTGCTGGATCGCATGAAAATTTAACATTTGGCGGGTCGCGTGCATGGCGATGTCAAGCGCAAACATGAAATTTTTGTTGACCTGCAAGTTCATGCGTCATAAGTTTGCGGCAAGGCGATCATTTTCGCATGGCCGCAAACACGTGCGTCGCCGGCTTGCGAATTCGAAGGGACTTTCAAGATCTGCCGGTTTGAAGCATTTGAACGAGATAGGTCAATCGTCCGTTTGGACATCCATTTTTGGGGAGACACATGATGAGTATTCGCTATCGGGCCAGTGCTAACGCCATGCGCTGGCGCCCAACTGCCCTGGCGATCGCCATGGGCCTGAGCTTCAGCGGGGCCGTGCTTGCACAGAGCACCGTCGGCAGCATCTTCGGCTCGGCGCCGGCGTCGTCGGACGAGACCGTGATGGTCACCAATACCTCGGGCTTCATGCGCGAAGTGCCGGTGGACAGCACGGGCCATTACCGCATCGACCATCTGCCGGTGGGTACCTACACGGTCAGCCTGAAGCAGGGCGGCAAGGTCGTCAGCACGCACGACAACGCCTATGTCACCACCGGTGGCGCCGCTGGCGTGGACTTCGCCACGGCCGCCGCCAATGCCAATGCAACCCAGTTGTCCTCGGTGACTGTCACGGCCAACGCGCTGCCCGCCATCGACGTTACCAACGTCAATTCCAGCACGGTCATCACCGCGGCTGACCTGCAGCGCCTGCCGGTGGCGCACAGTGCCGAGGCGATTGCCCTGTTGGCGCCCAATACCACCTCGGGCAGCGGCTTCTTCACGGGCCCGACCGGTCAGTCGCTGGTGTCGTTCGGCGGTTCCAGCGTGACCGAGAACGCCTACTACGTTAACGGCTACAACGTTGGCGAACCCTACAAGAACCTGGGCGGTTTCCAGTTGCCCTACGGCGCCATCGAGCAGCAGGAAACCCTCACCGGCGGTTACGACGCCAAGTACGGTCGTTCCGACGGCGGCGTGATCAACCAGGTCGGCAAGCGCGGCAGCAACGAGTGGCACTTCGGTGGGCAGGTGGCATGGCAACCGCGCTCGTTTGAAGGCACGCCGACCAACTACCGTTACGGCAACACCCCCGTCCCGGCTTCCACCAGCCTGGTGAACAATGCGTCGGATCCGAACGCTCCGGGTACGCTTCGCCAGTACCGCAACGACAACAAATACTGGGAGACGATCTACTCCGTCTACCTGGGCGGCCCGCTGATCAAGGACAAGCTGTACATGTTCCTGGCGGCCGAAACCACCAAGGACCAGGGCACCAATGTCGAGAACAACGACAACGCCAAGGTGCAGGATTATGCCAACAAGGACTCGAAGTTCTACGGCAAGCTGGACTGGAACATCACCGACAGCAACATCCTGGAACTGACCGCGCTGAAGGACAACAACAGCCGTGGTGCCGGTTCCACCTATGACTTCGACTACGATACCCTGCAGCGTGGCGCGTACGTCACCAAGAACGACGTCGCCAAGGACAATGCCCAGATCTACGTCGGGCACTTCACCAGCTACATCACCGACGCAGCCACGTTGAGCGTCCTGGCGGGCAAGGGACACTTCCAGGATCCGGTCGTCTACGGCAACGACAGCCCGCTGCCGTTCATTTCCAGGGGCAGCCTCGGCAAGCAACCGGATGGTTACCAGCCGAGCAATGGCCAGACCAATACCACCTGGACCTCGCCGGGTGCCAAGAACTCCACCCGTGGCCTGCGTGTGGACTTCGACTACAAGCTGGGCGATCACGACCTGCTGGTGGGCATGGACAACATGTACTACCGCGCCATCGACCAGGGGCCGAGCTTCCAGAACCCGTTCAGTGGGCAGGACTATTACTGGCGCTACATCACTGCTACTACCGCGCAGAGGCGCCAGATCGGCTGGGCGACCAGCATGACCATGTCGCAGAAGGCCTGGTACCTGCAGGACAACTGGCAGGTGGCCCAGAACGTGTATCTCAGCATCGGTTTGCGCAACGATCGCTTCACCAACTACAACGATCTGGGCCAGGCCTTCGTCGACGAAAAGAACCAGTGGGAACCGCGTATCGGCGCCAGCTGGGACGTGTTCGGCGACTCCTCGCTCAAGATCTACGGCAATGCGGGCCGCTACTACTTGGCCTTGCCGAACAATGCGGCGGAGCGTGCGGCCAACCGCTCGACCTACCTGACGTCGAACTGCACCTTCAGCTCGGTCAACGAAACCACCGGCGTTCCAGTGGATCCGCATGATTGCACGGCATGGAATTCGCCCGACGGCGAGACAGGCCAGCCCAAGGATGCCAAGCAGGTCGCTGCGCGCAACCTGAAGCCGGAGTACCTGGACGAGTTCATCGTCGGCTTCGACAAGAAGCTGGGTGACAACTGGGTGTACGGCGGCAAGGCCATGTGGCGCGATCTGAAGGCCGCGATCGACGACGTGTGCGACAACAGCCGGGTCGCCGACAAGATGACCGGCATGGGTCTCAATCCCGACGACTACTCCAACTCGGCGGCGCTGTCGACCTGCGTCCTGTTCAATCCGGGCATGACCAATACCTTCCTGCTGGAAGCCAACGATGGCAGCAAGAGCGTCATCGTGCCGATGTCGACGAAGGACTGGGGCTTCAGCCGCGGTGCCGTGCGCAAGTACGGCTCGCTGGACATGTACCTGGAGCATCCGTTCGACGGCAAGTGGTATGCCCGCATCGACTACACCTTCACCCGCGGCTTTGGCAACACCGAGGGCCAGGTGCGCTCCGACTTTGGCCAGGAAGACATTTCCAAGACGGAAGACTGGGACAGCTGGCAGTTGATGGACGGCCAGTACGGCGAGTTCGCCAATGTCCGCAAGCATCAGATCAAGATCCGCGGCAGTTACCAGATCTCGCCGGAATGGCTGGTGTCGGCCACCCTGCTGGCGCAATCCGGCATGCCGAAGGAGTGCTTGGGCTACTTCGGCCCGTACACGCAGGGCCCGGATGGCTATGAGCCGGGTGGTGACAACGATCCGACCGGATACAACAACTCCGGTACCGGCAACTACCACTGGTGCAACGGCCAGCGTGTGACGCCGGGTTCGAACGGCCATACGCCGTGGACGGAGTTGCTCAACCTGGGCGTGCATTACCGTCCGGCGTTCGCCGACAACAAGCTGGGCTTCAACCTGGACGTCATGAATGCGTTGAACCAGCAGCGTGCCCTGCAGGTGGATCCGTCGTACCAGTCGGGGTTCGACGCGGGCAGCAACACGCTGATCACGAACAACTACTACGGGCAGCCGCTGTACACCACGCCGCCGCGTACCGTGCGCCTGTCGGTGACCTACGACTACTGATCCGACAAGCCGCAGCATCGATGCAACTCAGCCACCGGTCGCAAGACCGGTGGCTTTTTTTTGGGTATTTGGAGCGTGTCAGCCTGGACAGAAGGCATGAAGCCTTGCGCCGATGCCTGACCCGGGTGGCGGCAGGCAGAGGCCCGAATGTCGCCCGGGCTTTCAGCCGGGATTCGAGGCGGATTGTGGTACTCGAATCGCGCCGGACGATTCAGTTCGAGGTACGGATACGCAGGTCGCCACTGAATGTCTGGACGTTGATCGAGCCGCTGCCATTGCCCAGGGTGGTATCGAGCTTGCTGCCGGGGCCGTGCTCGGATTTCTGTGCGGTGCCGGCGTCGCTGCGGAGGTCGCCGCTGAAGCTGCTGGCGTGCACCGTGGCATTGGCGCTGGCGGGCAGTTGCAGTTGCACGTTGCCGCTCATGCTGTCGATGGCCAGCTTGCCGTCGGGTGCGAGGTTGCCCGCGAGCTGCACGTCGCCGGATACCGTGCTCAGCGTGAGCTGGTGCCAGGGGCCGCCGTTGGCCTGGATGCGGCCGGAAACGGTCTGCAGTTTCGCCTGGTCGCCCAGCACAGGGGCGAGGATGTCGCCGCTCACCGTCTGCAGGTTGGCCTGCATGGCGTGGCCGGCCAGCTCGATGTTGCCGCTGACGCTTTCGATGTCGAGCGCAGGACTGTTCGCGTTGATGCGTGCGCGGCCGCTCACCGTGTTGACGGAGATCTTGCCGCCCTCCATGCCGTCGACCACCAGCGGTGCGCTGACCACGCGCACGTCCAGCGCCGCGCCGCGCGGCACGTGGAGGTCTAGCATGGTCGGCCCCATGCGGTTGTCGCCGCCCCAGTTGAGCCAGCCGCCGCCGTTGCCCTGGGGCTGCACTTCGATGGCGAGCTTGTCGTCGCTGCCGGTGATCGCCAGCGGCTTGGCGCCGTCGCCGAGCTGGCCGTCGACCTGTACCGTGGGGCGATCCCAGGCGGTGACGCGCACTTCGCCGGAGATGTTGCTGATGCTGATGTGCGCCGTGGGCGTGGCGGCGTGCTGCAGGTTGATCGGCGTACTTGCCAAGGCCTGGCCTGCGCACAGGCACAACAGCAAAGGAGTGCAGCGGATGGCGGTTTTCATGGTCGTTCCCGGCTGCGGTTAGCCGGCCTCCTGGGCGAGATGGCGCAGTTGCGTTTGTTGCTGCTCGGTGCGCGCCAGCAGGCGCTGCAACGAAGGTGAATCGGGAGACTGCTGCATGGCCTGCTGCAGCTCTATGCGCGCCGCGTCCAACTCGATTGCCGCGCCACTCAGGCGCGGATCGGAAGGCCGCCATGGCGCGTCGGCCAGCGCACGTGCGTCGCCGAACGTGGCGCCGGCGTTGCGGTACAGGTGCAGGCCGATGCTGCCGGCCAGCAGGAAGGCGCCAGCCAGTGCGGCGGCGGCCAGCCAGGGGTGTGGCGACGCGTGGCGTGCGGTTTGCGGCCGTGTCGCGCCTTCGTCGCGATCTTCCAGTGCGGCGTCGATGTTGTCCCACAGATCGTGGTGCGGTGTGACGGGTCCGCGCAGTTTGCGCATCTGCTGGCGCCATTCGAATTCGTTCACGGGTTTTCTCCCAGGGCACGGCGCAGCAGCTGCCGCGCGCGGTGCAATTGCGCTTTGGACGTGCCGACGGCCATGTCCATTTCCTCGCCGATTTCCTCGTGCCGCCAGCCTTCGACGTCGTGCAGTACCAGCACGGCGCGTGCGCGCGGCGGCAGTTTGCCGATAGCGCGCTCGAGTTCCTCGCGCTCGGCGGCGCAGAACGGCATGTCGCCGGGGTCGGGCAGTTGTTCCTCGTCCATGAAACCGACCGGATCGGCGCGGCGGGCGCGGATTTCCATCAGCGCCACGTTGACCGAGAGGCGGTACAGCCAGGTGCCGAACGCACTTTCGTGGCGGAAGCCGGGCAGCTTCTGCCACGCGCGCACAAAGGCTTCCTGGGTGAGGTCCTCGGCACGGGCATGGTCGTAGCCGGCCAGTCGGTAGACCGCGCCGTGGATGCGTTCGACGTGCCGGCAGTACAGGCGCTGGAACGCGCGGCGGTCGCCGGCCGCGGCCGCGCGCGCGTCGTCGATATCGTGGTCGGCGGCGGGGGCTGGCGGCATCGAGCGGTCGGTGGCGGGACAGGCGGCGATCATCTTGCCAGCTTGGATGCCCGCCGCGCCAAAAGGGTTTGCATCGCCGCGGGCAGCGGCCCGCAGCGATGCAAACCTGCGCTCAGGCCGTGGCGACCCTGCGCTCGGTGGCTTCCAGCGCAAGGGCCACGCGCTGCTGTTCCGCATGCAGGGCCGCAGGCATGCGCGGGGCGAAACTGGCAAGGTATTCGCCGATGGCGGCCAGTTCGGCCTGCCAGCCGGCCTGGTCAACGTCGAGCAATTCGGCCAGCGCGGCCTTGTCGAGGCCCAGCCCGTCGAGCTTCAGCTCGCCGGCAGCGGGGAGGGTGCCGATGGGTGTTTCCTTGCCATGCACCTTGCCTTGCACACGGGCGATCATCCATTCCAGCACGCGCAGGTTGTCGCCGAAGCCGGGCCACAGGAACTTGCCGTCCTTGCCCTTGCGGAACCAGTTGACGTGGAAGATCTTGGGCAACTGTGCCCCGGGCCGGTCGAAGCTCAGCCAGTGCGCGAAATAGTCGCCGTAGTGATAGCCGCAGAACGGTTTCATCGCCATCGAATCGCGGCGCAGCACGCCAACCGCGCCGGTGGCGGCGGCGGTGGTTTCCGAGCCCATCGCCGCACCCATCAGCACGCCGTGCGTCCAGTCGCGCGCTTCCATCACCAGCGGCAGCAGGGAGGGGCGGCGGCCACCGAACACGATGGCGCTGATCGGCACGCCCTGCGCATCCTCGGCCTTGGGTGACCACGTGGGGCACTGCTTCGCGCTCACGGTGAAGCGCGAGTTGGGGTGAGCGGCGGGGCCATTGGCGGGATCGTAGGGTCGGCCTTGCCAGTCGGTGACCGGTGTGCCGGGCAGGCCTTCCCACCATGGCTGGTTGTCGGCGGTGACGGCGACGTTGGTGAAGATGGTGTCGCGCGAAATGCTCTTCAGCGCGTTGGGATTGCTGCTGTCGCTGGTGCCCGGCGCGACGCCGAAGAAGCCGGCTTCGGGATTGATCGCATAGAGGCGCCCATCGGCGCCGGGGCGCATCCAGCAGATGTCGTCGCCGACCGTCCACACCTTCCAGCCATCCCTGCGATAACCCTCGGGTGGAATCAGCATCGCGAGGTTGGTCTTGCCGCAGGCGGAAGGGAATGCGGCGGCGACGTAGTGGGTTTCACCCTGCGGGTTCTCGATGCCCACGATCAGCATGTGTTCGGCCAGCCAGCCCTCGTCGCGCGCCTGGTTGCTGGCGATGCGCAGCGCGTGGCATTTCTTCCCCAGCAGCGCGTTGCCGCCGTAACCGGAACCGTAGGACTTGATCGTGCGCTCCTCGGGGAAGTGCATGATGAAGCGGCGCTCCGGATCCAGTTCGCCGGTGGAGTGCAGGCCCTTCACGAACGTGCCTTCGCGCTCGATGCGCTCCTGCGCCGCCTTGCCCATGCGGGTCATGATCTTCATGTTGGCGACCACGTAGGGGCTGTCGGTGATCTCCACGCCGCAGCGCGACAATGGCGAGGCTATCGGGCCCATGCAGTACGGGATCACGTACATGGTGCGGCCTTCCATGCAGCCGTCGAACAGCGCGTCCATCTTCGCGTGCGCCTCGGCCGGATCCATCCAGTGGTTGTTCGGGCCGGCATCTTCCTCGGTGGGGTGGCAGACCAGGGTGAGGTGCTCCACGCGCGCCACGTCCGATGGATGGGAGCGGTGCAGGTAACAGCCGGGGTGGGTCTGCTGGTTGAGCTCGACCAGGCTGCCGTCGGCCAGCATCTGCCGGACCAGCGCCTGGTATTCGGCCTCCGAACCGTCGCACCAGTGGATCTTAGCGGGGCGGGTAAGCGCCGCAACGTCGTTGATCCAGCGTTCGAGCGCTTCCAGGGTGCTTGCCATCGTGTCCTCACTGGTCTTCATGAAAAAGGGTGAAGGAACCGTAGTTTGCGGACACTGGCATTGCAAGGAAGGATGCAGCAAAAAGCATCGGCGGTGATTTTCTGCGCCGCGTCGACGATGGCGCGGGCCATGATCTTCAGGGATGACGGTCGCAAAAACGGCGCCGAGCGGCGCCGTTTCGCAAGCTCTTGCCTGGGCGGGTCAGGCCGGGATCAGGGTGGCGATCATGTGTTCCACGTAGGCGTCGAATTCCTCGTGGTTGATGCGCGGCAGGCCCAGCGTGAAATTCAGTTGCAGGAAGCCGACATAGGCAGCGTAGGTGAGCCGCGCGCGGTTCAGCGCTTCGCGTGGCGGCAGGCCGGCTTCGCGGTAGGCGGTGTGCAGGAACTCGGTGCGCCGTTGCGACACGCGTGCCATCACCGGAACCACCAGCGGGTGATCCAGCGCCTTCAACAGGGCGGCATAGACGCGGTGCGGCTGCAGTTCGTGCGCGACGCGGCGGAACAGTTCGGGCAGGCGCTTGCGCGGATCGGCGATCTGTTCGATCTGGCCCAGTACCTCGTTCTCGCCGTACTGCTCCCAGCGTTCCAGCGCGGCCTGCAGCAGGGCTTCGCGGGTGCGGAAGTGCCAGTAGAAGCTGCCCTTGGTGACGCCCAGTTGGCGGGCCAGGGCTTCGACGGCCAGCGCGCCGACGCCCTGGTCGGCGATCAATTGCAGGGCGGCTACTTCCCAGTCTTCCGCGGTGAGGCGGGTACGTTCGGGCTTCGGGCTTGGATCCATGACCGTATGGTAGCCGCTGTGCCGTGCTTTGTAATCCACGGGGGCGGGTTGACGGCACTCGAGCAGGCAATCCATACTCATCCGTATGGATAAGTCGATCACCCACGCAACCTGCATCGAATCCGTCGCCACCGGCGACAGCGTATCGCTGGCCGTGGAAACGCATCACGCGGATGGCGCGCCCACCCTGCTGTTCGCCCACGGCTTCGGCCAGACACGCGGCGCGTGGAGCGGCGCAGTCGCCGCGCTGGCGGCACGCGGTTGCCGCTGCATCAGCTTCGATGCGCGTGGCCATGGCGAGAGCGGGCGCGTGCCGGGCGGCGCCTATCACATGCAACAGTTCGTGGACGATCTGCTGGCGCTGGCGCGGGCACAACCCGAACCGCCCGTGCTGGTCGGGGCCTCGATGGGCGGCCTGCTGGGGCTGGTGGCCGCGGGCGAGACACAGCCGCCGCCGTTTCGTGCCCTGGTGCTGGTGGACATCACGCCGCGCTGGGAGACCAGAGGCGTGGAACGCATCCTGGCCTTCATGCAGGCGCATCCGGCCGGCTTTGCCAGCTATGCCGAAGCCGCGGAGCAGATCGCCGCCCACCTGCCGCATCGCCCCGGCCGCAAGAGCGAGGAACAATTGCGCCCGCTGATGCGTGCCGGCAGCGATGGCCGTCTCCGCTGGCACTGGGACCCGGCCCTGCTGGCCGGCGACCTGATCGCCGAGAGCGAGCGCTACCAGCCACGCCTGTTCGCCGCCGCTGCGCGGGTGGACGTGCCGGTGCTGCTGCTCTCGGGCGAGCACAGCGACGTGGTGTCGCACGCCACCGTCGCCGAGTTCCGGCAACTGGCGCCGCATTCGCGCCACGTCGAGGTGGCGGGCGCCACCCACATGCTGGCGGGCGACGCCAACGACGCGTTCACCCGCGAGATCGCACATTTCATCCAGTCACTGGACGATGCAGACGCCCGGCCGGGCGCGCGCATCGCCTGATCGCAACAGCCTGTCCGCAACGAGGAAGTCGAGATGGCCGTGATACTCACCTTGCTGGCGGCGCTGGTCGCCACCGGCGCCTGTGCCTACCACCGCAGCAGCCTGCGCACGTTCGCGATCGTCGCGCCCGTGGCCACGCTGCTCGTCGGCCTGGCTGCCGGCGCGCACTGGACCACCTTCCTGCTGCTGGTCATCGAACTGGGCACCGCCGTGCCGCTGCTGATGGACGGCTTCCGCCGCAGGCAGATCACGGCGCCGCTGCTCAAGATGTTCGCCAAGGTCACGCCGAAGCTGTCCGAGACCGAGCAGACCGCGCTGGAAGCTGGCACGGTGGGTTTCGAGGGCGAGCTGTTCTCCGGCAAGCCGGACTGGCACGAGTTGCTGAAGCAGCCCAGGCCCGAGTTGAGCGTGGAGGAGCAGGCCTTCCTCGACGGCCCGGTGGAGGAGCTCTGCGGGATGATCGACGACTGGCAGATCACCCACGAACTGGCCGACCTGCCGCCGGAGATCTGGGATTTCATCAAGAAGAACCGCTTCTTCGGCATGATCATCCCCAGGCAGTACGGCGGCCTGCAGTTCTCCGCGCTGGCGCATTCGGCGGTGCTGCAGAAGCTGTCGACGATGTCGGCGACGGTGGCGTCCACCGTGGCGGTGCCGAACTCGCTGGGCCCGGCCGAGTTGCTGCTGCACTACGGCTCGGACGAGCAGAAGAACTACTACCTGCCGCGCCTCGCGGTGGGCGAGGAGATTCCCTGCTTCGCCCTCACCGGCCCCTACGCCGGCTCCGACGCCACCTCGATTCCCGACGTGGGCATCGTGTGCAAGCAGGTCGTCGACGGCGTCGAGACGCTGGGCATCCGGCTTACCTTCGACAAGCGCTACATCACGCTGGCGCCCATCGCCACCGTGGTGGGCCTGGCCTTCCGCATGTACGACCCGGAGCACCTGCTGGGAGACAAGGAAGACCTCGGCATCACGCTGGCCCTGCTGCCGCGCTCCACGCCGGGGCTGCAGATCGGCCGCCGCCACTTCCCGCTCAACATCCCGTTCCAGAACGGCCCGATCCACGGCAAGGACGTGTTCGCGCCGCTCAGCACGCTGATCGGCGGCCCGCAGATGGCCGGCCACGGCTGGCGCATGCTGGTGGAATGCCTGTCGGTGGGGCGCGCGATCTCGCTGCCCTCCAATGCCACCGGCGCGATGCGCGGTTCGGCCGTGGCCACCGGTACCTATGCGCGCATGCGCAAGCAATTCGGGCTCGCCATCGCCCGCTTCGAGGGCGTGGAAGAAGCGCTGGGCCGCATCGGTGGCCTCACCTACGCCACCACCGCCTTGTCGCGTGCCACGGCGGCGGCAGTGGACCGCGGCGAGAAACCGGCGGTGCCCTCGGCCATCGCCAAGTACCACGCCACCGAGTGGGCGCGCATCGTGGCCGGCGCCACCATGGACGTGCATGGCGGCAAGGCGGTGCAGCTCGGCCCGAGGAACTACGCCGGGCGCGGCTGGAACAGCGTGCCGATCGCGATCACGGTGGAAGGCGCCAACATCATGACGCGCAGCCTGATGATCTTCGGGCAGGGTGCGATCCGCTGCCATCCCTACGTGTTGAAGGAAATGCAGGCGCTGTCCATCGCCGACTACGGCGATCGCCTGCGCAGCTTCGACAAGGCGCTGTTCGGCCACATCGGCTTCGGCATTTCCAACGCCGTGCGCAGTTTCGCCATGGGCCTCTCCGGCGGCCGCCTGGGCGATGCCGCCGGCGATGCCTACACGCGGCGCTACTACCGCAAGCTCAACCGCTACTCGGCGGCGCTGGCGCTGTGCGCCGACACCTTCATGGGCGTGCTGGGCGGCAAGCTGAAGTTCAAGGAGAAGCTCTCCGCGCGCCTTGGCGATGTGCTGAGCTACCTGTACATCGCCAGTGCGATGCTCAAGCGCTACGAGGACACCGGCCGACCGGAGGCGGATCGCCCGTTCCTCGCCTGGGGTTTCCACGAGTGCATGTGGCTGATCCAGAACGCGCTGGACGGCGCCATCCGCAACTTCCCGGTGCGCCCGGTGGCGTGGGTGCTGCGGGCGCTGGTGTTCCCGTTCGGCCGCCGCGAGGTGCCGCCGTCGGATCGCCTGGGCCGGCGTGTCGCGACCTTGCTCACCGCGCCGAACGAGGCACGCGCGCGCCTTGCCGAATGGGTGTACCTCACGCCCACGGCCAACAACACGGTGGGCCGCATGGAGGCCTTGCTGCCCGATGTGATCGCCGCCGAGCCGGTGGAGCGCAAGTTCCTCAAGGGCCTGAAGGCTGGCCAGTTCAAGGCGCACGACTACGACGGCCAGCTGGCCGAGGCGCTGGCCGCGGGCGTGCTCAGCCAGGCCGAGCACGACCTGCTGAAGCGGGTGCACACGGCGGTGTTCGAGTTCATCTCGGTGGACGATTTCGATCCGTCCGAACTGCGCGCGGCGGTGACCCGCGCGGACGAGCGCCGCAAGCAGCTGGCCGACGCGGCGTAAGCCTCGCCGCAGCCGGCACCATGGACGAACGGGGCGCAGGTCGCCCCGTTCGTCCGTCAGGAGATAGGAACATGGGCAGCGCGTTGAAACTGTGGCAGCGGTTGTCCGGATCGCCTGCCGGGCGCTGGCTCTATGGCCGGCTGATCTGCCTCAGGGCGCCGTACTTCGCCACCATCGCGCCACGCTTCGTGGTGCTGCAGCCGGGGCGCTGCGAGATCGCGATGCGCGACCGCCGCCGCGTGCACAACCATATCGGCACCGTGCATGCGATCGCACTGTGCAACCTTGCCGAACTGTGCGCGGGGATGATGACCGAGGCCACGATCCCCGCCGGCATGCGCTGGATACCGAAGGGCATGGCGGTCGAATACCTCGCCAGGGCGTGCGGCGACATGCATGCGACAGCGGTGCCGGAGCATCCGGCCGCGGAGTCCGCCGAGGGTTATCCCTGGCCGGCGCTGGTGCAGGTGCGCGACGGCGCGGGTACCGAGGTGTTCCGCGCCCGCATCGAGATGTGGCTGTCGCCACGCCGCCGGGAATGAAGCCTCAGGCGGCGTGCGCCACGTCGAGCAGGCAACGGTTCTTGCCGGCCCGCTTGGCTTCGTAGAGCGCCCGGTCGGCGGCCTGGATCAGCACCTCGTCCGACGGCATGTCGTGGCGCCATACCGCGATGCCGATGCTGGCGCTGACCCTGGCCACCACCTCGCCGGACGGGCCGGGCAAGGGGTAGGGCAGGGCCAGCGTGTCGCACAGCTGCTGGCAGCGCTGGAGCAGCAGCGACAGCTCGGTGGCGTCTTCGAGGATCAGCGCGAATTCGTCGCCGCCCAGCCGCGCCACCGTATCGTCGGCGCGCACGTGTTCGCGCAGGCGGTCGGCGATGGCCTTGAGCAGGGCATCACCCACGGGGTGGCCATGGGTGTCGTTGACCGCCTTGAAGCCGTCGATGTCGAGCATGGCCAGCGCGAAGCCGCGGCCCGGCGTCGCGGGTTGCGCGATGGCGTCGCGCAGGCGCTCGTGGAACAGCGCGCGGTTCGGCAGGCCGGTGAGCATGTCGTGGGTGGCCTGGTGGCGCACCTGGGCCTCGACGCGCCGGCGCTCGGCGATCTCCGCCTGCAGCTGGCGGTTGCGCTCGGACAGCTCGCCCAGCGCCTGCTGCAACTGCATGCGCGCGTTGTAGAGGTCGAGGAACACGCGCACCTTCGAGCGCAGGATGGTGTCGTTGACCGGCTTGGCGATGTAGTCCACCGCGCCGGAGCGGTAGCCCTTCAGGCGGTTGACGTCGTCGGCATAGGCAGCGGTGACGAAGATGATCGGCGTGCCACGCAGTTGCTCGGCCTCGCCGAGCAGGGTGGCCACCTCGAAGCCGTCCATGTCGGGCATGTTCACGTCGAGCAGGATCAGCGCGAAGGTGTGTTCCAGGCACAGCGCCAGCGCCTCGTTGCCGCTGGTCGCCTCGACCAGCTCGGCGCCGCAGTCGCCGAGCAGGCGGCGCATCGCCACGAGGTTGGCGCGGGTGTCGTCGACGACCAGGAGCTTCGGGCGTGCATCGTTCATGGCAGGCACAGCTGGTTGAGCAGGGGAGCGATCGCATCCAGCGGAACGCAGTGGTCGGCGCCGGCACGGTCGATGGCCGCCTGCGGCATCGCGCGGGCCAGTGCACTGTCCGGCGATTGCACGATGGCGCAACCGCCCAGCCGGCGCAACTCGTGCATGCCCTCGGCGCCATCGGCGTTCGCGCCGCTGAGCACCACGCCGACCAGGGCGTCGCGCCATGCTGCGGCGGCGGAGGCGAAGAGGACGTCAATCGAGGGGCGCGACAGGTTGACGCGCGCATCCGCCGACAGCGTGAAGTGCAGGTCGCGTTCCACCAGCAGGTGGTAGCCGGCGGGAGCGACCTGCACCACGCCGCCGCGCACCGGCTCGCGCTCCGCGGCCTCGATCAGCGGCAGCCGCGAGGCGCGGGCCAGCAGTTCGCACAACAGATCCACCGTCTCCGAGCCGGTGTGGCAGCAGACCAGCACCGCTTGCGGCAGGCGTGGGTCGAGCCCGCCCAGCACGGCCCTCAGCGCCTCGGGACCACCGGCCGAGCAGCCCAGCACGATCGCGGCCGGGCGCTTCACGGCCCCGGCCCCGCTGCGGCCGCGCGGCGGTAGATCCGCAGGTTGGCATCCACGGGCGTGAAGTCGGCCGCGGCTCCGGAGGAACCCGGGCGCTCGCGCAAGCCCAGGCAGAGGAAGCCGCCACGCACCAGCGAGTCGCGGAACCGCGCGAGGCAGCGCTGCTGCAGCGGGTTGGAGAAATAGATCAGCACGTTGCGGCACAGCACCAGTTGCGCCTCGCAGAACACCTCGTCGGCCACCAGGTTGTGCTGGGCGAACGTGACGTTGCGGCGCAGCCGCCGGTCGAGCTTGAGCAGGCCGTAGCGCGCGCTGCAGTAATCGGCCAGCGAATGGCTGCCGCCGGCCGCCACGTAGTTGCGCGACCATTGCTGCGCGGCGCGCAGCGGGTAGATGCCTTCGCGTGCCTGCTCCAGCATGAGTTCGCTGAGGTCGGTGGCGAAGATCTGGCTGCGTTCGTACAGCCCGGCCTCCTCCAGCAGGATGGCCAGCGAATACACCTCCTCGCCGCGCGCGCAACCCGCCTGCCAGATGGTGATCTGCGGGTGCGTGGCGAGCTGCGGCAGCACCTGCTCGCGCAGTGCGCGGAACACGGAGGGGTCGCGGAACATGTCCGAAGCCGGCACCGACAGCCCTTCCAGCAACTGCGGCAGCAGTTCCGGCTCGTGCAGCACGCGATGGATGAGCGTGCTGATCGCACCGTCGCCGTCGCCGTGGCGCTTGGCCAGCTGGCGCACGCGGCGCAGCAGCGAGGCCGGCGCGTACTGGCCGAAGTCGTAGCCGTGGCGTCGCCGCATCGCCTCGACGAACAGGTCGAGTTCGATGCCTTCCAGCTCGATGTCATCGGGCGCGCGACTCACTGGAGCCTCAACGACGCAGCCAGACGCGGATCATCGCGTTGAGCTTGTCGAGGTCGACCGGCTTGGAGAGGTAGTCGTTCGCCCCGGCCGCGAGGCACTGCTCGCGGTCGCCGCGCATCGCCTTGGCGGTGAGCGCGATGATCGGCAACTGCGCGAAACGCGGCTGGGCGCGGATCTGCCGGATCGCCTCGTAGCCGTCCATGCCCGGCATCATGATGTCCATCAGCACCAGTTCCAGCGCGTCCTCCTCTTCCAGCATGCGCAGCGCCCTGGGGCCGTCCTGCGCCATGCTGACCTTGAGGCCCCAGCCGCGCAGCACCTTCGACAGCGCGAACAGGTTGCGCATGTCGTCGTCCACCAGCAGCAACTGGTGGCCCTCGAGCCCGTCGGCGACGGTGGCCGTGCTGGCGGACGGCTGCTGGCGGATGCGGTGCAGGAACAGGCTGACCTCGTCCAGCAGCCGGTCCGGCGAGCGCACACCCTTGATCACGATGCTGTCGGTGTACTGGCGGATGCGCAGGTTTTCCTCGCGGCTGAGGTCGCGTCCGGAGTAGATCACCACTGGCGGCACGCTGCCGTCGGCGCCAAGGCGCTCCAGCAGTTCCATGCCGGAGAGGCCGGGCAGGCCGAGGTCCAGCACGACGCAGTCGTAGGCGTTGCGCGCGATCTGTTCCAGCGCCTGCTCGGCGGAGCCCGCCTCGTCGATCTCGACGCGGTCCTGCCGCAGCAGGTTGCGCAGGGCGCTGCGTTCGGCGGCATCGTCCTCCACCACCAGCACGCGGCGCATGCGGTCATGCGCCGCGTGCAGCAGGCGGTCGACCGCCGCGTTGATCTGCTCGCGGCTGACCGGCTTGGTGAGGAAACCCGCCGCGCCGAGTTCGCGGCCGTGCGCGGCGTCGTCGGCCGCGGAGAGGAAGTGCACCGGGATGGAGCGCGTGGCCGGGTCGGCCTGCAGCCGCTCGGCCACCGTCCAGCCGTCGATGCCCGGCAGCATCACGTCGAGCAGGATGCCCAGCGGGCGGTAGCGTCGCGCCAGCTCCAGCCCGCTTTCGCCGTCGTTGGCGAGCAGCATGGGGTAGCCCTTCTGGCGCACCATGTCGGCGAGGATGCGGGCGAACGCGGGGTCGTCCTCGACGATCAGGATCGACGCCTCGCCGGGGGCGAGGCGTTCGCGGTCGTCGGGCAGGTTGCCCGGCCGCAGCGCGGGGTTGGGCAGTGGCCGCATGGGCGAGGGGGCTGCTGGTTCCGCGGCCGCCGCCGGCGCGGCCACGCTGCGCTCGGGGAGCAGCAGGGTGAATTCGCTGCCGCGGCCGCTCTCGCTGCGCAGCGCGATGTCGCCGCCGAGCAGGGCGGCCATGCGCCGCGAGATGCTCAGGCCCAGGCCGGTGCCGCCGTAGTGGCGGCTGGTGCTGGAGTCGACCTGCTCGAACGCGGCGAACACCTTTTCCAGCTTGTCGGCGGGAATGCCGATGCCGGTGTCGGTGACGCTGATCGCCAGCAACGGCTGGTCTTCCAGCGACACGGGCAGCGTCAGGTCGGCGGCCGGATGGCCGATGCGCACCTGCACCGAGCCGGCGGCGGTGAACTTGAAGGCGTTCGCCAGCAGGTTGTTGACGATCTGCTCCAGCTTGCCGGGGTCGGTGTGGATGTGCGCGGGCAGCCCGTCGACCAGCTGCACGTCGAAGCCCAGCCCCTTGTCGCGGGCCACGTGGTCGAAATTGCGGCGCAGGCTGCGCGCGAGGTCCTCCAGCGCGTAGTCGTCCAGCGCCAGCTCCATCTTGCCGGCCTCGATCTTGGACAGGTCGAGGATGTCGTTGATCAGGCGCAGCAGGCTGCTGCCCGCGTCGTGGATGATCTGCGCCGATTCGACTTCCTCGGCGTCCAGCCGGTGGCCCGCGTTCTCGGCCAGGCTGCGCGAGAGGATCAGCAGGCTGTTCAGCGGCGTGCGCAGCTCGTGCGACATGTTGGCGAGGAACTCGCTCTTGTACTGGCTGGCGCGCGCCAGTTCGCGCGCCTTCTCGGCGGTGTCCGCCTGCAATGCCACCAGCGTCTGCTTCTGTTCGTACAGGGTGTCGCTCTGCAGGCGCAGCTCCTCGTTCGAGGCCTGCAGCTCCTCCGCCTGCACGCGCAGTTCCTCCTCGGAGGCCAGCAGGCGCTGCGACTGCTCCTCCAGCTCCATGGTCTTCGCCTGCAGGATGTCGTGCGACTCGCGCAGCGCTGCCTGCTGCTGGCGCATGGTGATGCTGCCGACATGCAACTGGTCGGCCTGCTCCTGGGTCTGCTCCAGCAGGTCCTGCGTGCGGACGGCGCGGCCGAGGTTGTCCAGCGACAGGGCGACCATCGGCAGCAGCTGTTCCAGCAATTGCCGGTGCAGCGCCGCCGGGGCCTCGAAGCCGGCGAATTCCAGCACGCCGATCAGGCGGTCGCGCAGCAGCACCGGCCGGATCGACAGGTGGCGCGGCAGCGCGCTGCCGCTGCCGGAGTCGATGCGCAGGTAGTCGTCGGGCAGGTGGTCCAGTTCGATCGGCTGGCGGCTCAGCGCGCATTGGCCGACCAGGCCCTCGCCCGGCAGGTAGCGCACGGCGGGATCGGCACCCAGCCGCAGGCCGTAGCTGCCGATCAGGTCCAGCCGCCCGCTGGGTTCGTCGTGCAGGTAGAACAGGCCGACGCCGGCCTTGAGCAGCGGCATCAGCTCGCTGGTCAGCCGTTCGGCGTAGGCGCGGTGGGTGGTGGTCTCCTGCAGTTGCCGCGAGATCGCCGTGACCTGGCCTTTCAGCCGGGCGTTGTCGTGCGTCTCGATCGCCATTTCCTTGAACACCTGCAGCGCGCGGGCGATCTCGCCGATCTCGTCGCGACGTTCTACCTGGCGGATCTCGACGCTGTGGTCGTGCGCGGCGAGCCGGCTCATCTGGTCCGTGATGCGCCGCAGCGGCCGGGTGATCAGGCGGAAGCACAGCGAAATCACCATCATGCCCAGCAGCAGCATGAGCAGGGTGAAGGCGCCGTCGGTCACGCGGGTGCGCGTCATCAGGCTGTCCAGGCGTGCCGTACGGCTGGACAGCAGGTCCCGTTCGTCGGCACTCATCAGGTCGAGCTGGGCGAGGATGTTGTCGGCGCGCACCGAGCGGTGCTCGATGTAGTCGGCCTGGATGCGCTGTCTTTCCGTGACCTGCTGCGCGGGGTCCAGCGTCTCGAGTCTCTGCAGCGGCGCAAGCATGCCGACATTCACTTCCTGACGCCATTGCGCCATCAGGTTGTCCAGCCGGTCGATGCGTGCCTGCTGCAGCGGGTTGTCGGCCGTCAGCTTGCGCAGCTGCTGCGCGAGCCCGGGGTATTCCTGCATGCTTGCGAGGTAGCTGGAGCGCTCGTCGGCGCGCTGGTCGAGCAGGTAACCGCGGATGCCGACCTGGGCGGTCTTGGCCGCGTGGGTGATCTCGTCGATCTGCTGCAGCACCGCGTAGGTGTGCACGTACCAGTGCCGCGCCACGTCCTGCTGGCGCAGCGAATCCAGCGTGAGCAGGTTGGCGCCCAGCGACACGCCGAGCAGCAGCACGATGGCCAGCTGGATCTTGCGCTGGATCGGCTGGTTCGCCAGCCAGGAGTATTTCCGGTGCTTGGTGCGGGTCGTCGCGGGCATGGTCGTGTCGCCGAATGTTCCGGAGGACTGGCCATCGCACGTCCCTGTCGTGCGCGGGGCAGTTGCTGCGCACTAGGGTAACCGCTGCGGGCACCCGGCCATAGCCGGGCGCCCGCCGGGGCTTGGAGACCTTGAACAGGCTCTCAGCGTCGCCGCCAGCTGGGCGGCACCACCGAGTGCCGGCGCAGGGCCAGCGCCAGCAAGGCCGCCGAGCACAGCAGGCACAGCGTCAAGGCCACCACCGAGGCCTCGGCGCCGAACACGCCGCCGCTGAGCCAGTCCGGCCCCGTGCGCGTGGACACCAGCCAGCCGTCGGCCTTCATGCCCGACACCGGGATGCCGTAGACCGTGCCCTGGCAGAAGTTCCAGGCCGCGTGCAGGCCCATGCAGAGCGGCAGCGAGCGGGTGACGTGGTAGAGCAGGGCGAACAGCAGGCCGGCCTCGATCGCGATGGCGGCCGAACTCCATGCGGTGGCACCCGGATTGCCGGCATGGGCGAAACCGAAGAACAGCGCCGAGACCAGCAGTGCGGCCCAGGTGCCCAGACCTTCCTCGATGATGCGGAACAGCACGCCGCGGAACAGGATCTCCTCGCCGATGCCGGCGCCGATGCCGGCGAGCAGCAACGCCGGCAGCCAGTCGGCGTGCGGATTGAAGCCGGTGACGTGATAGCTGCCCAGCAGCCAGAGCACGCCGACCACCGTGCTGAACAGCAGGCCGCCGGCCAGCAGGCCGCCGAGTGCGCCGGGCCAGCGTCGCAGTGCCAGTTCCGCCGGCTTGCGGCGTTCGACGATGCGGACCAGGAACAGGTAGGTGACGATCGCCGGCAGTACGAAGACCGCCAGGTAGACCAGCGCCGAACTCATCGGTGTCCTGGCCATGCCCCGCATGAGCGCGTGGACGAGTGCCGAGGCCGCCCGATTCAGCACGATGAAGGCCGCCATGAAGATCACGATGCGCGCCAGCGGTGAACAGACCAGCCAGCGTTTCCAGGCCGGCGCGGTGGCCGGCGTGGCGTAGGCGAGCGACGGTGTCGGATTCATGCGTGCTATCCCCTGGATGAAGTGCCGCAGAGCCTAGCGGGTGCACGGCATTCCGTCTGCGTGACTTCCGCCACGCGAGGATGCGTTACAACTCCACCGCGGTCGCGTGCTCGCGCGTGGCCGAGAAGCGCACCGCGGGCGAACGTTCCTGCGCCAGCTGCAGGTTCACCCGCGAAGGCGCGAGATAGACCAGCTCGCCGGCACCGTCGATGGCGAGGTTCATCGCGTTCTTCTCGCGGAACTCCTCCAGCTTCTTCGCGTCGTCGCAGTGCACCCAGCGCGCGGTGGACACGGTCACCGGCTCGAACGCGGCGTCCACGCCGTACTCGTCCTTGAGCCGGTAGGCCACCACGTCGAACTGCAGCACGCCCACCGCGCCGAGGATCAGGTCGTTCGACATCAGCGGCCGGAAGAACTGCGTGGCGCCTTCCTCGGACAGCTGCGCCAGGCCTTTCTGCAGCGCCTTCATCTTCAGCGGATCGCGCAGACGCGCGCGGCGGAAAAGTTCCGGCGCGAAGTTCGGGATGCCGGTGAACGACACCGGCTCGCCCTCGGTGAAGGTGTCGCCGATGGAGATGGTGCCGTGGTTGTGCAGGCCGATCACGTCGCCGGGATAGGCGGTTTCCACGATCTCGCGGTCGCTGGCCATGAAGGTCAGCGCGTTGGCGATGCGCACCTCCTTGCTGGTGCGCGTCTGGATCATCTTCATGCCGGCGCTGTAGGTGCCCGAGCAGACGCGCATGAAGGCCACGCGGTCGCGGTGCGCGGGGTCCATGTTGGCCTGGATCTTGAACACGAAGCCGGTGAGCTTTTCCTCCTCCGGCTGCACCTCGCGCGAGGTGGTGGCGCGCGCGCGCGGCGCGGGCGCGTGCTCGACGAAGAAGTCCAGCAGCAGCTGCACGCCGAAGTTGTTCACGGCGGAACCGAAGAACACCGGCGTGAGCTTGCCGGCGAGGTAGTCGTCCAGGTCGAACGAGGGCGCGGCGCCCTGCACCAGCTCCAGCTCCTCGCGCAGCTCGGCCAGGGCTTCACTGCCGAGGGCGGCTTCGAGGCCCGGCGCGTCGAGGCCCTTGAAGATGGTGGAGTCCTGCCGGGTGAAGTTCTTGCCCTGCTCGAACAGGTGCACCTCGTCCAGCAGCAGGTGGTACACGCCCTTCAGGCGTTTGCCCATGCCGATCGGCCAGGTCAGCGGCGCGCAGGCGATGCCGAGCACGGATTCCACTTCGTCCAGCAGCTCGATCGGCGACTTGCCCTCGCGGTCGAGCTTGTTGATGAAGGTCATGATCGGCGTGTCGCGCAGGCGGCACACCTCCATCAGCTTGATCGTGCGCTCCTCCACGCCCTTGGCGCAGTCGATCACCATCAGCGCCGAGTCCACCGCGGTGAGCACGCGGTAGGTGTCCTCGGAGAAGTCCGCGTGGCCGGGGGTGTCGAGCAGGTTGACGATCTTGCCTTCGTAGGGGAACTGCATCACCGACGAGGTCACCGAGATGCCGCGCTCCTTCTCCAGCGCCATCCAGTCCGAAGTGGCGTGGCGCGCGGCCTTGCGGCCCTTCACCGAGCCGGCCATCTGGATCGCGCCGCCGAACAGCAGCAGCTTTTCCGTCAGCGTGGTCTTGCCCGCGTCAGGGTGGCTGACGATGGCGAAGGTGCGGCGGCGGCGGGTTTCGTCGAGATGGGTGGACATGAGAGGCGTCGGTCGATGTGCTAACCGCCTATTCTAGCTTGCACGGGCCCGCTTGGCCCCAGGCCGGGTTGCGCCGGCCCGGCCATCCCGGGGATGATCCGTGCCCTCCCTCGAAGCTGCGGAGCAGCGTGCCATGAACACGTCCAGGCAATAAGCCAACGGCAAGGCGCCTGCGCGCCTCGCTTTCCATGACTTTTTGCTGGAGACGCAACAATGGGTCGTCTGAAGGGCAAGGTCGCGCTGGTGACTGGCGCGGCAAAGGGGATTGGCGCTGCCATCGCAGCGGCCTTCGTCAATGAAGGTGCGTCGGTCTATGTGACCGACATCGATGCCGCGTGCGGTGAAGCGACGGCATCGCGGCTTGGCGAGGCGGCGGTGTTCCTGCCGCTGGACGTGCGCGATGAAGCGCAGTGGCGCAAGGCGGTCGGTCGGGTGCTGGCGCTATCGGGGCGCCTCGACGTGCTGGTGAACAATGCCGGCATCACGGGATTCGAGGCCGGCTTCGTATCGCACGATCCGGAGCACGCCAGCCTTGCCGAGTGGCGGCGCGTGCACGAAACCAACCTGGACGGTGTGTTCCTCGGTTGTCGCGAGGCGATCCGCGCGATGCGCGCGACCGGGCCGGGGTCGATCATCAACCTCTCGTCGCGCTCCGGCGTGGTCGGTATCCCGGCGGCGGCCGCTTACGCATCGAGCAAGGCGGCGGTGCGCAACCACACCAAGAGCGTGGCGCTCTATTGTGCGGAGCAGGGTTTGCGCGTGCGTTGCAATGCCATCCATCCGGCCGCGGTGCTCACGCCGATGTGGGAGCCGATGCTCGGTAGCGGCGAGGAACGCGAGGCGAACATGACGGCTTTCGTCAGGGATACGCCGCTGCGGCGTTTCGGCAGGCCGGAAGAGGTGGCGGCCGTCGCCGTCCTGCTCGCTTCGGACGAGGCGACCTACATGACGGGTAGCGAACTCCACATCGATGGCGGCATCCTTGCCGGTTCGGCGGCTGCGCCAAAGAGTAGGGCCGACGGCGAGGCATAGCTGCCGTCCCGAAACGAAGAGCCCGGGTCATGGCCCGGGCTCTTCGTGGAAGCATGCTGCCCTGCCGTCAGCGCATGATGCCGGTATGCCCCAGCGAGTAGCGGCCCGGCTGCGGCCATACCGCGAGGCCGTGCGGTTCGGCGCCGACCTTGATCTTGCGCACCGCGCCGGTGCTGGTGTCGAAGGCGTAGACCACGTCGTCGAAGCGGCCGGACAGCCACAGCGTCTTGCCGTCCGCGCTGACGTTGCCCATGTCCGGGCTGCCGCCGCCGGGGATCGGCCAGTTGGCGACGACCTTGCGCGTGGCGAAGTCGATCACCGACACGCTGCCCTTGCCGCCGCGCGGGCCGTGCACCTTGTTGGAGCCGCGGTTGGCCACGTACAGCCGGGTGCCGTCGCGGCTCGGGTATTCGCCGTGCGTGCCCACGCCGGTCTTGATGAAGCCGATCTTGCTGAAGCTGTCGCCGTCGATCAGGAACACGCCGTCGGCCATCATGTCGGCGACGTAGAACACCTTGCCGTCGGGCGATACGCGGATGTCCTGCGGCATGCCGTGCTTGTCGAGGTCGAGGTAGCCCAGCACCTTGTGCTCGACCATGTCGATCTTGACCAGCTTGCCGCCGAACTCGCAGGTGAAGATGGCGTAGCGGCCGTCGATGGAGAAGTCGGCGTGGTTGATGCCCTTGCACTCCGGTGCGTTCACGCTGAACTTCAGCGCCATGGTGTGCGGGTCGCGGAAATCCAGCCGCGCATGCGCCTCGGCCACCACGATGGCGAACCTGCCGTCGGGCGTGAAGTACATGTTGTACGGGTCATCCACCGGGATCGCTGCGCCCGGCTTGCCGGTCTTCGGGTTGATCGGAGTGAGGCTGCCGGTGTTGCGGCCCTCGGAATTGTTGGTGACCCACAGCGTCTGCAGGTCGTACGCGGGCACCACGTGCTGCGGGCTGCGGCCCACCTTGAAGGTGTCGATCACCTTGTAGGTGGCCGGGTCGATCACGCTGACGCTGTCGCCGCGCAGGTTCGGCACGTAGATGCGCGGCAGCGCGCCAGCCACGGCGGGGCTGAACATGTCGCGCCCGGCCTGGCTGTACATGTCGGCGGGGTTCACCACACGCGGCATGCCGGGCACGGTGGCCACGGATTGCGCCATGGCCGCGGCGGAGGCGCAGAGGCCGGCGAAGGCGCTGGCGAGCAGGGCGAGGCGGGGAGGACGACGGGTGCGTTGGGTCATGATCGGTTTCGCTGTGGGAATGGGGAAAGCGAGCGAGTCATTATCGCCCAGACGTGTCCTTGCGGATCGCCTCGACGGTGCGCGCCACGATGGCATCGATGCCGAGCTGGCCCAGCGCTGCGCTGGAGCGGTGCGGGTCGCCGCCGTACACGCCGTCGGCGGTGCCGGGCTTCGGCGCGCTGTGCAGCGCGTCCAGCCGCACCATCTGCGGCGCCACGGCCAACTGCAGCGAGGTGTCGGCCAGGCCCGCGTGGGTGCCGATCTCGTCGTCGCGGACGCCGTGCTGGCGCAGGATCTGCGCGTAGCCGGTGGAGCTGGCTTCGTAATACTCCGGCGGCGCGAAGGCGCGCGCCTGCGTGCCGGCCCATTGCCGATTCAGCTGTGCGACCACTTGCCGCAGGTCTTTCTGGTAACCGCCGTGGTCGCCGAGGAAGACGACGTTGCGGAAGCCATGCACGGCGAAGCTGTTCGCGGCCGAGGCCAGCAGCTGCTCGAAGGTGGCGTCCGGGATGGTGATGGTGCCGGGGAAACGCATGTGCGAGGTCGGCGGCGCGTAGCCGCCCTCGGGCACGTAGTCGACGGTCGGCGCCACCAGCGCGTCGCCCAGCTTCTGCGCGATGCGCTCGGCCAGCACGGTGGCGCGGCGGTTGTGCTTGCCCACCGCGATGTAGGGGCCGCTCTGCTCGGTGCCGCCGATGGGGATGATGAGGGTGGTCTTGCCGGCGTGGACCTGGTCGCGGATCTCGGTCCAGGTGAGGTCCTGCAGCTGCACGGTGGCTGGCGTCTGCGCGAACGCGGCCTGTGCGACGGATAGCAGCGCGGCGAGTGCGAGGGCGCGTTTCAGGAAGCGTGGGGACATGGGGTTCCTTGCATGAGATGGGCGGATTCAGGCGGCCTTGAACGTCACCACCAGCACGTCGCGGTGCGCGGTCTGCGCCGGGTCCTTCGGCACCACGGGGGTGACGCCGTGGAACACGCGGTGGTCGTCCAGCAGGGCCGCGTCGAAGGCGCGGGCCAGGGTGAACTGGCCCAGTTCGCGGCCGTCGGGGGCGTGGATGGTGGTGGTGCCGCGTTCGATGTTCTCGCGGTCGACCAGCAGCACCAGCACGTAGTCCACGCCGTCGCGGTGCACGCCCTCGGGCGTGGGCTCGCCGGCCGCGTCGGCGCGCGCCTCGATGCGGAACTGGTGCACTTCGATGCGCCAGTTGCGCACCTGCGGTGCCAGCGCGCCGAAGCCGTCGCGGCAGAACGCGAGGATGCGTTGCAGGCTGGCGCCGTCCGCGACGGCCGGCTCCACCGGCTCGAACCAGCGCTCGATGCCGCCCTGCAGGGCGTTGTAGGCCACGCTCTGGTAATGCGGCTGGTGCGGCTCGTGGCGGATTGCGCCATCGGCAGTGGCGGCGAAAACCGCGTGCCGGCGGCGGCGGTGGCGACCGCGCGCGGCCAGGTAGCCGTCGTCGCCCAGTGTGTTCCAGCTCGCGGCGAACACGGGCCAGTCGGCGAGCGTGGCCGCGTCTAGCAGGCCACGCATGGCGTCGGCGGTGACGAAGGCGAAGCCGTCGCGCTGCAGGGTCGCGTGCAGGTCGGGATAGGTGGGGTGGTCCATCCGCGCAAAACTAGCAGTTTGCGCATGAAGCGGCACTGGCTGGTACGTGGCGGGATGCGGGCAAAGCCTTGCGCCGGCTGGTGAAGTCCTCTCCCGCTTGCGGGAGAGGGTGCCCGCGAGGGCGGGAGAGGGTGTCCGGGCAGGGCGAGGTGGTTGGGTAAATCCGTGCCCTCTACCTTAGCCCCTCTCCCGCTCTCGGGAGAGGGGAGGAAGCGGTCGTGCGGTTCAAATCGCCCATGACAAATGGCCATATGAACGTCCAGACGTTTAGACGTCTATTGACATGGCGCAAAGTCATATGCAGAATCCGCCGTACTCATCGAGACCGGCTGAGGGACAGGCCCTTTGAAGCCGGGGCAACCTGCGGAATGTTCCGCGACGGTGCCAACTCCTGCGGTGGTGCGAAGGCACGCCGGCAGATGGGCAGCTTGCGCAGCGGCGTCGTGCCGCATCTGCGCGGGGCTCCTCTCCGGCATCCGCAGGACGATGCCGAACGGAGAGACGCATGAGCCAGCCGCAGCCCGAAACCTGTATTCCCTGTGCCGACGTGGTCGGCCCGTCCGTGGCGCCGCGCGCGCTGGGCGCGCAGCGCAGCACGCGGCGGCTGGCGCTCAGCCCGAAGTACGGCAACGGCCCGCGCGAAGTCGACGTGCGCTACCTGTGGTGCGGTGCGCCGGACGCGCCCACCGTGATCGTGCAGGGCGGGATCTCCGCCAACCGCGACGTCACCGCGCCGGCCGATACCGCGGCGGGCTGGTGGCAGGCGCTGGTGGCCGAGGATGCGGCGATCGACCTCGCCCGTTTCCGCGTGCTGGCGATCGACTGGCTTACCCCGGCGGAGCTGGGCACCGCCACTATCTCCAGCGAGGACCAGGCCGATGCGCTGGCCGCCCTGCTCGACGCGCTGGGCATCGTCAAGGCGCATGCCTTCGTGGGTTCGTCCTACGGCGCGATGGTGGGCCTGGCGTTCGCCGCGCGGCACGCGCAGCGCGCCGACCGGCTGGTGCTGCTGGCCGGCGCGCACCGCGCCCACCCGTTGTCCACCGCGCAGCGCAGCGTGCAGCGCGGCATCGTGCGGCTGGGCCAGTCCAGCGGCCAGCTGGACGAGGCGCTGGCGCTGGCGCGCCAGCTCGCCATCACCACCTACCGCGGCAGCGCCGAGTTCGGCCGCCGCTTCGCCGGCGAGCCGGAATGGCGCGGCGAGCGCTTCCATTTCCCGGTCGAGGACTACCTCGAGCACCAGGGACGCCGTTTCGTCGAGCGCTTCGACGCCGACCGTTTCCTCGCGTTGTCCGAGTCCATCGACCTGCACGACGTGGCGCCCGAGCAGGTGCCGCTGCCGACCACCCTGATCGGCTTCCCGTCGGACCGCCTGGTGCCGCTGGCCGACCTCTGCGAACTGCAGCGCCGCCTGCGCGGCCCCGCCACGCTGGAAGTGGTGGAGTCGCCCTACGGCCACGACGCCTTCCTCAAGGAGCCGGAGCAACTCGCGCCGCTGCTGCGCGAAGCCCTGCGTTGAAACACACATAACAACGACATTCTGGATTCCGGGAGCAACCCCATGAGCGACAACGCCACCTCCATCACCCGCGCCGTGCGCGCCGGCATCGAGAGCGACACCCAGCACGGCGCCGTGGTGCCGCCGCTGCACCTCTCGACCAACTACAGCTTCGAGGGCTTCGGCAAGAAGCGCCCCTACGACTACTCGCGCAGCGGCAACCCGACGCGCGACCTGCTGGCGAACGCGCTGGCCGAGCTGGAGCAGGGTGCGGGAGCTGTGGTCACCGCCAGCGGCATGGCCGCGGTGGCGCTGGTGCTGGAGCTGGTGCCTGCCGGCGCCACGGTGCTCGCCGCGCATGACTGCTACGGCGGCACCTGGCGCATCCTCGACGCCTGGGCGAAGAAGGGCCGCTTCGCGGTGCAGTTCGCCGATCTCACCGATCCCGCCGCGCTCGCAGCCGGCCTCGCCGCCAAGCCTGCGCTGGTGTGGGTGGAGACGCCGTCCAACCCGCTGCTGCGCATCACCGACATCCGCCACGTGGCGCAGGCCGCGCACGCCGCGGGCGCGCTGGTGGTGGTGGACAACACCTTCCTCTCGCCCGCGCTGCAGCAGCCGCTGGCGCTGGGCGCCGACGTGGTGGTGCACTCCACCACCAAGTACATCAACGGTCACAGCGACGTGGTCGGCGGTGCCGTGGTGGCGCGCACACCGGAGCTGGCCGAGCAGCTCAAGTGGTGGGGCAACTGCAACGGCCTCACCGGCGCGCCGTTCGACAGCTACCTCACGCTGCGCGGCCTGCGCACGCTGGGCGTGCGCCTGCGCCAGCACCAGGAAAACGCCGAGCGCATCGCCGCGCACCTGGACGGCCATGCCGCCGTGCGCAAGGTGTACTACCCCGGCCTCGCGTCCAACCCGTACCACGCGCTGGCCGCGCGCCAGCAGCAGGGTTTCGGCGCCATGCTCAGTTTCGAGCTGGAGGGCGACGAGACGCAGATCGCCGCCTTTGTCGATGGACTGGAATATTTCTCGCTGGCCGAATCGCTGGGCGGCGTGGAGAGCCTGATCGCGCATCCGGCCACCATGACCCACGCCGCGATGGCGCCGGAAGCGCGCCACAAGGCCGGCATCGCCGACACCCTGCTGCGCGTGTCGGTGGGCATCGAGGATGGCGACGACCTGCTGCGCGACCTCGACGCCGGGCTGGCGCGTGCGGTGGCCGCGGGCAAATCCAAACGCGCGGTGGGTGCATGAGCGCGGTGCTGGCCGAAGCCGCGCCCGCGGCGAAACGCGAGGCGGCACCCGCCGTCGCCGTGGTGCTGCTGGGCACCGGCGTGGTCGGTGGTGCCTTCCTCAAGCTGCTCAACACGCCGGCCGCCGCTTCCCTGCGGCTGGTGGGTGCGGCGAATTCGCGCCGCCAGCAGACCGAGCCGGCGAAGCTCGCCGAGCGCAACCTGCGCGAGCAGCTCAAGAGCACCGGCGTGCAGCGCGACGACGCGGCCCTGCTCGCTGCGCTCGACGCCAGCGATGCCACGATCAAGGTGATCGTGGACGCCACTGCCAGCGGCGAACTCGCTGCGCGCCACGCGGAATGGCTGGTACGCGGCTACCACGTGGTCACCGCCAACAAGTCGCTGGGCGGCGGCGAACTGCCGGGCTGGCGCGCGCTGCAGGCCGCGCTGGCCAATGGCGCGCGCTACGGCGATTCGGCCACCGTGGGCGCGGGCCTGCCGGTGCTTTCCACGCTGCGCCGGCTGCGCCAGTGCGGCGACGCGCTGCTCACGCTGGAAGGCGTGTTCTCCGGCTCGCTCAGCTACCTGTTCAACGGCTACGACGGCAGCCGCCCGTTCTCCGCGCTGCTGCGCGAGGCGCGCGAGCGCGGCTACACCGAACCCGATCCGCGCGCCGACCTTTCCGGCGAGGACGTGGCACGCAAGCTGCTGATCATCGCCCGCAACGCCGGCTTCGCGCTGGGCTGGGACGAGGTGCAGGTGGAAAGCCTGGTGCCCGAGCCGCTGCGTGCGATCGACACCGAGCAGTTCCTCGCCCGCCTCGAGGAACTCGACGAACCGCTCGCCGCCCTCCACGCCGAGGCGAAGGCGCGCGGCAACGTACTGCGTTTCCTCGCCCGCCTCAACCAGCGTGGTCACGCCCGCGTGGGCCTGGTCGAAGTGTCGGCCGAGCACCCTGCCGCGCGTCTCTACGGCACCGACAACCAGTTCGCGCTCACCACCACCCGTTACCACACCCAGCCGCTGGTGATCCAGGGGCCGGGCGCGGGGCCGGAAGTCACCGCGCAGGCGCTGCTGGGCGACGTGCTGGCGCTGGGCTGAGTTTCTGCCGTCATGCCCGCGCAAGCGGGCATCCATTGTTCGCATGCGTCGAAAATCAACATGGATGCCCGCATGCGCGGGCATGACGTCGAGGTGTTTGCCAGCCTCTCATTTCGGCACGAACTGCAGGTACGGCTCCGCCTCGCGCAGCGCGCGGGCGAAGGATGGCCGTTCCATCAAGCGCTGCCGGTAGGCGGCGACGTGCGGGAAGTCGTCCACCGGTTCCGCCCAGGCAGAGTAGAACAGCGGCGGTGCCGCCGCGCAGTCGGCCATGGTGAAGGCGTCGCCCGTCGCCCAGGTGCGCTCGCGCATCTCCCGGTCGAGCAGCGCATAGGCCGTGCGCAGTTGCGTGCGCGCCTGCTCCACGCCGACCGGGTCGTGGCCACCTTCGGGGCGCAGGCGGTCGGTGATGATCTTCTGCGTGGGCACGTGCAGGTACAGGTCGAAGAAGCGGTCGCGCTCGCGTACGTCCAGGGCGGCCTGCGGGCCGATCGGCACCAGGGCGGAACGCCCCGGGTAGTGCAGCTCCAGGTACTCGATGATGATGCTGGATTCCGGCACGGTGCGGCCGCGCGTCCCGTCGTGCAGCACGGGAAAGCGCAGGATCGGCCACACCTTGCGGAAATCCTCGCGCGAGGCCTCGTCGTCCAGCCGCACCATGCGCGGCTCAAATGGCGTGCCGTTCTCGTACAGGGCGATCAGCACCTTGTGGCAGAACGAGGACAGCGGGTGCATGTAGAGATGCAGGTTCATGGGTTTCCTTGGCGGCCGCGACGACGGCCTGTCATGCAGCGACGAACGGGCGGGCGGGCTTTCGACAGATCGGGCGCCGGCTTCCGGATAGTGCAGCGTGGGTACGCAGTCGACGTTGGGTGCGGATGGATCGGCGGCGGCCAGTCGGCTGCTGACGGTTCCGCAGGCGACAGGGCGGTTTCGTGCCTCTGCCGTGGCGAGCCGCTTTCCGGTGGCCAGCGTGCCGTCGGTCCCGCCGCCTCGGGGAGTGTCCGTATGCTATCGTCGCGCGACTTGCTTCGGGGGAGGCGGGGACGATGATGAAGCGTCGGATTCGGGAACGCATGGCGCAGCGTGCGGTGTGCCTGGGCATGGCCGCATGGCTGTCGATACCGGGTATGGCCGCAGCGGCGCAAAGTGCAACTGCGGATCCGGGGGGCGGAATCCGCGCCGCTGAAACATGGGCCTTCCTCGAAGCGCCGCCACCGGACCCGCACGCGCCGAAGCCGGCCACGCCGCCGGATCCCGACGGCGTGCGGCATGTCCCGGGCAGCGCGCGCAGCTACACGAATGCCCAGATCGACCATGGCCTGCTGGGCGTGCCGGACTGGTTCCCGCAGGACCATCCGCCGATGCCCCATGTCGTCGCCTATGGCCGCGAGCCGGCCAAGGCGTGCGGTTATTGCCACTTGCCGGATGGCAGCGGCGTCCCGGTCACCGCGTCGCTGGCGGGCCTGAGCAAGGCGTACATCCTCGAGCAGGTCGCGGCGTTCCGCGACGGGCAGCGCGGCAACGGGCCGCCCGCGACCACGCAGGACATGGCGGAGGAGGCGCGCCAGCTCGGCATCGCCGACGTGCAGCTCGCGGCGGCGTACTTCGCCAGCCTGAAGCCGGCGCCGCGTATCCGCGTGGTCGAGACATCGACCGTTCCGGAAACGCACTGGGACTACTACGTGCGGGTGCCGGACAAGAGCGGTGCGCGCGAGCCTATGGGCGAGCGCGTGATCGAGGTCCCCGACGATTTCGGCGGTTACGAGATGAGCGACGAGCGCGTCCGCTACGTGGCATACGTGCCGCGCGGAAGCATCGCGCGCGGCGCGGTGCTGGCGGCCAGCGGCGACGGCGCGGTGCAGGCCTGCGAGGCCTGCCATGGCGCCGACTTGCGCGGTACCGGCAACATCCCGCCGCTGGCCGGGCGCTCGCCCACCTACCTCGTGCGCGAATTGATCCTGTTCCGGACAGGTCGGCGTACCAACCCGGAGGCCATGCAGATGCGCGAGGAAGCCGCGCACCTGACGCTGCAGGACATGATCGCGCTCGCGGCCTATGCCGGTTCGCGCCAGCCCTGACCGGCAGGCTTCGGGGGGGGGGCAGTCGGGCAGCGTCTCCAGTCGAGTGTGTCAGTGGGTCGAAGCGCAGCCGTCCGCATAGCGCTCCAGGCGCCATCCCGCGTCAGTGCGCCTTTGCAGGAGTGGCGGGCGGGAAACCGGTGGATCGGACCTTCCCTGGCGCGGCACTGGAAGAACGACAAAAAAATGCCGCTGCAGCGCGGTCTGGCGATGCAACGGCAGGTGGGGACGGCCTCGGGGACGGCTTTCGTGGGAGGCTCGCCTTGTTGTCCGGGTTTCAGTCGTAGAGCGCGAGTCCGGTGCCGGGTTCGGGTTCCGGCGCAGGGATGTCGGCGTGGCCGCCGGCCCGCTCGCCGAGGGTGAAGAAGGCGACCTGGCGCATCAGCGTGCTGGCCTGTTCGTGCATGGACCGGCTGGTGGCGGACACCTGCTCGACCAGTGCCGCGTTGCGCTGGGTGTTGTCGTCCATCGCGGTGATGGTGCGGCTCACCTCGTCGATGCCGCTGGCCTGTTCCTGGCTGGCGGCGACGATCTCGGCGACGCTGTCGGTGACCTTCTTCACGCTGTCGATGATGCCGGCCAGGGTCTGCCCCGAGCGTTCCACCAGTTCGCTGCCGGTGTTGACCTTGTCCACGCTGTCGGCGATCAGCGCCTTGATCTCCTTGGCGGCGCCGGCGGAGCGTTGCGCCAGGCTGCGCACTTCGCCGGCCACCACCGCGAAACCGCGGCCCTGCTCGCCGGCGCGGGCGGCTTCCACCGCGGCGTTCAGCGCCAGCAGGTTGGTCTGGAAGGCGATCTCGTCGATCAGGCCGACGATGTCGGCGATGCGCCGGCTGGAGGCGTCAATGGCCTGCATGGCGGCGTTGGCCTCGGCCACCACGCGGCCGCCTTGCTCGGCCTGTGCGCGCGCGCTGCGGGCGAGCTGGTCGACGTGGCTGGCGTTGTCGGCGTTGTGCCGCACCGAGGCGTTCATCTCCTCCATCGAGGCCGCGGTCTGTTCCAGCGCGGCGGCCTGGTCCTGGCTGCGCTGCGAGAGGTCGTCGTTGCCCTCGGTGATCTGCGCGGACGCCTCGCCGACGGTTTGCGAGGCGCTGCGGATCGAGCCCACGATGTCGCCGAGCTGCTTCGTCATGCCTTGCAGCCGGCCCAGCACCGACTCCGGATGTGCTGCGCCGCTTTCCCCGTCGCGCAGGTCGCCGGCGGCGATGCGTCCCACGATGTCGCGCAGGTGCTCGGGTTCGGCGCCAAGGTCGCGCGCGATGGCGCGCAGCACCAGCCACGCGCCCAGCACCAGCACGACCACGATGGCGGCGCCGGAGACGGTGTTGGCCACCATCGCGCGGTGCACGCCTTGCGCCGAGGCGTCCAGGTGCTGTTGCACGGCGCCGCGGGCGGCGGCGATCTCGCGGCTCAGCAGGCTTTCGAGGGCATGCTGCGCATCCTGCATGGCGGACACCTTGCTGGCGGTGTCACCCTTGCCGCCGAGCATGACGGCGGCCGCGTCGGTGGCGCTCGCCACGTAGGCATCGTAGGCGTCGGCCAGCGTCCTGGCGCTGTCCTGGTGGCCGTCCAGTGCAAGCATGCGCTTGCTTGCGGCGGCGGCCTCGGCCGCGATCGCCTTCACGTCGTCCAGCTTGCTCTTGTCGCCTTCGGCGACGGCGCTCTGGATGGTCTGCGTGGTGCGCTTGCTCAGCTCGTCCAGCTGGGTGACGCCCTCCAGATAGGGATAGTCGTCGGTGCCCAGCGCGGACACCATGGTGGCGGAGTGCGCGGCGATGGCGCTGCTCGCCAGCCAGCCGGCGACGAACAGGGCAAGGGTGACGCCGGGCAGGAGCAGGATGCGGGTCTTGAACTTCATGGACAGGCTCTCGGGCGGGCTGACTCGCCCGCAGCCAGGGGGCGACGGGCGGGCACGGTCAGGGCAGCTGCAGCACGGCCCGGACCGAGCCGTTCACCGCGCTGCTGTCGACGTAGCCGACCGCGGACGGATCGGCGGCCACGGCCTTGACCACGGCGGCGTCGCTGTCCAGCTCCTTGGGCGGCACGGCGCGGCCGCTGAACACCAGGCGCGACCACACCGACTTCACCTGGCTGGCCGACTTGCCGGTGGCCGCCTGGTAGAACTTCTCGCGCAGCGGATTGGAATCGGCCAGGTCGAACAGCTTGGCGGTGCCGCCGGCGGGCAGGCTGGTGGTCTTGCCCAGGTAAAGCGCGGCGGCGTCGTCCTTGCTGAGCGACTTGACCGGGCTGTTGGCGCTCACGATCACCGCGGTGCCGGCGAAGGCGGGTGCACCGGCCAGCGCCAGCGCGCCGGCGACGAGGCAGTTTCGGAAGATGCGATGCATGGCGGGCCTCAGAACAGGAAATCGACGACGGCGGAGTACACGTTCACGGCATGCCCGTCGTAGCCGGGAACCACCTCGGTGAAGGTGCCGCCATGGGAGGAGGGCAGGACGTGGTCGGCCTGCAGCTTGATCGCCACGTTCTTGTACACGTCCCAGCGCACGCCCAGCGAGGCGGTGTGCTGGCTGTTGCCGTCGACCAGGCCGTCCACGCCCTGCGCCAGCGGCATCAGCGGCGGATAGGGCGGGAACGCGTAGTTCGAACTGTTGTTGTCCTTGGTGTAGCCGGCCCAGGTGACATAGGGCATCCACTTGCCGAGGCGGTAGCCGGCCGTGCCGTACCAGCCGGCGGCGGTGCCCAGCGCGTCCGAAGCGGAGCGCAGCTTGGCGTATTCGCCGGTGAGCAGCAGCTTGCCGTCGTCGTAGTTGCCGCCCAGGCTCATGAAGGTGGTGCGCGCGCCGTTGGCGTTGATGCTGTTGGCGTACTGGTCGAAACCCACCATCTGCAAGCTGTCCACCAGCAGGCCGAGGTTGCTCGAGCGGTAGGTCACCTTGCCGGTGCTGGCGCCGCCGCGCAGGCGCAGGTTGCCGATCTCGTAGGTGACGTAGGCGCCGGCCAGCTGGTTGACCTTGAGCCGCGCGGTCTCCTCGGTGGAGTCGGGCAGCGGGCTGGAGGCGTGGCCGGCCAGCGCCTGCAGGGTGAGGTAGCCGGCTCCCGCGTTGTGCGACCAGCTGATGTCCGCGCCCTCGTAATTGTCCATCGCGGCGAGGTTGTAGACCTCCAGCGGCGCGCGCACCCACGGGTTGGCGTAGCCCACGTAGCGGTAGTCGGAAACCAGGTAGGCCGGCCAGCCCAGGCGGCCCAGGCGTACCGTGGTATCGCCGGTGAGCTTGTAGCGCAGGAAGGCCCACTCCACGGTCGGGCGGAAGCGGCCCTTGGCGTCCTGCATCGCGATGGCCTGCGCGGTGGCGCTCAGGCTGGGCGTGAAGGTGAGGTCGAGCTGGCCGCCGACGCGGGTATCGACCAGGCCGGTGCCGCCTTCCTGGGCGCCCTTGAGCTGGCCGGGGTTGACCAGCAGCACGTCGTTGGAGTTCGTGGCGGTGTAGCCGGCCGTGCCGAAGCCGGAAAAGCGCCAGGAGAAGCTGTCGTCGGCATGCGCGCCGGAGGCGACGGCAAGCGTTGCCGCGAGGGCCGCGGCAAGGGTTTTCTTGGAAAGCATCTGGATGGAATCCGTTGGTGGTCGATGGGTGAGGGCGGGGCCCTGGCACACCGTTTAACGGCAATCCAACGAAAAACTTGAGCGACCGATGGCCGGCGGACCGGCTGCCGAGCCCGGAATGGGGCGCTTGCGGCACAATAAGCGCTTTCGTGCGCCGCGGCCGGCGGTCAGACGGCGCCTTTCCCCGTTCCCCAGCCAAGCGCCATCGCCATGACAGCCATCAAGCAAGCCGACCTGATCCAGTCCGTCGCCGACGCGTTGCAGTACATCAGCTACTACCACCCGGTCGACTACATCAAGAACCTCGCCGCCGCCTACGAACGCGAGGAGTCGCCGGCCGCGAAGGACGCGATGGCGCAGATCCTGATCAACTCGCGCATGGCCGCCGAGGGCCACCGCCCGCTGTGCCAGGACACCGGCATTGTCACCGTGTTCCTCAAGGTGGGCATGGGCGTGCGCTGGGAAGGCTTCACCGGCTCGCTGGAGGACGCCGTCAACGAAGGCGTGCGCCGCGCCTACAACGACCCGGACAACAAGCTGCGCGCCAGCGTGCTGGCCGATCCGGCCGGCAAGCGCGCGAACACGAAGGACAACACGCCGGCGGTCATCAACGTCTCCATCGTGCCTGGCGACACCGTCGACGTGATCGTCGCGGCCAAGGGCGGCGGTTCGGAGGCCAAGAGCAAGTTCGTGATGCTCAACCCCTCCGATTCCATCGTGGACTGGGTGCTGAAGACCGTGCCGACCATGGGCGCCGGCTGGTGCCCGCCGGGCATGCTGGGCATCGGCATCGGCGGCACCGCCGAGAAGGCGATGCTGCTGGCCAAGGAGTCGCTGATGGAGCACATCGACATCCAGGAGCTGATCGCGCGCGGCCCGCAGAACCGCATCGAGGAACTGCGCATCGAGCTGTACGAGAAGGTCAACGCGCTGGGCATCGGCGCGCAGGGCCTGGGCGGCCTCACCACCGTGCTCGACATCAAGATCAAGGACTACCCCACCCACGCGGCCAACCTGCCGGTGGCGATGATCCCCAACTGTGCGGCCACCCGCCATGCGCATTTCACGCTGGACGGCTCGGGCCCGGTGGCGCTGGAGCCGCCGTCGCTGGCGGACTGGCCCAAGCTCACCTACAGCCCGCAGAACGCGCGCCGCGTGGACCTCGATACGGTGACCAAGGAAGAAGTCGCCACGTGGAAGCCGGGCGAGGTGCTGCTGCTCAACGGCAAGCTGCTCACGGGACGCGATGCCGCGCACAAGCGCATGGTGGAGATGCTCAACAAGGGCGAGCCGTTGCCGGTCGATTTCCACGGCCGCTTCATCTACTACGTGGGCCCGGTCGACCCGGTGCGCGACGAAGTGGTCGGCCCCGCCGGCCCCACCACCGCCACGCGCATGGACAAGTTCACCGAGCAGGTGCTGGCGCAGACCGGCCTGCTCGGCATGGTCGGCAAGGCCGAGCGCGGTCCGGCCGCGATCGAAGCGATCAAGCGGCACCAGTCGGTGTACCTGATGGCGGTGGGTGGCGCCGCCTACCTGGTGTCCAAGGCGATCAAGGCCTCGCGCGTGGTCGGCTTCGCCGACCTCGGCATGGAAGCGATCTACGAGTTCGAGGTGCAGGACATGCCGGTGACCGTGGCCGTGGATTCCGCCGGCACCTCGGTGCACCAGACCGGGCCGAAGGAGTGGCAGGCGCGGATCGGCAAGATCCCCGTCTTTGTTCAATAAACCCGTGCGCGCAGCGCACCGCGTTCGCCTCCTCTCCCTCCGGGAGAGGATTGAGGAGAGGGTCCGGACTTGCGCGGTGCTGCCGAACGAATCCCTCGGCGCACGCATTTGCCTCCTCTCCCCTCCCGGGACCTGATCGGCGTCGAGTCCCAGTCGTGCCATGTCCTGTCTCCCTCCCCTGCTTGCAGGGGAGGGCTGGGGTGGGGTCAAGCTCTTGCGAAAGCCATCCATGAGAGTGTTTCGCAAGGTTTCACCCCCTCCCAACCTCCCCCTGCAAGCAAGGGGAGGAGCAAATTAGCTCGCAGCTTGAGACTCGACGCTGATCAGGCGGCGGGGAGAGGAAGCGCATCGCGTAGCGTCTTCAACGCATCGAGCAACCGCTCCGGCTCCCGCAACGCCTGCCTCGCCGCACCAACCGCACGCCGCACATGCCCCGGCGTGGCGCCTTGCCCGATCAAGGCCACTGCAGGCGCACGGCAAGTGGTCAGCACATCGATCCAGTCCGCCGGCTGGCGCAGCCCGAGCATGCGTGCCACGCGGAACGCCGGCGCCAGCGACTCCACATCATCGAGTGCGCGCACGAAGGCCGCCGCGTCGCGTCGTTCGACCGCCGGATCCAGCGCCTCGCCCAGCGCGGCCAGAGCATCCGCCAGGCGCCGGCGCAACACATCGGTGGAACGCACCGGCAGCACCAGCCACGCCGTGGCCACGCCGATCGCGGCGCCCACCGCGATGGCCGCGAGGCGCAGCGTCATCGCCGACGCCGCAGGCAGTCCGGCGTAGTTCTGCAGCAGCGCCAGCGCCACGGTCACGAACAGCGCCCACCACGCGTAATTGATCTGGCGCAGCCACGTGCCTAGGAACAGCGCGAGCAGGATCAACGCCGCGCCACCGTGTGCATCGGCTGGCACCGCGAGCAAGGCCGCGGCGATGCAGCCGCCTGCCGCACCGGCCAGCCGCAGCAGGCTCTTGTATGCCACCTCCAGCCGGCCGCGGTTGCCGCTGTGCACGATGAAGGCGGTCAGCACTACCCACGGCCAGTGTTCGCCGAAACCGAGGTGGCCCACGGCGAAGGCGAGCGCCAGCGCCACGGCCATCTGCAAGGCCATGCGCGTGGTGGCGGAAAGCCGCGCCTGACGGGCCGGGGCGCGCGCCGGCGCGGCGGCATGGCGCTTGCGCTCGTCGACGAGCCAGCCCATGCGTCGGCCCAGCACATCCAGCAGCGACACCCAGGCCAGCGCCAGCAGGGCCACCAGGATCGGAACCAGCGCGGCAGGCAAGCGCCCATGCTGCGCGCCGGACAAATGCGGCACGGTGAGCACGGTCACGAAGGGTAGGGCGACCAGCCGGCTGGCGCGCCGCGCCAGCTCGCCGAACTGGCGCAGCCACACCGATGACGCCACGCCCACGGTGAACGCCGTGGCGCCGATCCACGGTGCGTGCAGCAGCAACCAGCCGACGCCGGTCGCGGCGAGGCCAACGGCGGGCAGGGCGATGGCCGCTTCCAGCTGGCCGCGGTGGTCGCGGTCGAGCCGGCTGCGGGCAAGCGAAAGGCTCAGCACCACGGCCAGCACCGCGCTGCCGGGGCCGGGCGCGAGCCATTGGGCGCAGGCCAGGGTGAGCAGGGCGGCCAGCATCGCCGTGATGGCCTCGGGCAGTGCCCGCAACATCGTGGACAGGGCGTGAGGCGCGGCAGTCATGCGCTGGCGGGTTCCTGGTCGGTAGCGCGCAGTCTAGCAGTGCGGCAGAAGGACGCCGGATGCCTTGACAAGTGGACGTCTGGACGTCCAAACGCAGGCGCATGCAAAAGCTCTTGCAATCGCTTTGACGCGGCGCAACACTGGCGGGATCGTTTTCCCACCAACCACGCAAGAGCACCGTGAATCACAACGCCCCCGCGCCGCTGCCGGCGGACGCCCCCTGGATCGTGATGAAGTTCGGCGGCACCAGTGTCGCCACCCTGCCGCGCTGGCACAACATCCGCGAGCTGGTCGCCAGCCGCCGCGCCGAAGGCGCGCGCGTGCTGGTGGTCGTGTCAGCGCTCACCGGCATCACCGACGCGCTGAAACAGCTGTGCGGCGAGGGCGACCAGGGCAAACGCAAGGCGGCGGCCGGCGCCATCGCGCAACGCCACCACGACCTGCTCGGCCACATGCGGCTGCCGCTGCCGGCCACGCTGGGCGCGCGGCTGGACGAACTGGCCGCGCTGGCGGCGGAAGGCCCGGCGCGGCTGGGCGAACTGGCCTGGGCGGCGCTGGTGCAGGCGCACGGCGAGCTGATGTCCAGCGCGCTGGGCGCGGCCTTCCTCAGCCACACGGGGCTGGGTACGCAATGGGTGGACGCGCGCGACTGCCTTGCCGCGGTCGCGCTGCCCAACCAGAACGAGCGCACCAAGCTGCTCTCGGCGATGGTCGAGGCCCGGCCCGACCCGGCCTTGAACGCGCGGCTCGCCGCGCAGGGCGAGGTGTTCATCACGCAGGGGTTCATCGCGCGCGAAAGCGAAGGGCGCACGGTGCTGCTTGGCCGTGGCGGTTCGGATACCTCGGCTTCGTACTTCGGCGCGCTGCTCAAGGCCGCGCGCGTGGAGATCTGGACCGACGTGGCCGGCATGTTCACCGCCAACCCGCGCCAGGTGCCGGGCGCGCGCCTGCTGCAGAAGCTGGACTACGAGGAGGCGCAGGAAATCGCCTCCACCGGCGCCAAGGTGCTGCACCCGCGCTGCCTGTCGCCGTTGCGCGAACCGCGCGTGCCGCTGCTGGTGAAGGACACCAACCGGCCCGAGCTGGAAGGCACGGTGATCGGCCCGCAGGTGCGCGAGCACGCGCCCTCGGTGAAGGCGATCAGCGCGCGCAAGGGCATCACCCTGGTGTCGATGGAATCGGTGGGCATGTGGCAGCAGGTCGGCTTCCTCGCCGACGTGTTCGCGCACTTCAAGCAGCATGGCCTGTCGGTGGACCTGATCGGCTCGGCCGAGACCAACGTCACCGTGTCGCTCGACCCCACCGAGAACCTGCTCGATTCCGACGCGATCGCCGCGCTGGCCGGCGACCTCGCCAAGGTGTGCCGGGTCAAGGTGATCGCGCCCTGCGCGGCGATCACCCTGGTCGGCCGCGGCATGCGCTCGATGCTGCACACGCTGTCCAGCGTGCTGGCGGAGTTCGACCAGCTGCGCGTGCACCTGATCTCGCAGTCGTCCAACAACCTCAACCTCACCTTCGTGGTGGACGAGGACGTGGTGGACGACCTGCTGCCGCACCTGCACGAGTTGCTGATCACCGCCGGCGCGCTGCGCACCGACGACAGCGTGCTGTTCGGCCCGAGCTGGCAGCATTTGTACGGCAGCGGCGAGGCGGCGGTTGCGCACGCGTGGTGGCGCGAGCCGGCCGAACGCAGCCGGCTTCTTGATATCGCTGCGGAGGCCACGCCGCGCTACGTCTACCACCTGCCCACGGTGCGCCAGCAGGCGCGCGAACTGAAATCGCTGTCGGCGGTGGATCGCCTGCACTACGCGGTGAAGGCGAACACGCATCCGGCGATTCTGCGCGCGCTGGCCGGAGAAGGCTTCGCCTTCGAATGCGTCTCGCCAGGCGAGCTGGAAGCGGTGTCGGCGGCAGTGCCCGCCGACGTGCCGCTGCTGTTCACGCCCAACTTCGCCTCACGCGCGGATTTCGAACGCGGCCTGGCCACGCGCGCCACGATCACGCTGGACGCCCTGCATCCGGTGGAGCACTGGGGCGAGCTGTTCCGCGGTCGCGAGATCGTGCTGCGCGTGGATCTCGGCCGTGGCCTGGGCCATCACGAGAAGGTGCGCACCGGCGGCAGCGGCAGCAAGTTCGGCCTGCCGGTGGAGCAGCTCGACGCCTTCCTGCGCCACGCCGACGCGCATGGCGTGGTGGTGCGCGGCCTGCATGCGCACCTCGGTTCGGGCGTGCTCGACGCGAAGCACTGGGGCGAGGTGTACAGCCAGCTCGCCAGCCTCGCCGAGCGCATCGGCAGCATCGCCTTCCTCAACATCGGCGGCGGCCTGGGCGTGCCCTCGCATCCGGGCGAGGCAAAGCTGGACATCGCCGCGCTGGACAAGGTGCTGCGCGAGGTCAAGGCCGCCTATCCGCATTACCAGCTGTGGATGGAGCCGGGCCGCTACCTGGTGGCCGACGCCGGCGTGCTGCTGGCGCGCGTCACCCAGACCAAGGGCAAGGGCAGCTGGCGCTACCTCGGCGTGGACACCGGCATGAACAGCCTGATCCGCCCCGCGCTGTACGACGCCTGGCACGAGATCGCCAACCTCAGCCGCCTCGACGAACCCGCCGACGCGCTGTTCCAGGTGGTCGGCCCGATCTGCGAATCGGGCGACGTGCTGGGCAGCGACCGCCGCCTGCCCGAGCCGCAGGAGGGCGACGTGATCCTGGTCGCGCAAACCGGCGCCTACGGCAAGGTCATGTCCTCGCCGTACAACCTGCGCGGCGAGACGGAAGAGGTGGTGATCGACGCCTGACGCAGCTTCTCCCCCTCTTCCCTCTGGGATGCGGGGAAGGGCCATGGATGGCCCTGCTTTGAGGAGCGAGGAAGAGGGCTGGGGTGAGGGGCGGGTGCTCGCGGTGGATTGACCAACAAGGCGAGGTTTCAAGGATGAAACGCATGAATGTGGGCAGGGCACGGCGCTTGAGGGTCGGTCAGACAGACGCCGAACAGAAACTCTGGCGCCACCTGCGCAACTGCCCGCCAGATGCAAGGCTGGAAATTCCGCCGCCAGCACGAGATCGACCGCTATATCGCTGATTTCGCCTGTCCGGATGCGGGCTTGATCGTGGAACTGGACGGTAGCCAGCATGGCGAACAGGTGATTTACGACGAGACACGTACGCGCAAGCTGGAAACCATGGGCTACCGCGTGCTGCGTTTCTGGGACAATGACGTACTGACGAATATCGAGGGCGTGCTCGAGGTGATCCTGGCGGCTTTGGCCAGTCCGGCCCCTCACCCCAGCCCTCTCCCCGAAGGGGAGAGGGGGCGCGCCGCGGAGACTGACAAGTGACCACCAGCACCAACCCTCGCCTGACCCAGGTGTTCCGCTTCCTGCATGCGCGCTACGCCGACGGCGTGGCCGAGCTGGCGTACGCCTTCGACGACGGCGAACCCATGGTGGAGCGCATCCGCTTCCCTGACGCGCCCGAGTTGCCGGCGGCACGGCAGGCTGCGTTCGACGCCGCGCTGAAGCTGCTGCACCTGATCGCCGGCGTGAGCTACTACAAGGCCGGCGTGCCGCCGAAGATCGAAGTGGCGGATGGCCTGCTGGACGATGCCACGGCGGACCTGCTCGATGCGCTCTACCTGCACGGTCTCGCGGAGTTCGCGTATCGCAACGGGCTGGACCTGCGAGGTCGCATCCACTTCCCGCGCGGTGCATCCGCCGCCGCCCAGGTCCCGGCGCTGGGTTTGCGCCAGAACACCCTCGTCCCGATCGGCGGCGGCAAGGATTCCCTCGTCGCGGTGGAAGCAATCAAGTCCGCCGGCGGCGCAGCCACCGCGGTATGGGTGGGCAATTCCGCGCTGATCGCCGCCTGCGCCGAGCGCACCGGCCTGCCCACGCGCAACATCCAGCGCGAGCTGGCACCGGCGCTGTTCGAACTCAACCAGCGCGGGGCCTGGAACGGGCACATCCCGGTCACCGCGGTGAACTCGGCCATCCTCGCCGTGGCCGCGATCCTCTACGACCACGACTCGATCGCCTTCGCCAACGAACGCTCCGCCTCCGCCGCCACGCTGGAATACGACGGCCAGCAGGTGAACCACCAGTGGAGCAAGGGCTACGCGTTCGAGCAGCTGCTCGGCGACTGGCTGCACACGCACGTCGCCGCCGACCTGGATTACTGCTCGCTGCTGCGGCCGTATTCCGAGCTGGCGATCACCCGTGCGTTCGCCAGGCTCACGCCGTACTTCGACGTGTTTTCCAGCTGCAACCGCAACTTCAGGATTCTCGGCCCCAAGCCGGCGGACCGCTGGTGCGGGCAGTGCCCCAAGTGCCACTTCGTGTTCCTCGCGCTGGCGCCGTTCCTGCCCAAGCCGCGCCTGCTGGCGATCTTCGGCCGCAACCTGCTCGACGACGAGGCGCAGGCGGCGGGCTTCGATGCGCTGCTGGAATACCAGGACCACAAGCCGTTCGAGTGCGTGGGCGAGGGCGCCGAGGCGCGCGCGGCGATGCATGCGCTGGGCCAGCGGCCCGAGTGGCAGGAGGACGCGCTGGTGGCGCGCTTCCGCGACGAGATCCTGCCGCAGCTCGATGCCGCGCAACTCGCGCTGGAGCCGTGGCTGGAGCTTTCCGCCGAGCATCGCGTGCCGGCGCGTTTGCAGGCGGCGCTGAAGGCCATCGGCGCATGAGCGTTGTCCCGCACGGGAGCGGCCGTAGGAGCGGCTGTCATGCGCATCGTTGAGCTGGCGGGCAAGCGCGTCGCGATCTGGGGCTTTGGTCGTGAGGGCCGCGCCGCGATCAGTGCCATCCGCGCGCGGCTGCCGCAGCTTCCGCTGGCGCTGTATTGCAGCGAGGGGGAGGCCGACGCGGCACGCGCGTTCGACGCTGCGCTCACCGTCTACGGCCAGGAACCCGGTTCGGTGGCGCTGTGCGCCTACGACGTGGTGGTAAAGTCGCCGGGCATCTCCGCCTACAAGGCCGCCGTGACCACCGCGCAGGCGCAGGGCACGCTGTTCACTTCCGGCACTGCGCTGTGGTTCGCGGAGAACCAGGATGCGCGCGTGATCGCCGTCACCGGCACCAAGGGCAAGAGCACCACCACCGCCTTCATCGCGCATCTCGCGCGGGGCCTGGGCGTGCGCACCGCGCTGGCCGGGAATATCGGCCTGCCGCTGCTGGAACTGCCGGGGCAGCATGCCGAGCTATGGGCCATCGAGCTCTCCAGCTTCCAGACCGGCGAAGCGGGCCCGCTGGAACTCGGCGTGGTCACCAGCCTGTACGAGGAACACCTCGACTGGCATGGTTCACGCGAACGCTACGTGGCCGACAAGCTCAAGCTGGCCGACGTATCGCGCACCCTGCTGGTCAACGGCCAGCAGGCACCGTTGCTGGAGCGCACCGCCGCACATCCGCACCGCCTCCTGTTCGGCACGCCGGAAGGCTGGCATGTGGCCGACGGCGCGATCCGCCGCGGTGGGCATGCCGTGTTCGACCTCCATGCGATGGCCGCGCCCGGCCTGCACAACGCGCTCAACGCCTGCGCCGCGCTGGCCGCACTGGAAACGCTGGGCTACGACGCAGTCGAGGCGGCGCCTGCACTGGCGGACTTCCGCCCGTTGCCGCATCGCCTGCAGCCGTTGGGCATGCACGATGGCCTGGCGTGGATCAACGATTCCATCAGCACCACGCCGCTGGCCACGCTGGCCGCGCTGGACAGCCTCGCCGGGCGCGAGGTAACGGTGATCGTGGGCGGGCACGACCGCGGGCTGGACTGGTCGGATTTCGTGCAGGCGGTGAAGGAGCGCACCGACCTGCGCATCGTCACGCAAGGCGCCAACGGCCCGCGCATCGCGCAGGCGCTGCGCGCCGCCAAGGCCAGCGTGCCGCTGGGCGAGGCCGAGGATTTCGCGGACGCGGTGGCGATGGCGCGCACGGTCACGCCTGCAGGCGGCGTGGTGCTGCTGTCGCCCGGGGCGCCCAGCTTCGACCAGTTCAAGGATTACGCCGAGCGCGGCCGCCACTTCGCGGAACTGGCCGGCTTCGCCGTCGAAACCATCGGCATCGATGGACTCGGCATCCGCTGACGCGGCGGTCGCGTGCCCGCTGTGCGGGGCGGCGACCGGCATGGCCTGGCGCGAAACCACGGGCGCCTACCGGCATTGTCCGCGCTGCGACCTGGTCAGCCGCGATCCGTCGACCTGGCTGGATGCCGCGGCCGAGCGCGCCTACTACGGCACGCACGACAACCGCATCGGCGATCCCGGCTACCGCCGCTTCCTCGCGCAGCTGGCCGAACCGCTGATGGCGCGGCTCGCGCCCGGCGCGCGTGGGCTCGACTACGGTTGCGGCGCGGCGCCGGCGCTGGCGGCGATGCTGGGCGAGGCGGGCTTCCCCACGCTGGGCTACGACCCGTTCTTCGCTTCCGACGAAGCGCCGCTGGCCGCGCGCTACGACTTCGTCACCTGCAGCGAAGTGCTGGAACACATGCACGCGCCGTTGCGCGATCTCGCGCGCATCGACGCGCTGCTCGCGCCCAGCGGCCTGCTGGGCCTGATGACCGAGTTGCGACCGCCGCGGGCGGACTTCCCGCGCTGGCATTACCACCGCGACCCCACGCACGTGGGGTTCCATTCCGAGGCCTCGCTGCGCTGGGTGGCGGGGCACTTCGGTTGGCAGCCGTTGGCCGTGGGGCGGCGCGTGAGCCTGTGGCGCAAGCGGCGCTGAGCCGCCATGCGGTCACAACTCGTGCGCGGCGTCGCGCACGCAGTTGCGGCCGGCGCGCTTGGCGGCGTACAGCGCCTCGTCGGCCTCGCGCAGCAGGTCCTCGGCATCGTCGTCCGGCAGCAGTTGCTGGCAGGCCACGCCGGCACTGATGGTGATGCGGCGCACGGCTTCGCCGTGGGCGGCCGCGTCGCGGTTGGCCACGGCGGCGCGCATGCGCTCGGCGATCGCGTGGGCCGCGCCCAGGCTGGTGTCGAACAGCAGGCAGGCGAACTCCTCGCCGCCGTAGCGGGCGACCACGGCGTCGGCGGGCGCGAATTTGAGCAGGGTCTCGGCCACGATGCGCAGCGCGTGGTCGCCGGCGAGGTGGCCGTAGCGGTCGTTGTAGGTCTTGAAGTCGTCCACGTCGATGAAGACCAGCGCGGTCTGCACGCTGCGCTGCCTGCGCAGGCCGCCGGGGCCGGGTCGCAGCGCCTCCATCAGCCAGCGCCGGTTGAACAGGCCGGTCAGCCCGTCGCGCCGGGCGAGCTCCTGCAGTTGCCGGTTGGCCTTGTTGAGCTCCTCGGTGCGCGCGTCGATGCGCCGTTCCAGCGCGTGCTGCCGTCTGCGCAGCGCCAGCGTGCGCCAGCGCAGCAGGCCATAGAGTGCGGCAAGCGCCAGCACGGCGAACAGCGCCAGCGCCGCTGGCCGCTGCCACCAGTGCGGCATCACCACGATCGGCAGCAGGATGGTCCGGCTGAGGTTGCCGGCGTAGTCGCGGCCTTCGATGTGCAGCACGTAACGGCCATGGGGCAGTGCGCCGATGTCGCGGAAGTTGTCCTCCGTCCACGGGCCGGGCTCCGCGCCGAAGCCTTCCAGCCAGGTGCGGAAGCGCGACTCGCTCTCGCGCTGCCACGAGAGCAGGGCGAAGTCGACGCGCAGCTCGTGCTGTCCCGGCGGCACGACGACGGGCCTGCCATGCACGGGACGTTCGTCCACGCGCACGTCGACCAGCATCAGCGGCTTGGCGTCGTGGTCGGGCCTGCGCAGTGCCGGGTCGTGCACGATCAGCCCGCCCAGGGTGCCGGTCCAGTAGCGGTCGTGCGCGTCGATGAACTGCGCATCGGGATTGCACTCGTTGTTGACCATGCCGTCGCGCACCGTGAACACCTGCGAGCGGAAACCGCCCGACTCCGGCGTGAGCAGCTGCACGCCGGAGTCGGTGCACAGGTAGATGCGGCCGCTGGCGTCGGCCAAGCCGCCGTCGGTGGTGAGGTCGGGCGGCGGCGGCAGATCCTGCGGCAGGGCGTGCGGATGCAGCGGGTCGCCGATATCCACGCGGATGGCGCCGTGGCGGCGGCTGCCCAGCCACAGGACGGGGCGGCCGCGGGCATCGGGGATCAGCTGCATGCCGATCAGGTCGGTGCCGGGCAGGCCGATCTCGCGCCCGAACAGTGTCCACTGCGTGCCGTCGAAGCGCGCCAGTCCCTGGTCGCTGGTGGCCCACAGCCATTGGCCGCCGCCGGCGGTGGTCTGCGCCAGCAGCTTGCGCACCGACCAATTGCCGGTGGCGCCGGCCGGGCGGAAAGACGCCCACTTGCCGTCGCGCAGGCGATAGGTCCCGGAGTCGTCGGTGGCGAACCATTGCTCCGGCTTGCCGTCGATGCGGCGGCCGAGCATGTCGTTGACGTGCTGGCCGGATGTCTTCGGCCACGGCGTGTCCACCGGGTGGAACAGCGGTCCGTCGTCCACGCGCAGCAGCTGGCCGTCGTCCGTGCCCAGCCAGACCGCCGGCCGGCCTTGCGCGTCGTCGGCGCGCACGATCATGTTCACGTCGTCGCCGGGCAATGATCCGGAGGCCTTGTCGTAGTAGTGCCAGCGGTGCTGCTGGTAGAGGCCCAGTCCGTCGCCGTCGGAACCGACCCACAGCCGCTCGTTGCCCTGCGCGTCGCGATCCAGCAGCACGCCGAGCACGCCGGTCTGGTGCGCGCCCAGCAGGGACACGGTTTTCCATGCGCCACCGTCCATCACGGCGCGGGCCAGGCCGTCCTCGGTGGCGACCCACAGCACGTAGGTGCCGCCGGGGCTGCGCCAGGCGCGCACCCCGCGCACCGCGTCCGACGGCAGACCGTAGCGGCGGTCGAACACCTGCACGCGGTCGTGGTAGACGCGCAGCAGGCCGTCGCGCGAGGAGGCCCACACGGCGGAGTCGCCGCCCGCGATCGGCGTCTCCGCCATGTCGTAGATGATGTTGGTCGGCAGCTCGCCCGAGGCCAGGCTCCAGTGGCGCAGGCCGTGCGCGTCGAGGCGCCAGAGGCCGGTGTCGTAGGACGACAGCCACAGGGCTTCCCCGCCATGCGCGTGCGTGACGAGCAGGTACGACAGCCCGTGGCCGGCATCGAAGCTGGGTGCGCCGAAGTGTTCCCAGGGGCCGTCGCCTTCGCGGTACCACAGGCCGTCCCTGACCGAGCCGGCCCACAGGCGCGGATGGCCGGACAGGCCGCGGGTCTGCGCCAGCACGAGGAAGCCGGCATGCGGCAGTTGCGCATTGCCCGTGGCCGCATGCCAGCGGCCCTGTGCGCGGTAGAACAGGCCGGCGTCGGGGCTCACGGCCCACAGGCGCCTGCCGTCCGTTCCGTCGGTTTCGACCAGGCGCCGCACGTCGCGCGTGGTCAGCCCGTCCGCGTCCCCGTCGACGTGCCACTGCGTGCCGTCGTATCGCGCCAGCCCGAAGGCGCTGCCGCAGGCCCACAACGTGCCGTGGTCGTCCACGAACAGTTGCTGGATGTAGCCGCCCAGCGCGGGATCGTCCAGCGCCTGCCAGCGGCGGCCGTCGTACCAGGCCAGGCCGTGCGGCGTGCCCACCCAGGTGACGCCCTGCCGGTCGGTCTGCGTGGTCACGGTGACGGGGTCGGGCAGGCCGTCGCGCGTGGTGAAGGTGGTGAACGACGGCGCGCCGAGGTCGAACAGGTCGAGCGCCGCCGCCTGTTGCGCATTCGCCGCGGTCGGCACGCCCAGCGCCAGCAGTGCCGCCACGGTCAGTCGCGCAAGCCAGCCCAATCGATCCCCCGCCGATCACCCGTCCGAGCCTGCGCGCGGCCGCAGGTGCAGGCCGGCGCAGTGCGGGCAGGATAGCATCGGGCTGGTTGGCCACAGCGCCGCCGCGCGAGGCGCGACTGGGCGCGTGGCGCGATGACGTTGGCTGGTCCTGCGTTCCGTGCATCGCCGCCGTTCCGTGCGTCGCCAGCCAGGCGCCGCCGGCGAAATCCGGCGACGGTTTGCCTGGTCCCGCAGTATCGGCATGCAGGCGTACAGGGCTTCGCGGAGGACATCACCTGGCGTGTTTCGTGAAAACGCATGCGAGGCGCTTCTGGAAATCGATGTACACATCGTGATCCCGGAGAAACGGAAGGCCGGCGACATAAGGGTATGGCGCGCGATCGTCCGGGACGATCCTCGCGGGTATCCTGGTCTTTCCGTCTCCGAGCGTCACGGTTTCCACGTAATAGCTGGCGTGCCTTTCACCGTTGATCGTGTGGTAGTCGTAGGAGCGGACGGCCGTCGCATCGGGGCCATGCGACGCCACGCCCGTGCCGGTGAGGTATTCGCTGTTCCCGGTATCGAAAGCCGCATTCCGTACCTTGCCGTTGATCTTGAGCGGTAGCGCAAGCAGGAATTCGCCGGCCGCCCTGGATGCAATGTGCAGGGGTTGCCCGCACCGCACGTTCGCAGGGTGGATGACGAGCTGGTCTTCTTCCAGCAGGACGGCTCCCAACGCTTCCAGCAATTGCGTGCCAACGAGATTCACGTTGCCCGTGACGACGGCGGGAATGTGCCTGCCTGCCGCTGCCACGGCCCCATTCCGGTCGGCGATGTCGAGGGAGTCCGCCGTGCCGAGATGGATCCGGGGCGAATCGATGTCGCCCTTGGTGTCGTAGCTGGTCGAGATCGATCCGAATGCGGCGGGATTGATGCGGACTTTTGCCGACTTCGCGACCTCGGGGCGGATGACGGAAAGATTCGTTCCAGTGTCGAGTATCGCGATGGTCCGCACGCCGTTCAGGGTGATACCGATGGCAAATGGCCGCCGGGCGCTCAGGGGCACGTCCCGCATGTTCCCCTGGCCGGCAGCGGGTGCCGGATCGTCCCGCCAGAGGTTGGGCACGACATGCTCGGCTGCTGCAGGGGAGATCGCGCTACGGGGCGTGTTTCCATAGGCGCCGGGATCGAATGGCGGGGGCGTCCCGGGGTCCGCCGTATCCCACAGGAGGCTGGCCCAGGCCGCCATGTCGCCCTGCATGGCGGCGTTGCCCGACAGCAATGCACTGCATATGTCCGCCGAAGGCGGCCTGGGCTTCCTTGCGTCACCCGCGAAACTGGAGCATCGCCTGGCGTATTCGCTCGAGGAGTCGAGCCGGAAAATGCTCCGGTAGTAGGCGGCTTTCGCCAGGTCGTCCGCTGGTGGCGGAAGCCCCTCCCTGCCGAGCGCCTGGAGCTTGTCGACGTCGCCTGCCGCCATGGCATCGATGATGCCGTATGGATCGTTTCGCCCGAACCCCCATTGGCCACTGGCCCGTTGTTCGGCATGGATCGCGCGCGGAAAGAGAATCACCAGGGACAGCGCTGCGGCGCAGAATGGCATCGAATACCGTGGGATCCGCATGTTTCCTGGCTCCGTGATCTGGAAACACCCGCCGATAGGGCTACCTAGCGACGGTTTGCCTGGTCCTGCCGTTGCGCGCGTCCGCCCTTCAACTCCGCGCTGCCGTCGAGGTATCGATGCCCGCGTCGCGCAGCAACTCCTCCAGCGGCCCCAGCCACGGGCGGAATTTCTGCCAGCGCCCCACGGCGCGGCGATGCATGCCTTCGCGCACCTGCGCGGTGCTGGCGGTGGCGACGGCGGAGGTGTTGCGCTGGAAGGCCAGGCAGGCGTCGTGCCATTCCAGCCCGCAGTGGGCGAGCAGCCGGCGGGTGGTGGCTTCCTGCTCGGCCACCAGGGTCTCGTAGTCCAGCTGCAGGATGCGGCCGGGCAGCACGGTGTCCCAGTGCGCCATCAGGCGGTCGAACTGGATGTAGAAGCGGCCGATATCGAGCAGGTCGAAGCTGTAGCCGTGGAAGGCGGAGTCTTCCGCGAAGGCTTCGCGGAAATTGCTGAGGCAAGTGTCCAGCGGATGGCGGCGCAGGCAGACGATCTTCGCCTTCGGCAGCGCCTTGGCGATCATGCCGAGGTTGAGGAAGTTGTGCGGCAGCTTGTCAATGAAGCGCGGCTTGAGCGTCGTCTGCGGACGGGTGGCGTCCACGTAGCGCAGGCCGAGCTGGTGCCAGTCGTAGCGGTGCGACTGCGCGACCAGCTCCGGGCCGAGCCTGGCCGGCGCGCCCGCGGGCGCGAGGCGGCAGAGCTGCATGCCGAAATCCATCAGCTCGCCGGCGGAATACACGTCCGGGTGGCTGGACAGGACGCGCTCCACCAGCGTGGTGCCGGAGCGCGGCATGCCCACGACGAAGATGGGCTCGTCGCTGCCGTAGCCGGAGTCGGTGGCCACGGGGCCCGGGAACGCCGCGATCAGCGCATCGACCAGCGCGCGGTCCTGCTCGGGCCGGTAGTCCACCCGCGTGCGTGCGGCGGCCTTGCCCAGGCGCATGTGCTCGAAGGCGGCGGCGTAGTCGCCGAGGTCCTCGCATTCCTTGGCGAGCGCGCTGTGCAGGTGGATCTGCGCGTCGACCTCGGCGGGATGCCGGGCCAGCAGCGTGCGCAGGGCCTCGACGTGGTTGTCGTCCGCCGTCTGCAGGCGCAGGCGCGAGCGCAGCCCGTAGGCCTGCCAGCAGGTCGGCATGCGCTCGATGCAGGCGTCGAAGTGCGCCTCGGCGACGGCGAGGTTGCCGGTGAAGGTGACGGTCACCGCGGCATTGAAGCGGCACATTGCGTGGTCCGGCAGCGCGGCCACTGCGCGGCGGAACATGGCGCTGGCGCGCTCGTGGGCGTTGCATTGCATGTAGACGCCGCCCAGCGCGTCCAGCGTCAGCGGGTCGGTGGGCGTCAGCGCGTAGGCGATGTTGGCGACCTGCAGGGCATGGCCGCGGCGGCCGGACATCGCCAGCGCGCGCGCGAAGTGCGTGGCGTATTCGGCGTTCTCGGTCTCGATCGCCACGGCGCGGTTCAGGTGCTCCAGCGCGCGGCCCAGCTGGCCGGTGTCCAGGCAGGCCAGCCCGGCGAGGTGGTGCGCCTCGGCGCAGCCGGCATCCATCTGCGTGGCGTGCGCGGCGAGCTGGCCGGCGTGCGCGTGGTCGCCGCGGGCATGGGCACGCCGGGCGTCGTCCAGCAGTTTGCGCAGCGCGGGCGGAATCGGCTTGGTGTTTTGCATGTCCGCCATTATGGAAAAAACCGCGCCTTTCCGGGCGCGGTTTTTCCGTGGTCCAGACGCGGCGGGTGGCGCTTACCAGATCTTCACGCGCTGGTCGGGCGCGAGGTACAGCTTCTGTCCGGGCTGCACGTTGAACGCCGAATACCACGCGTCGAGGTTGCGCACGGTGAGCGCACGGAACTCGGCGGGGGCATGCACGTCGATGGCGAGGCGCTGGCGCTGGGCGGCGTCGCGGATCTTCGAGCGCCAGGCCTGGCCGAAGGCCAGGAAGAAGCGCTGGTCGCCGCTGAGCCCGTCGATCACCGGCGCGGGCTTGCCGCCCAGCGACTTGTGGTACGCGAGGTAGGCGATGGTGAGGCCGGAAACGTCGGCGATGTCCTCGCCCAGCGTCTGCTCGCCGCTGACGTGCAGGCCGGGCAGCGCCTCGTACTGGTCGAACTGCCTGGCCAGTTGCGCGGTGGCGCTCTTGAAGTGCGCCTCGTCGGCGGGCGTCCACCAGTTTTCCATCTTGCCCTGCGCGTCGAAGTCGGCGCCGGTGTTGTCGAAGCTGTGGCTGATCTCGTGGCCGATGATGGCGCCGATCGCGCCGTAGTTGGCGGCGGCGTCGGCCTTCGGATCGAAGAACGGCGCCTGCAGGATCGCGGCGGGGAAGTTCAGCGCGTTCTGCAGCGGCAGGTTCACCGCGTTCACCGTCTGCGGCGTCATCCACCACTCGCCGCGGTCCACCGGCTGGCCCAGCTTGGCGAGCTGGTGTGCGTATTCATGCTGCTCCGCGCGCAGGTGGTTGCCCAGCGGGTCGTCGGCGCTGACCTGCAGGTTGGCGTAGTCGCGCCAGTGTTCGGGGTAGCCCACGCCCACCTTCAGCGTGACCAGCTTCTCCTTGGCCTTGGCGCGCGTGGCCGGGGTCATCCAGCTCAGCGTGTCGAGGCGCTCGTCGAAGGCGGCGATCAGGTTCTTCACCAGCCGCTGCACTTCGGCCTTGGAGGAGGCGGGGAAATACTTCTGCACGTAGAGCTGGCCCACCGCGTCGCCGAGGTCGGTATTGGTGGCGCCCACCGCGAGCTTCCAGCGCGGCTGCTGCTGCGGCGTGCCCTGCAGGGTGTGGCCGTAGAAACCGAAGTGGAGGTCGGCATAGGCCTTGGGCAGCAGCGGCGCGGCGCTGTCCAGCGTGTGGAAGGTGAGCAGGGTCTTCCACGCGTCCAGCGGTTCGCTGCCGACCAGCGCGGCGAGGCCGCTGATGGCGCCGGACTGCCATGCGTCGATCTGCTGCTGCCCGCCCAGGCCGGCGGCCTTGAAGTAGGCGGCCCAGTCCAGGCCCGGCGCCTTCTGCGCGAAGTCGGCCATGCTCCACAGGTTGTTCGCCTTGTGCACGTCCTGGCTGTCGACCAGGCTTTCCTGCGCCTTGGCAATCCTGGTTTCCAGGGCTATCACCGTGGCGGCCTTGGCCTCCGCGTCGGCGATGCCGGCCTGCTTCAGCAGCGCCACCACGTAGGTGCGGTACTGGCTGCGGAACGCCGCCATGTTCGGATCGTCGGCGAGGTAGTAGTCGCGGCTGGGCATGGCCAGGCCGCCCTGCAGCAGGTAGGCGACGGTGTGCGAGGGATCTTCCAGCCCCTGCGTCACGAACAGGCCGAACAGGTTCTCGGTGTGGAAGTTGGTGGCGTTGATCGGATCCACGTCGGCGCGCAGGCGGCTACCCAGCACGCGGGCAAGGTCGTCCTTCGAGGCGATGGCGTCGATGGCGGCGAGTTCGCCCTTCAGCGGCGCGAGGCCGTGCTGCCCGATCGCGGCCTCATCCATGTACGCCGCGTAGTAGTCGGCGATCTTGCGCGCGTTGCTGCCGGCGGCGGGGTGGCTGGCGCCGGCATTCCTGATCAGGTCGGCGGTGTGCTGCTCGGTGAGCTCGAAGATCTTCAGGAAGGTGCCGGTGCTGGAGCGGTCGGCGGGGATCTGCGCGGTCTTCAGCCAATTGCCGTTGGCGTAGTCGAAGAATTCGTCGCCGGGCTGCACGGAGTGGTCGATGCCGGCGAGGTCGATGCCGATGTCGGGGTCGTGCGCGGCGGGCGTGGCGGCAAGGGCGGGCGTGCCGCAGAGCGCGGCGGCGATCGCCGCGGCCAGGATCCATCGGGTACGTTGCATGGGTGCCACCTCGCTGTCTTGGGAGGCGAGCACGATAACCCCATGCAGGTGCTGTTGCAGGTGCCGGAAGGCCGGGAGCGCAGCACGCGTGCGCTCCCGGGACCGGCCGCGCCGTCAGTGGTGCTCGTCGTCGTGCTTCTTCGGCGGCGCGTGCGCGGGCTTGGCGGCCGGGTGCTGCTCGGCGGGCGCAGGACGGGCGGCCGGGGCGGGCGCCGGCTGGGGCCTGGCTTCCGGCCGCGGCGCGGCCGCCTCCGGCGCGCGTTCCATCTCCCGCGGCTGTTCCATCGGCCGCGGTGCGGCGGCCTGGGCGGGGGCAGGACGCGGTGCCTGGCGCATGGGCTGTGGCTGCGGGGCCGGACGCGCGGCTTCGGGACGTGCGGCTTCACGCGGTGCCTCGACTGGGCGCGGCACTGCGGCTGCGCGCGGCGCTTCGGCGGGGCGAGGAGCTGCCGCCGTGCGCGGCTCCCCGGCGGCGCGCGGTACCGGTTGGGCAGGGGCGCCGGTGCGCGCCTGCCCGAATCGCGCAGGTTCGGCGCCACGCACCGGCGTGCCGAAGTGCGGCATGGTCATGGGTTGCGTGGCGGGCCTTTGCGCGGCTGCCGCGGGTGCGCGGCCATCGGCCGCGCCATTGCCGGCGTAGCGGTTGTCGACCGTGCTGTTGTTGACCGTGCGGTTGTTGCTGTTGGTGTAGTTGACCGTGCGGCTGTTGTTGATGTTGTTGGTGACGTAGCGGTTGACGATGGTGGTGGAGCGCGAGACATAGACGCTGTTGTTGTGCACCACCGCCGGGCGCTGCCAGCCGCCGCCCTGGCCTTGCGGGCCGCCGCCGTGCCTGCCCCAGTTCATGCCCCAGCTGTTCCAGCCCCAGCCGGGATTCGGGGCCGGGGCGGGGCCGTTGTCGTGGTGGTGCTCGAGCAGCGCGCCCACCACGATGCCCACGCCGAAGGCGATGGCGCCGGTCGCGACGATCTGGCCGGTGCTGTAGCCGGCGGGCTGGGCATAGGTGTAGCCGGGGTAGGCCGCGACCGGTTCGCCGTACACGGTTTCGGGGTCGTATTGCGGTACGTACACCGTGTCGGGCTGCGCCGGCAGGATCTCGATGGTCTGCGGTGGCGGTGGCACCTCGGCGGGGCCGTCGTACGCGGGCTGCGCCCCGCCTTCGTCGACCACCTGTTCGTCGGCCGGCGCGGCCTGGGCCTGGCTGACCACCTGCATCTGCGCCGAGCTGCGCAGGCTGCCGTTGCTCTGCGCGCGCTGGCGCATCACCTGGATGGCGTTCATCACGTCGGACGGGTCGTTGACGTAGGCCTCGCCCAGCGCGGTCGTCCACGGGATGTTCTGCGCCATCTGGTCCAGCACGGAGGGGAACTGCGTCAGGCCCTTCACGCTGGGATCCCAGGGTTGCGGATTCACCGCAGCGGTCAGCGCCGCGCCAGTCAGGTTGGGCTGCTGCCGCAGCATGTTGTCGGCGGCGGTGATCTGGTCGGGGTAGGTCGAGCCGGCCAGCACCTGCGCCACCAGCTTGTCGGGGAATAGGGCGATCGGCGCCACCATCTGGTACAGCTGGTCGGCGGAAGGCGGCGTATAGGGTGCGGACTGCTGCGCGCTGGTGCCGGTGGTGGCGGGTGCGCTGCCGGCGGCGGCCGGGTTCGCGGCCTGCGAATCGGCGGCCTTGTTGCAGCCGGCCAGCATCACCACGCCGGCGCACAGCAACGTGCAGGCGGCGTTGCGGGGAAAGGCTCGGTCGATCATCGGAGGCACTCCATGGTGGGTGACGACGGAACGGAAACGGTGCGGCGATTATCGCCATGAGCATGGCACGACGACGGTGACACGCGGTACGCCGGTCATGCGCGATTCGGCAAGTACGGACGATGCGTGAATTTTCTTGCGCGCGGATTCAGCGCTCGTAGCGGTAGTTGAAACTGGCGCGATTGAAGTCGGTGGCGCTCTGCGCCTCGAAATTCCAGCGATGGTTGAGCCGGTAGCGCAGCGTGACGACCTGGCCGGGTTCGAAAAGACCTACGCCGTAGCTGAGGTAGAGCCGTGGCGAGAGGTACTTGCCCACGGTGAACGCGGAATTGCCGCCCAGCGCCTCGTTGCTGGAGACGCCGATGTCGTCCACGCCGATCTTCGAGCCGATGCTCTTCGCCAGCAGGTTGCCCGCCGCCGAGCCAAGCGCCTGCGCGGCGGCGCCCAGCATGTCGCCCTCGCCACCCTTCACCTGCGACAGCGGCTTGCCGGTGACCAGGTAGGAGAGCGCATCGGACTGCTCCATCAGCGGATTGGAGAACACGGTGAGCACCGGGCGCTGCGCGGTGCCGGAAATCTGCAGGCCCACTTCCTGGCCCTCGTCGACGGTGGCGTTGGGGTTGAGCTTGCGGATCGCGCGGATGTCCAGGCCCGGGTTGTCGATCGGCGTGCTGGCGAACAGCAGCTTGCCGCTCTGGATCGCCAGGTTCTGGCCGTAGGCCTTGTAGGTGCCGCTTACCGTGACCTGGCCCTGGCCGGTGGTGGCGCGGCCGGGGCGTTCGTTCACCGTGAGCACGCCGCCGAGGCGGCCGTCCAGGCCCATGCCGGCGAGGTGCGTCTTGCTGCCCAGGTCCACCTTCACCGTGGCGGTGAACGGCAAGCTGCTGCCCGGCTCGGGCGGCGGACGGTCGACCACCACCACGTCGGGCGAGGCCTTGCTGGCGCCCGCGCCGGGCAGCCTGTCGAGGTTCACGTCGGCGCTGTCCAGCGACACCGTGCCGCCGAGGTCCAGCCCTTGCGCGTTGCGCTGCAGGCGCAGGTCGGGCGTGATCACGACCCTGGCGGCCGGGATGTCGGCGGCGGTGAACCGGCTGCCCTTGATCGCGATGTCGGTGGCGACGTCGCCGCCGAGGCCGGCGACGCCGTTCACCGCGAGCGTGCCCGTGCCGGACTGCACGCTGCCATCGACGCGCAGGCTGTGCGCGTCGATGGCGCTTGCGGTCAACCGTCCCTGCGCGAGTTTCAGGCCCGCGGCCGGAACCTCGGCCGCGAAGTCGGCCAGGGTGGCATCGCCGCTGATGGCCGGCTGCGCCAGCGTGCCGCCGAGACGGAAGCTGCCGCTGGCCTGCCCGCGCACGTTCGCCAGCGCGTCGCCGAACAGCTCGACGAAGGCGAGGCTGTCGAGGCGCAGGTCGAGTTGCCCGGCCAGCGACTGCTGCTTGCCGGTCAGGCTCATCTGGCCGTCCAGACGTCCGCCGTGGTCGAGCGCGGCGTGCAGGGCGATGCGCTGGCTGTCGGGGGCGAGCCGGGCATCCAGTGCGAAGTCGTCGTAGCTCAGCAACGGTGCGTCGGCATGCCCGGTCCAGGTGATGCTGCCGCGGGAGGAGCCGATGTCGGCATGGCCGCTGAGCGCACCGGCCGCGCTGCGGCGCAACTGGCCGTCGCCTTGCAGGTTGCCGTCCACGCGTACCGGCAGGCCGGACTCGCCGGTGGCATTGAGCAGCAGCGCCAGCGGCAGCGCGCGCAGCCGGTAGCTGGCGTCGAGGTTGCCGGCCTTGTCCTGCCTGGCACTGGCGCACAGCTGCGGATCGCCTGCCGTGAGGCACAGCTCGCCGAGGCTGAAGGCGCCGTCGCGCCAGGCCAACTGGCTGGGGTTCTGCAGGCGCCAGCCGGGCAGGCCCTGCGGTTCGAGGTCCAGCGTGGACAGCGTGCCGGTCCACGCATCGTTCTTCAGCGCGCCATGCAGGGCCAGCGTGCCGGAAACCTGGCTGCCGTGCGCCTCCAGCGCCAGCCGGTGGTCGCCCTGGCTGCCCTCGGCCAGCAGGTGGATGCGCTGGAACAGCAGGCCGCCGATGTGCGAGCCCGCCGTCGCCAGTTCCAGCTTGCCTGCCGGGTGGCTGATGTCGGGAATGCCGGCGACGAGTTGCAACGTGTCCACGCGTTGCTGCTGCCAGGCCAGCGCGCTGCCGTCCAGGTGCCCGTTGACGGAAAGCCGCGGCCACAGGCCGCGGATGGCGAACTGACCATCCAGATGCCCAGCGGCGCCAGGCAGCCAGTCGCCCAGCGAGGCGATGGCGAGCTTGAGGGTGGCGTCGTTGCCTTGGCCCGGCCTGGCATCGAGTTGCACCGTGCTGCCGCCGGAGGAAAGCTTGAGCTGCCCGTCGACCACCCGGTCCGGGGACAGGTGCAGCCTGGCCGTGCCGCCGACGCTGCGGTCGCGCAGGCGCCCGCCCAGTTGCTTGAGTTCCAGCGTGGCGTCGGGACCGGTCTTCGCCAGCGTGCCCTGGCTGTCGAGCGCGAGATCCAGCGCGCCGTTCCAGCCCGCGAACAACTGGCCGGGATCGAAACGCGTGGCCGTGGCATGGACCTGCCAAGCCGGCACGGGTTGCAGCTGCAGTGTGCCTTGCGCCTGCAACTGGCCCTGCGCCTGCCGCAGGGCAAGCGGATGCAGGGCGATGGCCTGCGGCGTGCCGTCGAGGTCCAGGGTCAGTTGCGTGGGCTTGCCGGGCGGCCCGATGGCGACCTCGCCGCTGGCGTGGAAGCGTTCGGCGTTGCCGTCCGCTTCGAGCTTGCCGGTGCTGGCCAGCGGCTGGCCAGCCAGCTCGGCGGGCAGTTGCAGGTCGCTCCACTGGATCGCCAGTTGGCCGCCCAGCGGTTTTGCATCGAGCCGCAGCCTGCCGCTGGCGGACAGCGCGCCCTTGACCTGCGGCGAGGCCAGTGCGAGCTGCTGCAGCACGAGCGTCTTGCCGTCGTCGCCGAGGCTGGCGCGCAGGGGTTGCAGCAGGACGCGGTATTGGTCCAGGTCCAGCGTGCCGTCGAGCTCGCCGCCGTGGCGGTCGCCGTGGCCCTGCACGGACAGCGCCAGGGATGCCGGCGCGCTGTCGCCGAGCAGCGGCCTGGGGTCGAAGCGTGGCGCAACCAGTGCAGCCTTCCAGTCGTGGTTGGCGTCCTGCCCCAGGTCGAGTTGCAGGTGCGCCGCCATGGGCTGCGCGAGCTGCAGTTCCAGTCGCGCCTGCCGGCCATCGCCGTGGGCGTCGACCTGGCCGGCGTAGCGGGTGTCGCCCAGCTGCCATGCGAAGTCGGCCTTGCCGTTGCCGCGCTGCCCGCTGGCGAGGGCGAGCCGGCCTTCGAGGTCGACGTGCCCATCCGGCGCGCGCAGCTTCAAGGTGTCGATGGCGATGCCGGTTTTCGTCCAGCTTCCCGCGAGATCGAGGCTGTCGGAGGCGAACACGGGCTGGCCGGCCTGGCTCACCTGCACCGTGCCGACGTGGGCGCGGTCCAGCCGCAGGTCGATGGGCGGCTGCAGCGAGAAGCCGCCGGGGTTTTCGCTGGCGTTGTCGCTCTTCGGCAGCGCCACGGTCACGCCCTCGGCGTCGAGCTCGCGCACGTGCAGGCGGCGCGCCAGCAGCGGCCAGAAGCGCAGGTCGAGGCGTGCGTGCGCCACGTCGATCCGCGTGCCGTTGCCGTCGTCGTAGCGCAGCCCGTCGAGTTGCAGCGGGCCGAGCAGTGCGCCTTGCGCCTGCCTCCACTGCAGCGCGCCGTGCGTGGCCGATTGCGCGCGCGTCAGGGCGAAGCGCAGCCCGGCGCCGGTGTCCAGCAGCCACCACAGCGTGGTGGCCGCTGCCAGCAGCAGGATCGCGATGGCGATGGCGAGGCGTTTCAGCCACTTCATGAAACCGACTGCCTCCGTAATTTGCACATGCGCGGTTGTCGTGTCCCGAAACCGGAAGCGAAGCCTTGCCCATGTCGAAAACGGGCTGTCCTGCCCGCTTTCGACTCGCCGGGTCCGTTGCACGGAGCCGGCTCCGCCGCATCGGCCGCAACGCGGCCGATGCGCGTGCGGCCATCCGTGGCCGCCTGTGAGCGGGCGCCAGGGAGCCCGTTCACAGGTCCGGCCCGATCACCAGGTGCAGCACCACGCCATGGCGCTGCGCATCGTGGATGGGCGTGCCCAGGTCCACCCGGATCATGCCCACCGGCGAGCGCCAGCGCAGGCCGATGCCGGTGCCGAGTTTCGGCCGGTAGTCGACGGCATCGAAGGCGTTGCCCGCGTCGAGGAAGCTGGCGATGCCCCAGTTGCGGGTGAAGTAGTGCTCCACCTCGGCGCTGGCGACCAGCAGGTTGTTGCCGCCGATCACGCGCCCGTAACCGTTCTCGGGGCCGATGGACTGGAAGCCGTAGCCGCGCACCGAGCGGTCGCCGCCGGCGAAGAAACGCAGTTGCGGCGGCAGCGCGGCGAAGTCGTCGGTCCAGGTCTTGCCGGCGCTGCCGCGCAGGATCAGCCGGTCGCGCCTTTTCGCGCCGAACGCATGGATCCATTTCGCGTCGGCGGTGAGCTGGCTGAAGCTGGCGGAGGAGAGCAGGTCGCCCGCCGTGCTGCGCGCCGCGAAATTCAGCGACCAGCCGTCATGCACGAAGTCGTAGTTGTCCGCCTGCTTGCGCGACAGCGAAGCCTCGGCGAACACCAGCGTGCTGCTGCCGTGCTCGATGCCGGGCGTGTCGTCCGGCTCGTCGCTGCGCTTGCCCACGGTGAAGGTGCCGGACAGTGCGTGCAGGCCCACGGTGCGCGTCCAGCCATGCCACAGCCGCGTCTCGTTGGCGACCAGCTCCAGCGTGCGCGACTGCGAGGTGTCGGTGTTCGCGTCGCGGTAGTTGGCGCCGAAGTTGAAGCTGCGCTGGTCGTCGCCGGGCATCGGGATGGAGTACAGCGTCGACAGCGTCTTCAGGCGCTGCGCCAGCACCAGCTCGTTCTTCCACTTGTGGCCGCTGCGGTTCACCCAGCGCCGCTCCAGGCCGCCGCGCACGCCCAGGCCGGTGTCGGTGCCGATGAACGGGCCGCCGGTGTAGATCGTGCGCTTCGCCGGCACCAGTTCCACCGCGATGTCGACCTTGCCGTCGGCCTTCCCGTCGACCTGCGGCAGCACGTTGACCACCGCGAAGTAGTCCGCGCCGTTCAGCGCCTGCTGCAGTTGCAGCAGCTGGTCCTGGTCGAAGTAATCGCCGGGCTTGAACGGCACGTAGCGTTCCAGGAAACCCTCCTTGAACTGCGATCCCTCGAAATGCACCGCGCCGTAGCGATAGCGCCGGCCCACCTGCCATGCCAGCCGGATCGCCGCGCTGCGCCGCGCCGTGTCCACTTCCACGCGGTGCGTCAGCAGTTTCGCGTCGAGGAAGCCGTTCGCGGTGAGCGCGGCAGACAGCGCATCGCGCGCGGCATCGTAAGTGGCGTCGTCCAGCTGCTTGCCGCGCATGCGCGTCAGCGCGGCGCGCGCGCGGCGGATCGAGGGCAGCGCGAGTGCCTCGGCGTCCAATTGCACCTCCACCGAAGCGACCTTCACCGGCTCGCCGGGGCGCACGTCCAGCGTCACCTTCCAGTCCTTGCCGACCTGCTGCAGTTGCGCCGTGACGTCCGCTTCGTAGTAGCCGTAGGGTTCCAGCGCCGCCTTCGCCTGCGCCGGCGCCTGCGCGTACAGGCGGCGCACCTGCGCATCGCTCACCTCGCTGCGCGCGTACTGCGACAGTCCCGTCGATGCGCTGATCGCCTGCTGCAGCGGCTCGTCCACGCCACGCACCAGCAGTTGCACGCCGGCCTGCGCGAGTGTCGCGAACAGCAAGAGCGGCAATGCGAACAGGGTGGTGCGACGCATGCGCGGGGATCCGTCCTCGATGATCTGGTCGGGGGACAGCTTAGCGAAGTGGCGTGCCGGTTGTGTCGATGCAGGCCGCATCGGGAAGGGCGCCGCCGGTGGTTCCGATGCCGTCTCGCCAGTATTGCCCGCATGCTTCCCGGCAGCGGTAGTCGACCATGCCGCGCCGGTTTCGGTACGGCGGGCCTGGCTACGCGACGAGGCCGGTTCCTGCTCGACCGGCAGCGCATTGGCGTTCATGCGCCAGCCGCCGCTTTGCGCGCGGCATCGGCCGGCGGCGCCCCGGTCTGGAGAGCTGGCCAGGCCAGGAAAGCAAGGCAGCTTGCCGAGGCGCAAGTGCCAAGAACTTGCGCCGCACGCTACCGCATAATCGGCGACGCGTATTGTCGGAATCGCCGGGTCGATCCAGCGCAGCAGTGACCAGGCCAGGGACAGGCGCACACCATCCACAGCACGAGGGAATGACCATGGCACTGACGCGGCAAGTGATCTCGACCCTGCAGGACAACGGCACCGACATCATGGGGCCGGACGTACTGGCCTACCACTACCCGGACGCGAGCATCATCTCGGGCAGCCTGCTGACGGTGGAGGCGAACCATTTCGCCGTGCTCAAGTCGCGCGGTGCGGTGCTCGGCGTCTACGACACCGGGCAATACCCGATCCAGACGCCCGACAAGCCGCTGGTGGGCGGCTTCGTCACCGGCTTCTTCGGCGGCAGTTCGCCGTGGCAGTACGAGGTGCTGTACGTGAACCGCGCCAAGCTGCTGGTGCGCGCCAGCGGCGTGGCCACCTCGGCGGAGATGGCCGAGATGGTGTACCAGGTCGACTACTACATCCACGTCGACAGCAAGGACGACGCGCTCAAGCTCACCACGCACATGCCGTTCAGCGGTCACTACATCAAGGCCGACGAAGTCGCTGCCTACGCGGCCCCGGTAGTGGAGCAGGCGATCAACCAGGTCGTGCAGGTCACCCCGATGGAGAAGATCAACGAGCACATCCACGAGGTGGTCGAGTTGCTGAAGGAGCACATGAGTGCCTTCCTCTCGGTGTTCGGCATCACCCTGAACGACGCCAAGGTGCTGATCCTGCCCAAGGACGACCGCATGCGCGAACTGATCTCGCTGCGCGCGTTCGGCCTGAGCGAGGTCGAGGCGGTGCGCTACTACACGGCGTTGAAGATGGCCGAGCGTGGCCTGGTCTCCGCGCCGAACATGGCGGTGGGCGCGCCGTTCTCGATCGGCGGCGCCACGATGGGCACGTATCCCGTGCCCGATGGGCACGCATCGGTGACGCTGCCGAAGGCGTGATGGCCGTCCATGCGAACCGCGTCCTTGCGGATGCGGTTCGTCCACCGGATTGGAGATGGCACGATGGAATTGAAGACAACGGAAAATCCGATCGAGACGGCCGGTCCGGCCAGGCAGGTGCTGTCGAACCTGTTCTACGGCTGGGGCTACAACTTCTACCGCAAGGAGAACCAGCTGCGCGCGGACGACCTGCTGATACGCGGCAAGGTCAGCGAGATGCTCGCCGCGATGCGCGCGCACCTGGCGGGACTGGAGCGGGACTGGCGGCGCGAGCGCCTGCCTGCGCCGACGCGCGAGCACCCGTTCCCCGATGCCGCGGCCGTGGCCACGGCGCAGGGCCTGCAGCGTGCGCAGCAGGGCATCGAGTCGCTGGAGACGAAGGTGCGCACCGCGCCGGTGCCGGAAATGGACCGGGTGATGCAGCGGCACGTCAACGAGCGCGATGCGCTCGAACGCCTGGCGGCGGTGGACGGCGACCTGGTGCTGGCGGCGAAGTCGGCGCTCGATGCGGTGGCCGGGCTGCCCGATCCGGCCACGGCGACCGCCGGGGTGGCCGCGATCCTTGCGCAGTCGGGCATGGAGGCGTTGTTGGCGCGGCGTGCCGAGGTGCTGTCGGCTGTCGCGATGGCGTGATCCCCCGCTTCCGTTGCGCGGCAACTCAAGCGTGGGTCGTGCGATGCCGTACCTCGGTCAGTCCGGCTGGATCGCGTCGAAGTCCACCAGGTCGCCCTGTTCGCCGCGCACGTACAGGCGCTTGCGGCGGTGCGGGTAGTCGCAGACGTCCTGCTCCAGCCGCTGGCCGGCGACCAGCAGCACCAGCGGCGCATCGCCGGTATTGGTGATGACGTGGGCGGGCCCGTTGCGCGCGAAGCCGAGGAAGTCGCCGGGGCCGATGTCGTGGGCCTGTTCGTCGAGCAGGGCGCGTCCGCGCCCGGCGAGCACGCAGACGAATTCTTCCTCGTAGAGGTGGCGGTGGTATTCGCTGGAATCGCGGCCGGGCGGCAGCTCGATGCGGTGCACGCCCAGCTGGGTGAGCCCGGTGGCGTCGCCCAGCGACTTGCGCAGGCGCAGCGCATTCGGGTTCAGCGGGTGGGGGCGCGCTACCGCCTCCATGGCTTCGATGTCGGCGGCGGTCAGCAAGGCAGGATGCGGCATGCGGGTCTCCCGGGGGTCTGGTGTCAGCGGCGCGGTCGCCGCACGCCCGCGCCCAGCGTGCCGATCAGCAGCAGCGTGAGCGCGATTTCGATTGCGGCGAGCGTGCGTTCGACCGGCGCGCTCCACGCCTCGGCCACGCCGTGGCAGAAATAGAACAGCGCGAGGATGCCGACCCAGAGCAGGGCGCGGCGCGGGTTGCGCAAGGCGGCCAGCGGCAGCAGCAGCGGGACCAGCGTGAGCATGAGCACCAGCGCCACCGGCATGCCCTGCGGCGGCAGCAGCCAGCCGTGCCAGAGCGCTTGCAGCGCGGCAAGGGCGGCCCATGCGGCGAGGCCGAGCTTTTGCTCGATGGGCAGGGCGGCCGCGCTCATGCGCCGGCGGCCAGCCTGCGCGCGGTGTCGGCGAGGCGGCGGCCCAGGGCGCGGGCCAGTTCGCGCTCGTGCTCGCTGATGGCATTCTCGCCCTTGCCGCCGGCGACGTGGCTGGCGCCGTAGGGCGAGCCGCCGGTCTGCGTGGCGCTGAGCGCGGGCTCGGTGTACGGGATGCCCACCAGCAGCATGCCGTGATGGAGCAAGGGCAGCGCCATCGTCAGCAGGGTGGATTCCTGGCCGCCGTGCATGGTGCTGGTGGAGGTGAACAGCGCGGCGGGCTTGCCGGCCAGCGTGCCGCTGGCCCACTCGGCGCCGGTCGAGTCGAGGAAGTGCTTGAGCGGCGCGGCCATGTTGCCGAAGCGGGTGGGGCTGCCCAGCGCAAGGCCGCTGCATTCCACGAGGTCCTGCCTGGTCACGTAGGGCGCGCCTTCGTCGGGCACGGGCGGCTGCGCGGTCTCGGTGACGGGCGCCACCGGCGGCACCTGGCGCAGGCGCGCGCGCATGCCGGGCACCTCCTCGATGCCGCGGGCGATCAGCCGCGCCAGCTGCGCGGTGTGGCCGGTGCGGCTGTAGTAGAGGACGAGGACGTCGTTCATGCGTGTGGGCTCCTGCGTGATGCGCTAGTGTACGGGCGATATCCGCGAGCCTGGCGAGCTTTCATGAAACTGCGCTTCGACCGCGACCGCACGCAGAGTTTCGGCCACTTCCTGTGGCAGCGCTTCGTCGACGACAAGTGCTTCGAGACCGCCGGCGCGCTGTCCTACACCACGCTGGTGTCGCTGGTGCCGCTGATGGTGGCGGCGCTGGCGATGTTCGCGGCGTTCCCGGTGTTCGCGCAGTCGCGCGACCTGCTGCTGGACTTCGTGTTCCGCAACTTCGTGCCGGCGGCGGGCCACCACATCCAGGACGCGCTGCAGGGCTTCGCCGGCAACGCGAGCCAGCTCACCGGCATCAGCATCCTGATGATGCTGTTCAGCGCGATCTCGATGATGGTCAGCATCGAGGACCGCCTGAACCGCATCTGGCGCGTGCAGCGGCCGCGCAGCTGGCCCGCGCGCCTGCTGTTGTACTGGGCGGCGCTGACGCTGGGGCCGGTGCTGGTGGGCGGCGGCATCGCGGCCAGTTCCTACCTCAGTGCGCAGCCGTTCCTGCAGGGGACGGCCACGGTCGCCGCGTCGTCAGGGACGCTGCTGCAGGGAGCGCCTGCCGCCGCATCGCCCGGCCTGGGCGCGCATGCGCTGCGCGCGGTGCCGTTCGTGGCCACCTTCGTGTCGCTGTGGCTGATGTATGTGCTGGTGCCGAACCGCCGCGTGTCGCGGCGCGACGCCACCGCGGGCGCGCTGGTCGCCGCGGTCCTGTTCGAGTTCGCGCGCTGGGGCTTCCGCCTGTTCGTGCACGGGGCGCACACCTACCAGCAGATCTACGGCAAGGCGCTGGCGGCGATCCCGATCTTCCTGGTGTGGATCTACCTGTCGTGGATCATCGTGATACTCGGTGCCTCGATCGCCGCCTCGATCTCGGCGTACGAATACGAGCCGCCCGCCGAGCGGCTGCCGGAAGGCGCGGAGTTCCTCGGCCTGATGCTGGTGCTCAGGCATTTCGTGGATGCGCAGCGGCGCGGCGAAAGCGTGGATCCCGCGTCGGTCTGCGCCAGCGAGCCGCGCCTGCGCAGCGCGCTGGCCGCGACCTATTTCGACGACCTGTTGCGCGCAGGCCTGATCCAGCGCGGCGAAACGGGCGGCTGGCTGCTCAGCCGCAGCCTGGACAGCGCCGACCTGCTGCGCGTATACCAGCACGCCAGCTATCGCCTGCCCCTGCAGCCGACGCAGGAGGCGGAAGCATTGAACCTGCCATTGCCACGGGAATTGCTGGCGATGCTCGACGAGCTTGCGGCCACGCTGCGCGCGACCCTGGGGACATCGCTGTTGCAGGCGTTTCCCGCGACACCTCCCCATCCAAAGGAACCTGCACCATGAAACGGCATGTCTGGCTTGCGGCACTGCTATTCCCGCTCGCACTGGCCGGCACGGCGCGTGCCGCGATGCCCTCGCACCCAGCCATCCGCGTCACCACGATGGACGGCAAGCCCTACGACCTGGCCGCCGAGCGCGGGCACTGGGTGATCGTGAATTTCTGGGCGACCTGGTGCGTGCCGTGCGTCGCCGAGATGCCGGCGCTTTCGCGCTACGTGGCCACGCACAAGGGCGTGCGTGCCATCGGCCTCGCCTACGAGGACAGCGACCCGGCCGACATCAAGGCCTTCCTCGCCAGGCACCCGGTGGTGTATCCCGTGGCGCAGGTCACGCTGGACAAGCCGGTCAAGGATTTCGACGAGCCGCGCGGCCTGCCCACCACCTATCTGATCGCGCCGGATGGCACGGTGGCGGCGCACTTCCTCGGCCCGATCGACGCCGCCAGGCTGGATGCGGCGATCAACAAGGCGAAGTGATGCCGGCGGCGCGCTTCCTTGTCCGCGGCCGCGTGCAGGGCGTGTCCTTCCGCGCCGGCACGCGCGAGCAGGCCTTGGCGCTGGGCATCGAGGGCCATGCGGTCAACCTGCCGGACGGTCGCGTCGAAGTGCTGGCCATCGGCGATGCCGCCGCGCTCGATGCGCTGGAGCGCTGGCTGTGGCAGGGGCCGCCTGCGGCGCGGGTGGATGCGGTCGAGCGGACGGTGTTGCCCGGACAGGCAGCGAGTGGGTTCCGCATCGCCTAGCGGGTGGACCGGCTAGTAGGTATCCGGCACCCGGCGGGCCTGCCTGGTGACGTGTTCCTTGCCCGGCTTGCCCTTCAACCTGTGCAGCTTCACCGGCGCAGTGTCCTTGTCGTGCACGGGCACCTGTTGCAGCAGGTGCCGGATCAGGTTGATGCGGCCGCGCTTCTGGTCGTTGAAGTCGGCCACGAACCATGGAGCATGGTCGCTGTCCGTGCGTTCGATCATCGTGTCGCGCAGCCGTCCCATCTCGGCATATTTGTGCCGTGCCTGCAGGTCCACCGGGGACAGCTTCCAGCGCTTCAGCGGGTCGTTGGCGCGATCGGCGAAGCGCTGCTCCTGCTCGGCCTGGTCCACCGCCAGCCAGTACTTCAGCAGGATGATGCCGTCGTCGACGAGCAGCTTCTCGAAAGCCGGCACGGCCTGCATGAAGGCCTCGTACTGGGCCTTGTCGCAGAAGCCCATCGCCGGCTCGACCACGGCGCGGTTGTACCAGCTGCGGTCGAACAGCACGAACTCGCCGGCATTGGGCAGGTGGGCGACATAGCGCTGGAAGTACCACTGCGTGGCCTCGGCATCGCTGGGCTTGGGCAGCGCCACGATGCGGCAGCCGCGTGTATCCAGCCGCTCGCTGATCGCCTTGATGGTGCCGCCCTTGCCGGCGGTGTCGCGTCCCTCGAAGATCACCAGCAGCCGCTTGCCGCTGCTGCGCAGACCCTGCTGCAGGCGGGTCAGTTCGACCTGGAGTTCCTCCAGGGTCTCGCGGTAGCGCTTGCCCATGTCCGGCCTATCCGTTGTCGTGTTCGACAGACTATACCTGCGGGCGTCAGGTACACCGGCTCGATACAAGAGCCGGGAGACGGCGTCATCTGTGGTTGTGGCTTTATACTCATGTAGATATAATTTGCGCATGGAACCAGCCATCAGGCCGCTCGCATGGATCGCGTCGTCCAGGAAGGATTTGATGGCGATGCCGGACGATGTGCGGGATACCTTCGGGTATGCGCTGCACCTCGCGCAGACCGGCGACAAGCATGAGCAGGCCAGGCCGCTCAAAGGTTTCGGCAGTGCCGGCGTGCTGGAAGTGGTCGAGAGCGATGCCGACGGCACGTACCGAGCTGTCTACACGGTGCGGTTCGAGGATGCGGTGTATGTCCTGCACTGCTTCCAGAAGAAGTCGACGCACGGCATTGCCACGCCGAAGCCGGACATGGACTTGATCCGGGAGCGGTTGAAGCTCGCCGAGGCCCATGCGAAAGGTGGAAACAAATGAGCGATGCAGAGAAGGGCAGTCCCAACGCCTATGCCGATCTTGGCTATTCCGACGCCGACGAAATGCTGGTGAAGGCGCGGCTTGTCACCAAGATCAGGGAAATCATCCAGTCGCGCGGCTGGACGCAGCAGGAGGCCGCTGCCGTGCTTGGCATGCCGCAACCGAAGCTGTCCAACGTGCTGCGCGGCCAGTTCCGCGGTGTAAGCGAAGCAAAGCTGATGGAATGCCTGACACGGCTGGGTCGGCAGGTCCAGATCGTTGTCGGCCCGGCGCGGCAAACCGACGATGTGGTGCACGTCGAAGTGGTTTTCGCGGCCTGATTCAAAGGTAAAGGACAAGGCGCTTCAACCCTGTCCCAGCGCCTGCAACTGGTCGGCCTGGTTCTCGCGGGTCAGCGTGTCGACCAGCTCGTCCAGGTCGCCCTGCATGGTTTCCGGCAGCCGGTACAGGGTGAGGTTGATGCGGTGGTCGGTGATGCGGCCCTGCGGGAAGTTGTAGGTGCGGATGCGCTGGCTGCGGTCGCCCGAGCCCACCTGCAGGCGGCGCTCCTGCGCCTGCGCCGCGGTCTGCCTGGATTGCGCCTCGTCCAGCAGGCGCGCCTGCAGCAGGCTCATCGCGCGGGCGCGGTTCTTGTGCTGGCTGCGCTCGTCCTGGCACTCCACCACCGTGCCGGTGGGGAGGTGGGTGATGCGGATCGCGGAGTCGGTCTTGTTGACGTGCTGGCCGCCCGCGCCCGAGGCGCGGAACGTATCGATCTTGAGGTCGGCGGGATTGATCGCGATGGCCTCGATCTCGTCCAGCTCGGGCAGGATCGCCACGGTGGCGGCCGAGGTGTGGATGCGCCCCTGCGATTCGGTTTCCGGCACGCGCTGCACGCGGTGCGTGCCCGATTCGAACTTCAGCCGGGAGTACGCGCCCTTGCCTTCGACGCGCGCCACGATCTCCTTGTAGCCGCCGTGCTCGCCGTGGCTCTCGCTGAGGATTTCCACCTGCCAGCGTTTGCGCTCGGCGTAGCGCGCGTACATGCGAAACAGGTCGCCGGCGAAGATCGCCGCCTCGTCGCCGCCGGTGCCGGCGCGCACTTCGAGGTAGAGGTTGGCCTCGTCGCGCGGATCCTTAGGCAGCAGCAGGATCTGCAGTTCGCCGTCCAGTTCGACGAGGCGAGCTTCCAGCCGCGCGACGTCGTCGGCGGCCATCGCGGCGAGTTCGGGGTCGCCCAGCATCGCGCGCGCATCGGCCAGCTCGTGCGTGGCGGATTCATGCTCGCGCAAGGCGGCGGCGACCGGCTCCAGCTGCGCGTATTCGCGCGACAGTTCGCGGAAACGCGTGCCGTCGGCCAGCACGTCGGGCTGGGCCAGCAGCAGGCCGATTTCCTCGTGGCGCTCGGCAAGGGTTTCGAGTTTGCGGCGGATGGATGGCGTCATGGCATCGTCGGTTGCGTGCGTAGGAGCGCACCCTGTGCGCGATGGCCTTTGGGCTTCGATCGAAGCGCAGAGCCATCGCGCACAGGGTGCGCTCTACAGGTCGGGGTCTTGCTCGTCGAGTCCGTACAGGCGCCCAGCCGCATGCAGCAGGTCGAGGTCGCCGGAGAGCGTCGCCTCGCGCAGCCGCGCGCTGGGGTGGTGCAGCAGCTTGTTGGTGAGCGTGTGGGCGAGGAAGCCCAGCGCCTCGTCGGGCGACTTGCCGCGCGCGAGCATGGCGCGGGCCTTCTCCAGCACTTCGTCGCGGTAGACCTCGGCATGCTGGCGCAGGTCCAGCGCGGGGTTGCGCACGCCGAGCGCGCGGCGCCAGGCCATGTAGCGGTCCACCTGCAGGTCGATGATGGCGTCGGCCTCGCGGGCGGCGGCGGCGCGCGAGCGGCGGTTGTCGTCGATCACCTGCTGCAGGTCGTCGATGCCGTAGAGGTAGACGTCGGGCAGTTCGGCCACGGCCGGCTCGATGTCGCGCGGCACCGCGATGTCCACCATGAACATCGGCTTGCGCCGGCGCGTGGCCAGCGCCTTCTCCACCATCGCGCGGGTGACCACGGGCGTGCGTGCGGCGGTGGAGGAAATCACGATGTCGGCTTCGGCCAGGTGCTGCGGCAGGTCGGCCAGCGCAATCGCGTAGCCGCCGTAGCGCTGGGCCAGGTCCTGCGCGGTTTCCAGCGTGCGGTTGGCCACGATCAGCCGGCGCGCCTGCTTGTCGGCAAGGTGGCGCGCGGCCAGTTCGATGGTGTCGCCGGCGCCGATCAGCAGCACGCAGGCCTCGCGCAGGTCGGCGAACACCTGCTCGGCGAGGCGCACCGCGGTGAACGCCACCGACACGGTGTGCGCGCCGATGCGGGTTTCCGTGCGCACGCGCTTGGCCACCGCGAAGGTGTGCTGCAGCAGGCGGTCCAGCGGTGCCTTCAGCGCGTTCGCCTCGCGCGCGAGCTGGTAGGCGTCCTTCACCTGGCCGAGGATCTGCGGTTCGCCCAGCACCATCGAGTCCAGCCCGGTGGCGACGCGGAACAGGTGGCGTGCAGCGTCCTGTTCGTCGTGGCGGTAGAGGAACTCGTCCAGCTTGCCGGGAGCCAGCCGGTGGTGGCGGCCCAGCCAGGCCTGCGGCAACTGCTCGGCGCCGGCGGCCACGCTCACGTAAAGCTCGGTGCGGTTGCAGGTGGACAGGATCAGCGCTTCCTCCACGCCGGGTTCGCGCTGCAATTCATGCAGGGCGGCGGCGGTGGCTTCGGGATCGAACGCCACTTGCTCGCGCAGGGCGACCGGCGCGGTGAGGTGGTTGAGCCCTAGAGCGATCAGCGGCATGCGGTGACGGAGGTCCGGCGGTAGTCAGGCGGCGTAGGCTAAGCTTGTCGTCGAGGCGCCGTGGAATCGGACACGGTGTGGCGTGTGTGCAGACGTGACGGACAGACGGTGGTCAGTGTGCGAAGCAGGCGTTGTGGATTCAAGCAGATGCGGCATTTTACGGCAGCCGTCACGCTGATGCTCGGGCTGGCCGGCTGCGCCCAGGCGCCGCTCAAGCCGGCCGCCGGGCCGGCGCCCGCGTCCACGCCCCAGCCGCTGGCGCACCTGGTGGTGGCGACGCCGGATGCGGAGCACGACCTGCTCGCGCAGCTGATGGCCGGCGAAATGGCGCTGGGCCATTCCGACCTGAAGTCCGCCGCGCTGCATTACGGCAAGGCCATGGCGATCAGCACCGATCCCGGCGTGGCCGAGCGCGCCGCGGCGCTGGCGATCGCGGTGCACGACGACGACGCGGCCAGCCGCGCGCTGGATCGCTGGCAGTCGCTGGGCGCCAAGCCGGCGGCGATGGCGCAGGCGCGCGCGCAGCTCGCGCTGGACCGCGGCGACACGCTCGAGGCGCAGCGCCAGCTGCGGATACTCACCGACGGCCGCGACAAGAACGCATGGCGCAGCTTCGGCCAGGCGCTGGTGGCCGCGCGCGACCAGGCGCAGGCCGGGCAACTGCTGGAAGCGCTGGCGACGCCGCAGCGCCTGCCCGCCGACCCGCAGGCCTGGCTGGCGATGAGCGAGCTGGGCGACAAGCTGGGCCGGCACGCCTATGCGCAGCGGATCGCGGATGCCGCCATGGCCCGCTTCCCCGACGCCGCCGAGGTCTATGTCTGGTCGGCGCAGATGAAGGCCGGCAGCGGCGACACCAAGGGGGCGCTCGCGCTGCTGCAGCAGGCGAACGCCAGGTTGCCGGACGACACGCGCCTGCGCCTGGTCTACGCCAGCCTGCTCAGCGAGTCCGGCGACGACGCGGCGGCCGCCAGGGTGCTGGAGCACGGTCCGCAGAGCGCCGACACCTACCAGTTGCGCGCCGCGCTCGCCGCGCACGGCAAGGACGCCAAGGCGCTTGCCGCGCTGTACCGCCAGTTGCAGCAGGCCGCGCCCGACGTGCGCACGCAGAACGCCTTCCTGCTCGGCCAGCTGGCCGAGATGCAGCATCGCGATGCCGAGGCCCTGGCCTGGTACAACCAGGTCGGCGACGACGATCCGCATGCCTTCGACGCCGACCTGCGCAGCGCCGTGCTGCTGCAGGCGCAGGGCAAGGGCGCCGAGGCGCACGAGCTGCTCGGCCAGATGGAGATGGACTATCTCGACCAGCCGAAGCAGCTGCGCCAGGCCTGGGAGCTCGATGCCGAGATCTACATGCAGGAGCAGAGCTACCCGCGGGCCGTCGACGCCTTCACCCGCGCGCTGCAGGTGGCGCCGAACGACCCGGGCCTGCTGTATGGCCGCGGGCTCGCCTATGCCAGCGCCGGGCAGATCGACCCCGCCGTGCAGGATTTCCGCAGCCTGCTCAAGCTCAAGCCCGACGACATCGACGCCAGCAATGCGCTGGGCTTCACCCTGGCCGACGCGGACCGCGACCTCCCCGAGGCGGCGCGGTTGATCGCCAAGGCGCGCGCGGCGCGACCGAACGATCCGGCCATCGCCGACTCGTGGGGCTGGGTGCAGTACCGGCTGGGCCACCTCGACCAGGCGGTGCAGTCGCTGCGCAGCGCGTGGCAGGCCGGCAAGGACGCCGACATCGGCGTGCACCTCGGCGAGGTGCTGTGGAAGCAGGGCGACCGCCAGGGCGCGCAACGGGTGTTCGATGCCGTGCGCAGGATGGATCCGCACAACGCCAGCCTGCAGGACACCCTCAAACGGTTGAATCCATGAAGCGACATTTCCGGTTCCTCGCGGCGGCCCTGCCGCTGCTGCTGGCCGCCTGCGTGCCGCAGCAGGCGTTGCGCATCAAGGGCGACGCGTCCCTGCTCAATGCACAGCTCGAACGCGAGCACGCGCTGGCCCACGCCGACCACTGGACCCTGCAGGGACGGCTGGGCGTTTCCGACGGCCATGCCGGCGGCAGCGGCAGCCTTGCCTGGACGCAGGACGGCGATCGCTACGAATTCGTGCTGCATGGGCCGGCCCTCAGCGGCGCGGACTTCCGCCTCAGCGGCGGTCCCGACGGCGCCACCCTGGAAGGCGTGAATGGCGGTCCCCTGCACGGCCCCGACGCGGAGGCGCTGATGCAGCATGCGCTGGGCTGGACCGTGCCGCTGCACGACCTGCGCGCCTGGGTGCTGGGCCTGCGCGCCGACAGCGGCCCCGCCGAGCTGGCGTTCGGCGACAACCGCCTGCCCTCGCTGCTCACGCAGGACGGCTGGTCGGTGGACTACCGCGCCTGGGACAGCACGCGCCAGCCGCCGCTGCCCACCACCATCTTCGCCTCGCGGCCGCCGTACAAGGTGCGGCTGTCGGTGGAGAGCTGGACGATCCGGTAAGGCCCCATGAGTTTCACCATCGCTCCCGCCCGCCTCGACCAGGCCGACGCGCTGCGCGACATCGAGCGCGCGGCGCAGGAACTGTTCCGCGGCCATCCCGCGTGGCCGTCCTACGCGGCCGCGCCCATGGATGTGCAGGCCCTGCTCGAGGCAACGGCTGCCGGGCACGTGTGGGTGGCGCAGGACGGGGAGGGTCGTGCCGTGGGCTTCGTGGGCGTGGCGGTCGAGGACGGCGAAGTGGGCATCGCCGAGATCGACGTGCTGCCCAGCCACGGCCGGCGCGGCATCGGCGCGGCGCTGCTGGAGCACGCCTGCGCGTGGGCGGCCGAGTCGGGCTATCCGTCGGTGGTGCTGGGCACGCTCGCGGACGTGCCGTGGAATGCCCCGTTCTATGCGCGCCACGGTTTCGAGGCCATCGATCCGGCGCGCTACACGCCGGCGCTGGCGGAACACGATGCGCACGACCGCGCGCGCGGCTTTCCCATGCACCTGCGCGTCTACATGCGCCGCCGCCTGCAGGCTTCGCCCCGCGGCTGGACGCGCTGGCCGGCGCCGGCCAAGCTCAACCTGTTCCTGCGCATCACCGGCCGTCGCGCCGACGGCTACCACGAGCTGCAGACCGTGTTCCGCCTGCTCGACTGGGGCGACGGGCTGCGCCTGCGCGTGCGCACGGATGGCGTGATCCGCCGCGTCAGCGACGTGCCCGGCGTGCCCGAACAGGACGACCTGGTGGTGCGCGCCGCGTGGCTGCTGCGCGAACGCTCGGATGGCACGCTGGGTGCGGACATCGAGCTGGAAAAGCGTATCCCGATGGGCGGCGGCCTGGGCGGCGGCAGCTCGGACGCGGCCACCGTGCTGGTGGCGCTGAACCACCTGTGGGGTTGCGGGCTGGACGAGGACGCGCTGGCGGAACTGGGCCGGCAACTGGGTGCCGACGTGCCGGTCTTCGTGCGCGGCCGTTCGGCCTGGGCCGAGGGCGTGGGCGAGCGGCTCACCCCGCTGGCGCTGCCGCGGCGGCATTACGTGGTGCTCGACCCGCATGAGCACGTGCCCACCGCGGCGCTGTTTCAAGCGCCTGAATTGACACGAAATGCGCCCCGGGCGACAATTTCATCCTTTGTTTCGGGCGAAACGACGGAGAACGCCTTCACATCGGTGGTGCGCGAGCGCCATCCGCGCGTGGCGGCGGCGCTGGATTGGCTGGGCCAGTACGGTCCGGCAAGGCTTTCCGGCAGCGGCGGTTGCGTGTTCCTGGAGCTGCGCTCGCGGGAACAGGCGCAGGCCATCGCGGATCGTTGCCCCGCGGCGTTCACGGCCCACGTGGCCACCGGCGTCGCGGTTTCGCCCTTGCATGAGGCATGGGGTCGCCATGAAGGCGGCCCGAACCGGCCCTGACGGCCGGAGCAGCGACAGGCGAACCACAGGAGTGGTCGCTCCGATGGATCGCCAGGAAGGCGGCCCATCGGGATCAATCACTGGGGCGTCGCCAAGCTGGTTAAGGCACAGGATTTTGATTCCTGCATGCGAAGGTTCGAATCCTTCCGCCCCAGCCACTCTAGGGAATCTGGGTGGCGGAATCCTGCACTACCCAGACTCTCGCACCTTCATCGCACTCCGAGGAATGCACGCGTGGACAGTTCCAGCCCGATGATGCTGTTTGCCGGCAACGCGCATCCCCGTCTCGCCGAGGAGGTCGCGCATCGCCTGGGCGTGCCGCTGGGCAAGGTCCTGGTCAGCACCTTCAGCGACGGCGAGGTGCAGATCGAGATCGAGGAGAACGTGCGCAACCAGGAAGTGTTCGTGCTGCAGCCCACGGGCGCGCCGAGCGCGAAGAACCTGGTCGAGTTGCTGGCGCTGGCCGACGCGCTGAAGCGCGCCTCCGCCGCCCGCGTCACCGCGGTGATCCCGTACTTCGGCTATGCGCGGCAGGACCGCCGCCCGCGTTCGGCGCGCGTGCCGATCACCGCGAAGCTGGTGGCCAAGATGATCGGCACGGCCGGCATCGACCGCGTGGTCACGGTGGATCTGCATGCCGAGCAGATCCAGGGTTTCTTCGACATCCCGGTGGACAACGTCTACGCCTCGCCGGTGCTGCTGGCCGACATCTGGCGCAACCACAGCATGGACGACCTGATCGTGGTCAGCCCGGACGTGGGCGGCGTGGTGCGCGCCCGCGCGCTGGCCAAGCGGCTGGATGACGCCGACCTGGCGATCATCGACAAGCGCCGCCCCAAGGCCAACGTGGCCACGGTGATGAACATCATCGGCGACGTCGCGGGCAAGACCTGCGTGATGGTGGATGACATCGTCGACACCGCCGGCACGCTGTGCGCCGCGGCCGCGGCGCTGAAGGAGCGCGGCGCGAAGAAGGTGGTGGCCTATTGCGTGCACCCGGTGCTGTCCGGCGCGGCGATGAGCAACCTGGAGAATTCCCAGCTCGACCAGCTGGTGGTCACCAACACGCTGCCGCTCAGCGCCGAGGCGAAGGCCAACGCGAAGATCCGCGTGCTGTCGGTGGCCGAGCTGCTGGCCGAGACGATCCGCCGCGTCGCCTTCGGCGAATCGGTGAGTTCGCTGTACATCGATTGATTGAACGCCGGGATTCGGAATTCGGGATTCGGGATTCGGAAAAGCCAAGGGCTCGCGCCTCGCCGCTCTACCGAATCCCGAATCCCGTCTCCCGAATCCCGATCCAACGACTCCCCTGGTCGCGGGGGAGTCACTCAACCGCCGCAAGGTGGATCACTCCAAAGGTAGTAAAAGAAATGGCACAGACTCATGAAATCAAGGCCGAGAGCCGCAAGGACGAGGGGAAAGGTGCGAGCCGCCGCCTGCGTCGTGCGGCCTACGTGCCGGCCGTCGTCTATGGCGCAGGCCAGCCCCCGCAGAGCATCCAGATCGAGCACAACACCATCCTGCTCGCCGCCAAGCACGAGTGGTTCTTTTCCTCCGTGCTCGACCTGAACGTCGACGGCAAGGTGCAGAAGGTGCTGGTGCGCGACTGGCAGAAGCACCCGTTCAAGCAGCAGATGATGCACATGGATTTCCTGCGCATCGACGAGAACCACGCCATCCGCGTGAACGTGCCGCTGCACTTCCTCAACCAGGAAAAGTCCGCTGCCGCCAAGACCTCCGGCGTGGTGATCTCGCACAACCTGACGGAAGTGGAAATCTCCTGCCTGCCGAAGGACCTGCCGGAGTTCATCGAACTCGACCTGGCCGACCTGAAGCCCGGCGACATCATCCACCTGTCGCAGCTGAAGCTGCCGAAGGGCGTGGAGATCGTGGCGCTGCACCTGGGTGCCGACCACGACACCACGGTGGTCACCGCGAACGCGGTGAAGGAAGAGGTCGAGGAAGTGCCTGCCGAAGCCGCTCCGGCCGCGGAAGCGAAGCCCGCCGCCCCGGCCAAGGACAAGAAGTAAGCCGCTGCGTCCCGCGCCCGTCCGGGCGCGGGACGTGTGCGCTTGCTTGCCGTCATGGCGGGTCTGCGACTCATCGTCGGGCTGGGCAATCCCGGTGCCGAATACCTCCGAACCCGGCACAACGCCGGGTTCTGGTTTGTTGACGCCCTCGCGGCGGGGCAGGACGGGCGCTGGGGCTTCGACGGCAAGCTGCACGGCGAGACCTGCAAGCTGCGCATCGCCGGCGAGCCGGTGTGGCTGCTCAAGCCCGCCACCTTCATGAACAAGAGCGGCATCGCGGTGGCTTCCGCGCTGCGCTACTACAAGATCGAGCCGGACGAGTGCCTGGTGGCGCACGACGAGCTGGATCTCGATGCGGGCACCGTGCGGATGAAGTTCGACGGCGGCCACGGCGGCCAGAACGGCCTGCGCGACATCGTGGCCCACCTCGGCCACGGCAGGTTCCACCGCCTGCGCATCGGCATCGGCCATCCCGGCCACAAGGACAAGGTCACACCCTGGGTGCTCGGACGCCCCTCGGCGCAGGACGAGGACGCCATCCTTGACGGCGTCGCGCGCGCGCTGGACGTGCTGCCGCTGGCGGTCGAGGGGCAGTTCGACAAGGCCATGCAGCGGTTGCATACGAAATAGCCGGGATTCGGGATACGGGATTCGGGATTCGTCAGAAGCATGGCGGTCCCGCTCTTCCGAATCCCGAATCCCAAATCACGAATCCCGGAGCAAAAAATGGGCATCAAATGCGGCATCGTCGGCTTGCCCAACGTCGGCAAATCCACCCTGTTCAACGCGCTGACCAAGGCCGGCATCGCCGCGGCGAACTTCCCGTTCTGCACCATCGAGCCGAACGTGGGCGTGGTGCCGGTGCCTGACCTGCGGCTCAATGCGCTGTCGGCCATCGTCAATCCGCAGAAGGTGATCCCGACCGCGGTGGAGTTCGTGGACATCGCCGGCCTGGTCGCCGGCGCGTCGAAGGGCGAGGGCCTGGGCAACAAGTTCCTCGCGCACATCCGCGAGGTGGACGCGATCACCCACGTGGTGCGCTGCTTCGAGGGCGACGTGATCCACGTGGCCGGCAAGGTCGATCCGATCGCCGACATCGAGACCATCGACACCGAGCTGGCGCTGGCCGACCTGGAATCGGTGGAGAAGGCGCTGAACCGCGCCGAGCGCGCGGCCAAGGCCAACGACAAGGAAGCACTGGCGAAGAAGCCGGTGCTGCAGAAGCTCGCCGTCGCGCTCAACGAGGGCAGGTCGGCGCGCAGCGTGAAGCTGGATGACGAGGAAAAGGCGCTGGTGCGCGACCTGTTCCTGCTCACGCTGAAGCCGCTGATGTACATCGCCAACGTGCTGGAAGACGGCTTCGAGAACAACCCGCATCTCGATGCCGTGCGTGCGCGCGCCGCCGAGGAGGGCGCCGAGGTGGTGCCGGTGTGCGCCGCCATCGAGGAGGAGCTGGCCCAGCTCGACGACGCCGATCGCGACGAGTTCCTCAAGGACCTGGGCCTGGACGAGCCGGGCCTCAACCGCGTGATCCGCGCCGGCTACAGGCTGCTCGACCTGCAGACCTATTTCACCGCCGGCGTGAAGGAAGTGCGCGCCTGGACCATCAAGCGCGGCTATACCGCGCCGCAGGCCGCCGGCGTGATCCACACCGACTTCGAGCGCGGCTTCATCCGCGCCGAAACCGTCTCCTACGACGACTTCATCCAGTACAAGGGCGAGAAGGGCGCCGCCGATGCGGGCCGCCTGCGCAAGGAAGGCAAGGACTACGTGGTCAAGGACGGCGACGTGCTGCATTTCCTGTTCAACGTCTGATCCATGCCGTCCGCATCGCGCGGACGGCATGCGCCAACAGCCTCATTCCGTGCAAGGATGCGCGCCGTTCGGCAAGGCGACGCGCGGGGCGGGGCATGGCAAAGGCGGCATTGAGCATCAGGCTGGGTCGGCCCGGCGACGCGCGCGCGGTGGGCATGCTGGTGCGTCGCATGACGCGACGCTGGATCCTGCCCGACCAGCCGCGCGAGGCCGGGCTGGCGCTGCTGTCGCGGCAAGGCGCGGCAGTCCAGCGCAGGCACATGGAAGAGGGGCATCGCTTCCATCTCGCCTGGCTCGGGGACACCCTGGTGGGGGTGGCGACAATGCGCGACGACAGCCATCTCACCCAGCTCTTCGTCAGTACCCGCTACCACGGACACGGCATCGCGCGGCGCTTGTGGCGGCGTGCGATGGCCGATGCGGTGCATCGGGCCGGCACGCGCCGTTTCACGCTCAATGCCTCGCGCTGTGCGGTGCCGGCATACCGGAGGCTGGGATTCGTGGCCACCGGGCCGGAGCGCCTGTCGCCGAGTGGCGTGCTCACCACGCCGATGGAACTGAAGCGCATCCCGATGCGCGGCCGGCGGGCATAATGCGGCTTTTCCCGCCGCGGTGATCGGAGTACGCATGCCAGGCCAGCAGCACGAAGTCACTTTCCGTTTCCTCGCCCAGCCCACCGACGTCAACTTCGGCGGCAAGGTGCATGGCGGCATGGCGATGAAGTGGATCGACCAGGCCGGTTACGCCTGCGCGGTGGCGTGGAGCGGGGCGTATTGCGTCACGGTCTCGGTCAGCGGGATCCAGTTCGTGGCGCCGATCCTGATCGGCGACCTGGTCACGGTGCGGGCGAGGCTGATCCACACCGGCACCTCCAGCATGCACCTGGCGGTGGACGTGCTGGCCAGCGACCTGCGCAAGAACGAGCAGCGCCTGGCGACCAGTTGCGTGATGGTGTTCGTGGCGCTGGACGCCCCCGACGGCAAGCCCACGCCGGTGCCGCACTGGGAGCCGCGCGACGACGGCGAGCGCAAGCTGCAGGCGCATGCGCGGCGCTTGCAGGAGTTGTCGCGCGAGATGGAGCGCCTGGTCGACGTGCAGGCCGACGAAGGTCCGCAGAATTCCGGCTGAAATCGGGTTCGCGATGCGCCGCAGGTGTTGACAGTCGGCGGGGCGATCCACACAATACGCGTTCTTTGTTGGAGGGATACCCAAGCGGCCAACGGGGGCAGACTGTAAATCTGCTGGCTTACGCCTTCGGTGGTTCGAATCCACCTCCCTCCACCAGTCGATTCGCGCAGCTTGCGATTGGGCTGGTTCGCCAGGCCGGTTCGGCCGACCCTGGCAACGGGCTCCGCGCAGGGCGGGAGTAGTTCAATGGTAGAACCTCAGCCTTCCAAGCTGATGGTGCGGGTTCGATTCCCGTCTCCCGCTCCATTGAATGTCCTGTCACGAAAGATTCGTCGCTGACTGCAACAGGTCGCGCGCTTTCTTGAAAGGTCCGGCAGGATGCCGGTCTTGTGCTTCGCCATCATGGAGGATGGCTGAATTTGAAGAGTCCGGCAGGATGCCGGTTTGTTCTTCGCCGTCATGGAGGACGGCCGAAAGTCTTCGCTCATGTAGCTCAGTCGGTAGAGCACTTCCTTGGTAAGGAAGAGGTCGCTGGTTCGATTCCAGTCATGAGCACCATCTTTGTTGCTCGCCCGTTCCGGGCGGTTTTCCTCTCACTGACTCCACCGGGATTCTGGTCATGGCAAAGGGCAAGTTCGAGCGCACCAAGCCCCACGTGAACGTGGGCACGATTGGTCACGTGGACCACGGCAAGACGACGCTGACGGCGGCGCTGACGAAGGTCGGTGCGGAGCGCTTCGGCGGCGAATTCAAGGCCTACGACGCGATCGACGCGGCGCCGGAAGAGAAGGCGCGCGGCATCACGATCTCGACCGCGCACGTCGAGTACGAATCGCCGAGCCGCCACTACGCGCACGTGGACTGCCCGGGCCACGCCGACTACGTGAAGAACATGATCACGGGTGCGGCGCAGATGGACGGCGCGATCCTGGTGTGCTCGGCCGCGGACGGCCCGATGCCGCAGACGCGCGAACACATCCTGCTCAGCCGCCAGGTGGGCGTGCCGTACATCGTCGTGTTCCTGAACAAGGCCGACATGGTGGACGACGCCGAGCTGCTCGAGCTGGTCGAGATGGAAGTGCGCGAGCTGCTGTCGAAGTACGACTTTCCGGGCGACGACACCCCGATCATCAAGGGTTCGGCGAAGCTGGCGCTGGAAGGCGACCAGTCGGAGATCGGCGTGCCGGCGATCATCTCGCTGGTGGACGCGCTGGACACGTACATTCCGGAGCCGCAGCGTGCGATCGACCAGCCGTTCCTGATGCCGGTGGAAGACGTGTTCTCGATCTCGGGCCGCGGCACCGTGGTGACCGGCCGTATCGAGCGTGGCGTGATCAAGGTCGGTGACGAAATCGAAGTGGTGGGCATCCGTCCGACCCAGAAGACCACCGTGACCGGCGTGGAAATGTTCCGCAAGCTGCTGGACCAGGGCCAGGCGGGCGACAACGCGGGTCTGCTGCTGCGCGGCCTGAAGCGTGACGACGTGGAGCGCGGCCAGGTGCTGGCGAAGCCGGGCACGATCACCCCGCACACGGACTTCGAGGCCGAGGTGTACGTGCTGTCGAAGGACGAAGGCGGCCGTCATACCCCGTTCTTCAAGGGCTACCGTCCGCAGTTCTACTTCCGCACGACGGACGTGACCGGTGCGATCGAGCTGCCGGAAGGCGTGGAGATGGTCATGCCGGGCGACAACATCAAGATGGTGGTGAGCCTGATCCACCCGATTGCGATGGACCAGGGCCTGCGTTTCGCGATCCGCGAAGGCGGCCGCACCGTCGGCGCCGGCGTGGTGGCCAAGGTCATCAAGTAATACCCTGCGGGATCCGGGTGCGGGATTCGGCGGCGCGGCAACGCGCTCCCGGCTTCCGAGGCCCGGATCCCGTCTCCCGTTTCAAGATACGCCAGTAGCTCAATTGGCAGAGCAGCGGTCTCCAAAACCGCAGGTTGGGGGTTCGAGTCCCTCCTGGCGTGCCATCTCTCCGAGGATCGATGACGGATGGCGGCAAACGGATGCTCCGCGCATCTGGTTGCCGATGACATCCGCAGACTGCGCATGAATACCAAGGCAGAACAGCCCAAGGGCACGACCGCCGCCGATATCGCCAAGCTGGTGCTGGCCGCCGTGATTCTGGCGGCTGGCATCGTCGCGTATTCGTGGTTCGGCAACGACGCCAGCGTGCCGCCGGTGGTGCGCCTGCTGGGCGTGCTGGCGGCACTGGTGGTTGCGCTGGCCATCGCTGCGTTCACCGCGCTGGGGCGCCGCGTGCGGCACTTCCTCGCCGAATCGCAGTTCGAGATGCGCAAGGTGGTCTGGCCGACGCGCGACGAGACGATCAAGACCACCGGCATCATCATCGTCGTGGTCATCGTGCTCGCCCTGTTGCTGGGCCTGATCGATCTGTTCCTGAAGACAGTCATTCTCGACTGGCTGCTGAAGCTTTGAGGCCCAAACCATGAGCAAGCGTTGGTATGTGGTGCACGCCTATTCGGGCTTCGAGAACCAGGTCCGCCGGGCACTTTCCGAGCGCATCCAGCGCGCCGGGATGGAGGAGAGGTTCGGCGAAGTGCTGGTGCCCACCGAGGAAGTGATCGAGATGCGCGGCGGCCAGAAGCGTCGCAGCGATCGCAAGTTCTTCCCCGGCTACGTGCTGGTGCAGATCGAGACCAACACCGAGGGCAAGGCGCCGCGCATCGACGACGAGTGCTGGCACCTGGTCAAGGAAACCCCCAAGGTGATGGGTTTCATCGGCGGCACCGCCGATCGCCCGCTGCCGATCCGCGACAGCGAGGCCGACACCATCCTGAGCCGCGTGCGCGAGGGCGTGGAAAAGCCCAAGCCCAAGGTGCTGTTCGAGCCGGGCGAGATGGTGCGAGTCACCGACGGCCCGTTCAACGACTTCAACGGCGTGGTCGAGGAAGTCAATTACGAGAAGAGCCGCCTGCGCGTGGCGGTGCTGATTTTCGGCCGCTCCACCCCGGTGGAGCTGGAATTCGGCCAGGTCGAAAAGGCCTGAGGCACGCGACGCCCCGGCATGGGGCTTGCTAGGAAGCTGGTCAATCTTTATACTGCACGGTTCCCGCCGGGGTCTTTCGACCCGGCGTGTCCGTGTTTCAAGGAATCCGCGGGATGCGGATTTCCCTCCCAACCAGGGATGTTGCATGGCGAGGAGCCGCAAGGCGCCTGAACTCGCGAGGAAAATCCAATGGCAAAGAAAGTAGTCGGCTACATCAAGCTGCAAGTCAAGGCCGGTCAGGCCAACCCGTCGCCGCCCGTGGGCCCGGCCCTCGGCCAGCGCGGCCTGAACATCATGGAATTCTGCAAGGCGTTCAATGCCGCCACGCAGAAGATGGAGCCGGGTCTGCCGATCCCGACCATCATCACCGCGTATTCCGACCGCAGCTTCACCTTCATCACCAAGACCCCGCCGGCCACCGTGCTGATCAAGAAGGTCACGGGTGTCGCCAAGGGTTCATCGAAGCCGAACACCGACAAGGTCGGCAAGATCACCCGCAAGCAGCTGGAAGACGTTGCGAAGCAGAAGGAGCCGGATCTGACGGCTGCCGATCTGGACGCCGCGGTGCGCACCATTGCCGGTAGCGCGCGCAGCATGGGCCTGGTGGTGGAGGGTTAAGACATGGCAAAGATCACCAAGCGTATGAAGGCCGCCCAGGCCGCAGTGCAGCCGGGCAAGGTCTATGGTCTCGAAGAGGCCCTGAAGATCGTCAAGGACAACGCCAAGGCGAAGTTCGCTGAATCCGTCGACGTGGCCGTGCGCCTCGGCATCGACGCCAAGAAGTCCGATCAGGGCGTGCGCGGCTCCTCGCTGCTGCCGCATGGCACCGGCAAGACCGTCAAGGTCGCCGTGTTCGTGCCGGCCGGTGAGAAGGCCGAGGCCGCCAAGGCCGCCGGTGCCGACGCCGTCGGCATGGACGATCTGGCCGAGCGCATGCAGGCTGGCGACCTCGACTTCGGTCGCGTGATCGCCACGCCGGACGCGATGCGCGTGGTCGGCAAGCTGGGCCAGTTGCTCGGTCCGCGCGGCCTGATGCCGAACCCGAAGGACGGCTCGGTCACCGCCGACGTCGCCACCGCGGTGAAGAACGCCAAGGCCGGCCAGGTGAAGTTCCGCAACGACAAGGCGGGCATCATCCACGCCACCATCGGCAAGGCCACCTTCGAAGCCTCGCAGCTCGCCGACAACCTCAACGCGCTGGTTGCCGACCTGCTGAAGGCCAAGCCGGCCACGGCGAAGGGCCAGTACCTGCAGAAAGTCGCCCTGTCCAGCACGATGGGTGTCGGCGTCGCCGTCGATGCCTCGTCGCTGACCATCGCGACCAAGTAAGTCATTCAAGTCCCGCACGGCCATGCGCCGTGCGGGCACGTTTTTGAGGGCAGCCCCGGTTGCAAGCCGGAGCCGCCGTCAAAGACCGCAGGCGCGATCAGCGCGCGACGGCGACGAGCAGGGAGCTCGTATTGGCATGGAAACGCCGTCGTCGCCAGCGGGGTCGCTTAATCGGGTTCCTTGCGGATCCGGCCTGCGCAGATGGTGCTGCCCCTTCTGGAATCGTTTGATCTGTTCTGGAAAGGCCACCACCCGGGACACCCCGTGTCCCCGACGTCACGGATGGCGTCGCTCAGGACCGCAAGCGGCAGGAGCCGTAAGCGGATTTCATAGTGGAGGAGTGATATGGCTCTGAATCTCTCGCAGAAGCAAGAAGTAGTCGCCGAGCTGGCAGAAGTCGCAGCGAAGGCTCACTCCTTGGTCGCAGCCGAGTATGCGGGCACCACGGTCGAGCAGATGACCGCGATGCGCAAGAAGGCCCGTGAGTCGGGTGTGTTCCTGAAAGTCGTCAAGAACACGCTGGCTTCGCGCGCCGTGGTGGGTACCGAGTTCGAGGTCGTCAAGGACGCCCTGACCGGTCCGCTGCTGTACGCATTCTCGACCGAGGAGCCCGGCGCTGCCGGTCGCCTGATCAAGGAATTCGCCAAGGGCAACGACAAGCTGAAGGCGCGCGTCGTCTCGGTGGAAGGCAAGTTGCTGCCGGCTGAACACGTCGAAGTGTTGGCATCGCTGCCGACCCGCGAGCAGGCCCTGGCCATGCTGGCACGTGTGCTGGCCGAGCCGGCCGCCATGTTCGCCCGCGTCGTCAAGGCTGTGGCCGACAAGCAGGGTGGTGGCGAAGTCGCCGCCGAAGCCCCGGCCGAGGCCGAGCCCGCCTAAGTTCGCCGTCTACTCAATCGAATCAATTTCCAGAAGGTAAATCAAAATGTCCCTGACCAACGAACAGATCGTTGAAGCCGTCGCCGCCAAGTCGCTGATGGAAGTGATGGACCTGGTGAAGGCCATCGAAGAGAAGTTCGGCGTGACCGCCGCCGCCCCGGTGATGGTTGCCGCCGGCCCGGCCGCTGCCGGCCCGGCTGCCGAAGAGCAGACCGAGTTCGACGTGATCCTGAAGAGCGCCGGCGACAAGAAGGTCGACGTGATCAAGGCCGTCCGTGCCATCACGGGCCTGGGCCTGAAGGAAGCGAAGGACCTGACCGAAGCCGGTGGCGTCGTGAAGGAAGCCGCTTCGAAGGAAGACGCTGCGAAGTTCAAGAAGGACCTCGAAGCTGCCGGCGCCACGGTCGAACTGAAGTAATCGGCGCTCTTGCGCGCCGTCAGTTTGACTTAGCGCAAGCCAAGCCTGGGGGCGAAAGCCCCCGGGCTTTGGCCGCTTAAGGAGTCGGGCGGCGCGCGGGCCAGGATGGCCCGCCGTGAATCGGGCGCTTGCGCCCGATTCAGCGGAGCCCGCAGCGGGTCAGGAGACCCGCCGCAAATCAGGCGCGTGGCGCCTGATTTGACGGAGCCCGCCTTTGGCGGGCGAGCCACAAATGGGCAGGAGCCCATTTGCGGCCCATCAAGCATGGATGCTGTGGCTTTGGGGTATGGCGGCTGGGAATTCAGGTGCTGAGTTCCCAACCGCGATCTCCCAGATCAAGTCTTCATCATTTCAGCCGGTGCGTGCACCACCGGCGTCACTGCGAACCGAGGCGTCAACCATGACCTACTCGTTTACCGAGAAGAAGCGCATCCGCAAGGATTTCGGCAAGCGGCCCCCCGTGCTGGGCGTGCCCAACCTGCTGACCATCCAGACCGATTCCTACCGTGAGTTCCTGCAGGAATTCGTCGCGCCCAAGCAGCGCGAAGACAAGGGTTTGCATGCCGCCTTGAAGTCGGTGTTCCCGATCGTGAGCTACTCGGGCAACGCCGCGCTGGAATACGTTGACTACCGCCTGGGCGAGCCGGGCTTCGACGAGCGCGAGTGCCGCAACCGCGGCATGACCTTCGGCGCGCCGCTGCGCGTGACCGTGCGCCTGGTGATCTACGACAAGGACAGCCCGGCCTCGAAGAAGGCGGTGAAGTATGTCAAGGAGCAGGAGGTCTACATGGGCGAGATCCCGCTCATGACCGACACCGGCACCTTCATCATCAACGGCACCGAGCGCGTCATCGTCTCGCAGCTGCATCGTTCGCCGGGCGTGTTCTTCGACCACGACCGCGGCAAGACGCACAGCTCGGGCAAGCTGCTGTTCTCGGCCCGCGTGATCCCCTACCGCGGCTCGTGGCTGGACTTCGAGTTCGACCCGAAGGACGCGCTGTTCACCCGCATCGACCGTCGCCGCAAGCTGCCGGTGACCGTGCTGTTGCGCGCGCTCGGCTACACCAACGAGGAGATGCTGGGCATCTTCTTCGAGCACAACGTGTTCCATCTCGGCGCCAAGGGCGGCACCACGCTGGAGCTGGTTGCCGAGCGCCTGCGCGGCGAGACGCTGTCGTTCGACCTGGCGATCGGCGGCAAGGTGCTGGTGGAAGCCGGCAAGCGCATCACCGCGCGCCACGTGCGCCAGCTCGCGGCCGAGAACATCACCGCGCTGGAAGTGCCGGACGACTACCCGGTCGGCCGTATCCTTGCCACCGACATCGTCGACGCCAAGACCGGCGAGCTGCTGGCCTCGGCGAATGACGAGATCACCGCCGAGCAGCTGGAGAAATTCCGCAAGGCCGGCATCGAAGTCGTGCCGACGCTGTACGTGAACGACCTCGACCGCGGCGCCTACATCTCGCACACCCTGCGCATCGACAACACCAAGACGCCGCTGGAGGCGCTGGTGGAGATCTACCGCATGATGCGCCCGGGCGAGCCGCCGACCAAGGACGCCGCGCAGAACCTGTTCTTCAACCTGTTCTTCACCTTCGACCGCTACGACCTGTCGGCCGTGGGCCGCATGAAGTTCAACCGCCGCGTGGGCCGCAAGGACATCCTCGGCCCCGGCGTGCTGTACGACCACAAGTACTTCGGCGACCGCAAGGAAGAGGAGTGCCAGCGGCTGGTCAAGGAGCAGGGCGAGACGTCCGACATCCTCGACGTGCTGAAGGTGCTGATCGACATCAAGAACGGCCACGGCACCGTGGACGACATCGACCACCTGGGCAACCGCCGCGTGCGCTCGGTCGGCGAGATGACCGAGAACACCTTCCGCATCGGCCTGGTGCGCGTCGAGCGCGCGGTGCGCGAGCGCCTGTCGCTGGCCGAGGCCGATGGCCTGACCCCGCAGGACCTGATCAACGCCAAGCCGGTCGCGGCGGCGGTGAAGGAGTTCTTCGGCTCCTCGCAGCTCTCGCAGTTCATGGACCAGAACAACCCGCTGTCGGAAGTGACGCACAAGCGCCGCGTCTCGGCGCTGGGGCCGGGTGGCCTGACCCGCGAGCGTGCCGGCTTCGAGGTGCGCGACGTGCACCCGACCCACTACGGCCGCGTCTGCACCATCGAAACGCCGGAAGGCCCGAACATCGGCCTGATCAACTCGCTCGCCGTGTACGCGCGCACCAACCAGTACGGCTTCCTGGAGACGCCGTACCGCAAGGTCGCGCACGGCAAGGTCACCGACAAGGTGGATTACCTGTCGGCGATCGAGGAAGGCGACCACGTGATCGCGCAGGCGAACTCGCCGCTGGACAAGCACGGCGCCTTCGTCGAAGAGTTCGTGTCCTGCCGTTTCCGCGGCGAGTCCGAGCTGCGTCCGGCCGCCGAAGTCGACTACATGGACGTCTCGCCGATGCAGACCGTGTCGGTCGCGGCGGCGCTGGTGCCGTTCCTCGAGCACGATGACGCGAACCGCGCGTTGATGGGCGCGAACATGCAGCGCCAGGCCGTGCCGACCCTGCGTTCGCAGACCCCGCTGGTGGGCACCGGCATCGAGCGCGCCGTGGCGCGCGACTCCGGCGTCATCGTCACCGCCAAGCGCGGCGGCGTGATCGACCAGGTGGACGCCGGCCGCATCGTGGTGCGCGTGAACGAGGACGAGGTGGGCGAGCACGACGCTGGCGTCGACATCTACACGCTGACCAAGTACACCCGCTCCAACCAGAACACCAACCTCAACCAGCGCCCGCTGGTGAACGTGGGTGACGTGGTGGCGAAGGGCGACACGCTGGCCGACGGTTCGTCGACCGACCTGGGCGAGCTCGCGCTCGGCCAGAACATGCTGATCGCCTTCATGCCGTGGAACGGCTACAACTTCGAAGACTCGATCCTGCTGTCCGAGCGCGTCGTGCAGGAAGACCGCTACACCTCGATCCACATCGAGGAGCTGGCCTGCGTCGCGCGCGACACCAAGCTGGGCGCCGAGGAAATCACCGCCGACATCCCGAACGTGGGTGAGCAGGCGCTGGCGCGCCTCGACGAGAGCGGCATCGTCTACATCGGCGCCGAGGTGAAGGCCGGCGACATCCTGGTCGGCAAGGTCACGCCGAAGGGCGAGAGCCAGCTGACGCCGGAAGAGAAGCTGCTGCGCGCGATCTTCGGCGAGAAGGCGTCCGACGTGAAGGACAGCTCGCTGCGCGTGCCGCCGGGCATGGACGGCACCGTCATCGACGTGCAGGTGTTCACCCGCGACGGCATCGAGAAGGACAAGCGCGCCAAGCAGATCGAGGAAACCGAGGTCAAGCGCATCCGCAAGGACTTCGACGACCAGTTCCGCATCCTCGAAGGCGCGATCTACAACCGCATGCGCGTCCAGCTCGTCGGCCAGACCGCGGTGAGCGGCCCGGGCGGCCTGAAGCGCGGTGCCGAGATCACCGACGCCTACCTCGACGGCCTGAAGAAGGACGACTGGTTCAAGATCAACGTCAAGGACGAATCCGTCACCGAGTTCCTCGAGCGTGCGGGCGACCAGGTCAAGCGCCACAAGGAAGAGTTCGACAAGCGCTTCAAGGAGAAGCAGGGCAAGATCACCCAGGGCGACGACCTCGCGCCGGGCGTGCTGAAGATGGTCAAGGTGTTCCTGGCCGTGAAGCGCCGCATCCAGCCGGGCGACAAGATGGCCGGCCGTCACGGCAACAAGGGCGTGGTGTCGAACGTGGTGCCGGTGGAAGACATGCCGCACATGGCCGACGGTACCTCGGTGGACATCTGCCTGAACCCGCTGGGCGTGCCCAGCCGTATGAACATCGGCCAGATTCTCGAAGTGCACCTGGGCTGGGCGGCCAAGGGCCTGGGCAGGAAGATCCAGCAGATGCTGGAGGCGCAGGCCAAGGTCAAGCAGGTCCGCGAGTTCCTCGACCAGATCTACAACCACCACGTCGCCGGCGCGGTGCAGCACGTCGACCTGAAGTCGCTCACCGACGACGAGATCCTGGCGTTGGCGAAGAACCTGCAGCAAGGCGTGCCGATGGCTACCCCGGTGTTCGACGGTGCCGAGGAGCAGGAGATCAAGGCGATGCTGAAGCTCGCCGACCTGCCCGAGTCGGGCCAGACCACGCTGTTCGACGGTCGCACCGGCGAGGCGTTCGATCGCCCGGTCACCGTGGGCTACATGCACTACCTGAAGCTGAACCACTTGGTCGACGACAAGATGCACGCCCGTTCGACCGGCCCGTACTCGCTGGTCACCCAGCAGCCGTTGGGCGGCAAGGCGCAGTTCGGCGGCCAGCGCTTCGGCGAAATGGAAGTCTGGGCGCTGGAAGCCTACGGCGCGGCCTACACCCTGCAGGAAATGCTGACGGTGAAGTCCGACGACGTGCAGGGCCGCAACCAGATGTACAAGAACATCGTCGACGGCAACCACGAGATGGCGGCAGGCATGCCGGAATCCTTCAACGTGTTGGTGAAGGAAATCCGCTCGCTCGGTATCGATATCGATCTGGAAGAAGTGAAGTGAGTTGAGGCGGAGACGAGGAGCGGACCGTCGCTCCCCGTTCTCCCGGTTCCCGATTCTCCATTCCCTATTCCCGATCTTCGGAGACTCCCATGAAAGACCTGCTCAACCTGTTCAACCAGCAGCGCGTCACGCCCGAGTTCGACTCGATCAAGATCGCGCTGGCCTCGCCGGAGCTGATCCGCTCGTGGTCCTACGGCGAGGTGAAGAAGCCGGAAACGATCAACTACCGCACCTTCAAGCCCGAGCGCGACGGCCTGTTCTGCGCCGCCATCTTCGGCCCGGTGAAGGACTACGAGTGCCTGTGCGGCAAGTACAAGCGCATGAAGCACCGCGGCGTGGTCTGCGAGAAGTGCGGCACGGAAGTGACGTTGGCCAAGGTGCGCCGCGAGCGCATGGGCCACATCGAACTGGCTTCGCCGACTGCGCACATCTGGTTCCTCAAGTCGCTGCCGTCGCGCATCGGCCTGATGCTGGACATGACCCTGCGCGACATCGAGCGCATCCTGTACTTCGAAGCCTTCGTGGTGATCGACCCGGGCCTGACCGCGCTCGAACGCGGCCAGTTGCTGAGCGAAGACCAGTACCTCGAAGCGGTGGAAGAGCACGGTGACGAGTTCGATGCCCGCATGGGTGCCGAGGCCGTCTACGAGCTGCTGAAGTCGCTGGACCTGCCGGGCGAAGTGATCCGCCTGAAGGAAGAAATCGCGTCGACCAACTCCGAGACCAAGCTGAAGCGCCTCACCAAGCGCGTGAAGCTGATCGAGGCCTTCATCGAGTCAGGCAACAAGCCGGAGTGGATGGTGCTGACCGTGCTGCCGGTGCTGCCGCCGGACCTGCGTCCGCTGGTGCCGCTGGACGGCGGCCGCTTCGCGACCTCGGACCTCAACGACCTGTACCGCCGCGTCATCAACCGCAACAACCGCCTGAAGCGCCTGCTCGAACTCAACGCGCCCGACATCATCGTGCGCAACGAGAAGCGCATGCTGCAGGAATCGGTCGACGCGCTGCTCGACAACGGCCGCCGCGGCCGTGCCATCACCGGCACCAACAAGCGCGCGCTGAAGTCGCTGGCCGACATGATCAAGGGCAAGCAGGGCCGCTTCCGCCAGAACCTGCTCGGCAAGCGCGTGGACTACTCCGGCCGCTCGGTGATCACCGTGGGCCCGACGCTGCGCCTGCACCAGTGCGGGCTGCCGAAGAAGATGGCGCTGGAGCTGTTCAAGCCCTTCATCTTCGCCAAGCTGCAGGCCCGCGGCGAAGCCACCACCATCAAGGCCGCCAAGAAGCTCGTCGAGCGCGAGGAAGGCCAGGTGTGGGACATCCTGGAAGAGGTGATCCGCGAGCATCCGGTGCTGCTGAACCGCGCACCCACGCTGCACCGCCTCGGCATCCAGGCGTTCGAGCCGATCCTGATCGAGGGCAAGGCGATCCAGCTGCACCCGCTCGTCTGTACCGCGTTCAACGCGGACTTCGACGGCGACCAGATGGCCGTGCACGTGCCGCTGTCGATCGAGGCGCAGCTGGAAGCGCGCGCCCTGATGATGTCGACCAACAACATCCTGTCGCCCGCCAACGGCGAGCCGATCATCGTGCCGACCCAGGACGTGGTGCTGGGCCTGTACTACATGACCCGCGAGCTGGTGAATGCGAAGGGCACCGGCATGGCGTTTTCCAGCATCAGCGAAGCGCGCCGTGCTTATGACAACCGTGCGGTCGAGCTGCACGCCAAGGTCAAGGTGCGCATGAAGCAGGTGCACATCGCCGCCGACGGCAGCCGCACTGAAGAGACCAAGCTGGTCGAGACCACCGTGGGCCGCGCCCTGCTGGCCGAGATCCTGCCGGAAGGCCTGCCGTTCCAGCTGGCCAACACCGAGCTGACCAAGAAGGCGATCTCGCGCCTGATCAATGCCAGCTACCGCGGCCTGGGCCTGAAGGAAACCGTGGTCTTCGCCGACAAGCTGATGTACACCGGCTACCGTTTCGCGACGCGCGCCGGCATCTCCATCGGCATCGACGACATGAAGATCCCGGCCGAGAAGAAGGCGATCCTCGAGGAAGCCGAGAAGGAAGTCGTCGAGATCCAGCAGCAGTACCAGTCGGGCCTGGTCACCGCCGGCGAGCGCTACAACAAGGTGGTCGACATCTGGTCGCGTACCAACGAGCAGGTGGCCAAGGCGATGATCGACGGCATCGGCACCGAGACGGTGACCGACAGCGCGGGCAAGCAGGTCGCGCAGAAGTCGATGAACTCGTTGTACATCATGGCCGACTCCGGCGCGCGTGGTTCGGTGGCGCAGATCCGCCAGCTGGCCGGCATGCGCGGCCTGATGGCCCGCCCGGACGGCTCGATCATCGAGACCCCGATCAAGGCCAACTTCCGCGAAGGCCTGAACGTGCTGCAGTACTTCAACTCCACCCACGGTGCCCGCAAGGGCCTGGCGGATACGGCGCTGAAGACCGCGAACTCCGGTTACCTCACCCGCCGCCTGGTGGACGTGGCGCAGGACGTGGTCATCACCATGGACGACTGCGGCACCGAAGACGGCCTGATCATGCAGCCCATCGTGGAAGGCGGCGACGTGGTCGAGCCGCTGCGCGAGCGCGTGCTGGGCCGCGTGGTGGTCGAGGACGTCTACGCCCCCGGCAACGACGACCAGCCGATCGTCGAGCGCGACACCCTGCTCAACGAAGCCCTGGTCGAGAAGCTGGACAAGGCCGGCGTGCAGTCGATCAAGGTGCGTTCGCCGATCACCTGCTCCGCCAGCCATGGCGTGTGCAAGCTGTGCTACGGCCGTGACCTGGCCCGTGGCCACCTGGTCAACATGGGCGAGGCCGTGGGTGTGGTCGCCGCGCAGTCGATCGGCGAGCCCGGCACCCAGCTGACCATGCGTACCTTCCACATCGGCGGCGCGGCTTCGCGTGCGGCCGCGGTGGACAACGTGACGGTGAAGACCACCGGCACGCTGAAGTTCAACAACATCAAGACCGTGCAGCACGCCCAGGGTCACCTGGTGGCGGTATCGCGTTCGGGCGAAGTGTCGGTGCTCGATACCAGCGGCCGCGAGCGCGAGCGCTACAAGGTGCCTTACGGCGCCACCATCGCGGTCAAGGACGGCGACTCGGTCAAGGCTGGCCAGGCCGTGGCCAACTGGGATCCGCACACCCACCCGATCGTGTCGGAAGTGGCCGGTACCGTGCGCTTCATCGACTTCATCGATGGCGTCACCGTGCAGAGCCAGACCGACGAGCTGACCGGCCTGGAGTCGGCGGTGGTGACCGATCCGAAGCGCCGTGGCACGGCCGCCAAGGACCTGCGCCCGATCGTGCGCCTGGAAGACGCCAAGGGCCGCGAGCTGAAGCTGCCGGGCACCGACGTGCCGGCGCAGTACATGCTGCCCGCGGGCGCCATCGTGTCGATCCAGAACGGTGCCGCGGTGGGCGTGGGCGACGTGGTTGCGCGTATCCCGCAGGACGCCTCCAAGACCCGCGACATCACCGGCGGTCTGCCGCGCGTGGCCGACCTGTTCGAGGCGCGCAAGCCGAAGGAGCCGGCGATCCTGGCCGAGCGTTCGGGCGTGGTCAGCTTCGGCAAGGACACCAAGGGCAAGCAGCGCCTGATCATCAAGGACGTCGACGGCAACGAGCACGAGGAGCTGATCCCGAAGTGGCGCCAGGTCATCGTGTTCGAAGGCGAGCACGTGGAGAAGGGCGAAACCATCGTGGACGGCGAGCCCAGCCCGCACGACATCCTGCGCCTGCTGGGCGTGGAGCCGCTGGCGGCCTACCTGGTCAAGGAAATCCAGGACGTCTACCGCCTGCAGGGCGTGAAGATCAACGACAAGCACATCGAAGCGATCATTCGCCAGATGCTGCGCAAGGTCGAGATCACCGAACCGGGCGACAGCCATTATCTGCGCGGCGAGCAGGTGGAGCGTGTGCGCATCAACGCCGAGAACGATCGTGCGGAAAGCAAGGGCGAGCGCCGGGCCGAGTACCAGTCGGTGCTGCTGGGCATCACCAAGGCCTCGCTGGCCACCGAGTCGTTCATCTCGGCGGCCTCGTTCCAGGAAACCACCCGCGTCCTCACCGAGGCGGCGGTGCGTGGCACGCGCGATACCTTGCGTGGCCTGAAGGAAAATGTTATCGTCGGCCGTCTGATTCCCGCGGGTACCGGCTTGGCGTATCACGCCTCGCGCCGCAACCAGGGTGGCTTGTCCGCCTCGGATTTCGAAACGCTCTCCGGTGCCGCTTCCGCCGTCTCGTTCGCCGAGGCGCCGGCCGGTGGTGATGGTGCCGAGTAAGTCCGATACGGGCGTTGCTCGCTAGACATACGAAATGAGGTGCACGGATGCACCTCGTGTTCGGGTCATGGAAGGCGGGACGCTGGCTTGTCCTTGACAGGCTGTCCGTGTTATATTCCCGCTTCTTGGCAGACCGAGCTCGTTCGGGCTGCCTTTATGTTTTCAGAATAGGTTACGCATGGCGACTATCAACCAGTTGGTGCGCAAGTCCCGCAGCCCGAAGAGCTACAAGAGCGATTCGCCTGCCCTGCAGAACAGCCCGCAGCGTCGCGGCGTCTGCACGCGCGTGTACACGACCACCCCGAAGAAGCCGAACTCGGCGTTGCGCAAGGTTGCCAAGGTGCGCCTGACCAACGGCTACGAGGTCATCAGCTACATCGGCGGCGAAGGCCACAACCTGCAGGAGCACTCGGTGGTGCTGATCCGCGGCGGCCGCGTCAAGGATCTCCCCGGCGTGCGCTACCACACGGTGCGCGGCAGCCTCGACTGCGCGGGCGTCACCAAGCGTCGCCAGTCGCGTTCGAAGTATGGCGCCAAGCGCCCGAAGGCTTAATTGTGTGCGGCCATCCTGGTCGCTGAATAACGGATATCAAACATGTCGCGTAAAGGTTCCCATCCCGCCCGTGTGGTGCTGCCCGACCCGAAGCACGGCAGCCAGCTGATCGCCCGTTTCATCAACATGGTGATGAAGAGCGGCAAGAAGTCGGTGGCCGAGAGCATCGTCTACGGTGCGCTCGAGCATCTGGGCGAGAAGCACGCCGAGCCGGTGGCTCTGGTCGAGAAGGCGCTGAACAACGTCGCGCCCGCCGTCGAGGTGAAGTCCCGCCGTGTCGGTGGCGCCACCTACCAGGTGCCGGTCGAAGTGCGTCCGGGCCGCCGCATGGCGCTGGCGATGCGCTGGGTGATCGAGGCTGCGCGCAAGCGTGGCGAGACCTCGATGCCGCGCAAGCTGGCCGCCGAGCTGCAGGAAGCCTCCGAGAGCCGTGGTGGTGCCGCCAAGAAGCGCGAGGAAACCCATCGCATGGCGGAAGCCAACAAGGCCTTCTCGCACTACCGCTGGTAATTCGGCGGTAAATGCGCCGCCCGCGGGTGCGGGCGGCGCCATACAAGCCGGCACTTGTGCCGGATTTTTTCATGACCAGTGCGGCTCGGATGGCCGCCGCTGCCCCATCGGGGATGGATCTCCGTCGGACTACGACTATGGCACGCACCACTCCCATCGACCGCTACCGCAACTTCGGCATCATGGCCCACATCGATGCCGGCAAGACCACGACCACGGAGCGCATCCTGTTCTACACCGGCGTCTCGCACAAGATTGGCGAGGTGCATGACGGTGCGGCCACGATGGACTGGATGGAGCAGGAGCAGGAGCGCGGCATCACCATCACTTCCGCCGCCACCACGGCGTTCTGGAAGGGCATGGATGGCTCGATGGAGCAGCACCGCTTCAACATCATCGACACTCCCGGGCACGTTGACTTCACCATCGAAGTGGAGCGTTCGCTGCGCGTGCTCGACGGCGCGGTGTTCGTGCTGTGCGCGGTCGGCGGCGTGCAGCCGCAGTCCGAGACGGTGTGGCGCCAGGCCAACAAGTACCACGTGCCGCGCCTCGCGTTCGTCAACAAGATGGACCGCACCGGCGCGAACTTCTACAAGGTCGTCGACCAGCTGAAGGCCCGCCTTGGCGCCAACCCGGTGCCGATGGTGGTGCCGATCGGCGCCGAGGACGACTTCGAGGGCGTGGTCGACCTGCTCAAGATGAAGGCGATCATCTGGGACATGCCGTCGCAGGGCATGAAGTTCGAATACCAGGACATCCCGGCGAACCTCGCGGACAAGGCTGCCGAGGCCCGTTCGTACATGGTCGAGTCGGCGGCGGAAGCCAGCGAAGAGCTGATGAACAAGTACCTTGAAGAGGGCGACCTCTCAGAGGATGAGATCATCGCGGGCATGCGCCAGCGTACCCTGGCCAGCGAGATCATCCCGGTCTACTGCGGCACCGCCTTCAAGAACAAGGGCGTGCAGGCGATGCTCGACGCGGTGGTGCACCTGCTGCCGTCGCCGGTGGATCGCCCGCCGGTGGCCGGCGTGGACGAGAACGACCAGGAAGCGCATCGCGATGCCAGCGACGCCGCACCGTTCTCCGCGCTCGCGTTCAAGATCATGACCGACCCGTTCGTCGGTTCGCTGACGTTCTTCCGCGTCTACTCGGGCGTGCTGAATGCCGGCGATGCGGTCTACAACCCGGTGAAGTCGAAGAAGGAACGCATCGGCCGCATCCTGCAGATGCACGCGAACGATCGTCAGGAACTGAAGGAAGTCCGCGCGGGTGACATCGCCGCGGCGGTCGGCCTGAAGGACGTGACGACCGGCGACACGCTGTGCGCGCAGGACCACGTGATCACCCTGGAGCGCATGACGTTCCCGGAGCCGGTGATCTCGATGGCAGTGGAGCCGAAGACCAAGTCCGACCAGGAAAAGATGGGCATCGCGCTGGGCCGCCTGGCCGCCGAGGATCCGTCCTTCCGCGTGCGTACCGACGAGGAATCCGGCCAGACCATCATCTCGGGCATGGGCGAGCTGCACCTCGACATCATCGTCGACCGCATGCGTCGCGAGTTCAACGTGGAGGCGAACGTCGGCAAGCCGCAGGTGGCCTACCGCGAGACGATCCGCAGCAGCGACGTGAAGTCCGACTACAAGCACGCCAAGCAGTCCGGCGGCAAGGGCCAGTACGGCCACGTGGTGATCGAGATGTCGCCGATCAGCGATGCCGATCGTGCGGACGAGAAGATCTCCGCGCAGATCAAGGACGACTTCCTGTTCATCAACGACATCACCGGTGGCGTGATCCCGAAGGAATTCATCCCCTCGGTGGAAAAGGGCCTGCGCGAAACCATCACCAGCGGTCCGCTGGCTGGCTTCCCGGTGGTGGGCGTCAAGGCGAAGCTGGTGTTCGGCTCCTACCACGACGTCGACTCGTCCGAAATGGCGTTCAAGCTGGCCGCCTCGATGGCGTTCAAGCAGGGCTTCGCGAAGGCCTCGCCGGTGCTGCTCGAGCCGATCATGAAGGTCGAGGTGGTGACGCCGGAGGACTACGTGGGCGACGTGATGGGCGACATGAGCCGTCGTCGCGGCATCCTGCGTGGCCAGGAAGATACGCCGTCGGGCAAGACTGTCGACGCGTTCGTGCCGCTGGGCGAGATGTTCGGCTACGCCACGAGCATCCGCTCGCTGACGCAGGGCCGCGCCACCTTCACGATGGAGTTCGACCACTACGCCGAGGCGCCGAACAACATCGCCGAGCAGGTTATTAAAAAGGCCTGATTTTTTGCGGCCGGATTGATTTTGCGGTCATCCTGACCGCGAAGATCAAACGGGCGGCCATCCATGGCCGCACTTTTCAAGAAAAGCATCGTGGTCTTGACTGGTCGCGATGCTTTGAAGAAGCAGGCAGTGCGGCCTCCGGGTCGCGTAAGCACAACGACGCGGCGCGAGCCGCACTGACAAAAGTACTATCCAGAGGTCTCTAGTCATGGCAAAGGGCAAGTTCGAGCGCACCAAGCCCCACGTGAACGTGGGCACGATTGGTCACGTGGACCACGGCAAGACGACGCTGACGGCGGCGCTGACGAAGGTCGGTGCGGAGCGCTTCGGCGGCGAATTCAAGGCCTACGACGCGATCGACGCGGCGCCGGAAGAGAAGGCGCGCGGCATCACGATCTCGACCGCGCACGTCGAGTACGAATCGCCGAGCCGCCACTACGCGCACGTGGACTGCCCGGGCCACGCCGACTACGTGAAGAACATGATCACGGGTGCGGCGCAGATGGACGGCGCGATCCTGGTGTGCTCGGCCGCGGACGGCCCGATGCCGCAGACGCGCGAACACATCCTGCTCAGCCGCCAGGTGGGCGTGCCGTACATCGTCGTGTTCCTGAACAAGGCCGACATGGTGGACGACGCCGAGCTGCTCGAGCTGGTCGAGATGGAAGTGCGCGAGCTGCTGTCGAAGTACGACTTTCCGGGCGACGACACCCCGATCATCAAGGGTTCGGCGAAGCTGGCGCTGGAAGGCGACCAGTCGGAGATCGGCGTGCCGGCGATCATCTCGCTGGTGGACGCGCTGGACACGTACATTCCGGAGCCGCAGCGTGCGATCGACCAGCCGTTCCTGATGCCGGTGGAAGACGTGTTCTCGATCTCGGGCCGCGGCACCGTGGTGACCGGCCGTATCGAGCGTGGCGTGATCAAGGTCGGTGACGAAATCGAAGTGGTGGGCATCCGTCCGACCCAGAAGACCACCGTGACCGGCGTGGAAATGTTCCGCAAGCTGCTGGACCAGGGCCAGGCGGGCGACAACGCGGGTCTGCTGCTGCGCGGCCTGAAGCGTGACGACGTGGAGCGCGGCCAGGTGCTGGCGAAGCCGGGCACGATCACCCCGCACACGGACTTCGAGGCCGAGGTGTACGTGCTGTCGAAGGACGAAGGCGGCCGTCATACCCCGTTCTTCAAGGGCTACCGTCCGCAGTTCTACTTCCGCACGACGGACGTGACCGGTGCGATCGAGCTGCCGGAAGGCGTGGAGATGGTCATGCCGGGCGACAACATCAAGATGGTGGTGAGCCTGATCCACCCGATCGCGATGGACCAGGGCCTGCGTTTCGCGATCCGCGAAGGCGGCCGCACCGTCGGCGCCGGCGTGGTGGCCAAGGTCATCAAGTAATAACTGGCCAAAATGCCGTTGGAATAGCGGCTTTTGGTAAAAAGTCCGGCCATGGATGGCCGGTTCTTGATCTTCGCGAACATGGATGTGAGCACGGCTAACGCCAAGCTCTTCCCATTCGGGAAATTTGTCGTTATACTTCGCAGCTCCCTAGCCGGACGAACCTGATTTCGACCGGCTCACCGCGAAATGAGGCGCAGGAAGTGCTTCGAGTTCGCAGGCCGTGGACGGCCATCGCATTCGGCGTGATTCCGGGTTGATCCCGTTGCCACGAACAGATTGCGCAGCAGGATTTGCGCCAGGCGAGCAGACCAATGCTCGCTTGGCGTTTTTCGGGTCGGGATTTCGCTTCGGCAGGGTCCCGGCCCGGTTCCAAAGGCAGTTGCGGGGCGGTGAGAAGCCGCTTCGTTGCACATCCAGGTTCTTTTGATAACAGGACACGGTTTTATGGCGAACCAGAAGATTCGCATCCGGCTCAAGGCGTTCGATCATCGTCTGATCGACCGTTCGGCCAGCGAGATCGTCGAGACGGCCAAGCGCACGGGCGCCACGGTGCTCGGCCCGATTCCGCTCCCGACCAAGATCGAGCGTTACACCATTCTGGTGTCGCCGCACGTCGACAAGGATGCACGCGACCAGTACGAGACCCGTACCCACAAGCGCGTGCTCGACATCGTCGATCCCAACGACAAGACCGTGGACGCGCTCATGAAGCTTGATCTCGCCGCTGGCGTCGATGTTCAGATCAAGCTCGGTTGAGCGATAGACAGGATACGAACATGAGTATCGGACTGGTAGGCCGCAAGTGCGGCATGAGCCGGCTCTTCACTGAAGACGGACGCTCGATTCCGGTGACGCTGATTGAAGCGACCCCGAACCGCGTCACCCAGCTGAAGACGGAAGACAACGATGGCTACAGCGCGGTGCAGGTCGCGGCGGGCGTGAAGCGCGCCAGCTTGCTGACGGCGCCGCTGAAGGGCCATTACGCCAAGGCCAAGGTTGAGCCGGGTCGTGGTTTGTGGGAGTTCCGCGTGTCCGCCGACGACCTCGGCAAGTACAGCGTGGGCGCGGAGATCAAGGCTGACGAGGTGTTCGCGGTCGGCCAGATCGTCGACGTCGCCGGCGTCTCGAAGGGCAAGGGCTTCCAGGGCACCATCAAGCGCCACAACTTCAAGATGGGCGATGCGACGCACGGCAACTCGCTGTCGCACCGCGCGCCGGGTTCGATCGGCCAGCGCCAGACGCCGGGCCGCGTGTTCCCGGGCAAGAAGATGTCGGGCCACATGGGTGCGGTGAACCGCACGCAGCAGGGTCTGGAAGTGGTCAAGGTCGACGCCGAGCGTCACCTGATCGCGGTGAAGGGCGCTGTCCCCGGTGCGACCGGTGGCGACGTCGTCATCCGTCCGACCACCAAGGGTTGAGGAGAGACGCCATGGAACTGAATGTCATTGGCGCCAAGCCGCTCAGCGTGTCGGACGAAGTGTTCGGCGGCGAGTTCAAGCAGGCCCTGGTTCACCAGGTAGTGGTTGCGTACCAGGCCGGCGGTCGCGCCGGTACCAAGGCGCAGCTGTCGCGTGGCGAGCTGTCGGGCACCACCAAGAAGTTCAAGAAGCAGAAGGGCGGCGGCGCCCGTCACGGTGACTACCGCGCCCCGATCTTCGTGGGCGGTGGCGTGACCTTTGCCGCGAAGCCGCGCAGCTACGAGCAGAAGGTCAACCGCAAGGCCTACCGCGTGGCGATCCGCTCGATCCTTGCCGAACTGAACCGCCAGGGTCGCCTGAAGGTGGTCGACGGTTTCGGCGTCGAGCAGCCCAAGACCAAGGCAATGGTCGCCAAGCTCAAGGAGCTTGAAGTTTCCGGTCGCGTGCTGCTGGTTTCCGAGGATGCCGACGAGGCGCTGTATCTGGCTTCGCGCAACATCCCCTACCTGCACGTCCTGGACGTGATGGCGCTGAATCCGGTCAGTCTGGTCGGTTCCGACCACGTGGTGATGACGGTTGACGCCGTGAAGAAGATCGAGGAGTGGCTGGCATGAGCAACGAACGCATTCTCGATACGCTGCGCGCGCCGCACATTTCCGAGAAGTCGGCTCGCGTCAGCGAGCACAACCAGTACGTTTTCGTGGTTGCCCCCGAGGCGACCAAGGCCGATGTCCGTGAGGCGGTGGAGAAGATGTTCGACGTCAAGGTCGAGCAGGTGAACCTCGTCAACAGCAAGGGCAAGGTCAAGTCCTTCCGTTTCCGCGCTGGCAGCCGCCAGGGCAAGCGCAAGGCCTACGTCCGCCTCGCCGATGGCCAGACCATCGACGTGTCGGCCAAGGCCTGAGCCAGGAGTTCCTCGAGATGGCACTAATCAATCACAAGCCAACCTCGCCGGGTCGTCGTGACGCCGTCAGCGTCCGCACCGAGGGGCTGCACAAGGGCGCGCCGTACGCGCCGCTGACCGAAAGCCAGTCGAAGACGGGTGGTCGCAACCATTTCGGTCGCATCACCACGCGTCATCGCGGTGGCGGCCACAAGCAGGCTTACCGCATCATCGACTTCAAGCGCGACAAGGAAGGCATTGCCGCCAAGGTCGAGCGCATCGAATACGATCCGAACCGCACCGCGCACATCGCGCTGCTGTGCTATGCCGACGGTGAGCGTCGCTACATCATCGCGCCGAAGGGTGTGCAGGTGGGTGATCGCCTGCTGTCCGGCCACGACGCGCCGATCAAGGTGGGCAATTGCCTGCAGCTGCGCAGCATCCCGGTGGGTTCCACGATCCACTGCATCGAGATGAAGCCCGGCAAGGGCGCGCAGATCGCCCGCTCCGCCGGTGCCTCGGTGCAGCTGGTGGCCCGCGAATCCGGCTACGCCACGCTGCGCCTGCGCTCCGGCGAAATGCGCCGCGTGCCGGTCGAGTGCCGCGCCACCATCGGTGAAGTCGGCAACGGCGAGCACAGCCTGAAGAAGCTCGGCAAGGCCGGCGCCAAGCGCTGGCTGGGCATCCGTCCGACCGTTCGCGGCGTCGTCATGAACCCGGTCGACCATCCGCACGGCGGTGGTGAAGGCCGTACCTCCGGCGGCCGTCATCCGGTCAGCCCGTGGGGCACGCCGACCAAGGGTTACAAGACCCGCAACAACAAGCGCACGCAGCAGTTCATCGTGCGTCGTCGCAAGTAACAGGAACCCGACATGCCACGCTCTCTGAAGAAAGGTCCGTTCGTCGACCTTCACCTCGCCAAGAAGGTGGAAGCCGCGGTTTCCGCCAACAACAAGCGCCCGATCAAGACCTGGTCGCGCCGCTCGATGATCCTGCCCGAAATGGTGGGCCTGACCATCGCCATCCACAACGGCCGCCAGCACGTGCCGGTGCTCGTCAACGAGAACATGGTCGGGCACAAGCTCGGCGAGTTCGCGGTGACGCGTACCTTCAAGGGCCACGTCGGCGACAAGAAGGGCAAGTGATGAGCACCGAAGCCAAAGCGATCCTGCGCGGCGCCCGCATCTCGGCGCAGAAGGCACGCCTGGTGGCAGACCTGGTCCGCGGCATGCCCGTGGGCCGGGCCAGCGACGTGCTCCAGTTCACCAACAAGAAGGCTGCACACCTTGTCCGCAAGGTGCTGCTGTCGGCCGTCGCCAACGCCGAGAACAACCTCGGTGCCGATGTCGACGAGCTGAAGGTCGCGCGCATCTTCGTGGACGAAGGTCCGGCGATGAAGCGCATGTATGCCCGCGCCAAAGGCCGCGGTTCCCGCATCCTGAAGCGCACCAGCCACATCACCGTGGTCGTTGGCGAGTAAGAGGAAGAAGACGATGGGTCACAAAGTTCATCCCACCGGCATCCGCCTCGGCATCGCCAAGGACTGGAACGCCAAGTGGTACGCCAACAAGGGCGACTACGCGAAGTATCTCGTGGCGGACATCAAGGTCCGCGAGATGCTGAAGAAGAAGCTGGCTGCCGCCGGCATCTCGAAGATCCAGATCGAGCGCCCGGCCAAGACCGCGCGCGTGACGATCTACACCGCCCGTCCGGGCGTGGTGATCGGCAAGAAGGGCGAGGACATCGAGAAGTTGCGCAAGGAAGTCAGCGACATGATGGGCGTTCCGACGCACATCAACGTCAACGAAGTGCGCAAGCCCGAGCTGGACGCCCAGCTGGTGGCCGAGTCGATCGCGCAGCAGCTCGAGCGCCGCATCATGTTCCGTCGCGCGATGAAGCGCTCGGTGGGCAATGCGATGCGCCTGGGCGCGCTGGGTATCAAGATCAACGTGTCCGGCCGTCTGAACGGCGCCGAGATCGCCCGTTCCGAGTGGGCCCGCGAAGGCCGCGTGCCGCTGCACACCCTGCGTGCGGACATCGACTACGGCACCGCCGAGGCGAAGACCCAGTACGGCATCATCGGCATCAAGGTGTGGGTCTACAAGGGCGAGATCTTCGACGTGGCCCAGATCGGCCAGGAACCGAAGGACGAGTCCCCGGCGCCGTCGTCGCGCCGCGAGGGTGGCGAAGGCCGCCGTGACCGTGAACCGCGTCGCGATCGTGATGGCGAAGGCCGTCGCGAGCGTGCGGCGAAGTAAGGAGAGTTGCCATGTTGCAACCCAAGCGAACCAAATACCGCAAGCAGTTCAAGGGCCGCAACGACGGTCTGGCGCACTGCGCCAACCTCGTCAGCTTCGGCGAATTCGGCCTCAAGGCGACCACCACCGGCGCGCTCACCGCACGCCAGATCGAGGCAGGTCGTCGTTGCATCACCCGCTTCGTGAAGCGTGGCGGCAAGCTGTGGATCCGCGTGTTCCCGGACAAGCCGATCACCAAGAAGCCGATCGAAGTGCGCATGGGCGCCGGCAAGGGCGGCGTGGAATTCTGGGTCGCCCCGATCCAGCCCGGCCGCATGCTTTATGAAATCGAGGGCATCGACGAGGCTTCGGCACGCGAGGCGTTCCGCCTGGCCGCCGCCAAGCTCTCGGTGCAGACCCAGTTCGTGACCCGGGCGGTGATGTGACATGGCCATCAAAGATCTGACCACCAAGTCGGCCGAAGAGCTCAATCAGCACCTGCTGGACCTGCGCAAGGAACAGTTCAACCTGCGCATGCAGAAGGGCGCCGGCCAGCTCAACCAGCCGCATCAGCTGCGCCGCGTCCGGCGCGACATCGCCCGCACGAAATTCGTGCTCGGCGGCAAGAAGTAAGGGACCGCCGATATGAGCGACAACCAGAAGCAGGCGCGTACCCTCGAAGGGCGCGTCATCAGCAACAAGATGGACAAGACGGTCACCGTCCTGATCGAGCGCCAGGTGCAGCACGGCCTGCTGGGCAAGATCGTGCGCCGCTCGACCAAGCTGCACGCGCAGGACGACCTCGGCGCGAACGAGGGCGACCTCGTGCGCATCGCCGAGTGCCGCCCGCTGTCCAAGACCAAGCATCACCGCGTGGTCGAAATCGTCACCCGCGCGGCCGTCTAAGAGGAGGGTGCAGACATGATCCAGATGCAAAGCACGCTCTCCGCGGCGGACAACAGCGGTGCCAAGGAACTGATGTGCATCAAGGTGCTCGGCGGCTCCAAGCGCCGTTACGCCGCGATCGGTGACGTGATCAAGGTCACCGTGAAGGATGCCATTCCCCGCGGCAAGGTGAAGAAGGGCGAGGTGTACAACGCCGTGGTGGTTCGCACCGCCAAGGGCGTGCGCCGTCCCGATGGCTCGCTGATCCGTTTCGACGGCAATGCAGCGGTGCTCCTCAACAACAAGCTCGAGCCGATCGGCACCCGTATCTTCGGGCCGGTCACCCGCGAGCTGCGCAGCGAGAAGTTCATGAAGATCGTCTCGCTCGCGCCCGAAGTGCTCTGAGCGAGGTCCTGAACATGAACCGTATCCGCAAGGGTGATCAGGTCCTCGTGATCACCGGCAAGAACAAGGGTCAGCGCGGCGAAGTGCTGCGCGTGGAAGGCGAGCGCGTGTTCGTCTCCAACGTGAACCTGGTCAAGCGCCACACCAAGCCGAATCCGCAGGCCAACCAGGCCGGCGGCATCGTCGAGCGCGAGGCCTCGATCCATCTCTCCAATGTGCAGCTGTTCAACCCCGCCACGAACAAGGGTGAACGCGTTGGCACCAAGACGCTCGCTGATGGGCGCAAGGTCCGCGTGTTCCGTTCGAATGGCGAGGTCGTGGACGCGTAAGGATTAATGACATGACGCGCCTTGAGACGTTTTACAAAGAGCAGGTAGTGCCGAAGCTCACCGAGAAGTTCGGCTACCAGAACGTGATGCAGGTTCCCCGCATCACCAAGATCACGCTGAACATGGGCGTGGGCGAAGCCGCCGGCAACAAGAAGATCCTCGAGAATGCCGTGGCGGACATGGCCAAGATCTCGGGCCAGAAGCCGATCACGACCAAGGCGCGCGTTTCCGTGGCCTCGTTCAAGATCCGCGACGGCTGGCCGATCGGTTGCAAGGTCACCCTGCGCCGCGCCCAGATGTTCGAGTTCCTGGATCGCCTGATCAACATCTCGCTGCCCCGTACCCGCGACTTCCGCGGCGTGTCGGGCCGCGCCTTCGACGGCCGTGGCAACTTCAACTTCGGCGTGAAGGAACAGATCATCTTCCCGGAAATCGACTTCGACGCCGTCGACGCGATGCGCGGCATGGACATCGCGATCACCACGACCGCGAAGACCGATGCCGAGGCCAAGGCGCTGCTGGAAGCCTTCAACTTCCCGTTCCGCAACTAAACCAAACGATCATCCGTGATCGGGAAAACCGGCCATCCGTGGCCGGACTCTTCAAAAGAGAGCATTTATTCATGGCAAAGACCTCGATGGTCAACCGCGACATCAAGCGGACCAAGCTCGTCAAGAAGTACGCCGCCAAGCGCGCCGAACTGAAGGCGATCGTGCTGAGCACCACCGCCTCCTACGAGGAGAAGATGGACGCGCAGGGCAAGCTGCAGAAGCTGCCGCGCGACGCCAGCCCGAGCCGCCAGCGCACCCGTTGCGCGCTGACCGGCCGTCCGCGCGCCGTGTACGCCAAGTTCAACCTTGGCCGCAACAAGCTGCGCGAAGCCACCATGCGTGGTGACGTGCCTGGCCTGCGCAAGGCCAGCTGGTAAGACCCAAACAGGGCAGGGCGGGAGCTGATCCCGCCTGACCCGATGCGGCGGCAGGCCTTCGGATCTGCCGCCGTCGGCGCAATCTTGGCGCCGATGTTCGCAAAGCCGGAAAAAGCTGCTATAGTCGTCGGTCTGCGCAACGCAGGCTGACGCTTTGTCGGCATCACAATCTAGAAGATTTCCGGTTTTATCGGATATCGGTGCACTCTGAAGGATGTTTTCATGAGCATGACTGATCCCATCGCCGACATGTTTACGCGTGTCCGCAATGCCCAGCTGATGGGCAAGCCGACGGTGAGCATGCCGTCGTCGAAGCTGAAGGTGGCCATCGCCAACCTTCTCAAGAACGAAGGCTACATTCTCGACGCGCAGACCGCGCAGGCGGAAGGCAAGCCCGTTCTCGAAATCCGCCTGAAGTATTTCGAAGGTCGTCCGGCCATCGAGTCCATTTCCCGCGTCAGCCGTTCCGGCCTGCGCATCTACCGCGGCAAGGGTGAACTGCCGAAGGTGCTCGGCGGTCTGGGCATCTCGATCATCTCGACGTCCGCCGGTCTGCTGACCGACGCGCAGGCCCGTGCCAAGGGTCTGGGCGGCGAAGTCATCGGCCAGGTCGCTTAAGGAGCCGACGATGTCACGTGTTGCCAAGAAGACGATCAACCTGCCGAAGGGCGTGGAGCTGAAGGCTGCCGCCGAAGGTATCTCCGTGAAGGGCCCGAAGGGCACCCTGTCCATTCACGTGCTGCCCGGCGTGTCGCTGAAGGTGGACGGCGATGCCGTCAACATCCAGCTGGCCGAGGGCGCCGACGACAAGTTCGGCGGCACCGCGCGCGCGCTGCTGGCGAACATGGTCAAGGGCGTGTCCGAAGGTTACGAGCGCAAGCTGGAGCTGGTCGGCGTGGGTTACCGCGCGTCCATGGCCGGCAAGGCGCTGAACCTGAGCCTGGGCTTCTCGCACCCGGTGGTGTTCGAGGCTCCGGAGGGCATCACCCTGGAAACCCCCACGCAGACGGAAATCCTGATCAAGGGTGCCGACAAGCAGGTGGTGGGCCAGGTGGCCGCCAAGATCCGTGCCTTCCGTTCGCCTGAGCCTTACAAGGGCAAGGGCGTGCGCTATGCCGGCGAGAAGATCACCCTGAAGGAAGCCAAGAAGGCATAAGTGCGCTGTCCCTGCGCGAAGAAGCGGCCATCCATGGCCGCACTCTTCAGAAAAGCAGGCTAGACAGATCACGCATTTCGAGCCGATCCGCTTTCGAGGAACATGACGATGAACAAGAACGAATCCCGCCTGCGTCGCGCCAAGTCCACGCGTTCGCACATCCGCAAGCTCGGCGTGGCGCGCCTGTCGGTGCATCGCACCGGCCAGCATCTCTACGCCCAGGTGTTCGCTGCCGACGGTCAGAACGTGGTGGCGGCTGCCTCCACCGTGCAGAAGTCGGTGGCCGAAGGCCTGAAGGGCACCAAGAACCTGACCGCCGCTGCCGCGGTGGGCAAGGCCGTTGCCGAGCGTGCGTTGGCTGCCGGCGTGGAATCGGTGGCGTTCGACCGCTCCGGTTTCCGCTTCCACGGTCGCATCAAGGCGCTGGCCGATGCGGCTCGCGAAGCCGGCCTGAAGTTCTAAGAGCCGGGATTCGGGGTTGGGGATTCGGGATTCGAAAGAGCCCGTCTGCCGCAAGCCCCGGATCCCTCGCTTCCAGTAACAACACAACAACAAGCGGCCCAGCCGCAAGCAAAAGTCCCGGATGGTCCGGGCACACGGAATCGAGAAATGTCTTCCAACGATCGCGAAAATTCAGACGGCCTGCTCGAGAAGCTGATTGCCGTGAACCGCGTGGCCAAGACCGTCAAGGGTGGCCGCCAGATGAGCTTCACCGCGCTGACCGTGGTCGGCGACGGCGAGGGCAAGGTCGGCTTCGGCTATGGCAAGGCGCGCGAAGTGCCGGTCGCCATCTCCAAGGCGATGGAGCGCGCCCGTCGCAACATGGTGAACATCGACCTGAACAACGGCACCCTGTGGTACGCCATCAAGGCCAACCACGGCGCGGCCCGCGTCTACATGCAGCCGGCTTCCGAAGGTACCGGCGTGATCGCCGGCGGCGCCATGCGCGCCGTGCTGGAAGTGGTCGGCGTGAAGAACGTGCTGGCCAAGGCGGTCGGCTCGCGCAACCCGATCAACCTGGTGCGTGCCACCATCAAGGGCCTGCAGGCGGTGGCTTCGCCGAAGCAGATCGCCGCCAAGCGTGGCAAGACCGTGGAAGAGGTGCTGGGCAATGGCTAAGAAGAACGAAACCGCCGGCACCGTGCGCGTGCGCCTGGTCAAGGGCCTACGCGGCGTGCAGGCGCGTCATCGCCTCAGCGTCAAGGCGCTGGGCCTGAACAAGACCAACGACGTCCGCGAGCTGAAGGACAGCCCGCAGGTGCGTGGCCTGATCAACACGGTCTACTACCTGGTCCAGGTGGAGGATTAATCATGCGTTTGAATGACATCAAGCCGGCCGCCGGTTCGCGCAAGACCAAGCTGCGCGTCGGTCGCGGCATCGGCTCGGGCCTCGGCAAGACGGCCGGTCGCGGCCACAAGGGTCAGCACGCCCGCGCCGGCGGCACCCACAAGTACGGCTTCGAGGGCGGCCAGATGCCGCTGCAGCGTCGCCTGCCCAAGGTCGGCTTCCGCTCCAAGCTGAAGGCCGAGAGCCAGCAGGTGTTCCTGTACCAGCTCGCCGGCCTCAAGGCCGACGTGATCGACGTGGTCGAGCTGCACAAGGCCGGCCTGATCGACAGCAAGGCCAAGAAGGTCAAGGTCGTGCTGAAGGGCGAGATCGGTCGCGCGGTGAAGCTGTCGGGCCTGCTGGCCACGGCGGGTGCCAAGGCTGCCATCGAGGCAGCCGGCGGCAGCGTGGAGTAATCGCGTGGCCCAGGCCAACGGCAACGCACTCGGCAAGCTCGGCAAACTGACCGAGCTGCGCCAGCGCATCTTCTTCGTGATCGGTGCGCTGCTGGTGTTCCGCCTCGGTTCGTTCATCCCGGTGCCGGGCGTGAATCCGGACGCGATGAGCAACCTGGTTCAGGGCAACGGCCTGATGGACATGTTCAACATGTTCTCGGGCGGCGCGCTGGCGCGCTTCTCGGTGTTCGCACTGGGCGTGATGCCGTACATTTCGGCCTCCATCGTGATCCAGATGATGGGTTCGGTGATCCCGAGCCTGCAGGCGTTGCGCAAGGAAGGCGAGTCCGGCAAGCGTCGGATGACGATGTACACGCGCATCGGTTCGGTGGGTCTGGCGTTGTTCCAGTCCTTCTTCATGGCGGTGGGATTTCAGAAGCAGGTCGCGGCCGGTGGCGCGCCGGTGGTGTACACCCCGGGCTTCGGCTTCGTGCTGGCCGCGGTAATCGGCCTGACTGCTGGCACCATGTTCCTGATGTGGCTCGGCGAACAGATGACCGAGCGCGGCATCGGCAACGGCATCTCGCTGCTGATCTTCGCCGGCATCGTGGCCGGCCTGCCGGGCGCGGTGGTGCATACGCTGGGCATGTCGAGCAACGGCGAGCTGTCGGTGCTGGGTGTGCTGATCGTCTTCGCGATCGTGCTGCTGGTCACCGCGTTCTGCGTGTTCATGGAGCGCGCGCAACGCAAGATCACGGTCAACTACGCGCGGCGCTCCGGCGGCCAGCGTGGCTACCAGAACCAGAGCTCCAGCCTGCCGCTGAAGATCAACATGTCGGGCGTGATCCCGCCGATCTTCGCGTCCAGTCTGCTGTTGTTCCCGGCCACCGCGGTGAACTGGTTCGGCGCCGGCCACCAGTCGCGCTGGCTGCAGGACCTGACCCAGGCGCTGAATCCGGGTGAGCCGCTGTGGGCGCTCATCTATGCGGTGCTGGTGATCGGCTTCGCCTTCTTCTACACCGCGGTCGTGTTCAACTCGGAAGAGACGGCGGACAACCTCAAGCGCTCCGGCGCGCTGATCCCGGGCATCCGCCCGGGTCGCGCCACGGCCAGCTACATCGATGGCGTGATCACCCGTTTGACCGGCGTGGGTGCGCTGTACCTGGTCGCGGTCTGCCTGGTGCCGTCGTTCATGCAGAAGTTCTGGCACGTGCCGTTCTACTTCGGTGGCACGTCGCTGCTGATCGTGGTGGTCGTGGTGATGGATTTCACCTCGCAGGTGCAGGCGCACCTGGTCAGCCACCAGTACGAAAGTTTGCTCAAGAAGGCCAATCTCCGCCGCAACTAGTGGCTGCTGGGCGGGCGGGATTGGCCGAAAACCCGGAGGGCCGGGCGGTGTTGGGCACCGCAGGGCTTTCCTGACAAGTTGATTCAAGATAGAATTGCGCGTTTACCGCGCACGAAAGCACTCGGAGAAAGCACATCATGGCGCGCATCGCAGGTGTCAATTTGCCGGTCCAGAAGCATGTCTGGGTTGGTCTGCAGAGCATTTACGGCATTGGCCGCAGCCGGGCCAAGAAGGTCTGTGTGGACGCTGGCGTGGTTCCCACCACCCAGATCAAGTCGCTCAGCGAAGGCGAAGTGGAAAAGCTTCGCGCGGAAATCGCCAAGTACGTCGTGGAAGGCGACCTGCGCCGCGAAGTGGGCATGGCCATCAAGCGCCTGATGGATCTGGGCTGCTATCGCGGCCTGCGCCATCGTCGCGGCCTGCCGGTGCGCGGCCAGCGCACGCGTACCAACGCACGCACCCGCAAGGGCCCGCGTCGCGCCATCAAGAAGTAACGGATCGAGAATATGGCCAAGCCTGTCAAGACCAAGAAGAAGATCAAGCGCGTTGTCACGGATGCCGTGGCCCACGTGCAGGCCTCCTTCAACAACACCATCGTCACCATCACCGATCGCCAGGGCAATGCCTTGTCGTGGGCGACTGCCGGCGGCGCGGGTTTCCGCGGTTCGCGCAAGTCGACCCCGTTCGCTGCCCAGGTCGCCGCCGAGAAGGCCGGCCGTGCCGCTGGCGACTACGGCGTGAAGACCGTGGAAGTGCGCATCAAGGGCCCGGGCCCGGGTCGTGAGTCGGCCGTGCGTTCGCTGAACGCCTTGGGTTACAAGGTGCTCAACATCATCGACGTCACGCCGATTCCGCACAACGGCTGCCGTCCCCCCAAGAAGCGTCGAGTCTAAGGAGCACAACCATGGCACGTTATCGTGGAGCTACCTGCAAGCTCGCCCGCCGCGAAGGCGCCGACCTGAGCCTCAAGAGCCCGGCCCGCGCGATCGACTCCAAGTGCAAGCTGGAGAACAAGCCCGGCCAGCACGGCGCCAACAAGCGCATGCGCATGTCCGACTACGCCGTCCAGCTGCGCGAGAAGCAGAAGGTCAAGCGCATCTACGGTGTGCTCGAGCGTCAGTTCGGCAACTACTACACCAAGGCGTCGACCCTCAAGGGCAACACTGGCGAGAACCTGCTGCGCCTGCTCGAGAGCCGCCTGGACAACGTCGTGTACCGCATGGGTTTCGCGGTCACCCGCGCCCAGGCCCGCCAGCTGGTTTCGCACAAGGCGGTGCTGGTCAACGGCAAGAAGGTCAACATCCCGTCCTACCAGGTCAAGCCCGGCGACGCGATCGCGCTGACCGAGCGCGGCCGTACCCAGTTGCGCGTGCAGGAAGCGGCGACCGTGTTCGACACCATGGACCTGCGTCCGGGTTGGGTCGAAGTCGACAGCAAGAAGTTCGAAGGCACGTTCAAGGCGGTGCCGGATCGCGGCGACCTGCCGTCCGACATCAACGAAGCCCTGATCGTCGAACTTTACTCGAAGTAATCACCGGAGCCTTGCATGGCAGTTTCGTCTACTAGCGTGCTGCGGCCGCGTGGCCTCAGCGTCGAACAGCTTGGCGCCAATCGCGCCAAGGTGGTGGTCGAACCGCTCGAGCGCGGTTTCGGTCACACCCTGGGCAACGCGCTCCGTCGCGTCCTGCTTTCCTCGATCCCCGGCAGCGCCATCGTCGAGGTCGAGATCGACGGCGTGCTGCACGAATACACCACCCTCGAGGGCCTGCAGGAGGACGTGATCGAAGTCCTGCTGAACCTCAAGGACGTGGCGATTCGCCAGCACACCGGCGACGAAGTCACCCTCACCCTGTCCAAGAAGGGCAAGGGCGTGGTCACGGCCGGCGACATCGTCGTCGACCACTCGGTGGAGATCATCAACCCCGAGCACGTGATCTGCCACCTGACCAAGGACATCGCGCTCAACATGCGCCTGAAGGTGCGCCGCGGCGTGGGTTACCAGCCGGCCAGCGCCCGCGTCCATCCGGACGACGAAGCCCGTCCGATCGGTCGCCTGCAGCTCGACGCCTCGTTCGCGCCGGTGCTGCGCGTGGCCTACGAAGTGGATGCCGCTCGCGTCGAGCAGCGCACCAACCTCGACAAGCTGGTGCTGGACATCGAGACCAACGGCACCATCGGCGCCGAGGACGCGGTGCGCAAGGCCGCCGAGATCATCAACGACCAGTTGTCCGTGTTTGGTGACTTCTCGCGTCGCGAGAGCGCTACCGACAAGGCCGAAAAGAGCGGTTTCGATCCGCTGCTGCTGCGCCCGATCGACGATCTGGAGCTCACCGTGCGTTCGGCGAACTGCCTGAAGGCCGAGAGCATCTACTACATCGGCGATCTGGTGCAGAAGACCGAGGTCGAGCTGCTGAAGACGCCGAACCTGGGCAAGAAGTCGCTCACCGAGATCAAGGATGTCCTTGGCTCGCGCGGCCTGGCCCTGGGCATGAAGCTGGAGAACTGGCCGCCGGCTGGGCTCTCGCACGGCATGCAGCTTGGTTAATGTGATCGTCCCTGATCACTGTTTTAGCTGAATCTTGGCCAGAGTGTTCATAGCGCTCTGGCCAAGCACCAAAAGCGGCCATCCATGGCCGCACTCCTCATAAGAGCTTTCGCTCCGGTTGGGGATCTTAAAAAGAGCCTCGCTTCGATGAGGCCATAAAAGCGGGTAACCGCGGGGTGTTGGACACAGGTGCCAGCGCTTCATAACAACAGACCTACTAGAGAGTATTCGCCATGCGCCACATGAAATCCGGTCGCAAGCTCAACCGCACCAGCGCCCACCGTGAAGCGATGTTCAAGAACATGGCTTCGTCGCTGTTCAAGCACGAGCTGATCCGTACCACCCTGCCGAAGGCCAAGGAACTGCGCCGCGTCGCCGAGCCGCTGATCACGCTGGCCAAGACCGACGGCGTCGCCAATCGCCGCCTCGCCTTCGCGCGCCTGCGCGACAAGGAAGCGGTGGGCAAGCTGTTCGTCGAGCTGGGCCCGCGTTACCGCGAGCGTCCCGGCGGCTACCTGCGCATCCTGAAGTGCGGCTTCCGCGACGGCGACAACGCCCCGATGGCGTATGTCGAGCTGGTCGGTCGCCCGCAGGCCGAGGCTGTCGACGCCGAGTAAGCGTCGCCGCCTGCGGACATCCAGACGTCCAAACGAAACCCCGGCCGGGCAACCTGCCGGGGTTTCGCTTTGTGCGGCAGGCGACCGGAACGCCGATGCTGACAGTCCGCCGGCAAGCGGGTAATGTCGCGTTTCCGCTCCTGTTCCCTCTGCTCATGAATCCCTTGCGTTGGTCGTTTCGCATCAGCTTGCTGGCGGGCTTCCTCGTCTGCGCCGCCCTGATCGGTTTCGCGTTGTATGCGCAGTACGTGCTGCAGATGGATCCATGCCCGCTGTGCATCCTGCAGCGCGTGGTGTTCATCGCGCTGGGCGTGGTGTTCCTGGTCGGCGGCCTGCATGCGCCGCGCGGCGGCGGGCGCTGGTTCTACGCGGGCTTGCTGGTGTTGATCGCGCTGGTCGGCATCGGCATCGCCGCGCGCCACCTGTGGATCCAGTCGCTGCCGCCCGACCAGGTGCCGAGCTGCGGCGCGCCGCTGGGCTATCTGCTGGAAACCCGCGCCAGCAACGGCGGCCTGGTCCGGGTGCTGCTCAAGGTGCTCAGCGGCTCCGGCGAATGCGCCAAGGTGCAGCCGATCCTCGGCCTGTCGATGCCGTGGTGGTCACTGATCTGGTTCGTACTGCTCGCGGTGTGGACGCTGCTGGCCGCTACGCGCCGCACGAAGAAGAGGTTGATGCGATGAACGGGGTGAAGTCGAGCGCGGACTGGACACCATCGTCCTGGCAGCAGCGCGAGGCGCTGCAGCAGCCACAATACGAGGATGCCGCCGAACTGGCGCAGGCCACCGCGCAGCTGGCGCAGCAGCCGCCACTGGTGACTTCGTGGGAAGTGCTGGCGTTGAAGCAGGCGCTGGCCGAAGCGCAGGAAGGCCGGCGCTTCCTGTTGCAGGGCGGCGATTGCGCGGAGAGCTTCGCGGATTGCAGCAGCCCGATCATCTCGAACCGGCTCAAGGTGCTGCTGCAGATGAGCCTGGTGCTGGTGCACGGGCTGAAGCAACCGGTGCTGCGCGTGGGGCGCTTCGCGGGCCAGTATGCGAAACCGCGTTCGACCGACACCGAGACGCGCGACGGCGTGACGCTGCCGAGCTTCCGCGGCGACGTGATCAACGGCCCCGAATTCACCGCCGCCGCGCGGCGCGCCGATCCGCAGCGCTTGATCAGCGCGCATGCGCATTCGGCGTTGACGATGAATTTCGTGCGTGCGCTGATCGACGGTGGCTTCGCCGACCTGCACCACCCGGAGTACTGGGACCTGGCCTGGGTCGAGCATTCGCCGCTGGCCGCCGAGTACCGCCGCATGGTGGCCGGTATTGGCGACTCGCTGCGCTTCATGGAAACCCTGGCCGGGCCGATCGCCGGCTTCACCAAGGTGGATTTCTTCACCTCGCACGAGGCGCTGCTGCTGCACTACGAGCAGGCGCTCACGCGCCAGGTGCCGCGGCATCCGGGTTGGTTCAACCTGTCCACGCACTTCCCGTGGATCGGCATGCGCACGGCGGCGCTGGACGGCGCGCACGTGGAATATTTCCGCGGCATCCGCAATCCGGTCGCGGTGAAGGTCGGTCCATCGGTGACGCCGGAGCAACTGCTGCCGCTGATCGATGCACTGAACCCGCAGGACGAACCGGGCCGGCTCACCCTGATCCACCGCATGGGCAACGCGAAGATCGCCGAGGCGCTGCCGCCGCTGTTGCAGGCGGTGAAGCGCGAGGGCCGGCGCGTGCTGTGGGTGGCCGATCCCATGCACGGCAACACCGAAAGCACTGCCAATGGCTACAAGACGCGGCGCTTCGACAACATCCGCGGCGAGCTCGACCAGGCCTTCGACATCCATGCCGCCGCCGGCACGCGCCTGGGCGGCGTGCACCTGGAGCTCACCGGCGAGGACGTCACCGAATGCACCGGCGGCGCACGTGGCTTGGCCGATGCCGACCTGCAGCGTGCCTACAAGTCGATGGTCGATCCGCGCCTCAACTACGAGCAGTCGCTGGAACTGGCGATGCTGATCGTGCGCAAGTCGGCGGCGGGCCAAGCGGGCTGATCGTTGTTGGCGACGGTGGGCTCAGCCCGTCGTTTCCAGCGCTTCCTTCGTTTCGCGCATCTGGCCATCTTCGGGTGGCGGGAAGTGGTACCAGGCCTCGTGCGGCGAGGCCTGCTTGCACGACAGGCATTGCGTCCTCGCCCAGTAATGCCCGCAGCCGGGGCAGCAGCCGGCGGTCCAGAACGTGTTCCAGCGCGTGCCGCAACCGGAGCCGGGTTCGCCCGGCGAGCAGTACCACTGGTTGTCGGGGCGCGGCTCCCACGCACACAGCGGGCAATGGATATGCGGCTGGCGTTCCACGTCGGATGCTTCCTGCTCGCTATTTCGACGATGCCATCACCGGCTTGCCGTCCACCGTGTCCAGGAACTTCGGCGCCTGCCACGCGTGCGTGTGCTGCTCGAAGCCGTAGGCGATGGAGATCAGCGTGGGCTCGCTCCACTTCGCGCCGAACAGCACGATGCCCACCGGCAGCCCATGTGCCCAGCCCGCGGGCAGGGTGATCGAGGGATAGCCGGCCACGGCGGCGGGCTGCGAGGGGCCGCCGATGGTGGGATCGCCGCTGACCACGTGGTCGCCCAGCACGAGGTCGGTCATGAAGGCCGGTCCCCAGGACGGCGCGAGCAGGGCGTCGAGGTGTTGCGATTGCAGCGCGGCGTCGATGCCCTCCGGGCCGGAGAGCTGCTTCGCCTTCGCCAGTGCGTCGCGATAGGCCGGGTCGGTGAGCGGGCCGCGCGCCTCGGCCTGCTCGAACAGCTCCTGCCCGAACCACGGCATCTCTTCGGCGGCGTGCGCGTTGTCGAACGCGATCAGGTCGGCCAGCGTGTGCACCTTCAGCCCGGTGCGCGTGGCGAGGTAGGCGTTGATGTCGTGCTTGAAGTCGTACTGCATCACGGTGGACTCGGCGTCGCCGAGCTCGTTGAGGTGCGGCAGCTGCACCGGGTCGACGATGATCGCGCCCTGCGCCTTCATCGCGGCGATGGCCTCGTCGAGTACGCGGTCGGCGTTCGGCTCGACGCCGCCCAGCGCGCGCACCACGCCGATGCGCTTGCCGCGCAGGCCGTTCGGATCGAGGAATTTCGTGTAATCGGTGGCGTGCTTGTCGGCGTCGACGGTGGCCGGGTCGCGTGCGTCGCTGCCGGCGATCGCCGAGAGCAGGGCGGCCGCGTCGGCCACGCTGCGCGTGATCGGGCCGGCGGTGTCCTGGTTGGCGCTGATCGGCACGATGCCGGCGCGGCTCACCAGGCCCAGCGTGGGCTTGATGCCGACCAGGCCGGTCATCGAGGCGGGGCAGATGATGGAGCCGTCGGTCTCGCTGCCGATCGCCACGGTCGCCAGTCCGGCGGCCACCGCTGCCGCGGAACCGGCGCTGGAACCGCAGGGGTTGCGGTCCAGCGCATAGGGATTCTTCGTCTGCCCGCCCACGCCGGTCCAGCCGCTGCTGGCGTGGTTGGAGCGGTAGTTGGCCCATTCGCTGAGGTTGGCCTTGCCGAGGATCACCGCGCCGGCCGCGCGCAGCTTCGCGGTGACGGTGGCGTCGTGCGGTGCAGGCGCGTCGACCAGTGCCAGCGATCCGGCGGTGGTCAGTTCGCGGTCGCCGGTATCGATGTTGTCCTTCAGCAGTACCGGGATGCCGTACAGCGGTCCATGCCGCTTGCTGCGCCTGGCGTCGAGCGAGGCGGCGATCTTCACTGCGTCGGGATTGGTCTGCAGCACCGAATGCAGCGCGGGGCCGTGCCGGTCGATGCGCTGGATGCGGCCGAGGAAATCCTGCGTCAGCGTCTTGCTGCTCAGGCTGCCGTCGTCCATGCGCTGCTGCAGCTGGGCGATGGAGGCATAGTCGTCCTGCTGCTGCGCGGCCAGCGGCATGCTGGCGAGCAGGGCGGCGGCGAGCAGCGAACAGGCGAACGGTCGGCGCGTCATGGCATTCCCCGGGACCTGCGACATGGCGTCGCGATACGCAGAGCATAGCCGCGTGCGCCCGCGATGGAGCTGATGGCCGCACCTATACTCGGCGGATGGATACGCCCCTTGCCTGTCCCACGCGTGCCACCAGCGCACGCCGCCTCCGCCGCGTGCCGGTGCTGGTCCTGTCGTTGCTGCTGTCGCCGGCGTTCGCCGCCGGGCCGGCGGCGGCTTCGAGTCCGGCGGCGCCGTCCGTGCCGGATACCTTGCAGCAGCGCATCGCCGCCTGCGTCGCCTGCCATGGCACGCATGGCGAGGGCTCGCCGGGCAGCGGCTTCTTCCCGCGCCTCGCCGGCAAGCCGGCGGGTTATCTGGCGCGGCAGCTCGCGGATTTCCAGGGCGGCCTGCGCCAGTACGCGCCGATGGAATACACCGTGCGCGGCCTGAGCCCGGACTATCTGCGCGAGATCGCCGAATACTTCGCGGCACAGCAGGTGCCGTATGCGCGCTCGCCCTTGCCGCCCGTGCCGGCGCAGGCGCTGCGGCGCGGCGAGCAGCTCGTCACGCAGGGCGACGCCGCGCGCGGCGTTCCCGCGTGCGCGCGTTGCCACGGCAGCCAGCTCACCGGGGTGCGGCCGGACATTCCCGGCCTCGTGGGCCTGCCGTACGACTACGTCAGCGCCCAGCTCGGCGCGTGGCGCACGCATACCCGCGCCACCGTGGCGCCGGATTGCATGGCGGAGGTGGCCGGGCGCCTGAGCACATCCGACATCACCGCCGTGTCGGCGTGGCTGTCGAGTCGCGAACTGCCCGCCGACATGCACGCGCAGGAGGCAGGCAGCGTGCAGCCGCCGTTGCATTGCGGTGTGCTGGCAGGCAATGGAGCAGGCACATGAAGTGGTTGCTGCGGGTCTTGTCGATCGCGATCCTGTTGGCGCTGGTATTGCTCGCGTGCTGGCTGCTGCGGCCGCTCGGGCAGGTGCCGGTGCCGCGCAGCGCCAGCGCGGTGGGCGAAGCCAGCCTGCGCGATCCGGCGCTGATCGCGCGCGGCGCGGCGCTTGCCGCCGCCGGCGATTGCGCCGCCTGCCACACCGCGCAAGGCGGCGTGCCCTACGCCGGCGGCCGCCTGTTGCCGACGCCGTTCGGCAACATCGCCACGGGCAACCTCACGCCCGATCCCGCCACCGGACTCGGCGACTGGAGCTTCGAGGATTTCTGGCAGGCCTTGCACTCCGGCATCGGCCGGCAGCGCGAGCCGCTGTATCCCGCGTTCCCGTACACCTCGTACACCAGACTCACGCGCGACGATGCGCTGGCGATCTACGCCTACCTGCAATCCTTGCCGCCGGTGCATCGCACGGACACGCCGGACGAGCTGGCGTTTCCGTACAGCGTGCGCCGCCTGCTGGTGGCGTGGCGCGCGCTTTACTTCCGTGAAGGCACCTACCAGCCCGATCCGCAAAGGACGGCCACATGGAACCGTGGTGCCTACCTCGTGCAGGGCCTGGCCCATTGCAACGAATGCCACGCGCCGCGCAACGCGCTGGGCGCGGTCCTGCCGGACCGCTTCCTCGCCGGCGGCGAGATTCCCGCGCAGCACTGGTACGCACCCGACCTTTCCACGCAGGCCCATGGTGGCCTCGCTGGCTGGAGTGCGCAGGACATCGTCGACCTGCTCAAGACCGGCCAGTCCGCGCGCGGCGCCGCCTTCGGACCGATGGCCGACGTGGTGCGGCAAAGCACGCAGCACATCGGCGACGACGACCTGCACGCCATCGCCGATTACCTGTCCGCGTTGCCGGCACGCGCGTCACCGCTCGCACCACCTGCGCCACCCGGCGCCGACCAGTTAGTGCAGCAAGGCAAGGACGTCTATCGGCAGCGTTGCGCCGACTGCCATGGTGCGGATGGCCGTGGCGTGCCCGGCATCTATCCGCCCCTGGACGGCAACGTTTCCGTGATCGAGCCCGGCGCCATCAACGCCATCCGCATGGTGCTGCTCGGCGGCTTCGCCCCCGGCACCGTCGCCAACCCGCGGCCGTACTCCATGCCGCCGTATGCGCAGCAACTCGACGATACCGAAGTGGCCGCCGTGGTCAGCTACATCCGCCATGCCTGGGGCAACCGCGCGGGCGCGGTAAGCCCGCAGGACGTGGGCAGGTACCGGCATACGCCGGAGGATTAGGCCGAACCCGGTCAGCCGGCGAGGGAGGGGCCTGCGTTGACCGCGAGCTGGGCGGCGAATGCCCGCTGGTAGGCGGGGCGCGCCTCGCCGCGCGCGACATAGGCGGCCAGGCTGGGGAATTCGTCCAGGATGCCCGAGGGTCTCGACCTGAGCAGCACCGACACCATCATCAGGTCGCCCGCGCTGAACGTGCCGGCTAGCCACTCGGCATCGCCAAGACGCACGGAAAGCTCGCCCAGCCGATGGCGGATGCGGTCCTTGACGAGCGGCAGGCGTTCCGCGGTCCAGGGCTTGTCGCCTTCCGTGAACTTGGCGGTCTGCAGTTCGAGGATGGGCGGCTCCACGGTGTTGAGCGCGGCGAACATCCACATGACCGCGCGCGCCCTGGCACCGGCATCGTCAGGCAGCAGGCCCGCATGGCGCTCGGCGATGTGCAGCACGATCGCACCCGTTTCGAACAGGACGAGATCGCCTTCCTCGTAGGTCGGGATCTGGCCGAAGGGGTGCAGGCGCCGATGCGCGGGCTCCTTCATCGCGGCGAAGGAAACGAGGCGGACCCCGTAGGGCTGGCCCGTTTCCTCGAGCGCCCAGCGCACGCGCGTGTCGCGCGCCAGGCCCTTGCCGCCATCGGGCGAGCGTTCAAAGGCGGTAATCGTGATGTTCATCGCGGGACTCCCGCAAAACGGGTATGGCCTATGGGTGGCCGGCGCTCTTCGACGACCTGCGCAGCACCGAGTAGACCACCGGCAGCACCAGCAACACCAGTGGCACCTGCACCAGCATGCCGGCGATGATCGCCACCGCCAGCGGCTGCTGCATCTGCGAGCCTTCGCCGATGGCCAGCGCCAGCGGCAGCAGGGTGAGGATGGCGGCGATGGTGGACATCAGGATGGGCCGCATGCGGTGGTGGCCGGCGTGGCGCAGCGCCTCGTGCAGCGGCATGCCTTGTTCGGCTTCGCGCAGTTCGGTGAACCAGAAGATCGCCAGCTCGGTGACGATGCCGACGATCATCGTCATGCCCATCATCGCCGAGATGTTCAGTTCGATGCCGGTGACCCACAGCCCCACGAACACGGCCGCCAGCGCCAGCAGCGGCGCGACCATGATCGCCAGCGCCACGCGGAAGCTCTCGTACAGGAACAGCAGCAGCGCGAACACCAGCGCGATCGCAGCCAGCATTACCAGGCGCAGGTCGTGGAAGGCTGTCTGCTGCTGCGCATAGAGCCCGCCCAGCTCGTGGTACATGCCGGGCGGCAGCAGGCCGGGTTTTGCCAGCACCTGTTTCACGTCGTTGGCGGTGGAGCCGAGATCGCGGCCCACGATGCGCGCGGTCACCGCGATCATGCGCTTGAGGTTGTCGCGGTTGATCTCCGGCTGGCCCTGCACGGCGCGGATGGTGGCGAGTTCGGACAGCGGCACGATGTGGCCGTCGGCTGCGCGTATCGGCAGGGCGGCGAGTTGCTCCACCTGTGCGCGCGAGGCCGGCGGCAGCCACACGCGCACGCCCATCATCTTCGGCCCCTGCGGCAGCTGCGCGGCCACGTTGCCGGCCATCGCGTCCGACACCTGCTGCGCCACCGTCACCGGATCAAGGCCGAGCAGGCCGGCCTTCACCGGGTCGATGCGCACGTCCAGCGCGTCGCCGGCGGGATTGATGCCGTTGTGCACCTCGGCGATGCCGTCGATCTTGCCGATCGCGGCGGCCACCTTCTTCGCGGTGTCGTCGAGCTGCGCCTCGTCGTCGCCGTAGAGCATGATCTCGATCGGCTGCGGCACTTCGGTGAGGTCGCCGATCAGGTCTTCCATCAACTGCGCGACGTCGACGTCGAGGCCCGGCACCTGCGCAGCGGCCTGTTCGCGGATCTGCTCCATCACGTCGGCGGTGGAAGGCCGTGAACCGTTCTTCAGGCGCACGAAGAAGTCACCGGTGTTCGCTTCGGTGAGGCCGCCGCCGAGCTGCAGGCCGGTGCGCCGCGAGTAGGTGTCCACGTAGGGGTTGGCGCGGATGATCTTTTCGACCTGCTGCAGCAGGCGATCGGTCTCGTCCAGCGAGGTGCCGGGTGGCGAGAGGTAGTCCAGCGTGAAGCCGCCTTCATCCATCTGTGGCATGAAGCCGCTGCCGACCTGCCGATACGCTAGCGCGCCGGCCAGCAGCAGCGGGATCACGCCGAGCAGCACCAGCGCGGGGCGCTGCAGCAGGCGGCCCAGCGTGCGTTCGTAGCCCGCCAGCATGCGCTGCGAGAAGCGGCTCGGCGGATGTTCCGCAGCGTGGCGTTCGTCGATCAGCCATTCGGCCAGCAACGGCACGGCGATCCAGGTCAGCAGCCAGGAGATCACCAGCGCGCTGGCCATGGTCAGCGACAGCGCCTTGAAGAACGCGCCGGTGACGCCGCTGAGGAAGGCCAGCGGCAGGAAGATCACCACGGTGGCCGCGCTGGAGCCGGTGAGCGGGCGGGTGAATTCCCACGCCGCGCCCGCGATGCGCTCGCGCACATGCCCCGTGCCGTCGCGCAGCCGGCGCATGATGTGCTCCAGCATCACGATCACGTCGTCGATCAGCAGGCCCACCGCGGCCGCCATGCCGCCCAGCGTCATCATGTTGAAGCTCATGTGCAGCACGGTCAGCAGCAGCACGGTGGCTGCCAGCGTGGCCGGTACCACGACCAGCGCGACCAGGATCACCCGCGCATTGCGCAGGAACACGAACAGCACCAGCCCCGCCAGCACGATGCCGATCAGGATCGCGTCGCGCACGCTGCCGGCCGCGCCCAGCACCAGTTGCGTCTGGTCGTACCAGTTGGCGATGTGCAGGCCCTTCGGCGCCTGCCGCTGGTACTCGGCCAGCCGCTGCTTCACGTCGTTGGCGATCTGCACGCTGTTGCCGTCGGGTTGCTGGAACACCTGCATCAGCACGGCATCGTGGCCATCCGCAGTGGTGCGCACCCATTGCGGTTCGTGGTCCATCACCACGGAAGCCACGTCGGAAAGGCGCAGCACGCCGTGCGCATCGGCGCGCAGCACGATGTCGCCCAGCGCCTTGATCGTCGTCGGCTGGTTGTCGGCCAGCAGCAGGTAGAGCTTGTAGTGATCCTGCAGGCGGCCCATGGCCTGGATGGTGGCGGCGTTCGCCACCGCGTGCTCCACGTCGGTCAGCGCGAGGCCCTGCGCACGCAGCTTGGGCGCATCCACGTCCACGTGGAACTCGGCCACCTCGCCGCCCTGCACGTCCACCTGTGCCACGCCGGCGACGCCGGACAGCAGCGGGCGCAACTGGAACTCGGCGATGTCGTGCAATTGCGCGGGCGTGAGCGTGTCGGAGCGCAGGCTGTAGGCGAGGATGGGGAACACGGTGGGATCGAGCCGGATCGCCTGCACGTCCACGCCCGGCGGCAGGTGCGGCAGCACTTCGCCGACGGCGGCATCGACGTCGAGCAGGGCGCGCCCCATGTCCGCGCCCCAGTCGAAGCCGATGTTGATCTCGGCGCTGCCGCGGCTGGTGGTGGAGCGCAACTCGCGCACACCACGCACCTGGCGGATCGCTTCCTCCACTGGCCGCGTGACCATCGCCACCATCTGGTCGGCGGGCTGGTCACCGGCATCCAGCGTCACGCGCACGCGCGGGAACGACACATCGGGGAACAGCGACACCGGCAGGTTGAACGCGCCGAGGATGCCGCCCATGGCGAGGATGAAGACGAGGAACAGCAGCGAGCGGCGGTGCCGCTGCATCCAGCCGGTGATCGTCGATGGCGCAACGATCACGGCTTGCCCTCGCCGGCGGCCTTGCCGTCATCGGCCTTGTCGTTGGCCTTGCCGTCGCCAGTGCGCACGGCCGCGCCGTCGTCCACTTCGTAGGCGCCCTGCACGATCACCGGCAGCTTCGCGTCCAGCTTGCCGAGCACGCCGACGGTGTCGCCTTCCGGCTGGCGCAGTTGCACGTCCACGCGATGTGCCTTGTCGTGGTCGAGCTGGAACAGGTAGTCGCCTTGCTCGTCGTTCAGCACGGCGGCGCGCGGCACGGCCCACGCGGTGTAGTCGTCGCTCTGGATCGTGGCGTCGAGTGCGGCACCGGCAACCAACGTTGCGCCGGCGCCCGCGGCGATCTCCGCCTGCAGCGGCAGCAGGTGGGTCTGCGGATCGATCGCGCTGCCCACCATCGTCAACGTGCCGGCGAAGGGCTTGGCATTGCCGTACACACCATGCAATTGCACCGGCATGCCGGCATGCAGCTGCGCGCCGGCGTCGGGCTGCACGCCCAGTTCGGCAACCAGCGCATGTGCGGGCATGAAACCCAGCAACGGCGCATTCGCGGCGAAGCGGTCGCCCAGCGCCACCGACACGCTGGCGACCACGCCATCGTCCGGCGCGCTCACGGTCTCCTGCGCGGTGCCGCCGCCCAGCGCCTGCTGCGCCGCGAGTGCGGATTGCGCATCGGACAGGGCCTTGCGTGCGGCGGCGACCTGGGACTGCGTGGCCAGATGCTGCGCCGCCATCTGCTCGGTGCGCTGCAACTCGCCGCTGGCCAGGGTCAGCGTGCTCTGCGCCTGCTGGTATGCACTGCGCGCGGTCGGGTCGGGCGTGATCGACAGCAGCGCGTCGCCGCGCTTCACGGTCTGCCCCGCGCTCACCTTCAGCGCGACCACTTGCCCGCCATGCGCGAGGCTGATCGTGCGTGCGTGGTGCGGATCGGCCGTGGCGCTGCCCCACGCTTCCACACTGTCGTGGAAGCGCTGTTGCACCGGCATCACCGTGCTGACCAGCGCCACGCCCTTGGCGTCGCCGCCCTGGTCGTCGTCATTGCCGCCCTTGCCGCCGCAGGCGGCCAGCAACAGGATCGTGGCGGCCAGCGCAGCGCAGCGCGCGAGCATGATTCGCTTCATGGTTTGGACGTCCGTTGCATGACGAAATCCGTGCGGCCCAGCAGGGCCTCCAGGGCAATGGCGGTGGCGGAACGGGATTGCCGCAGCGCGATCAGGTCGGTGTCGGCGGCGAGCGCGCTGCCGCGGATCGAGAGATAGGTCGGCCAGTCGATCAGGCCTTGCCGCCACGCTTGCTGCGCGGCATCGCGCGCGGCGTCGAGTTGCTTCGCGTGTGCGGTTTGCGCCTGCAGCTGCGCATCCAGCGTCTGCAGGTCGGCGGCGAGACGCAGCATGTCGGTGCGCGTGGCGAGCAGGCGCGCCTCGTAATCGTCCTTCAACTGCTGGCGCGTGGCCGTCTCGATTGCGATGTTGCCGCGGTTGCGGTCGAACAGCGGAAGGCTGAGGTTGATGGTGAAACCGCTGGACTTGATGCCGGTGTTGTCGCGCGCGTTGTTGAGCCCGACGCTGATCGCGGGGAACTGCGCGAGGATGGCGCCGCGCAAGGTCGCCTCCTGCGCGCGATAGCCGGCCTGCAATGCGAGCAGGTCGGGACGGCGCTGCGGCAGGTCGGCCAGCGCCGCTTGCAACTGCGTGGTATCGGGGTCGGCTTGATACGGCTGGCCCACCAGGTCCAGTGGCGCGGCGGGTGCGAGACCCAGCAACTGGCGCAGATCGCTTTCCGCCTGGTGCAACGCCACCGCGTTGTCCGACGCCTGCTTGCGAGCATCGGCCATCGCGTTGAGGCCGGCGCTGGCGCCGTCATAGCTCAGGTTGCCTGCGCGGGTCGCAGCTTGCACCGCCTGGTCCACCGGCGCCAGCGCCTTCTGCTCGGCATCGAGTTCGGCCTGCTGCGTGCGCAGGCCTTGCACCTGCATGAACAGCAGCCGCGCCTGCGCGATGGTCTGCCATTCCGCCCACAACAGGTCGAGGTTCACCTGCTCGGCCTGTGCGTTCGCCGCGTGCTTGCGCGAGGAACGCAGCAGGATGGAACTGACGTCCTCGGCGATGCCGAGGCTGTAGGCCCTGGTGACACCGCTCTCGCCGCCATCGCCATGCGGCAGATCCTCGCCGAAGCTCAGTTGCGGATCGGGCAGCAGGCCCGCGGCGAAAGCCTGCGCGCGCGCAATGCCCAGGCCGTCACGCTGCGTCCTGAGGTCGGGATTGTTCGCCACCGCCAGCATCGCCACCTCGGTGACGTCGAGGCCATCGGCGGGATCGAAGCGATGGCTCGCCAATTCCGGCACGGGCATGGTGCTGGCCGGCACGCTGAGTTGCACGGCACTGGCGGCGCCTTCGCCGTTGCCCAGAGGCAACGGGTGATAGGTGGCGCAGCCGCACAGCAGGGCTGCCGTGGCGAGCAGGGTGATGCGGAGGCGCGGGCGTGCGACGGGGATCATGGGATGGGAGCTTGCCGGGGGGCGCTTAGGGCTTTCTTATCGGTGGGGGTTTGGGTGTGTTTGCTTCGCAAGTTTCAGAGCGGTTTCGAGCCGCTGTCGCGGCCCGAGTTACTTTTCTCTGCGTGGCCAGAGAAAAGTAACCAAAAGAGAGGCCACCCCGCGGCGACGCTTTTCGCCCCTCCGTGGGCGAAAAGTCCGTGAGGCGTGGCCGGGCTTTTCGGCCGGACTCCTGTCCGGTCGAAAAGGCGAGTCCATCCGTGGACTCGCCCGCTGCGCGGCCTTGTCGTCCACGCCTCACCGTCGCCGAGGGGCCCCGGGTAGAGCAGCGCGCTCCTGCGCGCAGAAGCAAAGCGAAAAGCGGGGCGCCGCGAGATTCGGTTCCTCAGCCTCCAGATACGGCGCGGCATGGCGGCGGTAGTGGGCGTGTCGCGGGATGTGATTCCAGCATCCTCGAAATAGCCTGCTTGTAATTCCGGCGGATCAAGCAAGGCCATTTCTTTGGGCCACCTTTCTTTGGGCCAGCAAAGAAAGGTGGCTCGAGCGCCGGCAGGCGATCGAAAGCCCGCCGCAGGCGAGCCAAAGTGCGGAGATGAAAGGTTGTCGCGAGCACCCGCCCTTCTCCCCCAACCCCTCTCCCATGAATGGGAGAGGGGAGTCAAAGCGATTGGCGATACAACACACCCAATGCACGCCAAGGCCCGATATCCCAATGCCCCCGCGCCTGCCCCGAAGGCGAAGGCAACACGAACACGCGTGTCGTGCCAATGCACTCTTCCTGCAAACCATACGAAACGGCATGTCCCAACGCCGCACGTGCCGCGTTCTTGCTGGTGAAGGCAATCACGCGCGGCGCGTGGCGTAGGATCTTCGCGCGCAAGGCAGGTACGTCGAATGCGCCGGGCGGGAGTTCGTCGTCATTGCCGCTGTGGCGCTTGGCAAGATCGGTGAGGCCGATGCCGAACTGCGGCAGCAGCGGAAACTCGGCGGGTGCGAGCTGGCGCGGAGTGATGCCGGCTTCATGCAGCGCGCGCCAGAACAGGTTGCCGGGATGTGCGTAGTAGGCCTGCTCGGCGGCGGAGCGCTTGCCGGCGGCGGTGCCGCAGAACACCAGCGCGAGGCCGGGCTGCAGCACATCGGGCAGGACATGGTCAGCCTTGCGCGGCATCGTCCAGCAGGAAGTCGGTGAACTGGAAGCGGCCGTCGCGCAGCACGGATTCACCGCGCTTGAGCCTGAGCGGCTGGCGGAACAGCGGGCCGCCGCAGCTCAGCGTGTGGAACTCGCCACGCTCGCCGCAGGGATCGACGCCGGCGGGCAGCGCGTCGAGCAGGGCGGCGTCGTAGGCGCGGCCGCTGAACGCAGCGTCGAGTTGCTGCGTGTCCACGCAGCACAGCATGGCGCGATGGCTTTCGGCCACGAAGCGGCGCGACAGCGCGGCGGTGTCCTCGCCCCATAGCGGGAACACCGCGCGCCAGTTGTCGCGGCCGAGCTGGCGCACGCGGTAGTCGCGCACGTCTTCGAGGAACAGGTCGCCGAACGCGCAGTGGCGGATGCCGGGCCAGCGCATGCGCGCCTCGACCAGGGCCTGCGCATGCGCGGCTTCGTAGGCTTCGTTGCTGCCGGGCCAATCCAGCAGCACTTCCAGCAGCGGCAGGCCGAGCGCGGCCACCTGCGCCTGCAGCACGTCGTGCCGCACGCCGTGCATGGCGATGCGCTGGTAGTTGCGGTTGATCGTGGTGAGCAGGCCGACGACGCGCCAGCGCGGATCGGCTTGCAGGCGCTGCAGCGCCATCAGGCAATCCTTGCCGCCGCTCCAGGCGAGCAGGATGGGGGTGGGCATGTCGCTCATGGCGTGGAGGTTTCCCGGGTGACGGCTGCCTGCCAATCGAGGGTGGCGTGCAGACGCTGCTGCGGATCGAGGCTGAAGTCCAGCGCCATGCCCAGCGCCCGCGCGGCGGCGGCGGTGAGCGCGAGGCCGAGCCCGGCGTGTCCCGCGTGGGGCAGTTGCTTGCGCCAGAAGCGCTGGCCGAAGCTGGCGAGGTCGGCGTCGGTGAGGCCGAACGCGGCGTTGTCGATGGCGAGGCCGCGCGCGTCGACGACGAGCCGCACGGTGTCGCTCTCGGGGGCGTAGGCGCAGGCGTTGCCCAGCAGGTTGCCGACGATCACCTCCAGCAAGGCGGGATCGGTGCACAGCTGGGCGGGAGGCGTCCCCTTGCTCACCAGCGCGATGCCGCGCGCGGCGATGGTGGCGTGCTGGCGTTGCAACTGGCGCTCCAGCCACGGCGCCAGCGCCAGTTGCTGCCACTGCGGCTGTTCCAGCCCGGACTGCAGGCGGGTGAGCAGGAGCAGGGCGGTGACGGTGGCTTCCAGCTCCGCGCCGATGCTGCCGATCTCAGCCAGCAGGTCGGGCAGGCTGCGGCCGCTGGGATAGCGCGCCTCCACCTCGGCCAGCGCGCGCAGCTCGGCGAGGCGGGTGCGCGTCTCGTGGGCCAGGCCGCTGGCGAACTGGCGTTCGCGCGCCAGGCCGTCGTCCATGCGGGCCAGCACGTCGTTGAAGCGCGCCACCAGCGGGTCGAGCTCCTTCAGGCCGATGGGCGCAAGGCGCTGGCCGGGGGCGTTCGGGCCGATCCCGCCCATGTGATTCACCAGCGCGCTCATCGGCCGCAGGCCGCGGCGCACCACCAGCGGCACGGCGATCAGCGCGATGACGGCGGCGAGCAGCGGGCCCAGCGCGAGGATCCAGTCGAACGCCAGCATCAGTTCGTCCAGCGAGTGGCGATCCTGCACGAACAGCAGGCGGCAGGTGGCCGGTGCCGCGCTGCCGGGACGGGCGAAGCTCAGCCGCACCGTGTCCAGATGGTGCTGGTGGTGGCCGAGCCGGGCGTAGCGCGGCTTTGCGTCCACGTTGTCGGGCCAGCCCTCCGGCACGGCCGGCGGCGGCGGGTCGCTGCGCTGCGGCGGGGCGCCGTCGCAACGGAGGTCGTACCAGGCATCGGCGCCGGCCGGACCGGCGACGACGTGGCCGGAAGGCGTGGCCTGTTCCTGCGCGAGCATGGTGCCGAGCGCACGGGCCTGTTCGAGCAGGTTCTGGTGGAAACGGCTGGCCAGCTCGTGGTCGATGCGCCAGTCCATCAGCTTGGCGCCGCCGCCCAGCACCAGCAGGCAGACGATGGCCAGCAGCACGGTGACGCGGGCGGAGAGGGAGGCGGGCTTCATGCTCGGCTTTGCTTCGTGGGCGCGAGCCCATCTCCCCTCTCCCGCTTGCGGGAGAGGGGTTGGGGGAGAGGGGCTTTTGCTGTGTTATCGCAAGGGACAGAGCGGTTTCGTCCGCCTGTCGGCGGCCGAGTTACTTTTCTCTTGCGTGGCCAAGAGAAAAGTGACCAAAAGAGAAGGCCACCCCGCGGCGGCGCTTGCCGGGCTTCCTGCCCGGCAAGTCCGTGAGGCGGGGCCGGGCTTTTCGAGCGGGCTCCTGCCCGCGCGAAAAGGCGAGCCCATCCATGGGCTCGCCCGCTGCGCGGCCTTTTCGTCCCCACCTCACCGCCGCCGAGGGGCCCCTGGAAAAGCAGGCGCGCATCGTGTGCGCCAGAAGCAAAAGCCAAAGCACCGCAAACTTGCAGCGCTTCGCCTTGCTCTGGCTGTTGCTTCTGCGCGCTGGGAGCGCGCTGCTCTTCCGGGGCCCCTATGGCGCGGCGGGTGGGCGGAGGAAAGCCCGTAGGGTGGCCCGCATGGATGCGGGCCAGTTTTTCGCCGGGACAGGAGTCCCGTCGAAAAACCCCGCAGCCCACCCGCGCACCCGTAGGGCAGGAGGCCCGGAGGGCGCGCCATCGGGGTGTCGTTTCCTCTTGGTTACTTCTCCTTTGGACAAGCAAAGGAGAAGTAACTCGGCCGCCGACAGGCGGACGAAACCGCTCTGTCCCTTGCGATAACACAGCCAAAGTAAAAGCGCCCTCTCCCCCAGCCCCTCTCCCGCAAGCGGGCGAGGGGAGAATGGGTGCGAGCGGGCAAGGGAGCGTCCTCACGGGATCAAATACCCCGCGCCACGCCGCGTTTCGATCAGGCCGGGCACGCCCGCCGCATCCAGCTTGCGACGCAGGCCGAACACCAGCACCTCCACGCTGCGGTCCGATACCTCAGTGTCGCTCCCCGCCGTACGGTCGAGGATCTCCTGCCGGCTGAAGGCGCGGCCGCGATGGCGCAGCAGCAGGCCGAGCACGGCGAACTCGCGCGGCGTCAGCGCCAGCGGCCGGCCGTCGACGCTGGTGCTGTGCGAGCGCGGATCCCAGCTCAGCGCGCCATGGCTGAGCACGTCGGGCTGGGCTTGCTGCGGGCGGCGCGACAGCGCGTGCAGACGGGCCACCAGTTCGTCGAAGGCGAAGGGCTTGACCAGGTAGTCGTCGGCGCCGGCGTTCAGCGCCTCGATGCGGTCGGGCACCTGGTCGCGGGCGGACAGCACCAGCACGCGCGGCCGGCGCCCGCTGGAGGGCAGGCTGCGCAGCACGCTGATGCCGTCCAGCCGCGGCAGCATCAGGTCCAGCACCACCAGCTCGTAGTCGTAGCCGGCGAGGAAGCCGCAGGCTTCCACGCCATCGGCGGCGGCGTCCACGGTGAAACCCGCGCCCAGCAGGCCGTGTCGCAGGGTCTGGCGCAGGCGTTCGGAGTCTTCCACCAGCAGCAATTTCATGCCGGATCCATGGTTCAGGTCGGGGCAGGGACTCCATTGTCGCCGTTCGGGCTTAGCAAAACATTCGGTTCTTTGCACCCTGCGCCGCGCATCGACAGTTGTGCCAGGCAACCGCTATAAAGGCTTTCTATTCGGGGAGTTACGCAGTGAGCGAAGAGATCCTGATCAACGTGACCCCGCGCGAGACGCGGGTGGGCGTGGTCGAGAACGGCATGTTGCAGGAGGTGCATGTCGAGCGCGCCTCGAAGCGCGGCTACGTGGGCAACATCTACAAGGGCCGGGTGCAGCGGGTGATGCCGGGCATGCAGGCCGCGTTCGTGGAGATCGGGCTGGACCGCGCGGCCTTCCTGCACGCCTCGGACATCGTGCGCCCCGCGCTGCCGGAGGGCGCCGAGGGCAACGGCCACGGCAACGGCCACACGCCGTCGATCAGCGAGCTGGTGCACGAGGGCCAGGAGGTCGTGGTGCAGGTGGTGAAGGATCCCATCGGCAGCAAGGGCGCGCGCCTGTCGGCGCACCTGTCGATCCCCTCGCGCTACCTGGTGCTGCTGCCGTATGCGCACACCATGGGCATTTCCGCGCGCATCGAGGACGAGGCCGAGCGCACGCGCCTGCGCGAGGTGATGGGCAGCCTGGTCGGCGAGAACCCGCTGGGCTACATCGTGCGCACCAACGCGGAGGGGCAGAGCACCGAATCGCTGGCCTTCGACGTGACCTACCTCGGCAAGGTCTGGCGCGTGGTGCAGGAGAACATCGCCAAGACCAAGGTAGGCGAGCGCGTGTACGAGGAGCTCTCGCTGCCGCTGCGCAGCCTGCGCGACATGCTCACCGACGGCATCGAGAAGGTGCGCGTGGATTCGCGCGAGACCTTCGACAAGGTGGTCAAGTTCGTGCACAAGTTCATGCCCAGCCTCGACGACCGGGTGGAGCACTACGATGGCGAGCGGCCGATCTTCGACCTGTACAGCGTGGAGGACGAGATCCAGCACGCGCTGAAGAAGGAGGTGCCGCTGAAGTCGGGCGGCTACCTGGTGGTCGACCAGACCGAGGCGATGACCACCATCGACGTCAACACCGGCGCCTACCTCGGCACGCGCAACCTCGAGGAAACCGTCTACCGCACCAACCTGGAGGCAGCGCAGGCGGCGGCGCGCCAGCTCAGGCTGCGCAACCTGGGCGGCATCATCATCATCGACTTCATCGACATGGTCGACGAGGAGCACAAGCGCCAGGTGCTGCGCATGCTGGCCAAGGGTCTGGCGCGCGACCACGCCAAGACCACGGTGTACCCGATGTCCTCGCTGGGCCTGGTCGAGATGACCCGCAAGCGCACCACCGAGAGCCTGGAGCGCCAGCTGTGCGAGCCGTGCCCGGCCTGCGGCGGGCGCGGCACGCTGAAGACCGCCGAGACGGTGACCTACGAGATCTTCCGCGAGATCACCCGCGCGGTGCGCCAGTTCAACGCCGAGAAGCTGCTGGTGATGGCCAATTCCGCCGTGGTCGGCCGCATCCTGGAGGAGGAGTCCGCCGCGGTGGCCGAACTGGAGGAGTTCATCTCCAAGAGCATACGCTTCCAGGCCGAGGAACATTATTCGCAGGAACAGTTTGATGTGGTTTTGCTTTAAAGCGCTGCCGCGGACGCTGCCTGGTGGGTCCCGCTCCCGCCTGCGGGAGAGGGTGGCACCGGCCGGGAGAGGGCGCGGGCTGGCGGTAATGCCAGGGCAGCCCGCTTCCCCGACCCCGCTCCCGCAAACGGGAGCGGGGAGTGACGTGCCTTGATGAAGGCCGCCTGGCAGCGGCGGCTGCACCTTGGCGCGCGCGCGCTGGGCTGGGTCGCCGGCAGTGCGGTGATCGCGCTGGCCGTGCTGATGGCGCTGGCGCAATTGCTGGTGCCGCTGGTGGCACGGCATCCCGAATGGGTGGCGCGCGAGTTGTCCTCCAAGCTGGAACGCCCGATCAGTTTCGCTTCGCTGAAAAGCGGCTGGAACGGCTCCGGCCCGTTGTTCGTGCTGCGCGACGTCACCGTGGGCGTGCCGCCGGGCGGCAGCGGCAAGCCGGTGCACATTCCCGAATCCGAACTGCAGGTCGATTTCGGCGGCTGGCTGCCCACGCGGCACCTGGTGAACCTGCGTACGCGCGGCCTGCAGCTCGACCTCAGCCGTGGCAAGGACGGTGCCTGGCACGTCGACGGCCTCGGTACCGGCGGCAGCTCGCAGCAGCCCGGCTTCGGCCGGCTCTCGGTGGAAATGCGGCTGGACGACCTGCGGCTGAACATTACCGAGGAAGCCAGCGGCAAGCATTACAGCCTGATCGCCGACCAGTTGCGCCTGAGCCGGCGGGGCCGCCATATCCGCGTGGGCGCGCTGCTGCGCCGCGAGGGCGCGCCGGGGGTGCTGCGCGGCGCGGGGGATTTCCGCGACGACGGCAGCAGCGGGAAGCTGTGGCTGTCCGGGCAACGGCTGGACCTCGCCGCGCTGTTCGCGGGCGTGGACCTGGGCGGCTATGCCGTGCAGGGCGGCAGCGGCAGCATGGCCGCGTGGCTGGACTGGAAGCAGGGCAAGGTGGTGCGCAACCTCAGCCGCTTCGATCTCGACGGCGTGCGCATCGCCGGCGCGAATGGCAGCATCGACGTGCCCGCGCTGCACGGCGAGGCCGAATTCACGCGTGGCGCCGACGGTTACGAACTGCGCTGGGCCGGCGACGACCGCAGCGCGCTGGCGGTGTGGCTGCACGACCCCGGCACGCCGCGGCTCTCGGTGCAGGCGGCCGCGCGCGACCTGCAGATCGCGCCGTTGCTGCCGTGGCTGGGCCTCGCCCCGAAGCTGCCGCCCGCATTGGCGGCATGGCTGGGCGACGGGCATCCGCGTGGCAGGTTCGACGACGCCTCGCTGGCCTGGTCGCAAGCCGGCGGGCTGGCCCGGCTGCAGGCCAGCTTCAGCGGCCTAGCCATCGATCCGGTCGGCGCGCTGCCCGGCGTGGACGGCCTGGCCGGCACGCTGCGCGGCGATGGCGAGGCGGTATCGCTGGAACTGCCCGCGCAGGCGACCACGGTGCGCGCCACGCACGTGTTCCGGCAGCCCTTCGTCATGCCGAAACTGGCCGGCACGCTGGCGTTCTGGCATGCGGACGACGACTGGCATGTCGGCGTCGATGCGCTGGATTTCGAGGGCCAGGGCTACGGTGGCCAGGCGCGCGGCGAGATCCGGCTGCACGACGCCGGCGGCCCGCCCTTCCTCGACGTCTATGTCGGCCTCGCGCATGCCGACGTCACCGCCGCCAAGCTGTTCTGGCCGGTCGACGTGATGCCGCCGCCCACCGTGGCGTGGCTGGATCGCGCCCTGGTCGACGGCAGCATCGACCACGCCGAGGCGCTGGTGCGCGGCGACCTCAAGGACTGGCCGTTCCACCACAACGAAGGACGCTTCGAGGCACGCGCCGAGATCAGCGGCCTGGGCTTCCGCTACGCGCCCGACTGGCCCGAGGCCACCGGCGTCCACGCCATCGCCAGCTTCGTCGACAGCGGCATGCTGGTGCAGGCCGACGGCGGCCAGTCGCTGGGCGTGAAGGCCGACAAGGTGGTGGCGCTGATCCCCGAATTCGCCAATGGCACGCTGGACCTCAACGTCGATGGCAACGGCAGCGGCGCCGACCTGCTCGGCTTCGTGCTGAAGAGCCCCATCGCCAGCAAGCAGGCCGACCAGCTGGCCAAGCTGAAGCTGGGCGGCAGCGGCAGCTTCGGTTTCCACCTCTCGTTGCCGCTGGGCGCGCCGCAGAATTTCCAGTTGGCCGGCAATGCGCAGTTGAACGGCGTGGACGTGAGCGACGAGGACTGGAACCTCAGGCTCGACAAGCTCGACGGCCCGGCCACGTTCGACGGCAAGGGCTTCCATGCCGGCCCGTTGAACGGCACGGCGCATGGCCAGCCGTCCACGCTGGACCTGGCCATCGCCGGTGCCACCGGCGACCCGGATACCGTGCTGGCGGCGAAACTGAGCGGCATCTACAGCCTTGCCGACATCACCGACGGCTATCCCTCGCTGGACTGGCTCGCGCCGCTGGGCGAGGGCCGCAGCGTATTCGACATCGGCTTCGACCTCGTCACGCCGGCGGGTGGCGGCGCGCTGGCGCAGACCCTCACCATCGACTCCAGCCTCACCGGCATGGCGCTGAACGTGCCGATGCCGCTGAAGAAGGACGCCACCGCGGCATTGCCGTTGCACCTGGTGCTGGCATTGCCGGTGAACGGCGCCGACCTCAAGGTGGCGCTGGGCGAGCAGGCGCGCGGCCACCTGCGCCTGGCGGATGGCAGCAGGCCGCTGGCCGGCACGCTGGCGTTCGGTACGCAGATGCCCACCGAGCTGCCGGCGCAGGGCCTGCGCATCCGCGGCCACGCGGCCAGGCTCGACGTCACCGGCTGGGTGCAGCAGGCCGTCGCGCTCAGCGCGGGCAGCAGCGGCGCCGCAGGCGGCACGAATGGCACGGGGGGCGGCCCCGCGCTGGAAAGTGTGGACGTGGGCACCGATCACGCCGAATGGTTCGGCCATCCGCTGGGTGCGATGACCTTGCAGGCCACGCCGGCGGTCGACCATCTGCAGGTGGACGTGGATGGCGCGGCGATGGCCGGCCGCTTCACCGTGCCCGACAGCGACCTGGGCAAGCGCGGCATCACCGCGCGCCTCGCGCACCTGCACTGGCCCAACCCGCCCGCACCGACCGGCAAGCTGGCTGCCAACCAGCCCGTCGAGGATCCCGCCAACACCGGCATCAATCCCGCCGCGCTGCCGCCGTTCCACCTGTGGGTGGGCGAGCTGAGCTTCGGCGACGCCAGGCTGGGCGAAGCCAGGCTGGAAACCTGGCCCACCGCGCAAGGCATGCACATCGACCAGTTGCGCGCGCTGTCGCCCAGCGTGCAGATCACCGGCAGCGGCGACTGGAACGGCACGCCGACCAACAGCCACACGCGCATGCGCATCGGCTTCGCCGCCGACGACCTCGGCAAGATGCTCGCCGCGTTCGGCTACACCGGCCTCGTCAACGGCGGCAAGACGGAAGACCAGCTGGATGCCAGCTGGCCCGGCCCGCCCTCCGCCTTCAGCCTCGCCAATGCCACCGGCACGCTGGCCGTCGACGTCAGCGACGGCCGCATCCCCGAACTGGCGCCCGGCGTGGGGCGCCTGTTCGGCCTGGTCTCGCTGGCCGAACTGCCGCGACGGTTGACGCTGGACTTCGGCGACGTGTTCGGCAAGGGCCTGGGCTTCGACTCGATCAAGGGCGATTTCCAGCTCGCCGACGGCAACGCCACCACCGCCAACCTGGCCATCAAGGGGCCGGCCGTGCAGATCAGCATCAGCGGACGCACCGGCCTGCGCGCCAAGGACTACGACCAGTACGTGCAGGTCGTCCCGCACATCGGCAACAGCTTGCCGGTGATCGGCGCGGTGGTGGCCGGTCCGGTGGGCGCCGCCGCCGGCCTGGCCGTGCAAGGCCTGCTGGGCCATGGCCTCAACAAGCTCGCCAGCGCGCGTTACCGCTACCACGTCACCGGCAGCTGGGACAAACCGGTGATGACCCTGGTGGAAAAGAACGAGGTGCCCGCCGCTGCCACCACGGTCACCACGCCGCCGCTGCTGCCCGCCGCATCGTCGTCCAGCCCGGCCATCACGATGCCGTTGCGCGACGAGTTGCAGGTGCCGGCCGCGGCATCCTCGACGCAGCATTGAAAGCCCCTCTCCCACTTTGTGGGAGAGGGGTTGGGGAGAGGGGCTTTTGCCTGCATCGCCGCACCGCGCCCTCTCCCCCGGCCCCTCTCCCATGAATGGGAGAGGGGGGCAGTGCGGTGGCATGGCTTTCATTTCCCGCGTTGCGCCCCCATTCTTGCCGTCTCATTCGCCAACAAACGACGCCCCATGGATTCCTTGCTTGCCCAGGCCCAGAGCCGGCTGCTCACCCCCGGTGGACTCGCCACAGGCGACCTCGAGCGCGTGTTCGCGCAGTTGATGGGGCCGTCGATCGATGCCGCCGACCTGTATTTCCAGCATTCGCGCAGCGAGTCGTGGACGCTGGAGGAGGGCATCGTCAAGGACGGCAGCCATTCCATCGAGCAGGGCGTGGGCGTGCGCGCGATCTCAGGCGAGAAGACCGGCTTCGCCTATTCCGACGAGATCGTGCTGCCGCAGCTGCTGGACGCCTCGAAGGCCGCGCGCGCCATCGCGCAGGACGGCCGCGGCGCCGGCCAGCCGCTGGCGCTGGGTAACACACGGCAGCTGTATCCCGCGATCGACCCGGTGGAAAGCCTGCCCAACCCCGACAAGATCGCCCTGCTGCGCGAGGTGGACGCGTATGCGCGCTCGCGCGACCCGCGCATCACCCAGGTCATCGTGAGCATTGCCGCCACCATCGACACCGTACTGATCGCCGCCTCCGACGGCACGCTGGCCGCCGACGTGCGCCCGCTGGTGCGCCTCAACGTGCAGGTGATCGCCGAGGCCAACGGCCGCCGCGAGCAGGGCTATGCCGGCGGCGGCGGCCGCTACGGCTACCGCGAGCTGATCGACAACGGCCGCGCGCTGGCCTTCGCCGACGAGGCGGTGCGCCAGGCGCTGGTGAACCTCGACTCCGTCGACGCACCCGCCGGCCAGATGACCGTGGTGCTCGGCCCCGGCTGGCCCGGCGTGCTGCTGCACGAGGCGATCGGCCACGGCCTGGAAGGCGACTTCAACCGCAAGGGCAGCTCCGCCTTCGCCGGCCGCCTCGGCCAGCGCGTGGCCGCGCCCGGCGTCACCGTGGTCGACGACGGCACGCTGCCCGGCCGCCGCGGCTCGCTCAGCGTGGATGACGAAGGCACGCCGACCAACTGCACCGTGCTGATCGAGGACGGCATCCTCAAGGGCTACATGCAGGACAAGCTCAACGCGCGCCTGATGGGCATGGCGCCCACCGGCAACGGCCGCCGCGAATCCTTCACCGCGCTGCCGATGCCGCGCATGACCAACACCTACATGCGCAGCGGCAGCCACGATCCGGAGGAAATCATCCGCTCGGTGAAGAAGGGCCTGTACGCACCGAACTTCGGTGGCGGCCAGGTCGACATCACCAACGGCAAGTTCGTGTTCTCCGCCAGCGAGGCCTACCTGATCGAGGACGGCAGGATCACCGCGCCGGTGAAGGGCGCCACACTGATCGGCAGCGGCCCCGACGTGCTCACCCGCGTCTCCATGATCGGCAATGACATGAAGCTCGACGAGGGCGTGGGCATCTGCGGCAAGGACGGCCAGAGCGTGCCGGTGGGCGTGGGCCAGCCCACGTTGAAGATCGATGCGATGACGGTGGGCGGGACGGCGGCGTAATCGCCGACGCAAGCTGCGCGTGTTTCCGAAGACATCGGACGAAAACCACGCCCGGTCCACCTGTCGTCTTGTTGATAGAACCGTTCGCCCTGAGCGTAGCGCAGCGAAGTCGAAGGGCCTGCGTCGAGGCTGCTTGCGTGCCCGGTCAGCCGAACAGGCGACGCATCGCCCGGTTGTCGAAAAACGCGACGCCGGCTTGCGTGCCGTTCTTCACGATTTCCGCCACGAAAGCCTTGCCGATATCGCGTTGACCGATATTGCCCCATGGGCCCGGCACCAGCTTGCCGAGCCAGCCGGCCCAGGCCGGGGTGTGCGCGTTGCCGACGATGATGCCGGGGCGGAAGATCGCCAGCCGCGGGAAATCCGCGGCCTGTACCGCCTCCTCCTTCAAGCCCATGACGCGGACGTATTTGATCCGGCTTCGCGATGCGGCCCCGACCGCCGACAGCAGGCAGAACTGCGTGATGCCCGCCGCGCGCACGCCACGGGCAAAGCCGCCGACCACGCCGACTTCCAGTTGCTTGAGCTGTTCTTCGCTCCATTGCGCCGTGCCACTGCCGACGCCGACGCAACTGATCGCGGTCACGCGATCGCCCGATGCGACCACCTCCCGCGCCAGGTCGGAAACCCGCGCCTCGAAATCCGCGGCGCCGGTGTCCATCACCACGTTGCGCATCCGCGCCGGGTCAGCCGGCGTGATCGGCCGGCGCGTGACCATCACGATTTCGCGGCACTCGGCCGTCGCGAGCAAAGCCTGCACCACGGACCCGCCGACTTGCCCGGTGCCGCCGATGACGATGGTGCGGAATGATGAGCTCATGTTGGTCTCTGCACGAATCGAAAATAGAGAAACGCGCAAACAAAGATGAGGCTGATTGCAAGTTGCAGGTTGCCAAGAAGCCTGTATCGGTTGGCATTCAAAGTGATCTCGACGTCGTGCAGGCGTTCGTAGTCACGCTCAGTCAGCCACATTGATAATTCGGTGTGCAGAGCGTCTGGTGCGCGCAAATTTGTCGGTTGCCAAGTGGTGTAGTCACTGAATCGGCTGAAGAATGTGGGCTCCGGGCTACCCATCTCGACCCATTTGGACATATTGATTTGTTTTAGACGTGTCACCACACGCCTCAGGCTGATGTACCTTGCGGCGCTCGTGATGAACAAGGTTGCAGCCGCCAAGATCACATAGACGGTTGGCATGTAATTCATCATGGCCCCTGAACGCTGGAGTTAAGCGGCGGCGAAGCCGTCCGCCTTGAACGAGATGTTATGCCTCACTTGGGAACATTGAGTCATACGTTGGATCTGCCTGCTCCCACTGCGCGTCAACTTCGATGAGATACGAGTGGACACGCCGAAGATCCACGGAAGACGGGATGTTGAGCGAGATGTAACTACGATTGGCTCCCTCATAGCTGCAGCCAAGTGCGACAAGATTTTGAAGCACCAAGTCGGAAGCGTTGCCGGAAGAAATCGGTGGATCGAAGATGATGCGGATGGTTCGATTGCCAGAGCGCGCCACAACTGATTGGAACGTAGCCATGCCTTCTTGTGTGTCGAACGGCGCGAATACCGTGTCTTCCCAAGAGACTCCATAAGCATAGAAAGGGGAATTGTCCAGTTTGTATTGGTCATTCCCGACTGGAGTCGCCCAAAGTGTCTCGACAGTTGCGCCTCCCTCCTCGTCTGGGACACGGAACAAGACTTTCGCTGTTGGATCATTGCTCATAGGGCATGACGCTGGAGTTAAGCGGCGGCGAAGCCGTCCGCCTTGAATGAGATGTTAGCCATACTCGCCGATGATGGCGATGCAAGCACTGAGAAGCTTTGGCCTGTACTCCGCCTCAATTTTCGCGAGCTTTGCATCATGCTCCAACAGCGCCGGATGTGCCCAAAGCAGGCGCTCGTTGCCAATAGGAAGGCCAAGAGTTGCCCGCGTGAATTGATGAAAGATGCGATACCGTTCATCGTCTTGAAGCGCCAGCCATATGAGAACCTTGTTTATGCGCACGCAGCCGATGCTGATGCCTACTTGCAAGGACAACAGAGCCTTGGCAGCGGACACAAGCTGTTTCTTTCGGGCGATCTCTTGCGCTGGTGTCATAGAGCTAACTTAAATTCGATTGCTAATTGAAGCCTAACAGGCTGTTGAGAAACCCCGCACCGGCGACAATCATAGCCCTCATCAATCATCAGGCCGTTTCCGTGCGCGGAGCCGACATCCAGCAACTGGGCATGTTCTCGTATGTGTCGGTGGACGAGCGGGTGCCAGTGGACCACCCA